>CAVXMQ010000025.1:0-674719 GCA_963762995.1 uncultured Acidobacteriota bacterium | reverse complement strand
CTGGAGGTAGTGGAATGAAGATGACGGAGTTGTTCCTTGCTGAACTCGATCGTGAGGCACCGCGTACGCGGCGTGCCCTCGAGAACGTCCCGCTCGGGCGCGACGACTGGAAACCGCACGACAAGTCGATGCCGATGAAATCTCTCGCCGGGCTGGTTGCCGCGATGATGTCCTGGGTCACGCTGGTCATCGACCAGGACGAACTGGACCTCACCCCACCGCCCGGGAAGGGCCAATACCAGCAGCCCGCCATGGACAAACTGGTCGAGACGCACGACACCCACCTCGCCAAGGCGCGGGAGTCGCTGAAGAAGACGACCGACGAATATCTGCTGACGACGAACTGGCGGCTGCGCGCCGGCGGCCAGATCGTGATGGACCAGCCGCGCTACATCGTGCTGCGCGAAACCATCAACCACCTCGCCCACCATCGCGGGCAGCTGACCGTGTACCTGCGCCTCAACGATGCGACGGTTCCGGCGATCTACGGTCCGTCCGCCGACGACAAGAACTTCGCCTGATTACGTCCATGCTCCAGACGTTCACGCAGGACCTTCGCTACGCCGTCCGATCTTTTGCCAAGAGCCGTGGCTTTACCGCTGCGGCGATCCTGTCGCTGGCGCTGGGCGTCGGCGCCAACACGGCCATCTTCAGCGTGGCAAGCGCGCTCTTGCTGCGCCCTCTGCCCTACGCGGATCCGGATCGGCTCGTCATCCTGTGGAATCGCTCTCCGGGACTCGGAATCACCGAAGACTGGTTCTCGACCGCTCAGTACTTCGACATCAAGACCACGACACAGCAGTTCGAGCAGGTGGCGATCGCCATCGGGGCGAACGCCAACCTGACGAGCGACGGCGCGCCGGAACGCGTCGGCACTATCCGCGTGTCGTCGAACATGCTCCCGATGCTGGGCGTGACGCCGCAGCACGGGCGCCTCTTCACAGCGGACGAGGACCGCGAAGGCGCGGCTCCGACCGCGATCCTGCATCACGCGACGTGGATGCGCCGGTACGGCGGCGATCCGTCGGCGGTCGGCCGCACGCTCGTGCTGAACGGGGTGACGTACCAGGTCGTCGGCGTGATGCCACCATCGTTCTCGCTGCGGCGCGAAGTGATGCCGACGCTCGGCATTGCGGCAGACGCCGAAATCCTGCTCCCGTTGCCGCTCGGACCGAAGGCGCCGCAGATCCGGGGCCGTGAAGACTACAACATCCTCGCGAAGCTCAGGCCGGGCGTGACGGTGGCGCAGGCGCAGGCGGAAATGGACGCGCTGACGGCGCGCTTGCGGCAGGAACACCCGGGCCTGTATCCGCCCAACGGGGGGCTCACGTTCGGCATCGTGCCGCTCAAGGACCAGGTGGTCGGTGACGTGCGCGCCTCGGTCATCGTGCTGGTCGGCGCGGTGTCGTTCGTGCTCCTCATCGCCTGCGCGAACGTCGCCAGTCTGCTGCTGTCGCGCGCCCTCGACCGCCAGAAGGAAATCGCGGTGCGCGCGGCGCTCGGCGCCAGCCGTGCCCGCATCCTCAGGCAGCTCCTCTCCGAGAGCGTGCTGCTCGCGGTCGCCGGAGGCGCGCTCGGTCTGTTGCTCGCGTACTGGACGCTCGAAGGTATCCGCGTGCTCGGCCCCGCCAGTGTCCCGCGACTGCACGAGATTTCGATCGACGGCGGCGTGCTCGGCTTCGCGCTCCTGCTGTCGGTGGCGTCGGGTCTGCTCTTCGGCCTGGCGCCGGCGCTGCGCCTGCGCGCCCTCAACCTGCACGACTCACTCAAGGACGCGCGTGGGGCGTCGGGTGCGGGAGCCGTATGGGGCCGCGGCCAGAACCTGCGCCGGGTACTGGTCGTGGCGGAGCTCGCCCTGTCGGTGATGGTGTTGGTGAGCGCCGGCTTGCTGGTGCGCAGCTTCGTTCGCCTGCAGAACGTCCCACCCGGATTTGACGCCGCGGGTGTGTTGACCATGGAGTTGACGTTGACGCCGCCACGGCACGCCGACGGCGCGGCGGTGCTCGAATCCTATCGGCAGCTCTGGCCGCGCCTCGCGCAACTGCCCGGGGTGACGGCGGCCGGCGGCATTTCGGCGTTGCCGTTGAGCGGAATGATGGCGTGGGGCCCGATCACCATCGAAGGGCGCGTGCCGCCGCCCGGCGAACAATTCATCAACGCGGATCAACGGTTCGTCGGCGGAGAGTACTTCCGCGCCATGGAAATCCCGCTGATCGCCGGCCGCCTGTTCACCGAGCACGACACGCGCACCAGCGATCGCGTCGTCGTCGTGGACGCGTTCATGGCGGAGCAGTTCTGGCCGGGAGCGGACGCCGTCGGGAAGCGCATCCGCCTCGGCGGCGCGGACTCGACCAGCCCCTGGATGTCGGTCGTCGGCGTGGTCGGCCGCATCAAGCAGGATGCGCTGGAGACTGACTCCCGTATCGCCGTCTACTTCCCTCACACCCAGTTCCCCACACGATCGATGAACGTGGTGTTGAAGACCTCGGCCGACCCGATGTCGCTGGCCGGTCCCGCCACCGCCGAGATCCGCAAGATGGATCCGGACCTGCCGGTCTACAACGTCCGCTCGATGTCGGCGCGCGTGGAGGTCTCGCTTGCGCGGCGCCGGTTTGCGATGCTCCTGCTCTCCCTGTTTGCCGCGCTCGCGCTCGGCCTCGCCGCGATTGGCGTCTACGGCGTGATGGCCTACCTGGTGGCACACGGCACGCGCGAGATCGGGATCCGGATGGCGCTGGGCGCCACTCCACGCGGCATCCTCCTGCTCGTCGTCCGCCATGGGATGACGCTCGCGGTGGTTGGCGTGGCCATCGGCGTCGCCGCCGCGCTGGCGCTCGCGCGCTTCATGCACCGCCTTCTGTTCGAGATCAACGCCGTCGATCCAGCCACCTTCTTCAGCGTCACCCTGCTCCTCACCGCCGTCGCCCTCGTGGCCAGCGTCGTGCCCGCACTACGCGCCGCGAGGATCGATCCGATTCAATCGCTGAGAAGCGAGTGAATCAACGACAGCAGCGTCAGCGTGTAGCAAGCCGCGTCGGCGGGCGCAACGTCGAGAGATGCTGCTTCACAGCGGCGCGGAACTGCTCCATCACCTGCGGCCGCGGCGTGGCGGGGGCAAACGGCAGGACCATCGGATCCCATTTCTGTAGCTGAGCGATCCCGAGCGTCGCCTCCACCTCACCGTGCGCGAGCACCGACTTGGGTGTGACGTGGATCTGGTACCGGTCGCACAACTCGGCGACCACTTCGGCCGCCACCTTCCACTGCTGCTCGGTGAGCGGGAATGGCCCGGCCGAAAACGGACGCTCGCGCGCGTCCTTCATGCAGCACATGGAGACGCCAATCGACCCGGTGTTCAGGTTTCGCGTGTGGCTCGCCCTGGGCTCCTTGGGCGGCTTGGCGTTGGCGCTGATCGGATGCGTGCCGAACACCACCGTGCCGTCACCCTCGACCAGCACGTGATAGTGCTCGCGATCGATGGCGCCGGCCTTGTAGCCGCCGGCGGTCCAGTGAAGGATGACGCGCGCCATGGCGCAGGCGGGCAATCGGACCGGATCGAGTCGCGCCATAGCGTTACCTGTCCGCTCCGCCCGGTGCGGGCTTGACGAATGAAGCCATCCACTCGACCGGATCGGTTCCGCCAACTGCGGCCGGCGGCTCCTGCGACACGATCCCCGACGCGGCAGTCGCAAACGACTCCTTGACGAGTGCGGGACCGACCGTTTCTGCCGCGATGAGCGCGGCGGTGTCGGCATCGAAGAGCGCCGCCGGTGTGCGGCCCAGGAAGACCACTCGCCCGTCGGCGCGCAGCGCGGCCGGCAGCTGGCCGGCCGCCGCCGTGAGACCGGCCACGGTCAGCGAGGAGTCGGACGTGGACTCGAACAGTACGGCGTCGAGCGGCGCCAGCGCAGCGATGCCGTCGGGCGCGACGTCGAAGACGTTGTCGGCGCCGACGATGGCGGCGATCTTCGAGCGCGTCGGGGTCTGCCGGTCGCTGACGAACGCCACGCGTTCACCCCTCACCAGGTCAAGGTCGCGGACCGCCAGGTCGCTCGGATTCGCGGAGGCAGTCCGGCCGCCGGCCTCGCGCGCCCGAGTGCCGTCAGCCGCCGTGTCGTCGTCTTGCGACTTCACCGGTACCGGGGCCGGAGCCGGAGCGGGCGGCATCGAGCCCGCCTTCAACCCGGTGTCCAGTTTGCCTTCGACCGACGACAGGAGCGACGTGAAGAGCCGTTCGGAGAATCCAAACGTGAACGCAAGGGCGATGAGGACCGCGTCGACCTCGCCATCCCAGGAGATGTGGCCGAACGCCGGGCCAAGCACCCTCATTTCGGTGAGCCAGGTGATCAAGGCTATGCCGAACCACGCCGAAATCGCCCCGAGCAACGGGCTGAGAAACAACGTCGTCCAGGACGCGCCGTAGTCGCTCGGCACGTCCGCGCGCAAGAGCGACCGCGCCATGCGGCTCATCAGCCCGCCCGCCGCGCCGAGCAGAAACAACACTTCGTGCTGCAGCACAAAGGCGAGCACGGCGATGAGGAGCAGCGACAGGTAGACCATCCACATGGCCTTGTTGTGCCACTCCATGAGGCCGGCGAACTTGGTGTCGCTGTCGTTGTACAGGATCGTCAGCGCTTCGGCGAGTTGCTGCTTCAAGTGGTCGAGCAGGTGCTCGGGAGCTTGTTCGGCGCCGTGCTGCGTGCCTTCCATGATTTGCTGCAGCGTGATGCGAATGCGATCGGCGAGGACGACCGCCGGCGGGGACGCGAGCACGCGCAAGCTCGCCTCGGCGGTGACCGCGCGTTCCATGACGCGCGCTTCCGGCACGAGGAACGCGATCAGCTGCCGTTCGACTTCGTGCAGCTTGTTCCACGCCGCAATCTCGCGGCCGCGACTCCAGAACAGCCACTCGACCCAGCCGAGCCGATCCTCGATCCCTGTGTAGATTTTCTCCAGGCGATCGACCAGCACCTGCGACTCGTGCGTGCGCGACGGATCCGATTCCAGCGGAATACGCGTGCGGATGTTGGCCAACTGCGACCACAACAACTGCCGGTTGACATGGACGATGTTGTGATGGCGGAAGGCCAGCAGCGCCGCACCGTAGACCAGGATGGAGAGCGCCACCAGCGCCATCGCCCATCGCGCCGCCTGGCGGGTGACGAGGTGCAGGGTCACCCCGGTATCCGCCGGCAAGGTGAATCGCTGTCCTCCGGACGGCGGACTCCGATCGCCAACAACCGCGGCGGAATAGCAATCGGGAACCACTCCATCGAATTGAAAGCGTCCGTCGATGTCGGTCTCGGTGTAGCGCACGTCGGCGCCGCCAGTCAGCGGTGTCACCTCCCCGTGGCGGATCAGTCGAACGGTGACGCCGTTTCGCAGCTCTCCTCGCTCAGAGAGGACCAGCCCGGTGATCACGCCCGGACGTCCGGCCAGCGGACGCGCAGCACCGGGGCACGGGGGCGGCGACGTCGATTTGCCGCTGCGGGGCGGGGGCCTGTGCGGCGCTCGCCACAGCGGCAAGACCTACCATCGCGATCATCACGCCGAGGAGGACACGCGTTCGCATTCAGGCTTGCCGGGAAGGCGGCGGTAATTTTACTTCGCGCGCAGGCTCGCGAGCGTCCCCTTCTTCATCGCTTCGAGCGAAGCGACGACGGTGTCCGTCTGTTGTGCGTAGGCGGCAATCAGTTCCGATTGCGCGCGTGTCGGACGGCCGCTGTAGTTACCGACCTGGATCGTCAGCCAGTTGAGACGTCCGGGCAAGTTGATGTGTCCTGGGTCGCGCGCGTCACCGCGGAGCGCCAGCACGATCGGACGCAGCTCGCGTCGTGCCGCAGCGACGCGGTCCTTGACCTGCGGGTCGGCCTTTCCCTCGAGCGCCGTCAACTCCTGGTCGATTGCGGCGAGGTCCGCGACCGCGCGGTCCAACCGGCAGTCGGTACGCTCGATGGTCGTGGCTTCGCGATGCCAGTCGCGCATTTCATCTGCGGAAACCGTGATCCGCGGATCCAGGCGTACGGTAGCGGACTGGCTGACCGTCTGCCCGAGTGCGTTCATCGCCACGGTGTAAGTGCCGGGGATCGCCCGGACCCAGGTGCCTCCCCCGCCGCGACCGCCGCGTCCGCGGCCGGTGGGAGCCGTCGCCTCGGCAGACATCGGCGCGCAGGCCGATCGCTCCGAGAGATTCCAGACGGCGCGGTTCACACCGGCATTCGACGGCCCTCGCACGGTCTGCACCGTGCGTCCCCCGCCGTCGGTCACGGTGAACTGCACACCGCCGGTCGCGGCTTCCGGCAGGTAATACGAAAGCAACACGCCGTAGGGTTGATTCGCCGAGACCCACGCCCGATTCCCGAGCACGCTCGTGTCGCTCGCCGGCGTGTAACGCACCGCCGGCATTGGGGGAAACAGCGCGAGCGTGCCTTTGAACTCGCTCGACGCCATCTTCTGCAGCGGCGTCACATCGTCGAGGACGTAGAATCCGCGCGCGTGTGTCGCGATGACGAGATCGTTGTCGCGCGGATGCACCTTCAGATCCACGACGGCGAGAGGCGGAAGTCCGAGCCGAAGGTCCGACCACGACGCGCCGCGATCGAAGGACGCGAAAATGCCCAACTCGGTCCCCGCGTACAACAGGTTCGGCTCTTTGGGATCCTCGAGCACGACGTGCGCGTAGCCGCGAAGGCCGTTGGTGATCCGACGCCACGTGCGGCCGTAGTCGCTGGTCGCGAAGACGTACGGCGCGAAGTCGTCGAGGCGGTGCTGATCGATCGTGACATACGCGGTGGCCGGATCGACCGCGGAGGCGGCCACAGACGAGATCCAGGAAAAGCGCGGCGCGCCGGTGATGTTGGGCGCCACGTTCGTCCATGACTTTCCGCCGTCACGCGTCAGCTGCAGATTCCCATCGTCGGTCCCCGCCCAGATGACCCGAGGATCCTTCGGACTGTCGGCGATGGAAATGATCGTGCAGTGAAACTCGGCGCGCGTGTTGTCCGTGTTGATCGGGCCGCCGCTGGACTTCTGCTTCTCCGGGTCGTTCGTCGTAAGGTCTGGGCTGATCACCGTCCACGTCTCTCCGCGCTCGGTCGTCTTGAAGAGCACGTTGCCACCGTAATAGATGACATCGGGATTGCTCGCCGACATGTGGATCGGCGAGTTCCAGTTGAAGCGGTACTTTTCGAGGTTCGCGCCGCCGCCGGCAGGTCCCGGCGGGTACGGCTGGATGTAGCGTTCCTCGCGCGTCCGCATATCGATGCGCGTGATGTCGCCGAAGTGGCCGTTGAAGTAAATGAGGTTGGGATCACGCGGATCCGCGATCGTGTACATGCCATCGGCCATGTACCGCAGCCGTACCCAATCACCTTCCCTCACGCCAACCTGGTTCCACTTCTCGTTCGGTCCGCGCCAGATCTCGTGGTCCTGGAAGCCACCCAGGATGTTGTAGGGCTCCGCCATGTCGATGCCGACGTGATACGGCTGCGCCATCGGCATGTTGTTGACGAAGTCCCAGTTACGGCCGAAGTCGTTGGAGATGAAGAACCCGCCGTCGGTGCCACTGATCAAGCGCTTCGGGTTCGTCGGATCGATCCACAGCGCGTGATGGTCACCAAACATCCGTCCGCCGCTGGGGCCGAACGTGCGGCCGCCGTCGGTGGAGACGTTGAACGAGCCCGAGAGCGTGTAGACACGTTCGGGATCCACCGGGTCGGCGCGCACCTGGGTGTAATAGAAGGGCCGGTTGTTGATCCTGCGCTCGCGATTGACGATGCGCCAGGTCTCGCCGCGGTCGTCCGACCGCCAGAGCACGCCCTCTTCCTGGGCCTCGATCAACGCGTAGACCACCTGCGGGTTGTTCGCATGGATGCTGACGCCAATGCGGCCGATCAGTCGTGCGCCCGGCAGGCCATTTCGCAGGGCCGGATCGGTCAGCTTCTTCCAGGTGACGCCACCGTCCGACGACTTGAACAAACCGCTTCCGGGGCCGCCGCTGCGGAAGAACCAGGGTTGGCGCAGGTAGTCGTACATCCCGGCATAGACGGTGCGCGGGTCCTTCGGATCGATCGCAATGTCGCTGGCGCCGGTCGTCTCGTTGACGAAAAGAGTCCGCTGCCAGCTTTTCCCGCCGTCCGTCGACCGGAAGACGCCACGCTCCTGATTCGGGCCGAAGGCGTGGCCGAGCGCGGCGGCAAGAATGGTCTGGGGATTGGCCGGGTCGATGACGATGCGCGCGAAGCGTTCCGTCTTCTCGAGGCCGAGGTGCGTCCAGGTGCGGCCGCCGTCCGTTGTCTTGTAGATGCCGTCGCCGAACGAAATGCTGTTGCGAACGGCTCCTTCACCAGTCCCGATATAGACGACGTCGGGGTTGTCGCGCTGCACCGCGATCGCGCCGATCGACAAGGTGTTGCCGCGCTCGAAAATCGGCTCGAAGGTCGTCCCACCGTTGGTGGATTTATATAGACCCGACGACGCGGCCGCGGCGTAGAGTATGTCCGGTCGGCCGGGCACCCCTGCGACGTCGGCCACACGGCCAGCGAACATGGCGGGACCGACCAGGCGCCAGGACAATCCCCCGAGGGCAGGGGCCGCCGGACGAGGCTGGCGGGCCGCTGGCGCGGCGATACCGGCACAGATCGCCAGGGTGAACGCAAGCAGTCGTCGGTGGCGTGACATGCGCGGCACTTTACAACGGGCTGGGGCTGATGCGGCTTATGGGGCTATAACCGCTTCCAATTGGGCGATCCTGCGCAGCAGGCGTAGGATGGCCCCCAATCAGCGATTACACCGGCGGCACCGCGCTGCCGGGAGGAGTCATGTATCGAATCTCCGTCGCCGTGTTGATCGCGGCCATTGGCCTGGCCTTTCCGCCCCCGCCAGCGCCCAGTCGCGCATCACCGGACAGGTGGTGGGCACCGTCAAAGACGCCACCGGCGCTGTGCTGCCCAACGTCGTGGTCGTGCTCATCGACACCGCGACGGGCGCCACCTTCGAGACCAAGAGCGGCCCTGAAGGCACCTTCATCATGCCGAACCTGCAGCCGGGCACCTATACCCTGACCGCGACGGCGACCGGCTTTCAGCCGCTCACCCTGCAGCAGGTGCTCGTGCAGACGCCAGCTCGACCGACGTCGTCGTGCAGTTCCAGGTGGCGGGTGTCACCGAGCAATTGAACGTCGAAGCACGATCCCCGATCGTCGAGACGTCGTCGACGACCGTGGCGAACACCGTGACCAACGCCGAGATCGCGAAGCTGCCGCTCGCCGGCCGCAACATCCTGAACTTCGCGCTGCTCGTGCCCGGCACGGCGACCAGCTCGGGCGCGCGCGACAGCGAATACAACGGCCTGCCGGGCGGCGCGATCAACATCACGCTCGACGGCGTCAACAATAACTCGCAGCGCTTCCGCAGCGGCGGCACCAGCTTCTTCGTGTTTGCGCCGATCCGGCTGGGTGCGGTCGAAGAGGTCACGATCTCGACGGCGGGACTGACGGCCGAGTCGGGCGCCGAAGGGGCCGTGCACGTCCAGTTCACGACCAAGCGCGGCTCGAATGCGTTCCGCGGCCAGGTGTTCGACACGATCCAGAGCGAAAAGCTGAATGCGAATTCGGCGGTCAACAACGCCACCGGCGTTGCGAAGAACAAGCTCAAACAGCACGAGTACGGCGCGAACATCGGCGGCCCGCTGCTGCGGAACAAGCTGTTCTTCTTCGCGAACTACGAACAGATCTACTCGCCGAGTGAGAACACGCAGGACCGTACCACGCTGACGCCGGAAGCACAGGCCGGGGTCTTCCGTTACAACGCCTCCGACAACACCGTGCGCACCGTCAACCTGCTCGACATCGCGCGGGCCAACGGGCTGCCCTCGACGATCGATCCATTCGTCGCCCAGCAGTTCCAGACCGTCAACTCCACGCTCGGAAGCGGCAGCCTCTCGTCGCTGAACCTGGTGCAGAACACGTTCCGCTTCATCAACGAGCAGATCCCGAACATCAACTACTATCCGACCGCGCGCGTGGACTACCAGGCGAATTCGTCGCTCGCGATCCGCGGCGTGCTGAACCTGCATTACCGCGACCTGCCGACCAATCCCCAGTATCCGGGGCTCGAGCGGTGGAACGCGGGCTTCACCTCCACGTACTACATCTTCGGCGGCGGCGCCGACTGGACGATCTCGCCGACTCTGTTCAACACGATCTCGGCCGGGTACCAGAGCAACTTCGAGGAGTTCAACCCGGGCAACTCGCTGGCGATCTACGAGCCACAGGGCGACCGGCGCGTCACGTTGCCGCTGATGACGTCGCCGCAGATCACCAACGACGTCATGCCGATCCCTCGGAACAACCCGGTCTACAACGTCTCGAACACGCTGACCTGGCTGAAAGGGCAGCCACACGTTCACGTTCGGCGGCACGTTCCGCCGCACGACGATGTACGAGGCGATCGGCGGGGCGCCGCACACCGTGACCGTGGGGCTCGGCACCGGCGATCCCGCGACCAACATCATCAACACCGGAAACATCCCCGGCTTGCGCACCAACGACATCGGCACGGCGCAGAGCCTCTACGCGCTGCTCGTCGGACGCGTCAGCACCTTAGGCGATTCCACCTACTTCCTCGACGAAGGCACGAAGGAGTACGGACTGTATCCGGCATTCCGCCGCGAACAGCAGAACGTCGGCGGCCTCTTCATGCAGGACCAGTGGCGTATCACGCCGCAGCTCACGTTTAACTTGGGCTGCGATGGGAATTCTCGGGACCGATCTCGAATGCGAATGACGTCTACAGCGGACCGACGGTCGAACACCTGTTCGGCCCTTCGACGGCGATCTTCCAGCCAGGCACGCTCAACGGTGTCGCAAACCCGGTGATCGAGCTGCGCCCAATCCATACTAGGGGGACTACTACAACCCGGCGCCGAACGTCGGGCGTCGCGTGGAATCCCGACAAGCCGGGCGGCATCCTCGGCACGATCCTCGGAAAGTCGGTCTACCGCGCCAACTTCGGCGTCAACTACTACGACGAGGGGCTGATCCCGTTCCAGACGGCGAACGGCAACGGCCCGGGCCTGCAACAGACGCTGGCGCTGCCGCCGTTCACGCCCGGCACGCTGAATTTGCAGACGCCGCTGCCGGCATTCGTCCGCACGCCGACCGAGTTCGTGTTCCCCATCCCGATGTCGGGCTTCACGTTCAATCGCGGCTTCGCGACCACCGATCCCGACCTCAAGACGCCATACATCTACAACTGGACCATCGGGTTCCAACGAGAAGTCGGCAGGAATGCCGCCCTCGAGGTTCGGTATGTCGGGAACCGCGGCAACGATCTCTGGCGTTTCTACAACATCAACGAGACGAACGTCATCGAGAACAACTTCGTGCAGGAGTTCCGCGGCGCCCAGCAGAACCTGCAGATCAACGTCGCGAACGGCCGCGCCGGGTTCGCCAACAACGGACTGCCCGGGCAAGTCGCCCTCCCGATCTTCGAGACCGCATTCGGCCCGCGCGGCACGCGGCCGGCCGTCGCGGCCACGAGCGGCTTCCAGAACTCGGCGTTCATCACGCAGCTGCAGAACGGCGAGGCCGGTCGCCTTGCGAACACGATGGCCGGGGCGGGCGCCAACAACTTCGTCTATCTCTGTGCGATGGTCGGCAACACGCTGCCCGGGTGCGCCTCGCGCGGCTACGACGCGCCCGGACCGTACCCGATCAACTTCTTCCAGGCGAACCCGCATGCGGCCGGCAATCCCGCCCGGTTGCTCACCAACGATTCGTCGACGAAGTACGATGCGCTGCAGCTCCAGTACCGGCAGCGCTACGGCAGCAGCGGCCTGACGGTGACGTCGAACTACACCTACGGCAAGGCGCGGACCAACCGCTACCCGGTCACCGCCGACCTGACGCAGGACTTCCGCACGCTCAGGGACCAGGAGGCGGAGTGGGGCCCGACGGCGTACGATCTGCGCCACATCTGGCTCTCCTACTGGACCTACGAGCTGCCCTTCGGCAAGGGCCGCCACTACAACATCTCGAACAACCTGCTGGATACGATCGCGGGCGGCTGGGCGTTCTCCGGCATCGCGCGCGTCCAGACCGGCCGTCCCTTCCTGCTCACCAGCGGCCGGCAAACGCTCAACCAGCAGGACTCCGGCGTGATCCTCAACGGCATCACCGTCGACGAACTGCAGAAGATGGTCAGCGGGCGCTCGGGCCCCGCCGGCAATCTCTTCTTCTTCGACGAGGAATTGATCGGCGCCGACGGCCGCGCCAATCCGCAGTTCCTCTCGTACCCGACGACACCGGGCCAGCAAGGCCAGTACGTGTACCTTTACGGCCCGGGACTGTGGACGGTGGATCTCGGGATCAACAAGACCTTCCGCCTCGGCGGACCGCGCACGTTCAACTTCGAAGCGCTGATGATCAACGCGTTCAACCATCGCAACCCGATCGTCGGCGGCACCGGCGGCGCCACGCTGAGCATCGATTCGACGACGTTCGGCCGGACGACGGCGAATGCGATCGGCGCGCGGCAGGTGCAGTTCCGGCTCGGTCTCAACTGGTAGCCCCATGGATCTGCTGCAACTCGAGCACTTTCTCGCCGTCGTCGAAGAGCGCACGTTCACGCGTGCGGCCGAGCGCGTGTGCCGCACGCAGCCCGCGATCTCGCAGAGCATCAAGAAGCTCGAAGAGGAAGTGGGTACGCCGCTCTTTGCGCGCGACGTCCACGAGGTGTCGCTGACGGAAGCGGGCAAGGTCCTCGCCGACCACGCCCGGCGCATGGTCGCCCTGCGCAACGAGGCCATGCGGCAGGTCGCCGAGATCAAATCGTCTGAAGGCCGGCACCCTCAGCATCGCGGCGCACGAAGCGGCAGCCGTCTATCTACTGCCGGCGGCGCTCCGCACCTACGTAAAGCGCTTCCCCGACATCAAGATTGGCATTTACCGCAGCCGCCTCGAAGAAATTCCACGACAGGTGCTCGACCGCGAGGTCGATCTCGGATTCGTGAAAGAGGTGCCGGCCTTCCACGAGCTCGAATGGGTGGAAGTCCACAGCGACGAGATGGTGTGCATCGCCTCGCCACAACATCCGCTGGCCGGACGCGAGGTCGTGACGGTGAAGGACGTGAGTTCCGAGCAGTTCGTGCTGCATCACCTGTGCAGCGCGACCGCCGACAAGATCCTGCGACTCTTCGAGCAGCACTCGGCGCGCTGCCGCGTGGTGGCGGAGCTGTGGAGCTTCGAGAACATCAAGGGGTTCGTGCAGGAAGAGGTCGGCCTCGCGATCGTGCCCGGGATCACGGTGCGCCAGGAACTGGCGAACCGTACCCTCGCCCGCATCCCGCTACGCGAGCTCGCGATGCCGCGGAGAACCCTGATGATCTACCGCGAGCAAGGCTATCTGTCGGACAGCGCCCGCGAGCTGATCCGCATCATCCGTGGCTCGTTATCGACGTCGCGGTCATCGGTCGCGGATCACGACGTCGCCTGGCGGAGTCGCCGCGCCCGGGCGTAGAAACCGCAGCGCCCGCTCGACGAAGGCGGGGGCGTCGGGGCCGAAGACCGGGGCGTGGCCGCCGCCTGGAATCACCCACAATCGTGATTTCGGTATAGCCGCGTGCAGCTCGGACGCGAGTGACACGGGGTAAAACGGGTCGTTGTCGCCGAACACGATCAGCGTGTTCGCGGTGATGCGCGACAGCAGCGACGGGGTGAAGTTCACGTCGTCGTAACTCTCCGCGAGGTCGCGGGCGTGGGCGATCAACTGTTGCACCTGCGGCTCGCCGTACTTATGGCTCGCGCGCATGTGGGCCATCGTCGCCTCCCCAAACATCGCTTCCGACGACTGCCGTTGAATCGCACGGGCCTGCTCGGGAAAGTACGGGGGCGCGCTCACGACGACCATAGCGGCAATCGCATCCGGCTCGAGCGTCGCGAGGTGCAGCAGCGCGATGCCGCCGCCGCTCACGCCAATCGCCCGAACTTGCCTCACACCCAGGTGGCGCAGCAAGGCGGCGATGTCCTCCGCGACCTGGCGGAACGAGAACTCGCCTGTCGGATTCGTGGTCGCGCCATGGCCGCGCATGTCGGGCGCAATGAGCTGATATCCCACCGGGGGCTCGCCGAAGACGTGCCGCCAGTCGGCACCACATCCCAGGAAACCGTGCAGCCAGAGCAAGGGAGCTCCCTCGCCGATCAGTTCGTAGTGCAGTTCGATGCCGTTGAGCGCCAGGAACATCAGTCGACCTTCATTCTCGATAGACCTGGCGCCGACCACAAGGCCCGCGTGGCGTATACAAGAAGAACCGCACTCACGGCAAAGACGGCGGTCAGGAGTAACGCCTGCGTGTTGCGCTGATACAGGAAGTTCCCGACCGCAAACAACGCGCTCCAGATCGCTGTGCAGCCTGCGACCCACCCGAGAAGCGCCAGCGGGATATTGTCGGCGCCGGGATCCACGTGGACGCCGGCTTCCCGCTGTATTGGCGCCCAGCCCGGTCCGAACGGACGCACCTTCTTATAGAAGTCGATCAGCACCTCGCGATCCGTCTGGGGGCCTAAGAACGCTGTCACCACCCAACTGGCGGTCGTCACGGCGATCGTGATCAACAACGCGGCGTGGGTGCTGAAATCCATGCCTCGGCGCCGCAAGGCCAGCAGGGCGATGGAGACGACAAACGAGCTGACCATGGCGACGATCTCGGACCACGCGTTGACCCGCCACCAGAACCAGCGCACCAAGTACAGCAGCCCGGTGCCCGCGCCCACCTGCAGGATGATGTCGAACGCGTCTTTTGCCGTGTCGAGCAGGTAGACCGCGCCCGAGGCGCAGACGAACAATCCCACGGTCACCAGACGCGCAACCAGGACGTAGTGCGGCTCGGAAGCGTCGTTCTTGATGAACCGACGATAGAAATCGTGAACGAGATACGAGGCGCCCCAGTTGAGGTGCGTGAGGATCGTCGAGGAATTCGCGGCAATAAGGCCACCGACCATGAGGCCAATGAACCCCGCGGGCAGGAACTTCAGCATGGCGGGATACGCGATGTCGTGCCCCAGAAGCGCTGGGTCGAGGTTCGGGAAGGACCGCTGGATGTCGCTCAACTCCGGATAGACGATGAGCGATGCCAGGGCCACGAGGATCCACGGCCAGGGGCGAAGGACGTAATGCGCGATGTTGAAGAAGAGCACGGCCCCGACCGCGTCGCGTTCCGACTTCGAGGCCAGCATGCGTTGCGCGATGTAGCTGCCGCCGCCTGGCTCCGCCCCCGGGTACCACACGGCCCACCATTGCACGGCGATCGGCATGATGAAGACGGCGACCGCCAGATCCCAGTTGCTCGTGAAGTCCGGCAGGACGTTGAGGTACTGGAGACCGTCGGGTCCGCGCAGCGCCGAGACCTTGTCGATGAGCGCGCCCAGGCCACCCACCTCTGGCGCGTTGACCGCAAAGTAGGCGGCAGCGATGACGGCCGTCATCTTGATGAAGAACTGGATCATGTCGATCACCAGCACCCCCCAGAGCCCGGAGTGCGCGGCAAAGACGACGTTGAGCAGTCCCACGAACAGCAGGGTTTCCCAGCGGTCGAGACCGAAGAGGATGCCCGCAATCTTGCACGCCGCCAGGTTGACGGTCGCCATGATCATGCAGTTGAAGAGCAAGCCGAGATAAATCGCGCGAAAGCCTCTCAACGCGCTCGCGGCCTTCCCCGAATACCGAAGCTCGTAGAACTCGAGGTCGGTCATCACGCCGGAGCGCCGCCACAACCTCGCGTAGAAGAAAACGGTTGACACCCCTGTCAACACAAACGCCCACCACACCCAGTTCCCCGCCACGCCGTTGCGGCGAACGATGTCGGTGACGAGGTTGGGCGTGTCGCTGCTGAAGGTCGTGGCGACCATGGACAGTCCGCCGAGCCACCAGGGAACGGCGCGTCCCGAGACGAAGAACTCCGAGGTGTTCTTGCTGGCGCGGCGGCCGAAAAACAGCGCCGGCGCGAAGCAGATGAGCAGGCACACGCCCGCGACGACCCAGTCAATCCATTGCAATTGCATGCGCCGCCATTATGTCGCTTCGCGTGCCGTTGTCCGTTGTCCGTTGTCCGTTGTCCGTTGTCCGCTATGCTTCTGCGAGAGGAGCGAACGATGAAGATTGTTGCAACGGTGACCTTGTTGCTGATGGCGATCGTTTCTGGCGATGCCCAACAGGGACGCGGGCGGGGGCCGCAAGCGCCGCCGAATGTCAGGGCGCGTGGACGGGGACGTGGAGCGCCTACAACCCTGCGACAGCGTCGACGCCGCCCCAGGAGCAGTGCGCGAAGCTCTCGGCCAACGTCGTGCAGAAGGGGGACGTCTACGAAGCCGTGTTCGAAGGGGACTGCGGACGGCCCTACAAGTATTCGATCACGATGGAAGGACGGGCCGTGGGCGGCGTCGTGATGTTCAAAGGGACCGTTGACCTCGGCGCCCGCGATGGCGGGACCTACGACTGGATCGGGCGCGCAGTGGAGAACGAGTTCGTCGGCTTCTACACCAGCGCCACGTACACCGGGGTCTTCACCATGACGCGCGCAAAGTAGGAGTGCTCCGAACCTGAGGTCAAACGGCGGCGACGACCTTCGCCATCCGGGCAGGATCGGTGATCGTCGCTGAGTGGCGCCCCTCGAACTTGACGAGGCCACGCCGCTCGAGCTCGGCGGCCGCGCGGCTGACGCTTTCCAGCGAGAGGCCCAGAAACGCCGCCATGTCGGAGCGCGACATCGGAAGGCGCACGTGGCCGTGTCCCTCCGCTTGCCGGTCGTGCATCATGGCGATGAACATGGCGAGGCGGCCGGCGGCATCTTTCCTGTTGATGATGATGGCGCGCCGGTGCGACTCCCGCAATTCGTGCGTCACCTTCAACAGAAACTGAAACTGGAGCTCGCTGTCGTGTCTCAGGATCTCGGCCAGCTGCTCGACGGGGAGGCGGTAGATGGTCGACGCGGTGATCGTCTGCGCGGTGTGGACGTACCGCCCCTGTTCCGCGAGGCCGAACAGGTCCCGTTCGAAGAGGAACGCGGACAGGCTGCGCTTGCCGCTGGGAAGGTCGCGATACGCCTTGACCGCCCCCTCGGTTACCGCATACACGGCGTTCGCGGCCGAGTCTTCCTCGTAAACCGTCATCCGCGCGGGCAGCCGCAGGCGCGTGCCGATCCGCATCAGTTGTTCGCGATGGCGCGCCGTGAGACGGATCCGTCCCCGGTCGTCGTCCAATTTCATGAACGGCTTGGCCCGGAGTTGCGGGGGGGCCGGGGGCTCCGGGGCCGGCTTCTTCATCGCCTGCGATCCTTTTGTTAGAGGTGCGGGGTCAGAGGAAGCCGCCGCCGCATGCGCCGATTGTAGAACATCTCGGCTCGGGCTGACGCCGTGCGACGCGCGCGATCTCATCGCTGGATTCGCCTCAATTCAGCCGGCGATCGGTCGGCCGGCGTAGGGGGAATACGACCGTTGGGGCAATCTCCTTGATGCGGCGGCCGGTGACGACCTCCCCTTCCGGCCGCGTCACTCCCTGCGACATCAGCGCCAGCACTTCATCGCAGAGTGCCGGCGGGATGTACAACTGCCCCTGAAGCACCAACTCGATGGCGTGGACCAATTCCCCACCGCTGTCCTGCTTCAGCACGTAGCCTTTGGCCCCGAGCCGGAAGGCTTCGACGACGAGCTGTGCGTCCGCGTGCATCGTCAGGAAGATCAGCCTGCTGCTGGTCTGCCCGGCCATCAACTGCTGCAGCCCCTCGAAGCCGCTCAGCGTCGGCATCGAGATGTCGCTGACGATGACGTCCGGACGGAGCCGGCTGCTCGCGTCGAACAGCAAACCACCGTCGGTCACGGTCCCGATCACGTCGAAGCGGTCCTTGAGAATCCGGACGATGCCCTCGACGAAGAGCAGGTGATCATCGGCGAGGAGAATGGTCGGTCGGCGCATGGCTGGCACTCAGCGGCTACCGGCGGACGCGGCGGGCAGCCGCTGCCGAACGTGAGCCGGTGCCCTCCCTTTCGTGCGCCCGGTCGACGACGTCGGCTGGCACACGCACGATGATGCTCGTGCCCAATCCCGGGTCGGACTGTATGTTGACGGTGCCCTTCACGAGTCGCGCGCGCTCTTCGATGCTGACGAGGCCAAGTCCCCCGTTCTGCCGGGCGGCAATCGGATCGAAGCCGTGGCCATCATCCTTCACGTGCAGCGACAGGTCGCCTGAGGTGCGTTCGAGCGAAACCGTCACCCGCCGCGCCCGGGCGTGGCGGACGGAGTTTCTCAGCGCTTCCTGCGCGATGCGATACACGGAGAGCGCGACCAGCTGGTTCGCGGGCTCCGCCTCTCGGTCGGCCTGAAAAGTGACGTCCAGCTTCTGTTGCCGCTCGACCTCATCGCAGTGGCCCTGCAGCGCGGCGACCAAGCCAATGTGGTTCAACACGGTGGGGTGGAGTCCGTGCGACAGCAATCGAAGGGTCTCGGCGACGCGCGCCGTACGCCGCTCCATCGACCGCACCATCTCATCGGCTTCCGGGCTCGTGATCGCCCCATTCTGCCGGAGGTAACTGAGATCCACGGCCACGCTGGCCATCTCCTGGCAGACGCCGTCGTGCAGCTCGCGCGCGATGCGCGTCCGCTCCATCTCCTGGCTGGCAATAAGGCGACCTGCCAGCTCCCGGTTGCGCGCGATGGCTTCCTTGGTGTCAGTAATGTCCCGGACGATGCTGAGCACCCTGGCGTCGTCGATCGCCACCAGGCGCGCTTCGAAGTGCCGCGGTTGTGGCATCGGGAGTGTGTATTCGATGATGACGGTCTCGGCAACCTTCGCTCGCGCGAGCGCACGCTCGAGTTTCTCCCGCGGCCCCGGGGGCAGGATCTCCTGCATTTTCCGGCCGATGAACTGTGCCGGCGGCGCAAAGAGGAGCGTTTGATCGCGGGTGTGGTAATCGAGATAGGTCCCGTCACGATCGACGATGAACATCAGGTCCGGAATCGCGCGCAGGATCGCCGTGTTGCGGGCCTCGACCTGCTGCAGCGCCTCCTCGGCGCGTTTTCGATCGGTGACGTCGCGCCCGACGCCCTGCAGCTCGGTGAGCTGCCCATCGCTGTCGAGAATCGCGTGATTGATCCAGTGGTGCCATCCCGTCGTCCCGTCGGGCAGCGTCACCTGGTGCTCGTGCGCGTCGAATCCACTCTTCAGCCGACCGATGCGCTCCAGGACGCCTGCGCGGGCCGCAGACGGAATCAGCTCCGTAAATTTCTTGCCGAGGAGTTCCTCGCGCGACTTCTTCCAGAAGAGGCAATAGGCATCGTTCACGAACGTCAACGTCGCGTCCGGGCGGAAGCGGCAGACCAGATCGGTCTGGGTATCCACGACGCTGCGGTATCGGTCGTGGCTTCTCTTCGACTCTGCCTCCGCGAGGCGGGAACGATGCCGATGTACAAGCAAGACCGCGATCACGGCGAGCTCCGCCAGAATGACGATCGTGCCGATCACGGTGGTGGTCAAGGCGCTCCTACTGCATCACAGACCTGCCGGGGAGAGGGGTATCTGTACGTAAACCATACGCGCAACAGGCCAGCCTCGCCTATAGGACCAAGGGCTGAGTTGGGTAGTCCCTTGGTCCTATAGGTGAACGGCCACGCCGCGACAACAATGGGGCGCTCACCCAGATGTCGACACAAACGGCGATACGCTCGGCAGTCCTTGTTGCGGCCGGCTATTACTTGGGGGCTCGTTTAGGGTTCGCGCTGACCCTGCCCCCTCTGCCGGTCTCGATCCTGTGGCCGCCCAACGCGATCCTCCTGGCGGGCCTGACCCTCACCGACCGCTCGGCCTGGAAATGGGTCCTGTCGGCGGTGCTGGCGGCCCATCTCGCCGTCCAGTTCCAGAGCGGTGTGCCTCTCGGGATGGTCCTGTGCTGGTACGTGAGCAACTGCCTGGAAGCGCTCCTGGGCGCCGTCCTGCTCCAGCGGTTTGGTGCGACACGTCCGCTGGACACGTTCCGTGCAATGGTGGTGTTCCTGGCGTGCGCCGGCTTCACCGCGCCGTTCGTGTCGTCGTTCGCGGACGCCGCGTTCGTCTCGGCAAACGGCTGGGGAGCGTCCGACTACTGGACGGTCTGGCGGGCGCGGTTCTTCTCGAATGCCGTGACCGCGATCACGCTCGTGCCGGTGCTCCTGATTGCCTTCGGCGACCGCGTCGAGCGGTGGCCCCAGACGCGCCGCGCGGTGATCGAGTCAACCGTCATCCTCGGGGGGCTGGCTGGCGTCTGCTGGTTCGTGTTTGGCCTGAACGTGCCGGGACCGGGAGCCCGCCCGGCCCTGGTTTACGCCCCGCTGCCGTTCCTACTCGCCGCTGCCCTGCGCCTCGGGCCGTGGGGCGCCAGCAGCTCGATGCTGATCTGCACCCTTTTCGCCATTCTGGGGACCGGTCGCGGGTTGGGCCCGTTTGTGACGAGCGCCCCGATGGAGAATGCGTATGCCATCCAACTCTTCCTGCTCGTCGCCTGGGTGCCGGTGATGGCCGTGGCGGCGGTCGTTCGCGAAAGGGAAGAAGCCGAAGCCCGGGCCCGTGACAGCGAGGCGCAACTGCGGATCGCGCTCGACGCGGCCCAGTTGGGACGGTGGGAGTGGGACATCGTCGGCGAACGCCTCACCTGGTCGGACACTGTCTACGATCTGTACGGAATTCCGCGGGGGACGCCCCTGACCCCTACGACCTTCGAACCGTTCATCCATCCGGATGATCGGGGGCTGCTCGGCGCCGCCACCGAGGCGGGTATGCGCGGCGACGACATCGACGTGGAGTTCCGGGTGGTTCGTTCCGACGGCCGCGTGAAGTGGATCCACTCGCAGGGCAAGACTCTGTACACCACAGACGGACGGCCGGCACGAATCGTGGGCGTCAAGGTCGACATCACCGCAAGAAAAGCGGCAGCGCAGCAACTCCGTGAGCAGCAGCGCCGCCTGACGGACCGCTCGCGGGTGTCGATGGCCGGCGAGCTGTCGGTGGCGCTCGCGCACGAGATCAATCAACCCCTCGCCGCGACACTGGCCAACGCCGGCGCGGCGCGGCGGTTCTTGCGCCAACAACCGCCCAACCTCGAGGAAGTCGCGGAGATCGTCGAGGCAATCGCGCATGACAACAACCGCGCCGCCGCCGTCGTCTCCAGATTCAACGCGCTGCTGCAGAAAGACGGGGGGGCACACGTTCCGGTGGATCTCAACGAGGTCGTCCGAACCGTCGTCGACATCTCACGCGAGGACCTCATGTCCCGTGGCGTCACGGTCACGACGAGCCTCGAGCCGAACCTGCCAAAGGTCCTCGCCGACGCCGCGCAGTTGCAGCAGGTCCTGTTCAACCTGATCGGCAATGCCTGCGATGCCATGGAATCGCAGACGTCGCGGCGGCTCAGAGTGATCACCGAGCGAGATGGCTCCCGCGGCGTGCGGGCGGCCGTTAGTGATACCGGCCCCGGTATCGAGCCGGAGCGGCTCGCGGACATCCAGGAGCCGTTCGTCTCGTCGCGGGGGGATCGTCTCGGCCTCGGATTGACGATCTGTCGCTCGATCGTCGCCGCTCACAACGGCGAGATCATGGCCGTCAGCCAGCCTGGCGCCGGGGCGACGCTCGTGGTTATCCTGCCGGCCCAGCGCTCAGTCGATCGGGAAGTGCACCACGAATCGCGCCCCGCCCTGCGGCAGGTTGGCGACCTCGATCGATCCGCCGTGTGACTGCACGATCGAACGGCTGATGGAGAGCCCGACGCCGAGTCCGTCTTTCTTCGTCGTGTAGTACGGCTCGAACAGACGCGGCAGCGCCTCTTCGGGAATACCAGGCCCGGTGTCATCCACGACCAGGATCACGCCGCTCTCCGTGCGGCTCGTGCTCACGCGAACCATCGCCGAGCCGATGTGGTGACCACGCGTGGCCTGCACGGCGTTGATGATCAGGTTCATCGCGACCTGCCGCACCTGGACCC
Organism: uncultured Acidobacteriota bacterium; assembly: GCA_963762995.1. GTDB lineage: Bacteria > Acidobacteriota > Vicinamibacteria > Vicinamibacterales > 2-12-FULL-66-21 > JACDCA01. Next base: position 652,719 of record CAVXMQ010000025.1, on the reverse strand, counting down.
GATCCCCCATGATGGGCGGCAGCCCCGGAGCCAGGTCGGCCACCAGCAGCACACCGTCATTCGCAGCTGATGAATACAACACGTGCACGACGTCCGTGACGACGGCATTGAGGTCCAGCGGACCCGTGTCGAATGCCTCTTTCTTCATCAGCGATCGAATGCGGTTGAGGATGTCGCTGGCCTGCCGATTGGCATCCCTGATGTCGTCCACGATCGGCGGCAGATCGTCGTAGGACAGGCGGGGCTGGGCGAGCATGCGCCTGAGCGCCTGGGCGTTGCTCAGCGAGGCGGTCAGGGACTGCGTCAACTCGTGGGTGACGACGGCGACGACCTCTCCCATGCCGGCGCGCATGTTCATGTGAGCCAGTTCCTGCAGGGCGGCGTGTGCCTCGCCTTCAATGCGCTTGCGGGCCGTGATGTCCAGGTGGGCGACAACGACGCGCTGGATCGTCGGACCCATTCGACGCAGGCGGAGCTGCGCCCACCGCCACTCTGTGCCTTGGTTCCAACGGTACTCGATCAGTTCTTCGGCCGTACGCCCAGAGACCACTCCATCAAACGCATCGCGAATGCGCGCCAGGTCCTCGACGTTCGGCACCGGAACAGGGAGCATCCACGGTTCGCCGAGCCGCGCCGAGACGAACGGATCTGAGGTGGCCGCCGCGCGCACCCAATTCTCATTGCAGCGCTCGACCCTTCCGGTAGGCCCGAGGATGGCGATATCGGCGAAGGCGGATGACAGGATCGCCTGGGATTCAGCCTCGGAGCGCTTGCGCCATTGATGCTCGGCGAACAGCCAGACGATAACGGCCGCCATCAGGAGAGCGAGGATGGCGGCGAGTACGCTCATTCACTCACTGCCTCGAGCTCCGTGCGAGCCGATCGGCCATGCGCACCAGATCGGCGACGGACTCGGCCTGCATCTTGTGCATCACTTGTCCGCGCTGGACCTTCACCGTTTTTTCGGCCGTGCCGAGCACGTCCGCCACCTGCTTGTTGAGCATGCCCGTGACGACGAGCGACATCACTTCTCGCTCGCGCGCGGTCAACGTCTCGAAGCGCTCGCGGCAGCGGCGCAACTCCTCACGTTCATCCCGCCGGACCCGCTCTCGTTCGAGGGCGTCTGAGACCGCATCCAGCAGCACGTGCTCGTCGATGGGTTTGGTGAGTACCTCCACAGCGCCCGCCTTCATCGCCCGCACGGTGAGGGGCACGTCCGCGTACGCGGTGATGAAGATAATCGGCAGGTCGTTGCCGCGCTCGCGCAGGGTCCGCTGAAGGTCGATCCCGCTGAGCCCCGGCATCCGGATGTCGAGCAGCAGGCAGCCCGTGATGTCCTCCTCAGCACGCTGCAGGAATTCTCGCGCATCCCCGAACGTCTCGCAGTTGACCGAGACCGAGGTCAGCAGACGCTTGAGCGCCGTCCGAACGGACGGGTCGTCGTCCACGATAAAGACCGCCGGCTCCCGAAGATCCCCGCTCACGAGGTCTTTATACAGTTTTTGCTCTATTTTTTCCCGACAAACACCACATTCGGCGCCCCCGACCGCGCCAGCGCCACATCAATAATCCGGTCGCCGTTGATGTCGCCAAGCGCAAAGCCATAGGCCGCGCCGGCCTTGTCGCCAAACGTCGTTCGTGTGAACTGCCGGCCGGTGCCGTCGTTGAAGAACATCGCGTGCGGGCCTTCCGTGTAGCCGAACACGATATCGGGAAGGCCGTCGTCGTTCAGATCGCCCGCCGCGATTGCATAGGGCGTCTGTGCGTCGACGACACGGAATCCGGCGGTGAACGCACCGCGGCCATCGTTGAGATACACCGTGAGGGATCTCGCTTTCTCGTCGCCGACGGCGAGGTCGAGGGCGCCGTCGCGATTGAAGTCTGCGGCCGCCGCCACGCGTGCAACGGCATCCGGAGGCCCAAAGGACGCGGTCCTCGAGAATCCCGCTTTGCCATCGTTGAAGTAGATGCGGCTCTGGCCGCCGTCGCGGCTCGGCACGGCCAGATCGATGAAGCCGTCCTTGTCGAAGTCGGCGGCGACGATGCTGGTAGCGGACTCGGCGGGAATCGGGATGCAGGCAGCGGTGAACTGACCCTTGCCGTCGTTGAGGCACGCGAAGCTCGGGCCAGGGCGATTGGCCGCGATGACATCGACTCGACCGTCACCATTCAGGTCGGCGACCGCAGCATTCCTCGTCGACCATGCCGGCATACCCCACGTACCCGAGATCGTGAAACGCCCCTTGCCGTCGTTCAGGTACACCAGCTTCTTGTCGGGCGTGTCGTTGCTGGTGAGCACGTCGAGATCGCCGTCGCCGTCGAGATCGGCGAGCGCCGCCGTGTAGGTGCGGTCGGCGATCGGCCCGAGGTCCGACGCCGTGAAGCGACCCTTGCCGTCGTTGAGCAGCACGCGATCGAGAATCGGCGTGTGGCGTCCCTTCGCCAGCACGATGTCGAGGTCGCCGTCCCCATCGAGGTCCCCCATGCTCACGTTGGCGGAATCCTCAGAGGTGGTCTCGAGCTGAATGACCGTGTCAAACGTGCGCGGCGCCGCAGGTCGCTGCGGGACGAACGTGAAACACATGGCCAGGCCACACGCGACGCAGGTGATGCGCATGGTGCGAGGTTACCCGAACGCGGCGAGGAACCGAAGCGCTCTGATGCTCGGCATGAACATGTACGCGCCCGCCTTCACGGTCACGAAGCGCGGTAAGGCGGCCGTCCGCAACGGCTGCTGGCCCGGGATCGTCATGTGACTCGGAGGCTCGCCCGTGCGGGCGTTGTCGCCGCTGATCGGATCCTTGTTGTCGTGAAGCCCGCCAAACCGCGGGTTGTTGCACCACGTCTGCTGCACGAATTCGAACTGGCTCCGGATGCTCGCATTGACGCAGAAGAAGTGAATCCCGCGCGGGCGCCCGTCGTCGACGAGCGCAAGGATGGCGGCACGGCAGGCGTCGGACGTCGGATCGGCGAGCACCGTGGGATCGAAAAGCGTGGGACCAAAGACACGCGCGCGCCTGAGCAGCCGATGGGCCTCCGACATGCTCAGCGACTCGGCCGCCGGATACGGTTTCACATCGTCGCGAGGATTCGTGCGACGGATGTGTGAGCCGATCGGACATTTCGATCCATCGGCGTCGCCGCGATAAAGGAAGTCATTCCGATCGCGAAGGCTCGCGTCATCAGCTTCCGAGGACAGCATGAGCGCCGTGCCGCTCGGCCACCGGCCGACCATGCGTGCGGCCAGCCAGACCATGCGACAGGGATCGTCCACGCCGCCGGAGCGATCGGCTTCGCGTTTCACGAACTGCCAGAACGCGGCGACGTCCTGCTGGAGCTTTCGATACACGACGTAGGAGCCGTTGAGACCAAGATCCCGCAGTCGCGCGGACGCGTGGTAGGGATTGTCGAGCGGCGGGAGGATCGCGCCCGCATCCAGGGCGGCGGGTACGGCTGGCGTCGGCGTGATCACGCTGTAGTGGTTCTCGTAGCCGAGGATGAACTCGCCGGTAGGCACGCCGTCCCCATCGATCCCAGCGATGGACGGCTGGCCGACGCCGTCGTGAAACCCGAACGGCTCGTGGTCTCCGCTCGGGCGATACCCCTGCTGCATGCACTCGGGCAGTTCGACCACGCCGCCCGCCGACTGCGCGAACAGCGTCCGTTGCTCCTCGCACGCCCATCCCAGCGTCTCGGGCGTCGCCGCGTGAATGATGACGAGCGCGTGAATCGACGCCTGCTGGCGGCCGCCGAACTCCCAACGTGCTGGATCGCTTTCCTCCGTGTCACCCAGGATCCTCGAGCGGTCCCGACGGGTCATGCCTTCCTGGAATTCCTCGGGGAACGTGCACAGCACGTCGCGCGGCACGCCGAGCGCCGCCAGGCCATCGTTGGTGAACGCGATGTTGAGCGTGGCGACAGGTTTCACCTTCTCCCCGCTCGCCGTTTTCGGCCACGGCTTCGCCGTCGTGATCACAGGCGCAACGGCTGCCAGCCATCTTCGCGCCCGTGAGGGATCGTGAAATTGAACGAAAAGGTAGGCCGCCTGCGAGAGATGTCCGTAGCCGCTGGTAATGAACCCCTGGATGTCGGCGAGCACGTCGACGGACAGTTTGGGTGCGATCACGGCAGGGCCTTCACGATATTCAGTACCGTGACATCAGGGTAGGCGCTGAAGAACACTTCGGCTGGAACCTGGTGGCTGCGCAGAAATCGTTTGAAAGCGGGAACGTCACGCGCACCGTCCGGCGGATACGCTTCAGCCGTCGCCCAGATGGCGTCGAGCCCGGAGAGGATCATCTCGGCGAACTCATCGATATAGCTCTCCCACGATCCGTCGTAGTCGCTGATCATCAGCAGCCGGCGGCCGTCGTCGATCACGGTCCAGCGGACGAAGTGGATCGTGCTGACGCCGATGAGCGACCCCGGTGGCGACAGGCGCTTCGCGTAGGCATCGATCGCGGCCATCACCGCGCGGACGCGATCGGCCTTGCCGGGTTGAATCGCCGTGAGCAGCGTAAGCTGATTCTGCGCGACGACATCTTCTCTGTAGGCCGGGTCCTCTGTGTAGGCCGGGTCTTCAGACCCGGCACAAGTTGTCTATCGCCACACTCGAATAGAGCGTCTTCCGCGGCGGCATGCGGTTTCCCGTCAGCCAGTTCCACACGCGAAAGCGCCAATAGCGTCCGAGGCTGGCGACGATGAGCTGCGAGCGGAAGACGTTGACGAAGCCACAGCGCGCGATCGCGCGGAGAATGTCCCCCACAATCGGCAACGCGCGCACGAACCGCTGCACGGCCGCGCCAACTCCACTTCCCTTCGGGTTGCCCCCTGACGTCCCCTGGTCCTCTCGGCTGCGCGTGACCGCTTGACCAATGCTGTCCACCGTTTGGTCGCGAAACGCAATGTAGAACGCGTTCGGCTCGTGCGCATGCGCGCGGACGAACGCGCCGAAGCTGCCGACACCGGTGTAGCCGTCACAGTGGCTCCAGATGGCGTCCATATCTGACGTAATCGCGATCAACTCGGCGAGGTGGTCGTCGAGGGTGCCGTCGTACGTGGAGGCATAGAGGAGGCGGCTCCGCTCGGGACCGCGATCAGGGTCGGGCAGGATCGCGAAGCGCGCGAAATGCACGCGCTGGCTGCGCGTGAACTCGATGCGCGGTCTGTTGGTGTCGGCTTTCGTGCCCCGAATGTCATCGCCGATCGGACGGAGCAGGTCGCGCAGGGGCGCTTCGTGTCCAGCCCGCATGGGCGCCAGGACGGTCAGCGTCTGTGGCACCGCGTGATTGTAGACTTACGCGCCCCGCTCTCGTTGCCTCACCAGACCGCCACGACCAGGCCCACGCTGAACTCGGCCTGCCAGACGACGTTGGCGTCGACCGCGACGACGCACCCGCGAGGCGTGGCGCAGGCAAACGCCTGGCTGTCGAAGTCCGCAAACGTCGTGAATACGCGGCCGTCGAGCCGCAGGCCGATCCGGCGTGCAGGCATCAGCTTGACGCCGCCCCCCGCGCTGATCGTGAAGCGGATCTCATTGTCCCCCTCGGCCGCGTAGCGCGTGACCCCCAGCAGTCCGGTCAGGAACGGACGCACGCGACGGCCAAGATTGAATTCCTGCGTTCCACCACCCATGTAGTGATCGACCGTAATCCGCCAGTCCGCCGACGGGATGAAGGCACCACCGGGAGTCGTGAACCGCGCCTCCTGATGCGTGTAGAGCGCCTCGACGAACATCCCCGTGTTGTCGAACTTGACGTTCACGACACCGCCGACCGCCGTGGTGCCGTCGAGATCGACCGGCTGTCCTGAAATGATTTCGAAGAACTCTCCGCCGAAGCGATAGCCGTAGATCGGCGTCACTTCGACGGTCTGCGCATCGCTCGTCGCGGGCCAGCACAGGAGCCAAGCCGCCACGGCAAACTGGACAAGTCGGTAGAAGGTTTTCATAGAGTACCGGCCGCCGCCCCGGGCCTCGACCAAGCGAAGCGACTCACGGCTTGCGAAGATACCGTAAGACCGACGTGGGTAGCCTGTTCACTTCAAGAGAGCAGCCGGGCGATCTTGTCGTGGCCGCGCCGGGTGGCCCACGCGAGGGGCGTCGCCCATGACGGATCGTCGGGCAGCGACTTCGGGGCGCCGCATTTGAGCAGGAACTTGACCATTTTGAGCTGACCGAACTTCGCGGCCCAGGCGAGCGGCGTTGAGCGCAGGTGCTCGTCTCGCGCCGTCAGGTCGGCGCCGGAGTCGAGCAGTTTCTTCGCCGCCTGCACATCCCCGCGCTGCGCCGCCTCGTGGAGCGGCGAGATGCGCAGCCAGTTGTGGGCGCGCGTCGGCCAGTCTTCATCCGTGCGTTCTTCCGCCGGGCGGGCGCCGTACGACAGCAGCAACTGCTCCATCCGTTTGTCGGGTCGAAATTCCCGCGACACCCACAGCGCGTCACCCGAGCTTTCGACCGGCGGATTCGGAAAGGCCCCGCGCTCGAGGAGGAGCTTCGCGATCTCGTAATGTCCGTGGAACACCGCCTGGTAGAGCGCCTTCCCCTTCGGCGCGATTTGCTCTTCAGGCAGATTGGGGTCGGCGCCGTGGTCGAGCAGCAGCTGCACGATGTCGAGGCGCCCGACCGCGGCGGCATTCGACACCGGCGCCCCGGCGCCGAGGTAGTAGCCTTCGTTCTCGCCGAGCCTGTTGGCCAGCGACGGATCCTGCCGGAGCAACTCGCGCACGCGTTCGATGTCTCCGGTGTGACACGCGGTGGGCAGGTCGACGATCGCGCCGCGCGCCTTCAGGTGCGCCATCACGCGCGCGGGCGTGACCGGCCACAGCTTGCGACACGTCGCGCCAGCCGCGATAAAAGTAATCGCCGTTGGTGAGGTGGATGGGCCGGGCGCCATCTATCCTCCGCGCGTTGATGTCGGCGCCCCGTCCCAGCAGCTCGTCGATCGCCTCGAGCTGTCGCGTCATCGTTGCCCAGTGGATCGGCTGATTGGATCGCTTGTCTCCCTTGCCGAGGAGTTCCGGCTCCGCATCGAGCAGCGCCCGCATCTTCTTCAGGTCGTGCTTGCGCAAGGCCTCGGCAATCGGCTCCCCCTTCGGCGAAGCGTTGAACTTCGTTTCGAGCGTATCCGCCGAGCATCCGCTCCATCTTCGCGTAGCCACGATCGCGCGCGATCTCGCAGCGGGTCGTCGTCTACCCAGAGATCCAGCGGGTTGCGATCGTGCTCGAGCAGGAACCGCGCGACGTCGACGCGGTTCTCGCGCACCGCGAAGTAGAGCGGCTTGCGATAGTCGTAATGCGCCCGCGCCAGCGACGGATCCTTGGCGATCAGCGCGCGCACCGTATCGAGATCGCCTGCCCTGCAGGCCTGCATGAGCGCCCACACATCCGTGCCGCGCCCCGCCGACCACATCAACTTCTCGTCTGATTTCAGCGCGGCCGGTTGCAGCATCCGGCTCTCGGGCTGCGTGGATTCGACGTGGTGCACCAACTGCGGCCAGCTGTCGAATCCGTACTCGCGCGCGAGCGCGTGCTGCGCCACTGCCAGCTTCACCGATGGATCGGCGGCGCGCAGTGTGTCGAGATGTTCCTTCGCTTGCTTGCGGAGCTGTTCGAGGGACGGCCGTTCGGGCAGACGACGAGGCATGACGATCTCCTTTCGGATATCGCCCGCGTCCGCTCGACGGGCTGAAAGAAGATCGCAGATGGTGACCGAGGCTTGCTCAGGTGGGCTCAGCCCTTCCCGCGGACGGGGTGCGTCCTGTCACGCAAGGCGATTGTAGGCAGGAGTGGGCGGGCGAGGCAACTGCACACCGTGAATCGCCTATGCGATTCGGCGCGTATAAGTATTTACGGCGCACGCGATAGGCAGGGCCGGCCCGGGTCAGTGCCGCAGGACCCGGAAGTCATAACGTCGCAGCGGCACTGGGTTGGCTCCAGGTGAGATGCCCTGCAGTCTGACGTAGTAGTCGCCGTCGACCAGCGACTCTGCCGGGAGCGTCAGCGTGATCTCCGGGCTGCCGGACTGGGACGCCGGCGTCAGCCTCACTTCCGCGAGGAGGGCGTCGTCGTCAACTTGAAATACAGACGCGCGATACGAGGCGAAGCGGTTCGACTCCGGATCGAGCTGGAGCCGTACAATCTGACTGTCGGCGTTCAGCCGGACTCTCGTCAGCTCACCGCCCGTGGCGCGCGTCTGTCCAGTCGTGAGTGAAACGGCCACGACGTTGCTGCCACTGACGACGTCGCCCGGGCTGGTTGTGAATCGAGGTACCTGAACGACGAGGACGAGCAGCGCGGCGGCGGCGATCGCCCAGGCGGGCGACAACATCGGCCGCCGCAGCCAGGCCCAGGGTGACGGCCGAGCCGTGCTTGATCGACTGGCTGCGCCCGATCGCCTAAAGCCGCCCCATCGTTCGGCGTACGCGTGAAGGGCTTTCGCAAATTCCAGTTTCGCCCGCCGGTCGCCGGTGCACAGAAAGTGGTTCTCGAAATCCTGCCGCTCCGCGTCGGTCAACGTGCTCTGCACGTAATCGCTGACCAGCTCGTCTTCCGCAATCGAAAGTCGCTCACTGAAGATCCTGTCGTCGGAAAACAACCTGGCCTCGAGGTCCTCCCGCGTTTCGGGAGTCGCGGTACCCAGCAGGTACCGTCTCAGCAGGCTCTCGTCAGCGCTAGGTAACGTCATAATTCTGCATTCTGGCGGGTACGCTGAGTGCGCACGCGAAGGCGGTGAACAGCCCCAGCAACCCAGACATGTCGAGTAGACGTCTTTGCCGGCGTTGGATGTTGACGAGCGCGACATGACCGCCGAGCCGTCGAACTTTCACGAACAGGTTCACCAGCTGACCGATTCCGCTGCAATCCATCTGGGACACACCTCGCAGATCCAAAACCAGCAGGCGTCGCCCTCGGTCAGGCATCAATCCCGCGAGGTCAACCAGCGGTGGAGCGGGTGCCTCGATGATCAGCCGGCCGACGACTTCGAGCACCACCGTCTCCTCACACTCGCGAAGTTTGATCTGCAGCGCCGGCTTCTGCGTGTAATGCACCACGGCCCCTCGTAACACACATGACCGCCACGTCGAAACGTTTCGGGACGGTCAGTCGAGTCAGCTCGCGGCCTTGTGCATGCAGTCAAAAACGCACTGCTGCAGCGTCTTCCGGATCCTGTGGGCTTCGATGCGCAGGGCATTCACCGACTTGGCGAACTCGTCCGCCAGCGCTCGGTGTGCCGTGACCTTTGCCGCACCCACGTTCGAGTAGTAGCGCAGGATCAGCTCTCTGGCATGGTCCGGCAGTGTCGCGAGGCACTGCTCGAGGCAGGACTGCGCGGCTTCCGCATCCTTCCATGCATCAGGATCTGCTGGCGTGCGCGAGATCTCCCGCAGGAATGCCTCGAGTCCTCTGGATTCGCGCAGACCGCCCCGATGCTCCTCATGCACGACGTTGCGCGCCACGCCGAAGAAGTATCCCACCGGGTCGGCGTAGGCAGAGACATCGACGTCTCGACACCTGGAGGCGACCCGCAGGACGGTCTCCATGGCGAGATCGTCAGGATTCGCGCATCGCCGGCCGGCGAAGAAGAACACGAGCTTGCGCATGATCTCGGCGCACCGGTCTTCCGCCTGTCGACTGCGATCGGGGCCTGTCGCGGTGGCGCGGTTCGGGTCCAGGAAATTGAAAAGCTCCTCCCACGATTCCGCGCCGAGTTGGCTCTGCGACGCCATCACGCGCGCATTCTCTCACATAATTGGTGCCGTCCCTTTTACCGCCATTCCCCCTGCAGTGAGAAGGCCGCCCAATAGAACGGCGCGCGCCAGCGATCCTCCCGCCACATGTCGAGTTGCGCCTCACGCAGCGCGGCGGCGGGGGAGCGCTTCGCCTGCAGCATCTCGACATAGAACCGCTGCATCAACTCGCCGGTGGCTTCGTCATCGACCTTCCACAGGCTCGCCACAACGCGCTTCGCTCCCGCATAGAAAAAGCCACGAACCATACCGGTGAGGCCTTCTCCTTTCACCGGCTTGCCGAGGGCCGTGCTGCACGCGCTCAGCACGATCAGTTCGGCGGGAAGGCGCAGGCTGTAGATGTCGTGCAACCGCAGGAAGCCGTCCTGCGGCTGTCCCTTCTCGTCATACAAGGACAGGATCAGACCGGAGAGACCCGGCTGCTCGTTGTCGACAACGCCGTGCGTCGCGAAATGGACGATTCGATACTGTGCCAGCCCGGGCTCGAGCGCGGCGACGCGACTCGCCTCGAACCCCGTCTTCTTCAGCACGAGGCCGGCCGGAGCAGCCGCGGTGATGGCATCGGCTTCGTGACGTGTCGCAGGCAGCCTGGGCACGTTCCAGCGGCCGTCCTTGATGAATTCGAACGCGCGCGATCGAATCGGGTCGCCTTCGCGCGGTGTAGCGGGACCGCCGGCCCTCACTGGTTCGGGCCGGCCACCTGCCCGCAATCGCGGATCATCGGATTCGAAGACCGGATCCGCGAACACCGCGACGGCCCTGGGGGCTTCTCGCACGACTGAGTGTCTCTCGTCTGAGTATTGCGAGAACTGACGCGGAGGGCAGGCTCACGATCTCGTGCTCAACCAGCAGCGGTACAGGGGGCGTGGCCCGTCGAGGGATGGGCAGCGCAGAGAATGGCACGTACTGCAGCATCCCGTCGGCGACGACGAGGAGGCGCTTGCCGGCGATGTGTTGGAGGACCGGCGCGATCAGCATGTCGCTGAGGCGCGCCGCCTCCTGCCAGAACTCTTCGTCGGCCCGCTTGATCTCCGCCTCCCGCACACTCCCGCTTTCTTTCGATGTCGATCGCACTACGAGCCGCTCGTACACGCGTCGCGCGACACCTTCAATCTGCGCACGCGCCGGCAGCTCCTGCAGGACGTGCGCGTCCTGCGAGACGACCCACAGGTAACTGCGCGATTCGCCGAGCGCGTACTCGAGCAGCACTGTGTCGCGATCCAGGACTTCCTTCTGGATCTCGCGGAGACTCAGCGGCTCCGGCCGAGCAAGCGCGGCGTATCGTGGGCTTCGACGTCGGATCTCCGCCTGGATGTCCTGGTAGCGCTCCTCCAGATCGCGGTATTCGTTCGCGAGTTGCTGCCAAGCATTTGCCGATGGGTTGTCTTCCGCTCAACTTCCGAATGCGAGTGGCCCAGTCATTGAACGCCATCCTTACCATCGCCTCACTCCGGAGCAACTCCTCGTCACCTCCCGCCCTCAGATCCACGCCAGACTCCCTGAGGCTCTCGAGGAGGGAACGGGCGCGTGCACGTTCGCTGGCTTCCAGCGCCTTGCCCGAAAGCCCTTCGCGAGGGCGTAGTTTGTGGAGCCCGGCGAGCACCGCGAGGTGTAATTCGTGATACCCGTAAACCGACGCCAGATACGAGGCACGAAGATCTTGACTGTCGACACCGCTACGCAGCGATTCACTGATCGCCAGCGCGCGCTCGATGTATGTTCGGGCGTTATCTAGATCGTTTGCGCCGGAAGAGGCTGCGGCAAGCCCGAACAAGGCTCGCGCTTCCGTGGGCCGATCACCCGGCGGGTGGCTAAGCGCCAGCGCCTCCTTGAAACTGCCTGGCGGCCGCATCGTATTGCCCCTCGAGATTGAGTGTCTCGCCGAGATCCGCACGAAGCCACCGATCGAGCCGAGGGTCCCGAACGCGCCGCTGAGCCTCAGATGCCCGGTCGAAATATTGGCGAGCCTGGTGTGGGTCCTGCCGAGCGAGGTGAGCCACGCCCAGGTACCGGAGCGCGAGCGCTTTCCATCGCTCGATGCCCATTTCGTCGGCGAGCGCGAGCACGCGCTCGAAGTGTCTGCGATGCGACCGAGTGATTGCCTGACGCCAGATATGCTCTGCCGAGCGACGACAGAGTTTCGACGGCAAAGATCTTCAGACCTGCGGCCTCGAACAGGCGCAGGGCGCGCTCGCGGTGCTTGAGGGCAGGCCCGGTCTCGCCCATCTCCTCATAGACGCGCGCGATACCGGTTAAACTGCTCCCTACCCACACCGCGTCGCCGATGGGCTCCAGCCAGGTCAATGCCTCCTGAAACTGATTCAGTGCTCGTTGATAGTTGCCGCGCCGCACCTCCAGTCGTGCTTTTGCGACTCGCACAATCGCTTGTTGTCGTCTGTCGCCGGCACGCGCCCACAACCCCTCGGCGCTATTCGAGATGCGTTTGCGCGTCGTCCAATTGGCCCAGATCTGAGTACACGTGACCCTGATTGAGCTGCGTTCGGGCATTCCCGATGTCGTCGCCAGAGGTGCTGAAAGCAGCGCCAGCCTCTCGATAGAACTCGAGGGCCCCCTTGTGGTCTTGCCGGACATAAGCGACTTCGCCAAGGCAATCGAGAGCCTTGCCCACCTCGCGAGGCCCGCCCGCCTGCCTGGCCAGCGCGAGTGCCCGCTCACACTGTTCTCGCGCGGCGTCCAGCTCGCGCGCGTGGTTCGCCGCGTTCGCGTGCGCGATCCCCGCCTCACTTCGGACCTCGCTTTCGAGAACGGGTTCACCTGCGCCATCGACAAGAGATATTGCGGCTTGGTACGCACGATGAGATTCGTCGAGCGATCCCAGTTGTTCGTATGTTTGTCCGACACGCTGCCACGCCCTGGCGGCACTTCGCTTCTGTCCCTGCCGCTCCCACACATTGATGGCCTCGCGATATTTCGCGATGGCCTCGTGGCTGGCAGCCTTCTCGTACCGGACCCGATGATGCTCTGCCTCCGAGAACAACACGTCGGGGTGGGGGCTGGAGCGGCAGCCGCTCCAGCCCATAACTGCCAGCAGGGCGCCGCCGGCGAGCGTAACTCTCGGTCTCGTCACGGTTCGAGAATCATGCCGATCACCGGCGGCAGATTCTTGGTCGCCATTTCTCGCGCCTGAGGCGAACGGCTGCCGTCGTCGTACTTGCTCCCGTCATCGTATTTGCTGCCGTCGTCGTATCTGCTCTTCCGAGTCTTCGCGGTGCTTCCGCGCAGGAATCGCCGCGCGATTTCACGCGGAAGATCCTCGTCAGGCATTTCTGCCTCTGCGACGTCGGCGACGAGTCCGTCCAGCAGGCTCTTCAGCACCATGTCGGACGCGCGTCGCTGGTATTGCGGTACCTTCGCCAGGATCTTCCTGAATTGCACGGTGATGGCGCGATCGATCTCGTCGCCATTCACGGCGCTCACCGTGTTCACCGGCATCACCTGGCCTGCCAGGCTTACTTGACTCAGCTGGCTGACAGGGCCCCCTGCAGACGGAGAGCTGTGGCCATTCAAGCAGGCCGTCATCAGATTGGTCAGTCTTTCCAGCCTTCGACCTTTCGCGGCCTCGAGTTCGGCGACAGATTGTGGAACGTGTCCATAACGCGGCTCGCGCTGAGTTTCCTTGACGTGCGTTTCGAGAAACCCGTACCAGCCCGTCGCCTGAGGAAACGTGAGATTCCGGTAGTCGGGCGATACGAAGGCCCAAGGGAAATAGACGGAGAGCCCGTGTGAATGTTGATAGGCGAAGCCGCTGCAACCGGACCTGATGATGCACGAATCGAGCGCGTTGATGACGGCGTCGCATTCGTTGGAAAGCCCGGGCAGCTGCTCGGTGATCCTCCGGCACAGGTCCTTGAGATCGACGTACTGGTCGCGCTTGTACGTCTGGGAATACCAGTGCGCAAGGAGGAGCTTGTTGTGGCCGGCCTTGTCCAGGCCGCGCAGCTTGGTCACGAGCGGCCCGAAGCTCGTGACTATCGGGTCAAGCTTTCGCAGGTCGATCGCAGCAAGATCCGCCGATCGCCCTGCGGTGCGATCGAAGTCGTGGTAGTGCGTGACGTACTCTTCGACGATCTCGCGTGCGAGGTTCTCGGGAGTCGGGTGACCTGTCCCTGCTCTCATGCGCCCCTTTGCCTTTGCGATGAGCCGCCGATAAGGCCAGCCGAACGCCGGCTCCAGCCCCTCGGCGCCGACGAGAATGTCGGCGTAGTCGCGAACTTCGAGGGCGACTTCGCCCATGCTCATGAAACAGGCATCGAAACCCAGGATGTCGAACTTTCGGTCAGCATCCTTGGATGCTGCCTGGATGCTGAGAACCGCCCCGTCAAGCGCCTCCTGCAGTTCCTTCATCGAAAGCGCGTCGCGCGAGTTCTCGTCTTTCATCAGGAAGTCATCGCTTGTTCCTCCGCCATGTCCGGATAACACGAGCGCATAGCGCATGTCCTGATCCGCGCCTGCCGTCGCCCACCGGACGAAGTCAATGAGCGCTTCGGGACTGCCAGCGTTGACCTCGTCGCCAGGGAACGTCTTGTCGCGGTGATCCTCCAGGGCGGCACGCCGGGTCGAGTCGAACGTGTACCGCTGGGTTTCGAACCCCTCGCCGCTCGGATCGAACTGCGCCTTGATGAGCGCTCCAGGAGGCGCGCCCTCCGCGACCAAGTCCTGCAGCGCGAGGACCATCTCCTCGGTAAGGTTGTTGTCCCCCGACATGTACAGCATGATCAACCAGGGAGCGTTCGGCCCCTGCGTTCCGGTGTCTGTCGCCATAGCTGCCATCCCTTCCTAAGAAAGAAGTACGCCCAGATGCGTCGAAAGTTGCCCTAGGGTTGAAGCGGCACGCCTGCCCGCGACCCTTGTACACGAATATGACCAGGGGGGCGTGTCATTTCAGCGGTCATCTCCATCCCTTCGTCAGACCCCCTCCAGGCGCCTTCCCCGGCGAAACGTCTTCCTCGAGGCGACATTCATGAATGAACCCGAGATAAATGAGATGACCGCGGGTGGGATGGGGAAGTCTAACCATGTCGGAAACTGCTGCCGCCGTTTTGACGTCGATGCCGCCCGGGCTGCCGGTTCCTGAAGCCCCTGCCGACGAATCGAGCCTGGACAAGAAGAAAAAGAAGAAGGCCAAGGTCCGGTCGGCATGGATCTCCTTTATTGGACGCATCCTGGCGCAGATGTGCGGAGCTATCGCGACCGTCGTGCTGGGTCTGCTGCTCGTACGCGGTTACCTTCCCGTACAGCCGCCAGCCGATGCCGTCCGAGTCGCGACCAGCGAGACGGCTTCCGCCGCAAGCCTGCCGCGGCCCGCCGGCATGAAAGTGCTGGCCGTGCTGCCCGTGGCCAACTATTCGAGCGACCGGCGGCACGACGCATTCAGCGATGGCCTGACCGAAGCACTCATCGCGGAGCTCGCACAGATTCCGGGGATCCACATCACCTCTCGCACGTCGTCGATGCACTTCCGCGACAAAGCGGGGCTGCTGCCGTCGGTCGCCCGTCAGCTGGGCGTCGACTTCGTCCTCGAAAGCTCGGTGGTGGTGTCGGGCGGGGGGAGGCGAATCACCGTACAGATGATCGACGCAGCGACCGACCTCCACGTCTGGGTTCGGCGGTATGACTTCGCAGACCGAGACGTGCTCGCGCTTCTTTCGACGATCGCGGCAGCCGTGGCCCGTGATCTGCGAGCCGCGGGCTTCGGCCCCGCGGAGGAATGAGGCTCCCATGACTGCGCGACTGATCGGTGCGTTGGTCCTGCTGGCTGCCCTTACGCTGCCGCCATGCGTCGTCGCACAGACTGGGCGCAATCCGGCAATCTCCGGCGAACAGCGCGAGCAAGACGAAGCAAAGAAGAAGAAGAAGAAGAAGGACGATGACGTCGGCTTCCGTTGGAAGGGCTACCCGTCGCTCCAGCTTGGCAAAGGGACTTTCGTCGATTTTCGAGCACGCGTCCAGTTCGATGTACGACACTTCGATTCGCCGGATGGCGAGACGGATTCAGCGCAATCGGACTTTGCGCGCCGGCGCATGGCTGTTGAAGGTGAGATCCGGAATGTGATCGCGTTCGAGGTCGATGCTGAGCTCGAGGGAGAGAACAGGTGGCGCGACGTCTACGCGAACTATCAGCAGTTCGGCCAGGTGCAGGTTCAAGGGGGGCAGTTCAAGCTGCCGTTCAGCATGGACGAGAACACGAGCCCCACCAATCTGGATTTCGTCTACCGGTCGCTGGCCGCGCGCGCGCTGGCGCCAGGCCGCGATCGCGGTGTCATGGTTCACGGCCGGCTCCTCGATCGGATCGTGCGGTACGAGCTGGGCATCTTCGATCAGGACGGTCGCAATGCTCGAACGCGCAATCCGGAACGCGTCTCTGGTGGCCGTACGTTCGCGGGCCGCGTGGTCGCGCAGCCCTTCCGGAACTCGAAGTCGATCGCGGCAGATCTCCAGGCCGGACTGGCGTTCACATCGAGCCATGTCGACATGGGTCTTCGCAGTCTGCGCGGCCTGACGACTTTCGAGGAGACCTTTTTCGATCCGGATCTCTGGGTGCAAGGGCGCCGGCAGCGGACCGGGTTCGAGCTGCGCTGGAGGCCCGGACCCTTTTCGTTCAAGTCGGAGTACATCCGCGTGACCACCGAGCGTCGCGGCCTGAGCGTCGAAGACACCGACCTGTCACCGCTGTTCGCAACGGGGTGGTACGTGAGCGGCACGTGGGCGATTACCGGCGAGAAGAAAGCCGACGGCCTGAACAGACCGCGCCGGCCGTTCCTGCGCGGCGGCCTCGGCGCATTCGAAGCAGCGGTCCGTCACGAACGGTTGACATTCGGGAGTCTTGGAACCGACGGCATCGCGTCGTTCAGCGTGCGCGCGGATGTCCTCGAGACCGCCAGCGACCACGCGACGACGATTGGCGGCAGCTGGTACCTCAATCAGTGGGTGAAGATTCAGCTCAATGCCGTCAGGGAAGCTGTCACGAGTCCGCGGCGGGGTGAACCCTCGTCCAGCCGCACCCGCTGGTTCTACGTCACGCGCTTTCAGTTCACCATGTGAGGCCGTCGTGAGATTTCGATTTCGCATTCCGACCCTGTCGACGTTGACCTGCCTGCTGACGCTCGTTCCGCTCGGCGCCAGCGCACAGACTGCCGCCGATCTGTTCGACCGCAATGCCGTGCAGGAGATCCGGCTGTCCATCAACTCACGCGACCTCGACCAGCTTCGGACGAAGTTCCGCGAGGACATCTACTATGTCGTGGACTTCCAGTGGCGGAACATCCGTGTGAGGAACGCGGCCGTCCGTTCCCGCGGGGGCGTGAGCCGCAACCCGTCGAAGCCCGCGCTGCGAATCGATTTCAACCGGTACACCACGGGTCAACGCTTCCTCGGATTGAAGGCGCTGGTGCTCGACAATCTCTGGCAGCAGCCATCCTTTGTTACCGAGAGTACGTCGATGGCGTTCTTCGAACGAATGGGGCAGCCGGCGCCGCGGGTGTCGTTCTGCAGGGTGTACATCAACAACGTCTCCCATGGCGTCTATACCATCGTCGAAGCGGTCGACACCGACTTTCTGGCGCGAACGCTTGGCGAGAACACCGGATATCTCTTCTCGTACCAGCTGCACGAGCGTTTCTACGGCGACTACCTCGGCGACAATCTGAGCGAGTACAAGCTCCGGTTTCAGGCGCAGAATCACGAGCTCGAGTCGGACGCGACTCTCTACGCGCCGATTCGCGATCTGTTTCGCGAGGTCAACCATCCACATGACGCCGTCTGGCGGGATCGGGTCGAGCAGTACGTCGATCTGCGGCAATTCGTCACGCACGTAGCGATCGAGACCTTTCTCGCCGAGATCGATGGCATCCTCGGCGTGTACTCGATGAACAACTTCTATCTCTATCGCCACGCCGGCACGAGCCGCCATCGGCTGATTGCCTGGGACAAGGACAGCACACTCCTGTTCCCGGACTCTCCAATCTTCGCCAACGCGGAGGAGAACGTGCTGTTTCGCCGTGCGATCGCATACAGGGATCTTTTCGACCTGTATCTGGAGGTGTTGGAGCGTTGCGCAGTTGCCGCGGCAGAGGAGAGTTGGCTCGAAGCCGAGATCGCGCGAGCGGCGGCGCTGGTGGCACCTCACGTTCGCGCCGATGCGCGGAAGCCGTTCTCGGAGGAAGAATTCGACGCGGCGGTGATCCTGCTCCAGCGCTTCGCAAGGGAACGCCCGTCATTCGTGTTGAAGGAAGTGCAGAAGGTCAAAGCCGCACGCCGGTAGTACGCCTGTGCCATAATCGGCGCGCTACAGATGAAGCGTGCCGGACTGCTCGCGCTCGCCGCGCTCGTCGCGGCCACGTGTTCGGGATCGTCCTCGACGTCACCGTCCCCAACGCCATCCACGCCTGCCGTGCTCGTTGGCGCGGGCGACATCGGCGATTGCGCGACGCGCGGCAGCCAGCTGACCGCAGAGCTCATCGCACGTATACCGGGCACGGTTTTCACTGCCGGCGACAACGCCTACCCGTCGGGAACGACCGAGAGCTTCCGCGACTGTTACCACCCGACCTGGGGGCGGCATCGGCAGCGTACGCGCCCATCCGCTGGCAATCACGAATACGAACTGCCAGGCGCCGCGCCGTACTATCAATACTTTGGCGAGTTCGCCGGTCCGTCAGGACTTGGGTATTACAGCTACCCCCTCGGGAGCTGGCGCGTGTTTTCCCTCAACAGCGAGGTTGGCCTCGACGCCGCTTCGGCGCAGATGACATGGCTGCGGGGCCAACTCTCCGCGAACCCCACGCGATGCGCACTCGCGTATTTTCACAAGCCACTTTTCAGCTCGGGGCTCCATGGCGATCAGCTCCAACTGCGTGAAATGTGGCGCACGCTGTACGAATTCGGCGTGGATGTCGTGATCTCCGCGCACGATCACAACTACGAACGATTCGCACCGCAGGACTTCACCGGCCAGTT
Organism: uncultured Acidobacteriota bacterium; assembly: GCA_963762995.1. Taxonomy (GTDB): domain Bacteria; phylum Acidobacteriota; class Vicinamibacteria; order Vicinamibacterales; family 2-12-FULL-66-21; genus JACDCA01. The sequence goes on along the minus strand of CAVXMQ010000025.1, from coordinate 633,996 downwards.
CGATCCCGCACGAGGCATCAGGCAGTTCGTCGTTGGAACCGGCGGCACGACCCTGCGAGCGGTCGGAGCTCTGCGGCCAAACAGCGAAGTCCACGGCTCGTCCTGGGGTGTCTTGGTGCTGACACTCGAGGACATCCTCTACCGGTGGGAGTTCGTTCCGGCGGAGCCCGGCGGAGTCCAGGATGCCGGCACCGGTCAATGTCACTGAGCGACGGTCCGCATTCGACGAGCGGTAAGCATGCGTCCGCGGGCTCTACTTTCAGTCGAATCGCGCCGGGACACTCCGCGAACGTCGTTTCACGACGACTGACGGGAGTAGACCCGTCCGGATCACGGAGTCAATGTTCGGCCGGGTTAAGCCGCACGCTGCAATCGTTGCGATCCGTTAATGTAACCTACCGTATAGCCGGATGCAGCTCGGTTTCATGCACCTCGTGGACTACTGGGTGGGGATCCCCCTGTGCCTCGCCGTCACCATGGTGGAACGGGTCCGCGCCGCGCTCAGGGTCACACCGCAGACGCCACCGTCCCGACTGTTGTTGATCGAGCTGAGCGAAATGGGCAGCGCCGTGCTCGCCTACCCTGCGATCCGTGAAGCGGTCGATCGCGTGGGACGCAACAACGTGTGGTTCATGACCTTCGAGCGCAATCGCGAGGCGGTGTCGGTGCTGGGGATCATTCCCGACGACCACATCGTGACCGTGAGCGATCGGTCGTTCGGCGAGTTCGTGAAGACGCTCCGCCGGACCCTCGCCGGCTGCCGCGCCGCAGGGATCGACACGGCGGTGGACCTCGAGTTGTTCTCGCGCTGCACGGCGCTGCTGACGTGGCTATGCGGCGCGCGCATCAGGAGCGGCTTCTCTGCCTACAGGAACGAAGGACTCTACCGTGGCCGGTTCTTCACGCACCCGGTGCTCCACAACCCGCACCAGCACATGACACGCGGCTATCTGGCCCTGGTGCGCGCCGCATTCGTCGAATCCCCGGGCGACGAACCGCTGCTGAAAGCGATGGTGAATCCCGGTGCCGTCGCGTTGCCGCGCCCGCCGGCGACGCCTGATGTCGCCAAGAGCGTCGACGCCGTGCTCGGCTCGCTCGCATCGGGCCGACGGATCGTCTTCTTCAATCCCGATCCCGGACTGCTCCCGCTCCGCGAGTGGCCCGACCGGCACTTCACCTGCTTGGCCCGCCTGTTACTCGATGAATACCCCGACCTCGTCGTGGCGGTGGTCGGCGTGGCGCGCGCGAACGCGCTCGCGCAGCGCATTCTGCGCGACCTGCCACCCAACCGGACACTCAACCTCACGGGCCGCACGCGCACGCTCACCGAACTGATCGAGCTGCTGCGCCGTGGCACCGCGCTGGTCAGCATCGACAGCGGTCCCGCGCACTTCTCTGGACTGACGGACATCTTTCGAGTGGTGCTGTTCGGCCCCGAGACCCCTCTGCTGTACGCACCAACGGGTGGCAACGTCGCGATCGGCTATTCGAACCTGTCGTGCAGCCCGTGCTTCTCTGCCGCCAACCACCGCACCTCTTCGTGCACCGACAACCAGTGCCTGAAGCAGATCGCACCGGAGCACGTGTTCGAGCTGCTGCGCGGAGCGATGCTGAATGCCGCGAGTGAACGTCGGACAGCAGGGCCATGATTGCGGCCACGACCGCGGCCGAGTCCGCTGCCGAAGCTCATAAGCCACTCGTGAAACGATTTCACGAGCTCCTTCGCTCCTGCACCCTCGACGACTTGCGTCTGTGCCAGCTTGTCGCCTAGCCGCTGACCCTGAGGATCGGCCACGATCGTTCGCGCTTCGAGAAAGATCGCGACGACATTCGCTCCGGGAAGGAGCAATAAAAGATTCCGTTTTGCGGAGCCAGCGAACGAAGAGACTCGGCCGGTCTCGAGGCTGATCACCACGAGGCCGGCCAGCAGCTTCCCTATGCTTCGCCCCCCAATCGCATCTCGCAGCAGCAGGTAGGCGGCACCGATGGCCAGGTACAGCGGCGAGTTGCCCGTCCAGTACCCCAGTGACAGCGTCATCACGACAAGGCCGTCCACAAGCGCAGCGCTGAACCGCTTTCGAACGTCGGCCTTCGTGTAATGCGAGATCAGGCCCCTCGAGAGATGAGTGACGATGGTCGAATACGCGAGCGCGAAGGTCACGGCGGGCAGCAGGAGCATGCCCAAGACAGTCGGCAAGCTGATTTCCATCGAACTCTCGCTCGCGTCCAGGCGGGCCGCCTACGACGCCGGACGTTTGAGGAACAACGTATAGACGACCTTGGTCATCAGCGTGTTGAACATCGCCGTCGCAGAGACCAATTCCCACCCATCGGCTCCGGCTTCGGCGAGTTCCGATTGGATGGCTGCTCGATCTTTGGTCTCGAGGACCTTGTATTCCCAGGTTTGACGCATGTGGACCTCCTGATAATCGAGGGCGTGGATGTCCAGGTCCAAGGCCGATGCGAGAGCCTTCTTCGACTGAAGGGATGCCGAAGCCTCGCTCTCAATGCGCTGTATGGTCCTCAGGTTGAGGCCGGACGCGACTGCCAGCTCGTCCTGAGACCACGACTTCTGTTTTCTGGCGCTGAGCACCAAGTCCGCATTGATCTTCATCGATAGTCCTTGACCCCGGTGGTTTGTGACTCCACCTTCCGCGACTTCCGAGGAAACCGCTACGGCATCCCGGCGAACATCGGACGCCGACGTGACGACAGTAATACGACAGATGGGTCTTGATAGCGGAATTCAGGGGATTTTGATCACGCCGCGGCCGCGCAACCAGTTGGCGAGCAGTGCCGACCAGGGAGACAGCGCCGGGTTATCGTTCGCCAGTCCAACGCCGTGAGGTCCCTTCTCGAACACGTGCAGCTCCGCCGGCACGCCGGCCTGCCGCAGCGCGAGAACGTAATGCAGGCTGTTTTCCGCCGGGACGACGGTGTCTTCGTTCGTCTGGAACACGAAGGTCGGGGGCGTCTCCTTTGTCACCGCGAGTTCTCCGGACAGGCGCCCCACGACGCCGGCATCGGGAGCGTCGCCCACGAGATTTCGCTTCGATCCTTGATGCGTCCACGGCGCGGTCATCGAAATGACCGGATACGCGAGGACCGCGAAGTCGGGCCGGCTTCCGACCCGATCGATGGCATCCGCGGCGCTCGGATCGCCGGCATCGAACAAGGTGCTCGCGGACATGGCGAGGTGACCGCCGGCAGAAAAACCCATGATGCCGATGCGCGTCGGGTCGAGCCGCCACTCGGTTGAACGAAATCGCAGCGTTCGAATGGCACGCTGCGCGTCCCCGAGCTCAATCGGATGGTGGTAGCGCGGGCCGAGACGGTAGCGCAGGACGAACACCGCCATCCCCAGCGAATTCAGGTAAGCGGCGACCTGTCGTCCCTCGTGGTTCGAGGCGAGCCTGGTGTAAGAGCCACCGGGGCACACGATCATGGCCGGCGTGGACGCCGCCATCGTTCGCGGTAGATACACCGTCAGCGCCGGCACGTCGCTCTCGTCCGAGCCGAGGGCCCCGGGCGCAGCGCCAGTCCAGAGTGGAATGATCTGGCCGTCAACAAGCGGCGGCGACGGCTGCGCCTGGACCGTTGTCGCGAGGACAAGCAGGGCAAGAACCGCCTGCATCATAGTTTCGCGGCCGGGCCGCCTCCGAAGGAGATGATGTAGCCGTCGGGGTCTTCGATATAGAAGTCCTTCGTGCCCCAGGCCGTGGCCGCGAGCGGCTTGATGATGGTGACGCCGTTGGCGACGCACTGGTCGTAGAAGGCTTCGATGCCATCGACGCCGGCCGCGGCATCGAGCTGCTCGTTGTCGCGCCGCCACTGGCGCTGCGCCTGGTTCTTGGGCGCTTCCTTCAAGTGAACTTCCAGTCCGTCCAGACGACCGATGGCGTAGAACCCCTCCCAGGGCTCACCGAAAGTGAAGCCGATCTTCTGGTAGTACGCGATCGAGCGTGCCAGGTCGTCGACGAGGAACTGTGGAGCGAAGGAGGTCAGACGCGGCTTGATTTGGTTCATGGCTCCTACGTGATATTCTTAGTTTCCGTTGCACTGCCCCCGCGCGCTGCCGACAGAATCCCTCTCATGCTTTGGCGGTTCGTCATGCAGAGCCCATGGTCTGGTCGTCCTCGAGTGCGTCAACCATGCCCGGTCGGAGACGTCCCGTGAACGCAGCGTACAACCAGCGAATGCCGAGTGCCGCCAGCAGCCCGGTGACGACGAGCGTGGCCCCCCACCCTAGGAGCGTCGCTCGCGGAATCATGGGTACAGCAATCGAGAGGATCAACAAGTAGATGATGCCTCGGAATGCGGCCCAGAACCGGTAGTGTGATGGCGGCGGGTCACGACGACGCGTGGAGTTCATGGTTTTAGGCCTGTCACCCATGTTGAACTTAAGAAAAGCCCAAGTCCTCGTCAGTCGCCCCGCGGCTTGACATTAATTGCGCCCGTGCGCTCTGTGACGTAGCGAACGAGCTGTGCCTGGCGATCCTGCAGGGGCAAGTAACCGCGCCGCCGCTGATACAGCCAGATCCGGATCTTCGTCGTCACGCTGGCTTCTGGCGAGAGCTCCTGGTCCGACTGCGGATCCGGTCCATAGACGCCGTCCAGATCACCGATGTCGAGTGAAAACTTTTCCAGGACGCTGAAGAGGTACAAGCATCGCCCGGGGTCGTACCCAGCTTTCAAGCACAGATCCATGGCGCACCGGTCCGCCTCCAGTTCCCACTCGGGACTGTAGATCCGCTTCTGGAGCATTCTGAAGAAGAAGATCATCAGGAACCCAGCGCTCAGCGTCGACGCCCGTCGGGCGAAGGGGCCCGAGAAGAGTGCCAGGTGTCCGAGGTCGTGGTGTGCAATCTCGTGGGCAATCACGAACGCGGCCGCATCCTCGTGCGGACACATCTCCAACAAGCGCCTCGAGAAATAGATGTAACGTCCGGGAGCGGTGAAGGCCGAGAACACTTCCAACCATGGCACTTCCGTCACGTACCGCTGATCAATTGGACGCTCAGCCTGAAGGCGCGCCGACGCGGGACGGACCCGATCCGGCATGAATCCGCTCTGCTCGATGTGCAGCTGCTCGGCGATCTGCTCATGGAGCCAATCGCCGAACCACTCGTCCGGATTCAGTTCGAAATCACTTGACCACATCGATGGGCGTGTTCGCGTTCCGGTTATACCTATAATCGCCGCGTGAAATCGATCGACGCGTACGAGGCGGCGTACTCGCACTCGATGCGGGACCCTGAATCGTTCTGGGCCGAAGCGGCCGAAGCCGTCCACTGGCACCAGAAATGGACGGCGATCGTCGATCGCAGTCAGGCGCCATTCTACCGGTGGTACTCGGGTGGCCTGCTCAATACCTGCTACTGCGCCGTCGATCGCCATGTGAACGGTGGCCGCGGCGACCAGCTCGCGCTCATCTACGACAGCCCGGTGACGGGCGTGATCCAAACCTTCACCTACCGCGAACTTCGCGACCGGGTGGCGCGAGTGGCGGGAGTGCTGCGACGTCTCGGCGTCGGCAAAGGCGATCGGGTGTTGATCTTCATGCCCAACACGCCGGAAGCGGTGATGACGATGCTCGCGTCGGCACGCCTTGGCGCGGTGCACTCCGTGGTGTTTGGCGGGTTCGCGTCGCGTGAGCTGGCTATACGTATCGACGACGCGCGGCCGAAGGTCATCGTCTGGGCATCCTGCGGAATCGAGCCCGGGCGGATCGTCGCCTACAAGCCGCTCCTCGACGGTGCGCTCGCACTGGCGTCGCACAAGCCCGATGCCTGCCTGCTGTTGCAGCGAGCGGCGGCACCGGCGGCACGCGAGCCTGGCCGCGATCTCGAGTGGACGGCCGCCGTCGACGGTGCCGAGCCGGTTGACGAGTGCGTTCCGGTGCTGGCGACCGATCCGCTCTACATCCTGTATACGTCAGGTACGACTGGAAGGCCGAAGGGAGTCGTCCACGACAACGGCGGCTACGCCGTCGCCCTGACGTGGAGCATGCGCAACATCTATGGTGCCGAACCGGGAGACGTCTACTGGGCCGCCTCGGATCTCGGCTGGGCCGTCGGTCACAGCTACATCGTCTACGGGCCGCTGCTCGGCGGCTGCACGACCGTCCTTTACGAAGGCAAGCCTGTCGGTACTCCTGACGCCGGTGCATTCTGGCGCGTGATCGCGCAACACGGCGTGAACGTGCTGTTCACCGCGCCCACGGCCTTCCGGGCCATCAAGCGCGCCGATCCCCGCGGAGAGTTCATCGGGCGCTACGACCTCGCCGCGTTTCGCACGCTGTTCCTCGCCGGCGAGCGCGCCGATCCCGACACGATCCAATGGGCCGAGCAGCGTCTCGGCGTGCCGGTCATCGATCATTGGTGGCAGACCGAAACCGGCTGGCCGATCTGTGCAAATCCAATCGGTCTTGCGAAGCAGCCGGTGAAGTACGGCTCCGCAAGCAAGCCAATGCCCGGCTACTCGGTCTCGGTCGTGGACGGGTCCGGTCGAGAGGTACCGAAACGAGAGATCGGGAACATCGTGATCAAGCTCCCGCTGCCGCCTGGCTGCCTGCCGACACTCTGGAACAACGACGAGGGATTCGTGTCGTCGTATCTGACCGATTTCCCAGGGTTCTACAAGACCGCGGACGCCGGCTTCGAAGACGAAGACGGGTATTTCTGGATCATGACGCGCACCGACGATGTGATCAACGTCGCCGGACATCGCTTGTCAACCGGCGAGATGGAGGAGGTCCTTGCCTCGCACCCTGACGTCGCGGAATGCGCGGTCGTGGGCGTGCACGATTCGCTCAAGGGACAGGTGCCGTTCGGCTTTCTCGTCCTGAAGTCCGGCGTGACCCGCGATGCCGACGACGTGATCGGCGAAGTCGTGACTCTGGTGCGCGAACGAATCGGCCCTGTCGCTGCGTTCAAACAGGCGACGGTCGTCGAGCGCTTACCAAAGACGCGATCGGGGAAGGTGTTGCGCGGAACGATGCGCTCGATCGCCGACGGCCAGCCGTACTCGGCACCGGCGACCATCGACGATCCCGCGATTCTCGACGAGATCAAGTTAGCGCTTCTCCGCTGCGGATATGCGGTGCGCCGGTGACCTCCGCTCTTCGGTACTGGTCTTCGGTACTCGTCTTCGGTACTTCGGTTTCGGGTACTCGGTATCCGATGTCGGGGGTGCGGGTTCGACGAACGTTAGTGTGCCGAAGCCCCCCTACTCGGAAACTTCCAGTCCAACGGTCTGCCATCAACGATGAACCAGGAATGTTCACCGTTCGTGATTCCCTCCAGTCGGTCGCCGAACAGCACGCCACCGGCCTCACGCACCCAGTGCCACCCGAAGTACTCCCCAACGTAGAGAAGTCCCCAGCTGATAGCAAGCGCTTCGAGGAATGCCACCACCACTCGCGTCGGCCGGATTTGCGTCTTCATTGTTCTTGCTCGAAGCCTCTTGTCCCACTCGTCCGCTACCTGGAGCCGACGCGGACACGCTCCTTGTTTGTGGCGATCCAACGGAATAGGCGATCCGCAATCGGCTCGTCGTTGGCGAAATAGCGATCGTCACACGCAGCGAGGCCCCGCTGATGGACTCGTCTTCGTTGAGTGCCGCCCCGGCTACTGCCTCGGTCGTCAGCGCCTTCACCCGCAGTGCCGCGATAGCGTCGCGGGTGATGTCCGCGGTTTTTGGACAGTCGATGGCCCGCAGTGCTGCTTCGATGAGCGGCGCGAATTCTCCAGACGAATTGCCGAAAAATTGACTGTAGCCCCCGTTGTTTACTTCGCGTTCAAGCCCTTCTACCGCGAGGACATAGGATTCCTCGGTAGAAATCGAGTCCGCAGACTTGCCCTGAATCGCTTGTTCGAACGCGAGCACCAGCGAGTCGACTCGGAACTCTCGCTCAAGCGCTAAGAGTTCTTCCGTTGACTGGCCTGCATAACTGTCAAGATACGCATCGGCCATAGGCCCCCCTGTCATGCTCCCGGCCTCCCCATCGTACAGCTGCGTGGAGCGCAGTCAAGGTATTGAACTGGTTAGCCACCCCCCGTCAGCAGCAGGACAACAGCCACCGCGGAAACCAATAGTGCCACCGCGAACGTGATTCGCGAGAGCGTTCGATGCCAACCAGGATGCACTCGGTTGAACCACAACGCGGCGATGTTGAAAGGCAGGCCGACGATTGGCAACAACGCAGTTGCCGGACTGATCAGAGCAAGGAACCTGGAGATCAGCGTCCCAGGCCCAGGTCCGTCACAGAGCGCAACGAGCAGGCCAATGGCGGCGCCCGTGACACCAGAGCCGGCAACCCAGAGGGCAGTGATCGGTCGCTCCATCTGCCCCGCCAGCCGCAACCCGATGAGGATGATCGCAATTGCCCCGATGAGGTGCCTGCATGAGGGCATACCGGGCCGCGCGTATTCAGCGGGCTGTGGCTCAGTCACTGCCGTCGCTCAACAAGCCAGAGACGCAACGTCACTGGAGCTTGTCCCACTCGGCCTGAGTCACCGCGGCAAACTGGCGTTCCATCAGCACCCGCCACGCGCCGTTGGTCTTCAGCAGCAGGACCTCGAACGGAACGAACTGAGGGGTACTCACACCAGATTTGGTAATCACCGTGTACCTGAAGATTCCGGATTCGAACGCCGTCGTGCTGTCGTCCTGGCGGCGAGAGAACCGAAACTGCACGGTGGCTCTGTCACCCCTGGCTTTGGCGGCGACCATGTCTCGTCCCCATCTCTCGAGCGTCGCCTTGATGGGCGTCGTCCCTTTCGGTGTGACCAGTACCGCCTCCGGAGAATAGAGGCGCCCCATGCCGACGATGTCCTCCGCGGCGACGGTCGCGGTGAACACGGACCAGATCCCGCGATCGATTTCTGATGAGGCGCTCGTCGTCTGTGACGCGCCCGCGGGCATAACAAGGATGGAGCAAAGCGCTCCTGCAATCGTCGCGATCCGTTTCGGCATGTATGACTCCCCGCCACGCTGTATTCACAGAAGATTAGAAGACCAGAAGAATGTTGCGTTACTTGTCAGGGACGCTCGATGTGTGCGCGTGGACGGCGCGCCAGGATGTGCCCCGGCGCACCCAGACGTGCGTGAACGCCAGCGTGCCGCGATCGACGACCGCGCCGAGTTTGATTTCGCGCCGCAGCCGCGCCGTCACTACCGCGGTATCGCCAAACACCCGGACGACGGGGTCTTGCAGCTCCGCGGTGACGTAATCCCAGTCGCCGGAGGAGAAGAACTCGAGGAACGTGCGTTTACCGCCGGTTTCGCCGCGCGGTCCCACCTGCGTGAGCGATTCGTCCAGGATCTCCTCAAAGACCGCTCGCCGCGACGACAGCAGCCCCTCGACCCACAGGCGCTCCAGGCGCAGGATCTCGTCAGTCGCCGCGCTCTGCGCGGACGACAGCATCAATGCCAAGCTGACGATCGTTATCAAGCTCATAAGAATCGGCGCTCCATGCCTTGTGCCGTCCCGAAGACACGCCGGCGCGGCGAGCGTTAACGGCGTCGACGCACGAATGAGGCCGATTCATCCGGCCGTGTAGAGGCAGAGCTCCCTTGCAGGATTTGTCGGGCTCGTAATGTATTCGTGGACGGATCGCAGGCCCTCTTTCAAGCCGCGGTACTGAACCCGGTCGAAAGACGCCTCGTACGGTAACCACGCGTACTCGGCATGCTCGGCTGCATCGAGCCGCACTGGCGCGTCAACGACTTCAGCCGCATAAACGCCGATGATCTGCATCTGCAGAAAGCGTCGGTTGTAAATAATGTACGCGTGCTCGCCGGCCCAGATTGACGTCGCCGTCAGACCGAACCGATTCAGCTCTCGCCTGATCGCCTCCGTGACGGCCTCGCCCTCGTTCACGAAGCCGCTCGGGATCTGCCAGAATCGTCCGTCATTGAAGTGACGTCTGGCCTTTTCCTCCGACGTGTGCAACAGCAGAAACCGCGTCTCAGCGCCAGTCCGGTGAAACGCCCAGACGTCGAACACATTGGCGGCGAGATGCATGCCTTCATGTTAGCAGCCGCCCGCCTGGAGGCCAGCCAGGGAGAGGTGACGTAATCTGCGCGGATGAGCGGCTGACATGACCATACAGATCCGTCCAGCGGCAATCGCCGACGCCGCCGCACTGAGCCGACTTGGCGCCGCCACGTTCCGCGAAACGTTTGAAGGCGAGAACACGCCAGAGGACATGGCGCGATACCTCGCAGAAGCGTTCTCGCCCGACCAGCAAGCAGCCGAAATAGCCGCCCCGACGGGCACGGTGCTGGTCGCGGAACACCATGCCGAGTATGGAGACGCGGAGTTGGTGGGCTACGCGCACCTCGTGTCTGGGGCACCGCCGGAGGCAATACAAGGCCCAGACCCGCTCGAACTCAAGCGTCTGTATGTCGCACGTGCGTGGCATGGGCGTCGCGTTGCGCAGGCCCTCATGGACGCGGCCCTCGACGCGGCTCGCGCCCATGGAGCGCAGACGCTTTGGCTGGGCGTATGGGAGCGGAACCCGCGCGCGGTGGCGTTCTATGCGAAGTACGGCTTCGCACGGGTGGGCGAGCATACCTTCGTGCTCGGAGACGACTTGCAGACCGACTGGTTGTTCAGCCGACCTCTGTCTCCCGATCTCCTGTAAAACATGCCGCGAGCCGGCAACCGTGCCGCAAGTTTAATGCGGTGGGCTGTCGCGGGCAGGTCGCGGAGAGGTGACGTAAACTGCGCGGATGACCGTCGAGCCCCAGTGGGCGTCGGGCGTGTGCGCGGGACTCCACGCCGCCGGCAGCCGTCACGTCGTCTACGTCCCCGACAATCCGCTGTCGCACGTCCTCCGGATCCTGCGCGAGAGCTTCCCGGATGTCACCACGACGCTGGCGACGCGGGAAGAGGAGGCCTTCGGCATTGCCGCCGGCCTGTATCTCGGCGGTGCCCGGCCCACCGTGATGCTGCAGTCGAGCGGGCTCGGCAACTCGCTGAACGCCCTGACCTCCCTGCTGGTCCCGTACAAGATCCCCATGCTGATCGTGATCAGCATGCGGGGCGACGCCGGCGAGTGGAACGACGCGCAGGTGCCGATGGGGCGCGCGGTCCGTCCGATCTGCGACGCGATCGGCCTCCCGCATGCGACGGCCGATACGCCGGAATCGACGGCGGACACGGTGCGGCTCGTCGCCCAGACGGCGTTCGGCACGCGCCTTCCGGGCGTGTGCCTCCTGCCCCGTCGGCTCACGGTACCCGGCAAAGTCATGAACCGCCTGGAAGCGACGCGTCTGCTGGTCGCCGCGATTGATGCCGAACCGATCGTCGCGAGCCTGGGCCATCCCGCCTACGACCTGTTCGCGGCCGGCGATCGCCCGGCCAACTTCTACACCTGGGGCAGCATGGGGCTCGCCTCGTCGATCGGCCTCGGTCTCGCGCTGGCGCGTCCCGAATTGCGCATCTTCGTCGTCGACGGCGACGGATCCTTGCTGATGAACCTCGGGTCGCTGGCCACGATCGGATGGACCCGGCCGGCAAACCTCGTGCTCATCGTCTGGGACAACGAGCTCTATGCCACCACCGGCGGCCAGGACACCGCGACCGCGCATGGCGCCGATCTCGAGGCGGCGGCGCGCGCGATGGGCGCGACGGCCACGGCAACGGTCACGACCGGCGAGGCCTTTACCGCCGCGATCGAGCGGTCGCGCGTGGAACCGGGGCCCTGGGTGATCGTCGCCAAGGTCGCCGAATCGGCGCCAACCGTGAAACCACCGCTCGACTGTGTGTTCATCAAGCAGCGCTTCATGGCAGCGATCGGTCAGCCCGAAGAGGCGACACGTGGAGGGCCCGCGTGAGCGAGACTGCCGCGACGACCGCCCGGCTCGGAGACTTCGTCAGCGATGCCGCGCCGCCAGCCGGCGCGCGCGCGCGCGCGGCGATGGCCGTACTCGACACCGTCGGCGTGACCCTGGCCGGCGTCTCGGAACCGGCGAGCCTCATCGTTCGACAAGTGGTGGCGGCGGAAGGCGGTAATGCGTGCGGCGTATTCGGGACGGCGGACCGCGCCAGCATGAGCGGCGCGGCGCTGGCCAACGGCACGGCCGCGCACGCACTCGACTACGACGACATGTGCTTCGTGTCGCTGGCGCATCCGAGCGCGCCGCTCGTGCCGGCAGTGCTCGCGGCGGCGGAATCGGAACGCCTCACGGGCCGCGCCGTCCTCGACGCCTATGTCGTGGGCTTCGAGATCGAGGCGCGGCTCGGCCGCCTCATGAACCCGCGGCACTACCAGCGCGGCTGGCACTGCACGTCCACGCTTGGAACCATCGGCGCCGCGGCGGCCGTCAGCCGGCTGCTGGGGCTCGACGCCAGGGCCGCGGGGCACGCGCTCGCGATCGCCGCGTCCGAGGCGTCAGGCTTGAAAGAGAACTTCGGGACGATGGTCAAGCCGCTGCACGCCGGGCTGGCGGCGCGCAACGGAGTGCTCGCCGCGCTGCTGGCCAGGGGCGGGATGACGGCGAGCGATCTCGCGCTCGACGGTCCGCAGGGGTTGCTTCATGCGATGGACAGTGAGGGAAAGGCGCTCGCGGACGCGATCGCGGATCTCGGCGCGCGTTGGGAGATCCTCGACACGGGCATCACGGTGAAGCTCTACCCGTCCTGCGCCGGCACGCATCCGTCGCTCGACGCCATTCTCGATCTGCGCCGCCGCGAGAGGTTCACCGCGGGCGACGTCGAGCGCATCGACATCGACGTCGATTCGATCGTGCCGACGATCCTGATCTACGACCGCCCGGCGACCGGGCTCGAAGGCAAGTTCAGCCTGCCGTTCTGCGCCGCCGCGGCCGTCGCGTTCGGCCGCGTGGGGATCGATACGTTCGACACCGCCACACTCACGAACCCACAAGTGACGGCGCTGATGGCGCGCGTTGCGATGCGGGTCGATCCGGCGCTCGATAGCGGCGCTCCCCCACTCACACACGCCCGCGTGCACATCACCCTGCGGGATGGACGCGTGCTGACCCGGGAGGCGCAGGGGGCGCGGGGCTATCCGGAACAGCCGGCCAGTGATGCCGAGCTCGACGCGAAATTCATGGCATGCGCGTGCCGTGTGCTGGGGGAGCCGGCGGCGGAACGAGCACTCGGGATACTGAGAAGCATCGACGAGCTCGAGGATGTGAGGTCTCTCGCCGCTGCCCTGGCACGTGACCGCACTTCCAGATCATTCGACACGAGACACGTTCAGGTGGAGCGATGGATGAAGCACGCCACAACTGCGGTCGGCTTGACTGTTGCGCTCGTTGGGCCGCCGCTGTTCGCCGTTGTTCCGGAGCGTCTCGGTGGCTTACGCAGTCTGACGAGTAGCGTCGTCGTTCAACTGCTTTACTGTGGCCTCGTCCCGCTAATCGTGTGGATCGTACTGCGATGGGAACGCTTGCCCCTGAAATCGATCGGCCTTCATGGCTTCCGATGGTCATCAATCGGATGGGCACTGGCGCTTTGGTCGGTCATTGGGTTTGTTTTGCCATGGTTGACCGGGCCATTGATCGCACGGTTCGGCTCAGACGGATTACAGGTCGGCCTTCGTGCGTTGGCGAATTATCCACTCTGGTTCCTGGTGGTCATGGGAGCAACTGGAGGCGTTATTGAAGAAACCCTCTACAGAGGCTACGCGGTGGAACGGCTGGTTTCGCTGACCGGTCGTGCGTGGATCGGGGGGACGATTGTGGTCGTGATCTTCACGTTAGCGCATGTCCCTTTCTGGGGATTGGGCTTTGCCCTAGCTGCGGATCTCCCCTTCGCCGCCGTCATGACGGCGTTTTACCTTTGGCGACGCGACCTCGTGGCCAACGCTCTGGCCCACAGTATTGGACTGATGCTAGCGTTGCCGTCCGCGGCGCAGTCGTTCAAGTGGTGATGAGTTCTGGCCAGTTATGCACTGGAGAGGAAATGAACTACGGACGCCTTTTGCTCGCCACTGCGGGTGGAATGGTCGCTTACTTCGCCGCCGGCTTCGCCATCTTCGGCCTCGCGCCGCAGATGGCCGACGAGTTCCAAAAACACTCGGCCATCTATCGATCGCAAGAAGGGCAGATGGCGGCGATGCCGGCTGGAATGGCGGCGATGCTGGTCGCGATCCTCGTCGTTGCCGTGCTTTACACCATGGTGTATCAGAGAGGGTCCGGTGTCGCCCAAGGGGTGCGCTTCGGCGCGCTGATCGGGCTATTCGTCGTGTGCGCGTTCGTCGTGCACAACTACATGCTCCTGAACATCGGCGTGACACTCACGGCCATGCAGGCCGTCGCCTATTTCATCCAATGGGCGGTTGTCGGGACTGTGATTGGGTTGCTCTATAAACGGTCGCTTCCGTCTGACGCATCTACCATCTTCCATCCAGGCCGGCAGTGTTCAGCGGCCTGGGACATGCCCGCGCTTCCAGATCATGAACGTGCGCGTGAACTCGATCACGGCCTCGCCGTCCTGATTCATCCCCGTCGTCTTCACGCGGACGATGCCGACGGTGGGGCGGGATTTGGATTCGCGGGTCTCGAGCACTTCGCTCTTCGAGCGGACGGTGTCTCCTTCGAACAACGGATGCGGCAGGCGGACCTCGTCCCATCCCAGGTTGGCGACCGCGTTGACCGTGAGATCGGTAACCGACTGCCCGGTCACCAGCGCCAGCGTGAAGCACGAGTTGACCAGCGGCTTCTTGAATTCCGTGGCGCTCGCATACTCGGTGTCGAAGTGGATCGGATTCGTGTTCATTGTGATGCACGTGAACCAGATGTTGTCGGCGGCGATCACCGTGCGCCCGAGCGGATGCTCGTAGACGTCCCCCACCTCGAAGTCCTCGAACACGCGCCCCGTCCAGCCCTTCTTCACCGCCATCAGATCATCTGCTCCTTCCGCCAGGCCGCGATCGTGCCTGCGTCGAACCCCAGCTCTTCGAGAATTGATTGACTGTGCTCTCCCAGCGAAGGGACGGAACCCATCACCGGGTCGACTCCCTCCATCCGCACCGGCGGGCGCAGCGCCCTCAACGGCCCGATCGGCGAGTCGACCGAGCGCCAGCAGTCGCGATCCATCAGCTGCGGATGATTGAGGAATCCCTCCACCGAGTTGCGCCGCGCGCACGCGATGTCGGCCCGTTCCAGGCGATCGAGGATCTCGGCGGCCGGCAGCTTTGCGAAGACGTCGGCAATGAGTGCGTGCAGGTCGGCCCGGTGCCGCACGCGCACGGAGTTCGTCGCGAAGCGCGGATCATCGGCGATCTCGGGCCTCGCGAGCACCTGCTCGCAGAAGCGCGACCACTCGCGGGCGTTCTGAATCGCCAGGTAGATCTCGACCTCGTCGCGCGCTCACGAAGAGCTCGTACGGCGCGATCGTCGCATGGGAAGCGCCGCTGCGCGCCGGCTCGGACCCTCCATAGCCCGTGTAGTACGCGGGAGCGCCCATCCATTCGGCGAGCGCGTCGAAGAGTGACACCTCGAGGGCGGCGCCGGCGCCGGTTGTCGCCCGCGCGAGCAGCGCCGTGAGAATGCCGGAGTAGGCGTACATGCCGGCGGCGATATCGGCGACCGAGATGCCGACGCGGCTGGGCGCCTCGGGCGTGCCGGTGATCGACAGCAGCCCGGCCTCCGCCTGGATCAGCATGTCGTACGCCTTTTTCTGGACGTAGGGACCCTCGGAGCCGTACCCGGAAACCGCGCACGTGATCAGCCGCGGATGGCGCGCGCGCAGGTCGGCCGTCGCCGCGCCGAGACGGTCCGCCGCGCCGGGTGCCAGGTTCTGCACGAAGACATCGGCGCGCTCGAGGAGCCGCGCCAACACGTCCCGCGCGGCGGGCTGCTTGAGATCGAGCGTCAACGATTCCTTCGAGCGATTGAGCCACACGAAGTAGCTCGAGAGCCCGCCGACGGTCTGGTCGTAACCGCGCGCGAAGTCCCCGCCGTCGGGCCGCTCGATCTTGATCACGCGGGCGCCAAGATCGGCGAGCTGGCGCGTCGCGAAGGGCGCGGCGACCGCCTGCTCGATCGACACGACGGTGATGCCCTGCAGTGGAGGGGTCATTCAATAGGAACGTGGAAGGCCGAGCACGTGTTCGCCGATGTAGGTGAGGATCATGTTGGTCGAGATCGGCGCGACCTGGTAGAGCTTCGTCTCGCGGAATTTGCGCTCGACGTCGTAGTCCTCCGCGAAGCCGAAGCCGCCGAAGGTCTGCACCGTGACGTTGGCCGCCTCCCAGGAGGCGTCGGCGGCCAGCAGCTTCGCCATGTTGGCCTCGGCGCCGCACGGCTCGCCGCGATCGAACAGCTCCGCCGCGTGGATGCGCATCAGGTCTGCCGCCTCCACGTTGACGTGCGCGCGCGCGATGGGAAACTGCACGCCCTGGTTCTGGCCGATCGGCCGGCCGAAGACGACGCGGTCTTTCGCATACTTCGTCGCCCGCTCGATGAACCAGCGGCCGTCGCCGACGCACTCGGCGGCGATCAGGATGCGCTCCGCGTTCAGGCCGTCGATGAGATACCGGAACCCCTTCCCTTCCTCACCGATCAGCGTGTCAGCCGGCACCTCGAGATCGTCGAAGAACAGCTCCGTCGTCGCGTGGTTCATCATCGTGCGGATCGGACGGATCGTCAGGCCGTTCCCCACCGCCTTCCGCATGTCCACCAGCAGGACCGAGAGCCCCTCGCTTCGTTTCTTGACCTCGGCGATCGGCGTCGTGCGAACGATCAGCAGCAACAGATCCGAGTGCTCGGCGCGGGAGATCCAGATCTTCTGCCCCCGGATGACGTACTTGTCCCCTTTGCGCACCGCCATCGTCTTCAGTTGCGTCGTGTCCGATCCGGTCGTCGGCTCGCTGACGCCAAAGGCCTGCAGCCGCAGCTCACCAGCGGCGATCTTCGGCAGGTACTCGCGCTTCTGCGCGTCGGAGCCGTGACGCAGGAGCGTGCCCATCGTGTACATCTGCGCGTGACAGGCGCCCGAGTTGCCGCCGCTGCGATTGATCTCCTCGAGGATGATCGACGCCTCGGTGACGCCCAGGCCTGAGCCGCCGAACTCCTCTGGTATCAGCGCCGCGAGATAGCCTGCATCGGTCAGCGCCTTTACGAACGCTTCGGGATACGCGCGCTGCGCGTCGAGCTCTCGCCAATACGTGTCGGGGTAGTTCTTGCAGAGCGCGCGGACGCCCGCGCGCAGTTCCTGGTGGGGATCGGCTGCTGGCACGGGCGATCATACCGCGCACGGAACGGCCCGCCTTCCCGCCGGAGGCGCTTCAGCCGTTCGAACGTATTCGCCGCCTCAGAACGATCGGGATGGAGTATAAGGCGCTGACGGGAGAAACACTCATGAGACGCGCTTTCATCGCTGTTCCGTTCGTCCTCCTGATCAACGCTGCGCTGCCGGCATTCAACTCCGTCGCGCACGGAGGACGCCAGGCGGGCGCACTCGAGCCCAAAGCCTCTGTCGGGCTCAAGCCGCTCACCGAGATGACGGCTAACGACCGGTATAAGGGTGAAGACGGCGGACTGTACGGCGGCGGGAAAAACGAACCTCCGGAAGCGCATCTCAAGGCCGCGCGCGGCGAGACGATGAAGATCGAGCCGCTCGACGCCAATGGCAAACCGGCACCGAACGGCACCATCGCGCTGGTCGCGATCAGCATGTCCAACGCGACCCAGGAATTTTCAGTATTCAAGCAGCTTGCGGACCAGGATCCGAAGAAGTCCGCCCACGTCACGCTCGTGGATTGCGCGCAGGGCGGCCAGGCGATGGCCCAATGGGTCGATCCGCAGGCGCGTGCATGGATCGAGGCCGATCGCCGCCTCGAGGTGGCCAGCGTAAGTCCGAATCAGGTGCAGGTGATCTGGGTGAAGCTCGCCAACGTTCGGCCGACGGGTGAACTGACGGAGCACGGCCGCAAGCTGCAGTCCGACACGCTCTCTGTTCTGCAGAACGCGAAGGGTCGCTTTCCGAACCTGCGTATCGCGTACCTGAGCAGTCGCATCTACGGCGGGTGGACGACCCAGCCCTTGAACCCCGAACCGTACGCATACGAGGGGGCGTTCGCTGTGCGATGGCTGATCCAGGATCAAATCAAAGGGGACGTCGGTAAAGCTCCGGTGCTGCTGTGGGGTCCGTACCTCTGGGCGGACGGGACGACGCCACGCAAGAGCGATGGCCTGATCTACGAGCGCGCGGACCTGGCCGTTGACGGCACCCATCCCAGCCAGAGCGGCCGTCAGAAAGTCGCGCACATGCTGCTGCGGTTCTTCCAAACCGACTCGCTCGCCAGCCTCTGGTATGTGAAGAGGTGAAGTTGGGCGAGGGGTCAGCGGGCGCGACGGCGATCGATGTGCCTTCGTCGGGCCCGAAGGCCGTTGCACCGAGACGGCCGGGCTTCACTTCCTCACCGCATTCCGTTCGCGGATGGCGGGCCAACGAGCGTTGCTAACCTCGAGCTGCGTTGCCCGGCGCACAACGCCTATGAAGCCGAGCGGTGGTTCGGGCCGCTGCTCGTCCGGGAGACCGGCGGCGCGTGGGCCTGCCACAGAAGCGCCCCGCGCGGATGAACACCCATGAACATCGTGATCTGCGCAGATGGAACTGGAAACTCGTTTGGAGGTCCTGCCACCAACGTCGTCCGACTCGTGAAGGTCCTTCGCCTCGACAAGCCGGATGAGCAAATCGCCGTCTACCATCCAGGCGTCGGCACCAAGCGCGCGGCTCTGAAGGCGGCATATCGGTTCAAGCGGAACGCAAACCACGCTGCATTGGAGATCAGCGAGCCGGGGAAGTTGTGGGGCTTGGGAGGGCCGTTGACCAGGCTCGCGGGTCTGGGATTCGGAGCTGGCTTGCAAGCGAATGTAGAAAGTCTGTACGCAGCGCTCTCGCGCGCGGCCCACAACACGAGCAACCCGAAGGTGTTCTTCTTTGGATTCAGCCGTGGAGCGTTCACGGTGCGAGCATTGGCCGGGTTCATCCATCGTTGCGGTCTTCTCCCTCCCGATCGGCTCCAGCACGTCTCGTACGCTTACCGCTCCTTTTTCAACGAACGCCACTACGAGGTGATGTCTCGAGAGAGTCGCGACGACTTGCGCAAAAAGCTGGAGGAGTTTCGACGATTGAACGATGCGCGCCCCTGCTCGATTCATTTTCTTGGACTCTGGGACACGGTGAAATCCTACGGGTTCATCTATCCGAAGAGCCTGCCGCATCTCCGACACAATCCCAGTGTCGTCGCGGTACGCCACGCTGTGGCACTCAACGAGCGGCGCTCCTATTACCAGCTCACGAGCTGGGCGGGGGTGGATCACTACGCTTACCAAGACTCACGTTGGGATGATCCGACGGACGTCAAGGAGATCTGGTTCGCGGGAAGTCACTCAGACGTCGGCGGGGGGCACCCCCGCTGCAAGAGTGGCTTGGCGCGCGCGCCCTTCGAGTGGATGGTCTCTGAAGCGCGAGCGCAAGGCTTGCTTGTCGACGAGGGAGCATTGGACGGGGTCGCCGCGGAGTTCAGCAACGAGCTCGTTGTTCACGAATCGCTTCACCGCTGGTGGTGGATTACCGAGTTCCTGCCACGCTTCGAACTCGAAAACATCCCGATTCCCGGACGGCGTGTCGCGAAATGGGGATCGACCGGCGAACGCAATCTTCGTCAGACGGCTCGCAACAACTGCGTCCGCGTGCATCCCAGCGTGCACGACGTGTACTCGAAAATGGATTTGATCCTCAAGAGCTCCAACGGCCTTCGGATAGAGAGCTCCAGCGAGTGATCAACGCAGCGATGATGTCAATGTCAGATTTCGAGAACGGGGTTTACGTCAAGACGCCGTAGACACGTTGCACTCGACGACTTGGCCCATCGATATTCGTTCAGCCTTGCCGGCTCACCATGAAGTTGATCCAGATGGGGGCGAAGGGGGACGTGCAGCCCTTCGAAACGGGATAGTCCCGATAGATTCCCAACTGCTCGCCAATGGCGATGGCCCGCTTGCGGTGCTTGGGGAAGTGGATGCCGATGGTCGCCAGCGTGTTGTTCATCGTCCACTGCACTTCCGGCCTGGCGTCGGCCATTTCCGCTTCGATGCGATCGAGCAGCGCCGGGACGTCGAGGCCGTCCGGACTCTTCCCGACCCGCTCGGCCGTGAGGTCCCATCCAGCGCGGGCCGCCCAGCGGTCGTCGGCAGCCATCCAGTCCCGGCGAAGG
This sequence comes from uncultured Acidobacteriota bacterium, assembly GCA_963762995.1. GTDB lineage: Bacteria > Acidobacteriota > Vicinamibacteria > Vicinamibacterales > 2-12-FULL-66-21 > JACDCA01. The sequence continues at coordinate 613,792 of CAVXMQ010000025.1, read as the reverse complement.
GCTTCCTTGTCGGGGTGCTGCCGGACGACATAGGAGATCAGCCAGTCCGCCACGCGTACAAAGCTGATGGACCGGACCATCCGATCCATCTCCTGGGCCGACAGTTTCTTGGGCTGGATCAGGAGCGTTGCCAGGAACTGGGCCTCAACGTTCCCGGTGTCCCAGAGAGCACACGGCCAATTCATGGTTCGTCTTGATCTTCTTCGCCAGCGTTCGGATTTCGCCGAGGCTGACGCCGAACTGATTGTCGCCGGCCCCGCTCTTGGCGTTCAGCTCCCGCACCTTCTCGTCGCCGAGCGCTTTGAGCTCCTTGAGAGCTTCTTTGACGGTCATGGTCGTGATTGGCCTGAACGCCTTGAGCACCTCTCTGGTCAGGTCCCACTGACTGAAGCCCTGGCGTCCGTAGTCGAGGCCTCGTCGCACGATCACCAGGTCGTGCGACGGCACGACGACGGTGAACTGGCCACGATTGCCGTTGGTGGAGAAGGCGTCCTTCGGCACGTCGGTGCGGTTGTCCGGCACGAGCCACCAGTGGCCGCCGTACTGATTCCCGCTCTGGGCGGTCGCGGGCGCCGGCGTGCGGGTGAAGGCGATCCATTTCTCCGAGATGATGCGCTCGCCGTTCCACATCCCGCCCTGTGCGTAGAGCATCCCGAGACGCGCGAGGTCGCGCGCGTTGGTGTAGACCTGGCTGCTCAGGATGAAGTCGCCGAACCGATCCGTGCTGAGGAGCGTGTTGCGCATGCCGATCCGATCCAGCAGCGCCTGTCGCGGGAACTTCAGGTAGGCGGCGGGATCGCCGATGGCCTGTTTCATCGCGTAAACCGCCAGCAGCGTGTCGTAGTTCTCGTAGTCCCAGCTCGTGCCAGGCTGGCGGATGAGACCGCGATTGCGCGCGCCTTCGACCGAGCTGGCGCCCGCCCAGTACGACATGCCCGATCCGGTGGCGTACTCGAGACCGCCGTTGTCGACGGTTTCGAGGCCGCTCGACATGTTCAGCACGTGCCGGAGCGTGATGGCGGCGCGCGGGTCCGCCACGCCGGCGCGCGGTCGCGGCAGCCACTCGAAGCCAAGCGGGCCATCGAGTTGCAGCTTGCCTTGATCCACGAGGATACCGATCAGCGTCGAAGCGATGCTCTTCGCCGTGGACCACGTCCGCGTGCGGGTCGCCATCGTGACGCCCGGCGCGTAGCGCTCGTGCACGATGCGTCCTTTGTGCACGACGAGCAGGCTGAGGGTGACCTGCTCGGCTGACGATCGCGTGAACGCCCAGTCCGACGCCGCCTGCAGCCCCTTCGCATCGATGGTTCGCGGGAAGCGGCGCGTCCGCGACTTTGTCGCCGTTGGGCCAGGGGATCGTCGCGGCGTCGCCGGCAGGCGGAGGCAGGTCGAGCGACGGCAGGCCGGCGATGTCGGCGTCGGTTTGATCGGGCGCCATGATCACGCAGCCGATTCCCTCGCGGAAGACGGCGCGCATCACCGGTGCGGCGCCCGCCTTGCCGACGGCGACCATGCGGCGCGTCCGGTCGACCTCGTAATCGCCGCCGGCGGCGGTTCCGATCGGCTGCTGCAGGAATTTCAGTTCCTGCGCGAAGACCTGTTCCAGCGTGCGGTTCGACGTGAACAGGCCGTTGCACATGAAGATGGCCTGCTGGCCGCGCTGGATCATCTCGCGCTGAGGGCCCCAGTAGTCATAGCCGGCCCGCTGCTGGGCGGCGGCGGTGGCGATCAACGCGACACAGGCGGCTAAGGTGGCGCAGGTGGCTTTGAGGTTTGAACGCATGGGTCAGATTGTACGTCGCCAACCGTTTCGATTCGAACACCGTCAAAACCCATCTGGAGTGCCGACTATGTCATGGTGGCAGGACGTCCGTTACGCAGCGCGATCGCTGCGCAAGAGCCCGGGGTTCACGCTCGTGGCGGCGGTCACGCTGGCCCTCGGCGTCGGCGCTAACACCGCGATCTTCAGCGTCGTCAATGCGGTGATGCTGCGGCCGTTGCCCTTCTCGAGTCCCGGCCAGCTCGCCAGGATCTGGGAGAGTAACGTGGAGCGCGGCCGGCCGACGTTCGCGGTATCACACCCCAACTTCCTCGACTGGCGGGCTCAGTCGAAGAGCTTCCAGGCGATGGCGGCCACGAACAATCTCGGACTCACCTGGACCTCCGGCGGAGAAGCCGAAGTGCTCCTTGGGATGGGCGTCACCGCCACGTTCCTGCCGACGCTCCAGGTGACGCCGATCCTCGGCCGCAACTTCCTCGACGAGGAAGATCGTCCCGGCGGCAACACGCGCGTGGTGATCCTCGGTCATGGCTTCTGGCAGCGTGCGTTCGGCGGCGATGCGGGCGCGATCGGCAAGACGATGACGCTGAACGCGCAGCCATACACGATTGTCGGCGTGCTCCCCGTGTCGTTCCGCTGGGGCGGAACCACCGATATCCTGGCGCCGCTCGCCCCGGATCCGGCGCGCAACCGCGCGGATCACCGGCTATCGGTGATCGCCCGGCTGGCCGACGGCGTGTCGCTTCAGCAAGCCACCAGCGAGCTCGAGGCCATGGCGGCGCGCATGGGTGCGCAGTATCCCGAGTCGAACAAAGGCTGGGGCGTGCGCCTCCTCAGCTTCTATGACTGGGTCGTGCCGGAATCGACGCGGCGCTCGCTGCTCGTGCTGCTCGGCGCCGTGACCCTCGTGCTGCTGATCGCCTGCGGCAACGTGGTCAACCTGCTGCTGGCGCGCGGGACGGGACGGCAGCGCGAGCTGTCGATTCGCGCCGCCATGGGTGCCACGCGGGCCCGCATTGCCCGTCAGCTGCTGTTCGAGTCGTGCCTGATCGCGGTGCTCGCGGCGGGGATCGGCACCGCCATCTCATTCGCCGCCGTGCGCCTCCTGGTCGCGCTCGGGCCGGGGTCGGTACCGCGCCTCGGCGAACTCTCGATCGACGGCACGGTGCTGGCCTTTGCGATGGGTGTGGCGCTGACGACGATGATCGCGTTCGGGCTGGCGCCCGCGATCCAGGCGGCGCGGCAGGATCCGCAGAACGCCCTGCGCGCCGACTCGCGCGGCTCGACCTCGAACACCGGAAGCCGGCGGATTCGTGCGGCGCTGACGGTCGCAGAGGTGGCGCTCTCGGTCGCCCTTTTGATCGGCGCCGGGCTGCTGATTCGAAGCTTCGCGCGGCTGCAGCAGGTGAATCCCGGCTTCAACACATCGGGCGTGATGACAGCGCGCGTCGGCCTGCCGAACACGGCGTACCCCGGCGGGCCGCCCAAGCGCGCCTTCTTCGAACGCCTCCTCGACGATCTGCGCGGCCGGCCCGGCATCGAGGCCGCGGCGATCGCCAGCGGACCGCCGCTGTCGGGCGACTTCACGGCCGGCGACGTCAAGCTGCCCACGCAGTCGAACGAGGAGGCCGGCTCGGCGGCGTGGCGGCTCGCGGGTCCCGGGTATTTCGCCGCCATGGGCATCCCGCTGCGTGGACGCGAGTTCACGTCGCAAGACGTGACCGACGGCCCGCTGGTGGCCATCATCAGCGCGACGCTGGCGGAGCGCTACTTCCCGAACCAGGATCCAATCGGCCGCCTGTTGATCATGCGCAGCTTCGGTGAACAGCCGCACACCATTGTCGGCGTCGCCGAGGATGTGAAGACGTTCGGCCTCGAGGCGGACGCGGGGTTCGTGTTCTATGGCGCGACCACGCAATACCCGACGTGGAACCCGATCTCGCTGGTGTGGCGATCGAGAGCCCCGTCCGTCGACACCGTGCGCGCGTCGCTGCGGTCGATCGATCCGAACGTGCCGCTCTCGGCCGTGTCGTCAATGGACACGCTGTTCGAGCAGTCCATGGGCCCGCGCCGATTCAACCTTTACCTGCTCAGCGCCTTCGCGGTCGTCGCGCTGGCGCTCGCGGCCATCGGCCTGTTCGGCGTGATGGCTTATCTCGTTTCGCAGCGCACCCGCGAGATCGGCGTGCGGCTGGCGTTGGGCGCGACCCGCAGCGAGGTGTTCCGGCAGATCCTGGGCCGCGGCATGGCGCTCGCCGGCGTCGGCGCAGCGATTGGCGTCGCCGCGGCCATGGGACTGTCGCAGGTGATGGAGACGCTGCTGTTCTCGGTGTCGCGCAGAGACCCGCTCACGTTCATCGCGGTCCCGGTTGCGCTCGTGATCGTGGCAGGGCTCGCCTGCTATCTACCGGCTCGACGAGCGATGCGCGTGGATCCCGTCGTCGCGTTGCGCATGGACTGAGCACGGCTCGCTTCGGCTCGCCCGGGCTTGGTCTGGCGTCGCCTGTCGACGCAGCCCCGATACCGATTTCGAATCGGGCGTTACAAAACCGTGAAAGACGATGTGACACAGCGTCACAGCAGCTGCTCGTGAGGGTCGACGCCGCTCCGCGAGGTGCAGTTCTTGCACCAGGGGCAAAATCCCACCATGACCTGGAAACGAGTCGCAGCGATCTCGGGGCTGACAGGTATCGCTGGTCTGCTGTCGAGCGCCGTCGCGGGAGACATGGTCGTACGTTGGTACGACTTCAATGCGTTCGAAGGAGCGCCAGAGTTTTTCGTCATCGTATTCGCGCTCGCTGGTCTGATCGTCGGCGGGCTCGTCGGGATTGTGGTGTCACTTCTCCTTGCCCCTGCATCGCGCTTCAGTCTTGCGCCGGCGGCGGGCATTTCCAGTGCCGTCATGCTGGTGCTGGTAGGAGCGTCCACCGGCACCTCCCGACTCCTCGCCGACATTCCACCTGAGATTGACGGCGAGCAGGTGTACCTGTCAGTGGAGCTGCGCTTTCCGTCAGGCCATCCCTCCCCCTCTTCGATGACTGGTGTCGGCTACCTAAGGCTCGCAGCGACCGGCATCTGGGGCATCCGGAAACAGGAGAAGGGGCTGCTGTTTACGGAAGACGCGCGACTGGTGGACGGCCAGTGGACGGCACCTGGGGTCGTGCACATCTTCAGCAGCCGCGGCGGGCGCAGGATCGAGACCGGGATCGGCGCATCTCCACTCGCCTCGTTCGACCTGCCCGTGCCAGCACACCCAAGGGCGGGGAGTCGCGAGTGGAGCGAATGGTTGCCGCGACCGGAGGAGCGCGAACGAGCCGCTGAGCAGTTTACCTACCGCTACAAGGTCGTCCGGCAAAGCGAGCCGCTGCGGGTCGAATCGTTCGGGCGTCTGACCATCGAGACCATCGCGCAGCAGATGGTGCTCCACAGCTTCGACGACCGCAGGCGTCAGAGCGTGTTCTACACGGCACGGTCGTCGGAGCGGGTTTCCGCACTCTCGGATTTCCGCATCCTGCGCGACGGTCACGCTCTTTCCGGTTTCGAGCGAGTCGAGGCGGTGGCCTTGCTCAAAAGATCATCGCCCACGGCCTTGCTCGTTCAGGCCGCACGAAGTCCGGACTCGCCGCGCTGCTACCTCCTGGTCGACGATGGCTCGGAGATTGAGGTTCGACCCTTCGGCTGTCAGGCTCCGATCGTCGGCCGTCCGCTGACCTCGGACCCGCACCGGTTCGCCGCGGCACGCGATGTCGACCGCGCATGCGGGGTGGGTCGATCGGCAGACCTTCGCGGTGCCAGGGCTGTTTCAGGTGGACCGGAACGTCCTCGACACCAGGAGTCTCACTGTTACGCCAATCGACCTTCCGCCCGGCGCCGTCCCGTCGGGGCTTCCTCCTCCTTTGGCGCTTTCACCGGACGAACACAGCTTCGTCTGGTTTTCTCACAATAAGTTACCGGCGCCTCCCAGCCTGGGCGTTACTGACTGGAGGGGGAACCGATCCTATAACCTTCGCATCGATCGCGATCGCATGCGGTACATCGGGTTCGAAACCCTCGACCCGGCGTGGGTGGCCCATCACTTCGCGTGGCATCGCGGTCCTGACGGTGTGGACGTACTGGAGGAGCGGCCGGATTTTGTGCCGCTTCCGTATCGTGGGCACCTAACTCTCGGGAAACCTGGAGAAGCGCAGGGCTATGTGCTTCTCCCTGCGGGCGAGCAGCTGCGAGACGAGGTGGTCCGAATTCTTGTCGAGGAACTGCACGGGAAGCGATTGTCCGACACGCGCGACGGCACACGGCGGATACGGCTGGACGGCAAGGTGGTGAACGTGAGCCTCGGGTCCACACTGGTGGCGGTCACCATGAATTTCGGCGAGGCGGATCCGGAGTTGATGCGCAAGGTGGCGGCCCACCTGGACGCTGCGATGGCCACGGGCCAGTACGATGCGCTCTTTCGCGCGACCACGACGCAGGGTCCGTAATCAACGGAAGACGACGCCCACCCAAAGGAAGACTACTATTGTCGGCTCATGACGGTCGCGGACCTCGTCGTCGCTCAGCTGCTCGGTGCGGGCGTCAGGACGCTGTTCGGCGTGCCGGGCGGCGGCGGCAACTCCGATCTGATCGCGGCGGCCGGCAGGGCCGGGTTGCCTTTCGTGCTGACGTCAACAGAGACCGCCGGCGCGATCGCCGCGATCGCGCAGGCGGAGGTAACCGGCGCGACGGGCGCCTGCCTGACCACGCTCGGGCCCGGCGCAGCGTCGGTCGTCAACGGTGTGGCGTGCGCCTTCCTCGAGCGCGCGCCGATCGTGGTCTTCACCGACAGCCAGCTCTACCCGTTCGATCATCAGCGAATCGATCATGCGGCACTGATGGCGCCGATCACGAAGTGGTCCGGCAGCTTGAGACCCGGCAGTGTGCTGCAGGTTCTCGATGCCCGCCCTCCACGCGGCAGCGACACGGACGGCCCGGACCGGTACACGTGGACTGCCCGGGCGACGTCGTGGCATCGACGCATGACGATGATCGTCGACGACGCCTCGTATCGAATTCGAGGAGCGACCGGTTCCCTCGCCGGAGGATCGGTCGCGGCTCGAGACACTTCTGGCCGCCGCGCGCAAACCGCTGCTGCTCGTCGGACTTGGCGCTCGCGGTGCGGCGGATGCCGCCGCCATTCGATCCCTCTGCGCCGCGCGAAACATCCCCGCGATGGTGACCTACAAGGCCAAGGGCGTCGTGCCGACGATGATCCGTGGTTCGCCGGCGTCTTCACTAACGCCGCGATCGAGCAGCCGATGATCGACGAGTGCGATCTGCTGATCGGGATGGGACTGGATCCCGTTGAGCTCATGCCCCGGGCCATGGAAGCGCGAGCAACCGATCGTCTACTGCGGCCCATGGCGCGTCGAGGACGCGCACGTCCCGTTTGCCGCGCAATAGGTCACCGATGTCCCGATCGCAACGAAGAGATCGAGATGCGCTGCTGGCGCCTACCGCGTGGGATCGCGAGGTCGGGTGCGCCGGCTCTCGACGAGCAGCGCCGCGCAGATCGATGTGCCCGCCGGCGGACTGTCGTCTCAACGCGTCGTGCAGATCGCCGCGGCGCGGCTCGCCGGCGCCGCCGGACGCGTGACGGTGGACGCCGGCGCGCACATGTTTCCGGCGACGTATGCTGTGGCCGATCACCGAGCCGAACGGCATGCTCATCTCCAACGGCTTGTCGACGATGGGGTTCGCGCTGCCGGCGGCGATTGGCGCGGCGCTCCTCGACCGGGAACGGCCGGTGGTCGCGCTGACCGGCGACGGCGGGCTGCTGATGTGCGCCGGGGAACTGCTGACAGCGGCGCGCGAGAAGCTGCGCATCATTACCATCGTGTTCAGCGACGCGTCGCTCAGCCTCATCGAGATCAAGCAGCAGGCGCGCCGGCTGGAGCCGGCCGGCGTCGCGCTTGGAGCGATCGACTGGCCGGCCCTGGCCGGCAGCTTCGGTGTTCGCTCGTGGGTCGCCACGACCGAAGCCGAGCTCGATCGCGCGGCCGGTGAGGCGCTGGCGTGCGACGGACCAACCCTGATCGAAGCGAAGATCGACCGATCGAACTACGGCGCGACACTCCGCGCCGTCCGAGGCTAGGGACCACAGTCATGACCGAACAACTCATCATCGACGGCCAGCGGGTGGACGCCTCCGACGGCGGCACGTTCGAGGTCTGCGACCCGTCCACCGGCGGTCCGCTCGCCACCGTGGCCAGGGCGACGAAGAAGGATGTCGATCGCGCCGTCAAGGCGGCGCACGCGGCGCTCGAATCGAAGGCGTGGGGCGGCGCACCACCGGCCGAACGCGGCCGCGCCATGATCCGCATCGCCCAGGCGCTCCGCGACCGGGTCGAGGAACTGGCCGAGCTCGAGAGCCGGGACAACGGCAAGCCGCTGCGGCAATCACGAACCGACGTCCAGGTGGCGGCGCGCTACTTCGAGTTCTTCGCCGGCATCGCCGACAAGATCATGGGCAACACCATCCCCCTCGGTCCGGGGTACCTCGATTACACCGTTCGCGAGCCGATCGGCGTGTCCGCCCAGATCATCCCGTGGAACTACCCGATCCAGATCGGCGCGCGCGGCATCGCGCCGGCGATCGCCGCGGGTTGCACCGTCGTGCTGAAGCCCGCCGAGGACGCGCCGATGACGGCCATGCGTCTCGGCGAGATCGCGCTCGAGTGCGGCCTCCCGCCCGGGGTCGTCAACGTGCTGCCCGGCATGGGACTGGAGGCCGGGGCCGCTCTGGCCAGTCACCCCGACATCAATCAGCTCACGTTCACCGGCTCGGTCTCGGTCGGGATAGCCGTCGCCAAGATGGCCGCCGACAACGTCGTACCGGTCGTGATGGAGCTCGGTGGCAAGTCCCCCAACATCGTCTTCGCCGATGCTGACCTCGATCTCACCGTCCAGGGGGTTGCCAACGCGATCTTCCAGAACGCCGGCCAGACGTGCTCGGCCGGCTCGCGCCTGCTCGTCCAGACGAAAGCGCATGACGAGCTCGTCGCGCGGCTCACCGAACGCGCGGCGGCGATGCGCGTGGGCCCCGGAGTCAGCGATCCCGACATGGGGCCGATCATCTCGAAGAAGCAGCTCGAGATGATCGAAGGTTACGTAAAGATCGGCAAGAGTGAGGGGGCGCACGTGGCCGCGGGAGGCGCGCGCCCCTCAGGCCCGGATCTCGGAGGCGGGTTCTTCTTCCAGCCCACACTGCTCGATCGCGTCTCGCCGGACATGCGCGTGGCACAGGAGGAAATCTTCGGCCCGGTGCTGGCGATCATCACGTTCGACGACGTCGAGGAGGCGATCGCGATCGCGAATCGCAGCCAGTACGGCCTGGTGGCCGGTGTGTGGACGCGCGACATCAACAAGGCGATGACTGTCGCGTCGCGGATCAAGTCGGGCCAGGTCTACATCAACACCTACGGCGCAGGCGGCGGCGTCGAGCTGCCGTTCGGTGGATATAAGAAGAGCGGCTACGGCCGGGAGAAGGGCCTCGAATCACTGGCCAGCTACACACAGGTCAAGAACGTCTGCGTGAAGTTCGCCTAGGAGTAGAGATGGAACGGATTGGTTTCATCGGACTCGGTGTCATGGGACGTCCCATGGCGTCGAACCTCGCCCGCAAAGGTTTTCCGCTCGTGGTCTTCGACATCAATCCCGCGCCGTTCGGCCAGCTCGAAGCGCTCGGCGCGCGGGCCGCGGCGAGCGCGGCGGCGGTCGCCGTCGACAGCGACCTCGTCGTCACGATGCTGCCGAACTCCGCAAGCGTCGAAGAAGTCCTGCTGGGTGAGGGCGGCGTGCTGGCGTGGTTGCGCCCGGGCGGCGCCGTCATGGACATGAGCACCGTCGATCCGCTGCTGACCGATCGCGTCGCCGCCGCAGCCGCGGAAAAAGGGATCGCGTTCGTTGACGCGCCCGTCGGACGCCTGGCCGCTCACGCCGAGCGCGGCGAATCGCTGTTCATGGTGGGCGCGACGGCCGAGGCGTTTGCCCGCGTGAAACCGCTGCTCGAAGCGATGGGCACGACCATCCACCATTGCGGCGGCCCCGGCACGGGCATGCGGACCAAGCTCGTGAACAACTACCTCGCGATCGTTTCCTGCGCCTTCAACGCGGAGGCGCTGGCGCTCTCACAACGATTCGGCCTCTCGCTCGAGAAGACGCTGGATGTCGTGCACGGGACGACGGCGACCAACGGTCAGCTCAAGATTGCGTGGGCCAACAAGGTGCTCAAGGGAGACACCGAGCCCGGGTTTACGATCGACCTCGCGCACAAGGACCTGACGCTGATCGTCGACGCCGCCCGCGCGTCCAAGGTCCCCATGCCGATCGGCGCCACCGCCCTGGAATCGTTCAGTGCGGCGCGAGCGCACGGCGAGGGGAAGAAGGACTTCTCCGCGATGGTCGACATCCTGTGCGACATCGCTCACATCGATCGACCACGGCTTCCATGAGGATGACATGGCGACGACATTCCCGAATCTGATCGACGGCCGGCAACTCGATTCGGCCGAACGCAACACCGACATCAACCCCTCGAACCTGTCCGACGTCGTCGGCGAATTCGCTCGTGGCTCGTCGTCCGACGTCGAGCAGGCGATCGCGTCCGCGCGGACGGCGTTCAAGAAGTGGTCGCGGACGAACCCGCAAGAGCGGTTCGACATCCTGGACCGCGCCGGCACCGAGATCCTGGCGCGCAAGGAGGAACTCGGACGGTTGCTCTCGCGCGAGCAGGGGAAGCCGCTCGCGGACGGCATCGGCGAAGCCGGGCGCGCCGGGGCGATCTTCAAGTTCTTCGCGGGGGAAGCGCTGCGCCCAGGAGGCGAAAAGATCGACTCCACGCGTCCCGGCATCGACGTCGAGATTACGCGCGAGCCCATCGGCGTGGTCGCGGCGATCACGCCCTGGAACTTCCCGCTGGCGATTCCCGCCTGGAAGATCGCGCCGGCGCTGGCGTGCGGCAACTGCGTGATCCTCAAGCCGGCCGAGCTCGTGCCGGCGTCTCCCTGGACGCTGGCCGACATCATCCAGCGCGCCGGCCTGCCGGCGGGCGTGCTGAACCTGGTGATGGGGCCAGGCGCCAAACTCGGCGCCGCACTCGCCGCCTCGCCCGACATCGACGCGGTGAGCTTCACGGGATCGCAGGAAGTGGGCCCGTCGGTCGCCGCCGCCGCGGTGAAGACCGGCGCGCGCGTGCAGCTCGAGATGGGGGGCAAGAACCCGCTCATCGTCCTCGACGATGCGGATCTGGCGACGGCGGTGTCGGTGGCGATCAACGGCGCCTTCTTCCAGGCCGGCCAGCGCTGCACCGCGTCGAGCCGGTTGATCGTGACCGATGGCATTCACGATCGCTTCGTGGAGGCCATGACCGCGCGCATGAAAACACTCGTCGTGGACGATGCGTTGAAGGCCGGGACGGAGATCGGCCCTGTGGTCGATCAACGCCAGTTGGACAAGAACCTCGAGTACGTCGAAGTGGGAAAAAAGGAAGGCGCGCGACTGGCAGAAGGCGGCGGACGACTCAAGCGCGCGACCGAGGGCTACTACATGGCCCCTGCCCTGTTCACGGACTCAGCGCCGCAGATGCGCATCAACCAGGAGGAGATCTTCGGCCCCGTGGCGGCGGTCATCCGCGTGAAGGATTACGAGGAAGCGCTCGCCATGGCCAACGCGACCCCGTTCGGCCTGTCGGCCGGGATCGTGACGACGTCGTTGAAGTACGCGAGCCACTTCAAGCGCAACTCCGAGAGCGGGCTCGTGATGGTGAACCTGCCGACCGCCGGCCTGGATTATCACGTGCCGTTCGGCGGCCGCAAGAAATCGAGCTACGGCCCGCGCGAGCAGGGGACGTATGCGAAGGACTTCTACACCATCGTGAAGACGGCGTACATCGCGCCGTGATCGCTGGTTGCGTGACGACAGCCGCCGCCTGAAACTTGCAGCGACAGCGCTTACAGAAGGCCAGAAGATCAGAAAGAATTTGGGATTTTCTAACCAGCGAGCCTAAAGCGCAGCGGCATGCTAGACGGCGCGCATCCTTTCGAGAAGAGCCTTGAGCTCCGCTTCTGCTTCCGGGGGATACGCGAAGGCAGGATGTTCCTCGAGAAGTGCGATTAGCGCGGCTGGATCGGATGGCCCGGCGGGGACAAAACAGTATTCGCCAAACTCGATCGATTCCACGACGCCCAGCAGATTCCCGAATCGGTTGGGGCGAACCCATTCGACGCGATATGGCACGGCAGCATCATCGAACGCCGCACGAATCTCGGACTCGGCGTCGGGAGGTTCTATCTCTCGCACCGCGTCCGCCGCCGATTCGAAGACGAAGAGGCCTGGCTCGTCGAGCAGTACCGATGAACATTTCGAGGCGAGGCGTATCATAGCGTCATGGACCTTCAGTTCACCGCCGTCTTTCGCGAAGTGCCCGAGGGGTACGCATGATTCTGGAAGCCAACCGAGAGCTGGCTCAACAAGCGACCGGAAAAGGACCGGTCATCCGCGAGCCACTCAAGGTCAGTGCGTGAAGCGTCGGTTGCTCCGGGAGGGTGGCAACCATTCCATCTTCGTCAGCCCTGCCGGTAGAACCTCCACCGTTCCTCGACACTCCGAGATCAACGACGACCTCGCTAAGAAGATCTGCAGAGATCTCGGCATCCCGTCACCGTATGCTTAACGAGCTGCCGCCTTGCAGATGAAGTTCGCGGCCTCGTCGATGCTCCCCGTGCCCGTGTAGACCGCGAGCTGCGGGTACGGACACAGCGGCCGCGTCCGACTGGAGGTGCCGGCGGGCAGCTGTGTCGCGATGATCCGATCCGGCGGCCTCCGCGCCTCCACCCATTCGTCCAGCGCGCCGACGGCATCGAAGGTGTTCGGTCCATCGCCGCCGCGGCAATGTCCCATGCCGGGCGCCATGAACAAGCGAAGCCACGCCGACGTCTTGCCCGCTCCGCCCATCGCGGCGAGCACGCGGTTGTAATAGTTGATGCTATTGAGCGGCGCGACGAGCGCATCGCTCCAGCCGTGATACATCAGCAGCTTTCCGCCACGCGCGGCGAACGCCGCCAGGTTGGGATCCACGGCGTCGGCAGTCTTCAGTTCGCCGGCCGCTTCCGCCTTTGCGAGGTCGCGTTCGAGATCGAAAGTACGCCAATCCCAGTTGGGATCCTTGAACACGATGTACTTGAACGAATCGGCCACCAGCGGCAGCGGATTCGGCCCGCCGAAAAAGAATCCCCAGCCGATCTCTGAACCCGGTTCGCGTCGCGGGAAGATCTCAACTCCGCCTCGAATTTTCACGGGGCTCAGGATCGTGCGCGCCGCTTCGACTTGCGGAGGGGTCAGACATGACTGCGGATCGCCGCCGCTCTTGCACGCGAGCACCTTGGGGTCGAACTGGCATCGGGTCGGATCCTGAATGAGCCGGTCCTTCAATCCGTCGAGGCCGTCGCACGCAGCGAGTACCGCGTCGTGGATCAGCGGAAACTTGGCTGCAGGAATCGCACTGGTGGGATCTCGCCAGAGCGCCTGATGCATGGCCAGTCCTACAGCATTTAGCCGCGTGCGCGGGTTCGCCGATGCGCCGGCAATGATGCCGTCGTAATCGAGCGGGAATCGCTGGGCTTCCATGAGCCCCTGACGGCCGCCGGTCGAGCAACCGTTCCAGTACCGATCGGCGCGCGCCGCTCCCGTAGAACGCTTCGACGATGCTCTTCGCGGCGACCGTCATTTCGTGTACGGCACGCCAGGCGAAGTCGACGAACTTCTCAGGATGTCCGAGGGCAAAGCTCCCCCCCTCGCCAGCGTGCCCGGTGTCGGTCGAAGCCGCGGCGTATCCGCGTCCGAGCGCTTCGTTCAACGCTGAATAACTAATGACACCAGCCCACCCGCCGTTTCCCACCCCCTGGAACTTGCCATTCCAGCCGGCGACCGGCATCCAGACCTCGATCTTGATGTCCGAATCCGCGCTCGGCGTCAGCGTGGCCGCGACGCGGCAGAACGGCACGGTGTTGCTGAAGCCTTGAGCCGCGCCCGCTCGGCCCGACGCCGGACCCGCGAAGCCGCCGGCGGGCACGAGCTCGGCGAGCGTGATGGCCGTGTGCGGCAGCTTGAGCGACGTGAGACTCGCACACGGTTGTGCCCGTTGTGTCGCCAGGATGTTGGCTCCCAGACACGCGAGCAGCGCCGCGAGAGCAGAAATGCATTTCACGCGCATAGCGGTGTGATTCTACCGAAACCTGGCTAGCGCGTAGACGGGGCCAACTGCCAGCCGGTGTTGACCCAGCGGCCGTTCCGGCGGACGAATACCTCGGTCGCCGCGCCACGCTCCGTGCGCGTCTTGCCGTCCTCGAGGAGATCCATCTCGAAGGTCGTGTACACAATCACCGTCGCGCCGTACGCCTGCATTTCCGTCGTCGGAAAGACGAGACGTGTCAGCTTCCCGCCGCCTGCGGCAAACCCGCGCGATCCTTCCAGGTTCGACTTGAGGTTTCCGAACGTGGCTCGAGGACGGCTCGATCGTAATCAGTTCCGGCGGCAGCAGCGATGTCAGCTGTTTCGTGTCTCCGGCGAACCACGCCCGCCACACCGCTTCGCGCGCGGCGAGCACCTCTCGCTTCTCGTCGTCGCCGATCGGCCGCAGCTCCGAGCCGCGGCGCTCGAATTCGTCGCTGTGGTACGACGTATTCGAGGCGACCTGAACCCAACGCTGCGGTTCTTTGTGGAACACGTCGAGGATCGTCAGCTTCTGCGACACTTTCTGCGTGCCGCGGATGGCGTCGACCTCGAGCACGAACGACGCGACGGCGGTGTCGCCGTAGAACACCACGTCGAAGTCGGAGATGCGGTAGCCGACCATCCCTTGCCCTTTCGGCGTGCGCGGATCGAACGTCGCCTCGTTCATGTATCCGTCGATGCCGCGGATCACGTGGTCGGACTCCGGCGTGAAGCCGCGCCAGTTCTTGCCGTGCGTCGCCTCGAGAGATCTGGCGATCCTTGTCGACGAACGCCTGACAGATGATCTCGATCTCTTTTTTGATCTGCGCCGCGTCGGCGGCGCGCGACGCCGGGATGCTCTGCGCTGCCGCGCTGGCGGCGAACGTCGCGATCAGGAGCGGGTAGAGAATGGTCCTCATGCCGACATCATCCGCATCGCGAAGGCCCGGGGCAACTGCGAATCCGTCAGCGGTGCGGAGTTTGTTGCGAACGGTCGGCCTTGTTTCCAACTTCACGAGTAAGGGCGCTCGCGTCGCCGATTATGACGGCGATGAACACAAGCACGGCAAGCCCGACCACCCATCCTGGAATGCGGATGATGTCCATGTCCCTCGCCTTTATCGTGGCGGCATCCGTACAATGGTGGCTTGCACGCGTCGTGATCGAGAAGGTCCTGCGCCGGTTTCAGAGCCATGGCCACAGGAGTGCATCATCGCCTTCATATTCGAACTGCTGCTGCAACTCGTCCTCGAGGTCGTCGGCCAGATTGTGTTCGAGATCGCCGCCGGGCTCGGCTGGGAATCGTTGAAGGAGCCTTTGCGTCCGGAGCGGGACACTTCTCCGATCCTGCGGGTGAGCGGGTCTTTCCTCTTGGGCCTCGTGGCAGGTGTTCTCAGCGTCCTGCTCTTCAACTTGCGTTTAGCGCCGCAGTCGCCGCTGCCTGGGATCAGCCTGCTGTTGAGTCCCATTTGCACCGGCATCGCGATGCATGCGATCGGCGAGTGGTGGGGCGATCGCCGGCGAAGACCGGCCCTCTTCTCGTTCTGGGCCGGAGCGGCGTTCGCCTTCGGGATGGCGCTGGCGCGGTTCGTCTATTTCGAGCTCGGTTGGACTCCCTTCTGACAGGACCCGAAATGAAGACGTGCGGTTTCCTCTGGCGACGGCTGGCCTACACCTAGAAGTCGGAGCTCGTCCCCAACGAGCGATTCGTGGCGCGCACCGCCGAGGGCCGTTCCCGATGAAGACCGTAGGCCTGAAATTCGCAGCGACAGCGCTTACAGAAGGCTAGAAGTTCAGAAGATTTTGGGTTTTTTCTCGATGATCAGAAACTCGGTCCAGACAGAGCTGAGCGCCCAAATCGTGTCACTCGGCTTATCCCGTCGCCCTCAGCCGGACTTCGTCAGGCGAATTGGCTCCGGTTGGCCCACGAAGAGCGCCGTGACGACGAGCGCGAGACATAGAACCTTCATGGGATCCTCCCTCTCGGGACCTAAAGACGTCGACGCCGCAGATCTGGCCGACGCGTCCGACACTACCGCCGTATGGAAATGCACCATCGGACGGAGGCATCCGACTTCGGTTCAGCGATCGTGACTGCGCCAACCTCGAGGATCGCGGTTCGGCACACCTCCACGCTATTCTGAGGCACCACGAACGTGCTCGACATCAAGAAGAAGTCGCCCCCCTTCGCGACGGTCACCGGCGACGTGCTGGTTATGGTGCCGGTCTGATCGCTAATCCGCAGGCTCAGGCGGCCGGTCTCTGCCGATGCCACCGAGTAGTAGCCCTGCAACCACATCGTCACCGTACTCCCGGGTGTGAATTCGCCTCCGTGCGCCTGACCGGAGGCGATGCGCAACGCATCCTCGGCTGTCACCGCGACGGCCGCGGTCGCTTCTCGACCACGATACGAGGCTGACACAACCGCCTGCCCCGCCGATCGTCCGTTGACGACTCCCAAGGTATCCACCGCGACCACCTCCGGACGCGTCGAAGACCACGTCGCGTCGAACGACACGAGCGGAGTTTGCCCAGAACGCAGGCGCGCCACAGCAGTACATGGCGCCTTCTCGCCAATCAGAAGCGAGGCCGGGCAGCTCATCTCGAGCGCCAGGATGTCCGATGGGCCGTTGGTGGTACCACCGCCCGGTGACGTCGGCACCGCGCTGGCGCCTCCGCACGCCGTCATTCCCAGCGTTGCCACAACAGCGGCGACGCTTGACGCATTTCGATATGGGGATCGCGGCACGTCTGACGGTTGCTTAATCCTCGACATGACAGCCTCACGACCGTGGCTGGTTACCACCGCAGATTACCCGAACACCTCTCTAACGTTGCGCTTCGCCCTGAAGAGCGCGCGGTAGGCCATGACCGTGGCGGCGCCGGCCACCGCCAACATCGCCAGGTTCGCAAGGAACGCGGCGTCTACTCCTCCCTGCCAGATCGTCGGCGGTGGCACGGCCGTCAACTGCCACTCCGATCGGCCTTGCGTGAAGAGGCTGAACGCCGAGAACACGTTGCCGCCGGCATGCAGCACCATGCTCGGATACGTCGAATTCGTCGCAGCCGCCAACAACCCGTAGACCGCGGCAACCGCGACGTAGAACGGAAGGAGCACAAGGCCTACCTCCGGGTGTGTGAAGTGGATGAGACCGAACAGGGTTCCGCTAACGAGAATCGCCGTCGTCAATCCGTGGCGTCGCTCGATGCCCCCTTGGAGGTAGCCCCGAAATGCCGTCTCCTCGACGACGCCGGCTACGACCGCGCTCATGACCACCCAGGCGACCACGGTGAACACCGGATATTGCGAGGGATCGAGATCCTGTTGTTGCGGCAGCGCGACGAGTCGACTCAGCACACCCTGAAGTAGCAGCGTCGTCAACAGGCCGAGCATCCCCGCCCCCAACGCCGGTCCCCACAAGTCCTCCGGCACTCGGTTCGCTCGCCCGCATTTCCGCCGTGCCTCCGCGGTGGCGCCGGGCCAGCCTCTGCCCTTTGCGAAATAGAGCCACCACGCGACCAGGATGCACGCCATGGCTGGCGTCGCCCACGGAACACTCGGGAGGTACTTGATGTTCGCCTCGACCAGAAGCGCCCATGGCAGCGTACCGAGCAATCCAACGGCGAGACCCGCCGCAACGGCCCGAACCAGCGCCGGCATCCGCCACCATAAGGTCATGAGAGAGTCAGGACTGCCCTACTTGTTGCGCAGCTGAAAGAAGGCAAGGACGTATCCGTCGGCATCGGTGATCTCGAAGCCCCATAGCCCATCGTCGATGAACGACAGCTCCTTCACGAACGACACACCGCGTTGGCGGAACTCGTCGAAGAGCGTGTCCGGGTCCAGCGTGTAGATGTACGCGTCCCAACGAGCCCAGGGATGTCGGGTGTGGTTTGGTTGTGGGAGCACGTCGGGGAGGATCGCCTTGAGCATGATGCCGATGCCATCCCGGTTCACTCCGGCGTAGTACGGGTCGTCGCCGGGACCCTGAAAGTCGAGCTGAAAGCCGAGGCGCTCTCGGTAGAAGGCGATCGAGGCCTGGAGATCCTTCACGATGAAGAACGGGCTGATCGAAACGAGGTTTCTGGTCGTCTCTTGGCGGGTCGAGTCGTTCGCAGCGGCGTTGGTGGAGTTCATACGCTGGACTTCCCCTCGTTCGGTTGTTGAACTCGGTCCGGACCGAGTTGATCGCTAGGGCGCAGAGAGCGCGCTGATCGTGACGAAGTATCCGTCCGGATCCCGGAGTGAGAACTCCCTTGTTTGAGTGTTCGGGTTCACGTGGGGCTCCTCCTCGAATCGGGCGACGAGCGCGCGTGCCCTGTTCAGGGCCTCGTCGTAGTCGTCGACACGGAAGAACAAGAGAAGCCCATTGCCAGGTAACGCCTCGTCCGGACTCATCAAAGAGGGATGCTCGTGCGCGCCCCACTGGTGGAGGCAGAGCAACACGGTTCCATCGGTATCCAGGATCTGACCGAAGTCGTCATGGCCCGGAGACGTCTCGGGCTGGCCGAAGAGCGACTGGTACCATTTGAAGCTGCCCGATACGTCACGTACGCCGATGATGGTCCACGTGCGTTTCATGCGCGCTGGCCCCTCGGGTAAACAAAGCGCGCCCGGCTGGACTCGAACCAGCGACCACCGGCTTAGAAGGCCGGTGCTCTATCCAACTGAGCTACGGGCGCAGACAAAGGAGACAGGAGACAGAAGACAGGAGACAGGATAACAGGAGGATCGTGCCGGCAGACTTTTCACCCATTAGGGAGACTTTAGGCACAACGATCCGGACCTCTTGGCGCTATCTGTTGTGAATTCTCCGTAAATTTCTGGGTGGCATTTTGCAGTTCGGGCGGGCTTCCAAGCTTCTTGAGGTGGATTGATGGATGCTCGCACCGTACGCGGGAAGCGCGCCTGGGTGTCGTTCGGGTCGCTCGCCGCACTGGCCCTGGGCTTCTTCCTCGGGACCTGGGGCCACGGCTCCGGCACCTCCTACACCCTTGACCTCGCGGCGCTCCTGAGCCCCATCGGCAAGGTGTGGGTCAACGCGCTGCGGATGGTCGTCGTGCCGCTGGTGGTGGCGCAACTGGTCTACACGCTGGTGACGGCGGGTGGCTCCAAAGGCCTGGGACGTATCACCTCGTCGTCCTTTCTGACTTTCGGCGGGCTCCTGGTCCTGTCGGCGGCCCTCACGATCACGATCGTTCCGGCAACCCTCGCTCGCATCGAGTTTCCCGCCGAAGCCCTCGCCGTGCTGCGCACCGCGTCCGCCCCGGCGGCGCCGGCGGCGCCAGTTGCGGCAGCCGCACCGGTCGATTTTCTGTCCCAGTTGATTCCTCCGAACGTGTTCCGGGCGGCCACCCAGGACAATCTGCTCGGACTGATGGTGTTCGCCATCGCGTTCGGAATCGCCGTGAGCGGGATGTCGCCGTCCCGCCGCGAACTCATCGGCGAACTGTTCCGAACCATCGCCGAAGCCATGATGACGATCGTCGGATGGATCGTGTGGCTGATGCCCGTCGCGGTCTTCAGCCTGGCGTTGGGGGCCGCGTCGAACGCCGGCATCGGCGCGGTGAAGGTGATCGCGACGTTCGTCGTCCTTATGTGCGCCGTCCTCTGCGTCTTCACGCTCCTGCAGTATCCGCTCGCAGCGATGCTCGGCGGTGTGTCGATCCGGCGCTTCGCCGCCGCGCTGTTGCCCGTGCAGATCGTCGCGGTGGGCACGCGGTCGTCGATCGCCTCGTTGCCGATGCTGCTCGAGCGGGGGCGTGATCATCTTGGCCTGCGACCGGAAGTCTCGAGCGTCGTCATGCCGCTCGCGGTCTCGACCTTCAAGATCAATCGTGCGATCTCGTCGCCATTCCAGTTCCTGTTCCTCGCCCACGTCTACGGCATCGATCTCTCGCTCGTGCAAATCTTGATGTTCACGGGACTCGCGATCTTCCTCAGCTTCACCACCCTCGGTATTCCGAGTGGTGGATTGCTCATGCGCTCGGCGCCCCTCTACCTCGCCGCAGGCATTCCGATCGAAGGGTACCTCCTGGCGGAAGCTGCCGAGTCCATTCCAGACATCTTCAAGACGCTGCTGAATGTCACTGGGAACATGACCGCCGCTTCCATCGTGAACCGCATGACGGGGTCGCCGGCGACTGTTCCGGCCGGCATGCCTGATCCTGCGGCTGGCGAGATCGCGGCGGGCGTGTGAGCCGGATCGACGGTTCGTTGCGCCGCCTGGCGAGAGGTCCGCTCGCGCCTCTCGTTCGCGTCGATGCGGCCGCCCTCCTGCGCTTCGGGCTGGGATCGATCGCCGGCGCGCTCCTGCCGATGCTGTCGATCCTTCTCCTCCACCAGTTTCTGGCTGGTGTCCTGGGAGCGGAAGCGGGGATCGCCCAGCGGTTGACCCAGTCGATCGGCTCGCGCGCCAGTCTGTGGGTTCTGGCGCTGGTCCTGCTGGCGACGTTCCTCGCGGGAGCAGCGGCCGGCTTCTACAATGCCGTCGTTCGCGACCGGCTGGTGCGGACGATCGAGCTCCGGGTCATGGAGCGCCTGGTGCGTCATCTCATGACGCTGTCGGTGCTCACCATCGACGGGCACAGCCCCGGCGACATCCTCGAAGCCGTTCGCCAGGACGTCGGCCGGTTACGGTCCGTCCTGGTGGCGCTCGGCACCTTCATCCTGCGCAGCATGACGGCGATCGCGCTGGTGGGTTCCGCGATCTGGTTGAGCCCTGGCCTCGCCCTCATTTCATTCCCGCTGCTGCTTGGTGCCGCCATTCCCCTCGTGACGATCGCGCGACGCGTCCGGCGGCGCGGGTATGGCTTTCGGCGCCGTGCGTATGGGGCTTTTGACGTCGTCCTGCAGATGCTGCGGGGCATTCGGGTTATCAAGGTGTACGGCGGCGAAGACGTCGAAGTCGCTCGTGCCGTTCACCACCTGCGCCGCTATTTCGGCGAGCTGCTGGAGATCACCCGCGCGCAGGCGATCGGGCGGGGGGCGATCGAATCGCTGGGCGGATTGAGCGTCGTCGTGATCGTGATCGTGGGTGGTTTCCAGGTGATGGACGGCACCCTGACATGGCCGTCGCTGCTCGCGTTTCTTCTTGCCGTCCGCGCGACCCAGGGCCCCCTCTACGATCTGAACTCGAATGTGCTCGAGATCCAGCGCAACATGGCGGCGCTGGAGCGACTCGACGAGCTGCTCTCGCTGCAGCCGTCTCCCCGCGACGAACCGGATGCCGTCCCTCTCGATGGACCCATCACGCGCATCGCCTTCGATCGGGTTCGCTTCTCGTACGACGCGAAGGGTACGGTGCTGACCGATCTGTCCTTCGAGGTCTCTCGGGGGGAGGTCCTCGGCATCCTCGGACCGACCGGCGCCGGCAAGACGACGCTCCTCGGCCTCGCCGCACGGTTCTTCGATCCTTCTTCAGGCACCGTGCGCATCAACGGGATGGATGCCAAGACGGTCAAGCTCGCCGATCTTTACAGCCAGATGGCGATCGTCACGCAGGACCCGTTCCTGTTCTCGGCCAGCGTGCGCGAGAACATTCGATGCGGCCGCCCAGGGGCCAGCGATGCCGATGTTGAAGACGCCGCCAGGGCTGCGGAAATACATGACGAGATCCTGATGCTGCCGCAGGGATACGACACGCTGGTCGGTGCCGGTCAGCGGGGATTATCCGGCGGCCAGATCCAGCGGCTGAACATCGCGCGCGCCATCTTGAAGAACGCGTCGCTCTTGTTGCTCGATGAAGCCACCTCGAGCCTCGACTCCTTGACCGAGATGCGGGTCCAGCGGGCGATCGACCGGCTCATGCAGGGGCGCACGACGCTGGTCGTCGCCCACCGGCTCTCGACCCTGCGCAACGCCACTCGCCTGCTCGTGCTCGACGCCGGCCGTATCGTCGCCCTCGGCCCGCATGATGAGCTGCTCGCGAGTTCGCCGTTCTACCGGCGCATGTGGAACGCCCAGACGCGAAAGCAAACCGCACTGCGGCGGCGATCGATCGACGACGCGCACCTGAATGAGAGACCGGCATGATCAACTTCTTCGTGAATGCGGCGGGCAGCTTCGGCATCCGAGACTACGTCGGCAACCGCGGCATCGAGATGGCCGGCCGCTTCGACGTGGTGCACTACGAGGAGTTGACGAGGCTGACGGCGGTGCCCGCCACAGGAACCATCTTCGCGGCCCTCGACCAGATGGGCCCCGCAGCGCTGTGTGCGGCGGGCGCCATCCACGATGAGCTCACCGGCGCGCGACCCGCGGTGCCGGTGCTGAATCACCCGCTGCGAGCGCTGCAGCGATACGCCCTGCTGCGGCGCCTGTTCGAGATCGGCTGCAATCGATTCACCGTCATTCGTGCGACCGACGACCCGAGCGCGCTTCGTTACCCGGTGTTCATCCGCTACGAAGACCGCCACAACGGCAGCCTGACCCCGCTCCTCCACGACCGCCACGCCCTGGATCGGGCACTGGTCGATTTGGCCATCCGAGGGATCGGCGTGCAGAAGCTGCTGGTCGTCGAGTTCTGCGATACCTCCGGCCCGGATGGCTTGTACCGGAAGTACTCGGCCATGCGCATCGGCGAGACGATCATCCCGCGACACTTGCACGCCGCCACATCGTGGATTGCCAAGTCACAAAGCAGTGCCGCCAACGACGACGAGAGACTCGTACGCGACGAACTGGAGTACCTGGACAGCCATCCGCATCAGCAGTGGCTCCGGGACGTGTTCACCGTGGCAGAGATCGAGTACGGACGGATCGACTACGGTGTCTACAAAGGCGTGCCGCAGGTCTGGGAGATCAACACCAATCCGACGCTTGGCCGTGGACGGCACAAGAAGCCTGCCCGCCAGGGACATCTCGCCACGCTGCGAGAGCCCGCCCGCCTTGCGTCGCATAAACAGATGCTGGAGGCCTTCAAGGGCCTGGAGCGACCTGACCCGGCGCCGCGGGTCACCATCGTGCTGCCGACACCGGTCTCCGTACGGCTGAAAGCGGAAACGCAAGGTCATCGACGGGCGGCGGCGTCAGAGACGCTGCGCCGGGTCCTGCTGCAGAGCCCGGTGAGTCAGTCGCTCAAGGGCGTCGTGCGACCGTTCATTGCGAAGATCGCCCCGGCGGTCGCGCGCGTGGTGCGCAACCGAGCCTGATTTTCCCTTTTCCCTTTTCCCTTTTCCCTTCTGATCTAGGCGCGCCCCGCAAACTCCCGCGTCTCGGTATGTACCTTTACCTTCTCTCCTTCTTTGATGAAGAGGGGCACGCGGATCTCGAGTCCGGTCTCGAGGGTCGCCAGCTTGGTCACACCGCCGCTCGCCGTATCGCCGCGAACGCCGGGCTCCGTTGAGGCGACGGTCAGCTCCACGTGCGGCGGGAACTGCACGCCGATCGGGTTGCCGTTGTACTTCTGGATCTGCACCGGCACGTTATCGACCAGCAACTGCGCATCATCGCCGAGCGTGGCGGCTTTGAGCGTCAGCGTCTCGAAGTTTTCCTGGTCCATGAAGTGATAGCCGTCGGCGTCTGAGTACAGGTAGGTCGCCGCCACCATGTCGAGGTCGGGTTCACGGAATTTGTCACCCGCCTTGAACGTCTTGTCGAACACCGCCCGGGTCAACAGGTTGCGCATTTTTACGCGCACCAGCGTCTGGCCGCCGCGCGCGGTCGGCTTCGACACGTCCACGTCGATGCAGTGATACGGCGCCCCCTCGAACTCGAAGTAGGACTTCCGTTTGATCTCTATCGCCTCAATCAGACTCGCCATCTTCTTATTCTCCCATTTGCGAGCCTCCTGTCGAGTCGGCCTGTGGGGAATGGAACCAGATTCCACTTGCGTGGCGATTTGTGCCTGCCCTATCATCCGACGCCGAAGTGAATCACCGCCTGCAATTGTTCGACACGGCCGAGTCGCTGGGTGAATCGGTCGCCGCCTTCCTTATGGAGGGCTACCACGCCGGCGACAACCTGCTCATCATCGCGAAGCCCCGGCACTTCGATGCCATCGTCTCGGCGCTTCGCCAGCGTGGATGCTTCCCGCCCGAGGCGGAGGGCCAGCAACGCCTGATCGCGCTCGATGCCGCCGACGTGCTGCACCACATCACCCGCAACGGCGAGCCCGATCCGGTCCTCTTCCAACGCACGGTCAAGCCCCTCCTGCAGTCGCTCGCCGGCCCCGGCACGTTGCGGATCTACGGAGAGGTCGTGGAGCTCCTCGCTGAAGAGGAAGACCTCGCGGGCGCCCTCGCGCTCGAGGAGATGTGGAACGATCTGGCCGGCGAGCTGAGGTTCACGCTGATGTGTGGTTACTCGTCGGCGCATTTCGCGCAGTCGCACACCATGCGCTGGTTGCGCAAGGTCTGCGAGACGCACACCCACACCGCCGCGAGCATCGACGATCCCCTCGGCAGTTACTTACTCTCGAGCACCTAGCGTCAGCGGCGGAAGGACGGCTTCGATGCGGGCGCGCATCGGCTCCAGGAATGGCGGCAGCACGAGCGCTTCGCCGAGATGCGCGGGATCTTCGTCCACGGCGAAGCCGGGCCCATCGGTCGCGAGCTCGAACAGCACGCCGCCCGGCTCCTTGAAGTACACCGACTTGAACCAGAAGCGGTCGATGACCGGCGTGGGATGCGCACCGTCGGCAATCACCCGATCGCGTACTTCCATCTGATGCGCAGCGTCATCGACGCGCCACGCGAGGTGGTGGACGCTGCCCACACCCCATCGCCCCCGCTGCTCAGATGGGGTCTCGCGAATGTCGATCACACCGGCGGCGCCGGCAAAGCCGTAGCGCGTCCAGCCGTTCTCCTCGCCGACGCGCTGAAACCCTAACGCGCGTTCGATGAACGCCGCGGTTGATGCCGCGTCCCGTTCCCAGACACGCGCGCCGAAGAGACCTCGCACTTGATGGTCGGCGTCCACGGGCCCCCCGGACCAGGGCTCGAACGTCCTCGGCGAGTTCGCTTCGACGAGCGCCACCTTGAGCCCGTGCGGATCGACGAACGGCAACACCTTGTTCCCGAATCGCGTTTCGATCCCGCTCAGCGTCACGCCGTACTTCTCGAGCCGAGATCCCCAGAACCCCAGCGTGCCCACCGGCACTTCGAGCTCCACTTCGTTGGTGAGCCCGTGCCCCATCACCGGCGGCGCCAGCTGCGCCCACGGAAAGAAGGTCAGGTCGCTGCCCGGATGTCCTTCGGCGTCCGCGTAAAAGAGGTGGTAGGTGCCAGGATCGTCCTGGTTGACGCTCTTCTTCACCAGCCGCATGCCGAGCACGCCGGCATAGAAGTCCAGATTCTCCTGCGCCTCGCCTGAAATGGCGGTGATGTGATGCAACCCGTTTACGCCTCGCATTCTTCGAGTATAGCGAGCGCGGACCAAACTTCCAATTCCCAACGCCCAATTCCCAATTCCCAAGAAGAACGTTTGGGAGTTGGGAGTTGTGGAGTTGGGAGTTGACAATCGAAGGGACCAATCATGTTACAGTCTGTAACGTGACGAAGCGTAACATTCACCGCCGGCCTCTGACGGACTTGCAGCAGGCCATCGTCGACCTGCTCTGGTCCCAGGGGCCCGGCACGGCCGAGCGCATCCGCGAGGGACTGCTTCCGGCGCATCGGCTGAAGGACTCGAGCGTGCGGACGCTGCTGAGGCGGCTCGAGGCGCGCGGCTATGTGTCGCATCGCACCGAGGGCAAGCTGTTCATCTACGAGACGACGGCCGCGCCGCAACGCGTCGCGGCGCACAGCGTGCGACAGCTCATCGACCGGTTCTGGGCCGGGTCGGTCGAGCAGTTCCTCACCGGTATGGTGGACGAGAAGATCCTGACGCGCGCCGAGATCGCGCGACTCGCCAAGAAGATCGCCAAGAAATAGGAGCACGCAGATGACGTTCGACGCCGTCACCGCCGCCACATTCGTGCTGGAAACTTCGGCGCGCGCGCTCGCAGGCGCCCTCGCGGTCGCACTGGTGCTGCGCGCGCTCCGCATCAAGACGGCCGCTGTGCGACACGCCGCCTGGTGCGTGGTCCTGGCCGGCATGCTGCTGATGCCTGTACTGCCATCGATCGTACCCGCGCTGCCGCTTCCCAATCGCAACGACCTTCCGATCCCGTCAGTTCGCGGCGAAGGCGGCGACGCGACGACGCCGACGGTGCCGGACCCGCAACCCACGCAGCCACTGACCGCAACCGCGACTTCCGCCAAGCCGGTGGACGTCGTCGCTGCGGTGCAGGCGCAGACGCCGGGAGATCGGCCGTCGATCACGCTCCGTCAGTGGCTACCGGCAGCCCTGATTGGGGTCTACATCGCGGGCGCGCTTCTCTTGCTCGGCCGCATGTTCCACGGCTGGCGGAAGGTATCCGGCATGATCCGGCGCGCGACACGCGGAGGAGCCCTTCGACTTCGCTCAGGGCAAGCGATTCGCGGCGGCGACTTGGGGCGCGTGTACGAATCCTCCGAAGTGGTCATCCCCATGACCGCCGGCGTGGCCCGTTCCGTCATCGTGCTGCCGCCCGCATGGAAAACGTGGACGCCCGAAACGCTGGCCGCCGTCATCGCCCACGAGCGCGAGCACGTGCGTCGTCGCGATGCGCTCACGGCGTTGCTGGCGCGGCTCAATCGCGCGATCTTCTGGTTCCACCCGCTGGCCTGGTGGCTCGAGCGGACGCTCGCGGTCACGGCCGAGCACGCGTGCGATGAAGCCGGCGTGCAAGCGGTGGCGGAGCCGCGCCGCTACGCCGAGATCCTCGTCGAGATGGCCGAGACGGTACGGCGCCAGCGCGGGCGCGTGGCGTGGCAGGCCGTCGGCGTCGACGGCGCGGGGCTGCTCGAGGGACGCATCGACCGTGTCCTCGCCGGTGGGCCCCTCAAGAACATCTCGTTCGCGAAGAAAACGGCGGCGCTGCTGGCGTGCGGCGCGGCGATCCTGTTGGTGGTCGCGTGCAGGCAGCAGGTCACCGCGGCTCAGCCCCAGCTGCGCGAGGACCCCGAGCTGGCAAAACGGCTCGCCAGCCAGGACGAGGACGTCAAGAAGTTCGAAGCGGCGCGCGACATGACGCAAGCCCAGGCGGACGAACTCGAACAGAAGATCGCCGCCAATCCAGAGGACTTCGAAACGCGACGACAGCTCGTCACCTACTATCGCGCCAGCAGCACCGTCGCGTGGGACAAGAAGGTCCCAGGGCTTCGCCGGCACGCGCTCTGGTTGATCGAGCATCATCCGGAGCACGAGCTCTCGGCCGCCTGCCCTGTCACCGCAGTACGACCCTGGAGGGGTTCGCCGCTGCGAAGACGTTGTGGGAAGCGCACCTTGGCGAAACCGGACGCGTCGCCGTTCCTCGTCTATCGCGCCGCGATGTTCTTCGCGCCGCACGACAAGCCGTACGCCGAACAGTTGATCCTGCGCGGCCTGGCGATGGATCCCGAATCGGCTGCGCTCAAGGCGCGGATGCCGCCAAACGTTGCGGGATACCAGTGGCCGTCACAACTGGCCGACCTCTACGCCTCGGCGCTCGTGGGCTCGGAGAGCATGTGGGGTACGTATAACGATCTCCGCACGCATCGTCGACAAGCTGAAAACACCGTTCGCCGAGCGAGGTGCGGCGGAAGCTCGACGCGTCGACCGATGCCACCCTGCTGTCACGTGTAGGCGCGCGCCTGACGCGTCGCGGCAACTACTCGAAAGAGAAGGCCATCCAGGAGGCGCGCGAGCAGGCCAAAGCTCTTGGCATTCGCTACCTCCAGAGGGCAATTGAGCTCGATCCGAACCTGGAAACCGCAAAGACGTCGCTCTATCTCGCGACCGCCAGTGAGCAGCAAAACGAGGCGGATCGCCTGGCCAACCGCGCGCACGAGCGCTACATAAGCAGCGAAGACATCACCGAGTACGCGCAGAAAGCGATCCGGAGAAAGCCAAGGCGGAGCGCGCCGAAGCCAAGCAACAGGCCGAGCAGGTGCTGGAGATGGCCAAGGCGCACAGCGGTGACCCCACCTACTCTGCTGCCGTCATGATCGCCCACCAGGTCCTCTCCGCCTTGGCGCTGAGGGACGGAGATCGCGAGCGCGCGATCCAGCATCTGGTCGAAAGCGTGAAGGTCCCAGCATCAGACGAGATTCGCTACGCGCCCCGCTACGCCTGGAACAGACCAGTGAACCGGCTGTTACAGGATGGAGAGCGCGAGCGAGTCGCGCAGTTCTTCGACGCGCTCGCGCAGCTAACTGTTCGCGACAGGCAGCGCTTCATCGACGATGCCAAGGCGATTCGCGAAGGACGCATGCCCATTGGCGTACCAGCACATGGTGTACCGCGAAACCACGCCGTCGCCCTTCAAGCCCATGAGGTGATTGGCTCTTCCGACGCAACTAAAAAGGGCCGGAGCGAAGCGACCGGCCCGACCAACCAATCGTTCTGAGTTCTAAGTTCGGAGTTCTAAGTTTCCTAGTCGCCCGCATCCCCCCACTGCCCAAAGCAGCAAGCCGAATCAGCCGAATCTCGGACGTACCGCGTTCCGCCACTTGACTCGGCGGTTTTCCAGCGATACCGTCCGTCCCGCAATCCGTCACCTTCCTCGGAAGGGAGAGCTTATGCTTCCCAGCGTTCGCCGGCTGCTCCATGCCCTGGTCGTCGTCGCGTTCCTCCTGCTCGCCTTACTCTCCGCTCCACGAGTCGTCGGACAAGCCCCGCAGCCGACTGGCCTGACGCCTGAAACTGGTCAGCCCATCGGCTTTGCGGTTTCCGTGGCCGTGCGTGATTTGCCGCCCGATGTCGCGGCCTTCCGTCCACGCGATCCCGACGAGAACCTGAAGACGGTCCAGAACAAGTCGATCCGCCCGAACGCGATCGACCTTGGCACGATAGACGGAGCGCTGACGCCGCTCATCGAACCCGGCTCCCCCGGCCTCGAGCCCCCCGGCGGCACGCCCGCCCCATTCGAGGGGTTGAGCAACCAGGACAACTTCAATGCCTTCGGTTTCCGGGTGTCCCCCTCGGACAGCGATGGCGACGTCGGCCCGAACCACTACGTGTCGCAGGTCAACCTGCTCGTGCGCGTGTGGGATAAGAGTGGCGTCCCGCAGACGGCCCCATTCAAGCTCAGCACCCTCTTCGCCCCCCTGGGCGGCATCTGCGCGGGCGAGGATCAAGGCGACCCGATCGTGCTCTACGACCAGCTCGCCGATCGCTGGATGCTGAGCCAATTCGGGTTCACGAGCCTCACGGCGCCTCCATACTTCCAGTGCATCGCCATTTCCCAGACACCGGATCCCGCCGGCGCCTATTTTCTCTACGCGTTTCAGACCGCCGGCAACGAGTTCCCTGACTATCCGAAAATCGGGGTGTGGCCGAACGGCTACTTCATGATGGTTCACCAGTTCACCAATGGTGGACCGTTCAACGGCACGGGCATGTACGCCTTCGATCGCGTGAAGATGCTGGCCGGTAACCCGACCGCCAGCTACATCTACTTCAACCTGAGTTTGGCGAACGTGCCGCAGGGCATCGGCGGCGGGCTGCCGGCGGATGCGGACGGTCTCAGACCACCGCCCGCAGGCGCGCCAAACGTCTTCGCCTATCTCACGAGCCCGCAGTTCGGCGATCCGGCGTTCGGCATTCGGCTGTTCAACTTCCACGCGGATTTCGCAAACCCCGCGAGCTCCACCTTCACCGAACGGCCTGAGAGCACCTACGCGGCGCCGGTGCCGGTCGCACCGTTCAGCCTCACGACGCCGGCGGGGGCGCGTGACATCCCGCAGCCGAATACGACACTGGTCGGCAACATTCCAGTCGCCCAGTCGCTCGACGCGATCATCGATCGCTTCATGAACCGGCTGCAGTACCGCCACTTCGGGACCCACGAGTCGCTGGTCGTCACCCACACCGTGGGTGCGCCCGGATCGACGGTCTACGGCACCTTCCGCGCCGCTCCGCGTACGTACGAATTACGGAATACCGGCCCGGGGTACGCGGTCAACGAACAGTCGACGTTTGCGCCAGGCGGGCAGAACCGGGCGATGCCATCAGCCGCTGGATGGGCAGCGCCGCGATGGACAACCAGGGCAACCTTGCCGTCGCGTACAGCGCGTCGAGCGGCCAGGCCGGCGGCAATGTGTTCCCCGGCCTGCGCTATGCGGGTCGGCTGGCGACCGACCCCGCTAACGGGCTGTTCCAGGGAGAGCAGACACTTCTTCTTGGCTCCGGCCGGCAGACCAGCACCGGCAATCGGTGGGGCGACTACAGCCGACTCGCTGTTGATCCCACCGACGACTGCACGTTCTGGTACACCGGGCAGTTCTACACGGCGGCGAGCGCCGCCTCCAGCACGGTTGGGTGGGTCACCGGAATTGGTAAGTTCAAGTTCACCGAGTGCACCCCACCAGCTCAGGGCCGGGTGCAGTTCGTCGTCACTGACTGCTCGACGTCGGCGCCTGTGCCGAATGCGTCGGTGAGCATTGGCGGGAACCCGTACGGCGCGACCGGCGCAGCCGGGACGTACGAGACGGCGTTGTCGCCGGGTTTGTACACGTTCTCCGCGTCGAGGATTCCCACCTATGGCGCCGGCACTGGCAACTTCAACGTCCTCGACGGACAGCTGACAACCGTTCCCATCTGCCTGAGTCCGGCGCCGTTCGTGACGGTCAGTAAAACGGCCGATGCCACGATCGTGGCGACAGGATCGCCGATCGGTTTCACCGTGGCCTTGACCAACCAGGGCACCGTGCCGGCGAACGGATTGACGTTCACCGACGCCCTGCCGGCGGGCACCGGGATCAATTGGGCGCTCGGCCCCGGCACGGATCCCGTCTGGTCGATTTCCGGCACCGCTCCGGCGCAGAGCCTCGTCTACGGCAGCACGACGCTGGCCGGCCTCGCCACGGCGCAGGCGCACGTCGTCAGCGCCACGAACGACGCGTCGGGAGGGACCTACAACAACACGGCGAGCTTCACATCGACTGACGCAGGGACCGGTTCAGCGACCGCGACCGTGAAGGTGATCGCGCCGGTGTGCGACGTGAACGAGGGCTTCAACAACGTGGCGACGCTGGTGCCCGGTGGCTGGTTCATGAGGAACAACAGCCAGCCCGGCCCTGGTTCCACCGGCTGGTTCCAGGGACCGACGTCGTTCGCCGCTCACCAGGGACCGCCCAATTCCTATATCGCCGCGAACTTCAACAACGGGACCGGCACCTCGACGCTGAGCAACTGGCTCCTGACCCCGACGCTGATCCTGAAGAACGGATCGCAGATGACGTTCTGGACGCGCCGTGCGGCCGGTAACTTCCCCGATCGCCTGCAGGTCCGTCTGAGCACCGATGGCGCCAGCACCGATATGGGAACTACCGCGACGAGCGTCGGCGACTTCACGACGCTGCTCCTCGACATCAACCCGACCTACACGAACGCCACGACCTACCCGGCTGGGTACCCGATCGCCTTCACGCAGTTCACCGTGACGATCTCCGGGTTGAGCAGTCCGACGGCCGGACGCCTGGCCTTCAGGTACTTCGTCGAGAACGGAGGGCCGTTAGGGGCCAACTCGAACTTGATCGGCATCGACACGGTGTCGTACGGGTGCTCGGCGGTGAAGGTGGCCAAGACGGCCGACAGCGTGGGCGTGGCACCCGGATCGCCGATCGGCTTCACGGTGAGCCTGACCAACAACGACGCGGTCGCGGCGAGTGGATTGTCCTTCGGCGATCTGCTGCCGGCTGGCTTCGGCATCAACTGGTCGCTCGATCCGGCCAGCAACCCTGGCTGGTCGGTCACCGGGGCCTCGCCCAACCAGCACCTGGTCTACGCGCCGACGTCGCTCGCGGGCAGCTCCACGACGCTGGCGCACGTGGTGAGCGCAACCACCGCGCAGTCGTGCGGTGTCCACTCGAACACGGCGAGCTTCACGACCCTCACAGAGTCGGGGTCGGCATCGGCGTCGGTGGCGTTCGTGCAAACGCTTCTGAGCGAGAACGTTGACACCAGTGTGGTCCCGGCGCTCCCGGCGGGGTGGACGGCCTCACAGGGCGTGAACTCCGGCGGGTTCCCGATGTGGGTCTCGTCGAGCGCCGGCAACCCGTTGCCGGCAGCCCTGTCGCCGCCGAACTCCCTGTTCTCGGTAGACCCGGCGAACCTTCTCGATAACCGGCTCGACTCGCCGTCGATACCGATCGTCGGACCCGCCACGGTGACCTTCCGGCAGCGTGCCGTCTTCGAGACCAACTTCGATGGCGGCGTACTGGAGATCTCGATCAACGGCGGTGCATTCACCGACATCGTCGCGGCGGGCGGCAGCTTCACCGCTGGAGGCTATACCGGGACGATCAGCACGGCATTCGGCAGCCCGATCGCCGGGCGCGCCGCGTGGACCGGCACGATCGGATCGACGACTGCTTACACGACCGTGGTCGCGCAGCTCCCGCCGGCCGCGGCGGGCGGCAACATCGTGCTTCGCTGGCGCATGGGCAGCGATAACGCGGTCTCGAGCC
The DNA here is from genome assembly GCA_963762995.1 of uncultured Acidobacteriota bacterium. Taxonomy (GTDB): domain Bacteria; phylum Acidobacteriota; class Vicinamibacteria; order Vicinamibacterales; family 2-12-FULL-66-21; genus JACDCA01. Next base: position 581,295 of record CAVXMQ010000025.1, on the reverse strand, counting down.
AGGGGTGGCGTGTCGACAACGTGAGCATCGTGGACAGCGTGCCGTGTCCGCCGTATGCCTTTACGGGGTTCTTCCCGCCGATCAGCAATACGTCGGTGAATAACGTCACGGCCGGGGCGATCGTCCCGGTGAAGTTCAGCCTGGGAGGCAACCAGGGGCTGGCGATCTTCGATGCGCTGTCACCGAGCTCGCAGCAGATCGACTGCACGACGCTGGTGCCCCTTGGCCCCGAGGAAGCCACGCTCAACCCTGGAATCAACGGGCTCGCGTTCGACCCGGCCACCAATCAGTACCAATACAACTGGAGGACGAACAAGACGTGGTTGGGTACGTGTCGGCTGTTGCACGTCAAACTCCTCGACCAGACCGACCACACGGCGACGTTCAAATTCAAGTGAGGGTCCTGCTCCTGGCTATCCTGGCCGCCGGCTTCACGCCGGCGGCCGTCTCGTCTCAATCGACAGCGCGTTCCCACACCCATCCGCTCGGGTGGAGCTTCACCGTTCCCGACGGGTGGCGCGTGCAGGACCTCGAGCGCGCGTCCGCCCTCGCCCCCCCTGACAGGCCACACGACATCAGGCGCGCCGACCAGGGGCATGTCTACGCCGTGACGGCGTTCGGCGACATCCCCAACCCGGAAGACCCCGACCTTCCCTGGCGCTTCCGACGGACGTTGGCCCATAACGGCTTCGAACCGCTCGGCACGCCGACCCGGGAAACCCTCCTGGCGAACGGCCGCTCGATCGTGCTGTATACGTGGAGCTTCCAACCGCGCCGCCGTGCGGCCTTCATGGAGACACGTCTTTACCTGGTCCCGGATCAGGCGCGCAAAGTCACGGTGGCCGTGGTGGCGGCCAGCGAGCGTGATCTGCTGGCGCCGAAGAATGCCGAGTTGCTGCGGCTCGCCTCGAGCCTGACCTTTGCGAAGGGCCGCGCGCTCGACGCGACCCAGTGGACGGACTGGGGATTCATGCGCGAGAAGCCTCCGGGCCCCGGCATGCCCGACCCGGGCGAGGTTCTCGCCGACGAGTCCGTCCCTTCCCAACAGTGGTTCTTCTACCTACGCGGGAAACGCATCGCACCGGCGCCGGGCGGTCCTTCCGGTCCGGCCAATAAAGACCCGCGGCAAGCCCTCGATCTGCGTGAAGACGGAACGTTCGTCAACGTCCCATCGGGCCGCGGTACCGCCGCCGAGTCGCTGCGCGGCCGATGGCGGATCGTTACGCGCGCCGGCGTCACGGCGCTCGTTCTCTACTGGGAAGGCAGCGCGCCGACCTACCATCGCCTCGCGCGCCGCGACAATGTGATCCTCGTCGATGACGTCCCCACGACCCTGACCCGTCCCGGCTAGTGCTTGCGCTCGAAGGTCAATCCCAGGGCCCCGCCCTTGTACTCCTTCTTCGAGACGAGCTTCAGGTGGGTCGGTGGGATCCCGCCGTCGAAGACCGGAATGCCGCTGCCGAGGACGACCGGCATGATGCCGAGGGAGATCTCGTCGATTAGACCAGCGGCGAGAAACGATGAGGCGAGCTTGCCGCCCCCCATCAGCCACGCGCGTCGGATGCCGCGCGCGTTCAGCTGCGCCACCACCGCGGCCGGACTCTCGGATGTGACAGTGATCCCTTTCCCGCGCAGAGGACGGCTCGAGAACACCCACGTGGGTGTCTTCCCCCCGAATCCTCCGCCCATTCCCATCGCCTTCTCGTAAGTGCGGCTTCCCATCAACACGGCGTCGATCGAGCGCATGAACTCGTCGAGTCCGTAGCTCTCTCCCTTCACCATCGCCGCGTGCAGCCAGTCCACGCCACCGTTGGCGTCAGCGATGTAACCGTCCAGGCTCACGCCTGCTGAGTAGACGACCTGCGTCATGATCGTTACCTCCTCGAGACGATGTCGTATTCGAGCGAGACGGTACCGGTCGCCGGTAGTACTCGGTGCTTCGTCAGACGGAGCTGCACCGGGCCGTAGGGGGGCGGCATCAGCGAGACGCCGCCGCCGAGCATGACGGGGATCAGCGACACTTCAACGGTGTCGACGAGTCCGGCGTCGTGCAGGCTGCGAAACAGCCCCGCGCCGCCGAAGAGCGCGATGTCCTTCCCCGGCTTCTCGCGCAGCCCGCGCACCAACTCGACGGCCCCTTCATTCACGATGGTGAGGTCCGGGTAGTCCTCGGGCTTGAGCGTGGTCGAGAAGACGTAGACCGCCATGCCCGGCATCGACGACGATCCGCCGCCGGCGAGCATGGCGGTGAAGGTCCTGCGGCCGATCAGCAGCGTGTCGTACTGCGCGAACATCGCCGCGAAGTCGATGTCGGGGTCCATGAGGATCCAGTCCGCTTCGCCGTTCGGGCCGGCGATGTAGCCGTCGAGACTGATGGCGCCCCCGTATCGAATCCGTCGCATGTGCACCTCCTGCTCGGATCCGAACACCGAATACCGAATACCGAATACCGGATACCGGATACCGAATACCTGGCGAATATTACTGAACGTTCATTTACTAAGTCAAGGGATAAATGAATGGTCGTTTATAATCACTCCCGTGAGCCGACCGCGAGCGACGACCGACGAGCAGCTGCTGATGGCGACGCACCGCGTCGTCACCAGGCTGGGACCCAACCTGACCCTGGCCGACGTGGCAAAGGAGGCCGGTGTGTCGGCGGCGACGCTGGTGCAGCGATTCGGGTCGAAGCGCGGGCTGCTGCTCGCCTTTGCGTCGCTGGCGGTGGAAGGGACCGACGAGGAGTACGCCGCCATCCGGCACAAGTATCCGGACCCGCTCGACGCGATTCGCGAGGTGGTGCGCTGCTTTGCGCAAATGGCCCCCTCCCCCGAAGCGGTCTCGAACGCCCTCGCCTTCCTGCAGATGGACCTCAGCGATCCGGAGTTCCATGCCTACGCGCAGGCGGCCGCCAGGCACACGCTGATCGAACTGAAAAAGATCCTCGACGACGGAGTAAGGAGCGGCGCAGTTGGTGAAGTGCGACACGGCGCGGCTGGCGTTTGCACTCAACGCGATGATCGGCGGCGCGATGGTGTCATGGGCCGTCATGCGCGAGGGAACCGCCGAAGAGACGATGCAGGAGGCTGTGGACACGCTCATGCGCCCCTACCTCGGGCCCCAAGCAACGAAGCGCGGCCCGCGCACGACCACGACTCGCCGGAAGACGCGCCACATAAATTCGACCGACAGCCACTCGCCCCTTCACATAAGACCAGAAGACCAGAAGAAAACATTTTGAGACGAGTGGCTGTCGCTGACTGGGTGCGGTGGCTGTCGTTGAAGTTGGTTTAGCGGCCGACGCCCTTGCGCAATGTGCGCAGCACGCGGCCGACGGGGCGGCCGTCGACGCTGACGATGGCGCGGACGACGTAGTCGCCGGGCGGGAGCGCGGCGATGGGAACGGCGCCGACGATCATGCGCCGTTCGGGTGACGGACCGGCGGGGTCTGCGGGGGCGCGGATCACGCGTGGCACGCCGCTGCTCAACGCACGATCGTCTGGCGACGCGGCGACTTCGAGCCGGACCGTGATCGAATCGGCCGATTTCACAGTGCCGTAGGCCTCGAAGTACGCGACCGCGGCCTGGTCGCTGCCAAACACCAGCTTCGGCGTGAAACCACCTTCGCTCGAGGTGCCCAGCGCCATGGCGCTGAGCGTCAACGGAGCGGCTTCGGTGAGCGTCGCCACCACCTCGTATTCGACCTTCCCCAGCCGTCCGGTCGAATCGATCGCCGCGACGCGCAGGCGATACGGACCCGGCGCCGCCTCTCCAGCGGTGACGATCGGCTGCACCGCCAGTTCGCGGGCGTTCGCCGTCCACTGGACCACGAGCTTGCCGCGTGAGGGATCGATCAAGCCGAAGACGGCGGACGTGATCTTCACATCGCGCTCGAGCGTCTCGAGCACGGTCAGAATCTTCACTTTGCCGTTCTCTGACGCCGACGGATAGGCCACGGCGCGCAACGGTAGCGCCCGGTACACGAGGCCGTCCGCCATCATGCCGCGCAGGTCAGTCGCTGGAGTCTTCGCTGGCGGGCGCGGAATGATCACCTCGGGCCGGGCGCGCACGCGAACCGCGTCGCGGGTGACGCCCACCTCGAGCCGATGCGTCGCGGCGTTGCGCTCGGATGGCTCCGGTTCGAAGGTCGCGAGGTAGTAGCCGGCAGTCGCGCGCGCCACGTTGAGCAGGTTGGTATCTTCGGGCCCGACGATCTGCATGAATTCGCCGGCCGTGACCCCGGCGAGGCTCTGCAGTCCGTGCCGATCTTCGTCGGCGGCGGCAAACCGGCTGGCCAGGGGATCGACGAACGAACTACGGGACGATTCGACGACGAGATTGTCGGGCTGCACCACGAACACGAAGGCGCGCGCATGCGCCGCGGCCACTCGGATGTTCTGAAAGTCCTCCGAGCTGATCTCACACATCCCGGGGGGCGCATTCAACGGCGCATCGCGGCGAGGGTTGAGCACGCCAGACGAGACGACCGCGATGAGCTTCGGGCCATTGAATGGCGCCACGTCCTCGAGCAGGTTCCGCATGCCGTGCAACAGCTCGCGCGACCGGCAGGCCCGGTCGCGCTCGGTTTCTTCGCGCGGGGCGTTGCCCACGAACTTCCGCAGCGCCTCGACAACCTTCTGGTGGTCCGTCGTGTAATCGATCTCGACACCGCCGCGCGGCATTCGCATGTAGGAGACGTTGTCGCGCGGACCGAGCGCCCTCACGAATCGGATCGCCGCATTCATGGCGTTTCGCTCGGCGCCGGTCTTGATCGACTCGTGATCGACGACCAGCGTCACCCAGCGTCCGCCCGCCTCCGCCGTGTTGGTGCCGAACGGCGGTTCGAGATCCGCAAATGGAACCGATGTCACCGCCGGCGCCGCGGGATCGGGCGGGGGCAAGCTGATGTAGCGCAGGGATCGAACCGGGCGCGCGCGGCCGTTGACCTTCAGCGTGATTTCTTCGGGCCGCAGGTCGAAGACCGGCCCGTCGGGGCCGGCGGCGAAGAAATCAATCGTAATCGGCTCGCCTTGCGCGCCGGCCGGCGCCGGCTGCTCGGCAGACAGGGCGGCGATGGAAGCCGTCAGCATCAGGACCAGGCCGACCCGACTGGGGAAAGCGCGCATGCGCACAGGATACCGCTAAGGCACCATCGTGTGGCCAACCGTAATAGGGGCCTGAACGATCTCGCCCGAGGGCGTGGACCTCGGGACGTCGAGCAGCGTGTCCCCGGGGCTTTCCCCGATGACCCGCACCGTCATGCCGTGCCCATCGATCGTGCACAGCAGAAAATGGCACTCTCCCGACCATGTCTGGGTGTGGGCCTCTGCGAACCCATCGGGCGGCTGCCGGCGGATCTTCGCCCCGGCCCCCGACACGAAGTAGTCGATGCCGTCCACGATCGCATGCTGGAAGTTGTGCTCGTGGCCGCTGAATGCGACGCGGACCCCGCTGCGGCGAAAGAGGTCGACCACCTTCCCCATGCCGCGCGTGTTGTGGTGCTGCGGACCGGCGCTGTAGGGCGGGTGATGCCCGAACGGAATGCGCCAGCGCACGCGAGACGCCGATGCCGGCGGAAACGCCGCCTGCATGAACTCCCAGTGCTTGGGATACTCGTAGATGCGGCCGTTCTTGAAGAAGTGCTCCTTCGAGGTGTCGATACACACGAACTCGATGTCGGATGACGCCTTGAATTTGTAGAACAGACCCGGGTTGAGCGACGCGCGCCCGGCGGCCTCTTCGCCGGCGAGCCGCTCGCGCAGATACATGTTGTCCATCACCTGGTCGCGGTCGTCGTGCTCCTCGGTTTCCTGCGTATCGTGGTTGCCGATCGAAGGGCACACGGGTATTCGGTTCAGCACGTAGCGATAGGGCTGGAAATAGGTGAAGAACCAGTCGTCGTCTTCGTCGCCGGAGTCCCCGGTCCACAACAGGAAGCGCTTCTGCGCGTAGATGTTGTCGCCCGTGGTGAGCACGAGCCGCGCGTCGTACTGATCCACCGCGCGCTCGAGCGCCTGCGCCACTTCGAGCTGCCGCTTCGTCTCGCTCGACGGCTTGCGGACCCCGACGCCGAAATCGCCGATGACAATGAAGGAGAAGGGCTCGACGAGCGGGGTCTGCGGATCGGGGAGCGTGCGGAACTCGTTGCGGTACACCTTGTCGTTCTGGACGAGCGCCTGCCGACGCGGATCCCATTCCCAGCGCACACCCTGTCCCCAGATTTCATGCTTGACGGTGACGGTGTAGCGATAGCGGGTATTGGGCTGGAGTCCCGAGATGGCGCAGTGGTTCGTGCAGTTGGTCAGCGCGCTCGCGACCAGGCTACCCGACTCGTCGTGCACTTCGACGCGCGCCGGTCCGTACGGGTCCGACCGGCAGCCGATGGACTCGCAGCGTGGCGGATGCACCCACTGCAGATCCTCGTCGTCCACGATTTTGTGGCCACCGTCGGAGCGGACCTTGAAGTAGAACGCGCCCCAGGCGATCAGCGCCGATTTGTGCGAGAGACCGGCGAGGTAGACGTACGGTTCGGCATGAAATTCCGGCACGAGTACAGAGTAACCTTTTGTAGGCCGGGTCTTTAGACCCGGCGTGAATCACACATGCCGAAGCAGGATCTCGACTCGCAGATCAACGCTCTCTACCAGCTGCCCCTCGACCAGTTCACCTCGGCGCGCAACGCGCTCGCCAAGGAGGCCGGGAAAGACGCGGGGGACGTGAAGCAGCTGACCAAGCCGCCGGTCGCTGCCTGGGCGGTCAACCAGCTCCATTGGCAGCGGCGCGACGACTACGACGCGCTGATCGCCGCGGCGCAGGAAATGCGGCGCACGCACAAGGCGGTGATCGAGGGGCGAAAGGGAGACCTGCGCGCGGCGAGCCGCGAGCACGATCGCGCCGTGGACCAGGCGCTGAAAGCCGCGATCGAGCTCCTGAAGGACCTCGGACAGCCGGTCACCGAAGCCACCCGGCAGGCGATCCTCAACACGCTGCGTGCGCTTCCGTCGAGCGAAGCGCCTGGCCGGCTGTCGCGCACCCTCTCCCCCGGCGGATTCGAGATGCTGGCCGGCGTCACGCCCGCTGCGCCTGCCGCGAAGACCGGCAAAGAGGCCAAGCCGGTCAAGGAGGCGAAGCCGCAGAAGGACAAGGCGCAGCGCGAAGCCCTGGAACGCGCGGTGCGCGACGCGGAGCACCACGCGCGGCGCACCGAGTTCGAGTCGGCGCGCGCCTCGCGCGATGCCGCAAAGGCAGCCAAGCATCTCGAGAGCGCGCGGGCCGGGGTGGAGCGGGCCCGCGAAGCCCTCGAGAGCGCAGAGCGCGATGTCGCGGCCGCGGAGCGGGAGGCGGCAGCAGCAGAGCGCGCCCGGGAGACCGCCGAACGCAAGGCCCGCGACGCCGAGGCTGCGCTTACCGCGGCCCGCCTGCGCGCTACACACTCCGCGGTGACCTGAGCCTTTCTGACCTTCGAAAAGAAGATCAGCACCGCGGGAATGAACGCCACGATGTGGAGCGTCGGCAACGCGATCGGCGAGATGACGCGCGCGATCGTCAGCAGCACGAAGGCACCGGCCACCGCCATCGCGTGCATCCCGTAGCCGTCCGTCACCATTAGCGCTACAACCGGTAGCGCGATCGCCGCGCCAACGAGCACCTGGATTCCCGTTCCGGCACCAAGCACCCCTGAGTCCCACGCCTGCAGCATCCCCATGACGACGCTTATTGCGATAATGACCCACTTGTTCAACATGGTTCACGTCCTCCTTGCCGGGTCTCAAGACCCGGCCTGCTTGCTGTGGGTACGATCCGTCGAGACGGAAGGCGCGGGCTGGCCAAACGGGATGAGCGGTCAAAAAGCGCTGCGAACGGCAGCCGAGCGCCGCCGGCTGACGTGAACCGACACTCCCGATGCGAGCGTCAGCGTGGCTGAGCCGTCGCCGTTGGAGGCGATCGCCGTCACCTGGCGGACGTTGACGAGATCGGAACGGCTGGCGCGAACGAAGGCGCCCCGCAGCCGTTCCTCGAGTTCGTTCAGCGTGTAATCGGTGCCGAGCATCGCAGCCGCGACGTGGGCATAGACGAGCCCCTCGGCGGCCGTGAAACGCTCGATGTCGGCCAGCGGAACCAGACGATGGCCGGCAGCGTGCCTGACGAGGAGCCGCTCTGGGCGCAACGCCACGTGACCGATCGCCGCACCGAGACTCGCGAGGTCGCCGGTGCTCCACGTGGCGGCCGACGTTCGGCGCGCGATCCGGTCGATCGCCTGCGCCAGCCGGTCGCGAGTCACCGGCTTGACGAGGTAATCCAGGGCATCATGCTCGAACGCCTTGACGGCAAACTCCGCGTAGGCGGTCTGGAAGACGATCAGCGGGCGCGGATCAGGGAGATGACGGGCCACATCGAAGCCGTCCACCTCAGGCATCGACACGTCGAGAAACACCACATCGGGGCGCCGTTCACGCGTGAGCTCGAGTGCCGATAGGCCGTTCGCTGCCTCCCCCACGACCTCGACACCCAGCGTCCTCGAGCAGATCCGCGAGCCGCCGTCTCGCGGCCGCTTCGTCATCCACGACGAGCGCGCGCATCCGGTCCCTCATACGGAATCTCGACCACGACGGTGGCGCCCGCCGACGGTTCGACCCGTAGAACGGCGGCGTCGCCGTAGATCGACGCCAGCCGCTGCCGCAGGTTGCTGAGGCCCGTGCCTTCTTCGTACGCCGGCGCAAACCCGACGCCGTCGTCCACGACTCGTAGGCTCAACGTGTGGCCGGTGCGAGCTGTGGAGATCGTGATCGTGCCGCTATCCATCCGTCCGCCGAGGCCGTGGCGCAGCGAGTTTTCGACGAGCGGCTGCAGCACGAGCGGAGGAAGGGCCGCCGCCTCCGTGTCGCGCGCGATGTGCCAATCGACTCGAAGCCGCCCCTTCCAACGTTCTTCCTCGACGGCCAGCCATGCGCGCAGGTACTGGACTTCGTCGGCGACGGTGCTCATGCGCTCGGCCGATCGGGCCAGCGTCATGCGCAGCACGTCCGAGAGGTTTTCGGTGACGCGCTCGGCGGCCGCCGGCTCGGTGCGAACGAGCGACGCCACGGTGTTGAGCGCGTTGAAGAGGAAGTGCGGGTTCATGCGCGCCTGCAGAGCCGACAGCTGTGCCTCGCCCGCCGCGACTCGGGCATCGGCGGCGTCCTGGGCCTCGAGCTGCGCGTGGGCATAGAGGACCCGTGTCGAGCGCATGACCGTCGACCCTGCTAACCAGAGGAGCGCCAGATAGATCGAGGCCAGGACGATGACGAACGGCAGCTCCGTGCCGAGCATCCCGCGGACGATCATCAACGCCACGGCGGCCGCCAGTAGGGTTCCAGCCGCGAAACCAATCGCGGGCAGTGCGAGCAGAACGCGGCGGTAACCCTCGGCGCCGGGCCCGCTCCGCCGGTCCGCGGCATTCCTTTCAGCGCTGGCGCTCAACAGTCCGGTGACCGCGAATAGCAATCCGCCGGCACTCCCGCACAAGGCGCTCAGAAATTCGGCCACGGCGGCCGGGCCCTCATCGTTGGCGCTGGCGACTCCCTGCGCCGCCATCATTGCCAGCCACGCGATCAGGCCCACAACCGCGCTCCGCCGTGCGGCCGCGGGGGCGCTCGAAAAGGCTGTCCGCAGAATCTGCTGCAGAGTTGGCTGGTTCACGCCGACATTCTGGACTGACACTACCCATTTTTTCCCGAACTCGGTAGCCCAATGCCAGATTCACTACACAGCGCTTTAACGCCGGGGCCAGTTCCCGGCCCGACGACCCGCGGCTCCGTACACTTTTCAGACGCGAGCAGGACCGGTTTGCTTCGCTTTCTACAGTCGAGCTGGTCTTCTGACCAGCTTTCTGGCAGCGTTGGCTCGACCCGGCCCGACGGCACACCGCTTGATGTAGCGGACACACACATGGCGATGGCCCAGGTCAAACCCGATACGGTCAAAGTGAAGACCGACACCGGTAATCCGCTGACGGCCGCCGACCTGCGTGAGGTCGTCGAACGACTCGGTCTCGACAATCGGCGCACCGCCGAGCTCCTCCAGGCGGTCGAGACGGTCATCGCCGGCCAGCGGCAGCTTGTCGAAGAGTCGAAGCACGAAGCCATCCGGGCGCTCTCCGAGGGATTTGCCGCCAAGATGGAGCGGCTGCAGCGCCAGCTCAGTGAGAAGGAAGTCACGGTCAGCAACATCGCCCGCTACTTCGAGGAGGTCGTCGCCGACCTCACCGAAAAATCGCACCGCGACCCCAAAACCAAGCTGCTGAATTTCGACTGGTTCATGGAGCGCGTCGAGGGCTACCTGGCCGTCGAACAACGCGTTCGCTGGTGCGGTGTCGGCGTCGTCGATATCAGCAGCTTCAAGTGGTACAACGACACGTTCGGCCATGCCGCCGGCGACCGGATCATCGAGCGCGTCGCGGCCATCCTCTCCGATCAAATCCGTTCTGAGGATTTCCTTGCCCTCGAACGCGGCGGTGAGTCGCGTGACCTGCACGCGCGTTTTGGCGGGGACGAGTTCTGTTTCCTGATCCCCGACCTTCCCGGATGCGCGGAAGCGGTGGAAATCGCCGACCGTTTCAAGGCCGCCGTCGAAGGGCACGACTGGACGCGTGACGACCGCCGGCTCGCCCAGCGCCCGGTGCGCGTGGACGTCGGCGTCGTGTGCCTCCGCCTCGGTCCCGTTTCCGAACGCCGCGGCGTGGCGCGCAAACTGGCGGCAGAACTGATCCACCACGCCGACACGCTGATGTACGACGCCAAGGGACGCCGCTCCAACCGGGTGCACCCGCTCGCCGTGAAGGTGGAAAACGGAGAACTCGTCGAGATCCCCGAGACCTTCACGCGCTCGACCGCCGAACGCGCCGCTCGGACGCGTTCCTGATCCAATCTGCTAAACTTAGTGTTTCGCCGAACGCTCATTGCGCCAGCAATGAGCATTCGCATTGGGCATTCAGCATTCGCCATTCAGCATTCAGCATTCCCCTGTGGTGGGTGTAGCTCAGCGGTAGAGCGCCGGACTGTGGCTCCGGAAGTCGCGGGTTCGAACCCCGTCATCCACCCCATCTCAAAGCCCAAGTTTCAAACTCCAAACTCCAAAACGCTTACTCCGCGCGCAGCAGCGCGTTCGGATCGGTGCGGGCTGCCGAGCGCGCCGGGAGAAGCGTGGCGGTAGTAGCGACGACGAGCATCACAAGGCCCGCGCCGCCCAGCACCAAGGGATCCCAGGGCGCCGTGCCGAACCACATCGACTCCACCCATCGCCCGGCAAGGATCGCGGCAAGTGAGCCGAAAACGATCCCCACGACCGCAAGTGTTGCCGCTTCGCGGAGGATCAGCGTAAGAACGTTTGACGGCGTCGCACCAACCGACAGTCGGATCGCCATCTCATGGCGGCGTTCGTGGACGACGTGGGTGAAGGCCGCGTAGAGGCCCATCGCGGCAACGCCAAGGGCGAGCGCGCCGAAGAGAGACAGCAGGATCGTTCCGAGTCGCCACGGACGCATCTGGCGTTCCAGCAAACCGGAATAGGGGCGAACGCTCAGGAACGGGAGATCCGAACGGCCCGACGTGACGAGACGCCGGATGGGATCCACGAGGGTTGCCGCGTCCACGTTCGTGCGCACGGCCAGGCCACTGATACCCGGAGCCGCTCCAAAGCCAACCGGTGGGGGCGGGATTTGAGAGAACGGCACGTCAGTACTGCATCAGCCGCTCTTCCTTGCCGTCGGGGACCACTGACCGCTGCCGAACGTCACGGGCAATGCCGATCACCTCTCGGCATGGGACCGTGGTCGGCGGTCCTGGCGGCCCGTCGGCCGTCGCTGGGTCGAACGTCGGGTCGAACCCGATGCGGATGCACTTGCCAAGAGCGCTTTCACCCGGCCACGTCGCGTTCGCCATGGTCTCGTTCACGATAACCACCAGCGGTCCACGTTCGTCGAGTGGAGTAAACCGGCGGCCTTGGGTAATTCGGATGTCGAGGATCTCGAAGAGACTCCGGCGTGGCCGGGATCAGATATGGCAGTTGCCCGCCAACGTTCGGCGACTCCGGCTTTCCCGGCACGCCGATCGGAGGAATGATGTGTCCCGAAAACGGCAACCCGCTGGTCGGCGCGGCACGTTCGACCCCTGGTAGCGCGCGCACGCGCTCGAGCGCCGCGGCAAACAGTTCGTGCTCTACACCGCCGTCTCCAGGACCTGCCTCGAACTCCGCCAGGAGCACATCGTCCAACCGCATCCCGAAGTCCTGCGACGCCAGATTGTAGAGGCTGCGGCCAAACATGCCGGCGCCCGCCAGCAAGACGATCGAGAGCGTCGTCTGCACGACCAACAGCATGGCGTGAACCCGTCGGCGCGGACGGGCCCGCACGATCCGCGCGAGATCCCCCGCATCCGATAGGGCCGGCAACTGTGCGACACCGACGGCGGCCGCGATGGCAAACGCCGCACCGCCGGCAACCGCTGCGGCGCCGATCACCCGAGCGGTGAACCCTGCGCTCTCGATGACCGACGGCAACAGCACACCGCGCACGGCCTCCTCGAGCCAGCGATCCAGCACCAGCGCCACGGCGATCCCCGCGAACGCAATGATCGCGGCTTCCACGACCACCTGTGTTAGCAGACGAGCGCGAGTGGCGCCCAGTGCGGCGCGGATCGCCAGGTCTCGACGACGGCGTGCGCCGCGCACGAGCAGCAAGGTGGCGGTATTGGCGAGGCCGATCACTAACACGAGAGCCGACACGGCGGTCAGCCAATAGGCGATCCGCCGCTCGTTGGCTCCGATGGTCGCGCCGCCGATCGGCAACAACGAAACGCGCCGGGGCGATAGCGTGAGGGCGGTGGTCGCTTGTTGCGCGGCAGTCTCCGCCCGCTCGCCTGACTTCAGGCGAATGATTACGGACGCGATGTTCCGAAACGGATTGCGCCACTCCGGCGTCTGCGCCATCGCTGCGGTGAGCGGTACCCAGACGTCCACACGGGCCGCACTGTGTCCGCTGAAGCCAGGCGGCATGACCCCTGTTACGGTGAAGTCGATACCCCGTACCGTGATGTGGCGGCCGATGACCGCCGAATCGCCTCCGAAGCGCGCCGTCCAGAACGCGTGACTGAGGATGGCCCCGTCGCTCTGCGTGTTGGTGGATTGGGTCTGAGGGCGGACGTTGAGGACGTCGAAGTAACCGTCCGAGACGAGCATGACGTCCGCTTCCACCTGCGTGGAGTCCACCACCACGGCAGACGAGACACGCTGCCAGGCGGCCACGCGCGATGCTGCCGACATCTGCTCACGAATCGCCTCGAACGACGGGTAGCTGGTCGTTGTCATGCGGACCTGGCCGGTGACGTCATCCACCGGCTGGAACGCGAGCGTGAAGACGCGCTCAGGGTTGACGACGTGCGCAGGCGGGCTGAGGAGCGCGCGGTCGATGAGGCCGAACATGGCCAGATTCAGGCCAACCGAGACGGCCAGCAGGATGACGGCCCAGGCGACGGGTGCCGGCGTGATCGCCAGGGCGCGGGTCGCCGACCGGATGTCGGCGAGAAGGCGTTCGATCATGGTGGCAGGTTAGACGAAACCTGCGTGGGAACGGCCGTGATTACGAGTAGAATGCGCGCATTCAATGGAAAGACAGGAAATGGAGCGGATCGCGCGGGCGACCTTGAAGGAGCTCGGTCTGCCGAAGGCTGAACTGACGATTGCGGCGATCGACGGCAGCCCGGGGCACTGGAGGATCAGCATCCGCGGGCGGCCGCAGGCGTTGAAGATCCGCTGCGGCGAGGGATCCTCGGCCCAGTGGGTCCGCGAGCAGATTTTCGATCAGTACACGTCGCAGTGAGCCGGCGCTAACGCGCCGCGCGCTTCTTCGCCGGCGCCTTCGCCACGGTCTTGGCGGGCTTGGCATCCGCCACCTTCGCGGTCTTCTTTTTCCCCGTGCTGACGCGATCGAGGCTCTGGCGGAGCGCGTCCATCAGGTTCACGACCTTCGGCGGCGTCTCTTCCGCCGTCGCGACGATCTCTTCGCCGGCGATCTTCGCGTCGATGATGCGGCGTAACTCCTCTTGGTACTCGTCGCGATATTCCTCGAGGTTCGAGGGTCCCCTCGAAGTTCTCGATCACCTGCTTGGCGAGCTTGATCTCCTCGGGCCTCACCTTCTCGGGGACGCTATCGAGCTCCTCGATCTGGTCCATGCCGCGCATTTCGTTGGCGTGGCGCATCGTGTACATCACGAGCCCCTTGTCCTTCGGCAGGACGGCCACGAGGTACTCGCGTCCGTAGAGCGCCAGCTTGCCTATGCCGGCCTTCCCTTTCATGCCCTCGCGCATGACGGCAAAGGCGTCCATCCCCATTTGCCCGTCCGGAGCGAGATAGTACGGACGCTCGACGTAGATCGGGTCGATCGCCGCGGCGTCGGTGAACTGCACGAGGTCGATCACGCGCGTGGACTCGGGGCGCACCTTCGAGATGTCCTCGTCCTGCATGACGACGTAGCGTCCTTTTTCGAACTCGTATCCCTTGACGATCTCGGAGTTCGGCACTTCGCGCTCGCAGTTCGGGCACCAGCGCTTCTGCTGGATGCGCGTCTGACACTCGCCGTGCAGCTGGTTGAAGCTGATCGTCGCCGCCGAGTCAGTCGCCGGGAACACCCGCACCGGGATGTTGACCAGGCTGATCTTCAGGAACCCTTTCCAAGTCGGACGTGCCGCCATCGTTTCAGTCTCCTTACGCAGTCCCGATTATCGGCTCGATCTGCCGCGTCCCGTTTCACGAATTTGCGCAGTCTAGCTCGGATCAGCAATGGGGTGATTCGGGGGACTCTCAAACTTAGAACTTAGAACTAAGAACTAAGAACGATTCGGCGCTAGACGCCTCGGCATCTTTAAGCCGGGTCTAAAGACCCGGCACTACATCTAACTAATTGGACGCGTAGGCCGGGTCTTCAGACCCGGACGCGTTCTTAGTTCGGAGTTCTGAGTTCTAAGTTTTACAGTCGCCCAAGTTACCCCACTGTCCGCAGCGGCTATGCTGCTGCGAGTCAATGAAATGGCGCGAAGATCCCTCGAAGGTGCGGCCCATGCTGGCGACGCTGGCCGAGCCGCCCCTGACGGGGAAAGGACTGGTGTTCGAGCCGAAGTACGACGGCATCCGGGCGCTCGTGCATGTCGAGCCGGCCAAGCCGCGTGCGACGGTTCGCATCTGGTCGCGGCTCGGCAACGACAAGACGCATCAATTTCCTTCTATCGTCCAGGCACTCGCGGCGTGGGGCGCCAGGTTGAAGGGGCCCGTGCTGCTCGACGGCGAGATCGTGGCACTCGACGCACACGGCCGTCCGGCAGGTTTCCAGAAGCTCCAGGGACGCATGCATCTCAGTAGCGCAAAAGAGGTCGAGCAGATCGAGAAGTCCCAGCCCGTCGCCCTGATCGCCTTCGACATCCTGCGCGATGGTGAAGAAGATCTCCGCGGCCACCCCCTCACCACCCGCCGCTCCCGCCTCCTCACCCTCCTGGGGTCAGACCGGGGTCAGACGAGGGTCAAACCGGGGTCAGACCGAGGTCTGACCCCGGTCGAAGCTAGGTTTGACCCTCGTCTGACCCCGGTCGAGGCTGCGTTTGACCCCGGTCTGACCCCGGTGCGGGTCAGCGAGCAGGTGGAGGGGGACGGGCGGGCGCTCCACGCGCGGGCGACGAAGGAGGGCTGGGACGGAGTCATCGTGAAGGAAGCGCAGTCCCCGTACCAGTCGGGACGACGCAGCCCGGCGTGGCGCAAGTTGAAGGTCGTCAACGAACAGGAGTTCGTCGTCGGGGGATGGACGGAGCCGCGGCAGTCGCGGCAATACTTCGGTGCGCTGCTGCTCGGCGTGCCGGACCCTCGGACGCCAGGGACCCTGAAGTACGTCGGACACACGGGGACAGGATTCGACCAGAAGGAACTCGCGCGCGTCTGGAAGCTGCTCGAGGTGCGGAAGACGACGAGCTCCCCCTTCTCGGAGCGCTTCAAGACCAACGAGCCGGCGCACTGGGTGACACCGACCCTCGTCGCGCAGATCCGCTTCACCGAGTGGACGGCAGACGAAAAACTGCGACACCCCGTGTATCTTGGATTGCGCGACGATAAGACCCCCACATTCGTGACCATCGAAAAACCGTCGAAGAAACCGCAGAAGAAGAAGGACGAGACGAACGCCGTCGTCGAGCAATTGCGCGCGCTCGAGGACGCGCGTAAAGACGGGGCGCTCACGCTGCCGGACGGCTCGCGCCTGGCCATCACCAATCCCCACAAGATCTTCTGGCCGGACCTCAAGCTGACCAAGGGGGACCTGCTCCGCTACTACGCGACGGTGGCGCCGTTGATTCTCCCGGTCGTCGCGGACCGACCGCTCGTCATGAAGCGGTTTCCGAACGGCATCGCCGGTCCGGCGTTCTACCAGCAACGCAACCGCCTCGAACGCCCGCCTCACGGCGTGCGAATCGAGACGATCCCCGACGACATCGATCCCATCTCGGAGCCCGACGCGCAGCGCCTCATCGGCGGATCGCTGCTCACGCTCCTCTACATGACGCAGATCGCGGCGATCTCGCAGGACCCGTGGTTCTCGCGCGTGCAGTCGCCCCTCGACGCCGATTACGTCGCCATCGACCTCGATCCCGGTGATGGCGCGACGTTCAATACCGTGCTCGACGTCGCGCGACTGGTGCACGACGAACTGGCCTCGCTCAAGGTCACCGGCGTCCCGAAAACGTCCGGATCGAACGGCCTGCACATTTACATTCCGCTGGCGGCAGGCACATCGTACGAATCAGGGATGCTCTTCTGCCAGATCGTCGCGACCGTGATCGCCTCGCGACATCCGAAGATCGCCACCGTCGAGCGCACCGTGAAGGCGCGCCGCAAGGGCACGGTCTACGTCGACTACTTGCAGAACATCCTGGGCAAGACACTGGCGACCGCCTACAGCGCGCGCGCCAGCGCCTATGCTGGTGTCTCGACGCCGCTGACGTGGAAGGAAGTGTTCGAAGGGATCGATCGGCGCGACTTCACCATCGTGACGGCGCCGGAGCGGTTCAAGCAGGTCGGCGATCTCTGGGCCCCGCTGCGTAAGGCGAAGCCCGCGAACCTCGAAGCCGTGTTCCGCAAGTACGGCGACCACAAGTAGGCCGGGTCTTTAGACCCGGCGCGCCCTGCCGAACGGCGACTCGTCGTAGCGAACGAGCAACTCCGCGGGATCGCGATAGACGGCGATCGCACCTTGCAGCGCCTCCCTCGACCAGCCGCCGCACTCGAGGCCCACGATCCGGATCCCAGCTCGCAGTGCCGCTTCGACGTCGTAGGGCGTGTCGCCCACCATGATCGCCTCCGACGGATCGACGGCGGCCTCGCGAAGCGCCGCCTGCACGATGTCGGGATCCGGCTTCGATTCCTCCGCGTCGTCTGACGACGTACGCCGGTGAATGAGGTCGGCGACGCCGGCACGTTCGAGCAGCGGTTGCAGTTCGTCTTTGGCCGCGGAGCTGGCAACGGCGAGCACGAAACCGTCTTCGAGGAAGCGCTTGATCAAGTCCCTCGCGCAGGGGAAGCCTCGTACTGCCGGAAGGTAGGTTGCGGCGAAGATCTCGCCTCGACGCGTACCGATGCGTCGGCCGCGCGGCGACGATTCGTCGATGCCCGAAACCGCCGGCATCAACTTGTCGCCGCCCATGCCGATCGAACGCCGGATCGCCTCGTACTCGACCGTAATCCCCGCTTCTTCGAACGCGGCCATCCACGCGTGCGCGTGGGCGTCGTTGCTGTCGACGAGCGTCCCATCGACATCGAGGATCACGGCCTTCATGAGTGATAGGAGGACAGCAAGCGCGGTACCATGGCGCGATGGCCAAACGCGACCAGAGCCCGAGCGAGTCCGCGGCGCAGTTCGGCGTCGGCAAGCTCACACGTCATCTGTTTGTGTGCCTGGGTCCCGATTGCACGGACCTCGACAAAGGCGAAGAGACGTGGCTGTACATCAAGAAAAGGATGAAGGAACTCGACATCACGGGCAGCAACGGACCGTTCTACCGCACGAAGTGCCAGTGCCTGCGCATCTGCAATGAAGGACCGATCGCCGTGGTGTATCCGGAAGGCGCGTGGTACCGCCAGGTCACACCTGAGAACGCGGAGCGCATCATCCAGGAACATTTGATTGGCGGGAGGATCGTCGAGGATCTCTGCTTCGCGAGAAATCCGTTGTAGGCTTGGCGCGCCCGGCAGGATTCGAACCTGCGACCTTTGGCTCCGGAGGCCAACGCTCTATCCAGCTGAGCTACGGGCGCAATAACGCTCACGAGCGAAGGTTGGCGCGCCCGGAGGGATTTGAACCCCCGACCTACGGGTTCGAAGCCCGGCGCTCTATCCAACTGAGCTACGGGCGCAGGCTGCCTGCGTTGTGAACGCTGCGAACGCTAATAATACTGGAAAACCGACCATGAATGGGCCAGACGTTCACCTCGTCGACGGCACCTACGAACTCTTCCGCTACTTTTTCGCCGTCCCCCAACGCCGCGACGCGAACGGCGTCGAGGTGGGCGCGGTGCACGGTGTCCTGACCTCCCTGCTCGGCATGATCAACCGGGGCGCGACGCACGTCGGTGTGGCGACCGATCATGTCATCGAGTCGTTCCGCAACCGGATGTGGGCCGGCTACAAGACCGGCGCCGGCATCGATCCCGCGCTCCTCTCACAGTTCCCTCTTCTCGAGGAAGGCCTGGCGGCGATGGGCGTCACGGTGTGGCCGATGATCGAGTTCGAGGCGGACGATGCGCTGGCGGCGGCGGCGGAGAAGGCGGCAGCCGATCCCTCGGTGGGACGCGTCTTCATCTGTACGCCCGACAAGGACCTGGCACAGTGCGTCCGCGGCGATCGTGTGGTGCAGTTGAATCGGCGCACGAACGCGGTGACCGATGAGACCGGTGTCGTGAAGAAGTTCGGCGTGGAACCGCCGTCGATCCCCGATTACCTGGCGCTGGTCGGGGATGCCGCCGACGGCTACCCTGGCCTCCCGGGCTGGGGCGCAAAATCGAGCGCCGCGGTGCTCGCGAAGTTCAAGCACATCGACGCGATCCCTGCCGACTGGCGGGAATGGCGCGTGAACGCACACAGCGCCGCCACACTCGCGCGCACGCTGGACGAGCAACGGGACCGCGCGATCCTCTTCCGCAAACTCGCCACGCTGAGGACCGACGTGCCGGTATTCGACGCGGTCGAGGATCTCCGCTGGAAAGGCCCGACACCCGCCTTCACCGAAATGGCCAAGCGCTTCGACGCCGCGAAACCGTTGTCGTCAAGCCCCAGTCGTTGTAAGCCCCTTAGGGGCGCCCAATGCGCTCCAACGGCCACGCCACCATGTCCTGCCGCTTCGAGAAATGCAGCAGCGGCGCCATCGACGGCAATCGAATTCCCGCCGCATCGGCCATCGTGTTGACGCGGATTTCCGCTTCCGCCGTCTGCAGCGGCCAGCGCGGGTGGTGAATGTCAAGGCTATAGGCGTGGAACGCCGAATCGACCGTGAACAGGCAGTACCGTTCGGTGAGGAAGTACTCCAGGCTGCCCTCGACTGGCGGTGACGCGAGACCCACGGGACGGTAGCGCGCGACGAACTCCGCGGGCGCGCCCGTGCCACGGGTCCGCTCGCTGCGGTACTCGATCCATCCTTCCTTCGGCTCGACGCTCATCGTTGCCGTGAAGTACGGCAGATGCACGAGCGTGCGCGCCACGCCGACCGCAACCGGATTGGAAGCGTCGAGACTGAAGAAGTAGACGCCCGGTCGCGCCTTCACTCGAACGTAGGTTCGCACGTTGAGCTCGGGGAAGGCCGACACCCAGGGCAATGCCGGCACGCCGCGAGGCGCGACATTCGACATGTGGAACGGGACGACCGCCACCCACGCCTGGCCATCGAAGGTGTCGATCTCAAAGCCAGCCGGCACGTGTTCGCGCAGCGCGTTCGCGTCCACCGGCCAATGCGCGAACAGCAGGTCGTGCCAGGTCTGCGTCATGATCCACGGCGACCCGGGCATCGGCCAGGGGCGATGCGCGCGATCGTTGAGGATGTCGTAGCGGAAGTCGCTCACTCGATGAACCTGTCGCGCCATTCAGGACGCGGCAACGGACACGCGTCGTAGCGACCGAACCACCGGTAACGGTGCCTCGCGACCACGCGGTAGATCGCGTCCGCCAGAGCGACCGGTACGGCGCGGGCGGCGACTGCCGCGGCGGACCAGAATCCGCCTAACTGCTCGACCGCATGGAGCACGGCGCGCGATCGGCTCAGCACGCGCGGCTCCGGCCCGTTCCAGCCGGCTATGACTACCACCGTATCGAGATCCGCAGGGTCATATCCGCTTTTCGGCAGCATGCGACGGGCCAACTCTCCCTGAAGGGTCGCGAACGCCACGCGCGCACGACGGTCGCGCCGCAGAAGGAATTGAATGAACCCGTCGCAGAGACCGCAGACGCCGTCATAAAACACGAGGGTGGTCGGCACGAATTGACAAATGTCCTAAACTGTCATACTGTTATATGACAGTTAGCGACTGTATGCGCTTTCAACTCAATTTCAAATCGGGCAAAGCGGTGTACCTGCAGATCGTCGAACAGGTAAAGACCGCAGCGGCCTCGGGTGCGATTCAGCCCGGTGAGCCGTTGCCCTCGATCCGGCCGCTCGCCGAAGAACTCCGCGTCAACCGGAACACGATCGCCAAAGCATACGCGGAACTCGAAAGCCTCGGCGTCATCGACACACAGCCCGGCAAGGGCAGTTTCGTGCGCGCCGGCGGCTCTCCGCTGCGGAAGGACGTCCGTCGCAAGTTGCTCGCCGACCGTATCGACGGCGCGGTCGTGCACGCGCACCATCTGCAGATCGGCCGGGAGGATTTCCTCCGGCTGGCCGAAGAACGCTTTGACGCGCTCGAGCAGAAGCGCGTTCGCGCGGTAGGGACATAAACCACCATGACAACCAACACCCCGGTCATCGAAGTCGATCACTTGGTTCGGCGATTCGGCCACACCGACGCAGTCGATGGATTGAACCTGCGCGTCCCGCGCGGCCGCTGCTATGGGTTCTTCGGGCGTAACGGCGCCGGCAAGACCACGACCATCAAGTGCCTCCTGAACCTGATTCGTCCGACGAGCGGCACAGCCAGGATCTTCGGCCTCGATCCGCAGCGGGATGAAGTAGCGGTGAAGTCGCGACTGGCGTATGTGCCCGACCAGGTGGCGTTCTATCCCTGGATGACCGTGCGCGGCGTGCTCGACTACTGCGCGGCGTTCCGGCCCACGTGGAACCACGCGCTCGAGGCCGAGCTCCTCCGCCAGTTCCGGCTCGACCCGCGGCAGAAGGCGTCGCACCTCTCAAAAGGTCAGCGCACGCAGCTGGCGCTGATCACCGCCATCTGTCCCGAACCTGAGCTCCTGGTGCTCGACGAACCCACATCCGGCCTCGACCCCATCGTCAGGCGCGAGTTCATCCAGACGGTGATCGGTGCGTACCAGGAGGGAGATCCCGGCAACCGCACGGTGTTCGTTTCGACGCACCTGATCTCGGAGTTCGAAGGATTGATCGATCAGTTCACGATTATCGATTCGGGACGCGACGTGCTCACGCTCGACGCCGATGCGGCGCGCGAACGGTTCCAGAAGGTCCACGCCCGGTTCCTGGAGGCGCCGGCTCACGTCGAGCGTCCCCGGCGCCGTGCTCACCCGCCGCGGACGCGAGCTCGAGATCCTGGTCGATGGCAACACGCCGGAAGTCATCGAGCGCCTGCGCGCGCACGCGCCGGAATCCGTGACCACCGAGTCGCTCAGCCTCGAGGAGATCTTCGTGTCGAGGCTCCAGTCGTCGGGGGCGACGGCATGACCCCCGCGCTGATGGCCTCGCTCGCCAGGGAGTTTCGCGCGCTCCTGCCGCTCTGGTTCGCGTGCTCGCTGCTCGCGCTCGCACCGGCATTGGCCGGATACGACCTGGTGCGGAGCGCGGCGGTGCTCGCCTACGTGCTGGGGTCGTTCGCGATCGGCGCCCATGCGTTTGGCCACGAGTACGCGCACCGGACGCTGCCACAGCTGCTCGTGCTGCCGGTCTCGCGGTATCAGACCCTGTTCGTGAAGCTCGTGGTGGCCGGCGTCCTCGTCGCGCTGCTGGGCGGAGCCGCGGCGCTCACGCTGCCCGGCGAACTGGACAAGGCACCGGCCACGCCGCAGCAGATCGCGTTCGTCGTCTGGCTCACCGCCATGCTCCTCGCTCCAGCGTTGACCCTGCTCTGCCGAGGAACGCTCGCCGGCGCTATCTTCGCGGGGAGCCTGCTCGGTTTCGTTGCCGTCGGCGGCGACCTCATTGGCTGGATCCGTTTCGACACCGACGCCGCGGCCATTCAGCGATTCCAAATCCTGTTGTTCTGGCGCGTGATGCCGCTGCTGTGGATCGCCGCCGCGATCACGCTGTGGCGATCGTTTGTTCACGCCGAAGCGATCGAAGGGCGTGGACGGGAGATCCACTTCCCGCAGTGGCTCGCGCCACGGCGCGACACGCGGGGCGCGGCGCGGCGCCGGACGAGCCCGGTCTGGCAGCTCGTCGCGAAGGAACTTCGCCTTCAACAGATGGTGTTCGCGATCGGAGCGATCTATCTGACCATTGCGCTGTTCATGGTGCTGAGAGCGCGAACGGATCCGCATCTTCGACGGCGAGATCCTGTTGGCCGTCACCGCGATGTACGCCGCGCTGCTGGCGCTCCTGGCAGGGGCGCTCGCCGGAGCCGAGGAACGGCAGCTGGGCACGATCCAGTGGCAATTGCTGCTGCCCATGCCCGTGACGAAACAGTGGGGCATAAAGGCGGCCGTCGCGTATGCCGTTTCGGTCGGACTCGCGGTCGCCTTGCCGGCCGCCGTGATCCTGCTGCTTCCTGACGCGCGCGTCCGATCCGCGCGACGGCGTGACGCTGCTCGTGGTCGTGCTGGTGTTGTCGACGGCCAGCCTTTACATCTCGTCGCTGGCGAGCAGCGGCATTCGCGCACTGATCCTGTGTGTTCCCGTGGTCGCCGGCGGGATCCCCCTGGTTTCCTGGATCACCGTCCTGGCGGAACGTACGGTCCGCGCCTTCGTGCGAAACGCCGGATGGCATGTCGGATCCGCGCCGACGGATGCCCAGGTGCTCACGAGCGCGCTGTTGTTCGCGGCCGGCTTCGCCGCGCTAGCAATCCGATTCGGCGCATCGAATTACCGGCGCGGCGACCGCAGCCTGACGCGCATCGTCGGTCAGGTCACCTGCATCTTCGCTTACGCCCTGGTGGCCGTGACCTTCGGCACCTTCCTCGGTACTTCGGCCATAAGCCGGTTCTACTTGAACGGCGTTACCGATCCCCTGGTTTCGGGCCTGATACGGATCTGCTTTCCTACGCTCGGCACACCGTTGGTGTTGACGACGTGCAGGGTATAGACGCCCGGAACCGCCTGTGCCGGCAGCTTGGGCGCAACCACCCGCAGTTCGCCTTTGGTCGCGTCCCCTTTCACGCGAAAAAAGAGCTTCACATAGCGGTCGCCCGCCGTGAGGCTGTGGGTGTTGTGGTCGCTGCGCAGGAGCGCAACGGACCTGATGGCGCTCGCCGGGCCGTCAACCTTGATATCGAACGAGCCGCGGTACTGGATGTCCTTCGGCGCATCGGTAATCACCGGCCGCTGGGCCGGGGCGCCCCCTTTCTGGAAGAGATAGGGGGGCGAGAAGATCTGGCCGACAGGGACGCCGACGTCGGGATCGCCGCGCGGCAGCTCGCCGGCGTACGAGGTCGTGAGTGGGAACCGCGGGTCGTCAGGGCGCACCAGCGCTTCGCGGTTCTCGCCCGCGAAGAACACGGTGCCGTCCGGCATCAGCGTCGCCGTCCCATGAAGGCCGCGCGACACGGTCGTCCGCGCCAGTCGCTTCACCGAGATCTCGAGCCCGCGGTCCACCACGCTGGGGTCGAACATCTGGAAGAAATGACCTTCCTTCTCGTCGAAGCACTGCGTGTCACCGGCCGGGCAGGTGACGGAGCGGTTCACGCCCTGGCCGATGAGCACTTGTCCGTCGGGCAGCAGCACGACCTTCGTCGTCGCGAGCGGCTGAAGGATAGACCCGACCCTCCGCCACCGCGGACTCGGGTCGGTGAACTCCATCACCTCGACGGTGCCGGTCGGATCGCCAGACGCATCCTGTCCGGAAATCATGAACCACTTGTGAGACGTCGTCTGGCCCTCCTCGTTGATCTCGACGAAGCTCGCGGTCGAGCAGCAGTACGGCCTGAGCTCCAGGCCCTTGTCCAGGAACGTCCAGTGATTGGTCGCCGGGATGTTCCGGTTCGGGTCCTTCATGGCGCCGATGACATCCAGGCACCAGGTGTTGCCATCAGTGAAGGGGGGCGTGCCTCCGCCGACGCCGAACCTGGCGCCTCCGAGTTGACGCTCACCTTGTGCGTTGCGGTAGCCCGACGTGGGAGTGACCTCATTATCGATTCCGCCGTAGTTGATTTCTCCGTCGTAGGTGCACACCTTCCAGTCGTCCTGTCCCGGTCCGGTCTGGACGATCTCCATCTGCGGATAGAGGGGGAACGCCATCCGGGCGTTTTCCAGCGCGATGTTCCGATCGGTCACCGGATCGTAGACTTCCGGCACCACGATGTTCACGCGACTCGCTGTGAATGCGCCGTCGCTCTGGCTCTGATTGTTGCGACCTTTTTCAACCCGGAGCGGATCCGGCGGAACGGTGCCGTCCTGATCGAAGCCGCCGAGGACGAGCACCCAGCCATTCGGGAGTGGGGCTGCCGACGGGTACCAGCGTGCGTACTTCTGATCTGACGGATCGGAGGGCTGCGTGCTCTGCTGGTTCCGCGGATCGCAGTTTTCGAAGAAGGGTGCGTTCGGATTGCCCGCGAAGAGGCTTACGCCGAACCGATCGCGTGTCCAGTTCGACCTGACGCACGGCTCGCTGCGGCGGGTCCACAACTCGGTCTCCGGATCGAAGATGTTGACCTTGTACAAGCCGTTGTCGCTCTGCATGTCGTGACCGCCAAACACGTAAACGCGTCCGTCGGCGAGGGTCACGCGAGCGTTGCAGTAGGTGTTGTAGAACATCCCCTTCGAATACCCGTTCTCGGAGAATGCCGCACGGTTCAACGCGAAGTCGTTTTCGTCGAGGAGCGCGGTGTGAAACTTGCCCGTGTTCTTGAGGGCATCGGGATGGAACGGATCGAACAGCAGTTGCCGCTCCATCGTGCGGTTCGCGACGATGCGCGTCGGCACGCTCTGGCTCAACCCCTGGCGCATCAGGTAACCGCCATAGGTGAGTCTCTGGAACGAGTCATCGGCGGACCGTTCCGTGCCGAGGCCCAGAAATGGATCGAAGCCGTGCAGCACATCCCGCAGCGACGAGTTGAACTGAATGCCCGCCGTCGTCAGCGCCCCACGAGCGATGGCCAGGTCGGTAAGCGCGTTGTCAACCATGTCGTCGACGCGATACTCGGGAAATCGGGAATGGTAAAGGATCTTCGGCTGGTCTGAATTCCGCTTCCAGACGAGACCCATGTGAACGGCCTCCACGCTCTGCATGGGAATGAACGGCGACACCTTGCCGAATTCCGCAGGGTCGAGGCCTGCATTGGGATCCGGGAACCCGGATTGAGCGGAGACTCGCGGCAAGGTGGCCGCGAGATACCAGACCAGTGCGATTCCAGCAGCAACGGTCCAGACGGTGACCTGTCTCCTCATTCGCAACCTCCTCTTCATCCGATCGCGTACGGACGCGAGGCGGGGCAAGGCACGTGCCCTTGAGCGCGTTCACCATTTCGCGTGCGTTTGAAAAATGAGCGAACGCACGAGTTACCGCGCGCGAAACACGTTTACGAGCGAAGTACGACTGCAGAGGTCAACCGCGAATCAGTGCGGCCATCCCAGAAAACTTCCCCTCCAGTACCGCGCGAGCGATCGATCAATGGCGTTACAATCTGTTCACGCCATGCCGAGGCCCCGCAGCTTCATCGCCGCCGGCCTGATCGCCGTCATCACTGTTTCGGCGCTGGTCCCGGGCTCGTCCGCGCTCGAGCACGCGCTCTGCGAGCCGCTCTGGGTCCTGCTGATCGACGAGGGCCCAGTCCCCTTCCACATCGCGGCGAATCTCTGCGCTGAACACCCCGACCCGCTCGTCTCGCAGCTCTCCTCCCGCGGTCCCCCGGCAAACCTCCACGCGTAGCCAACTTTTTCCGCACGTTCGCACGTCAGCACGTCGCACGTCGCACGTAGCACGTAGCACGTGCTTTGGAGGTTTCATGGCTTTCCGCGACTTCGTCCGTCGCCTCCAGGGGTCGACCGTTCGTTTCGATCTGCGTGGGTATCAATCGGAACTCGGCGCTGTTGCCGATCTCGAGCGTGAATGCCGCGAGTTGTCAGACGGCGAACTGCTGCAACGAGCACTCGACCTGCGCCGGCGCACCGCCGCCGGTGAAACGCTGCGCTCCTTGCGGCCACCGCAATACGCGCTCGCGCGCGAGGCCGCCGATCGCGCGCTCGGCCAGCGTCCGTTCGACGAACAAGTGCTGGCGGCCCTCGCCCTGGACGACGGGCACGTCGTCGAGATGCAGACCGGCGAGGGCAAGACCCTGGCGGCGGTGATGCCGGCGGCGCTCAACGCGCTTGCCGGCCGCGGCGTCCACGTACTCACCTTCAACGACTACCTCGCCCATCGCGACGCCGAGTGGATGGGACCGGTCTATCGACGACTCGGCATCGCGGTCGGATCGGTCCAACACGGACTGACACCGAGCGAGCGGCGACAGGCCTATCGCGCCGACGTCACCTATGTGACCGCGAAGGAAGCGGGGTTCGATCACCTTCGCGACCTCCTGGCCGCAGATCCCGCCGACGTCGTGCACCGCCCGTTTCACTGCGCGATCGTCGACGAAGCGGACTCGCTGATGATCGACGAAGCACGCGTGCCGCTCGTCATTGCCGGCGCCGTCGATCACGCTCAGTCACGGGCGCCGCTGCTCGCCGCCCTCGCCGCGTCGCTCCTGCCCGGCGTTCACTTCGATTCAGACGAGTACGGCCGTGACATCGAGCTGACGGAAGCGGGCATCGAGCATGTGGAGCGAGCGCTCGCCTGCGGCAGCTTGCACGGTGCCGGAAACATCGCGCTCCTCACCGAACTGAACTGCGCGCTCCACGCGCGGATGCTCCTCCGGCGCGACGTGGACTACATCGTCCGCAACGGCCGCATCGAGATCGTGGACGAGTTCACCGGGCGTGTCGTGGCCGATCGACACTGGCCCGACGGACTCCAGGCGGCGCTGGAAGCGAAAGAGGGCCTCGAGCGCCGCGGCGACGGACGGATCCTCGGGTCGATTACGCTGCAGCGGTTTCTCCGCGGGTATTCGAAGTTGTGCGGCATGACCGGCACTGCGCAAAGCGCGGCGGACGAATTGAAGCAGGTCTACGGGCTCGACGTCGCCGTCATCCCGACACACCGCCTCGTGCAGCGCATCGACCGTGAAGACGTCGTGTTCGCGACCACCGCCGCCAAAGAGCACGCCATCGTTGAGCAGCTGCGTGTCGCGCACGCCGCCGGTCGTCCCGTACTGGTCGGAACGGCCAGCGTGACGGAATCGGAGCGGCTCGCGCAGCAACTCCAGGAAGCAGCCGGCATTCGCTGTGCCGTGTTGAACGCCAAGAACGACGCCGAGGAGGCCGCCATCGTCGCGCGTGCCGGAGCGCTCGGCGCCGTCACGATCTCGACCAACATGGCAGGGCGCGGCACGGACATCAAACTCGGTGGCGCTGACGAAGCGGATCGCGAGGCCGTTGCCGCCCTCGGCGGCCTGTATGTGATCGGCGCCAACCGTCACGAGAGCCGGCGCGTGGATCTGCAACTACGCGGGCGCGCCGGCCGCCAGGGCGATCCAGGTGAATCGCGGTTCTTCGTCAGCCTGGAAGACGAAGTGATCGCACGCTACGGCATCTGCTCGCTGCTGCAGCGGTGGGCACCGGCGGCGACCGGTTCGGATGCCCCGATCGACCACCCCGTGCTCCGTCGAGAGGTCGCGCGGGCGCAGCGCATCGTCGAGGGCCAAAACTACGAGATTCGACGGACGCTCGGCCGCTACACCCGCGTCGTCGAGGAACAGCATCAGCGCATCATGGAACGGCGGGGGGCGGTCCTCGTAGGAGACGAAGTCCCCGGGATGTGGGAGCACGACCCCGCCCGGCGCGCGGCGCTCGTCGCGGCCACGAGCGAAGAGGCCGTTCGCGAAGCCGAGCGCGTCGTGACGCTCGGCTGCATCGACCGCGCCTGGCGCGATCATCTCGCTTTCTGCGCCGACGTGCGCGAGGGAATACATCTCGTGCGGCTGGGGGGCGCCGACCCGCTGACCACCTTCACGTCGGAAGCGATCAGGGCGTTTACCTCAATCGACGATGCGATCGACGAGATGGTGCTGGCCGCTCTCGCGACGGTACGCGTCGATGGCTCGCGATTGGATCTCACCGCCACGGGGATCAAAGGCCCATCGTCCACGTGGACGTACCTGGTGAACGACGACCCGTTCAAGAACCGCATCGGCGCGATGCTGACCGGGCCAGGCGGAGTAACGCTGGCGATCTACTCGGCGGCGCTCCTCGGTCCGCTGCTCGTGCTGTGGGGACTGGTGGAAGGCCGCGTCCTTCGCCGCCGGAGAACGAAGTAGTAAGGCCCTTTTAGGGCCGCCCAGCCGGCAGCCAGGCGAGCGCGCGCTCGCTGACGTACGAGAAGAACGGATTACAGGTCAGGCGCGTGAGCGTGTCCGACGGCACTGAAAAGACGGCTTTCTCTCCACGTGGACTCAAGCGTCCGATGCGAATCACCGCCGGAGCGCCGGCGACCTCCTCGCGCCCGTAGACCGGATCCGACATCGAGTACGGGACCGCGACGTGCGAGAGCGAGAACACGTCTCGCGGCCAGGCCAGGCCGAGTGGCCGGGTATCGATAGTGGTGGCGCCGGGGGACACCGTCTTCTCGATCACGTCGAGCGAGTCCGCGACCGGCGTTGGTCACCAGCGTGCGCCGGTAGCGCCGGGAGGACGTGTCGGTGAGACGGGACAGCAACGTCGCGTCCGAGTCATGGATGAACGGCACGAGGCCGGACGCCCGATTGATGTCGAAGAGCACCAGCTCGGACCGCTCGTCCGCCACCACGTCGTAGAGCGCATGGACGACGGCCGGTGTGCTCACCGTGGAATCGACGAGTGATTGAAACGTCAGAAACGGCGGCAGCTTCGCCGTTTGCCCCGCGCTCGCGACGCGTTCGAGCTGCCTCTGCATCGTCGTCGTCAGCCTCCACGTCTGCAGCCCGGCAGTTCGCGGGGAACGAGTTGTACTTGAACGGGTTGTATTCCGGGATCACGTCGAGCCAGCGCGCCTTCTCGAACGCCGGGATCGGCCCGAGCATGCTGATGACCCGCGCCATCCAGGCAAACGGCGTCACGCCGATCATCGGCGACATCAGCACGATGCGCTCGACCTGTGGATCGCCGGAGCCTTCGAGCACGTCGAGCGCGTACTTGGTGACGAGCGCGCCGCCGTTCGAGTAGCCCACCAGCACGATGGGCTTGTCGGGGCCGATCGTCGCCCGCACGTGACGCACGCCGAGGCGAACGGCGGCAAGCCAATCTTCCCACTTCACGACGGTCAGACCGGCCGGTACGGTGCCGTGTCCTGGCACGCGCAAGGCCATCGCGTAATACCCGCGAGCCTGCAGCTGCTCCCCCAGCGTTCGCATGCTGTAGGGCGTGTCGGTCAGGCCATGCACCATCAACGCCCCGGCGATCGGCTCGCCGCTCGGCGCCAGCACCTGCGTGCGGTTCCAATTGGTTCCCATCCGCCGCGGGGAGGAATGCGCCATCCGGGTTGTAGCGATTCGCCTGGATTCGCCACTCTGGCGCCAGTTTCTGTTCGACCTCCTCCTGCACCGTACGGAAAGCGCCATCCTCGATCGCGAGGTAGTCGGCGAGGGTGGATTTCGGAGTGAGGTCAGAGGCGCGGAAATCGCGCGGCACGACGCGATGCCATGGCTGGAGATCCGCCAGGCGACGCCGGGCGTCGAGGGCTCCTCCCACGACCAGCGTGGCAAAGACGAGGAACACCGACCACGCCATGCGCACGGTCCAGCGGCGGAGCACTCCCGTACTCCTGCGTCGAGGCGAGTGGCCGTTTGTGGTCATCTTGTCGGCTGAATGCCTGATCATAGCCGTCAGTCGTCCCCACGCCCGCCAGAATGTGTAAACTCCTGCGGTGAAGGCGGGTGTTCGACCCGCCCCACTCACCCCAGGAATTTAGGCCGAGAGCAATGGACAGAAATCTGCTGCACGACCGAGCGGAATGTCTGAACGAAATCGGGCCGGGGAAGATCTGTGGTGCGCACCTGGAACCCGGGCAAACCTGGTGTCCGGTCTGCGGGGAGCGCACGACGACGCGGCGCATCGGCGGGTCTCGTGACGTCCTCCGGGTGTACCGCCAACCCTCCGATCCGAAACGTCGTCCGCGAGCCGGTTAACCGCTTGTCGTCGCCGTGGCCGTCGGCTCACTCGAAAGTGTCGCTCCGCCCACGAGAACGTCAGCAGGCCGGCGCCGATGGTGGCTACCGGCGGTCAAAACAGCATCGCGCGGTTGGTTCGGGGTTTGCGGCCGCTGTGCCCGGTGACCTCACTGGCCTTACCCCGATCCAGCGGCGCGGGCATGCCTGCTCGCCTGGCACTCGCCTGGGCGATCGGTGCGATCGGGTGTGGATCATTGGGTGGCCCGGGGGCCCCTGAGCGATCGATTGAAGGCACCTACCAGGGCAGCTGGCATTTCAGCATCTACGACCCCGACACCATCGCGCGCGGTAATAACGCGCCGCCGTACCCTCAGCTGCACGGATCGATCAGCTGTCCCGCGGAGTTCCGCGTCAGCAGCCAGGATGACCGATCGATCCGCGGCGACTTCGCGCTGTCACCACCCGGTCCCTTCTCCGCCTGCGTGTCGCAGCGACCCGGTTTCTGCAGCGATCAGCTCATCGCCACGTTCTGCCGCCAGGTGTCGGGCACGCTCGAGGGCGAGGCGTTCAGCAACGGAAGTCCATCCGCGAAGACCATCCTGTTCACCTTCCGCATGCGCATCGCGAACACCGAAGGCCGCGCCGCGCTCAGCCGCTTCCTGGGCTGCACGGTCGTCGCCGAGGAGAAGGACGTCTTCAGCGGCGGGGTGAGCGAGGACGTGCGGGCGAGTGCGTTCGTGGATGCGACCGCGTTGTGCGGTCAGCCCGGTCTCGAGCGCATCGATATGTCGATACGGCTCGAAGCGGGGCGCGTGACGCAGTAGAGCTCCCAGACTATTTTCTATCTAAACGCGAACTAATTGTGATATCCCTTCGTATCAACACGATATGAAGGGCGAACGCCTCGGCGAGTTCGAAGAATTCACGCTCCTCGCTGTCCGCGCACTCGGCGATCACACCTACGCCGTCCCCATCCAACAGTACGTGGAAAAAGTGACCGCGCGGCCGATCTCCATTGGCGCGATCTACGCCGCACTGGCACGGCTCGAAGAGAAGGGCTTCCTCCGTTCGACGATGACCGAAGCGGTGGCGCAACGCGGCGGCAAATCGAAACGGGTCTACGCGGTGACGCCAAGCGGGTTGCGGACCGCGCGCGATCTTCACCTGGTGCGTGAACGAATCTGGAACGCGATTACTGAGGGCGGGCGTTCGTGAGGCCGCTACCCCGTCTCGCGCACTGGCTCCTCCGGCTGGCACCGGTGGTGCGCGAGGAACGACCCGGCGTTGAAGCCGACCTGCACGAACTTTTCGAGGGACGCCGAACGACTCGCGGCGCCGTCCACGCCCACGCGCGTCTCTATCGCGATGTGGCGAGCCTGTGGTTTCAAGCGCGGCCGGTCGTGCATCCGTCCACTTCCCGATCGTCCCTCGCGCTGTTGCGCGACGCGGGCGCAGACCTCAGATACGCGGCGCGCTTGTTCGCGCGACAGCCAGGGATCCTCCTGCTCACAACCGTGGGGCTCTCGCTGGGGCTCGGCATCGCCACGGCGGCCTTCAGCATCATGAATGCGGCGGCCTTGCGCGGCGATGGCCTCGCCGACCCGGACCGCGCGCCAGGGGTGTTGCGGGCGACCGATCGCTCGACGGCAACCGTCTGGACGTACGCGGAATTCCTGCGGCTCCGCGAGGGCGCGACGCGAATGCAGGTCGAGGGCCTCGTGACGGAAACCGCGGCCACGCGAACCGGACCAGCGACCGTCGACGTGCCCTCCGTCAGCGTGGCCTTCGTCAGCAGCGGGTTCTTCCCGGCGACGGGCGGACGCACGACCCTCGGCCGTCCACTCGAACCGGGAGATGAACAACGCGCGGGCACGCCCGTGGTGGTCATCAGCTTCGGCTTCTGGACCTCGACCCTCAATCGCGATCCCGGTGTCATCGGTCGCACCCTGTGGATCGGCCGTACTCCCGCGACCATCGTCGGTGTCGCGGCGCGGGGCTTCTCGGTACCGAACAACCGCCTGCTCTGGATGCCGCTCGCCGCCTACGGCGCGGTCTACAACACCACGCCCGTCGCGGGCACGCCACACCCCGAGGTCCAGGTCTTTGGACGGCTCTTGCCTGGCGTGTCGCTCGCCGAAGCGGAAGCGCAGCTCAGTGGCGTGGCCGCTTCACTGCCGGGCAGTCAGTCGGCTGGGGATTCCGCGCTACGGGTGAGACTCGATCCGCACGCGGGGCTTGGGCGCGCGGGCTCGTCAGACACCGTCGCCATCGCCGTCCTCGTGTTCGCCGTCATTGGTCTGGTGCTGGTATTGGCGTGCGCGAACGTCGCGACGGTTCTCATCTCGACTGCGATCGCGCGCCAGCGCGAGATGGGCGTGCGAGCCGCGCTCGGTGCGAGCCGCGGGCGCATTGTCCGGCAGCTGGTGACGGAGGGGCTGGCGTTGGGGGCGATCGCCGCACACCTCGGCTTGCTGTTCGCCTATTGGGCCCTTCCCACAATCGGCACGATGATCGATGCGCCGGCCGGTGTGGACTTCGCGCCGGATCTCAACGTCTACCTGTTCCTTGGGGTCGTGACGCTGCTGACGGGCGTCGGGGCCGGCCTCGCGCCAGCCTGGCACGGTCGCGGAACCGATCTCGTCGCGCCACTGAAGGGGGACGGCGCGCGCCAGGACCGCGTGGCGCCGCGTCGCCTGCGGTCCATGCTCGTCATGACCCAGGCCGCTGTGTCAGTCCTCCTCCTCGTCATGGCGACGTTGTTCGTGCGGGCGACCTTCCGCGCCGCCACCGTCGACGTGGGGTTCGACGCCACCGGTCTCTACACGGTCTCGTTCGGAGCCGGCGTCACGAACACCTGGGCACGCGCGACGTCCGAGTTGCAGACGGTGCCGGGCATCGCGTCGGTCACGCTGATGGAACTTCCGCCATTCTCTGGTCTCACCAGAAGCGCGATCACACGCGAGGAATCGGCTCGAGTCGTCTACTTCAATCGCACGCGCGCCGAGTACTTCGAGGCACTGGGCCTTCGGATCTTGACCGGGCGCCCCTATACGCAGGACGAACTCGCGGCGCGGGCGCCAGTCGCCGTCATCAGCCAATCGCTCGCGCGGGCGTACTGGCACGACCAGTCGCCGCTCGGCCAGCTTCTTCCCGCGCAGATCGCGATACCGGAGATCCCCCCATCCAACAGACGGCCGGTGATCATCGGCGTCGTTGCCGACGCGATCACGGCGCGGTTCGACGAGCGCAATGTCCTCGCGGTGTACGAACCGCTCGGTCCCTCCGACGAGGCCTCCGCGCATCTCCTGATTCGCGTGGCACCCGGTACGACGGGCGTCATCGATCAGGCGAGTCAGCGGCTGCGGTCGATCGATCCGCAGGCCGAGGTCAGGATCACCAGCGTCGCCGCGCTGCTCGAGCAGGAGGCGGGCCGGCCCCGCGTTCTGGCCACGCTCACGGGCGTCGTCGGCGTCGTCGCCATCATTCTGTGCGTCATTGGTCTCTACGGCTTGACCGCGTCAGTCGTCGGTCAGCGCACGAAGGAGATGGGTGTGCGCGCCGCGCTGGGCGCGGACCGACAGGATCTGCTCCGGCTGCTGATGTGGGACAGCTTGCGACCGGTGGTGCTCGGTCTTGCCCTCGGTGCGGGAACCGCGCTGCTCGTCAGTCGAGTCGTAGCGGCGGCGATGCTCTTCGGCGTCTCACCGCAGGATCCGATCGCGTTTGCGGGCGCCGCGCTCATCCTGCTCACCGCCGCGACCCTCGCGGTCATCGTCCCAACCCGCCGCGCCGCGTCGGTGGATGCCGCGTCGGTGCTGCGGCGCTCGTAGCTCCCTACCGCCTAGAAATAGATCGTCGCGCCGACCGTCCACATCGAGCCACGGTGCCCAGGGAGGAGCCCGCCAATGAGGCCTTCGTCCTCCTCGTCGTCGTCGCCAAAGTCGAGGAAGGTGTAGCGATAGTCGCCGTGGATGCCGAAATGCTTGCCCAGCATGATTTCGGCGCCGATGCCTCCATGCCAGCCGAACTCGGTTTCCTCGACGCTCAGGTCTGTAGTGTCGTCGATCGATTCGACTTTGCGGCGATACCACCCCGGTCCGCCCAACAAGTAAGGAACGAAACGGCCGCCGCCAGTACGCAGCATGACTGACAGCTGTAACGGATTCTCGGTAATCTTCTGATTGACGAGTTCGAATTCCGACGTGTGCCTGTCCCACGAGGCCTCGAAGCCAAGGCGTCCGGCCAGGAGCCGCACCTGGCCGCCGACGAAGCGCAGGGAATCCACATCGGCCTCGGTGTCGCTGGTGACCCACGCGAAGCGCCCTCCCACCCCGAACTGGGCGGAAACGGGTGCCACCGAGGCCAGCAGCCCACCAACGGTGAGCATCGCGATAAAGGTTTGCCGCATATCAAACCTTTATCGGCTGCCGACGCCCAGAACTTCATCAGGCGCCTATCCGCCTTCGGCTTGTGCCGGCGTAAACGCATCGCAGCGGATGGTGCCGCTGACCGTCTCGCCCGTTTTACTCTTCGCCGCGATGGTGAAAGTGCCGCCTTTTCCGGAGGGCACGAATGTCACGGTTCCGGATCCCGAGATTTCGCCGCCACGCACGGTCGTCAGCGTCAGGCTCTTCGCGCCGTTGACCGAGAGCGTGAACATCTGCGCGGACCCGTCAGCGGGCTTCCAGAGCGTCAGCTGCACCGAGCGATCTCCCTCCTCGTGCCGGGCCGACCACATTTCCGACAGGACGTTATAGATCGACGCTTTCGGCGCGTGCGTACAGGCGCCTTCTCCCTTCGCGTTGAAGGCGTCCGCCCCGGCCTTGAGTGCGACCTCCATCGGGACAAGCGCCGGACCGGAACGTCGCCGGACTTGATCGGACGCGAAGAGCACGCTGGTGAACAGGACAGTCAGGCCGAGGGTTGCGGCCATGCGCGATGTACGAGGCATTCAGGGTTCCTCCATGAGTCAGATGAGCGACGCACACGCTAGCCGCCGTCCCGCTTGCGTGTCAATGGATACCTGTCGCACTTCCCAGTAAGATGCGCCCGTGATTGACCGCCGATCCTTTCTCGAGAGTCTCGCGGCTGTGGCGGCCACCACCGCCCTCGGAGCGCATGAGCAGACGACGCCGAAGCCAGGCACGGTCGCCGGCACGCTCAGCGGTATCCAGATGGGGCCCCACACGATCCTCGACGAAGGGATCGAGCGCACGCTCGATCTCATCGCCGAGACGGCCGCGACCAACGCGGTGATGCCCTACAGCCACGCCTACAACGCCGCCCTCATCAAGCCTCTTCGCGATCGGGCGGATCACGGCGTGCCGCTCACCGACAACACCGGGCGTCAGTTTCCGCTGGTATGGGTCCGCACGCACGACCAGTACTACCCGGACACCTCGCTCCGTCACCAGGTGGTCGGTCCAACTCACGAACACTCCAAACGCGATCTGTTCGCCGAGATCGTCGAGCCGGCGCGCAAGCGCGGCATGAAGGTGTACGCGCGGATCCTCGAGTCGTCTGCGATGAGCCGCGTCGTCGCGAACTATCAGAAAGTAGTCACCCGCGACGTGAACGATCAGCCGACAAACGTCGCGTGCTGGAACCATCCGGAGTACATCGCGTTCTGGGCGGGGACGATGGAGGATCTGTTCCGGAGCTACGACCTCGACGGTCATGCAATGGGGAGCCGAGCGGATGGGTCCGCTAATGAACGTCATCTCCCCCTGGAACAACAATCCCCCGACCTGCTTCTGCGAGCATTGCCGCGCCCGCGGCCGCGCGGCGGGGATCGACTCGGACCGCGCTCGCCACGGTTACAGGGCGCTCCACGCGTACGTGCAGGGCCAGATGGCAGGCGCGGCCCACCCACCCGAGGGGATGTTCGGCGGCTTCCTGCGTCTACTGATTCGCTATCCCGAGATTCTGAGCTGGGAATATCAGTACCGGCTCGGGCGCGAAGCGATCTGCGCGGCGATGTACCGGCGAGCAAAACAGGTCAAGCCGTCCGCGGACGTGGGCTGGCACGTGGACCATCAGCCTTCGAGCTGGGATCTCGTCTATCGCGCCGAGATGAGCTACGAGGAAATGGCGCCGCACACGGACTTCGTCAAGATCATCGCGTATCACAACGTGCTCTCTCCGCGGATCCGCGACTGGTATCTGCCGCGTTTCCAGAAGACGATCCTCGGTGAAATCCCGCTGGAAACGTCGCTGGAGCTCTACTACGACCTGTTCGGTTACGACAAGCGCGTCGAGCCATCGCTGACCGAGCTCGGCGGGCGGGGCTTCACGCCTGACTACGTGTTCCGGGAAACCAAACGCAGCGTCGCGAGCGCAAACGGCAAGACGAAGATCTACGCCGGCGTAGGCTTCGACGTGCCGGGCAGCCCGCCCGGACGATCCGGAAACCATTTACCGCGCGACGCTGTCGGCCTTTGCCGCCGGCGCCCACGGTATCGTGGCGTCGCGCGAGTACGAAGAAATGAAAGTCGAGCACCTGCGCGCCGTCGGGCGAGCGGTGCGAGAGGTCAAACGCGGGCAGTAGGGACAACTAGATATTCGGGACGTAGCTAATTCAACGGAATCTGGCCTCGTCGCGAACTCTGGCACTCATGGATAATGTGCGCGGGGGTTCGCGTGTCCGATCCGGGTCGAAAAGCTTTCTGCTTTTTCGCGATCATCACGCTCGCGCTGCTGGCCGCGGGATCGGCGCCGCAGATGGTCGCCAACGGCGACCCTACCGAGCAGATCTCTGGTGCCAGCGAACACGCGGAAATCCGGCGGTTGCTCGCGGCCACCAACTACCCTGCCGCAGAATCCCGCGCACGAGCGTTGGTCGCGTCACTCGAGCGCAGCGGGCCAGAATCGTTGGAACTGGCAGAGGCGTTGGACCTGCTGGTGCAGGCGCTCGTCGAAGGGGGCAAGCCCACCGATCCGGCGGCGCTCCCCAGCGCCACTCGCGCGATCGCGCTCAAAGAGAAGACTCCTGCGCCCCGACGACTCCGCGTTGGCGGTCAGCCTGTCCAACCTCGGCCTCGTGCTGCGCCGCCAGGGGAAGCTCGATGACGCACGCGTGGCCTACGACCGTGCGCTGCGGATCCGCGAAACGACGCTAGGCCCCGACCATCCTGAAGTGGCGCGAGCGCTGGCCGCGCTGAGCGCCCTCGCCTCGAACGCCGGCGACTTCGCGCGCGCACGCGAGCTGGGCGAGCGTGCGGTGACGATCGCGGAGCGCGCCGATCCGCGCGATCGCGTCGTCGAAGCGGGGGCCGCGAACAACCTGGCACTCGCGCTGTTCCAGCTCAACGACTATGCGGGCGCCCGCCAGCGTCTCGAGCAAGCCCGTGAGGCCTACGAGGCTGCGCTGGGGCCCGATCACCCCGAAGTCGGGAAGACGCTCAGCAACCTCGCGAACGTCGTCGGGGAATTGGGGGATCTCGCGGAGGCCCGCCGTCTCTACGAGCGCGCGATTGCGATCCAGGAGAAGCGCCAGGGCCCGGAGCACCCGGACGTCGCGCTCAACGTCAACAACCTGGCGGAGATCTTTTTTCTCGTCGGCGACTTCGATATGTCGGCGGGATTGTTCGAACGAGCGCTGCGGGTGCTCGAGCGCGCCTTCGGGCCGCAGCACACGCGCGTCGCGATGGCGCTCGGGAATCTTGCGCAGGTTCGTGCGGCACAGAACAAACTCCAGGAGTCACGGACGCTGTACGCGCGGGCGTTGAGCATCCGTGAAAAGGCCGTCGGTCCGGACCACCCGTCCCTCGTCTACACGTTGACGGGGTTTGCGGAGTTGGGTGCACGCCTCGGCGAGCACGCGGGAGCCAGCGCCATGTTCGAGCGGGCGTTGGCCATCTCGGAGCGGGCCTTCGGGCCGGATCATCCGGCGACGGCCCTCGCGCTGCAAGGACTCGGGGATTTGCGGCTCGCCGAAGACAGAGCCGTTGACGCAGAGTCGCCTCTCGCGCGAGCCCTGCGCATCAGATCCGAGCTGCTCGGCGACGACCATCCGCTGGTGGCCGAGAGCCGCGCATCTCTTGCCCGCGTCTTTGCGAAAACGGGGCGCCCGACAGCCGCGCTCGACGCGGCTCTCGAAGCCGAGCGCGTCTCGCGCGCGCATCTGCAGATCACGGCGCAGGCGCTGGCAGAGCGGCAGGCGCTCAGCTACGCGGAACACCGCGTCTCAGGAGCCGACGTCGCGCTGTCACTACTCGCGAGCGGTGCCCTCACAAACGACGACGCGGTACGACGGACGTGGGATGCGGTGGTCCGTTCGCGAGCGCTCGTGCTCGAAGAGATGGCGTGGCGGCAACGGCTTGCTGCCGCAACGACCGACCCGGCGCTGACCCGGCTCGCCGGCGATCTGTCGGCCGCACGGCAGCGTCTCGCGGGTCTTCTCGTCCGTAATGCGGCGGATCCTGCATCCCGGGATGCCGTCGAACGCGCCGGACGCGAGCGCGACGCCGCGGAACGGGCCTTGGCCGAGCGAAGCCTCGAGTTCCGCTCCGAGCAAGCACGGGTGAAGACGGGGCTCGGCGAAGCGTCCGCCGGCTTGCCGGACGCGACAGCGCTGGTCGCGTACGTACGATTCCGGCGATCCTCAGTGGCCCAGCCGCGCGACGAATACGTCGCCTTCGTTGCGCGTGCAAGCGACAAAGCGCCACGGGTGGTTCCGCTGGGGCCGGCGCGCGTCATCGATGAACGCATCAATCAATGGCGAGTCGCGATCTCGACGGAGCTCGAGGCCGGATATCCAACGCAGCGATCGGAGCGCGTGCACCGCGAGCTCGGCGCGGGCATTCGGCGTCTGATCTGGGACCCCGTCACCGCAGCGGTTGCCGGGCAACGACAGGTCTTCATCGTTCCGGCTGGACCGCTGCATCTCGTCAACTGGGGCGCGCTGCCCGACCGCTCTGGCAAATACCTTGTCGAAAACCCGCTGCTGATTCATTACCTGTCCTCTGAAAGGGACCTCACGAAACGCGAGACCGTTGGAGGTGAGGGACTGTTGCTGGTCGACAACCCTGCCTACGGTCGGCCGACCTCCGCACGTGTCCGTGACTCAGAGGTCACAAGCAGCGGCCGGGCGCTGCACAGGGTTGACCTCGTTGCGTTTCGACGCGCTCCCCGAGAGCCGCCGCGAGGGTGACGCCATCGCCGCATTGTGGCGGTCTGTTGCGGCCCGGCGCGACACCACCGCCTTCGTGCGCCTGACGGATGCCGCCGCTACCGAGGCGGAGGTGCGAGAGCGGGTGCGCGGACGCCGCGTCGTCCATTTCGCCACTCATGGGTTTTTCCTCGGCGCCTGGTGCGCGCCGTCGGCCGCAGCCTCGAGCCGGCGACAACCGCTGGTCCTTGCCGGTCTCGCGCTCACCGGAGCGAACAGACGCGAAACGCGATCGCCGGCAGACGACGGGGTGCTGCTGGCCGAGGAGATCGCGACGCTCGATCTGCAGGGCGTGGAGTGGGCGGTACTATCGGCATGCGATACTGGCGCCGGCGTCATCGCCGCTGGCGAGGAGTTGTTCGGGCTGCGCCGATCGTTTCAAGTGGCGGGCGTCAGCACGGTGATCGTGAGTCTGTGGCCCGTGGACGATGGAACGACGCGCGGGTGGATGGATGCGATCTACAAGGCGCGTTTCGTTCAGCAGGCCACGACGCCAGCGGCGGTGCGAGCGGCGACGATGAAGACGCTCGCGGCCCGTCGTGCGCGCGGCGAGAGTACGCACCCCGCGTTCTGGGGTGCGTTCGTGGCCGCCGGGGGAGCGTAGGCCCGCTGCCGCACGCGGATGGCCTTCCCTCTGCTGAGCGCAGGCGAACAGACGGAGCTCGTAGCCAGGATCGAGGCGGGAGACGAGGCCGCGGAGGCGCGCGTCGCCGAACTGTTCTCCCCCGCGATACGGACGATGGCCCGGATCCGATCCAGGGGATCTGCGGATCCCAACGACGTCTGTCAGGATGTATTGATTGCCGTGATTACAGGTCTGCGCCGCGGGCAGCTCCGCGATGCCGAGCGGCTGGCGGCATTTGTCGCGGGGGTCGCGCGCAATGTGATCAGCAACGAGCTCCGGGGCCGTCTCGCACGCCCGTCGCAGCCGCTCGAGGACGCTCACGCGGTCGCCGATCTTCGCGATGAGATCGCCCGCAGAGATCGCACACGGATGTTGCGGCGCGCGCTCGACGAGGTCAGCGACGCCGACCGGGAGGTGCTCGTGCTTTCCCTGGTGCACGGCCTGAAATCAGGGGAAATCGCCGCGAGACTCGGGCTGGACGACCAGGTCGTGCGGGCACGGAAGTCGCGCGCCCTTCGACGCCTGACGGAGCGGCTGAAAGGCACGTGACGGGCTGTCACAAAAGCCCGATGTGCCGACACTGTATATAGAAGGAGGGCAAGCACCGAGATGACGTGCGAGGACGTCGAACGCCACGAACTGGCCGAGCGATACGTGCTCGGTCGCCTCGAAAAAGACCAGCAGAAGGCGTTTGAAAACCATTACTTCAACTGCTCGGCCTGCTTAGAGCGCCTGCGGATCGTGGAAGACGCCTGCCGCGCCTTGACGGCCGACGCACCGCGGCCTCGAGCCGGTCGCTGGCGCCGTGTGGCTGCCGCCCTTGCGGCAGCCGCGGCGCTGGTCCTGGCGCTGCGCGCCACCGAGGATCAGTGGCGCGACAGGCTGTTTCTGTCCCCGGGCCCGGGAGCGGGGACGAGTCCCGCACCATCACCATCACGCGGGACCGCCTCACCCTCACGGCCCCTTCCGCCGTCGGCCGGAGCCGTGCAACTGCCTCGCTACACGGCTCCCCAACTACGTTCGACTCCCCCCGAGGCGCAGCGAGTATTCCGAGAGGCGATGGAACCCTATTCGGGTGGGAACTGCGACGACGCGGTCGCAGGACTCCGGCGGGCGGTGCAGATGGACGAGTCCCTGATCCAGGCGCGGTTCTATCTCGCGGCGTGTGAACTCGTCTTGGGACGCCCCGAGAGCGCTGAGGACCAGCTGCATCGTGTCGTCGCCGGCGGTGAATCTCCCTACCTCGAAGACGCCCACTTCTTTCTCGCCAAGGCGCGCATCCAGCAGGGTGATATCGACGGCGCGCGGCAGGAGTTGGCGCGTGTCATCGCCATGAAAGGCGCGCGCCGCGAGGAAGCGCAGCGGCTCCTCGAGCAGCTGCGTTAAAACAAATTACCTGGCGAATGTGAGGGACATGGAACCCGAACATCGTCCCAGCTTCCTTCCATTCGGTACCGAGGCCAGCTGGCTCATGCTGCCGTTCAACGTCCCGTCCCACCGGTTGGCAGAGACGGTGAGGTCTGCGGTTCCGGAGGGCACCAGGAAGGTCGAGTCCGGTAGCCATTCCACGACGTCCGGCATATCGGTGCTGTAGTACGTGTAGGGCAACGACTCGAAGCCGTTGAGCACGAAGCTGGCACGTCCTCCCAGTACGCGGCCGGTGAAGACCCCCACGACCCGCGGACCGGCGAGCGTTACATGGATGGTCGATCCAACTTGCGTCACGATCGCCGTGTAGGTTCGTTGCCGAAACTCTTCGATGAGCGGAGCCGGATTCAGGTTCGGGCACTCTGACACCGCGATGGTCATCGTGTAGCTTCCCGAGACGTCCGCCACAGGCGCCGCAAGCTTGAGCGTGACTTGCACTGTTGTTTGCTCGGAAAGCTGCAGACGCTGCGTGTGCGCCACATAGCCGTCGTGCGTCACGCGCAGTTCAGCATCAGCGGGCACTCCCAGCAGGCGGAAACTCCCGTCGGATCCCGTTGTCGTCCGCGTGAGCAGTCCCGTTGCTCCTCTGACCTC
Organism: uncultured Acidobacteriota bacterium; assembly: GCA_963762995.1. Taxonomy (GTDB): domain Bacteria; phylum Acidobacteriota; class Vicinamibacteria; order Vicinamibacterales; family 2-12-FULL-66-21; genus JACDCA01. The sequence goes on along the minus strand of CAVXMQ010000025.1, from coordinate 538,911 downwards.
CACCTCCGCGGAACTGATTCTCAGATTCGAGACCTCTTCAACAACCGAGCCCAGCAACCTGAATGTCCCGGGGGGCGCGACGGCGACGCTTTTTGCACTGCCGTGCGGAGGAATGGCGCCGCTGATCAACGTGTCTCCCGTGCTGCCTCCTGTCGCCACGCCCGATTGATCGATGGCAGCGGCCGCCTCGTTCGTGCTCCGCCAGACGGCCTGTGCGGTCACGTCACGCGACGTCCCGTCCGAGAAAAAACCGGTCAAGGTGTAGGTCACGCGCGTGCCGGGCGCGATCGTGTCGGGTCCGGAGATTTCGACACGTGTGAGACCTGGATTTCCATTCGGCCTCGCCGGCGGCAGCGGCAGCGGCTCCGGGCGCGTCGGCATCTTCTGGCACGCCGCACAAATGCCGATCGCGACTGCGAGGCCGCCCAGGGACCCAACGATAGATTGCATTCGCGTCATTTCCGCGTCCCTCCGCAGCTGTTGATTCCAGCGGATGGCGACCCCGTGCGTGGCAGACAGTCCTTCGGGTCAGGCAGGGCGCCGGTTGATGGCACGCGTACGCGGGCGGCAGCAACGTAGCCGAGCGCAGCCAGTCGTTCGCGCGTCTCCGATGACGCTTCCACGCTCTCGTCCGCGACGCCGGCGCTGCCATTCGTTGTCAGGGACGCCAGCCGTCGCTTCATCGCCGCCGCAACACCAGGACGTTCCTCGACGATGTTGTGCTCCTCGAATGGATCGCGCACGAGGTCGTACAGCTCGGGCTTCGGCGCATCGATGAACTTGTAACGGCTATCGCGCAGCGCATAGAGTGCGCTCCAGCCGAACCGGCGTGGATACAGCGACTCCGCGTACGCCTCGAGATCAAGCCCGCGACGCCTGCCGGTCATGAGATCGACCAGGCTGACGCCATCCACTGGTGGCGCCGTCACGCTGGCGAGTTCGAGCACGGTCGGCATGACGTCGGTGAGCCGCACGACCTCCGGCACGCGTCCCGTGGGCCCGCCGGGCACCCTGATCATCAGCGGCACCCGGAGAACTCCCTCATAGAGGAAGATCCCGTGATCCGACTCGCCATGCTCGCCGAGAGACTCGCCGTGATCGCCGACGACAACGACGATGGTCCGGTCGAGCAGCTTCTGCGCTTCCAGCGTGGCGAGCAGCCGCCCGATCTGCGAATCGGCGAACGCGACCTCGCCGATGTACGGATCCGGTGTCGCTGACTGGAAGGGTTCGGGCGGATCGTACGGCCTGTGCGGGTCGTACAAGTGCGCCCACGCGAAGAACCGTGATTCGCCCATGCTCTCGAGCCATCGAGCCGTCTCGTCGACGACGTCCGGCGCACGCCGCTGGTGCACGCCGCCGACACGTGCGCTTTCCAGTGGGACCCCGCTATACGTGTCGAACCCCTGCGCAAGTCCGCGCGCTCGGTCGAGCACTGTTGATGCGACGAACGCCGCCGTGCGGAAACCCTGCGCGCGTAGCACCTCTGCGAGCGTCGTGTGCGCCGTCCCCAGAGGCGGATCGGCGTTGTCGCGCACGCCGTGCCCAGGTGGCCGCAACCCCGTGAACAGGCTGCAATGCGCCGGCAGGGTCAACGGCGAGACCCCGATCGCCTGGTCGAAGACGGTCCCCTCGCGCGCGAGGCGCGCGAGCGACGGCATCGACACGTCCATGAGGCCGTACGGCGCGAGCCGGTCGGCGCGGGTCGTGTCGAGCGTGATGACGAGCAGACTCAGCGCGGGAGCGCGCCGCGTGCTGGCGGCCCACAGCACGATACCGAGCAGGGTGATCGCCAGCAACACCGACCACCGCACCGACCAGCGTCGTGCCAGGCTCGTCGTCATTTTGTGAGTGTCATCGGAATCGAGCCGGAACACTGTCCCAGCAGCCTTCCATTCGGCACGGTCTCCAGGTGGCGCATGTTGCCGTTCAAGGTCCCCTCCCAACGGCTGCCAGAAACGGACAGATCTGCGTTTCCGGATGTCACAAGGAACGTCCCATCGGAAAGCCGCTCCGCCACACTGGGCAAATCAGTAAAACCGCTGTAGTAGCCGTACCAACCGGACTCGGGGCCGAAGAGCGAGATCTTCGCGCGTGTGCCTTGCAGGAAGCCGCTGAGAACATTCAGTGAAAACCCGGATCCCGTTGCGAACTGCGCTCCGCTGAGCCTCCCGTCGATCCGCGATCCGTCGAGTGTCACGACGGCCACGTAGGTTCGCTCCCGTAACTCCTCGGCAAGGGATGGAAGGCCGGGACACGTCAGCGCACCGACAGTCAGCCTGTAGGTACCGGCGAGATCCACCGGCGCCACAAGCTTGAGTGATACCTGCAGCGTCGAGTGCCCGGAGAGCTGAAGACGCTTCGTGTACGCCAGATAGCCGTCGTACGTTACGCGCAGCTCGGCATCAGCAGGTACTGCGTACAACTCGAACGTTCCCTCAGGCCTTGTCGTCGTCTGCAGCTGCACTCCCGTGGCGGTTCCCACCTCCACTTCCGCGGAACCGATTCTGAGGCCGGACCCCGAGTCGACAACCGTGCCCCTCAATCTGAATGTCCCGGGGGGCGTGACAATAAGGTTTTTCGCACTACTGTGAAAACCGACAGCGCCGGAAATCAGCGTCTCTCCCGCGACGAGTCCTGTCGCCAGGCCGGCCTGGTCGATGGTGGCGGCCGGCGCGTTCGTGCTCCGCCACGCGGCCTCCGCGGTCACGTCGCGTGTCGTTCCGTCCGACAGGAAACCGGTGAGGGTGTACTTCCCGGTTGCGCCCGGCGCAATGGTATCGGGCCCGGACATTTCGACGCGTGAGAGGACTGGGCCAGTCGGCGTCGGCTTCGGCGCTGGACGCGTCGGCGACTTATCGCACGCCGCACAAATGGTGCTCAGGACGACGACGCTCAACGCGGCAGCGATGGGGCGCTTCTGCATGAAATCCTTCGCCTGTACCCGGGTTCATTTGGTGAAGGTCATCGGAATCGAGCCGGAGCACTGTCCGATCAGCCTTCCATTCGGCAGGGTCGCGAGCTGGCGCATGTTGCCGTTCAGCCTCCCCTCCCATCGGCTCGGGGAGACCTCCAGTTCGGCGGTTCCGGATGACACGAGGAAGGTCCCGTCCGCAAGCCGTTCCGCAACGTCAGGCCCAAAAAACAAGCTGTAGTACGCGTAGTGGTCGAACTCGATTCCGTAGAGCACGAACGTCGCGCGTGTGCCCGCGACTTTGCCGGTAAAGCGGTTCATCGAGAACGCCGCGCCGCTCAGCACCACGTCGACCTTCGACCCTTCGTGTGTCACAGCCGCCGTATAGGTGCGCTGGCGCATTTCCTCGGGAAGCGATGAAGGCCCCCCACACTCTGCCCCGCCGACGTTGAGCGTGTAGGTTCCCGACAAATCAGCCGAACGGTCAGAGAGTTTCAGCGGTAATTGCAAGGTGGTGTGCTCGGACAGGTGCAAATCTTGCCTGTGCGTCACGTAGTCCCCGTGCGTGACGAGCAGCTCGATATCAGCAGGCACTCCAAATAACTTGAAGGTCCCCTCAAACCCGGTCGTCGTCACGACCGCTCCCGTCGCGGATCGCACCTCCACTCGCGCGGAACCGATTTTCAGGTTGGAGGCCTCCTCGAACACTGACCCCATCAGCTTGAATGTCCCCGGGGGCGTGACCACGACGTTTTTCACACTGCTGTGCGGAGCGACGGTGGCGGAAATCTGGGTATCTCCCGGGACGCCCGCTGTCGCCAGGCCGACCCGATCGATGGCAGCGGCCGCGACGTTGGAGCTGCGCCAGACGGCCTCGGCGGTCACGTCGCGGGTCGTCCCGTCCGACAGGACACCGGTGAGCGTGTAGTTCGCGCGTGCGTTGGGCGCGATCGTCTCGGGCCCGGAGATTTCGACGCGCGTGACCGCCGGCCCATTCGGCGTCCGGCGCCGGCCGCGTCGGCGACTTGTCGCAGGCGGCCAGCATGGAGATCAGGGCGACGACTCCGCCAACGACAGGTACCGATGGATCGTTTCTGCATGGGAATCCTTTGTCTACGGAGCCGAGTCATTTGCGCGCGAACTTCATGAGCAGATCGGATCCACAGCCCCCGAATGAGCTACAGGGAAACGGGTAACCCGCCATGTTGCGGCAGTACCACACGCTGGCGGTACCCGCCGCCGTGATGGTTCCGTCCTTCACGTCACCCGTGGCGGTACCGATCACCTCGATCCAGGTGGTCGGGGCGATGAACTCGACGATGTGTCCGCCGTGCCCGTCGTCGTTCTCGTTGATCAAGTCGAAGCGGACCTGGTCGCCGACGCGAGATGCGAGGAACTGATCGCAGCCCAGTTTCGAGGGCGCGAAGGTGCAGATGCCGCCGGCGAGGAACGATGCGTCGCTGAGCGTGACGACGTAGTGGGCGCCGGCGGGGGCGATGGTCGCGGTGTAGGTACGCTGCCGGGCCACATCCGGCAACCCCGTGCAGCTCTCGCCGATAGAAAGATCCAACCGGTACAGTCCGGCGATGGATTCACCCGGGGTCGGTTCCGGAGCGGGTTGAGGCGGGAGCGGCGTGACAGGGACCGAAGCGCCCGGCCGAGGCGTGGGCGTGGTCGGTGGCTGCGCGTCTCCACATCCTGCGACTACCAGGACGAGCGCCAGCACGTGCAAAAGACGCAGATCAGACATCCCGCAAGGCTCCTTCTCACTTGTTAAAACGCCTGCGGGGGGTCGAATCGGACTTAAAATCCGCCATGGCCGAAACCGACGGAGGGCGCGATTCGTTGTCGGCCGGTTCGCTCGAAACCACGCTCGATCTGATCGGTCGCGCGCGCAATGGCGATGCGGCAGCGATCGAGCAACTCTTCGCCCGTCACCTTCGCCCTCTACAGCGCTTCGCGCGCGGGCGCTTGCCGGCCTGGGCGCGCGATATGGCCGACACCGACGATCTTGTCCAAGATGCCCTCCTCCAGACGTTTAAGAGATTGGATGCCTTCGAGCCGCGCCATCCGGGTGCGCTGCAGGCCTACCTGCGCCAGGCGGTGGTGAATCGCCTGCGCGACGAGCTGCGGCGAAAAGCACGCGCGCCAGGGAGAGTGGATATGTCGGATGTCGATTTCGAAACGCGGGGGTCGCCGCTCGAAGAGGCCGTTGGCGCGGACACGATGGCGGCCTACGAGCAGGCCCTGGGACGACTGAGACCGGAAGAGCGTGAAGCCGTTGTCGGACGGATCGAGATGGGCTTCACGTACGAGGAGCTGGCCGTGGCGCTCGACAAGCCGACAGGCGACGCCGCCCGCAAGGCCGCCCAACGAGCGCTGGTTCGCCTGGCCGAGGAGATGCAGCGTGAGCAATGACGACACCGCGCTGACGCGGCTCGCCGGCGCCATCCTCGACGGCACGCCCGTCGATTGGGACGTGGCTGACTCCGGTGCCGCGGAGATCGATCGTCCGCTGGTGCGACACCTGAAAGCCATCGCGGCGATCGCCGACGCGCAGCGCACCGAGACGCCCGACACCTGGGGACCGCTGCGGCTGCTGGAGCGCATCGGGCAGGGCGCATTCGGCGACGTGTATCGAGCGTGGGATCCGCGGCTGGATCGCGAGGTCGCGCTCAAGCTGCTGCCGGTAGAGAAAGTGCGCTCGGAGGCGGTCGCGATCATCGAAGAAGGCCGGCTGTTAGCGCGTGTTCGGCACCCCAATGTCGTCACGATCTACGGCGCCGAGCGGATCGACGATCGTGTCGGGCTGTGGATGGAATTCATCGACGGGCGGACGCTGCACCAGCTCGTCGCCAACGATGGGCGGCGCTTCTCGGCACGCGAGGTCACCGCGATCGGGGAGGCTGTGTGCGGGGCGGTGGCGGCCGTGCATACCGCCGGGTTGCTCCATCGCGACATCAAGGCGCAGAACGTGATGATGGATCGCGACGGCCGCGTCGCGCTGATGGATTTTGGGACCGGTCGCGAGCGGCACGCATCCGCTCACGCCGCGCTGGCGGGCACGCCCCTCTACCTCGCGCCAGAGATGCTATCGGGTTCCGCGGGGCCGAGCGTGCAAGGAGACGTCTACGCGATCGGGGTCCTGCTGTTCTTCCTGCTGACCGGCGCGTATCCGGTCGTCGGCACGGACCTGGAGAGCCTTCGCGCCGCGCACGCACGCGGCGAACGCCGATCGCTGAGAGCCTTGCGGTCCGATGTGCCGCTCCGTCTCGCTCGCGTCGTCGAGCGCGCCATTGATGCGGACCCGGCGCGCCGCTATGCCACCGTCGCAGCGCTGTCGGTTGCGCTCAGGCGCGTCGCGACGGCGCCCGTGAAAGCGGCCGGCTATGCGCTCGCCGCAGCGGCGCTCGCGCTGGTCCTCGTGTGGGTGGCGAGGCCGCCCACTCCCGTGGCGGCGCGCGGGGAACATCCGCAGATTGCCGTGATCCCACTCACCAGCCTCTCGGCGGTCGCGCGCGATGCGGAATTCGCCGAGGGGTTGACCGACGAGATCATCCGCAACCTCGGCATGGTGCGGGGGCTCGACGTGCGTCCGAACACGTCGTCATCCGCCTTCAAGGGGTCGTCGGAGAACCGAGGAGACATCGGCCGGCAGCTGGGCGTGGATTATGTGCTGGCCGGCTCGGTCGCCCGGGCGAGCGGCCGCCTGCGCATCGAGCTGCAACTCGTACAGGTGAACGGCGACAAACAAGTGTGGGCGAAGCCGTTCGAGCGGGAGCTGACAGTTGCCGACATCCTCAGCCTCCAGCACGACATCTCGCGCGAAGTCGTGACGAGCCTGCGGCTCAGCATCGATCATCCACGGCGCCAGTATGCGACCAATCTCGACACGTACGAACGCTACCTGCGCGCCAGAGCGCTCGCCGACAGGCAGGGAGCCAAGGAACCTCAGACGGCGGTGAAGCTCTTCGAAGGGATCATCGCCGAGGACCCGAAATACGCGCCCGCGCACGCCGGGCTGGTCCTCGCCTATGCGTACCTGTCGATGACGCCGTATTTTGGCGCCTCACTGGAGACGGCCCACCCGATCATGCGCAAGGCCGCCATCGAAGCGATCAGGCTGGATCCGTTACTGGCCGAGTCGCACGTCGCGCGCGGCTGGGTGCATGCCCGCGAGTTCGAGTGGACAGATGCCGAACGGTCCTTCCGCCGCGCCATCGAGCTGAACCCGGGGCTCATTTTCAGCTACACCAGTTTCACGTTCTCCACGCTGCAACCGCTGGGACGCCCGGCGGAGGCCGAGGCGTTGCTTCGCGAGGCGGAGCGCATCGACCCATACGGCCCGGAGGTGCAGCTCGCGCTCGGCAGGGTGCTGCTGAATGGACGCAAGCTGCCGGAGGCGATCGACGTGCTCCAGCGGCTGCGCGACGTCGACTCCAGTAGACCCTTCGTCGAACTCCTGCTGGGACGCGCGCTCGCACTCGCGGGCCGACTCGAAGAGTCGCTGCCGCTGCTCGAGCGACGTCGCGAACGGCTGCTCGATCCATCCAGCGGGGTGCACCCCTGGGCAGCGTTCGCGTATGTCAAACTCGGACGGCGCGCCGAGGCGGAGTTGCTCGCCCAGCAGAACGATCACCTGCCTCACCGCCGCGTGCTCATCAACGCCGCCCTGGGAAACAGGGGGCGCATGTTCCATGGGATGGAGGAGATGGCGGACCGCGAGCCGCAGCGTCTCGGCCAGGCGCTCGCGTCGCCAGAACTCGATCCGTACCGCCAGGAAGAGCGCTTCAAGAACCTGAAGCGGCGCCTGCGGCTCGAGCCGCAGTAGCGGCCTTAGAACGCCGCGCGCACACCGATGCGCGCAATGCGCGGGGACACGACGCTAAGCGGTTGCAGGAAACTGCTCCCGGACGCCCAGTTGATGTTCTGTTCGGGATTGGCGTTGAACAGGTTGAACACATCCAGGAAAACGGAGAGGTGGCGGGAGCCGGATCGCCAGGGTTGGTGTTCGAGTCGAACGTCCACGAGCGTCACGGTGTCCATGCGGCGGGTGCTCATCGGCTCGGCAAGCACCCTGATGGTTCCGTAGTTCATAGTCGCCGAGATCGTGCGGCCGAACGGCTGGCCGGACTGATGCCGGACGAGCGGCGCAATGACGATTCGCCACGGCGCGTGGAACGTGCCCGACGCAGTCGCCGCCCAGGTGCGCATGCGGTACCGGCCACCGTCATTGGTGTTGATCAGGTCGTTCGGCGTCAGCACGAACGGGTTCTGCCTGACGAGCTGTCCCGCGAACAGGTTCGCGTGTTCCATGTGCCACGTATGCGCGAATCCCGCCGACAACGACCACGACCCATGCATCCGGCGCTGCGCTGCAATGTCCCACGTCACGAAGCGTTGCCCGGGCCCACCGACTGTCGCGACCACGCTGGAGGTCGAGGCCGGCGCCTCCGGGCCTAGGTTGTAGCCCGGAATTCCCGGCCCATCATCAATCGTGCCGGCTTGCCCATCCGCTCCAGGGTCGGGGATAAGGACCGGCACGTTGAAGGCCTCGAACGGCCTGTTGGCAGTCTGCCGGGCATAGCGCCGCGACTCGCGGCGCCAGACGACACCGGAGCGGACCGCTAGCGTCGCCGGCAACTCTTGCTCGAGTGAAAGCGTTGCTTCGTCGGTCCACGGCGGCTTCAATCCGGCTTCGATCGACTCGAGAGCTCGGCCGCCGCGGGTGCCGCGGGAGGCTCCCTCTTCTCCGGCCTCCCAGGCGCCGCTGCGATTGGCATCGAGCCAGAGATACCGGGTCCACCACTCCCCCGGGTTAGGGTTCACGTTCTGCCCGAGGTCTGCGGGCACCCCCCAGTAGCGTCCCGCGCTCGCCTTGACGAATGTTTTGCCGTCGCCGGAGAGATCGAACACCATGCCCACCCTGGGGGCCGCGACACTCCATCCCGCGATATCGTCCACGGCGGCAAACGTCTCCGGCTGCCCCACGGCGCCGGGAGGCGGCGTCTGCAGCGGCAAAAACACACGGTGGTGGTCGAACCGGACGCCAAGGTTCAGTGTCACACGACCGTTCACGCGCCACGTGTCCCCGGCGTACGCCGCGATCGACTGCAGACCGCTGGCTGATGCTGACGGCGCGAGAAAGCGGTACACCTCCGTGTCTTTACCGCTGCGCAGTACGTGGAGCACGTTTCCTGGAAAACTGGTGAGCACGCGTTCCTCGACCACGGCATCGGTGATCTCGCCGCCCACCTTGATGTGGTGCTTGCCCCCCCATCCTGCGGGGAAATAGCTGGCCGACATGTAGAGCTGGTCGCGCCGCAGCGACAGCTCACGGCGTCGGCCGCCGCCGCTCACCAGCAGCGTGTCAATGTCCTCGAAGCGCGGCGCATCGCCGTTGGGCGTGAGCGAACGGCGAACGTCGAACTGTCCCACCCTGACTTCGGCGAAGAAGCGTTGACCGACGGTGGCGTTCCACTCGGCCTTCCAGATGATGCCGGATGCGTGCTCCCGGGACGTCGCACTCTCCGACTCGTGGAAGGCGCTGGTCGGAGTGAGGCTCAGGCCGCCCATGGGACCGAAGGGATCGAGCCGATTCGGCTGGTCATTGCGCGACGTCTGGGCGAAGCCGATGAAGGTGTGATTGCCGGTCCGAACAGTGGCCTTGCCCGTGTAATTTCCGAGGCCCGTGTGCAATGGCTTCACGGGGAAGTTCACCTGCCGCAGCTGCACCTCCTGGTCGCGCACCGAGGCATACCACCAGGCGTGATTGCGTGCGATGAATCCACCGAGATCAACATTGACGTCGTAATACCGCCACAACTGGTTGGCGTCCGAGGACAGCTCGTCCTCGGCCGCGCGCGCGCGCTCCTGCTGGAAGGTGTCGATGTTGTGCGCCTGCCATCCCCGGTACTCGAAGTCGCCGTACGCCGTGCCGTGATACTGATTGCCGCCCGACTTGGCGACCAGTTGCATTTGCACACCGGCCAACGGCCACTGGGGGCCGTGCGCGGCAAGTCCAATCGTCACCTCTTCGAAAGATCCGTAATCGATCGTGAAGCCGTAGGAAAAAATCTGGGTGACAGCGATGCCCTCGACCATGGGCCGATTCGCCCCGCGCGTACCGAAGGCGGCATACGGACCGCCAGCCTCCGCAGTGTTAGCCCCCACGTCGAATCGCGCCACCTGGATACCCGGGGTCGACGACAGGAGGCCGAACAGGCTGCGCGAAGCTGGAAGGCGCGCCAGTTGCGCGCTCGTGTAATTCGCGACGACGGCCGTCGTATGGCGGTCGATGGCACCGGACCGCCGATCCACGGTGACCGATTCGACGACCCCGGCGATCTGCAGCGTTGCGTCGGCGGTAACGGTGATGCCGGCGCCGACTCGAGCCTCGATCGACATCGGTTGAAACCCCGCGTGCTCGAACGCCACAACGTAGTCGCCAGGGGACAATGCCGGCACCAGGTAGTGGCCGTCCTCGCCGGTCGTCGCAAGCCGCGATCCCATCAGGGACGGACTCGAGACCGTGACCGTGACACCCGCGATCCCGCCACCGGAGCGATCCGTGACCGTGCCCGCAACGGCGCCGTATGTTGTGCCGACGATCTGATCGCGGGTATGAGTGGAAAGGGACTCGGCGAACAGGCTGGTCGCCGGGAGCAGCAGGAACGCGAGGAGCCGAGCGTAGAAAACTGCGCCGCTCGCCACGCGGCATTGTAGCTGAAGGCCGGCCACTCATTTGACCATGGTGAGCGGAATCACACCGGAGCACCGTCCGAGTGGCGATGTGCCTGGCACGCTCGCCAATTGGCGCATGTTGCCATTCAGCGTCCCGCCCCATCGGCTGCCGGAGACCGTGAATTCTGCGCTTCCTGAGGAAACGAGGAACGTCCCGTCCGAGAGCCGCTCGGCGACGTCAGGCCCGTAGCCGTAGCTGTAGTAGTAGTAAAACGAGGACTCGACGCCGTAGAGCACGAACGTCGCGCGTGTGCCCAGTACCCTACCGGTGAATCTGTTGGTCTGCTGTCCGAATACCGTCGGGAACTGCGCGCCGCTGAGCGTCACATCGACCTTCGACCCCACGTGCGTCACGACTGCCGTGTAGGTGCGCTGCCGTATGCCATCGGCGAGCGGAACGTGAGCGCCCGGACACTGTGGCGTGCCGAGGGTCAGCGTATAGGTTCCCGACACGTCCGGCCCCGGCGCCGCAAGCTTGAGCCGTACCTGCACCGTGCCGTCCTCGGAGAGGTGCAGGCGCTGCGTGTGCGTCGCGTACGCCTGGTGCGTCACCCGCAGTTCCCCGTCAGCAGGCACTCCCAGGAGGCGGAAAAGCCCGTCGCCAAACGTGTTCGTGCGCGATACCTGCCCTGTTTCGTTTCGTACCTCCACTTGCGCGGCGCCGATTGCCAGGTTGGAGTCCTCTTCCAGAATCGAGCCCACCAACTTGAATGTTCCGGCGGGCATGACCGTGATGCCTTTTCTGCTGGTGAGCGGAGAAACGGTGGCGCTGATCGTCGTATCTCCCGTGCTGTTTCCTGTCGCCTCACCGGACCGGTCGATGGTCGCGACCGCGACATTCGAGCTCCGCCAGTCGGCCTCGGCGGTCATGTCACGCGTCGTCCCGTCCGTCAGGAAACCGGTCAACTTGTAGTTCACGCGTGTGCCAGGCGCGAACGTGTTGGGGCCAGCCATTTCGACGCGCGCGACTCCTGGAGTCCCCCCATTCGGTGTCGGCGCCGGCCGCGTCGGCTCTTTGTTGCATGCCGCACCAATCGAGATCAGAACGACGACGCCCGCCAGGGGGGCCACGGTGACTCGCTTCCGCATGGAGATCCTCCTCCCGGACAAAGGCTCCTACAACCTTTAAACGTCGGCGGAGGATGGAAACGGACAGAGTGTCCTTGGGCGGTCTCTTCACCGCATCGGCACGATCCACTCGGCGAAGTCGTCGGCGCCGCCGGTTGTCGCGCTGAGCACTGGGGAGCGCGCCAGGTCGCGCCACCGCAACCGGCCGTTGACTCCGTAGGGCAGCACGCGAACCTGGTTCAACGAGCGTTCGACGCGGATCTCAACGAAACTCTGGAAGAACGGGGCGGTGTTGTAGTCGAACAACGCGGACAGGTACTCGGACGAGAACGGCCAGGCGTGAAAGTCGCGCGTCCACCGCCATAGCGGCCGCTTCCACCACGGGTTGCGGCGCTCGATCTTGCGCGCGACGGCGTCAAGGCTCGGATAGTGCGCCCACTCGGTTGTCGGCGGATGCTCCGGCCAGTCCAGCGCGGTGCCGAGGCTCAAGTACGCGCCCCCTCCCCCGTTGACGAAGTAGTGCACGGCTGGCGTCCCTGCCGCGGGCGGTTCGCCGTAGTACTCGAAATCGTGGGTATCCCCCGCCATCACGATCGTGACGCCTCGATCCACCAGCAACCGCTTCAGCCGCGCGAACTCCTGGTTCCCCAGTGCCATGTCGAAGGCCTTCGCGTACAGCGGGTGTCCGAGGATCGCCATCGTGAGCTTGCCTTGCGTGCGGTCGAGCGCCGATTCGAGCCAGGCCCATTGCGCCGGGTCGATGCGCTTGACGATCCCCGTGTCGAGCGCCAGCAGCGCAAAGCGGTCGGTCTGGAACTCGAAGAACGGCGCGCGCTGAAAACCGGTCGGGACGCGGTACTCGCGGCGGAGGCGGTCGGCTTCGGCGATGAGAGATTCGATCCGATCGCTCGTCGAACTCGTCATCTTGAGGTCCGCTTGCGCCCGCGCCTGCATCGACGCGCGCGCGGCATCGGGCTGCAGGAACGTCGCCAGGAAACCTTCCAGCGCATCGTACCAATCGTGATTGCCGGGAATCGCGAAAACCGGCTTCGTCACGCCCTTGAACGGCAGCCAGAAGTTTGGCTCGTAGTCGATCATCGAGCCGTTCGGATAGACGACGTCGGAACTGATCGCGACGAAGCGCACGTCGTCGCGCGCGGCGACGGTCAGCAGCTGGTCGCGCAGGGCTTGCTGGGAGGCATCCCCCTCGCCCGGGTCGCCGATCACGATGAAGCTGAAGTCCCCCGCGTCGGTGCCCGGCGCGGTGACCGCAAATGGCGTCGCGTGGCCATTGGACGGAACGGCGCGCACCATCGCTTCGCGCCACGTGTCGGTCCGCGCTTCCGCCCAGGAATTCCAGATCCCGGACGCCCAGTTCTCGGTATCGAAGAACCAGCTCATGCCCCACACCGGCACCGTGGCGGCGACGATCGCGGCGATCGGAATCCCGGCCGCCAGACTCCGCCAGAGCGCGGCCGGAAGCGAGTAGCGCGCGGCGCGCAGCTGGACGGCGACCCGCAGCCGATAGCGCAGCCACGCGCGCGCCAGTCGCCGGCGGATGGACGCGGCATCCGAACCAGCGGACAGGTACCACCGCCACACCGTTCGTTCGATCCACCGCGTCGAGCCACGAAACGACAGCGCCACCGGGGTGGCGATGACAAAAGCAAACAGCAGCGCCAGCACGATGTCTCCGACAACGGAGATGGCGGGCGCGGCGTAGCCGAGCAAGGTGCCGTCGGTCTCCAGGCGGGCGGCGTGGATCGCGAACAGCGTCACCACGAACGCGACGGTCCAGCGTCTGTCGCTCGACATCCGCACGCGTTCTTCCAGGGCGACCTCCGCGAGCAGTTCGGCGGCTTCGGGATGATCGCCGAGCTGCAGGTCATCGGTGATGGTCCCGGTGGCGTCTTCGAACGTGTGGACCGGCGTCACGGCCATCGCCCACGCCATGCCGAAGAGCCTCAACGCCACCGCGGCGGCGACCGCGCCTTCGGCGTTGTGCCGGAAGAGAAGGAGTGCGATGGCGGTCGCGCCATCGGCGCCTGCGGCGAGCCAGGCGAGCGAGCGCTCCGGTCCACGTGAGCGCCAGGCGGCGAACACGTATCCGAGCCCGTCCACGAGAAACGCGATCGCCAGCAGCGGAACGAGCGAGGCGGCCGCATTCTGTGGCGCCGCCAGCACGAGGAGTCCCATGCAGATGCTGAGGATGCCGCCGGTGACGGCACGCCGGAGCGCCGTGGCGTCGGCGCGCCGAATGCCGTGCAGGATCTGCATTCCCCCGCCGATCGCGAGGAGCACGCCGATGCGGTGGAACGGTTGTTCGGCGGCGACGAACGGCGCCAGGAGCGCCAGCACGCCGAAGAGGGCGACTACGGACGCGAAGGCCGTAATCGTGAACAGCGGCCGACGCTCCGCGTTCGTCGGGCCGACCTTGACAGTCATGGGATCAGGTCAAGGATAGCTCGTATGATGTGAGGCGTTGCGTGGCGCATTGGTGGGCACCCCCGCCTCCGTGAAACCAGAATCGAACGGACGCCGTCCCGGCGTCCTCGCCGACAGCGTCGCGCTGGCGCTCGCGGTGCTGCTCTCGGTCGCTCCCTACGTCCATCGGCTGGGGTTCTACAGCGATGACTGGGCGTTTTTCGGGGCGTATGCGAATGCGGGCAGCCAGACCGTCGAGGGCTACTTCGAGGCATCCAACAGCGCTCACCACGCGATGCGTCCAGTGCAACTGTGGCTATGCGCCGTGCTGTACCGCGTCTTTGGGTTGAACCCGCTCGGCTACCATGCCTTCAACGCGGCGCTGATCGTCCTGAATCCGCTGCTGTGTTACTGGCTCTTGCGCGAGTTACGGGTTGGCCGCGTCGTTGCCCTCCCGGCGGCGTTCGTCTACGGCCTGCTCCCGAGTTACTCCACGGACCGCTACTGGTTCCTCGCGTTCGCCATCACGCTCAGCATGACCGCATGCCTCGCGAGCATGCTGGCTGACATGAGAGCGACTACGGTCGGTGGGCGTTCAGGCGTTGCCTGGAAGGCGGTGGGTGCCGCAGCCGCATTGATCAGCGGGTTGGCCTATGAAGTTGCCCTCCCACTTCTCTTGCTGACGCCCTTCTTGATGGCCGTTCGAACATGGCAGAGCACCGGCCGTCCTGAACGCCGGCGAGCCCTGCAGCTCGCCGTATTCATGGCCATCCATCTCGCGCTGCTCGCGGGTATCGCCGGTTTCAAGTTGCGTACGACGGTTCGCCTCGGAGCCGATCAGGGTGGGCTGCGGGCCCAGGTCACCGACATCGCGCGCAACGCGTGGCGGACAGACGCGCCCGAGGGCGCGTACGGTCTCAACGTTTTCTCGGCTGCGCGAGTGCACTTCGGGACCTACGGTGTTGCCCTGGGCCGGACGGCTGTGGCTGCAGCGCGGCTCGCGCCTCGATGGCTCCTGTGGTCCAGCATCGCCTTCGCCGCCGCCGCTTTCCTGTACTTGGTGTTGGCCTTGCGTGCCGTCCCGTGGCCATCTACACGAACGTGGATCACCGGTGATGCTCGCTGGCCTCGTCGTCTTCGCGCTTGGCTACGCGATCTTCTTGACGAACTACAACGTGCAGTTCACCGCGGCAGGAATCGCCAACCGGTCCGCGATCGCCGCCGCGCTCGGAGCCGCGCTGTGCCTTGCCAGTGGCGCCGGCCTGGCGGCCTCGTTGGCCCCCGCGCGCATTCGCGTCATCGTGCTCTCGGCCCTCGTCGCCGCGACCGGCGGCAGCGGATTTCTGGTCGTCAACGTCATCGCGAATTCGTGGGCCGATGCGTACGCGGTGGAGCGCGCGATTCTCGCTGGGATTCAAGAACGCTTTCCGACGTTGCCGCCGCATTCGACGCTACTGCTCGACGGCGTGTGTCCTTACATCGGCCCGGCCGTCGTGTTCGAGGCCAACTGGGACCTCGCCGGCGCGCTGCAGACGCTCTACCGGGACCGCACTCTGAAGGCCGACGTCGTCACGCCTCGCTTGACCGTCACCGACGCGGCGGTCGTGACGACCATCTATCAACAGCCGACCAGCTATCCGTATGGGAGCCAGCTTTTCGTGTATCACGCGACTACCGGCGCCGTTCATCCTCTGCCCGACGCCGCCGCCGCACGCGCGTATTTCGCAGAGTCTACGCATGCCGCATCGTGTCCGGGGCTCAGCGCGGGAAGGCATTCGGCTGCGAACGTTGTTCTAGCGTGGGGCTGCAGCGTCCTAAGCATCCTCCTGTGGCGGGATCTCCATGAACTTCCACCACTGCTCCCAGGATGGGTTCGGCCTTTCAAGAATCATCCGGGAGTCGGCGCGAGGCGGCTCGATGGTGTTGGGAAGTGCTTCTGCCACCAGCTGTGTGCAGAACAGGAATGAGCAATCTCGTGCCCGACTACAGCAGAAGCCATGGACGACGTGAAACTGGAAGGGAATCTTGTGAGGGGTGCCCTCGGGCAGATCGCGTTGATAGGGTGGGATAAGCCGCTGGCCTAACTGCGACACGTACTGCTGCACGTCGTCATTGGGCAGCAGCTTGAACTTCCCCACTTTTTCAATCTTCAGCTCGCCTGGAGTGAATCCCTGCGCCGGCTTGGCAGATACCTTGAGCGACTTCCAGAGCTTCGCTTCTCCCTCCTCGAGATCGTTGTGGACGACCTCGATCCGATTCGCGACGATGGCGCCGTCGGAGACACGCCGCACCCCTTCATATGTCATGAGGGTGCCGATCCCGATCTGATCGAGCGACGTAATCGGGTTGAACTCGCCGTCCTCGTCGTCCGGATCCTTCTTCTTCGACCGCCTTCTTTTCGCGTGACGTCAGCTTGAAGACGACCTGTGTCGTCGGCGAGACCACCACGCGTTGACCATCCACGAAGAACTCGCCGGTCCATCCTCCTTCCACTAGTTCCGGTTCGATCTCGAACCATCCGGGAGTCGGCGCGAGGCGGCTCGATGGTGTTGGGAAGTCCTTGTGCCAGCAGCAGGGTGCAGAACAGCACGAGCACGCGCGGACTATAGCAGAAGCACTCTGCCAAGATCGTGAGACGGCGGCGAAAATGGTAATCGGCGTGGCGAACGCCTGGCCCCACCTCACGCGGTTCCAACACACGAAAACGCTGCTCCATGTGACACGACGAGAAGCGCTCGCCGCGGGAACAGCGTTTGCCAGCCCCAGCGCATCGTCAGTCGGAACTGGAGGCTTTGCAATGAACGAGCGCGCTGGAGTGGGATCGACCGTGGTGATCAAGGGTGAGCTGACGGCTCACGAGGACGTGGTCATTGCGGGGCGGGTCGACGGATTGATCAATGTCACCGGGCATCGCGTCGTCGTGGAGGCGGGGGCCCATGTGGCCGGCGACATTACGGCGACCGGAATCGTCGTCGGCGGCACCGTCAAGGGCAGCCTGATGGCGGAGGAGCGGATCCACGTGCAAGCCGGAGCGGACCTCCAGGGCGATGCGTCGGCGCCGCGCGTACTCGTCGAAGATGGAGGGCTGGTCAACGGCCGCATCGAGACCGTGGCGGCGGCAGCTCCACGAAAGCTGAAAGCGGTGTCCTAAACGGGTTGTCATTCGCGCCGCCTTCAGCGACACTGCGGCCGCATGAAGGCAACGCGACTTCGCACGGCCCTGCTCGCTGCTCAGCTTTTCATACTTTCCGGCCTCGGCCCCGCGACCGCCGACCGTGCGGTTGCGGCCCAGGCCACCCCGACCGCGCCCGTCACATCGCCGATGTCCGTCTCAATGCCGCAGGTCGACGCCGAACTCGTCGTCGAGGGGCGGACGATTCCGGGGACGGGCATCGCGCGCGAGCTCGAGACACCGCCGCTCCAGCGCGGGGTCACCTACACGTTCTCGGTTGCGGCCAAATGGCAGCCGAACCCCTACACGACGATGACGCGCACCAAGACCGTGTCGTTCCGGGCTGGCGAGCGGATCGTCGTCGACCTGACGAAGGAGGACACCGCCGACCGCGTGCGGGTCCTGTACGTACCGACGTCGGAGGTAATGGTTGCCGAGATGATCAAGCTGGCCGGGATTGGGCCAGCTGATGTCGTGTTCGAGCCTGGCTGCGGCGACGCCCGCATCACGATTGCGGCGGTCAAGGCCGGGGCCAGGAAGGGCGTGGGCATCGACATCGATCCCGATCGGGTGGCCGAGGCCCGCAGACTGGTCAAGGACGCCGGCCTCGACGACCGGATCGAGATCCGGCTCGGCGACGCCCTCGACATTCGCGACCTGTCGGAAGCGACGGTCGTCCTCCTGTACATGGGCGACCACTTCAACCTGCTGATCCGGCCGCATCTGTGGAGAGAGCTGAAGGTGGGCGCGCGGGTGGTCTCGCACCGCTTCAAGATGGGCGACTGGAAGCCAGACCGGACCGTGTCGGTTGGCCTCGGTGACCCGACGTACGAACTGCACCTGTGGACAGTGACCGAAGCGCTCAAACGGAGATGAAATGAAGATGAGCGGATTATCCTTCGATAATCCGCTCGCCGAGTGTTGTGCGAGTTACTTGTTCGCGTGAACCTTGGGTCGGTTCGTGTAAGGAAGGATCGGCGTCGATAGCGCAGCTCCTGGTCCTTCATATCCGGGGCCGGAGATCGTGTTATTGAGGATCTTGTCGTTGTTCCCCACGACCGAAACACCGGCCTGGTACGGGTAGTGGTTAGTGAACTCGTCGTTGCTGATGGTGTTGTTCACGACCTTCACGTTCGTCTGGTCGGCTGGTGCTGATCGCGCAGTCGGCGTCGATGTTCGACAGATACACGCCAACGTCGTTGTTCGTCAGGATGTTCTGTGAGATCTGGATGCCCGTGGTAAGCGGCTGGCCGTAGCAGGCACCACCGACCACCAGAATCCCACCAGATGCGGCACCGTTGAAGCCGGTGTAGGCGTGTCCGGTCACGGTATTCTTCATGGCCGAACCAGAAGCACCGTTGCTGAACTGGATGCCGTTCTGGGCGATGTAGTCGACGCGACCTTCGCCGGTAACCGTGTTGTTGCTCACGATCACGTTCGCACCCTGCCCCTTGACGACAATTCCACCTTTCTGGTACTTGGACAGCTCGATTGCCGCTGACCTTTCCCGTAGCGCTGCCGTCGAGGTTGAGGGCGCTGTAGTAGATCGCCACGCCGTGCTGTGCTCCGTTCAGCGGGGATTCGCCGATATCGTGGATCTTGCTGCCGATCACGTCGACCGCGACTGACCCTGTCATCACCGTTCACAAGCACCCCGAAGTAGTTGGCGTTCATCACCTCGGCCTTCACAGTACCGCCAAGCCCGTTGTGGTCGTAATACACGCCAATGTTGCATCCCGCCGCGTCGACCACGCCGGTGACGGTGCCCGCCGGGTTGATCATGGCCGCGGTCAGGTTGATGCCGTCCTTGGAAGAAGCCCGTTGCCGTGCAGGTTTGCGCCGATGCCGGCACTGCGAACAGGGATCCCAGGATAAGAGTTGCTGCAATTACGCTTCGATTCACGTAATGACTCCTTGAGCCCGTCACGCGGACTCCAAACGATTAACGACGTTATGAAGGGTGAGACGCGGACGCGATGGGCGCCCTGCACCACTTGAGAGTAGCGAACTGTTACCGATGTCCAGATAACCGGGCGGGCCAGATTGGGCGCCTTGTGGCGCGAGGAGTCAGGAGAGGTCGCGTGGGCGGAGTTCGCGCCGAAGTCTCTCCAGTAGTCGTGCTCGTCAACTGTGTCAACTTCGACGGTTGGAAGCACATTGCCCACGCCGCTGAGCGACAACTCCCAAATGCTTATTCGCTTCATCTCTCGGAGAGAGTAGCGAACGCCCTCTGATCCGGCGGTAACCCGGCGGGCCAGATCGGGCTTCTCGTGGCGCGAAGAGTCAGGACGCTCTGAATGCTTGCGGCGTCAGACCGGTCCACCTCCGGAAAGATCGGTGGAACGCTGCAGGTTTGGAATACTTAGAGGAACACGCACGGCATGAGGAGAATCGCGATAAAAGGAGGTTCTTTAATTGCCAGCCAGGGGCGCCCGAACTGAAGCCGGAATTGCCCAGCGCACTCTGCCTTCTTTGCTCGCGATTCTCACGACCAATTCGAGTTGCGCCGCATCTGCCCGGACAACCGGCGTTCCGTCGTCGTAGTGACGAGGAAACTCCAACCAGAAACGATCGTAGTCGTAATTTCGCTTTACAGTGCCGGATAGTCCCTGAACATCCCTGAGCGCCTGATTGAGCCGGCCCTCGGACAGGTGGCCCAATCTGATTTCCTCCGACAATCGGCTGGAGGACGGCCAACCAGTCTGTTGGTACGACACCGGAACCCTCTCGAGGGTCGATCTCCACCATAACGATCATGGCGTCAATGGCTTCGGCTTTGGCGACCAGTCTCCTGGCTTCGTCGTCGCTAAGCCGATCGGACAACTGAGTAACCCGAACTGCTGCCCTCACCACGTCGGTGTGCAGCCAGGTTGCTGCGAGCTTGTAGTTGTAGGACGTATTCGTCGAGATGATCCTAGTATCAAAAAAGCCGCCGACTCGGCCTTGTACGCGCGCAACCCTTCCTATCTCCTGCGCCTGGCAGATGTCCATTTGAGCCAGCCTTCATCCAGTCCGTCGGAGTACATCAGAGCGAGAATCCAGCGAGGGCGGCCGAGGCTCTCATCTGACGGGCTTCCGCGTGATCACCACCAGTTCCGCGCCGCCGATGGCCGTCTTCCCAACTGTCAGGCCGATGGCTTGATAACCATGTTCGACGGCCTCGCGAAGTTCTTTCTCCAGCGTCGACGTTTTGGAGGTGGCAATCAGCTTATAGTCATACCGCACGTCGACGGCGCTCAGGATTCCGCTCGAGAATCCCAGCTGTCTCTTTCCCGCCAAAGAGGCTCTCGAACACCGTCTGGCCGACGGCGTGCCAGCCAGCGTCGGCCGCCTCTTGGAGTTCCTTCTGCAGGGTTGACGTCTTTGATGTAGCTACCAGCTTGTACTCGTAGCGTGTGCGAAGCTCGGATGTCCTCTCCATGAGAACCACCACTTCTTTGCCACCAACGGCCGTCTCGCCACCCATGACGGCCAGAAAACGGAACCCCGCCTCGCCAGCCTGCTGCATCTCCTTCTGCATGGTTGATGTCTTGGAAGCAGCAAGAACTTTGTAACTCCGGTCAGTTTGTGCGCTGGCGCGCGTAGGTATTGCCAACGCTACCGTAATGAGAACGCCGATCAGGATCAACCGCATGAAATCCACTCCTTTAAACACGAGCCTCGAACGAACAAAAACAACGCAGAGCGCAGACAGCACGCACCACCGATGCCAGGCGCGCTTGGCGTGTAAGCCGAGCCCTTCACGCGCTTGGCGCGATTCGTGCGGACCCGGCCCTCGGTCACTGTTTCGAAAGAGCGACCCCGCCGCTGCCGGCCGCGGTGCAGTTGAATGTCGCATAGGTACCAGTCATGCTCGTCCCGGATACCGTCAGCGTCACCGTATAAGGGCAATTTGTCGGCACACTCGGTGAAAGGGTCATAGAGACGGCCGACCCATTGACGGAGCCGGTTAGGCTGCCGCTGTTAGGGCCGGTCGGGCCGGTGACGCTCCAGGTGCCAGACAGACTGCTGCCTGTCTGCGAAAGGGTCACCTGTGCCGGGCCGCTGCCCGCAACCTGAGTGCTGGTGATGCTGCCGTTCCAGGTACCGACGACCGAAGGTGTCGACGGGGCGGTCGGCGACGATGAACCGCCGCAGGCGATTGCGCCACCTGCCACGAGAGTGAGTAAGAACGCGAACGCAGTCTGTCGTACATGAAGCTTCTTTCTTCTGAAAAACCTGCTCGGATGTGCACCCGAAGTACACCGCAGGAACAGCAGCTCCGGGACCACCCATGTCGACGACTTGGCGGCGAGATGAGAGTAGCGTTCCTCCCAATTTCCAGATAACCGGCCGGCCGATCTGGGTCGCTATGGCGCACGGAGTCAGGAGGAGTAGCGCGGAGCGTTTCGCTCCGACATCTGTGGGGCCTGGTGGGACCCTCGCCGGCTGAGCGCAAGCGAGGCGGCGACGGCGTCAAGCGAGAGATGCGACTGTCGCAGACGCTCGACTACGAGACGCCGGACACGAGTGTTCGTTGTGCCGGCACTCGACGTCTCATCCCCAGGGCGTTCTCGAACCGGCGTCGGATAAGCCCCGCCAGTGCCGCATTGGATGCGCTGAGGTTCATCGAACTCGAACTATCGCTTCGCATAGTTCCAGGCCAACTCCCGCTCTAGATTGCGCATGCGATCTGAGGGTCTGGAGTGTGTTCCGACGAAGAATGAGCTGACCTTGTCCATCTCTCCGTACTTGTCGCGGAACCGGGCCCATAACGACGGACCCACCGAGACGTTGTAGCCGGCTTCGTGAACGTAACGAAGGCCCACTCGGTCGGCCTGATCTTCGAGTTCCCGGTTGTAGCCCGTCGTCCATGCCGACAAGGACAGCGCGGCCGCCAATTCCGCCGTTTGCCGAGCAGTCTCGCTATTGATGGACGTTAGCGCCTCATCGGCAACAGCTGCGATCAACTGCCCAAACATGTTCCTTTTTGCACCACGGCGAGAATGCTCATGTGTGTAGTGGGCCAGCTCGTGACCAAGGACGATGGCCAGTTCGTCGTCAGTCGTCGCATCGATTAGCCCGCTGAACACCCAGATTGCCCCGTTTTCCATCGCAAAAGCGTTCCAGTCGCCATGTTTCGACGACACGGACTCGGAGGGCATTCGGGTCTACATAAGAGGGGACAAGACGTCGCATGATCCGTCGGACGCGTTGGACCCTCTCGCCGGAATCCACAACCCGACCCATCGCCGCTACGCCCACCATCGGGTTGAGGCTCGAACATCTGTCCTTCTCGCAGCCACTGGTTCTCGATCGTATTGAACCCGGCGATCACATCAGCCTCAAACAAAGCGGCGCCATTCCGCTTGGCTTCGATTTCGCCAGCCACAATCGCTCCCTCAGTGTTCCTGAATCCCTTGACCTTTACCTCGTACCCGAGAGGAATGGCATTGACTGATCGAACTCGCCCAATTCGCGTTCGAGTCCTTGCATCCCATCGCACGCGTTGGCCATCAGCGATCAAATGGTCGCCGTGCATCCACTCGACATAGCCGGCAATGGTTTCTGACTTGATCTTTTTGGGAACTTTTGTGCCGGCACTCTTCGGCTGTTCGGTCGGTTTGCGCACATGGTCCGCGACAGGCTCACTTTGCGGCAGCGCAGAGGGGACCCTTGCAGTCGACGATGTCGAAACGAGAGGGTGGTGACTCGAAGTATCCAGCCGCGCGGTAGTAGCAATCACGCTGACATGCCGCTTCTCGATGTAGCCGACCTGTCGGCCCCACTGCGGGTCATTGAACTCGACGCGAAACCACTCGCCTTCGCCGGCGACCACGTTCAGGATTGACCCATCTTTCGCGAGACGTAACGGGGTCATCGTAGTGTCAGGTTTCACGAAAAGCGGAGCGGCGGGTGCGCTGACGACGACGCGAACGGGGCTCTGGGCGCTGCCTTGGACTGGGCAGATCACGCTCGCGATCATGAACACACCAATCCCGAGACAGAACTTCTTCATAGCAATCACTCTCCTTGGTTTCCTTCGGCGTAAGTTCTGTCTTACTTCGACTGTGGGAACCAGATGATCCCGAGATGTAATCTGGCGCTCGTCACGCCATAGGGATCGAACGATACGGCGCTACCATTGACCTTGGCGTTGCCGATGTTCCCGACCGACCATGTGACCCCCGTGGTGAACGCCAGAGCCGGGTTGAAGTGCGCGTTGATTCCTCCGCCAAAGGCGACACCCACGCCACTCAATTCCAGATTATCGCCATAGATATCCCGAGTCAGTGCTCGCCCTGAGAGCCCGGCTTGAACGAACGGGACGACGGTGTTCGCTGGCGCTCGAAAGTGCACTCGCAGTCCTAGATCGAAGTGTCCGACGCCATAGCCCCCATCGGCGTCTTCGACGCTGCCCCCACTCAACTGCCCGTAGAGAGCGAGTTTCGGCGTGAAACCGTAGCCGATAGTTACGCCAAAGCCTGCGCCAGAATCCGCCTCGTCGTTGTTATCAAGTACGACGCCATTGCCTTCGGATGAAACGCCGACGAAAAAGCCACGAGCACGAGACTTGCCCTGCTCATAGTCGATTTCCCGCTGTGGCGACTCGAAGGTGTTTGGTGCGGGCAGCCTGGATTCTGCAACGCTGACATCAACCGCTTCTTGTTGAGGGGCTGCAACCAGTACGTTGACATGCCGCTTCTCGATGTAGAAATTTCGCCGGCCCCACTGGGGGTTATCGAACTCGACGCGATACCACTCTCCCTCGCTGTCGACCACCCTCAGGATTAATCCTTCATTCGCGAGACGTAACGGGGCTATCGCAGCGTCAGGTTTCACGAAAAGCGGGGCAGTGGACGCGCTGACGATGACGCGAACGGGGCTCTGGGCGCTCGTTTGGGCTGGGCAGAGCACGCTCGCAATCACGAACACACCCACCAGGAGACATAACTTCTTCACAGCGATCACTTTCCTTCTAGAAGCTGCCCGAATGTGCACCGATGCACGCCGCAGGAAACAGCAGCCCTGACTTACGTTGACAAGTTGGCGGCGCGATAGAGTTAGCGAACGCCCTCCGATCCGGCGGTAACCCGGCGGGCCAGATCGGGCGCCTTGTGGCGCGAAGAGTCAGGAGCGCTCTGAACGCTTGCGGCGTCAGACCGGTCCACCTCCGGAACGATCGGTGGAACGCCGCAGGTTCGGAATACTGCAGAAAGAAGGCGATGTCGCCGATGTTCAGGCTGCTGTCCTGAAGCAAGGTGCGTGCGAAATCACCACGCACTTCATCGAGCACATGGCGGAATGACGCGCCCTCCTCTGCCAAGCGGCGGGTCAGCGTCCGCCGGCTCACCGCAAGCGCAGCGGCGACTGTGTCAAGCGACAGATCCGACTGTCCTAAACGCTCGACCAGCAGATGCCGGACGCGTGTGCTCGTTGCGCCGGCATTCGATCGATCTCGATCCCCCAGAGCGTTCTCGAGCCGGCGGCGGATAATCGCCGCCAGCGCCGGATCGGCTTCGCGCATCGGACGTGACGCATCGGATGCGCTGAGGCTCATCGAACTCGAACCGGCGGCAAACCGAATACGGCCGCGGAAGTACCGTCGATGCTCCGCCACGTTCTCCGGTGCAGGGTGCGCGAAGCACACGCGGACCGGTGTGATGTCGGCTCCCGTGCTGTCACGCACCAACTTGAGTGCCACCGCCAGGGCAAATTCTGCCCGTCCTGAATGCAAGGGTGTGGTGGCGGTGTCGTGGACCAGGAACAACAGGTTTTCCCCCTTGCGGTGTGTGCGCGCCGCGACGCGATCGCTCACCAGGCGCCCATAGCGCGCCAGGCGATCGAGCCCTTTCTCGAGAGAGGGGCTCGATCGCAGCGCGTACTCAATGAGGTCGAGCGCGCCGCGGGGCAGCGACTCGGCGAGATGGATGCCGAGCGCTTCATCGCCGGTGAGGGTCCTAGCGAGGGCCCACGCCTTCTCAGTCAGCGCCTCCGGGACGCGAATGTTGGGGTCCTCGAGCTTCATCCGCCCGAACAGGCTGCGGATGGACGCAGCGTCGACGTCGCGGCTCTCCACAAACGCGATGAGGTGCGGGAGCACCCAACCCTGGACGGATGACGCGATGACAGCGCGCTCGACCGGAGGCGTGGCCATGGGCTGCAAGAATACCGCGCAACGTGCGGAACTGACTCGTTAGGCCAGAACGGGTCCGAATTGGCCTGCCCGGTCATCGCAAGGCCCCGGGGACTTCGCTACCTTGTGGGCAAGAGGTACGCGTGAAGACTAGATGCAGGTTCGAGAGAGCAATTGAGTCGCTGAAAACGTCCGTCCACGAATCCGGGAAGAAAGGCTACACCACACTCCTCGCGGCAGGAATTGTGAACCCGTTCGGCCCTACCCTGTCGGTCCTTGCCGTGGATGGATACTTTCCGCTTGCCGACGGTCGAATCCCTCTCATCGAGATGATGCTGAACCCGTTTGCGCAAAGCTGCACCATCGTGGGGACCGTTGACATGGGCGACAACTGGACACCCCTCTACGACCTGCAGCCGTTCACATCGTTGCCGCTTCGGTCCTGCCCAACGCTGCTGCTCCCGAGCCAGTTCATGGCACCGGACACCGTGGAGTCCCTCTACGCCGATCTGCTCATGACATTCGATCACGGAGACAGGGTCTTATCGAGCGTGCGACAGTATCCCGGTGACCCGTGGACTCGCATCCAAGCTGAGATCGACGACAGCCTGTCAGGCGAAACGTCCGGCTCCCCCTTCGCTCCCCCCAAGAGTGGGACGTCTCGGCTGAATCGAAGCGAAGCCACCGAACTGGCGCGGACGCAGCTGGCCCCAGAGAATCTGCGTCGCGGAGGTTCTGGCGTTTCTAGATGCCTGGCGGGGTTCCGTCGAGTTTCAGGCAGCGGCGGGAGCGAGCACAGCGATGCCTTTCGACCGGTTCCTGGACATTTTTGCGCTGCTCGCAATGAGCTGTTCGGGCCTCGACAAATTCAATTAAATTCATCGTCGGAGTGCCTATGACGATGAGGACGATGCGCTCGGTTGGATCAGTGTTCGCTCGTGGCGGCAGCCATGAGCGTTGCCGGGTTGTCGGTCACACGAGCGCAGCAGCAGGGCGCCAATCAGCCCGGCACGCAATGGAGCGACGCGCAGCTACGAGAGGCGGTCGGCCTGGCGCGCGTCGGCAGGAAGCTCACGCCGAAGTCGTGGCCCAACGGGGCCCGCGTGGCGGTGTGTTTGAGCTTCGACGCGGACTCCGAGGCGCCGCTGTTGCGCGACGGCAACACGTCGCCGACGGCGCTGTCGGCGGCGGACTTTGGCGCACAGAGCGGTGTTCCGCGCATCCTGGCGATGCTCGATCGCCATCAGATCCCCGCGACATTCTTTGTCACTGGCGTCGACGCGATGCTTCACCCTGAGATGCTCGCGGCCATCCAGAAGAGCGGGCGCCACGAAATCGGCGTTCACGGCTGGATCCACGAGACGCCCTCGCGCGTGACCGCCGAGGAGGAAGAGCGTCTGCTCGATCGGGCCATCGAGTATCTGACCAAGGTCACCGGCAAGCGCCCGGTGGGGTACCGTGCGCCCTCCTGGGCCTTCAGCATGGCGACACTGGACCTGATTCAGAAGAAGGGCTTTCTCTACGACAGCAGTTTGCAGGCCCTCGACGAGCCCTACGAAATCGTGTCGCGCGGCAAGCCGACGGGAATCGTGGAGCTGCCGATCGATTGGACGCTGACCGAGACGCCGTTCCTCGGCCAGAACGGACGGATGCCAAACCCCGCACTCCTCTATCAACTCTACAAGGACGAGTTCGACGGTGCGTACGAGGAGCGAACGATGTTCGTGCTGACGCTGCACCCGTACTTGAGCGGTCACCGGGCGCCGATGCGGCACCTCGAACAGTTCGTGACGTACATGAAGTCGAAGCCCGGCGTGTGGTTCGCAACGACGGCGGATGTCGCGCGCTACGTCAAGGGGGCTAAACCGTAGCCCACTCTCAGCTAGTCCCCGCGGAGCGCGACCAGTGGATCGACACGGGAGGCGCGCCGCGCCGGGATGTAGGTCGCGACGAGCGCGACCGCCAACATCACGGCAGCCATTCCGGCGAACGCCGTGACGTCCAGACGTTTGACGCCGTACAACAGCGTCTGAACATAGGTCGTCATTGCCACTGCCGCCGGCACTCCCACCAGCAGGCCCAGCAGCACCACACGCGTGCCCTGCCAGATGAACATCCAGCGGACGGTCCTTGCTTCAGCGCCAAGGGCCATGCGCACGCCGATCTCCTTCGCGCGTCGCGTCACGCTGTACGAGAGCACGCCGTACAACCCCACCGCGCCGAGGACGAGCGCGAGCACCGCGGCCATACCGACCATGAGCATGGTGAACGAGAGACTGGCCATCCCCCTGGCGGCCAGGTTCTGCATCGTGAAGATCCGATACATCGGCGACTCCGGAGCCACCTCGCGGATGATGGCGCGCACCTCTGGCGCGAGCTGATCGGCACGCGCGGACTTCAGCACGTACGCCGGCGACGTGGAGACGCCCGGCAGGTACACCATCGGCTCCGGAGATTCGCGCCGGAGGTCGTCCACCTTGACGTCTTCGACGACGCCGATGATGGTGAACCACGTTTGTCCGCCGGATGCGGGCCGCACCTTCTGACCAAGCGGCTCCTCACCAGGGAACAGGACCCTGGCGGCCGCCTCACTGATGATGACGTTGGTTAATCCACGCTCCTCGTCTATCCGCTCGAAGTAGCGGCCGCGCACGAGCCTGATACCCATCGTCTGGAAATAGGCGCCGCCGGCGGCCGCGTTCCGGACGACGGGCGCCTCGGCGCCACTTGCATCGATCTTCGGGGTGGTGATGTTCGCGGTGCCCGCACCCTCGTCCAGGGGAAGTGTGGTGATGAACCCAACGGATTCGACGCCGGGGATCGCCGCCAGGCGATCCATGAACGCGTACTGAAAGCGGGAAACGGAGGCCCGGTCGTTCAGATCGGGGCGGCCCGCGGCGATCTGGAAGGTAAAGATGTTCTTCGTGTCGTAGCCCGCGTCGACGTTGCTGAGGCGCCAGAAGCTGCGCATGAGGAGCGCGGCTCCAACCAGCAGGACGACGGCGCAGGCGGTCTGCGCGGCCACCAGCGCATCGCGCGTGAAGCCGCTGCGGCCGACGATGCCTCGTCCGATTTGCTGGAGGCTCGCGAAACCTGAACTCGATAGGCGGATGGCGGGCAGCAGACCGAACGCACACGCCGCCAGCACTGACAGGCCGGCCGTAAAAAGCAGCGCCGCGAGGTCGAGGTGCGCGCCGGCGAGTCCCGGAATCGGTGCGCCGGAGAAACCCCCTGCGACAGCATCAGGCGCCGCGCGGACCAGCAGTGGGACCCCCGCCCAGGCGAGGAGCGCACCGACCGCACCACCGGCCGCCGCGAGAAGCAGTGCCTCAGTCATCTGCGTTCGTATCAGGTCGCCCCGTCCAGCTCCGAGGGCGCGGCGCACGGCAATGTCGGCGCGCCGGTTCTCGGCGCGCACCAAGAACAGGTTCGCGACGTTCACGCACGCGACGACGAAGACGATGCCGACCGTGCCGAGCAGAATCCAGAGCGGCGTCAAGATCTTGCCGACGAGATGCTCGCGCAGCGGTTTCACGATCGGCCGGTGCTGCTGCATGATTCGCGCATAAGGTGCCGGGCCACCTAACCGCTGCTGCACACGACGCGCGAGCGGTTCGAGTTGCGCTGTCAGTTGCGCGCGATCGGTTCCGGGCGCCATGCGCGCCACCATGCGCGGCCCGAACCCTCCGGGGGTGACCTGGGCGGCACGAATCGTCATCGGCACCCAGAACGCGACGCGCTCATCCGGGAAGCGGAACTCCGGCTTCATCACGCCGATGACCGTGCGGGTTTGTCCCCCGAACGTGTAGCTCCTGCCGATCACCTTCTCATCGGAGCTGAACCAGCTCTGCCAGAGCCAGTGACTGAGGACGACGACGCGGCTGTCGTCGCTGTCGTTGGGCAGCCGTCCGTGCAGAGCCTGTGCACCCAGCGTGCTGAAGAAGGAGGACGTCGCCTGGGTCAGGAACAGCTGATCGACCTGCCCTTCGGCGCGCGTCGTCGAAGACCCGGTGCCGTAGAGCGCGGCGTCTTCGATGGCAGGAACGCTCTCGCGATACTCGAAATACAGTTCATCCGGAACGCCGAACTCCTCCGGCTGGTCGGTTCCGGGAGCCGAGCCGCCAATATGAACGAGCCGGTCCGCATTGGCGAACGGCAACGGCTCCAGGAGCACCGGCTTGACGACGCTGAAGATGGCGCCGTTTGCTCCGACGGCGAGTGCGAGCGTGGCGACCACGGTGAGCGTAAAGCCGGGAGTCCGGACAAGACTGCGCGCCGCATGCCTGAAGTCCCTGCTCCATGTCTCGAGCGTTGCTTTCACCGCAGTCTCCTTCTTACTCGCGCGCACACCACGGGCTGAGTCTGGTTCGCTTCAGATACGTCGTGGCCTTGATGGTTGTTCCGCGAGTAGGATACTTAGCCATTCATGTCCGCCGACGATTCAAGACGCTTGGCCGCCGACGCACTTCCGACGGACCATGACGACAAAGTTGAACCCACCGTCCGCGACGCGCTCATCGGTGCGGCCATTGGGCTGGTCCTGATTTACGCCGGCACGCGCATTTCCTACTGGATCGTGAAGTGGCTCGTCATCGGCGTCGGCCTGCTGTTTGTGAGTGTCATGACTGGGTTCGTGATCTCGGTCATCTGGGTGAAAGCGGCCCCCCTCGCTCACCTGATCGTGAGCAGAGCGCGCGGTCACGTGCGGAGGGATCCGCAGCTCGGCAGGCTGATCCGCAACGTCAAGGCGGAGGCCTGGGAGGGGGACTTCAGGGTGCGGGATCGGACGGTGGAAATCCTCATCGACGGAAAGGAGGAGCCCAACCCGGCCCTCATCGCCCGCGCTCGCGAGCTGGTTGCGGATTTCGAGACCTTCGATCGCCGATTGAACGACTATCTCGCGGAGATGGCCAAGGAGTGGGCCGCTGAGGCTCCAGAATTGGGTGCCGACATCAGGAGACTGCGCATCTCTTCGATCATGCTGCGATCGCGGAAACGGATCCTGGTTGACTTCGAGGGGCCGGACGTCGACGTCTATTGGTCGTGCGAATACGCGGACGGGGAGTTCAGCGGACTGGACTTTGACTCCTAAATTTCACGAGGTGCTTGAGCACGTCCATCGGCTCGCACTTCTTGTTCCCGTCGCTGAAGTGGATCGGGCCGATTGCTTTTGCGACCTTGATCGCAGCGGCGTTTAGCTTCTTGTTGCGCTTGCCGATGCTCATGAGCGCGCCGCCCATGCCGACGCGCACCCAGTTCTCCTCTTTCGCGATCGTATTGCCGATCTTCTCGACGCAGCCGAGAAAGAACTCGTCGGTGAGCCGCTTGTCCTTCTTGTCTTTGGCCAGCTCGTATACGAGTCCGTAGCCGCAACTGCGGCGGACGGGGTCTTTGCTCGCCATCCAGCCCTTCGCGATCTCGAACGCGATGGGGGACTTGGGGAGGGTCGCACCGCATGAGCTGAGCACGTGGCTGAGCATTCCTGGCCCCGCGCCGTCGACCTGCTGTTCGACTTGGTCGCGTGTGAGTTGTCTTGGGTCGTCGATGAGCAAACCGATGATCTTTGCGTCGTGGTTGCGTTCGTTCCACAGTTTGAGCGCGAGGTCGTGGTCGCGCCCCACTTGTTTCGCAATCGCACGGAGCTTGGTGAGGCCGATGCCGAAACTGGTCAGCCCGCCTGTGCGGTCGCCCATCTCCTTCCAGTTCGCCTCTCCCCGCGCGTCGCGGTGCTCCTTGAGCAGGCCGAGGACCTCGGTCTTTGTCATGGGACGAGTTTATGCCGACTGACCCTCGCGCTGCTTCCTTGCGCCCGCGTTCAGCGCGCATCCAGATCGGCGCCGGGCGCGCGACTCGAGGTCTGCCGGAAGTGCCGTCGCGCAAATTCTCGCCCGGAACCGGTCTTCAAGTATCGCTCGAACGCCGTGGCTGGTGGTTCCTCGTCGAACTCGATCACAACGAGCGTGCGCCACGGACGGTGTTCGCGCGTGTGAGGCGAACGCCCCGCGTTGTGCGCATCGAGACGATTCGCCGTGTTGGACGTCAGTCCAACGTAATAGGTACGCGCTTTCGTGAGGCTCTTGAGAATGTAAACGAAGCGTTTCGGGTGACACATGCATGGGCGCTCGCAATGGCTCGGCCGTGCGGGAGATCGGCCCATCCTGCGAGGTTACGGAGTTTCCGTTGTGAAGGAAGTGAGGTTTCTGCCGTGTTCGAATCGTGGAGCTATCGCAGTTTCTGCGTACGGCTTGCCAGCCGGAGCCTCTCTGAGCGAGCGTGACGTCCGCCTTCGCGCCGCATCGCGGCGGCTCCGGCGGACAGCCTCCGCATTACTGGTGCGCTCGACTGGCTTGCCAGCCGGAGTCTCGCCCGCAGGGCGAGCGAAGGCTGGTGAGCCGCCTCGGAATCGAACCGAGAACCCGCAGATTAAGAGTCTGCTGCTCTGCCAATTGAGCTAGCGGCCCACGTGCGCGGTGTGCGCGAGGAATGCTCACCTCAGCCGCGACTGCGGCGCATGAACGAACATCAAAGTATAGCACGCTATCAGCACGAAGCACTCAGCCGAGCACCAAGCACCCTTGTCGCGCTCGGAGGCGTCCTGTAAGCTTCCCGCAACTGCGAACTGGCCTCCATCGGGAAACGCACGATGCGCAGATGGACCATCGCTCTCCTTGCCGTCACCGGCATCCTTCTGTTCGCCCTCATCGCACTGTCCTCTGGCAGAGGACGGCTGATCCGGCCGGCATGTCAGGCCTGGGAAGTCCCCGTCCTTCTGTAACAACCGAGGCGCCTCCCACAAACGCGGCCCCACCGTCCCCCACCACGACCCCTTCGGCAAGCCCACGGGATGGAATAGTGGCGCTGTGTCGGCCTCCACTCCGCGGCAGGTCCTGAACCAACGTCTCAGCGAGGCGAGGACTCGTGAAACAGAGGCGCGGCAGCGGTGGGAAAAGTCACGAGAGGAACTCGACAGGCCGGCCGCCGCCCAAGTCCGGGAGCCGGGGAACACTCACGTGAGTTCGGCGCTCCAGCAAGCGCGTCGCGAGGAACGCCAGCAGCGCCAGGCCTTGCAATCGCGGAGCGCGGAAGTCCAGAGGGTGCAGCGGCAGATCGCCCTCGTGGACAGTGGGATCAGGATGGGGAGTGCCGTTGCGCGGCTCCTCCGTCCCCTCGGACGCGACTCGACGAGCTCGTGTCGCGCTTCAAGACCGCAAACGGCGCGATGGCGGCTCCCGAACAGACGACGGAAGGCATGGAGGAGAAAGTGTCGCTGGTTCTCTCCCCTTCTGGAACATCGGCCGAGGCCGTCGGACTCGCGGCGGAGGCGGCACCGCGTTCAGTGGCGACGCCGCTGCAGGCCAAGTACCACGAGCTGATGGAGGCGAAGCTGACCGGTGACGGATTTCGTATCGTTGCTCGCACACCCGAGCGCCAGGCAGTGCCAACCGTGGAACCTACGCGCTGGGAGTGGTCGGTCTATCCGATCAAAGCCGGCCGCCAGCCGCTCCATGTAGCGCTGAGCGCCGTCGTCGAGGCCGGGGGAGATCACGCGCCACGGCTCGTCACGACATTCGAACGGACCGTGCAAGTCGCTGTACGCCCGGTGCCCATGAGCGAACGCGCGCAGACGTTTGCCAAACAGCACTGGGAGTGGCTGCTTGGGGCAACCGGAACGGTCCTGGGCGCTACGTGGCGTGCGGCCGCATGGTGGAAGAGCCGGCGAAAAAAACAGAGCGCGTCACCATCCGCTGCGACCGGAAGATTCGAATGAAGCACCTAGCACGTAGCACAGCACGTAGCACGTAGCACGCTAGCACAGCACCTAGCACGTAGCACCTAGCACGTGCGCCGCCGGCGCAGCGCCAACGCCGCGCCAGTGGCCATCAAGAACAGGGTCGCCGGTTCCGGAACTGGGGCGGGACCGCGCGTCATCGTGACCGTTTCGCTGACGATCTGGAAGGTCTCGAGCGGCGGCTCTCCTCCGCCGAACTGAACGGACGAGAACAACGCATTGGTCAACACGTACTCGAAGATCCGCGTGCCGGGCGTGACCGTGCCGGTGTACGCACCGAACGTCGCTCCAGGGAAGATCGTCCCAAGTGCTACCGCCTGGGAGACGATCACCGTGAAAGCATCCAACTCCTTGAGCACCGTCAGCGTGCCGCCGGCGCCCAGCGGGTCGAACGAGAACGATACGATCGACCCAGGAGAGGCGCCGGTACCGTTGCTCAGACCGAAGGTGTAGATGGTGGCGGCACTGGCCGGCGCAGCGCACGCAAGCAGAGCGGCAAGGGTGGCCGCAGCCAATAAGACGCGCATGTTTTTCCTCCGGATAGTTAGCCAACGGCAGATGAAAGGCTCCGACTGGGAGGCCTTCCGATGTCTGACGCTAAGATTTGCTGGACTGTCGCGCGAATCGTTTGCGGGCGAAGCAATCCCAGCGCCATGAATCGCATCGTTTTCCTCCTCGCCGGCCTCGCGCTCTTCATCTACCTCTTCGTCCACCTCGGCCCCGCGGCCGTCTTCGAGATGCTGGGCCGCATCGGCTGGAGCGCGCTGCCGATCGCGGCTGCATACGCGGCGTTTCAATCCCTACGCGTCTCTGGCGCTGACGGCATCCGTCTCGAGCGCGCGCACGCTTCCCTTTCGCGACGCGACTGTGGATCCGGCTCTCCGGCGAAGCGGTCCAGTTCCTCACCTTCACCGGGCCGTTCCTCGCCGAACCCGCGAAGGCTCTTTTGCTCAAACGTCACGGCCTGAGCACCGTCGAGGGCTTTGCCGCAACGATCACCGAGTACCTGTCGTACATGTTCACGTCCGCCATCCTCGCGATCGGCGCGCTGTCGTGGATGCTCCATCGCGGGATGGTCGAGGGAGGTGTTCGCGCGGCGGCGATCGGGTTGCTCGCGGCGATGGCGATCTTCCTCCTCTCCTCGGCGGTGGCGATCGCTCTGCGCGTGCACCTGATGGGCGCCATCCTCGAGCGAATCTCACGCCTGCCCCTCGTGCGGCGTCGTCTCAAACCGAACATGACGGACGTACATCGGGTCGAAGACCTGCTGCTCGACGTGATGCACGACCGGCCAGCCCGTTTCGCGCGCGTGCTGCTCTACGAAAGCGCCAGCCACGCGCTGCACATCCTCGAGCTGTTTCTGATCCTGAGAGCGCTGGGATTGGGGGCGGGCATCGGCACGGCCACGCTCATCGAAGGGGCCGCGAAGTTCATCGGCCTCGCGTTCTTCTTCATCCCCGGACAGGTCGGCGCGTCCGAAGGGGCGCACACGATCATCTTCGAGGCTGATCGGCCTCCCCGCGGTCGCAGGGTTCACCGTGCCCTTCGTCCGCCGCATCCGAAGCATCCTCGTCGCCGCCCTCGGGCTGCTCGCTATCTCCGCGCTGACGCGCTCAAGTCGTCAAAAGTCCAAATGACATAGGAGGAAGCCCGGATGCGTCTTACTGCCGTCATGGTCGCGATCGGAGCGGTACTCATCGCACAGGGTCCAGCCCCATCGCAGCCCGATCGAAGCTCGGTTACGGAGTTCGCAGGCGTCTATCAATGGGGACCCGACGCCTATCTGTATCTCCAACACTGGACAGAATTCGGCGGCGCCGGCCAACTCGGCGCGTTCGACGAATCGGGCGAGATCCGTGCGCTGTATGCGGACGGGCGCGACCGGTTTACGACGGGGCCTGGCATGGCCGTGCCGAAGCCGACCGAGTCGCGCGTGACGCTCCTCCGAGACGCGACCGGGAAAATCAGCGGGCTCACCTGGGAGCGGGAGGGGTCGCCCGCCAGAACCGCGAAGCGCGTGGCGATCGAGCGTCACGAGGGGGTGCGGTTCTCGAACGGGGGCGTGCAACTCGCCGGCACACTGATCGCTCCCACCACGGCTGGCAGGCACCCCGCGATCGTGCTGGTGCACGCATCCGGTCCGCAGAACCGTGAGTCGCTGCTGCCGTTTGCGCGCGTGCTCGTGCGTCGCGGCTTCGCTCTCCTGGGTTACGACAAGCGCGGCGTGGGCGGATCGAGTGGTGACTGGACCCTCGCGTCGTTCGACGACCTCGCCGGCGATGCAGTGGCAGCCGTCGAGTACCTGAAGACGCGGACCGACATCGATGCGTCAAAGATCGGACTGCTCGGCGTCAGCCAGGCGGGATGGATCTTGCCGCTCGCCGCCGTTCGTTCGAAGGACGTTGCCTTTCTCGTCAGCGTTTCTGGCGCCGGGCTGCCGGCAGCCGAAACCACCATCGATCAGGCGCAAAACGAGATGACCGCGCGGGGGATGCGGCCGGACGTGGTCAACGAGATCGTCGCCATCATGAAATTGCAGAACGACTTTGCGCGCACCGAGAGCGGCTGGGACGAGTACCTGGCGGCTCGGGCCAGACTTGCGGGCCGGATCGGCAATCCACCCGAAGACACGTTCCCCTCGAGCCGCGAGCACGCCTATTGGCAAACGATCCGCCGACTCTATTTCTACGATCCCGCCCCGACGCTGCGTCAGCTACGCACGCCGGTACTCGCGCTCTTCGGCGAACTGGATAACAACATCCTCGCCGACAAGAACAGTCGCGCGTGGGAAAGCGCGCTGAAAGCGGGCGGCCATGGGGACTTCACGCTGCGCACCCTGCCCAAGGCGAACCACTACCTGGTGCAAGCGAAGATCGGTAGCAACGCCGAGATGCCAACGCTCCAGCGCTTTGTGCCGGAGTACTACCCGATGCTTGCCGACTGGCTTACGAAGCGCATCCAGCGGAAATGAGCCGCGAGCTCTGGCTCGCTTGACGGCAACTATAGTTGCTATTAGAGTAGTCGCACGCGTCATGGCAACCCGAAACTCCGAAAGCGTGAAAGACCCCGCGTCCCTCACGCCGCTGAAACAATCCACCTACTGCGTGCTGCTCGCCCTCGGCGACGGCGAGCTGCACGGCTACGCCATCATGCAGGCGGTCGCCGAGATGACGGCCGGCCGCGAGACGATCCTGCCGGGCACGCTCTACGCAGCGCTCGCGCGTATGGTGGACGAAGAGCTGATCGAATCCCGCGAGGGGTCGGACGGTGACGTCAGTGGCGGGCCGAAGCGCCGCTACTATCGGCGGACGACGTTCGGGAAAGCGGTGGCGCGTGCCGAGTCCGAGCGCCTGCGCGCCCTGCTCGACATCGCCCAGGCGCAGAGGATCATCCCGGGCGGCCGGCGATGACACGCCGACGCGGCGCCCGCCTCTATCGCCTCGCTCTGCACGCCTTCCCCCCCGGTCATCGTGCGGCTTACGGACACGAAATGATCGACGCGTTCATCGCCGCGCGCGAGGCGCGGCGACGCGAGCAGGGGCGCTGGGCCGCCCTGCGCTTCCTCATCGCCGCCTGCCTCGATGCCGTCCGCGCGGGATTGGGTGAACGCCGCCGCTACCGCGTCCGAGCCTCACGCGACAGGACTGCATGGCGCAGCATGCCGAGCGCCATTGCCCGCGACCTCGCCTATGCGGTGCGGTCGCTCACCAGGGCTCGAGGATTCTCCTTCGTGACGGTTGTCTCCCTCGGCATCGGGATCGGGACGGTCCTGATGCTCCTGCTCTTCGTGCGCGTGGTGGTGGGCACGCCGCCGGGAGTCGCTGGTCACGGTCTCGTGGAGTTGCTGGTCATTCCCCAGGATTCACTGCGCGCGCGCGTCGGTGACTGGGCGATCGACACCTGGTCTTATCCGGACTTCGAAGAAGTTCGTCGCGCCGACACCGGCATCACGGTGGCAGGGTGGACGCCAGGGACCGCCGTGCTCCGCGCATCGAACGGCCCCGGTGCGCGCGTGGACACGATGTACGTGTCGCCGAACTACTTCCACCTCCTCGACGCTCGGATGTCGCGCGGACCTGGCTTTGCGCACGACGAGCAGACCGCCGCACCCGAAGTCATCGTCAGTTATCGCACCTGGCGGAACCGTCTCGGAGCGGATCCCGCGGTCGTCGGCAGCACGATCCTCGTGAACGGTACGCATCACGTGGTTGTGGGCGTGACTCCAGAGGAATTTCGTGGTCATCTCGCCCAGCACCGGCCAGGCTTCGAGCTCTGGCTGCCGCTCGCGCACCATCCTCACCTTTCGGGTCGAGACAGCCTGCGATTCCGTCGTGACGTCGACTGGGTCCAGATGATCGGACAGCTGGCGCCGCACAAGACTCGCCTCGAAGCCAATGCCGTGGTCGCGACGATCATGGCGGGCCTCGCACAGCGCGAGCCCGCGACCAACGCGCTCAAGTCCGCATCGGTCGAGCCGTATTACCCGATGGGCGCTCGCCGGCGAACGGACATCCTCGGGGAAGCGTCGGTCGTGCTCATCGGGGCCTGCCTGGTGTTGCTGGTCGTCTGCTTGAACGTATCTGGGATGGTGCTCGTGCGCAGCGCGGCTCGCGAGCGGGAACTCGCCGTGCGGCTCGCCATCGGCGCGAGCCGCGGCCGGCTGATTCAGCAGCTGCTCTCGGAAGCCGTGGTGCTGGCCATCGCCGGCGGCGCGCTTGGCGGAGCGGTCATCTTCGGCATCCCGGCGGCCGTGAGCTGGTGGACCGGCTCGTCGCTCGACGATCTCGGACAGATGAGGCTCGACGCCTCGGCGCTGGCGATGTGCGTTGGGGTCTGCCTCGCAACCAGCATCGTCTTTGGCTTACTGCCCGCCGTGCGATTCAGCCGTCCGAAGGTCATGTCGGCGTTGAAGGACGATGCCGGAGGCGGACGGCGGGTCGGCCGCATGCATCGATGGACTGCCGCCCTGCAGGCCGGAATCGCCGTTCCTTTCCTCGTCGTCGGCGCCGTCCAACTGGAGCAGTTTCGAGCGACTGCGGCCGCCG
The DNA here is from genome assembly GCA_963762995.1 of uncultured Acidobacteriota bacterium. Classification (GTDB taxonomy): domain Bacteria; phylum Acidobacteriota; class Vicinamibacteria; order Vicinamibacterales; family 2-12-FULL-66-21; genus JACDCA01. Next base: position 500,640 of record CAVXMQ010000025.1, on the reverse strand, counting down.
ACCTCGGCTTCGATCCGGCGGGACTCTTCGCGTTGCCGCTGGATCTCGCCGCCGCAAACCCGCGCAGCGGTGACGCCGAGTTCGTGCTCCGCAGCGTGCAGGCCCAGCTGGCACAGACGAACGGGGTCGCCTCTGTCAGCCTTGCGAATGGCCTGCCGCTCGATTCTGATAGTCGCCACACCCGCGTGTCTCACCCGGACGCGGCAGCGCCCGTGCGGGCGCACACGACTCGAGTCTCTGCAGGCCATCTGAAAACGATGGGCATTCCACTGCTGCGGGGCCGTGACATCACAACGGACGACCGGGCGGGAGGCGAGCCGGTCGTTCTCATCTCGCAGGCGCTGGCGACGCGCCTCTTCGCCAACGGTGAGGCGGTCGGGCAACGACTCACGTTTGCGATGACGGGGAGTCACACGTCCGGAGACATCCGGTGGGCGCAGCAGTCCTTGCCGTCAGCCGAGCAGACCTTCACGGTGATCGGCATTACCGCCGACGTTGTCGATGCCTACATCGGTCCCGCCGAGCCACAACTGTTCGTGCCGCTGGCGCAGCATCCCGCGGCACGTGTCTACGTCATCGCTCGCAGTTCGGCGGCACCACAGGCGATGGCATCGGCGTTCGAAAGCGCGTTGACCGGACTCTACGCCGATCCCGACGTCCTCAGCGCCAACGTCGTGACGGGCGATCGCCTCGTTCGACGGAGCCGGTCCGAACTCGCGATGTGGTCCGGACTGTCGGCGATCGCGGGCGGCGCCGCGTTGTTGCTCGCAGCCCTGGGGATCTTCGGGGTGGTTGGCTTCATGGTGGCGACCCGCACGCGCGAGATCGGGATCCGGATCGCGCTCGGCGCGTCACGAGCCAGGGTGCTGCGCGATGTGCTCACCGATGCGGTGAAGCTCGCGCTCTGGGGGGTCGCTGGTGGTCTCGCGCTGGCACTTGCGTGGGCGAGTGAAATCTCGTGGGCATCGCTTGGCGGCATCGAGCCGCTCTTCTACGCGGCGGCCGTCGCGATCGCGCTCGGTGTGGCGTTGCTCGCAGGCTTGCCGGCCGCGCGTCGCGCTGCTGCGGTGGAACCGATCACTGCGATGCGAGCGGAATAAACGTCGGCTCGCGGCTTCGCCGCTCGCGTCCCGGTGTTCGGTGTTCGGTGTTCGGTGTCTCGGTGTTCGGTGTTCGGTCCTCGGTTCGTCGGTTCTCGGACCTCGGACCAACGGACAACGAACAACGGACAACGGGGAACGAAGAAACGTGCCCGCTGAGCTCGATATGGCGGGCTCGCGTTGTTAGAATGATTCATCCGGCGCGGTCAACGCCGGCAACCTTTACAACAAAATGCAGCTGAACATTAAGCGTCTCGCGACGCGTGTGCCCGTGTCTCGCCTCATGCTGGCTGCCGCGATCATCGCGGTGCCGGCGACGGCGTCGTTGGATCGCATGGCTGCGGCCGAGGTCGAGCCCGTCGTCGTGGTTGAGACTGCGGCCGAGACCTCAGCCGAGACCTCATCGGTATTCGACGCTGCGGCTTGGGGCGACGCGCAGATCGGCGCCGTGAAGACGCAGGTGTTCGCCCTGGCGCTGCAGGCGGCTGCGGCGGCGGTCGAGCGTGGCGAGGCAAAGCCATCGACGCTGACCGTGATCGATTTCTCGCGTCCTTCGACCGAGAAGCGGCTGTGGGTCTACGACCTCCGCTCCCGCTCGATGCTTTTTGAAGAGCTGGTGTCGCACGGACGCAATAGCGGGATGAACCTGGCGACGGCGTTCTCGAACGTCGCCGAGAGCAACATGTCCAGCCTCGGCCTCTACCGTACGGCAGAGGCCTACATCGGGAAGCACGGCTATTCGCTTCGGCTCGACGGGCTCGACCGCGGCTTCAACGACCGCGCGCGCGAGCGCGCCATCGTGATCCACGGCGCCGATTATGTGAGCGCGGCCATCACGAAAGCGCAGGGACGGCTGGGTCGCAGCCTTGGTTGCCCTGCCGTGCGGCCGGACGTGTCGCGCGAGTTGATCGACGCGGTGAAAGGCGGCGGACTCGTGTTCGCCTACTATCCCGATCCTCAGTGGCTGCAGACCTCGGCGTATGTCAGCCGGGTTGCGCCCTGAAGAGAAGCGTCCGCTTCGACCCGCCGGCCGTTAAGGTCACCGATAGCTCTTCGTCGCCGGACGCGAAGGTCGCCGTCGCGCCCGGCAACTGAACCTCCCCGCCCGAAACACTGCCGCTGACGACACCCGTCGGCAGCCCGTGATCCCCTCTCAACTGAAAGATGAACGACGCGATGTCCCCTTCTCGCTTGACGCGCACGCTCCCCGGTCGCGCCCGGCGGGCTGATCACCGCGTAATGACGCCACTGCCCTGGCTGTCGTCTCCCATTTGGCCGCCTCCTGAATGTCATGCACGCCGAACGGCGTCGCGGATCTCTCTCAGCAAGAGGACTTCCTCGGGCGTCGCCGCCGGCGGCGGAGGTTCTTCCCGGCGCAGGCGGTTGATCGTGCGAATCATCAGGAACACGGCGAAAGCCACGATGATGAACGACACGATCGTGTTCGCGAACTGGCCGTAGTTCAGGGTCACGGCCCCGAGTTGCTTCGCAGCTGCGACGGTGGCGTACGGTCCCGGTGACGTTCCTTCTTTGAGGACCACGAAGAGTTCAGAGAAGTCGGCGCGGCCGAGCAGCAGGCCGAGCGGCGGCATGAGGATGTCGTCCACGAACGACTGGACGATTCGCCCGAACGCGGCGCCGATGACCAGGCCGACCGCCAGGTCCACCACATTCCCTTTGACGGCAAACTCACGAAACTCTTTGAACATGCGCCCATTATCGTCAATCGGCGAGCCCATTTCCTCCGGCTTTACGCCTTAGGTGGTGGAGGAAGCTCGATGCGGACGTTCATCGCCACGGGTGTGGCGGTCCTGCTCGGCGCCGGAGCGGCACAGGCGCAGGGCCAGCACCCGAGGTTTTACACGGCGGCGACCACGTCGATCGATGGTGGCAACCGGGGGACCTCTTCATTGGCGCCGCTCCTACAGTCGGATTGCTCTTCGGCGCGCGGCTGACCGGGGCGTGGAGCCTCGAAGGCGAGATCGATCATGGGTTCCAGGAAGACTTTCGAACCAGCGAGGCCTTCTGGATCTCGTTTCCACCCACGCAGACAACCAACCGTGACGACTTCGAGCGCTACGGTGTCAAGGCGCGGTTCGATCGCACGCAGACCGCGGGCACTGGCTGGTCGGCGCACGTCATGTGGCGCACGCGAGAGCCAGGCCGCGTGAACGCCGGAGTCCTCGGTGGCGTCTCTGGCCGCGCTTTCGACAGCCGGGTGGTGCGCACTCCGACGTTCGTGTCGCCGCTGATCAACCTGCCCCCAACAGACCCGGTGCTGCTTCCGGAAGACTTCACCCGCCGGATGAACGCCGGCGGCTTCACATGTGGAGTCATCGTGCTCGTGCGAACAACCGAGCGACTCACGATCGCCCCGGAGTTCCGCTTCACAGAGGGATTCATCACCGACGACCGGTACACAGTCGTCAAACTCGGCGTACGGGCGATGTGGGCCTTCTAGCTTTCAGCGACGGCTGCCGTGGGTGTGGGTTGCTGCCTCGGAGGACGACTCAGTTCCAGGCCGGGCATCTTCTTGCCCGCGAAGAGCTTCTGGCACGGGACGGCCATGCGGCGGGCCCAGGCGGCGGAGCTGACACGCCGGGCGCTGTCGGTGGCGATGCCGGTGTTGGCGTACATCTGCCGGTAGATCTTCGAGATGAGCATGAACGCCAGGCGCGCCTTCATCGACTTCACGACTTTCGAGCGCTCCCAGCAGTTGGACAGAGAATAGAACTTGTCCCACACGGCCTGCGTGTTCAGGCGGATCTGCTCCGGCGTCATGTTCGGATGCTGGATGTAGATCTTGGGCCGCTGGTGCGTCGGGAGCAGCCAGTAGCGCGTCACCGGGATGTCGCCGACGCGCGGCGGTTCTGGGCCGAACGACGCCTCCCACTTGTTGAAGTCGAGCGTGCCGGGCAGCGGCGTCAGCATGACGAACTGGGCGAGCGCCAGGTCGGCTCGCTGGGCGGCCGCGATGCACGCGTCGAAGGTCTCGGGACGATCGCTCGGCAATCCGAAAATGAACGAGCCCAGGATGTGCACGCCGTGCTTGCGGAACTTCTGGAGCCGCGCGACGAGCGCTTCCCCGCTCTCGTTGAAGTTCTTGTAGACGTCCTTCAGCCCTTCCGGCGTCACCGACTCCACGCCGACCAGCGCCCCGCGTACGCGCGCGCGCCGCATGGCGTCGAGGAACTCGGGATCTTCCGCCGCTTCCATCGTGATCTGCGTGAAGAAGACGGTGTCGTCGGGCATCTGCTCGAGCGCGGCCATCATCTCGAAACGCTCGGCGCGAATCGCCTTGAGCTGTTCGAGATGCGTCGGATCCTGCCGCCGCGAGGCCATGCGAATGTCTTCGAGCGTCACCGGGTAGAAGTTGTCGTCGGCGAGGACGATGAAGCGGAACCCTTTGCGCCGCAGCGCCACCACTTCCTCGAGCACCCGATCGACCGTGCGCTGCCGCGGGCGCTGCCCGTCGGTGCGCCACACCGAACAGAACGAACAGTGCTTGGGGCACCCGCGTACGGTCTGCACCGACGCCATCATGTACTTGCCTTCGGGCATCAGGTCCCAGCGCGCAGGCACGAAGGCGTCCCCTTCGACGCGGCCTCCGTCGTAACGCGGGCGCAACGCGCCCGCCAGACAGTCCTTCACCGCCTCCGGCCACGCATAATCGCCATCCCCCGAAACCACGGCGTGCGCCGCGCCAAGCTTCTCGGCCTCCTCGGGAAAGAGCGTCGCGTGGATGCCGCCGAACACGACGGTGGCGCCCACCGCCCGGGCGGCGTTCCCTATCTCGTAGCCGCGCCTGGCGTTGCCCGTGTGGATGCCGATCCCGACGATGTCGCCGGAGCCGATGGCCGAGGGGTCGAACGGCTCGAGCGTCTCATCCACGATGATCGGGTCGCCGCACTCGGATGGGGTGGCGGCGGCGAGAACGTAAAGCCAGCGTGGGGTAATGACGCTGGCACCGAAGGAAACGTCGCTGGGATTGATTAAATAGATGCTCATGCGGTCGGTAGGTCAAGGCACTGTACGCTGTAAAACACTCTGGCGCAACCACAACCGGCCCCTCGGCCTCCACCCGGGGCCAAATCTTTCTCCCAGAAGCTGTCGATTTTCGCTGGTGCCGCTCGACCAGGGAGTAGAAAGGACGATTCACCATGCGATTCATGATGTTGTTAAAGGCCGACAAGAGAACCGAAGCCGGGGAGTTGCCGAGCCGCGAAGACCTGGAAGTGATGGGCAAATACAACGAGGAGCTCGTGAAGGCGGGCGTGCTCGTGGATGGCGCCGGCCTGCAGGCCAGCTCGAAGGGGGCCAAGGTCGTCTTCAAGAACGGCAAGCCGCACGTCACCGACGGTCCCTTCCCCGAAACGAAGGAGCTGCTCGCCGGGTATTGGATCATCCAGGTCAACTCGAAGGAAGAGGCGATCGAGTGGGCGCGGCGCGCGCCGTTCACCCACATCCCAGGTGCCGGCCGCGATCCCGAGATCGAGGTGCGGCAGATGTTCGAACTGTCGGACTTCCCCGACCTTCCTCCCCAGGTCGAGGAGCTCGAAAAGAACTTCCCCTCCCTGCGCGACACGAGCAAGCCCTGAGTGCCTTGCGCCGAAGGCGCGGAAGATGGTGTGATCGGTCGCGATGGCCGCGACCGATCACGTGCTCGACACCGTCAACGCGCTCTACGAATCCGAGTCGCGCCGCGTCCTCGCTACGCTGATCCGGCTCCTCGGAGACTTCGACGCCGCCGAAGAAGCGCTGCACGACGCCTTCAAGGCGGCGATCGAACAATGGCCGCGTGAAGGGGTCCCGGCGAACCCGCGCTCGTGGCTGGTCTCGACCGGACGGTTCAAGGCGATCGACGCGATGCGCCGCCGCGCGCGATTCGACGCGCTCGACGACGTGGGCGCCAAAGCGGAGCGGTCGGAGGATCCGGCGGTGTGGGCGGATGCCGAGAGCATCGAAGACGATCGGCTGCGCCTGGTCTTCACCTGCTGTCACCCGGCGCTGGCCGCCGATGCGCAGGTGGCGTTGACGCTACGCGAAGTGTGCGGGCTCAAGACCGAGGAAATCGCGCAGGCGTTCCTCGTGCCGGCCGCCACCCTTGCCCAGCGCATCGTGCGGGCCAAGACGAAGATCCGGGACGCGCGCATCCCGTATCAGGTGCCGGCGGCGGCGGAACTGCCACAGCGGCTCGATGCGGTGTTGCGCGTGATCTATCTCGTCTTCAACGAGGGATATACCGCGTCAGCCGGATCGACGCTGACACGGCACGATCTGTCGGCAGAGGCCATCCGACTCGGACGCCTGGTCGCGGAACTGCTGCCGGAGCCGGAGGTCATGGGGCTGCTCGCGCTGATGCTGCTCCATGAATCGCGCCGTGCGGCGCGGACGAACGCATCCGGGGAGCTCGTGCTGCTGCAGGATCAGAACCGCGCGATGTGGAACCGCGAGCTCATCGCCGAGGGATCGTCGCTGGTCGAGCGCGCGCTATCGGTTGGACGCGCCGGGCCGTATGCGTCCAGGCGGCAATTTCCGCGGTGCATGCGGAAGCGCCGAGCCTGGCGGCGACCGACTGGAACGAGATCGTCGGACTGTATGACGTCCTGCTCCAGCGGGAGGCCTCGCCCGTCGTCGAGCTCAATCGCGCCGTCGCCGTCGCGATGCGCGACGGCCCGGAAGCGGGGTTGTCGCTGATCGACGCGATCCTCGCACGGGGAGATCTCGTGGACTACCGGCTGGCGCACGCCGCCCGCGCCGACCTGTTGCGGCGTCTGGGCCGAAACCAAGAGGCGCAAAAGGCCTACGAACGCGCGCTGGCGCTGACGCAGCAGGAACCGGAGCGCCGGTTCTTAGAGAAGCGGCTTCGCGAAGTTACGGCAGGAGACCCCATGAAATATCTCTGCCTCGTCTACATGGAAAAAGACAAATGGCACGCCGTGCACGACGGCGAGTGCAAGACGTTTGGCGACGGCTTGCGGAAAACGGGCGTGCTCCATGCGGCCGAGCCGCTCCATCCCGTCGAGACCGCCACGACGGTCCGCGTCCGCAACGGCCGGGTATCGGTGACCGACGGGCCTTTCGCGGAAACAAAGGAACAGCTGGCCGGCTTCTACCTGATAGAAGCGCTGGACTTGAACGAGGCCATCAATATGGCATCGAAGATCCCACCGGCCCGCGAAGGGAGCATAGAAGTCAGGCCAGTCAGAGAGTTACAGCCGTAAAACCGGCCGCCGCAGGAACGGCATCCCTCCTGCAAAGATCAGCTACGTGAGCAAACCCGGTGTAGCCGAGCACCAGGAAACGGTAGAGGTCGCCACACCGCCAGACCTGCGCGACCACTCTCTGTACATCAATCGGGAGCAGAGCTGGCTGGCGTTCAACGCCCGCGTCCTCGCCCAGGCGCGAGATGCTGCCCATCCCCTGCTCGAACGGATCAAGTTCCTCAGCATCGTCGCCAAGAACCTGGACGAGTTCTACATGATCCGGGTCGCGACGACGACCAAGCGCGCGAGCGCTGGGATCAATGAGAAGACTCCCGATGGGTTGACCGCCGCCGACGAGCTCGCGCTCATGCGCGCCGGTGGACGCCGCATGCTGCCGCAGCTGGCGGAGATGTGGGAGGAACTGCGCCCGCTGCTCGAAAAAGAGGGCGTGTTCTTCCTGGAATCGCACGAGTGGACGCCGCAGGTTCGCGCGCATCTGGCGCAGCATTTCTCGAGGCAGATCTGTCCGGTGCTCACCCCGCTCGCGTTCGATCCGGGCCACCCGTTCCCGGTGATCTCGAATCTGAGCAAGAACTTCGCAGTGGTCGTGAAACACGATGGACGGACGAAGTTCGCGCGCGTGAAGGTGCCCGACGTGCTGCCCCGTTTCATCGAGGTGCCCGAGACGCTCTCGCCGCACAAGGGCCAGACCTTCGTGTTCCTCGAGGACGTCGTCCGCGACAACATGCGGGAACTGTTCCCCGAGACGCAGGTGAAAGGCGCGTACCTCTTCCGCGTCACGCGTGACGCCGACCTCGAGATCGACGAAGACGACGACGCGGACCTGCTCGATGCGGTGCACAAGAGCCTGAAACAGCTTCGCCACGGCGCGCCGACGCTGTTGCAGGTCGAAGCCGGCATTCCCGAGCGGGTGCTCAACACCCTCGTCGAGAATTTCGAAATCGACGACGACGAAGAGGTCGTGCTCAAGACGACCGAGCGGATGGCGTTCGCCGACTGGATGCAGCTCTACGCGATGCCGCGGCCGTATCTGAAGGATGCGCCCTTCACGCCGCAGCCGGTGTGGCGCACCGACGACCCGAACGTGCTGTTCGACCAGTTGCGCGATCAGGATCAGCTCGTCCACCATCCCTATCACTCGTTCGAAGCGGTCGAAGACTTCGTGCGCGCCGCGGTGCACGACGAGCACGTGCTCGCGATCAAGATGACGGTGTACCGCATCGGCGCCGACTCGCCGCTGATCGACCTCCTGATCGAGGGGGCCGAGTCCGGCAAGCAGGTCGCGGTGCTGGTGGAGCTGAAGGCGCGACTCGACGAGCGGGCCAACATCACCTGGGCGCGGCGGCTGGAAGATGCCGGCGTGCACGTGATCTACGGCTTCGCCGACCTGAAGACGCACGCCAAGCTCTGTCTCGTGGTGCGCCGCGAGCCCGGTGGCATTCAACGCTACGTGCACATCGGCACCGGCAACTACAACGCGCAGACGGCGAAGATCTACACGGATCTGGGGATCTTCACCGCGGACGCCGACACGGTGGCGGACGCCTCCGAGGTATTCAACTATCTGACCGGCTACTCGAACCAGAAGTCGTACCGCGAGATGATCGTCGCGCCGGTGCAGCTGCGCACGAGGCTGGTGGACCTGATCATGCGCGAAGCGGAGCACGCCCGCGCCGGACGCCCGGCCCAGATCATCATCAAGGTGAACTCGGTCACCGACGACCAGATGATCCGTGTGTTCTATCGCGCCTCGCAGGCCGGCGTGCCCATCGACATCATCGCGCGCGGGATCTGCAGCCTGCGTCCCGGAATTCCAGGCGTCAGCGACAACATCCACGTGCGCTCGATCGTCGGGCGATTCCTCGAGCACTCGCGAATCTACTGGTTCAAGAACGGCGGCCAGGACGAGCTCTACATCGGGAGCGCCGACCTGATGGAGCGCAACCTCGATCGGCGCGTGGAAGTGATGGTGCCGGTCAGAGACGACGGCCTGCGCGCCCACCTCCGCGACGTCGTCCTCAACGCGTACCTCCGCGACACGGAGCGCGCGATGACGCTCGACGCGGCCGGCAACTACGAAGAACCCGCCTCAGGCTCCGGGTCCTTCGACTCGCAAACCTTCCTCCTGGAACACTACGCGGCGAACGCGGAGTAACGCGTCGCCCTCGCCGCGCTGCGCGGTCAGCAGGCGAACGGGTCCGCGGCGCCGACGTCGGTACGCGGGGTAAATCGCGGCCCTCCGGCGATCACCTTGCGATCTGGCGCGCCTTGGATATCTCGGGCGACAGCCCCGATCAGTTGGGCATCGAGCTCGCGTGCAGGGTCCGTGGCGAAACAGCGGCGCCGCCCATCGGACGCGCCTGCGGACCGCGATTTAGATTCCTGACGCTCTCCCGCTACTCCTACGGCGCCGCGGCCCCGCTCGCCTGCTACCGCCGCCGCGCACGATCCGTGCTGCAGCGTCTCCACGAGGAGGAGACTCTAACGGGCGGCGCAGCGCGCTGCGGGGTGGCAGGCATGCGGGTTCGCGGCGACCTGTGAGCGCCGTGAGAGCGCAGGAATTAAATCGGGGTCGCAGGCGGTCCGAGCGGACGCGGCGCTGTTTCGCCACTGCCCTACAAAACACCCGGGCATCCAAATGATCGTTCACCGGCTCCGTGATGACCCGAGCCGCGGCCGGCATCGTAAGGTAATCGCCGGAGGCCCCGATTTACCACGGCGCGAATGGGAGCCGCGAACCCGCATGCCTGCCGCCGCCGCAGCTGGACGGTTATCGGGTCGCGACCGCGCGTAGGAACAAGCGTGCCGCGGCGACGAACGTGTCGATGCGACATGGTTTGGCGAGGATCGCATCCGCGAGACACCCGTCTTCGCGGAGCGCATCGGGCAGGCCCGTGATGGCGATCACCGGGAGCGGTTCCGTCTCGGGATCGGAGCGGAGCCGACGGCAGACTTCCGCGCCGCTGATATCAGGCAGGCAGTAGTCCACGATGATCAGGTCGGGAGTCAGGGCCTTCGCCAGACGTACTGCCTCGCGACCGTTGGCCAGCCCCATCGCTCTGACGCCAATGCTCTTGAGCGCCTCGGTGAATGCGTCGCAGCTGTCTGGATCGTCTTCGACGACCAGGGCGAAGGGCTTCAGGTCTCCGGGCGACGGCCCGGGCGCGTCTGACTCGAGCATGAGACGCAGGTATTCGGCCTCGTTCCGGGCCGCATCGGCGGTGGGTGCATTCTTGCGCAGGAAAGGCACCCCGGCGCCGTTCCTGAGCTCGACCTCAAAGCCGGTCGAACCGGTCACCATTACGCATGAGGTGCTGCCGTGCAGCCAGAGTGAGGTCCAGCTATCGGTGACCAGGTTCATGGGGGCCCTTCTGTATGCCTCGGTGACGTCCGAATGGGGGTTCGTCACCGGGCAATACGCCTTGCGACAGTGCTTGCTGCGTTTCAGGGCCAGAAAGGCAAGGCAGGTGCCGGGTTGATCGGTTACGATAAGCGCTCACTCCCCGGCGACCGGAACAGGGAACCGTGCACAAGACCGAGCAGAGCCCTGCGCAGGATCTCGAGTTTCTCCAACGGGTCGCCCGCCGTTACCAGGCGCTGGCCTCGACCGAGGACAGCATCATCTGGGTTGTCGACACTCGACTGAATCCCACCGGCCGCAACGAGGCCTGGGAGCGGTACACCGGTCAATCCCCTAACGAATACCTGGGCCGCGGATGGCTGTCGGTGCTCCACCCCGACGAGCGGCCGCGCTTACAGGCAAAGGCGGCGGAGGCGCTGAAGTCGCAACGCCCTCTCACGATCGAACTGGCGATCCGCCGCGCCGATGGGGTGTACCGCCGCAATTTGATCCGCGCGGTCCCGGTTCTCTGCGACGGCGCGGTCACGGAATGGATCGGCACCGCGACCGATATCGAAGAGGCGAGTCAGACGGCCGATGAACTGGCGACGGCGCTCGCCGAGCAGCGGGAACTGCGCGCCGAAGCAGAGAAGGCCAATCGCGCCAAAGACGAGTTCCTCGCGCTGCTCTCGCACGAGCTGCGAACCCCGCTGAACGCCATCATGGGCTGGGCGCACATGCTGCGCGAGGGGATCCCCGAGGAAATGGCCCGGCACGCGATCGAAGTCATCAACCGGAACGCCCGCTCGCAGAAGCAACTGGTCGAAGACCTGCTCGACGTCGCGCGCATCGCCGGCGGCCGGCTGGATCTCGAGCCCTCGCCGATCGACGTCCGCGACGTCGCGCGCGCGGCAGTCGACGCCGCGATGCCGACGGCGCACCAGAAAGGCATCGAGCTCTCGCTCATCTGCCCGTCATCGCCGATCACGGCCCACGCCGACGCCAACCGTCTGCAGCAAGTCTCCGCAAACCTGCTGTCGAACGCGCTGAAGTTCACCGAGAGCGGCGGCCGCGTGCGCGTGCGTGTCGCCGACGCCGACGCCGCCACCGAGTTCGCCGTGGAGGACACCGGCGCCGGGATCGACCCCGAGGTCCTCCCCTTCATCTTCGACCGCTTCCGTCAGGCCGACGCCTCCCTGAACCGCTCGCACGGCGGCCTCGGCCTCGGCCTCTGGCTCGTCAAGCAAATCGTCGACGCCCACGGCGGCTCCGTCTTCGCCGAGAGCGCCGGCCCCGGCAAAGGCACCACCGTCCGCGTCCACATCCCTCGGCTCATACGCGCGTAGCTCAGCGCGAGCGGCGGCAGGCGAACGCGGCCGCTGCGCCGACGTCGTACGCGGGGTAAATCGCGTCCTCCGGCGATGGCCTTACGACCCAGGCAGCGCCTTTGACAATCCGAACGACAGCCCCGATCGGTTGGGCAACGAGCTACTCCAATCGCCTGAGACGAATCAGCGGCGCCGCCACTCGGACCGCCTGCGGACGCGATTTAATTCCTTCGCTCGCCCGCTACTCACAGCAGTTCACCCTCAGCCTCAGTTCCCAGCACCCGCAGCGACGCCTCCTCGCACCCTTCCTACGGCGCTGCGGCCGCGTTCGCCTGCCGCCGCTCGCGCCGTCGGCGCCGCAAACGGTCGCTGCGGGGTGGCAGGCATGCGGGTCCGCGGCGACCTGTGAGCGCCGTGAGAGCGCAGGAATTAAATCGGGGTCGCAGGCGGACCGGGCGGACGCGGCGCTGTTTCGCCACTGCCGTGCAGAACACCCGGGCATCCAAATGATCGCGCACCGGCTCTGTGATCACCCGAGCCGCGGCCGGGTCGTAAGGGAATCGCCGGAGGCCCCGATTTACCACGGCGTCGAACGGGAGCCGCGGACCCGCATGCCTGCCGCCCCGCAGCGCGGCGCAGCGCCTGACGCCGATCGCGTGACGTCGGTACGCGGAAGCTACTGCACGCGGCGGAGGGGGTGGGCTTCGGTGTTGAAGATGACGTCGTCGAACTTCAGCGCGGAGGGGTTGAAGAGCAGGTAGAGGTACTTCAGCGTTTCGGCGAGGAGGAAGCTGTGTTGGAGGTCGCCTTTCTCCTTGGTGATGACGCTGCGCAGCACGGTGTAGCCGGCGTCGGTGCGGCAGTGTTTCACCAGGTCGGCGAACATCGTGCGGCCCATGTCGAGGTACTTGGGGTCGTGCGTGTAGTGGGAGAGGTAGTAGGCGGACTCCATGATCTCGGGGCGGAGTTGGTAGCCCTCGGCGACCGCTTTCATCGTGACGTAGTTGAACGATTCGGGCTCGATGCCGTTGGCCGTCCACATCTTGAAGGCGGACTCCTGAAGGCGTTTGGCGCGGTCCATGTCGCCGCCCATCGCGAGGACGCCGGGGAGGAAGGCGTGCAGCGAGCCGAAGTTGGTGCCGTTGCGCTGGCCGGTGCTCATGTCGACGCGCCCGTACCAGAGGCCGTTGGGGGATTCGTCGGCGACGTACTTGTTCACCGCCGCGATGCTCGTGCGATACATCTCGCCGCACTCGCGATCGTTGAAGAGCTTTTCGCACTTCAGCAGGTACTCGTAATACGAGTCGATGGCGCCGCCGACGTGGCTGTTCTTGTTCGTCCACTCCCCCGTCTCGACGTTGATCCCCTGGCCGACGAGCCCGGTGGTGGGATCGCGATGTTTGTAGAGCGCGACGAGGGCATTGCGGGCGGTGTCGAAGTAAATCGGCTTCTTCGTGAGCTTGCCGAGGGTGCCCCACTCGAGCAGCAGCGTCCCGATCTCGGCGGGGTTCGAGACGACGCCGTCGACGGCGCCGGTCTTCAGGTTCACGAAGCGATACGGCATGCCGGTCTTCGACTTGAAGGCCGGGAGCAGGCGCGTGCCGAGGTCGTCAGCCAGTGCCAGCAAGCGCGTGTCGCCCGTGCTCTGGTAGGTGCTGACCAGCGCGCCGAGAATGCGGATGGTGATCTCGAAGTTCGAAACCGAGATGTCCTTGTCGAACGACAGGTTCTTCGCGACGTGATCGATCGTCTTCTTCAACTCGTCGTCGAGGCCCATCACGACGAGCGTGGAGAGCGTGTCGACGGCCGTCATGTGGAGCGTTTCCTTGCCGTACCAGTAGCGCCCCGTCTTCGACACCGGCAGCAGGTCGTCCTGTCCCCATGCGTGCTGCTTGTATCCGTTCCACGCGTGCAACAGCTCCTGCTTGACCTGCTCGGCCAGCGCCGGCGGTCAGGGCCGGCATCTGGGTCCGCTCGGAGCGGCCGTGCCGGCGCTGCTCGACGGAGGCGCGGACGCGCAGGCGGCGGCCGCCGAGGGCAATGCTGAATGCTAAATGCTGAATGCTGAATTTCATCATTGCTACCTTACTTCAGCATTCAGCATTCAACATTCAGCATTGTCAACGTGAGCGCTCCGCGAGGATGATGTCGCCGGTGGACAGCCACTGACCGATGATGATCGAGGCGTTGTCCCCCGTCCAGGTCGCGCCGCGAACCGTGACGCCAGGCGTCAGGTCCAGCAGTTTGCGGGTCAAGGCCGGCGCCCCCGGTTCGAGGATCCAGACGGCCCCGCGACGATTCCCCGGTAGCGAAACCCCGACCAGGCGTTTGCCATCCCGGCTCCAGGCGAGCGAGCCATTATTGAGCGCGGTTTCATTGTTGGCCGGACCGCGTGAGTACGGACGGCCGTCACCGGTCATCAGTCGCATGAGGGGGCTCCCTCCCCGCGACGTCTCGATGTAAGCGATCACATCTCCAACGGGGGACCAGGCTGGACTATTCGCGGCAGCCGCGGTGGGTAGCACCACCTTGGTCTTGCTCCGCACGTCAACGGTTTCGAGCTGCGCCAGTGTCGCGCCGGGGGCCGAGTACACCAACCGCGTCCCGTCCGGCGACCACGAGATGGTGTCGAGCACCTGGGCGCGGGTCACCATGTACGGCGTACCGCCGTCGGCGTTCACGACCCAGATGCTCCGCTGACCGCCACGGTCCGACACAAACGCGACCTGCGTGCCGTCGGGCGAGTACTGCGGGCGCTCGTCGATCGCAGTGCCAACGGTCAGCGCGGACGGCTTCGACAAATTGTCCAGGCGCACGGTCCAAATGTTGCGAGAGCCGGAACGCAACGAGGAGAAAACCAACCGCGTGCCGTCAGGCGACACGCAGGGATCGAGATCGCCCGCGTATCCCTCCGTCAGGGGCTCGGGGACGGGGCGCTCCAAGCCCACTCGTTGAAGGGATTGGCGGAAATCGGTCACCGTCGCCACCAGTCGCCGTCCGTCCGCGGAAATCGAGGACGTGGTGTATTCGCCGACGCCGAAGGTGATGCGATGGTCGCGGCGCGTGCGCAGGTCACGCCACCACAGATTCGTTTCCACGCTATCGGGATTCGCCGCGTAGAAGAGGCCTCGTCCGTCTGGACTCGGCAACGGGAAGACCGCGCGGCGGGAGGTCGTCACGATTGGCTCGATGGCGCCTCCAGTCACTCGATACTCGGAAAATCTCGGTCTGCTCCGTATTCTGCGTTGAGAAGCCGTAGTTGAAGTACACGTGCTTTCCGTCAGGTGACCAGCGGGCCCAGTGGATGTGCCGCGGACCGTCGTGCTTCACGAGGTCCCGGGCGTTCTGACCGTCCGCGTCCGCAATCACGAGTGCGTCCCCAAGGAGGCCGCCGGGGCGCACGTAGACGATCTGTTTGCCATCGGGAGACCAGCGCATGCCGCTGCTTTGGGAGATCAATCGGCGTGCAGGTCCACCAAGCGGAGCGGGAATCGCGTAGGTGGATGGCTGGGGAGACGGGGTACCGGTCGCTCCGGCAACGAAGGCGATCTGGCTCCCGTCGGGCGACACCTCGAGCCCACCGATGCCGTCGCTGGACTGTATCTGCAGCTCCACCGACGAGGTCAGATTGACCGCGTCGCCGCCGGAAACCGACTTCAACCAGACGTCGGTTGGGCCGCGAGCGTTCGAGAGGTAGGCGACCCACTTGCCGTCCGGGGAAATCACCGGAGACGATTCATGCGCCGGCGAGGCGACGAACCGCACCACGTGTTCGAACGCCGGGAACGGGTCCGGACGTGGGGGCGCGATGAAGCGAGCCACTCCATAGGTGATCGCCGCACTTGCCAGGACAAGTGCCGCAACGAGTGGCAAGCCCACCATCAGCCTAGTCGAGGCGCGGCCTCCAGCCAGCGCCGCCGGTGTCGCGATCGCGTCGTCGAGGATCAGGCGCGCATCCCCAATGTCGCGAAGGCGGACGCGAGAATCCTTCTTCAGGCAGCGTGCAATCAGCTCCTTGACCGTCGCGGGCGTCTGTCGGGGCAACGAGGTCCAGTCGGGCTCCCGCTGAAGCACGTGGGAGATCGTGTCGGTGGCGCCATCGCCAGCAAACGCCCGCCGACCCGAGAGCATTTCGAACAGGATGCAGCCGAACGCCCAGATGTCGGTGCGGCGGTCCACGCTCCGGCCGCGCGCTTGCTCGGGGCTCATGTAGGCCGCCGTCCCGAGGATCGTGCCGTGCCGCGTGCCAGCCGCAGTGATGGTCGCGGCATCGAGAGCGTCCGACATGACGGAGGAATCGACGCGTGCCAGGCCGAAGTCCAGCACCTTCACGGTGCCATCCGGGCGAACCTTGATGTTGGCCGGCTTTAGATCGCGGTGGATGATCCCCTGTTCGTGGGCACTCTCGACCGCATCGGCGATCTGTTTCGCGATCGTCAGTGCATCGTGAAGCTCCACAGGCCCCCGGGCGATCCGGTCCGCCAGCGTCGGGCCCTCAACACACTCCAGGACCAGCGCGCGGCTCCCGTCGAGTTCCTCGACGCCGTAGATAGACGCGATGTGTGGATGATCGAGCGTGGCCAGCACCCGCGCTTCGCGTTCGAAGCGCTGCAGGCGCTCGGCGTCGAGGGCAAACGACGCAGGAAGAATCTTGATCGCGACGTCACGCTGAAGCCGCGGATCACGCGCCCGGTAGACCTCCCCCATGCCGCCGGCCCCGAGGGGACCCACGATTTCGTACGGCCCGATCCGGCTGCCCGGCAGCGGACTAGTCATCAGGGGTGAGATCAGGTCGTAGCATACCGTTCGCGCGCACGCTCTTTCGCTTTCCGCGCTTCCTCCTCGCGATCGCGGGGCGGCGCGGAAGTCTTCAACGAACGGATCAACTTCTCGGCCGCCTCGGTGACCTCGTCGATCGCCTCATTGAAGATGTCCTCGTTGGCCTTCGACGGCTTGTTCGTGCCGCTCAGCTTTCGTACGAACTGCAGCGCTGACGCGCGAATCTCATCCTCGGTCGCCGGCGGCGCAAAGTTCGCCAGCGTCTTGATATTCCTGCACATGAGCCTCTTCCTCCGACAGCCGTTATTTTAGCGTCTCGGTGCGGGCAGGTCCGCGGCGTAGAGCGGGCGCGCGGGGGTGACGCCGCGGGGTTCGCGGACGGCGGTCATGGCCATGATCCGAAGTTTGTCGTTCGACGGCAACGTCAGCTCGGTCACACCGTCCGGCAGCTCGATCGCGTACACGAAGAGGTAGCTCGGCACGGAGATCTGGTTGCCGTTGGGGGCGTGACGGTGCGTGCCGACCCAGGCGATCTCGTCGCGCTTGGCAAAGCCCGGACGAATGTTCTCGATGCCGGAAACCTCGCCGGTGGCCGGGTCCCATTGGACGACGAGGCCGTCCTGGATTTCCTGTCGTGACGGCGTGCCGCCACGTCCGGCGGAAGCGGGCACGAACGGCTCGCGGAGCGCTGAAGGCGATTTGAGGCGGCTGTCCCACTGCCCTATCGGCCCCTGCCATTCGGCGACGGTAATGGTGCGAGTCGGTGCGGTTGCTCCCGCACCGAGGCGGATGGTCGCCGGCACATCACCGCCGACCGCCGCGGCGACCAGGTAGACGCGGTTGAAGGAACCGGCCGGCAGCGTGATTCGCTCGCCGCGTGGCACGAGGACGTTCTTCGCGCCGCGCTCGACCGAACCGAAGCGGAATGGCACGCCGTTCAGCGACAGCTCCGCCGGTAGGAGTTCGCCCGCGAGCGTCTTCTTGTTGCCGTCGAAGTCGCCATCTCCGCGATCCGAGTCCGGTGTCACGCCATCCAGGTTGAAGGGAAGCGGCACGAGGGCGGAGGTCACCGCCGCGACGGACGGCGGCGGTGCCGGCGCCAGGCGAACCGCAATCGCTCGCGGCTGGTACGGCTTGAGATCGATGGTGAGCGTCGGGCGAGGCCCGGCGGGCTGTCCACCGCGGCCGGCGCCTGGCGCCGGCAGTGGAAACGGCGCGACCTCCTCCTCTGCCGCGTTCACTTCCCTGGCGCTGACGACCCCAGCGGGAAACCGCACCGTCGTCCGCAACGGCTGGCCGTAGCGTTCCTGGAGGCGCACGATCAGCTCGTCGGAGTCCTCGGCCTTCTTGAGCGCGACGACGGCCACGTTGGCCGAGAGGTCGTCGGTGGAGAGCATCGAGAACGCGCGTCCGCCGGGACCCGCGTGGGCCGGCGACTGGAACGCCACCAGCGGCTGATTCAACTGCGCGGCGCGATGCGGCAGCCGTCCCTGGCGCCAGTCGCCTGCGTGCCCCGCGATCGCGAAGGTAAAGCGATGGCGGCCGAGATCGTTGCTGCTCTGGTAGGTGTAGCCGTTCGCCGGGCGCGGCGTGTGGATCAACGTCAGTCGCAGCGTGTTGTCGGCCGGCTTGTCCCATCCGTACTTGCTGTCGTTGATCACGGCGGCGCCGAAGGCTCCGCTGGCGTCGGTGATCCCCGCCCAGGTCTGCGCCGGCACTTCGTACTTGTCAGGCTCGTTGCTCGTGCGATCGATCGTCCCGAGCCCGAGATCGTAGGTCGCCTTCGCGTTCGAAGCGGTCAGTGGGAACGACACCTTGAGCAACGAGTTGGTTGACTTCCAGTCAACGTTGTTCTCGACATCCACTCGATCTCCACCCTCGGCCAAGCGAACGTGCTGCACGAACGTCGATCCGGCGGCGGTGCGCGTGATCTCGAGCGCCACGCGCACCGGTCCGCGTTCGACGATGCGGACAGTCGGGCGTGCGACGTAATCGCGGGCGGGAGCCCGCACGGTCTCGTAGAGCACTTCCCATGCGGGCCATGGCGGCGACGGGTTGTCGCGCAATTCCAGCATGACCGGTGCGCTGAGCAACTCGCGCTTCGCGTCCTTGTCGTAGATGGATGCGATATCGCCGTTGCGATCGATCTTCACCGTCAACCGGTTGTTCTCGAGGGAGGTCGTCGTGACCTCCAGAGCGCCGGCGGATGCGGGTGCGGTGGCAGCGGCGACGTGAAACACCTTGTAGCCGATCGACGGCATCGCGGCGAGAAAGAGGACGCGCGCTTCACTGCCGGCCCGCGACAGCACCTGTGACGGCACTTCACGCCCGGAGGTCGCATCCACGACCTTGATCGCCGCCGGAACAGCACCGCTGAATCGCACCGTCGCCTCGACCGGGTCGCGTCTCGTTGCCGACAGCGGATTGAAGACGACGACGGGGATGCCGGTTCCCTGGGTATCGAGCAGGTTGGCCACGGCGCTCGTCGAGGCGGTGAGCACACCAGCGAACTGATTGAGCGAAGCGATTTCGTCGTTCCACGAGAACTGGTACGCCTGCGGAATGCACGTGCCGGTCAGGTCGTCGTGGAACTGGTGCCAGAGGAAGCGCGTCCACGCTTCACGCAGCCGATCGCCAGGGTACGCCGTCCCGGTCAACCACTGCGCGGCCACCGCGGAACGTTCGGCGGCATCGGCCAGCAGCTCATTCTCGCGGTTGAACTTTTTCATCGCCGCTTGCGATGTGTAACAGCCGGTACCGTGGGTCTTCAGCAGCAGCTCCCCCTTGTGTTCGGGCAGCGCCGCGATCTGTTTCGGAGTGAGGTCCCTGGCGAGCTGGTCGGCCGAAGTGTTGACGACCTTCACGTCACCGGCGGGTTTGGCGATCGCCTTCTGCAGATTGCGCACCGTCTCTTCGGTTGGCGCGCCGCCGGTATCGCCGGTGCCCACGTAACGGAAGTCCACGGCCGTCCCGTCGCCCAGCGGGGTGAACTGGTTCGTCCAGGCGGGGTCGGTGGTGATGTCCGTCTCGCCGCGGATCTGCGTCGTGTAGCTCTTGGGATCGAGCCCGGCGACGATCGTGCTGCCATCGACGCCGGTCCAGCGCCCCACCGGGAACGGGATCGGACGTCCCCAGGTGAGCTTCTGAGTCGAGAACGAGTTCAGGCCGGAATGGGCCGCGATCGACGGCAGCGCGAAACCGAAGCCGAAGCAATCAGGGAGATAAATATCGCGGCTGACCTTGTTGAACTCCTGCCGGAAGAAGCGCTGGCCGTAGAGCGCATGGCGGAAGAGCGACTCCGGCGAGGGCATGTTGACGTCGACCGCGTTGAGCCACGAACCGGAGAGCCGCCACCGTCCGGCGGCGACATGTTTCTGCAGCGTCTTCCAGTCGTCCGGGTAGTACTCCTTCATCCACATGTAGTGGATGGCCCCTTCCCAGTTGAAGACGTAGTCCGGATACTTCTCGATGAACTCGAAGTTCGTGCGCAGGGTCTTCGGCAGGTAGTCGCGGATCGTGTCCTGCACGGTCCAGTTCCACTGCGAGTCCAGGTGCGCCGTGGACACGACGTACATCGTCCGCTTCGAGGGGCCCTGGGTGGAAACCGTCACAAGGCCTACCGACAGCGCGGTGACGCAGAGCGCCAGCAGCCAGCGTTCGTTTCTCATAGCGTCGCGGATGCTAGCACGCTGGCTCGCTTCGCTCGCTTCGCTCGGGGCTCGGGGCTCGGGACTCGGGACTCGGGACTCGGATTTGGGAGTTGGGAGTTGGGGAGTTGGGAGTTTACGTAGGCCAGAGCCACGCGGCGCCGCGGACGCCGCTGCTGTCGCCGTGTTTGGCACGTACCAGCCTGGTGCGGGCCGGCTCTCCGCCGAATGGCTCGAACAGCGGTGGCACGTTCGTGTAGAGGCGGTCGATGTTCGACAGCCCGCCGCCGAGCACGATCACGTCCGGATCGAGCAGGTTGATGACGGTCGTCAGCGACCTGGCGAGACGATCCTCGTAGCGCGACATGATCCGGTCCGCCAGCGGCTCGGTCGCCGAACGCGCCGCGATCTCCGCGGCGTCGATCCTTCCGCCGCCCGCCTCGGCGTAGTCGCGCGAGAGGGCCGGCCCCGACAGGAAGACCTCGAGACAGCCCTGCTTCCCGCAGTAACACGGCGGCCCTGGCCGCTCGTCGTCTCGCGGAGCCGAGAGCGGGTTATGCCCCCACTCGCCGCTCAGCGCATTCGGCCCGGTCAGCACCTGGCCGTTGACGACGATGCCGCCACCGCAGCCGGTGCCGAGGATCACACCGAACACGACGCCAGCGCCAGCCGCGGCGCCGTCCGAAGCTTCCGATAACGCAAAGCAGTTGGCGTCGTTCGCCAGCCGCACCGGCCGATCGAGCACCCGCTCGAGATCGTGCGCCAGCGGACGGCCGATCAACCAGGTCGAGTTCGCGTTCTTGATGAGACCGGTCGCGGGCGAGGGGGTTCCGGGGATCCCGATGCCGACGGTGCCTCGCTCTCCCTGCCGCTCGAGGGATTCCACGACCGACGCAATCGCTTTGAGCGTCCCCTCGTAGTCGCCACGCGGCGTCGGGATACGAAGGCGCCCGCGCTCGCCGCCATCGGCGTCGAGCGCAATGCCTTCGATCTTCGTGCCTCCCAGGTCAATGCCGATTCGCGCCATATAGCTGACAGTCAGCGACTCTAAAACTACGAACTACGAACTCCGAACTCAGAACCAGGTTCAAGTTCAAGTTCAAACTTGTCGTTCGTAACTTCTGAGTTCTATAGTTCGTAGTTTCCGAGTCGTTCGAACAACCCCACTGCTGATTACTTGGGCTCCGGGAGGAGCGACACGATGGTGTAGCGGTTCATCGGGAAGTACTTCACGAACATCTCTTTGACGTTGGCCGTCGTGACGTTCGCGATGCGCTTCTCGCGTTCGAGGAAGTGGGTGACCGGGTCGATGCCGAGCATCTTGGCTCCCTGCAGGCGGCTCAGCCAGTAGCCGTTCTGCTTCATGCCTTCTTCGTGCTCGCGCCTGGCGCTTTCCTTCGCGCGGTTCACGAGGTCCTCGGTCGGCCCTTCCTTCTGCATCCGCTGCACTTCCTGGAGCACACGCTCGGTCATTTTCTGCAGGTTCTGCGGCGCCGCGGTGAACTGGACGAAGGTGTGGCCGCCGCCGCGCTGGAACATCTCCTGGTTGAAATCAACGGTGACGCCGTAGGTCTCGCCGAGCTCCTCGCGCAGGATGTCGCGCAAGGCGATGTCGAGCACCTCGGTGGCCGAGGTGAGGCGGGTCAGCTCGTTCGAGTCCTGTGGCGGATCCGCGAAGAACGAGATCGTCGTCGTGACCTTGGGCTCGCTGCCCTTCTCCACGTTCACGCGTTCGATCGACGCCGGGAACTTGAGACCGATGTCTTTCGCCTTGCTCGTGGCCGTCCCCTTGGACGGCAGCGAGCCGACATAGCGGGCGATGAGCGGCAGCGCCTCGTCGATCTTGAACGTGCCGACCATCAAGAACGTGAAGTCGGCGGCGTTGGAGAAGCGTTCCTTGTAGAAAGCGCCCATCGCGTTGCGATCGAGCTTCGCCAGCCGCTCGAGCGTGACCGGCTCGGAGATGAAGTGATTGCTGGTGTTCACCTGCGACACCTTCTCGCCGTAGAGCAACGCCGGATTCCGGTCGCGGTTGGCGTAGACGGCGTCGAGCTGCTTGCGGATGAGCCCGAACGCCTCCTCGTCGTTGCCCGGCGCGGTGAAGTTCAGATACAGCAGCTGCAGCGCCGTCTCGAGGTTTGCCGGGTTCGCAGAGCCGGAAATCGAGTGCGACGACAACGACATCCCTGGGCGCGCGTTCGCGATCTTGCCGGCGAGCAGCTTCTGCAGATCGACCGCCTTGTGACCTCCCACCCCCGAGACCGATACCAGCGTCGTCGCCAGCACAGCATCGAGGTGTCGTTCAGGGCTCGCGAGCGACAAGCCACCCGGCGAGACGAGGCTGAACACGACCTGGTCGTTCTTGAAGTCGGTTGACTTCAGCCACGCTTCGACACCATTCGCGAAGCGGACGACGGTGACGCCGAGCTCCTTGATCTCCCTGCGGTCCTTGATCTCGCCGGGGTCAGGCGTCCCTTCCATGAGCACCTTGCCGCTGCCGGCATCGTTCCACGCCGTCACGGCCACCGCTTCGGCCTTGGTCAGCGCGTCGCGCAGCTGCGCCTCGGTCGGAATCGCGAGGCCCGCCTTCTGCGGTGAAACGCCGAGGATGGCGCGGCTCGTGTCGGCGAACAGCACCTTCGCGGCCTCGGCCACTTCCGCGGCGGTGATCGCCGGGATCAACTGCTGCGCGAGGCGGAACTCGTATTCGATGCCAGGCGCGGGCTCGCCGGTGAGGAAATGGCTGACATATTCCTGCGCGAAGTTCCCGCTCTCGGACTTGTCGCGCTCGTTGTAGGCGCGTTCGTACGACGCCATCCACCACTTCTTCGCGCGCTCGAGTTCCGCCGGCCCGAAACCGAATTGCTTGACGCGGTTCGACTCCACCTGCAGCGCGGAAAGCCCGTCGGCAAGCTTGCCCTCCTCGACCGAGGCGCCCAGGGAGAACAACGACACGGACTCGCTCAGCGCGCTCTCGGACGCGCTGGCGCCGAGGAAGCGCGCGTCCTTCTTCCGGGACAGCTCGTCGAAGCGCTCGTTGAGCATCTGCGACACCATCTGTTCGGCGAGGTTGCGGCGGTAATCCGCGACGGTCTCGTCACCCTCCTGCTTGCGCTTCCTGACGAGTGAAATCGATGACTGCGTCGCCTCGGGGTCGGTCGCCACCTTCACCATCATTCCTGGCGGCAGCGGGATCTCATACGCCCGCGGCGGCGCGGCGGTCGTGGGCTTCTGGATCGGACCGAACAGCTTCTTCACCTGCGCTTCGATCTCAGCCACGTTGATGTCGCCGACCACCACGAGCGCCATGCGATCGGGCCGGTACCACTTCGTGTAGAAGGCACGGAGCTCGGCGGGGGTGAAGGTTTTCAGGATCTCGGGCTTGCCGATCGGCAGCCGTTCCGCGTACTTCGACTTGTGGAAGAGCACCGGGATCTGCTGATCGCGAATGCGCGCGCCGGCGCCAAGGCCGCCGCGCCATTCCTCGATCACCACGCCGCGCTCCTTCTCGATCTCTTTCGGGTCCAGCGTCAGGCCGCCACCAACGTCCGCCAACGCCTGCAGGCCCTTCTCGACGATCCCCGCCTTGTCGGTCGGGACCTGGAACATGTAGACCGTCTCGTCGAACGACGTGTAGGCGTTGACGTGCGGCCCCATGCGGGCGCCGGTCGATTCGAGCGTCGAGATCAGCTCGCCCGACTTGAAATTCCGGCTGCCGTTGAACGCCATGTGCTCGAGGAAATGCGCGAGCCCCTGCTGCTGATCGGTTTCGTCGACCGACCCCGCCTTGACGGCCAGCTGCAGCGCCACCCGCTTCTCGGGGCGGGTGTTCTTCCGGATGTAATACGTGAGCCCGTTCGGCAGCGTCCCCCGCGTGACCGCGGTATCAAATGGCAGCGGGTCCGACGGCGCGAACGCCGGCTTCGGCGCCGGGGTCTGCGCGCGGAGCGGTACGGCTGGCGGGACGAAAGAAACGAGCAGCCATAATGCCGCGGCGGAAAAAATGCGGGTCGTCATGAGGTCACTCTACCGCACGGGGCGGTCGTCCCGTTACACTCCTGCCTCAGGAGTCCCTATGCATCAGCGGCAGATCTCGTTTGTTGCGCTCATCACCGTGCTGGCGGTTGCGGCACCGATCGCTCAAAGCAAGCAACCGCCGTCCTCTTCTGAATGGGGACAGTTCGAGCAGCTCGCCATGCAGCCGCGCGGTGGCCTCTCGCCGGACGGCAAGTGGCTCGCCTACGGCGTGAATCGCTCGAGCCGCGACAACGAACTGAGAGTGCGAAACCTGGCTTCGGGGTCGGAGCAGACGATCGCGTTCGGCGCCACGCCCGCATTCTCAGCCGACTCACGCTGGATCGCGTATGCCATCGGCTATTCGGAAGCACAAGAAGAACGGATGCGCACGCAGCGGCGGCCCATCCATCGAAAGCTCGGCGTGCTGAAACTCGACGGCGAATCCAAGCCGGTCACCATGGACGGCATCGAGTCCTTCGCCTTCGATCCGAGTGGCGCGTACTTGCTCATGCGTCGTTACGCGCCGGAACGACCCGGCGCCGCTCCGGGTGGCGGCACTCCGCCGGCCCCGGCCACACCAGCGC
Source organism: uncultured Acidobacteriota bacterium (assembly GCA_963762995.1). Classification (GTDB taxonomy): domain Bacteria; phylum Acidobacteriota; class Vicinamibacteria; order Vicinamibacterales; family 2-12-FULL-66-21; genus JACDCA01. The sequence continues at coordinate 475,618 of CAVXMQ010000025.1, read as the reverse complement.
CTGCGACTGCAGACGACCCCGCGCCGGTAGGCGTGACGATCCTCGTCCGCGAACTGGCCACCGGACGCGACGCCGTGTTCGGCAACGTCTCTGAGGCCTCCTGGCCGACCGTCGTGGACCGATCGAAGGTCGGCCCGCCGCTCCTCGCGTTCACCATCAGCGCTGAAGACAAGATTGGTAACGGCGTCAATCTCTACAACGCCGCCACGGGCACGCACCGCGTCCTCGATTCGAGCAACGCCATCTATTCGGGCTTGACCTGGCGCCGGGATGCCGACGACCTCGTGGTGTTGCGCGCGCAGACCGATGATCGCCGCGAAGGATCGACCCACGTGGGACTGGCCTGGCTGGGCGTGCGGGACACCCCGACCATGCGTACGCTCGATCCGCGAGAGGGCAGCAAGCTCCCGCCAGGCACGCGGATGGTCGCCTTCCGTCGTCCCGCGTGGTCCGACGATGGAAAGATCGTGTTCCTGGGAGTGGCGCCGTGGGAAGAGCGGACGACGCCGGTCAAGCCAGCCGGCGAGAGCACGACGCCGCCGCAGCCCGCTACCACTCCGCCGGTCGATACCAGCAACGAAGAAACCGCATCAGTGGATATCTGGCACGCGCGCGATATCGAGGTCATGCCGCGGCAGAAACTGAGCGCGCGCACCGATCGCCAGCGCAACCGCCTGGTGGCGTGGCACCTCGCCGATGGAAAACTGGTGGCGCTCGGCGCACAACTGCGCGAGTTCGTGGCCCCGCTGCGGTCCACGTCGCTCGCGTATGCGCTGACGTGGCCCACGTATGCCATGGAGCGAACCATTGGACGCCCATCGGCCGATGTCGCGCTGATCGATCTCTCCACCGGCGAGCGCACGGTGGTTGCCGAACGCATTGACGACTCGAATCAGCAGGCCAGCCCCAGGGGCCGCTATCTGCTCTTCTTCCGCGAGGGCCATTTCTGGACGATCGACACGAAGACTCGCGCGGTCACCAACATTACGAAGACCGCGACGACCTCGTTCGTCAACAAGGAGTCCGACGACACCTCGGCGCACAAACCTCCGTTCGGCATCGCCGGATGGACCAAAGACGACGAGGCGGTGCTGCTCTACGACAAGTTCGACATCTGGCAGGTTGCCGCCGACGGCGCGAAAGCGACCCGGCTCACCGACGGCACGGCGGAACAGGTTCGCCATCGCTATGTCCGTGTCGATCCGGATGAGGAGTTCATCGACACAGGCAAGCCGATCTTCGTGTCGCTCTTCGGCCTGTGGTCCAAGAAGTCCGGCTACGGCAGCCTCTCGCCGTCTGGATCGGTGTCGCGCCTGATCTTCGACGACAAGTCGGTGACGGCGCTCGCCAAGGCGCGGGATGCCGATGTCTACGCCTACATGTTGCAGGCGTTCGATGACTCCCCCGACATCTTCGTAGGCGGACCCGACCTCAAGGCAATGAAGCAGGCGACCAACAGCAACGCCTTCCTGTCGAAGTACACCTGGGGACGCGCGGAAATCGTCGAGTTCAAGAGTGCACGCGGGGAGCGGCTCCAGGGGGCGCTCTACTATCCGGCCGGCTACGAAGCGGGCAAGAAGTATCCGATGGTCGTGTATCTCTACGAGAAGCTCTCGGACGGCGTCCACCGTTTCGTCGCGCCGTCGGAGCGCGACTACTACAACGCCGCCGTCTTCACGTCCCAGGGCTACCTGCTCTTCCAGCCAGACATCGTCTTTCGTCCGCGCGAACCCGGCCTCTCGGTGGTCGAATGCGTCGAGCCGGCGGTGAAGAAGGTGGTCGCCATGGGCGTCGCCGATCCCGCCCGCGTCGGGGTCGTGGGTCACTCGTGGGGAGGCTTCGATGCCGCGTACCTGGCGACACATTCCACCGTCTTCGCCGCCTCGGTAGCGGGGGCCGCGATCACCAATCTCGTGAGCAACTACGGCAACCACCACTGGAGTTCCGGCATCGCCGAGACCGATCACATCGAGACCGGCCAGCAGCGGATGGAAGTGCCGATCTACGAAGACCTGCAGGCGTACATCCGAAATTCGGCGGTGTTCAACGTCCACAACATGAGCACGCCACTGATGCTCATGACCGGCGACAACGACGGGACTGTTCATTGGCACCAGGCCGTCGAGCTGTACAACATCGCGAGGCGCGCGAAGAAGCAGGTCGTGATGCTCGCGTATGGCGGCGAGGACCACGGGCTGCGCCGCAAGGCGAACCAGATCGATTACCAGCGCCGCATCCTGCAGTGGTTCGGGCACTACCTGAAGAACGAGCCGGCGCCGGGTTGGATTACCGACGGCATGAGCTTCCTCGACCGCGAGCAGGAGCTGAAGCGCGCCAAGGCGAAGAAGGGCACGTCCTAAACCGCGCTGATGCCCACCCTCGACGTCGTCGGGCTCGGCGAAAGCTCGATCGACTACGTTTACGTGCTGCCATCGCTGCCGGGGGCGGCCACGTCGAAGCTGCCGATCCGCGCGCATTTCTCCGCCTGCGGCGGACAGGTGGCCACGACGATGGCGGCGTGCGCGGCGCTGGGGCTGCGGGCGGGCTATCTGGGTCCAGTGGGGAGCGACGCGAACGGGACCAGGGTCCGCTCGGAGCTGGAGTCGCGCGGGATCGACGTCTCGCGGCTGATCGTTCGCACGGCCGACACGCGGTATGCGGTCATCCTCGTCGAGGAAAGGACCGGCGACCGGCAGGTCCTCTGGCAGCGGGACGATCGGCTGTGCGTGCCGAGCGACGAACTCTCAGAGGCGCTCTTTGCGGACGCGCGCGTCCTGCACGTGGACGCCGTCGACGAAGCCGCGTCCATTCAGCTTGCCGCGATGGCGCGCGCGCGAGGTTTGATCGTGACCAGCGACGTCGATACGGTGACGTCGCGTACCGCGGAACTGCTCGCGAACGTGACGGTCCCGATCGTGGCGGAGCACGTGCCGGCGCAGCTCACCGGGGAAACCGACATAGAGCGCGGGCTGCGCGCGATGAGGACGCGCCATCCGGGGCTGATCTGCGTCACGCTCGGGGCCCAGGGATCCGCGGCGTTGGACGGCGAGCGGTTCTACCGGGCCCCCGCCGTCCGGGTTGACGCGGTGGACACGACCGGCGCCGGAGATGTGTTCCGCGCGGGCCTGATTTACGGGTTGCTCCACGGCTGGGAAGTCACACGGATGTTGCAGTTCGCGAATACCGCAGCAGCGATAAGCTGTAGCCGCCCCGGCGCCATGGCGAGTGTGCCCTCGTTGGAGGACATTCGCGGAAAAATCAAGACCTGACCCCATGATTACCCGACGCGCATTTCTCGGCGGTGTCGCGGCGACGGCGGTCGTCGGGGTCAGGCTGCGCGCCGCTGAACCGGTGATCGATGCCGACACGCTGCGGCGGCGCATCGAGGCGCTCAGCGTCTTCGGGCGCAAGGCGGGCGGGACGTTCGCGGACGGCGTCAGCCGCGTGGCCTACAGCGACGCCGACGTCGCCGGACGCCGCTACTTCATGGACCTGGTGCGCGCGGCCAACCTCACGCCGCGCATCGATCCCGCCGGAAACATCTTCGCGGTCCGCGCGGGGAGCGACGCCTCGCTGAAGCCCATTCTCTTCGGGTCCCACATCGACTCGGTGCCGACCGGCGGCAACTTCGACGGGGATCTGGGGTCGCTGGCGGCCCTCGGCGTAATCGAGGCGCTGAACGGCGCCGGCGTGCGAACCCGCCATCCGCTCGAGATCGTCGTCTGGGCTGCCGAAGAAGGTGTGGCCTTCAATCGCGGCCTCTCGTCCAGCCGGATCGTCGCCGGGGACATCGCTCCATCAGACATGGAGCAGGTCTGGAACGGGATGCGCCGCGGCGACGCGATCAAGCGGATCGGCGGCGATCCCGACCGGATCATGGAGGCGCGCCGCGAGAAAGGGGCCTGGCACAGCTACCTCGAGCTGCACATCGAGCAAGGGGGGACCCTCGAACGTTCGAGCACGGCGATCGGGGTCGTGCAGGGCATCGTGGCGATCGAGCGCCTCGAGGCGCGCATCACCGGCTTCGCGAACCATGCCGGCACGACGCCCATGGCCGAACGCCAGGACGCGATGCTCGCCGCCTCCCACCTGACGATCGCGGTGCGCGAAATCGTGACCAGCCGTCCGGGCCGCCAGGTCGGCACCGTCGGCAAGATCGAGGTCTCTCCGAACGCCCCCAACGTCATCCCCGGCGCCGCCACGCTGATTATCGAGCTGCGCGACCTCTCGCCCGAGAAGCTGAAGTCGATCGCCGACGACATCCGGGCCCGCGCCAAAACGATCGCCGAAGCGACGAAGACGACGATCGAGCTCGTTCCCGCCAGCAGCAACCCGCCGGCTCTTGCCGACGCCGCCATGCAGGACGTCGTGGAACGTGCCGCGAAACAGTTGAACCTGTCCTCCGTGCGCCTGCCGTCGGGCGCCGGCCACGACGCCCAGATGATGGCGCAGCTCACGCCCATGGGAATGATCTTCGTGCCCAGCGTCGGCGGCGTCAGCCACTCGCCGAAGGAACTCACGTCCTGGCGGGATTGCGCAAACGGCGCGAACGTGCTACTGAATGCCGTCCTTTCTCTCGATAAGAACTGACAATGCTCAAGCCAGTGACGGTCCCGAACGCGCCAAAGCCTGTTGGCCCGTATTCATCCGCGGTCATCACCGGTAATCTCGTTTTCGTCGCCGGCCAATCGGGCCGCGATCCGCAGACCGACGTCGTTTCCGAGGACGTGGAACTGCAGACCGAACAATGTCTGAAGAACGTGGCGACGATCCTCGAAGCCGCGGGGTCGAGCCTGTCGAAGGTCGTGCGCTGCGGCGTGTTCCTGGTGGACATGAACGACTTCAAGAAGATGAACGGCGTCTACGCGCGCATGTTCGGTGACCATCGGCCGGCGCGGACGACGGTCGCGGTGTCGGAGCTGCCGGGCCCCGGGCTCAAGGTCGAAATCGACGCCATCGCCACACTATGAGCGACACTCGCGACTACTTCGACAACGTCGCCGGCCAGTGGGACACCATGCGCCGCCAGTTCTTCGGCGAGGGCGTGCGCCGAACCGCGATCGCCGCCGCCGGCGTCGGTCCCGGGATGACGGTGGCGGACGTCGGCACCGGCACCGGCTTCCTGGCCGAGGCGGCGCTCGAAGCGGGGGCGCGTGTCATCGGCGTCGATCTGTCGGCGGCGATGCTCGACGAGGTGACGAACCGCTTCAGTGGGCGCGACTTCGAGGCGCGACAGAGCTCGGGCGACGATCTGAAGCTCAGGCGCGAAGAGGTGGACGCGGTGGTGGCGAACATGTTCCTCCACCACGCCGAGGATCCCGCCGCCACCATCGCGCAGCTCGCCCGAGCGCTGAAGCCGGGCGGCCGGCTGGTGATCACCGACGCCGACTCGCACACCCATGAGTGGCTGCGCACCGAGCAGCACGACCGGTGGCTCGGTTTCGAGCGGCGCGACGTCTCCAAGTGGTTCCGCGAGGCGGGCCTGGTAGACGTGACGGTCGGCGACACGCAAGAGATCTGCTCGCCGACTTCCACCTGCGGCACGAAGGCCGCGATCACGATTTTCATCGCGCGCGGCGTCAAACCCTCTTGATCCCCATCGTCGATGAATCCTCCCTGCGGCACGCCGTCACCCCGGCGCGCGCGGTCGAGGCGATGCGCGGCGCCTTCGCGGCCGACGGCGAGGGGCGCACGCACGTGCCGCCGGTCATCAACCTCGACATTCCAGGCGCCCGCGGCGAGTTCCACATCAAGACCGCTCACATCGCGGGCGTGCCTCACATCGCCGTGAAGGTGGCTTCGGGTTTCTACGACAATCCCGGCAAGGGGCTGCCGAGTGGCTCCGGGCTCATGGCGGTGTTCGATGCCGCCACCGGCCTGCCCGCGGCGCTCCTGCTCGACAACGGATTCCTGACCGACATCCGCACTGGCGCCGCCGGCGCCGTCGCGGCCGATCATCTGGCGCGCCAGCGGATCACGACCGTCGGCGTCATCGGCTCGGGCATCCAGGCGCGCTTCCAGGTGCACTGCCTCCGCGTCGTCCGCGACTTCTCCCGCATCGTCGCGTGGAGCCCGACGCGGCAGCGGCTCGACGCCTACTGCGAGGAGATGCGCAGGGAGGGATACGACGCGCAGCCGTTCGCGAGCGCGCGCGAGGTGTGCGCCGTTGCCGACGTGCTCATCACCGCTACCCCGTCGCGCCGCCGCTCGTCCAGATGCGACGTGGCTCCGTCCGGGCATGCACGTGACCGCGCTCGGATCGGATTCCCCGGGCAAGCAGGAGCTGGATCCCGACTGCCTGCTTGCGCGCCGACCTCGTCGTCTGCGATCGCCTGTCGCAGTGCGGAGCGTTCGGAGAGCTCAGTCACGCCCAGGGCGCCGCCGTCTACGCCCAGCTTGGAGAGATCGTCGCCGGCCGCAAGCCCGGACGCACGACGGAGGAGCAACTGACCATCGCCGACCTCACCGGCGTCGGCTTCCAGGACACCGCGATCGCGTCAGCGGCGCTGCGCTGGGTCGAGCAATCTTCACTGACACAGCGGCGAGACGCTCCTCGACCAATGGGGTGACTCGCTTGCGCTAGCAGAAGACTCACGAAGCTACGAACTCAGAACTCGAACGATCTTGTAGTCGGCCGGACCGCGACAGCTAAAGCAGCGCCGGCGCGAAGCGAGCAGGCTTCGACCGGCTTCGCGCTTCGCGAGCTTCGTGCAGTCTGCGTAGCTCTGAGTCGTTTCTAGCCGCCGCGCAATGACCCTGGCTGCGCGCGAAGCTGACGGAGTTGTGCGAATCTGAGTACGCACGATGCCTCGATTCAAGCTCCTCATCGAATACGCCGGCACGCAAGTACAGCGGCTGGCAGATCCAGAAGAACGCCCGCACGGTGGCGGGGGAGATCGAGCGGGCGATCCACGACGCGACGGGGCGCAAGGAGTTCGAGCTTTACGGAGCGGGACGCACCGACGCCGGGGTTCATGCGCTCGGGCAGGTGGCGCACCTGGAGCTCTATACCGACCTCCAGCCAGAGCTGCTGCGTCGCAAGATCAACGACGGGCTGCCGGCCGACATCCACATCCGGTCGATCGCCAAAGCGGCGCACAAGTTCCACGCTCGCTACGACGCCATCGAGCGCAACTACGTCTACCAGATCTCCACCCGTCGGACGGCGTTCGGCAAGCCGTTCGTCTGGTGGATCCGCGAACCGCTGTCGATCGGCGCCATGCGCGAGGCGGCCGGCGCGTTTGTCGGCATGCAGAACTTCGAGGCGCTCACGGCCGACGATCCCGACGACAAATCCACCAAGGTGCTCGTGGAGACGGTCGAGATCGAGCAGGCAGGCGCCCTCATCCTGATACGGGTCCGCGGTTCGCACTTCCTCTGGAAGATGGTGCGACGCATGGTCGGCGTGCTGGCAGCGGTAGGCCGCGGGGAGATCGCCGCGGCCAAGGCTGCGACATTCCTCGCTGCCGAACCGACGTCCGGCGCCAAGGCGACGGCGGCCGCACTGGCGGCACCGGCCGCAGGACTTTTCCTGGAATACGTTCGCTACAAGGGAGACCCGCCGGTCGGGCCGCTGCGCCCGATGATCGTGGTCAGCGAATGATGCGGAGATTGAGTGGCGGCATCGGCCCGGAATGGCGCCAGCCGAGCGCGATCACTTCGAAGTCGTCGGCCGTCAGCGCACGGAATGCCGGGTTCAACACATCGTTGTTCCATCGCGGATCCATCGTCCCGCTGATGTACATGTCGGAACCGTTGTCGGCGACGATGAGGCCGTAGCGTTTCATGGCGCGGAAGATGCGCTGCACTTCGGGAGTGAAGCTGGAGATGTCCTTCGACGCCTTCAGCCGCAGTCGCGCGCCCATCGGCGGTGCGCCGGAGGTTGAACCTGCGCGGTGCGACGCCGGCCACACATAGCCGTTGGTCGCGCGCGTCGTCACGCGAAACGCGTGGGTGATCTCACCGGTACCGAAGGCGTCGTCGTAACGCACCAGGCCAGGCAGAATCGCCAGACCCGCCGCGTCGGCTGATGTCCATCCCTCGGGACGGCGGTCGTTGGTCGCCAGATTGAAGACCGCACCGGAGCCCGCTTCCCACTGCCCGGAAACCGCGTTCCAGCGCGTCGCGAACGACTCGTACAGCAGGTTGCGGTCGCGATCAACGATCAGCAGGTGCCGGTCGCCAGAGGTACCGCCGCCCGCATGACCACCCTCGATGTAGTTCGGCGTCGTCTTCGCTTCTTCAGGGATCGGATACCCCGGCAGCCCCGGCGCCCCCGCATCGCTCTCGTCACCGTAGTCCACGAACGTCAGCGGCACGCGCGGCTGGTCACCAGAGACGACGACGTAGGGAATGCCGTATGGGGGCGGCCCGAAGTCCGGGTGCAGGCGACGAATCGGCGATGGGTTCGTGGGCGTGCGACCGCTGATCCAGCCGATGATCTGCGACGAAGTCGGATCGACAGGGGCGGTGCTGATGTCCTGGTTCCACCAGTTCGTGATCGGGAAAATCTGCCGCCCCACGAGCGGTTCGGTCAGGACCGCGTCAGCGCGGAGAACCGCTATGGCACAGGCGGTTACCAGCAGCGAGGAGAGAAGGCGCACGAGCACGGGCCAGTGATTGTTCACATGCCGTGCCGGGAGAAAGCATCGGGTTTTGGGGGGATTGTCAGGCCCTGCCGCAGCAGGGCCTGACGATTCTGGCCGGGGCCGTTACTTCTTTTTCTTTACGCCGAGAGCCTCGAGCTTCTTGATCATGTCGTCGCCAGCGGTTTTCACGCCGACGCCACGACCTGTTGGCCCCTTATCGACTTCCAGGATTCGGCCGTCCGGCCCGATGTAAAACGTGAAACGAGCGGCAAACGCGGTTTCCATCGGCGCATCGGCTCTTAGCACGCCATAGGCCTTGGCCGTGCTCTTCTGCGGATCGGACAGGACCGGGAACCCGCCCCCGTGCTCGGCGGCGAACCGTTTGTTGGTCTCGGCATCGTCGACGCTCGCCATGAAGTAAGCGATGTCGTATTGGTTCAAGGTGGACCCGCTGTCACGCAGCGAGTTGCATTGGGCGGTTCAACCGCCGGTGAATGCCTTGGGGAACCACGCCAACACAACGGTCTTGCCCTTGTAGTCCGACAGCTTGTGCACCTTGCCGTCGGATCCCTGCAGCGCGAATTCTGGCGCCATGTCGCCGGCCTTCAAGTCGGCCGACATAGTCGGGGGCGGCGGCGCCGGCTGCTGTGGATTCTGTGGGGGCTGACCCTGCGATGACGCCGCAGCCGCGATGGCCGTGAGGCCGAGGCTGCTGAACGCACAGAGCGCAATCAGTTTCAGCATAGGCGGGGATTGTACGTAGAAGACCGGGCCGGTCGACAGGATGAGCCGCTGGCCTTCGCGGCTGAAGCCGAGATCGGTGCGGAACACCACATTGTCCTTGTGCTTCACGCGCACGCCGAAGCCCCAGCTCGTCTCGAAATGTCCCGGGGCGAGGTCCGAGAACTGTCGCGTGACCTGGCCGGCGTCGCCGAAGGCGGCGAGCTCGAAGTACTTGTGCACGTCGAACCGGTACTCGGCCGAGAAGGTCATGAGCGTCGTGTCGCGGAACCGGGCGCGTTCGAAGCCGCGCAAGACGTCGCCGCCGCCCAGGGACTGTTGCAAGTAGAACGGCACGCGGCCATCGCGCGCCGGGAAATCGCGCGAGGTGAGCATCCGGAGGGCTATCACGGAACGGCTGGTCGCCGGCACGAAGTAGCGCCCGTCGAGCGCGAGTCGTGAGAACGAGAGGTTCTCCGGACCGGTGTCGAGGGCGTGGAATCGCGAGGCCAACAGGCCGAGCAGCCCGCCGCTGCGCGGCAGCCCCGGCACGTCTCGCGTGTCGAACGTCATGCCGCCGGTCACATGCGCGTACGCCGGCTGACGACGCAGGCCCGGCGCCGTGATGTCGTCGAACCGCTCCTGCGTGTCGGGCCGCTTGGTATCCTCGCCGGGACCCACTTCGATATCGAGAATGCCTCCGCGCGCCGCGATGCCAAAGAAGTTGTTTCGCTGATACTCGGTCACCACTTCGTACGATGCCCCGCGCAGCAGGAACGACGTGCGGTCCTCGTTCAGCGTGTCGGGTCCCATGCCCCAGTAGCGGTGCATCGGGGAGTGGCGATACTGCAAGTGGCCGTACACGCCGAGTCCCGGCACCCGTTGTTTGAACGCATCGAAGTGAGTGGCGATATGCGCATCCGGCGTGCGCAACGTCGTCCGCGCTTTGCGGTCGCGGAGCATCCCGACCCGCAGGTCGTAGAGCTCGTACCCGCGATAGGAGTAGCCGGCAAACGTCTCGATGTCGATCGGGGATCCGCCGAGCCGGTCGTGTTGCCACATGAGGCCGGCCGCGAGCCCGGATCCTTGCCCTAAGGTGCCGATCTGCGGCTTGAACCCAGCATCAGTGAACGGTCGGGCTATCCGGCTGAGCCTTTCCTGCTGCTTCTCGGCCCACGCCTGAGTCTTCGCGAGGAACCCTGGAGGCGTCTGCTCTTCCTCTTTCTCTTTGGCCTCACCGTTTGTTCCGGTCGTGCCCACGGGCTTCTCAACCGGTGGCTGTTCCTGCGCGCTTACGGTCGTGCTGAACACGAGCAGCATCAGCAGGATGGCGACCCGAAACGGTGATGCGGACGGCATGGCCCCCTCCATAAGAGTCCTTGGGACTGCAAAGCCGATTCCGCACGCGCCTCAGCAGTGAAAGTTGGTATGATCCACCCCGCCTGCAACCCCCTGGAGAGAGAAAACCCTGATGCATCCGATTACCGCGCTGATGTCGGCCCTCGGTGTGTTGACCGCCATCTACATCGCCGGCTGGACCCGAGCTGTGATGGCCGTGCGAAGCCTCGGCTCACGTGAGCCCACGCCGTCCACCGACGTACGGTTCCCGAACCCGATCCAGATCGCGATCGGCGCGGTCACCAACTTCTTCGATGCGCTGGGCATCGGGTCGTTCGCCACCACGACGGCGATGTTCCGGTTCCTCAAGATGGTGCCGGACCGCGTGATTCCAGGCACGCTGAACGCCGGCCATGCGCTGCCGACGATCGCCCAGGCCTTCATCTTTACGACGCTGATCCCGGTCGACATCCTCACGCTCTTCTCGATGATCGCGGCCGCCGTCGCGGGCGCCTGGCTGGGCGCCGGCATCATCTCGCGCTGGTCGAAGAAAAAGGTGCAGTTCGGCATGGGATTCGCCCTGCTCGCGGCGGCCACCTTCTTCACGATGCGGCAGCTCGGGCTGTTTCCGGAAGGCAGCGCGGAAATCGGCGTCCGTGGCGCCAAGCTGGCGATCGCGATCGTCGGCAACTTCGCGCTCGGGGCCCTGATGACGCTCGGCATCGGCCTCTACGCCCCGTGCATGATCCTCGTGAGCCTGCTCGGCATGAGCGAGCGCACCGCGTTCCCGATCATGATGAACTCCTGCGCGTTCCTGATGCCGATCGGCAGCCTGCGCTTCATTCGCGAGCAGAGCTACAGCCTGCGCGCCGCGCTCGGCCTCGCCATCGGCGGCATTCCCGGCGTGCTCCTCGCCGCCTATATCGTGAAGGAAATGGACCTGCGCACGATCCGCTGGCTGGTGATCGTGGTGGTCATCTACACGGCCCTCACGATGCTCTACTCGGCGTTCTCGGAGAAAGACGAGCCGCCGGCGGGTCAGGCGAAGGGAACCCTGTGAAGATCGCGTGGGTCGCGGCGTTGATCGGCCTGTCGGTGGCGACGGGCGCGCAGCCGCGGTGGATACCGCACCTCACAGGCGTCACCGCGCGCCTGCGGGGCCTCAGCGCCGTCAACGACAAGGTGGTGTGGGCGAGCGGCACGACGGGCATGGTCCTGCGCACCACCGACGGCGGGGATAACTGGGAGGTACGGTCGGTCCCTGGCGCAGAGCAACTCGATTTCCGTGACGTGGATGCGTTCAGCAGTAGCACGGCCTACGTCCTCAGCATCGGCAACGGCGAACTCTCGCGCATCTACAAGACCACCGATGGCGGAAAGACGTGGGCGCTGCAGCTCGCGAACAAGGACCCGAAAATCTTCCTCGACGCGATGGCGTTCTGGTCCGAGGAGCGGGGCATCGCGTTCAGCGACTCCGTAGACAACCAGTTCGTCATCTTCTCGACCGCAAACGGCGGACGGACGTGGGAACGCATCCCGGCCGATCGGCTCCCACCGGCGTTGCCCAACGAAGGCGCCTACGCCGCGAGCGGCACCAACGTCGCCACGTTCGGCGCGGACCAGGTGTGGATCGCCACCACCGCCTCGCGGGTGCTCCATTCGGCGGACCGCGGCAAGACGTGGACGGTCTCGCAGACGCCGCTGCCGACCAGCGCGGCCGCCGGCATCTTCTCCGTCGCCTTCCGCAGCGCGACGCACGGGATCGTCGTCGGTGGCAACTACGAGAGGGATGCCGAGGCCATAGACAACGCGGCGGTCACCACCGATGGCGGCCGCACGTGGAAGCTCTCGAAGGGACTGTCGGGTTTTCGCTCTGCGATCGCCTACCTGCCCGGATCGAAGGCCACCTGGGTCGCCGCCGGCCCGCGCGGCGTGGATGTGACGGCGGACGACGGCGCAACGTGGAGGGCGATTGGCACGGGCGGCGGGTTCCATGTGTTTGCGTTTTCACCGCGCGGCCGTCGCGGCTGGGGCGCCGGGGACCGAGGGGTGATCGCCCGCGTGGAGGATTTCTGAGGCTGATCTCCATCATCGTCCCCGTCTACAACGAATCCGCCACCGTCGCCGCTGTCATCGACCGACTACTGACCATCGACCTCCCCGCCGAGCGCGAGATCATCGTCGTCAACGACGGATCGAGCGATGGCACACGCGGCATCCTGGACACGCTCGCAGGGACGCCGCGGCTGAAGATCGTGCACGGTGACCGGAACCGCGGAAAGGGCTACGCCATCCGGTGCGGCATCGTCGAGGCCACGGGTGATGTCGTCGCGATCCAGGACGCCGACCTCGAGCTCGATCCCGCGCAGCTCGCCGGTCTCGTCGCGCCGATTCTCGCCAACGAGACCGACGTCGTGTATGGATCCCGCTTCCTCGCCGGCACGCCGAACGCCCCGCGCCTCACGCTGATGGCGAACCGGGCGCTGACCTCGCTGACGAACCTGCTCTACGGCTCCTCGCTGACCGACATGGAGACCTGCTACAAGATCATGCGCGCGAGCGTCGCCAAGAGCCTGCCGCTGACCGCGGATCGGTTCGACATCGAGCCGGAGATCACCGCCTTGCTGTTGACCCGCGGCCACTCGATCGCGGAACTGCCGGTGACGTTCACGCCGCGATCTCGCGCGGCCGGCAAGAAGATCGGCTGGCGCGACGGCGTCACCGCCGTACGCGTGCTCTTCAGCCACAGAAGAACAGGCCACAGAAGAAACACAGAAGAACTCAGACAATAGGGCTGATGCGCTGGGTTTTGGCTGGGGCGGCGGCGGCGTGGGGCGTGGCTGCGGCCGTGTTGTTCGTCGGGGGAATCTCGTTTCGAGTCGGCGGCCTGCTCGTTCGGTCGCACTCCGCGGTCCCTGCCCTGGCCATTGCGGCGGTGCTGACGATCGTGGCGCTCGTGTGGCGGACGAGCGCGCGAGAGGCGTTGGAGTGGTGGTGGGACGCGATCGAGCGGCGCGGCGACGATTGCGGCGCTGGGTCTGGCCGCGCTCGCGGTCGTGATCGGCGTTCAGTGGGGAACGTTCGCCGCCGGCGGCTCCGACTCCTACTGCTACCTGAACCAGGCAGAGCTCTTCGCACGCGGCGAGGTGCACGACTTCGAGCCGTTCGGCGCCGATCCCGAATGGCCGGGCACGCCGGGCGCCTTCGTCCCGGCCGGCCACAGCCCCGTTCCCTCGCGTGCCGGTGAGATGGTCCCGATCTGCCCGGCCGGCTACCCGTTGATGCTGGCGGCCGCGAAGAAGATCTTCGGTCGCGACGCGATGTTCTGGGTCACGCCGCTGATGGGTGGCCTCGCCGTCTGGCTCACCTTCGTGCTCGGCCGTACTGTAGGCCGGGTCGTCAGACCCGGCGAAACGGCCGGGGGCGCAACCGGCCTGCTTGCGTCGTTGCTCCTGCTCACCAGCCCGATCTTCGTCTACCAGGTCGTTCAGCCGATGAACGACGTGCCGGCGACGGCGCTGTGGTGCGCGGCCCTGGTGATCGCCAGCCGTGAGGGGATGAATCCGCTGCGCCGCGCGGCGATCGCCGGACTCCTCACGGGGGCCGCACTCACCGTTCGACCCAACCTGCTTCCGCTCGCCGCTGTGATCGGACTGTGGATGATGATGCGCGGACCGGCGATCCGGGCAGGCCTGATCTACGCCGCTGGTACGCTTCCCGGCGTCCTCATTGTCCTCGCCGCACAGGCCGCGATGTACGGTTCACCGCTCCGTTCTGGCTACGGCGAGCTCTCGACGCTCTTCTCGCTGTCGCATATCGGCCCGAACCTGTCGCGCTATCCGCGCTGGGTGCTCGACGTCCAGTCCCCGATCCTGCTGCTCGCGCTGATCGGGCCCACTCGTCCTGCGCGGCGAGCCGCGGCGCACCGGGGCCTGGCTGCTCGCTTTCTGCGCCGCCGTGTTCGCCTGCTACCTGCCTTACGTCGTCTTCGACGATTGGTGGTACCAACGGTTCGTGCTGCCGGCGTTTCCGCCGCTGCTGGCCTTGACGGCGGTGGCCATCGTCAGTTTCCTCGCGCGCCTGGCGCCTGCGCCACGAACGATTGCCTTCGGCATCGTCTGCTCCGTGTTCGCGCTCGTCTACGTCAACCGAGGCATCGACCGCGAGGCGTTCCGGCTCCGGGACCACGAATACCGTTTCCGCGCCGCCGGCGAGCACGTCGCGACGCTTCCTCAGAACGCCGCCATCATCACCGGGCATCAGACGGGCAGCATTCGCTTCTATTCCGGGCGCAGCACCGTAGGCTGGGGCGACATCCCTCCCGGCCGACTGGCGGACGCCATCGATTACCTGCGCCGACAGGGACGCAAACCGTACCTGCTCTTCGAATCGTGGGAAGAACCGAATTTCCGCGCCCGCTTCCCCACCGATCCCCTCGGCGGCCTCGCCTGGCCCCCCACCGTCGAGATCAATCGCACCGTGCGCATCTACGATCCCGACGACTATCCGAAGTACATGCGCGGCGAGTTCGTGCCGACAGAGCGCATCGTCACCAGCAAATAAATCGGCGACAGCCACTCTATAAACCGTTCACCACAGAGGCACAGAGAGACACAGAGACTGTTATGTTTTCGGCCCAGAAGCCGCGAACATCGGGGTCAAAGAAACAAAGCTCGACGGCGGTTGCCGTAGTGAGGGGCTGTCGCTGACTTGGGTTACCGGATGATGCGGAGGTTGGTTGGAGGGGCTACGGTACTCACGATTTTCAGGATGACCCCGCGGTTGTAGCTGATGACGTAGAGCTCGCCGTCGGCGTCCACGCCGAAGGAGCTGACGCCGGACAACGCGGTCATACCACCGAGCTCGGTCGTGTGCTCGCGGAGGTCGGTGGCCTGCGCTTCGCCGTTTGGCTGGATCGCGAGGGCGATCGACCAGACCCGGCTCGAAACGAAGTCCCCGAAGAAGTAGCGGCCGCGCATAGCCGGCATCGCGCTCCCGCGGTACACGAATCCGCCGGTGATCGACCCTCCCGAATTGCGCCCGTACTCGTGGATGGGTTCGGTGAGCGGGAGGTACGCCGGCGGAAGACTGGTCACGTTGTCGTGCGCCCCTTCACGATTGCGCCAGCCGTAGTTACGTCCGCCGCGGCCGCGCGGCTCGTAGTTCACTTCCTCCCAGGCGTTCTGCCCCACGTCGGCCGCCACCATCGCCCCGGTGCCTCCCCGCGACACGTCGTCGAAGTTCCAGCGCCACGGGTTGCGCCAGCCGAAGCTCCAGATCTCCGGCAGCGCGCTGCCGTTATTGAACGGATTGTCGGACGGAATGACAAAGCCGATCGGGTGCGTGTCGGGAACGTTGACGTCCACGCGCAGCATCTTGCCGAGCAGCGTCTGCCGGTTCTGCGCGAAGTGGTTCGGATCGTTTCCCGATCCGCCGTCACCCATGCCGATGTACATGTAGCCATCCGGACCGAAGGCGAGATGGCCCCCCTTATGGTTTGAGAACGGCTGGCTGATGAACGGCAGGACGCCTTCAGAGGAGTTGAAGCTCAGATCGAAACGGGAGGCTGGATCGCCGACCAGCGGGTTCGTCGTCGAGCGGCGGAAGCGAGCGATGACGCTGTTGCCGGCCGTGTTGTTGAAGTGAACGTAGAAGCGTCCGCTGGTAGCGGCGTCCGGCGGAAACACGAGACCGAGGAGCCCGCGCTCGCCGCTCCACAGCGTGACCGACTGGAGGTCCAGGAAGTCCGTCGGCTCCAGCACTCCGTTGCGCAGGACGCGAATCCGGCCGCGTTGCTCCACAACGAACTGCACCGTGCCATTGGTGGGATCCTGCACGAACGCGACCGGCACGGTAAATCCCTCGGCAAACTGACGCGCACGGAGGGGCGTTTGCGCACCCGCCACTCCGGCGAAATGCAGCATGAGCATCGCCAGAAACGCAATTCGGACGAGGGCCATCGCCAGAACACAGTATCATTTTCCCTATGCGACGTGCTGGCCCCGTGGCTGTCGCTCTGTCCATTTTTTGCTGCGCGTGCGGAAGCAGTAACCCACCTACACCCTCGCCTCCTGGCTCCGGCGGCGGTGAATCGATTACCGGACGCGAACGTATCGGCTGGGATCAAACTGCGGCGTCCGCGTCCGATCTCGCGACGCTGCGATATGCGATCTACGTGGACAATGTCCGGTCGGTAGTCGCGGACGTCAATTGCGGGGCAACGTCCGGCGCCAACGGCTACGCCTGTAGCGGCCGTCTGCCGACGATGACCAACGGCGCACACGTGCTCGAGATCGCCTCGTTCACGGACTCCGGCGGCAACATCGTCGAAAGCGCGAAGTCGGCGCCGCTCAGCGTGACGGTCGCCGGCTCCGCCACCGGTGCGACAGGATCGCTATCGAGCGGTGACGTCGTCACGACAACCGATGGCGTTCACCTGAACGTCGAGGTTCTCTACGAGGGGCTGAGCGAAGCGTCTGCAGTGGCGATCGCACCCGACGGCCGCGCGCTGGTCGGCACGGCAGACGGTCTGATCATGCTCGATCGCGGGAGCCCGTTGGGTCCCCCGCAACTGACCGACGGCCGCGTCCTGGCTATCGCTTTCTCGCCGACCTTCGACCGGGACGGGTACGTGTTCGTGACCCAGGCCATACCGGCAGCCTCAGGCGCGATGTTCCGCACGTCTCGCCTGCGCGACATGGGCGGATGGCTCGCCGACCGCATGGTCATCCTCGAACACGGGCCCGCGTCGGTCGACCCAGCCGCGGCGTTGCGCTTCGGCCCGGACGCCAAACTCCACCTGGCGTTCGACGATGGCGGAAACCCCGCGGCGGCCGACCGCATGTCGGAGTGGCGCGGAAAGCTGCTGCGTATGGAGCCGGACGGACGCACGCCGCCGGATCAGGCCGCCGCGTCCCCGGTGTTGTGGCGCGGGTTGACGTCGCCGCGAGGCTTCGACTGGACACTCGACGGCTCGGGCCTGTGGCTCGCCGATGCGTCCCGCGACGGCGTCGAACGCCTCCGCGTGATCGTCGCCGCGCCGGGCCAGCCTCGTCGTGCCGCGCAGGCGGCAACCTACGTGCTGCCGAAAGGCCTCGCGGCGTCAGGGGTGGTGTTCTATCGCAGCCGGCGGATCGAGAAGTTCGCCGGGGATCTGTTCGTAGCGGGCCGCGAAGGAGGCTACCTGCTTCGCATTCGGTTCGACGCATCGGACGTCACGCGTCCTGCGACGACCGAACGGCTGTTGGAGGGAGCGTTCGGCAGCGTGCGCGCGGTAACGGAGGGTCCGGACGGGGCGCTCTATTTCTCCACCGCGACGCAGCTCGTGCGATTGGTTCCCAGGCAGGACTAAAGTCCTGCGCTACCGGGCGGCTGCGCTACCGGGCGTTTCCTTCCGCGTCGAGCACCACGATGGGCGCGATGCCGGTTTTCTTCAGCGGTTCCTCGATCGACTTGCGGTCACCGACGACGACGATGTTGAGGTGCTCGAGGTCGATGTACTTCTTCGCCACCCGCAGCACGTCATCCTTCGTCACGGCATTCACCAGCTTCGGGAACGTCTGGTAGTAGTCGGCGGGCAGGTCCTGCAAGTAGAGGCTCGTGATCGACGACCCGATCGACGAGACCGACCCAAACTGGTTCGGCAGCCGCTGGATCAGCGAATCCTTCGCCTGCACCATCTCGTCGTCCGTGATCGGGCGGCCGCCGTGCATGCCGCGCAGTTCCTTCATGAACTCGATCAGCGCCAGATCGGTCTTGTCGCTGACGATGTCGCCGCTGGCCCGGAAGGGACCTGGGCCGCGGCCGTACGCGAAGGCCGAGTTCACGCCGTAGCTGTAACCCTTCTCCTCGCGGATGTTCGCGTTCAGCCGCGACTGGAAGTGACCGCCGAGGATGAAGTTCATCACCTGCAAGGCGACGTAGTCCGGCGTATTGCGCGGAGGGCCGGGCAGCCCGATGTTGAACGACGCCTGCTTCGAGCCGGGACGGTCGACCAGGTAAATCGTCGTTCCCTTGGCTGCGGGCGTCGCCGGATACGTAAACGATGGCTTCTCGCCGCCAGCCGTCCAGGCGGCGAGCGCTTTCTCGACGGTCGTCTTCACGTCGGCGGCGCTCACGTCCCCTACGACGGTGACGATCGCCCGGCCCGGCTGGAAATAGGCCTTGTGGAACGCGACCACGTCGTCACGGGTGACGGCTTTGATCGACGCGTCGTTGGCGTCGTAGGCAAAGGGGTGGTCCTTGCCGTAGAGCACGCGCGAAAAGACGCGGTTGCCGATGACACCTGGCTGGGCGTTGGCCTGGGCCAGTTGCACGAGCCGCTGCTGGCGCAAACGGTCGAGAGACGGGGCCGGGAACGTCGAGTTGAAAAGCATATCGGCCAGGATGTCGAGCGTCGGCGCGAACTTGTCGGTCGTCGAGAGGAAGGAGACCGAGCCGCTTTCGCCGCCGATGCCGGCGCCGACGTTCGTGCCGAGCAACTGCAAATCGAGCGAGAGCTTCTCGCCGCTGCGCGAGGCCGTGCCTTCTCGCAGCATCGCGGTCGTGAAGGCGGCGACACCGACCTTGCCGGGGGTCTCGAACTGGTTCGTTCCGCCGAGGAACGTCATCGAGAACGACACCAGCGGCAAGTCATGGCGCTCCGACACGATCAACGTCGCGCCGTTGGCCAGCTTGCTGGTCGTCCACTTCGGGACCTGCAGTTGCGGCGTTGGCCCGGGCTTCGGGACCTGCTTGCGGTCGAACGATTGTTGCGCGGTGGCGGCCGCCACCGACACCGCGAGCGCCAGCGCGGCAACGGCCGCGGTCTTTTTCGGTGTGTATCCGTGGCTCACTTGATCCTCTGGCTCTGGTCCGGCTTCGACGCCAGTTCGGACTTGCCCTGGGGCACGACGCTCAGAACGATTCGTCCCTTCGTCAGGTACTTGTTCACCACGCGCTTGACGTCGGCGGGCGTGACGGCGAGCTGCTTCTCGTATTCGACCTTCAGGTAGGCGGGATCGCCGTTGTATCCCGCCGCGTCAGCCAGTTGCATGGACTTTCCGAGATTCGACTGAAGTCCGTTGAGGAACTGCAACTCCTGCGACGCCAGCGCCGCCTGGATCTCCTGCGCGGTGGGGCCTTCAGTTTTCAGTCGCTCGACGATCGCGTCGATGTCAGCCTCGAGGGCCGTCAGCGTGGCGTTCGGGCGGGGGGTCACCGTGATCGCGAACTCGCCGACATCTTCGACGGCGTTGTGAAAAGCGCCGATCGTCGCGGCCGCCTGCTTTTCGTAGACGAGCGCCTGGGTGAGCCGCGCCGTGCGCGGCCCGGCAAGCACCGGTCCGAGCACGTTCAGCGCGTACTGGTCTTCACTCTTCTGGCCGACGGTCGGCCAGCGGAGATACAGACGGGGCAACGGCGCCAGCGCGTCCTCGTACAGCAGCCGCTTCTCGGCCGTGTGCGTGGCGGGCGCGACCTTCGGCCGCGAGATCGGTTTCCCGCGCGGGATCTCACCGAAGTACTTGGTGACCCACCCTCTCGCCTCCCCCGGGTTGAAGTCTCCGACGATGGTCAGGATCGCGTTGTTGGGGGCGTAATAGAGGCGGAAGAAGTTCTTGACGTCCTCTTCTGACGCCGCCGAGAGATCCGCCATGCTCCCGATGACGTCCCAGGAGTAGGGGTGCCCTTTCGGATACATCGCCTCGGCGATGATCTCGTCCACGCGCCCGTACGGCTGGTTGTCGACACCCTCCCGCCGCTCGTTCTTCACGATGTCGCGTTGCGCGTTGAGCTTCGCGACGTCGAGCGAGTCGAGCAGGAAGCCCATGCGATCCGCCTCGAGCCAGATGGCCGTCTCCAGGTAGTTGGACGGGACGGTTTCGTAATACAGCGTCCGATCGTTGTCGGTGGTGCCGTTGTTGGAACCGCCGACCGCGTTGGTGTAGCGGTCGTGGAGCCCGTACGGGATGTTGCCGGATCCCGTGAACATCACGTGTTCGAACAGGTGTGCGAAGCCCGTGCGTCCCGGCTGCTCGTTTTTCGAGCCCACGTGGTACCACACGTTCACGGCCACCGTCGGCGTGGTGCGATCGGGGGACAGGATGACGCGCAGCCCGTTGGGGAGGGTGAACTGCTCGAACGGAATGTTGATTCGCGATTTCGGCGCCGAGGCTTGCCGCGCGTCGGCACCCGTGACCAGGGCACTGCAGACCGCGGCGGTCAGCAGTGCGGGGAACGACACTCTCACTTTTTCTTCTCCGGGGTTTTCTCAGGCGCCTTCGACAGCGACTTGTAGTACTGCTCGACGAGCTTCCGGAACTCCTCGGGTACCTCGCCGTCGCCTGAGAGCAGTACTTCGTTTCCTTTCAGCTCCGCCTTGCGGCGCAGGTTGAACTCGAAACGCTTGACCGCTTCCGATGCGCTCGCCTGCAGGCGATCGAACTGGGCCGGGTCCTGGAACACCTTGTCGGTATCGAGCTCGCGCAACTGTTTCAGGATCTCGTCGAGCGCTTTCTGATCGTCGCGGCTCCCGAGACTGCCACGCAGCGCGCGCGCGTCGTTGGTCATCTGGCGGACCTCGTTGCGGAACTGGCGCTGGTCCTGCGGCGTCATGTTCTGGCCCGGCCGACGGCTGCCGAATGCGCCGCCGCCGGTGGGCGCACCGGTCGTGTCCCCTTCGCCCTCGCGGCCGTCCCGGGTCTGCTGGCCGTCGTTGCGTCCGCCGCGGCCGCCCTGCTGGCCCTGCTGCGCGCGATCACCCTGCTGACCGCCCTGGCCTTGCTGACCCTGTTGCCCTTGCTGGCCCTGCTGCCCTTGCTGGCCCTGCTGCCCTTGCTGACCCTGCTGCCCTTGCTGGCCCTGCTGCCCTTGCTGACCCTGCTGGCCTTGCTGACCCTGCTGGCCTTGCTGACCCTGCTGGCCCTTGCTGGCCCTGCTGCCCTTGCTGGCCCTGCTGCCCTTGCTGGCCCTGCTGGTTGCGCTCGCGGGCACGTTCGCCGAGCGATTCCATGCTGCGCGAGAGCTGCCGGGCGCGATTGAGCGCTTCCGACTGCTGGTCGGGACGGGTGCGGCCGAGCGCCGACTGTGCTTCCTGCAAACGGCTCCGCGCCGCTTCGAGATTGGCGCCGATCTCGCGCTCGAAGTTTTCGGTGTCGCTGGTCGCCATGCCCGAACGGACCATGGCGCCCGAGTAGCGGATCTTGTCTCCCACGCGGTTATCGCGCAGCGACGTCGCCGCTTCGGTCATCTTGCGTGAGGACTCGCGCTCGTCGCGGCGCATTTCAGTGGCGGCGCGATCCACCTGCCGTTCGAGGTCGCGGACCTTGCGCTCCATCTCGTTCTTGCGCTCGATGACCTGTTGCGCCTGCTCGCGATTGCGCTCACCGCCGGCGCCGAGATTCTGGACCTGGCCGGCGACTTCCTTCTGTTCGTTCACGAGCTCTTCGGCGCGCCGCACGGCGTCGGCCACATCGCGCTCCGCGCGCCCGGTCTGCGAGCGTTGCAGCTGCTGTTCCGCCTGCCGCAAGCGTTCGAGCGCTTCGGCCGACTGCGCCGTGGAGGCCTGCTGGCCGTTGGCCGCGGAGCGGCGCATCGCGTCGGCCGCCTGCCGCAGCTGCTGCGCCGACTGCGCGAGCTCGGATCGGTTCTCTTCGCGCGACAACTGCTCGAGGCGTCGCGCCGCTTCTTCAACCTGCTCGGCGAGGTCGCGCTGGGAGTCCCCCTGCCCGCCGCCGGAGGCGTTCTGGCCGGCCGCCGCGCGCCGCCGCTGCCGCTCCGCCTCCTGCTCCTGGCGCCGCGCCAGCTCCTTCAGCTTCTCGGCGAGCTCGTCGATCTTCTGGTCGGCCTGCTGCTGCGCCGCCTGCTGCCGCATCTCGTACTGGTTGGCCGAGCGATCGATCTCGAGCTCGAAGAGGTCCGACAGATCGCGATCCTGCTGCTGTCCGCCGCCGCCACCACCGCCACCGCCCTGCTGTCGCTGGATCTGGATGGTGGTTTCGTACTCTTCCTCTGCCTGCTGGAGCAGCTGCAACGCCTTCTGCTCGAACGGCAGCGCGGCATCCGGCGTCGCCGCCTGGAGCTTGGCCTCCGCGTTCTTCATTTCCGGGATCGACTGGCCGAGCAGTGTCGCGATGTTCTTGAAGGACTCGTCACCGCCGAGGCGGCGCGCCATCTGCGTGAGCAGCTCCTCGACCTGCTCGCGGAGCTTCTTCTGCGACAAGCCGACGACGGTCGTGTTCTCGCGCAGCTTGTCGGTCGTGAGCTTTTTGCGATCCCGCTCGACGTTGAACGTCGCCGCGATGATCCGGCGCTGCTGCTCGGAGAAGTTGCCTTCCTGCCGCTGCCCGCCGCCACCGCCGCCGCCGCCCCCCTGGGCCTGCGACTGCGCCTGCTTGAAGTCCTTGCTCAGCGGACGGATGCGCACGAAGTACATGTCGCTCGTCGCCGGCTTGGCGCCCGCCACGCTGTCGTTGTCGGTGGCGCGCGCGTAATACGAAATCGAGTCGCCCGGCTTCAGCGAGAGCTCCTCGAGATAGAAGGTGTGCCCGGCCGAGACCTCGGGCAGCCGCTTCTGGCCTTCGAACAACCGCACGCTCTTTTCCGGCCCGCCGTTGACCGAGTACCGCAGCTCGAGGTTCTTCACCCCGAAGTCGTCGTCGGCCTTGGCCTCGACAAACAGCTCTTCGATCGGCGAGGCGGTCGTGTCGCGGCCGGGCTTCGAGATCGACACCGTCGGCGCCATGTCGTCGAGGACGTCGATGGTGTATTGCGGCGACGCGTTGACGCGCTCGCCATCGGGCGCCTTCATGTCGAGGTGATAGAACCCATCGCGGTCCACGCGGAAGCTGCCGGTCAACGCGCCATCGGCCGCCACCGCCAACGCCACGTCACGCACTTTCTCGAGCACCACATTCCCACCGCTCGTCGCCATCGTTGGCACCGCGCGCACGCGAATCTCGGTGCCTCGCAGGACGGCGATGTCTCCCCCTTCTTCCACTTTCTGCGGCGGCAATCCTGTGTAGGGCGGGAAGTGATATTCGAGCTCCAGCTTCTGCACGTACGGAAGCTCGACGACCTTGAGCGTGAACGTCGCCGACCGCACGCCGGCCGCTTCCACGAAATACTCCACCGGCGCGGCGAGATCGAAGAGCATGCCGTCGTAGGCGCCGGATTCACCGCGAATCATCGGGAAACGCTCGAACGGCGCGTCTGGCACCTGCTTGCGGACCATCAACACGGCATCCGCCGCCTCAAAGCCCGAAAGCGCGGCGCTCACGGTCAGGTCCGAGCCGCGCGCAACCGTGGCGTTGCCGGGCGTGACCTCGATGCGATACGGCACCGCGGCCTCGACGTCCCTCGAGAACATGAACAGCGCCGACCCGGCATGGCGCAGGTACGACGGACCGAACACGAACAGGGCCAACGTCGCGACGGCCACCGCCGCAATCGTCGCCGAGTAGCGACGCACAGGCTGCTGCTCGATGCGCTTGCCGTATTCGATGCTGCGCGCCTTGGCGATCGCTTCTTCGATCAGCTTCCGCACCAACCCCTGCGACACCGGCGTGGACGTGTCGCGCTCGGCCTCGAGCGCACTGATGATCGCGGCCTGAAGCGAAGGCTCGTGCTCTTCGAGATACATCGCCACCTGGTGGTCGGTGACGCGGCGCACGAGCGGGCGCACGAGCATGAAGGCGATCAGTCCGGCCATGACGACCAGGAAGCCCAGCCTGAAGGCAAAGATCGCCTCCGGCGTGAATCGGGCCGCCTCGAGCGCACGCGCCGAGATCAGGAAGACCGCGACGGTGATCACCGCCACGAACAAGCGCGCCGCGCAGGGCGACCTTCATCCGCCAGCGGCGCCGAACCTGCCGAATGACGCTGAGCAGTTCGCGAGTAGTCGCGCATCGTTCGTCCTATTCAACATTCAGCATTCAGCCTGCCACTTAGACTCTGACGTGCCCCATCCGATTGGAGAGGACCGTCTCCAGGCCGAGCAGCAATAAGCCCGCGAAAAGCAGGTACCACCATACACGCTGTGCGCGTTCCTGCTCCTCAATTGTGACGATGGCGTTGGCCCCAGCGGCCGCCGCCCCACCCGCCTTTCCCGTCGCCCCGGCGGCCACGTCGTGGGGGTCCACCGGGGTGAGATCCGATTCCGCCAGGTCCACGTTGGACGCCACGGTGAGCGCGGCCGGATCCTTGTCGCCGCTCTTGACCTCGTAGAACCCGGGCTCCTGCAGCTGGACCACGCCGGTCGTCGTCTCGTCCAGCGGGATCCGCTCCCCCGACGGGGATAACGCGACCCGGCCGGCGTTCTTCGCGCCGATTTCGCGGCCGGAGAACACGTCCCCGACCGTCAGCGAGGCTGGACGCTGCGTATACGCCGCGAGGTTCGCCGCCACCCGGTGCACGAACGGCAGGAACACCGGCTTCAACGCGAGGTCGTTCCAGGCCACGTCGAGCGACGAGGTCCAGACGATCACCTTGCCGCGCCCCGTCCGTCGCTCCATCAAGGCAGGGGCGCCGTCGTCGAATCTCGCCAGGACCTGCGACCCGGCGGCCGGAGTCACCGTGCGATAGCCGTAGAACCGTGCCGAGGAGAAATCGCCGCTGCGCGGGGCGCGGAAGGTTTCGAAGATCGGGTGGCCGTACTCGAGCACGCCGACCCGGCCCGGTGTGCCGCGCGACCGGTCGGCAGGCTGCCCGGGCACGACCGGCAGGATGTCTGGCGTGCCGGGCCACAGCGCGCGAGGTCCAAGCACGAAGAAGACGCCTCCGCCATTCTCGACAAACGTGCCGAGACGCTCGGCGATCATCGGCGAGACGGGCACGTCGTTGAGCACGACGACCCCCGCCGTCGCGAGGTCGTCGGTCGTGATGTTCTCCACCGAGCGCTGCACGACGTCGAACGACGGCGTGTCGCCGAGCTCCAACGCGCGTTCCAGATACAGGTTGGCCTCCCGCGCGGCGCCCGCGCGCCCGGCGAGCACGACCTTGATGCGGTCGCGCGGCGTCACGACGAAGTGAAACGCGTTGTCGCGCGTCAACCGATCGTCGGGGATGCGCACCGTGCCGCGTGTGAATTTCGACGACGGCGTGAACGGGTCGAAGGTCACCGACGCCGAGCCTCCTTCGGCGAGCGGCACCGACTTGCTCTGGATCGTGCGCCCGTCCACCTCGAGGGTGATCGGCACCGACGACAGCGCCGAGCCCCGGTTGATCGCGCCGGCGGTGACCGTCACGCGCTCCTGCCCATCGAACATCGACCGCTGCAACACGGCGGGAGTGATCGCCACGTTCGTGGCGTCGCCGTCGGCCACCGACATGGTCGTCACCGTCGCGCCGTCCGGGAGCCGCACGCCCTCGGCGCCGAGCCACGCGAGGCGCTGGAAGTCGGAGATCAGCACGACCTCTTTATTCGGAAGCGCGGACTCTCCCAGGATGCTGCCGGCCAGCTTGAGGGCCGGCGCGTATTTGGTCGCGGCGGCGCTCGGTTTTCCCGAGGCGAGCGCGCTCGTCAGTCGTCCTTTGTCGGAGGTCGAGCGCAGCAAGACCTCGGCTCCGGTATCGAAGAGGACGATGGAGGCGCGGTCCGCTGCACCGAGCTGCTGCACGCGGTCGCGGGCCAGCGCCGAGGCGCGTGCCCAGCGGTCCCCCAGCGAGAGGCTGTACGAGCGATCGAGGAGGATCACCACTTCGCGGGCGCCGCCGGAGGCCGCCGCCGTGAGCGCCTGCGTTCGCAGGAACGGGCGCGTGAACGCCATCACGATCAGCGCCAGTGCCGCGAGCCGCAGCAGCAGGAGCGGCCAGTTGCGAATGCGCCGCCGCCGGACCGACTGATACGGGATCCGGCGCAGGAACATCAGCGACGGGAACTGGACGACGTTCTTCTTCTCCCGCTGGATCAAATGAATGATCACCGGGATGGCGGCACCCGCCAGCGCGAGCCAGAAGAGCGGGGTCAGGAAACCCATGTCAGCGTGCCTTCATGAGTTTTTCGCGGATCGAGAGATACGCGAACAGCGCGTGGTCGAGCGGCGCCGATGTGTTGAACATGCGGTAGTCGATACGGGACGCGGAGCACCGCTCGGCGATCGCGGCGATGTGGGCGCGGATCATCTCGCGATATTCCTCCCGCAGCCCCTCGGGGACGATCGGGATCTGCTCGCCGCTCTCGAGATCCTCGAAGCTCGACGCGTCCTCGAAATTGAACTCGACCTCCGCCTGGTCGAGGACGTGAAACACGATCACCTCGTTGCCGCGGAACCGCAGCGGGCTGATCGCCTCCAGAATCGCATCCGGTTCTTCGTAGAAGTCCGAGATCACTACCAGCATCCCTCGGCGGCCGAAGTGCTCGGCCATCTTGTGCAACGGCCCTTTGAGGCTGCCGGGTTGCTGCGGCTGCAGCCGATCGAGCATGTGCAGCACGGTTTCCATGTGCTTCGCCGAGGGGGGCACGTATTCCACGATGTCGTTGTCGAAGGCGACAAGTCCGACGCGATCGCGCTGGCGGTGCACCAGGTAGGTGAGGCAGCCGGCGAGCATCTTGGCGTATTCGAGTTTCGTCACCTCACCCGAACCGAACCCCATCGACCTCGACACGTCGAGGAGCACGGAGAAGTTGGAGTTCGAGTCGGCCTCGTACTCCTTGATGTAGTAGCGGTCGGTGCGCGCGTAGAGCCGCCAGTCCACCCGGCGGATGTCATCCCCCGCCACGTAGCCGCGATGCTCGGCGAAGTCCACCGACGCGCCGAACACGTTGGTGCGGTGGAGCCCGTTGATGAGCCCATCGACGACCGACCGCGCCACCAGCTCGAGGTTCCCGATGCGTGCGAGCACCTTCGGATCCACGAACCGTGCGCCGGGGATACTTGAAGTCGAAATCATCGTCCTAATTCACCGACGTCACATACCCGAGCGCGGCACGGCGACGGACTCCAGCAGGCGGTCGATCAGCGTGTCGCTGTTGATGCCTTCCGATTGCGCGTGGAAGTTCGTGAGCAGGCGGTGGCGCAGCACGGGGTGCGCGAGCGCGCGGATGTCGTCGTAGCTGACGTGGTAGCGGCCACTCGTCAGCGCGCGTGCCTTGGCGCCGAGCACGAGGTATTGCGCGGCGCGGACGCTGGCGCCGAAGGCGAGCCATTTCTTCACGCCCTCGGGACAACTCGGCGACTTCGGACGGCTCGACCGCACCAGGTCGAGCGCGTATCGCATCACCGGTTCCGCGACTGGCACTCGTCGCACCAAACGCTGAAATGCGACCAGGTCCGCACCCGACACCGGGCGCTCGAACTGCGGCTCCAGCACCGACGTCGTCGTCCGCACGACCTCGAACTCCTCGTCTTCCGGCGGGTGCTCGATCACGATGTGGAACATGAAGCGATCCAGCTGCGCTTCGGGCAGCGGATACGTGCCTTCCAGCTCGATCGGGTTCTGCGTGGCAAAGACGTAGAACGGCTCGTCGAGCTTGTAGGTGCGTCCCTGGATGGTGACGCGGTGCTCCTGCATCGCTTCGAGCAGCGCCGACTGCGTTTTCGGCGGCGTACGATTGATCTCGTCGGCGAGGACGATGTTGGCGAAGATCGGACCGGGGGCAAACACCATCTGCCGGCGCCCAGTCGTCGAGTCTTCCTGGATGATGTCGGTGCCCGTGATGTCGGACGGCATCAGGTCGGGCGTGAACTGGATGCGGTTGAACTTCAGCTCCAGCACCCGCGCCAGCGTGTGGATCAGCAGCGTCTTCGCCAGCCCGGGCACGCCGACGATGAGGCTGTTGCCGCCGACAAAGAGCGTCAGCAGTACCTGCTCGATGGTCCCGTCCTGGCCGACGATCAGCTTGCGTAGCTCGGTTTTGATCTGCGCCTTCCCGGCATTCATCCGGTCGGCGAGTGCGACATCGTCTGGTGATTCGAGATCGATCGTAGTGGTCACTTGTGTCATTGCATGAGTCCGTAAAGGATGTAATTCACACCGTACTTGTAGGCTTCGTTCGAGAAATCGATCGGGTCCATCCCGGTATCCGAGAATTCCCAGGTACTCACCGAGGTCGTTGTCGCGGTTGGCGATGGCGATGAGGCGCTTCTTGGGATCGTTGTCTTCGAAGATCCCCCAGTAGGTCGGCGTACCTGTTGCGCTCTGGTTCGCGTTGTACGACGTCAGGAACCCCAGATCCTTGATGTCGAAGAACGCGTGGAAGACCGCGTGGGTGACGTCGAGCTGGATGAACCGCGCCTCGGGTAGCACGCGTTTCATCTGCTCTTCGAGGTTCCACCAATCCTGGCCGCGGAAGTCGTCGAAGATGATGAAGCCCCCCTTGAGCAGGTAGGTGCGGAGCCCTGCGACTTCGGTATCGCTGGGATACCAGAACCCCGGCTCCGACAGGTACGCGAGCGGATGCTTCATCAGCTCCGGATCGTCGAGCGAGAAGATGTTCGAGCCGTTCACGTGCGGCTCGACCGAGGTCAGCTCGTTGACGATCTTCATCAGGTGGATGTCGGCCGTCGGATAGTCGTGCGCCCAGGCAGGTTCGCGGCCGCCGCCGCGGCGTCCGAAGCCGCCGAACCCGGTGGCGTAGCGCAGGCGGATGAACGCGACCTTGCCGTCGTAGCCGATGTTGCCGCTCGTGTAGACCGGCTGCGGCCGCTGCGCGGGGCTGCTGTCGCCGCTGGCAGACGCGGCAACCGCCGCAAGCGAAAGGGCACAGGCGAGGATCGCGGCCTTCCTCATTTCTTCCCCTCGGCCGCGCGGACCTCTTTCGTCTTCAGGGCCAGATCGGTCAACGCTTTCTCGAGGTCCGCGGCGTACTTCGCCGGGTCCATGCTGCCCTTCATCAACTTGAGCGCTTCGACCCGCTGCTCGAGCGCGCGGCGCTCTTCGTGGAGCTGACGGAGCTTGGGGTCCTCGGGCATCGCGAGCGCCGAGGCGGGTGTCCCGAGCGAGACCATCGCCGCAATCCGGCCGTCCTTGCCGTCGGGCGAGGGAGTCATGCTGCCTTCGCCGTCGCCACCGTCATCCAGGATCGGATGTTCGGTGACCATGATTCCCTGCTTCTCGTAGGCGCGCGCGACGTCGGTCTTGGCCGCGTTGAACGCCTCCAGGACCGAGATGCGCTTGTTCTTGTCGGCGTCGGCGGCGTCGCTGGCAAGCGCGTCGATGAAGTACCCGCCAAACAGCGTCGCGAACTTCTCGGCGCCCGAGCGCGTCGCGGCGACGATCGTGCGTCCCTCACCGGAAAGCGCCTCGACGAACGGCGCACTCGAGCTCGCGGTATTCACGAACACGACCTTGCGCGAGGCGAAGCGTTTCAGCAGTGGCGCAAAGTCCGCCGGCGTCATGTCGGGACCAGGCAGGTTGAACTTGGCGACTTTGCCGTCGAACGTCCCGTGCCCGATCAGCACGATGAACACCGTGTCGTCGGGTCCCGCGGCCGTCGCCATCGACGTCAGCGTTTGCTCGACCGCCTCTTTCGTGGATTTGCCGGTGGCCCGCTTGGCGTCCTGTTCCGGCTGCTCGGCGAGGTAGACGACGCGCTCCCGCGGCACACCGAGCGGGCCCGTCGCATGGTCGACGAGCGTCGCCGCCCAGCGTCGAAACGCCTCGCCATGCTCCGGCTGACCGGCGAGCCCGACGATCACCGCAACGTGCGTCGCCTGGGCGTACGCCGGCGCCGCCAGGGCCAACAACGCGAGCAGCACGATCAACCGGATCACGCCAACCCCGCCTTTCTGCGGAGGCCCCACTCGGCGAACATCAGGCCGAGCAGCGCGAGCAGGACGATCGGCATGTGCCAGAGCTCGAGCTCCTCGATGGTGGTCACCCCGCGGCCGGAGTACTGCAGATCCTGCGGCAGGCCCGACGCCGTACTCGTGGTGTAGAAGCGGCCGCCAGTTTCCTCGGCGATTCGCTGGAGACGGGGCGCCTGCATCGCGGCGTCGAAGTACTCCGCGTCGCTCTGCACCGCGCGCACCTGCGTGGCGCTGCGGCCGAGCGGCGTCGTGCCGCGCGCGGCCTCGACGTCGGCGGTGTACAGCCCTTCCTCTTTCGTGGAGAAGGTCGCGCGGTACTCGCCGTTCTGCTCACCCGTCCACTGCATCGGGATGTCGTCGATCGTCCCGTTGGGGCGGCGCACGTGCGCCACCACCTTGGCGTCGTTCACTTCGACAAACGCCTTGTCCACGACGTCCGCGACCAGCGTCACCGTTTCACCCGGGCCGACGCGGTCGTTCAGGGTGTGGACGTCAACCGTGTCAGGCACGCCATCCACAACCCACCGCAGCATCTGGCGCCAGTAGTTCTCGTGGGTCTGGTCTTCGAGCGACATCTTGAAGTCCATCTGCCACAGCCACGAGTCCTGGACCAACTGGGCGATCGCTTTCCCTCGACCGTAGCGCTGCGACGCCAGCACGACGTAATCGCGACGGCGATCGTCGATGCCGCTCAACAGTGTGGTCGCGCCTGGCTTGATGCTGCGGACCGGATTCACCGTGGTCAGCGGCGGCAGGTCGGGCCAGCGCTGCGTCGAGGCCGCTTCGTTGGCCGCAATTTGCGTGACCGCGTGCCCTTCACCGGCGCGGGTCGGGCGCACGAGCAGCGACGTCGAGATCACACCTTCGTCGCCCGCCGTCCCTCGCGCGAGGCGCTCGAGCACGACCGGCAGCACGTCGGCGACCGGCGTTCCCGCGTAGCCTCCTTCGCTGAAGGACCCGGAGCCGCCGAGCGCGAGCAGGCCGCCGCCGCGCTTCTCGACGAAGTCGGAAATCATCCGAAGCTGATCCCCCGTAAACGCGGTCGCCTCCACGCTGCCGAGCACGAGACCGCGATAGGCGAACAGCTCTTCACGAGTCCGGGGGAAACCGCCGGCCAGGTGCTCGGGATCATCGACGCCGAACCGGTAGTACTTGCTTTCCGCCGTCCGCAACAGCGTCACCAGCTGGAGGTTCTTGTCCTCCTTCAGCGCCTGCCGGATGAATTTCATCTCGAAACGCGGCTGTCCCTCGTAATAAAGGATGCGTTCCGGCCGATCCACGACGTTCACCAGCGCGTCGCGCTTGTTGTTCTGCGTGATCACCTCACCGTTGCGCGGCGGCACCCGGAACGTGAAGACTCTGGGGCCCGCATCCGCGGCCATCACGCGCACGCGCACGGAGGTCGGCTCCCCGTCATCGGGCAACTTCACCTGCTGCGTCCCGACAATGCGCCCCTGGTCCTCGACGTCGAGCGACACCGTCTCGCCGGCAAAACCGGTCTGGCGGAGCACGACGTCGATGAGCAGCGACGTGCCTTTCAGGGCCTGGCGGGGGGTAGCCACGCGATCGACCTGCACGTCTCGCTCGAGACGGTCCTTGCCCACGCCTACGGTGAACACCGGCAGCGCCGCGGCTTTCAGGGAAAGGACCGCGTCAGCCAGCGCAGAATCGGTCGTATCGGCGCCGTCGCTGACCATCACCAGCCCGGCGAGCGGCAGGCCGGCGAGTTCCTGGCGGGCGCCGTCCAGCGCCGCGCCCAGCTTCGTTTCGACACCGGCCGAGGTGAGTTCGCTGGTCGAGGCCATGCGCGAGGCCTGTGACGAGAAACGGAAGGTGCGAACGACGAATTTGTCCGACAGCGCCTTGAGCAGGCCGGCGTTCCGGTCCGCGAACTCCTGCCGCGCGAAGTCCCCACGCGGACGCAGCGCCCCCGCGGTGTCTCCAGCCGCGAAATCGCCGATCTGCATGCTGCGCGAGTCGTCGATCAACACGGCGAGGAAGTTCTGCTGAGGCACGGCGGCCTTGACGACCAGGACCGGCCGGAAGAGGCAGAACGTAACGACCGCGATCAGCGCGATTCGGATGAAAGCCAGCCCGAGCGCCTTGCGCCGAAAGCTGGCCGCGGCCGGCGTCAGGGCAAAGCCAGCCGGAGCGGCGACCGCGCGACGGTAGCTGAGGATCGCGAGGATGACGGCGAGGCCGGCCAGCCCCAGCGCGACGTAGGAACCGGGCACCGGCGCGAAGCGGAACTCTCCCTGATCGAAGACGATGCGGCGATATTCGAACAGGAATTGAAACACGGGGGGCCTCGTTCCCGGATTCTACCGCCACCCGATCCGAGCCCGTGGCCGGTCGTGTGAAAAGACTGTGACTGCTAATGTTACCCCCCACCGGGTCGCGTTGTTTACCGGTGGGCTCTCAACTCCCAACACCGCAACTCCCAACTCCCAAGCCGCCCGCAAATGTTAGACGCCTTCTGGAAGGCGATGGCTGCCGGATGTGGGACGAAGAGTGTGATTGGGTTTTGGGAGTTGGGAGTTGAGGAGTTGGGAGTTTCTTGATTTCATCAACAATGTTGGCCTAATATCCGCCCATGGAATTGCCGGCGATCGCCGAGTTCGAACAAATCGTGCTCCTGGCGGTGCTCCAGGTGCGTGACGACGCCTATGGGGTGACGGTTCACGGAGAGCTGGAGCGCCACACCGATCGCGCCGTGTCGCGCGGGGCGGTCTACATGACGCTCGATCGCCTCGAGAAGAAGGGCTTGCTGACCTCAACACTCAGCGAGCCCACGGCTGAGCGCGGCGGACGCGCGAAGCGGTGCTACTCCGTGACGAAGACGGCATTGGCGGCGCTGAAGGCGTCGCGGCGCACGTTGCTCAGCCTGTGGGACGGCCTCGAGCCGGTTTTGGGGAAATAAAACGTGCGGCTCATCTACCGCTGCCTGGCACGGCTGACTGATGCGGCGTTCGCCGATGCGATCGTCGGCGATCTCGAGGAACTGCGACGCGCCAGAAAAGGCGTGTGGCGCCCCGCGCTCGCCATTCTCTGTCATATCGCCGTGGCTCGCCTTCGCGCGGCGCACCTCGGTGCCGGTCCCCTGCAGGGGGCCACCGGTGACGTCCGCCATGCGCTTCGCCTTGTGCGCCGCGCGCCCGGCTTCACCATCGCTGCCATCGTCGTGCTTGCACTGGGCATCGGCGTCTCGACCGGCATCTTCTCCGTCGCCTATGGCGTGGCGTTTCAGCCGCTCCCCTACCCTGACGCCGACAGGCTGATTCGCATCTACGAAGCCAACCGCGCGAACGGCAAGCCGAAGGAAGACGTGTCGGAACCCTCGTTTCACGAATGGCGCACCGGCACCGCCTCGCTCGAGTCGGCCGCGCTCTTCACCGACCGTCGGATCCGCTTTCTCGAAGGCGCCAGCGAGCAGCCTCTCGTGACGATGGGTGTGTCACCCGCGTTCTTCGAGGTGCTCGGGGTGCCCCCAGCGCTCGGGCGAGCGTTTCAGCCGGAGCGTCAGTACACGCGTGAAACGCGCCGCGAGGTGGTGATTTCCCACGGCGCCTGGCAGCGGCTCTTCGGCGGCGATCCCGCGGTCATCGAACGTAGGGTGCGGTTCGCCGACGACGAGGACCCGTGGCGCGTGGTCGGCGTGATGCCGGCGTCGTTCGGCTTCGACGCGTCCGTCGACTTCTGGCAGCCGTTTATCATCCGTCTGCCGCTCGGCCAGATCACGCGGGCCTGGCGCTACGACCAGGTCGTCGCGCGGGTGCGATCGGGCGTCACCGTCGACCACGCGCGCGCCGAGCTCGAGGCGGTGGCAGCACGACTGGGGCTGCAATTCCCCATAGAGCACGGTGGGTGGACGGTTACGGTCGAATCACTCCATGAGTCCATCGTCGGCAACTTCGCGCGCATCTCCTGGTTGCTGCTCGCGGCGGTGGCCGTCGTGCTCGCCGTCACGTATCTGAATGTCGGTGGACTGCTCCTGGCGCGCGGGATCGCGCGCGAGCGCGAGATGTCGGTGCGTGCCGCGCTTGGTGCCGGACGGTGGCGTCTCCACCGGCTGCGCCTCGCAGAAGCCTCGGTCCTGGCAGGCTTCGGTACGACGTTCGGCGTTCTGCTCGCCTGGTGGGCCGTGCGTTCGCTGAAGGCTGCGGCGCCGCCGGCGATCCCGCGCCTCGAAGAGATTGCGTTGAACCTGCCGACACTCGCCGTCGCCGTGCTGTCGGCGGTCGTCGCCGTCATCTTCTTTACTTTCGCGCCGGGACGTCTGCGGCGCGCCGGGATCAGCGACGCGCTGCGCACCGGATACGCCGGCGGCGGCGAGAGCCGCCAGCGCCACGCCGCACGGCTCGCGTTGACCGTCGCGCAGTGCGCCGGGGCGGCGGCGCTCGTCGTGCTCGCTGTTGTGCTGACCCGGAGCTTCATGCGGTTGGCCGCCGTGGACCTGGGGTGGCAACCGGAGGGCGTCATCAGCCTCTCGACGTCACCCCCTATACCGCGCGACCAGCGCCGTCCCTGGTTCCGGTATGTCGAGTGGTCGGATCGCCTGATCGCGCGGCTCGAGAGCACACCGGGAATCGAGCGTGCCGCGATCACCACGCGGGTTCCGCTGACCGCGGGTGAATTCGCCGCGACCGTCGCGCGCGGGCGCGGCAAGGCCGGGGCCGAACCTGCCCGCTGGCCGTCGGTCACGCATCACGTCAGCGACGGGTACTTCGACCTGATGCGAGTACGCGTGACCGCCGGCCGTACGTTCGATCGCGGAGACCGCTTCACGGAAGCGCAAGTGAACCAGGAGGAGCGCGCCGAGCGTGGAGTGGCCGTCGTGACTGAAACCACGGCGCGCACGCTCTGGCCAGGACAATCCGCCGTCGGCCAGGCGCTCTGGCTTCCCACGCTCGACAACGTCGGCTGGCGTGAAGTGATCGGCACCGTCGAAGACGTCCAGTTCAACGCCGTTGGGGAGACACCGTCGGTGCACGTCTTCGTCCCCTGGACGCAGAACACGACGGGGCGTCCCATGCTGCTGGCGCGGGGCACGCCGGATGCAGCGTCGATCATTCCTGACGTCCGCCGGGTCGTGGAGGAAGTTGCAGCCGGCACGCGCGTGCACTCCGTTGCACCGCTCGGAGAGCTCGTGGCGCGGGCCACCGCGCGACCGCGCTTCACGAGCCAGCTCGTCGCCGCGTTCGGCGTCTTGTCGCTGCTGCTCGCCGCGGTCGGTATCTACGGCACCCTGTCGTTCCTGGTCGGCGCGCGCATGCGGGAAATCGGCGTGCGGCTCGCACTCGGCGCGCGCCCGCGCGAGGTGATGACCATGATGCTGTGGCGCGGATTCCTGCCGGCGCTCGCCGGCGGTGCCGTCGGCATTGCGCTCGCGATTGGCCTCGGCACGTGGTTCCGATCGCTGCTGTTCCACGTCGAACCGGCAGACTCGGCCTCGGTCCTTTTCGGTGGACTGCTGCTCGCGCTCACCGCGCTCGTCGCTTCGCTCGGTCCCGCCTGGCGCGCATCGCGGGTCGATCCCACCACGGCCCTGCGGAGCGAATGATGCGCATCCTCTATTACTGTCTCGCGGCGCTGGCGGATGAGCCGCTGGCCGATGCGATCGTCGGGGATCTCGAGGAACAGCGTCGGACGCGCGGCGCGTGGTGGTTCTGGCGCACGGGCCTGCGAATCCTGTTTCATTTCCTGGGACAGAAGCTGCGCGATGCGCTCGTGAACCTACGCGCCTCACGCGGCGGCACGAGCGGCGCCGGCGGCGACCTGCGGCAGGCGCTGCGAACGCTGCGTCGTCATCGCGGCTTTGCGATGTCGGCTCTCCTGTTGCTCGCACTCGGCATCGGCGCCAACACGCTGGTGTTCAGCGTGGTTCATGGCGTGGTGCTGCGCCCGCTGCCGTACCGCGAGCCCGACCGGCTCGTGTATCTCTGGCGCGGGACGGAAACGAACCCTGGCAATCGCCACTCGATCCTGACCGGCGCGCACGTCCACGAGGTCGCGCGCGGCACCACGGCCCTCGAAAGCTACGCTGTCACCATGCCGTGGGACACGACGATCAAGGGCATCGTCGATCTCGCGCGAGACGGTGGCAGCGACCGGCTACGAGGCGCCTTTGTCACGCCGAACCTGTTCGAGCTGCTCGGTGTGTCCGCCGCGCTCGGACGGACGTTCGTGTCGAGCGATACCGAAGGCTCGCCGGTCGCGGTCATCAGCCATGGCGTGTGGCAACGCCGGTTCGGTATGTCGCCCGACGTACTCGGGATGCAGATACGGTTGGCGTCCGGTCGACAGTCGCGCGACCAGCCGCCCTATACGATCGTCGGGGTACTCCCCGACGAGGTGCGCTTCACCTACCCGCGCGACACGGAGATCTTCCTGCTACTGCCCTGGACGCAGATTCGCCCGGGCCGGTCGATCGAGTACACGATGATCGGGCGGCTGCGTCCGCGCGTCACGCCCGGCATGGCCGAGGCGGAGATGACCACGTTCACGCGGAACGTAATGCGCGGCTACACCAACATTCCCGAGAAGGAACTCGCGAGGATCCTCGACGAGACGCGCGGCTGGGCGGAACCGTTGGAGCAGCACGTCTCCGCGGAAGTCCGTCCCGGTGTGGCGCTGCTAGCGGCCGTGTCGGCCCTGGTGCTGCTGATTGCGTGCGTCAACCTCGGGTTGCTGATGGTGGCGCGCACCGTCGACCGATCGGGTGAACTCGCGGTGCGTGCTGCGCTCGGCGCGGGCCCGAAGCGGCTGGTGCGGCTGCTCACGATCGAAGGCCTGCTGCTCGCCTGTGTTGGCGGAGCCCTCGGCGTCGCGCTGGCGGCCGCAGCACTTCCGCTGGTGCGATGGCTGCTGCCGGCGATCGTGCCGCGCGGCGACCAGGTCACGTTGAACGTCACGGTACTCGCGTTTGCGCTCGTGATCACCGCTCTGACGGCACTCGTCTGCGGCGTCGGACCCGGTTTACTGGCGTCGCGCCGCGACCTGCTCCCGATCCTCCGCCGAGCGGGTGTTACGTCCACCGCACCGCGGACCGCGCGGATGTTTCGGGATGCGGTGGTCTCACTACAGGTCGCCACTGTCTTAGTCCTGCTCGTCGCTGCGGGACTACTGCTGCACAGTTTCTGGAAACTGCAAAGAGTGGATCTCGGGTTCGAGGCTTCGGACCTGCTGACGCTGGAGACGCGCCTCTACAATCCGAAGTACCGCGGCAATGAGCGGGTCACCGCGTTCGAACGCGCGCTTCTCGCGCACGTGCGTTCACTGCCAGGAGTCGCAGGCGCCACGATTACGACGGCCGTTCCGATGCGCGGCGTCGATTTCACCTACGTGGTCGGACCGGTCAAGGGCAAACCCAAGCCTGGTCAAAGGCGCTCGGTCGCTCCCGGCTACTTCGAGCTGATGCGGATCCCTCTGCGCGCCGGCCGCCTCTTCTCCGACGGCGATTCCGCGACCGCGCCGCCCGTCATGATCGTGTCAGAGTCGTACGGCCGTCAGCACTTCGGCTCCACGAATCCCGTCGGCCAGCTCATGGACCTGGGCGAGAAGCCGGTCGAGATCGTCGGCGTCGTCGGCGACGTGCGCTACGCCGAAGTCGCACGCGACGCCGCGCCGGCCTTCTACGTACCGCGCACGCAGTCGCCAGTGGAGTTGATCTGTCTGCTCGTCAAACCGCAGTCAGGCATGAGCGACCAGGTCGCCGAATCTCTGCGTGGCGCCGTCCGTGCCATCGATCCCGATCAGCCGTCCGAGGGGCTCACCACGGTAGCCGAGATCGTGTCGCAATCGACGGCGGACCGCCGGTTCTACGCGCTGGCGACAGGGATGTTTGCCACGATCGCGCTGGCGCTGGCGATCGCGGGCCTCTTTGGGGTGGTGTCGCGCGCCGTGACCGAGCGTCGCCGCGAGTTGGCGATCCGCACAGCAGTCGGCGCCGATGCCCGACGAATCGTCCGCCTCGTCCTCGGCTACGGACTCGTGCCGGTCGCCATCGGGATCACCGCCGGGTCGCTGGGCAGCCTTGCCGGCGCGCGGCTGCTACGCAATCTGTTATTCCAGGTGCCGCCCACCGACGGCGCGACCTACGCGGCCTGCATCCTGCTGGTCCTCGCCGTCGCCGTCGCCGCCTGCCTCCTCCCCGCCCGGCGAGCCTTGCGCTTTGAGCCGAGCTCGCTGCTACGCGACTAGCGCTCCCGGTTCCAGGTTCGGGGTTCAGACCGCCGGTTGCGAAGTTCAGTCCAACGGTAGAAGCTTGAGCCAGAACCGGGAACCAGTGAGCGCAGCGAGCGTATCTAATTGAGCCAGTCCTGCAAGACCTCCGGAGGCCACGTGTCCTTCCGTTCCATCGCGACAGGCGTTGCCGTCGCCCTGCTCTGCGCGCCGATGCTCTCCGCGCAGGAAGCCCAGACAAAAAAGGCCCCACAAAGCGATCTCGACGCGTTCATGGCGCGCGCGCTGGCCCGCCGCGAGGTCACCAAGCGCGTGCTGAACGACTACATCCTGGACGAAAGCGAGGAGTTCGAGGTCCTCGGGCCGTCCCGGATGCGGATCTTCCGCAGCAAGCGCGATTTCACCTGGTACGTGAAGGAAGGCATGCACGTGCGCAGCCCCCTGCGCGTGGACGGGGTCTCGGTCCCCGAGGATGAACGCGACGGCTACGAGGCACGATGGGTCCACCGCGAGAAGGCGCGGCGCGAGCGGAAGGCGAAGAACGAGAAAGAAACCAAGGAAATCAGCATCGGCCCCGCCGGGATCCAGGCCGACGTCCTGCCGACCGGCCCTGCCTCCACCGAGCCGCGCTTCGTGTCCGAGGCCTACTTCATGGACTTCAAGTTCGAGCCGGGCAACTACTTCCTCGCCGGACGCGAGAAGTTCGAAGGCCAGGACGTGCTGAAGATCGAGTACTACCCGACCAAGCTCTTTGGTGGGAAGGACGACGAGAAGACGCCGGAGGAGCTGAAGGCGGACGCGCAGTCAAGGGAGAAGGGAAAAGGGAAAACGGATAAGGGAGAAGGGAAAAGGGATAAAGAGAACGAACTCGAGCAGGACATCGAGCGCAAGATGAACAAGACCGCGCTCGTGACGCTCTGGGTCGATCCGTCGAACCATCAGATCGTCAAATACACGTTCGACAACGTGTGGCTCGACTTCCTGCCCGCCGGCTGGCTCGTGCAGGTGGACGAAATGCGCGCGTCGATGACGATGTATCAGCCGTTCAAGGACGTGTGGCTGCCGCGCGACATCAAGATCGGGGCGGGAATCACGCTGGCCCTCGGCTCGTTCGAGGCGTCGTACGACCGGAGCTTCAAGGAATACCGCGAAGCGGACGTGAAGACCAAGATCACCATCCCAAAGAAGTCTCGACGACAACGAACTGTTTGACCGCGAGCCTTGGAGACGGCTCTGATGACCGCTGCGGTGGACCATTCGTTCCGGAGCAGGAGCAGGCGCCGAGGCGCAGCGCAGGAAATCGTGCGCGAGATCCGCGTGCATGGCAACGCCGCGATCGCGGACGCCGAGGTATTGAAGATCGCCGGCATCGCCCTGGACAGCCCGCTCGCGGCGGACGCCGTGTCGACCATCGAGAAGCGATTGAAAGACAGCGGCTGGTTCGAAACCGTGCAAGTGCGCAAGCGGTTTCGGTCCATCAACGACCCCACCGACGTCGCCATCGTCCTCGTCGTGCACGAGCGTCCGAGCGTCAGGGTGTCGCAGACCACCGGCGCGCCCAAAAAGGATCCGTTCCACGTGCTCAAGCGGCGGACGATGTTCCTGCCGATCCTTTCGTACGCGGATGGCTATGGGTTCACCTACGGCGCTCGCTTCACCTGGAACGACCTGCTCGGTCTGGGCGAGCGGATCTCGACCCCGCTGACCTGGGGAGGTACCCGCAAGGCGGCGGTGGAGTTGGAGCGGAACTTCAAGCGGGGTCCGCTGACCCGGGTCCTCACGAGCGGCGCCATCTACCAGCGCGAAAACCCCGCCTTCAATCTCGGCGACGAGGAAGACGGGACCGACGATCAGCGACTCGAGGTCAGAGGCCGCGCCGAACGGCACTTCGCCCATATCTTGTTCACCGGCATCGAGGCCTCGCGCGCGCAGGTGGAGTTCGGCCCGCAGCCGACCGTGCAGCAGTGGACGCTGGGCGCGGATGCGGCGATCGACACGCGCGGGGATCCGGCGTTCCCGGGCAACGCGGTTTACCTGTTCGCGGGCTGGAACGCGCTGAACCTGCTGGAAGGGTTCGACGAGGGAACCGCGGATCGCATCAATCGCTATACGCTCGACGGCCGCGGCTACCTGCGCCTCTTCGGCCAGCCGGTGCTCGCGGGCCGTGCCTACTACCGCACCGCCGACGCCCCCCTGCCCCTGCACGAGCGCTGGCTCATCGGCGGCTCCTCGTCGCTGCGCGGCTTCCGCACCGGCTCGTTCACCGGCGACGAAACGCTCGCCGGCTCCGCGGAGTTACGGATCCCGATCACGTCGGTCATCAACGGCGCGAAGCTGGGCGTGAACATCTTCATGGACGCCGCGAAGACCGTCGAATACAGCGGAAGCCTGAAGGACGCCCGCTGGGAAAAGAGCGCCGGCGCCGGTGTCTTCCTGATCGCGTCGATCATCAAGCTGAATCTGGACGTCGCCAAGGCCTTCGACGGCGGCACGCGGGTGCACTTGTCTTCGGGGTTTACGTTTCTAGCAGCGCTCTGTAGGGGCCGCGGATTTCGCGGATTTAACGCGGATTGACGCGGATCCCGCCTAGGATCGAACGGCTTGCCAGCGCTGTCGGGCCGGCCTTCGGCCGGCGCCGCGCGAAGCGCGGCGGGACGGAAAAACAAAGCGGGAAACACAAGCCACTTCGGACACATCAGGTTGTGGCTTGTGTTTCCCGATTTGTTTTTCCGTCGCCCCCGACAGCGCACAGCAGCCGCGACGACTTCAGGGGTCAATCCGCGCTGATCCGCGTTAATCCGCGTAATCCGCGGCTAAGCCAGCGCCGCGAATCAGCGGCCCTGCCGATCTAACCGAAGATGTTCTTGACCACGAACCAGACGTTCGCCGGACGCTCGGCCAGGCGGCGCATGTACCAGGGGAACCAGTACTCGCCGTAGGAAATCAGCACCCGTAGGCGCTTCCCTTCCTTGGCCATCCGCGCCTGCGCGCCGCGCTGGATGCCGTAGAGCATCGCGTATTCGTACGCCGAGGTCGGCACGTTGTGCTGCTTGATGTAGCTGTTCAACCGCTCGACGAGCGTCATGTCGTGCGTGGCGATGTGGAGCAGGCAACCGGACTTGACCGCGTCGGGCTGTAGCAGGCGCACGCACATCTTGTAGAAGTTCTCGTCGGTGTCGGACTTCTTGGGGAACGCGACGTCGGGCGGTTCGAGATACGCGCCTTTGACCATGCGCACGGCGCTGCCGAGCGGCACCAGCGACTCGATGTCTTTCTCGGTGCGGTACAGATAGGCCTGGATCGCGATCCCGATCCTGGCGGTCTTCGCGCGCCCGTAGCGAAACTGCTCCAGCGTCGGATCGACGTAGCGCGAATACTCCATGTCGATCCACAGGAAGTTGTTGCGCTGTTCGACGCGCTCGATGATGCGGTCGAGATTGCGCCGGCACAGTGCCGGATCCTGATCGAGTCCCAGCTGCGTCGGCTTGATCGAGATGTGCGCGTCGAGGCCGGCGGCGGCGATCTTGTCGAGCACGTCCAGATAGTGAAGCGTGACCTCCTCGGCCTCCTCGACGTGCGTGATGTTCTCCCCCAGCCGGGTCAGGATCGTGTTGATCCCGTCGCGCTGCTGCTCCTTCGCCGCGCGCAGCGCGTCTTCGATCTTCTCGCCGGGCATGAAGGCCTTCACCGCCCGCCGCACGAACGCCGCCTTCGTCGCGCGCTCGCGCATCCACGCGTTGGTGGACATGGCGAGCAGCGCCTTTCGCATCAGAGACATATTTGGGAACTCATGATGCCGGGTCTAAAGACCCGGCCTACAACACACTCTTGATCTGGCCGCCATCGACCTGCAC
Source organism: uncultured Acidobacteriota bacterium (assembly GCA_963762995.1). Lineage (GTDB taxonomy): Bacteria > Acidobacteriota > Vicinamibacteria > Vicinamibacterales > 2-12-FULL-66-21 > JACDCA01. Next base: position 433,213 of record CAVXMQ010000025.1, on the reverse strand, counting down.
GGTCGCGCCCGTCATGTAGGCGGCCGCCCCTGAGAGCAGGAATGCACCCACCCGCCCGAACTCGTCGGGCTGGCCGTACCGTCCCATCGGGATAGCGGCCATCGCCTTCTCCTTGGCCTGCGCCGCCGTCACTCCCTGCTTCTTGGCGTTGATCTCGTCGAGCTGGCGGACGCGATCCGTGTCGATACGCCCGGGGATGATCTGGTTCACGCGGATCTTCTTCGCCGCGAGCTCGATCGCCAGCGTCTTCGCAAGGGCGGACACCGACGCCCGCAGCACGGTCGAGAGCCCGAGGTTGGGAATCGGTTCCTTCACGGAGGACGACGTAGAGACGAGGATCGCGCCGCCACCGCGCTTCTCCATCAAGGGGACCGCGCCGCGGATCATGCGGATCGTGCTGAAGAGCAGTAGCTCGGCGGCATCCTGCCAGGCCTGGTCGTCGAAGGACACCGCCGGGCCGGCGGGCGGCCCACCCGAGTTGGTCATCAGCGCGTCGATCCCGCCGAAGGCGTCGGCGGCTTGCGCCATCCAGCGATCGATCGCGTCCTTCGATCGCACATCGACCGCCATCGACAGCACGCGCGCGCCGGTTTCCTGTTCGATCTGCCTGGCGGCCGCCGCGATCGCTTGCTCGTCGCGCGATGAGATCGAGACGTTCGCTCCTTCGGCGGCCAGCGCCTTCGCCACCGCGTAGCCGAGTCCCTTGCTCGCGCCCGCGACGAGCGCCACCTTGCCTTTAAGTCCGAGATCCATTGGTGCTCCCGCCGGGTCTGAAGACCCGGCCTACGAAACCTGCGTGAATTTCATCACGCGATCCAGCGCTTCACGCGTTGTCTTGTCGAGGCCGGCCGCCGGCGCGCGCGTGGACGCGCTGGCGAGCGCGCCGCGGCGATGCAGCACTTCCTTGCGGATCGCCATGCCAATCCCCTCCTGGAACTCGAACCGCATCAGCGGCACCGCGCGGTAGAACACGTCGGCCGCCTCGTCCACCTTCCCGGCGCGGTAGAGCGACACGATCTTCACGAGAATCTCAGGGAACGCGAACCCGGTCATGGCGCCGGTCGCGCCGGCGAGCAGCTCCTCGAGCAGGAACACGCCGCCGAGGCCGCCGAAGATCCGCACCTTCAGGTCGCCGCACGCCTCTAGAATCCGTGACGTCTTGAACGGCGTCGGCGGATCCTCGAGCTTGATCGTCCGCGCTTTGGCGTTTTCCTTCGCGATCCGCGCGAGTAGCGCCGGCTCCATCGCGAAACCGGAGATCGGCGGATAGTCCTGCACCACGATCTCGATGTCGACGGCGTCCGCCAGTGCCGCGTAGTGGCGAACGACCGCTTCAGAGTTCAGCTTCAGCATCCGCGGCGGGCTGACCATCACCGCGGTGGCGCCGATGGACTTTGCCTGCTTGCTGTAGTTGATGCAGCTCCTCGTCCCTTCCGCCGTCGTCCCCGCCACAACGCCGATCCGTCCCGCGACATGCTGGACGACGACCTCCAGCACGCGGCGCCGTTCGGTATCGTCGAGCCGCGCGACCTCGCCGGTCACGCCCAGCGCGGTGACGCCGTTCACGCCGGCGGCGATGAATAGGTCCAGGACTTTCCGGAGGCTGTCCTCATCCACGTCTCCCGACGACGTGAAGGGTGTGGGGAGAACCGAGTAAACCCCTTCGAGTTGCAAGGCGTGTCCTTTCGAGTAAGGCAAACCCTACGATTCTATCGCGGCGAGCGTAAGCGATTACACGGGCGCCCTAAAGGGGCTTACGGCGACTGTCGATAGAGCGGCAGTATGCCGCGTTATCTCCGCCGTTCGGTCGCCGTGGCCGCCGCCTGCTTGCTCGTGAGCGGCTGTGGTTTGCTCGACAGTTTCAAGGACAAGGAATCCCCCACTGAACCGGGACCGCCGGTGTCGATTGACGGCTTCGCTGGCGCGTGGAGCTCGTCAACTGCCTCCACGCCGATCACCGGCTGCGGAACGGTCAAATACACGGTCGTGCCGGTTGACGCGTCGAACGCCAACGTGACCTTCGAGGGCACGTGTGCGGGCACCATCCGCCTCACCGGGTCGGGCACCGGAAAGGTCACCGGCAGCACGCTGGAATGGTCGGCACAGGGGGTCGTGGCCCAGGGAAGCGTGAACTGCCCGTTCACGTTCGCCAACGGCAAAGCGACCAGCGAGAGCGCCACGACGATGAAGGTCGATTACGCCGGCACGGTGTGCGGCATCCCGGTCAGCGGGTCAGAAGTCGTCAAGAAGTAGCGCCGCCCAACCCCCGGAGGGTATGCTGCGTCGAAGTGTCATGCCTGACCTTCGAGACGCCTTCCGCGCCCTCCGAGCCACTCCCATCGTCACGGCCATCGCCGTTCTGTCGCTTGCCCTCGGCATTGGGGCGAACACAGCGATTTTCTCGATCCTCAATAGCCTGATCCTCCGCACGCTGCCGGTGGAAGCGCCACAGCAGCTCGCCATGGTGGAGCTGAGCGGGGCGCGGCGGATGTCGTGGACAAACCCGATCTGGGAGCAGATCCGCGACCGTGGCGATCTCTTCGCGGGATCGTTTGCGTGGTCGTCCACGCGGTTCAACCTCGCGCAGGGGGGGCAAACCGAGATGGTAGACGGCGTCTGGGCGAGCGGCGGGTATTTCGACGTGCTCGGCGTGCGTCCACTGCTGGGCCGCGCTCATTCACCGCGTGACGATGACCGCCGCGGTGGCGGACCTGACGGCCCGGTGGCCGTCATCAGCTACCAGTTCTGGCAGAAACGGTTCGGCGGCGCCGCGGACGCGATCGGAAAGTCGCTGACCGTCGAACGCGTCCCCTTCACGGTGATTGGAGTCACGCCGCCGGACTTCTTCGGCGTGGACGTCGGCCGCACCTTCGACGTCGTGATTCCCATCGGCACCGAGCCCTTGATCCGCGGGAAGGAGTCCGCGCTCGATCGGCGGTCACACTGGTGGTTGAGCATCTTCGTGCGCATGAAGACCGAACAGACGCTCGAATCCGCCACCCAGGCCCTGCGCGGCATCCAGCCGCAGCTGCGCGAGGCCACGATGCCGCCGGATTACCGCCCCGAAAACAAGGTGCGCTATATCGCCGAACCGTTCCAACTCTCGAGCGCGGCGACGGGACGTTCCTCCCTGCGCACTCGCTACGAGCGGCCGCTGACCACGATCATGGTGGTCGTTGGCCTGGTCCTGCTGATCGCCTGCGCGAACATCGCGAACCTCCTGCTGGCACGGGCGAACGCCAGGCGGCATGAGATCAGCGTCCGTCTCGCGCTGGGTGCTTCGCGCTGGCGCCTGATGCGTCAGCTGCTCGTGGAGAGCCTGGTGCTCTCTGGCGCCGGCGCGGTGCTCGGGCTGGTCTTCGCACACTGGGGCAGCCGGCTGCTCGTGCGGCAGCTCTCCACCTCGACCACCAACGTCTATCTCGACCTGGCGCTCGACTGGCGCGTGCTCGCGTTCACCACCGCGGTGACCGTCGTCACCGCGCTGCTCTTCGGCATCGCGCCCGCGTTCCGCGCCTCCGGCGTGCACCCAAACGACGCGCTCAAGGAACAGGGCCGCGGCATCTCGACCGACCGCCGCTTCAGCCTCGGGAACCTGCTCGTCGTCGTCCAGGTCGCGCTGTCGCTCGTGCTCGTCGTCGCGGCCGGCCTGTTCATCCGGACGTTCTCATCACTCGCGGGAAAGGACCTTGGCTTCGAACGGGATCCCGTGGTCGTGGTGAGCGTGAACGCGCAGCGACTGGCGCTCGAGCCATTGGAGCGTCCGGCGCTCTACGAGCGACTCCGGTTGGCCGCCACCTCCACCTCCGGCGTGGAGTCAGCGGCTCTGTCGGCGATCACACCGGTGAGCGGCAGCATGTGGAACGGCCTGTTCGAATTCCCCGGGGAACCCGATCGCGCTGAGAACGATCGGATCGTGAATATCAATCTCGTCAGCGTGGGGTTCTTCAAGACGCTCGGCACGCGCGTGATTGCCGGACGTGATTTCTCGGAGGCCGACCGGCAGGGGACGCCGACGGTTGCGATCGTCAATGAGGCGTTCGCCAAGAAGTACTACGGTGGCGCGAGCCCGCTTGGCCGCACCGTGAAGCAGCCAGGCTTCGGCCGGGAAGCGACGACCTCGTACGAGATCGTGGGGCTGGTGCAGGACTCGGTGTACGTGTCCTTGCGCGATCCACTGACGCCCACGTTCTACATCGCCGTCGGGCAGCACCGCGAACCGCCATCGTCCGTATCGTTTAGCGTTCGTGCGGCGGGGGGGTCGCCGGCCCTGTTGATTCGGCCTCTCGCCGAGTCGCTCGGCAGCGTGGATCGCAACCTCGCGCTGACTTTCCGGCTGATGGGGGAACAGGTGAACGCGTCGCTCGTGCAAGAGCGCGTCGTGGCGATGCTCTCCGGCTTCTTCGGCGCACTGGCGCTGCTGCTCGCGGGTCTCGGTCTGTACGGCGTGACGTCGTACGCGGTCAGCCGCCGGCAGACGGAACTCGGGATCCGCATGGCATTGGGCGCCGCACCGCGCGGCGTCGTGCGCCTCGTCCTGGGCCGCGTCGCGCTCCTCGTGACGCTCGGTCTCATTTCCGGTGTTGCCCTGGCGCTCGGCCTCGTCAAGGTCTCCGCGAAGTTCGTGGAGGGGCTGCTCTACGGCATCGAGCTCAAGGATCCGCTGACGTTCGTCGCCGCCGCCGCGATCCTCGCCTGCATCGGTGCCCTGGCCGGCTGGATCCCCGCCCGCCGCGCCTCCCGCATCGACCCCGCCGTCGTCCTGCGCCAATAACCCCCCGGGGTCAGACGCGGGTCAGACCGGGTCAGACTCGTCGACCGTTGACCCTGACGGTCTGGCCCTTCAGCGGCCGAATTTCTTCAGCAATTCGCGGACGCGGTCGTGGGGGAGCGATTCGACGCGCCGGCCGTCCTTGCCGGTCATGGTCTCGGCGGCGACGAGCGCGTTGATGATCGCTTCTTCGGTCGCCTCGACCGTCGCGCTGAAGAGCGCGCTGATGCGGGCGTTGGAGAGCATGTTTACGTGGATCTCGCGGGGCGCGGCGGCAACACCGGCGTTCTCGGTCGAGAAGGCGAGAAAGATGTCGCCGGACCCGTTGCCGGACGTCGCTCCGGTTCGCGCCAGCCCCATCGTCACCCGCCGGGCGAGGCGCTCGAGTTGGTGCGGGAGCAACGGCGCGTCGGTTGCCACGACGATGATGATGGAGCCCTGCTCTTCATCACCTCCGGGACCGGCCTGGGCCGACGGGGATCTGCTGCCCCATCGGCACTCCGGCGATGCGCAGCTCGGACCGCCGCCCGTGGTTCGCTTGCACCAGGACACCGACGGTGTAGCCGCCCGCCGGCTGCGGCAGCTTGCGCGACGCTGTGCCTGTGCCGCATTTGAACTGGTAGCAGATCATCCCGGTGCCGCCGCCCACGTTCCCTTCAGCGACCGCGCCAGTCTTCGCCGCGTTGATCGCTTCGACCACGTGCTCCGGCTTCACATGGAAGCCGTTGATGTCGTTGAGCGTGCCGTCATACGTCTCGGCGACGACCGGCAGCGACCATGGCTGGAACATCTTCCCTTGCTTTACCGACCAGGCGATCGCCGCGTCTCTGACGACGCCAACGCTATGCGTGTTGGTGATGAAGACGGGCCCTTCCATGAAGCCGCCTTCATCGATCCAGGTAGTGCCCGTCATCTCGCCGTTGCCGTTCTGGGAAAACCATGCGGCGAAGACCGGGTCGCCAGATTCCTTGCCGCGCGGAAACACGACCGTCACACCGGTGCGTACGGCCTCCTGGGCCTCCCCGCGCACGATCGTCGACAGGCCCACTTCCACGCCGCGAACGTCGGTGATCGCGTTCAGCGGCCCCGGCGTCCCGTCGAACGGCACGCCGAGATCTCGCGCGCGCGGCTTGTTTTGCGCGGACGCGCCAGCGCTGGCGATCAGCAGCGCACACAGCCAGGCAGCATGCTTCATGAGTTACTTCCTCACGGTTCGAATCTCGTACGATCCGCCAACGGGCACGATCACGTGAATGCGGTCGGCGATGACGGCAAACGGGAGACCCGCGAGCCCGCCGGCGCCGAGATCGACGACGCCAAGACGACGGAACGGCGACACGCTGTAGCGTGCGAGTCGCTGGCCGCCGGCAGTCACGTAGAGTGTGCCTTCGAGATCCGCGGCGATGAACTTCGGCGCGTATTCGAGGCTTCCCAGCTTCTCGGCGGAACCCGAGGCGCTGACTCGCCAGATGTCTCCCTCTTCGTCGGAGACGACAATCCCGGTGCCGCGCACGAAGGCGACGCCGGCCGCCGGCGCGCGCAGCCCACTGATACGCGCGGCGGCGAGTTCGCGACCCGAAATCAGTTGCAGGCGGCTGAGCGACGTGCCCTCCTCTGATGAGGACACCACCCAGAGATCCCCCTGCCGCGCATCGATCGCCATCCCCTTGATATCCCCGAGCCGGGCCTGAGCGCCAGCCAGCGTCGAGACCTGGCCGGTGTTCTCGTCGACGATGGCGACCCGGCGCGACTGTCGATCCGCAATCAGGTAGCGCTTCGACACCGCGTCATACGCGAGCGCGCTCGGGGAGAGCAGCGTCGTGAAGGACAGCGTCTCCGGTTTCTTCGGCGAGGGTGCTTTGGCGGCTTCGCTCTTGGGTGCCTTGGGGGCTTCGCTGACGGGTGCTTTGGGAGCTTCGCTGTCGGGTGCCTTCTTCCAGCGGGGGTGCGAGCGAACGGTCTCGAAATCCTCGCTCGTCTCGACGTCAGTAGCGATCCCGCGCGCCGCCAGGCGTTCGAGCATGACGATCGCATCGCCAGGCCGCCCGCTCAAGCTCTGCGCCCGCGCCAGCAACAGCATCAGCTCAGGATCGTCTTGCTTCCCCTTGCGATACGCGAGCCAGGCAAGATCGTGAAACGCCTCGTAGTCCTTACGCCCCTGCGCCTCGATGGCTGCCGTGCGACAACTGGCGGCATCCGAACATGGTGGTGGTGATTGCGACAGAAGAAGCAAGAGCAGCAACGCGGCGAGCACGCATTGATGTTACCGCGTACCGAACACCGCGTACCGAACACCGAACACCCGAATACCGATACCGAACCCCGAGTACCGAACACCGAATACCGAATACCGGCTCCTACGCGTCGCGCAGGGCGATCATCGGGTCGATGCGTGTCGCGCGTCGCGCCGGGATGTAACACGCCAGTGCCGCGACCGCCAGCAACAGGACCGTCACGGCAATAAACACCGCGATGTCCTTCGAGCCGACGCCAAAGAGCAGGCTCTGGAGATATTTCGTCAGCGCCAGCGCTCCAGCGAGGCCGATGACGACGCCCAGGCCGGCGCGCGCCATACCCTGCGACAACACGAGGGACAGGATCGAACGGGAATCCGCGCCGAGCGCCTGCCGGATGCCGAACTCACGCACGCGCTGCGTCACCGCATAGGCGAGCACGCCGTAGATGCCGATGGCCGCCAGCACCAGCGCGACGACGGCGAAGATCGCCAGCAACGCGGTCGGCGTGCGGCGGCCTTCGAGCGACCGCGCCATCCACTCGTCCATCGTCCGCACGTCAAAGATCGGCTGCTCGGGGTCGATCTGTTGCACCGCGCTCCGCACCTGGGAGACGAGCTGTGTCGGCGCCATGCCGGCCTTGACGACGAGCGCCATCCCGCCGATGGGGATTTGCGCGATGGGACGGTAGATGCGCTCCTTGGTCACCGGCAACCCGAGATCGATGCTGTTGATCGTGCGGACGACGCCGACGATGCGGATCTTCGGGCTCGTCGCAGCTGCCGCGTTGAATCTCCTGCCCGATGGCGCTGCGCCCCTTGAAGTACTTCTCGACGAGGTACTGATCTACCACCGCAACCGGCGCGCTCTGTGCGGTATCCCCCTCGTTGAACAGACGTCCCTCGATGAGCGGGATCTGCATGGCGCGGAAGTACTCGGCGCCGACGACGTCCTGGCGCGCGTGTGGACGTGCTTCCCCTGGGCCAGGCGTATATCCGACGATCGAGTAGGACCCGGTGCTCACCATGCCGTTGAACGGCACGTTCGAGGTCAACCCGACCACCGTCACGCCCGGGATCTGCTGGGCCTTCTCCGTGAGACGCTGCCAGAACGTCGTGCGCGCTTCCGGCGTGGCATAGCGCGTTGCCGGCAGCGCGATCTGCGCCGTCAGCACGTTCTCTCCATTGAAACCGGGATCGACGCCGCGCAGGTTCGCGAAGCTGCGGATCAGAAGCCCGGCGCCAACCAGCAGCACGAGCGTGATCGCGACCTCCGCGACGACCAGCGACGCGCGCAGGAATCCGGCGGTCTTCCCCGCCGACCCGCGCGTCGCATCGTCCTTCATCAAGGACGCCGTGTTGCCGCGGATGACCGACATCGCCGGAACGACGCCGAAGATCAGGCCCGGTCACCAGCGCCAGGAGCAGCGTGAACGCGAGCACGGGAAGGTGAATCGACGCCGTGATCTGCCCGGGGATCTGCGTGGACGACATGGCCAGCAGCGCCCGCACGCCGGCGAGCCCCAACGCGAGACCGGCAACGGCACCAAAGATCGAGAGCACGACGCCCTCGGTCAGCATCTGCCGGACGATCCGCCACTGCCCCGCCCCGAGCGTTGTGCGGATCGCCAGCTCGCGGCCGCGGCCGGTCGCCCGCATCAGCAGCAGGTTCGCCACGTTGAAGCAGGCGATGAGCAGCACGAGGACGACGCCCGCCTGCAGGATGTAAAGCGCCTGGCGGGTATCGCCGACCAGTTGCTCGCGGATCGGACGCGCGAAGCCGGTGAAGCCGCTGGTCTTGACGAAGTCCGCCGAGCTGCGGCAAGCCGCTCGACGTTGCGCGTGACGATCGTCTTCATCTGCGTGTTGGCGTCCTGGATGGTGGCGCCGGGACGCATGCGCGCGATCATCGAGCTGAACTCGTTCCCACGCCCGCTGTCGGTGGTCTGCTGCGGGGTGAAGGCGAAGGGCACGAGCGCCGCGATGTCGCGCCCCGGCAGCTCGAAATCGCGCGGCAACACGCCGACGACCTTGTAGGGCTCCCCGTTGATGCGGATGTCGCGGCCGACGATCGACGCATCGCCGCCGAACCGGGACTGCCACAGCCCGTGCGTCAGAATCACCTGCTTGTCTTTCCCCGGCGTCGCCTCCTCTTCGGTGAACGCGCGCCCGAGCGCCGGCTGCCGCTGCAGCGTGGTGAAGAACGACGGCGTCACCGCCAACCCGCGGACCTGGATCGGTTCCCCACCCTCGGCAAGGTTGATGGCCCGCCCGGTAAAGAGCGTGGCCTCCTCGAACGCCGGCGCCTGTGTGCGCCGATCGAGGTAGTCGGGGATCGACACGGACGCCTGTTCCAGCCCCATCAACGGGTAGCTGTTCCAGACAAACACCAACCGTTCGGCATCCGGATACGGCAACGGCCGCAACAGGATCTGGTAGACGAGGCTGAAAATCGCGGTGTTCGCCCCAATCCCAAGCGTCAGCGTCAATACCGCCACGAGCGTGAAGATCGGCTGCTTCCGAAGCGTCCGGAGCGCATATCGAAAATCCTGCATGAGCGCTTGGACGGTTCGGGACTGCAGAAGGTTGCGGTCCCGAACCGCCGCGCGAACCGACGTTGTTCGTTGATCGTTGGTCGTTGATCGGTGGCCGTGGGTGCTCGGCATCGGTGTTGCCGGACGACGGCCATCCGGACGAGTTGATGCGGGAATTGTTGCAGTTTCTTCAACTTTGCAGCCGGTAGCGAAAGGCAGGAATTGCGATGACGATCAAGAACTTCCGGGATCTGGATGCCTGGCAGGTGGCGATGGATTTGGCCGTCAGGATCTACGAAATCATCGGGCGCTTGCCGGCGTGCGAGCGTTATGAGATCGCCAGCCAGATGCGGCGAGCTGCGGTCTCGGTGCCGTCGAACGTCGCGGAGGGGCAGGCCAACGGCCCGACCCTCCGCAACCGTAATCACGTCCGAATCGCTCTAGGGTCTGTCGCGGAACTCTCGACCTGCGTGGAACTATGCTTGCGCATCGGCTACGTTGACACCACTTCAGCCGAAAGCCTGCAACGCGAACTGGAGCGCACCACGCAGCTGCTCCACGGCCTCCAGAACAGCATCCTGCGCAAGGTCGCCGCCGAGGCCACGAAAACGACCGCCGTCGTACTCGCTTGCTGGTGGCTCTTCAAGTAACCCAACGACCAACGACCAACGACCAACGGTAGCGAAGTCGACAGGCACGCGCGTTAGCGCGTGCCTGTTGACTTCAGGTGCGTATCGAGGAATTTCAGCATCGCGCTGTAGCCTTCGATCTGGTTCTTTTTCTTCGTGAAGCCGTGGCCTTCGTCGGGGAACACGATGTACTCCACCGGGACGCCGTTCTTCTTGACGGCGGCGACGATGTCGTCGGATTCGGCTTTGAGGACGCGGGGGTCGTTGGCGCCCTGGAGCACCATCAGCGGTTTGCGGATCTTGTCGGCGTGGAACACCGGCGAGATGGCGCGCAGCATGTCTTTTTGCTTCACGGGGTCGCCGATTTCGGCGTAGAGCGCCGTGCGCTGGGCTTCCCACCAGGCGGGGATGCTCTCGAGCGTCCGCAGCCAATTCGAGACGCCGAAGATGTCCACGCCGACGTTGAAGACGTCGGGTTCGTAGGCCAGCGCGGCGAGCACCATGTAGCCGCCGTAGCTGCCGCCGACGATCGCCACGCGGTTGCCGTCCACATAGGGGAGGCTCGCGAGGTACTTCTTGGCGTCCACACAATCCCACAGCGGTTCGCGGCCGTGCTTCTGGTCGTCGGCGGCAAAGAACGTCTTGCCGTAGCCGGAGCTGCCGCGGTTGTTGATGCCGAGGACGACATAGCCGTGGTTGGCGAGGTATTGGATAACCGAGCTGTAGCCGGCCGTGGTTTGCCCGCCGGGGCCGCCGTGCACCCACACGATCGCGGGCGCCTTGTTCGTGGCGGTCGCCTGGTGCGGCTTCCAGAGGATGTTCGGAACCGTCATCCCGTCGCGCGCCTTGAACCGCACGACCTGCGTGTCGACGAGATCAGCGGCATCGATCTCGGGATTGAGCGAGTTCGTCAGCTTGACCGGCTTCGTGGCCCCGAGCGGTAACACGAAGAGGTCGTTCGGCGAGCGATCGGCATTCACGTAAAACGCCATCCGCGCCTCGCTCTTGGCGAACGAGACGTTGGCCACGCCGCCCGACGGAATTGCGGGCAGCGGCACTGTCTTTCCGGTCGCGGTTTCCGTCACCTTGATAGCGGTGCGTCCGTCCTCGTTGGTCACGATCGCGCGGTACTTGCCGGTACGCGAGAACCCCACCCCGAGCACGTCCCACGGGGCCTTCTCGACGTCTTCGTGCGCGCCGGTGGCGACGACGTAACGGCGCAGGCGCGAGAACTCGCTTCCCTCGTTGCTGGTGTAGTAGAGGTACTTCGACGCACGATCGAAGGTGGACGCGCCGTACTGCGCGTCTCCTTTGTGGGGCGTCAGATGCTTGGTTTCCTTGGTCTCGGCATTCCATAAGTAGATGTCGTTGTCGGTCGTCGTCGTGATCTTCGACAACGCCGTCCACTTCCCGTCGTCTGACACCGGACCGATGAAGTAGCCGTCGTTCTTGTAGACCAACGTGCGGTCGTAGGTCTTCACGTCGTAGCGATAGAGGTCGAAGTAGCGCGCGTCGCGCTCGTTGCTCTGCACCCAGAAGGCCGAACCGTCGGGCGTGAAGCCAGCGAACGACGCCTTCAGCTTCTGGCCCGGCGTGAGGTCCTTGTCCTGGCCGTCGGGCGTGCGGACGTAGAGGTGGTTCAGCTCGTTACCGCCCTGGTCGCGGGTGAAGAGGACGCGTTCGTCGTTGGGGAAGTACGAGACCGCGAAGGTCGAATCGGTCGTCGAGGTCGTGACCGGCGTCCACTCGCCCCCTGCGGCCGGGATCGTGTAGGCGTTCCAGATGCCGGTCTTGTTCGAGGAGAACAGAATGCGCGACTCGTCGGGAGAGAACGACGCGCCCTGCACCGCGATGGTGTTCATGAACTGCTCGATCGAGTATTGCTTCTGGGGACGCTTCGATTGCGCGCCGACACCGCTGACCGCGATCGCGAGGGCTGCCGCGACGACGGCTGCGCGGCGTAAAGACTTCAACTGCATAGCCACAACTCCTGGGTGTTCGCAGGGAATCGGCGCGACGCCGACCCGTCAATGATACGTGGATGGACCGCAGGCGTGCAGATGATGGTGGAGGTGTCCCAGGGTCAGCGCACCAGCTTCAGGTCACCCGCCGTCAGTCGGGCGTGCAAGGTGTACTTGCCGGCTCCCTTCCAATGGAGCGATCGAAAGAGTCCGCCGGTTGTGCGGCCGAACGGGTGCGCCGAGATTTCCCCGGCCCGGACCGTGGCGTCCACCTGCTTATAGAGATCGGCGTCCCCCACTTCGATCGTCACGTCCCCCGCCCACATCGACAGCGTCTTGTTCCCCTCGATTCCGCCCACCTTCAGGTCCCCGGCGCTCAATTCGATATCGAGGTCGGCACGCTGCGGGAGGTCGATCGTCACTTTGAAGTGGCTCCTCGGGCCGCGCGTGCGAATGGTGGCGTTGACGCCTGAAACAGAGACATCGGCCCCCGCGGAGTCCATATCTCGCGGGTCTCGCGTTTTCCAGTGCACGCGGACCGCGTCGGCGGCACCTCCCCGGATCGTGTAGTCGCCGGCCGAGAGGTCAAGGTAGACCCGTCCGCCCTTTACAAAGGCCTTTTGGACTTCGTTTCCGACGGTTGTCTCCTGGGCGGCCCCGGTCACGTGGAGGCTGGCGGCCAGGAGAGCCACGGAGGCCACGAACGGCAGGCGGGCGGGGATGATCGTCATGCACGCATTGACGAGTGGTGCGGAGTGGGGGTTCCTGCGGGGGGTTCCTGCGCTATCAAGGGAGAAGGGAAAAGGGAGAAGGGACAAGGGAAAAGGGACAAGGGATAAGAGGCAAAGGGCGAAGGGGAAAGTGCAACTGGGTGGGGTCTAAATCCGTAAAATGAGCCCATGCACTCAAAACGACGAGTTTCTGTCCTTCTGATCGGATTTGTCTGCCTGCTAGGCCTGCTACCCGCTCGGGCGCGCGCGCAGACCCAGGCGCCTGCCGCGGCGCCAGCGGCGCCGGCGGCGGTCACACCGGCGACGCCGGTCAAGCTCGATCCGGCGGCGCTCACCGCGAAGATCGACGAGTATCTCCAGGCCGCCACCACCCACAACAGCTTCAGTGGCACGGTGCTGATGGCGCGGGATGGCAAGCCGATCTTCACCAAGGGCTACGGGTTTGCCAATGTCGAATGGCAGATTCCGAACGCCGCCGACACCAAGTTCCGCATCGGGTCGGTCACCAAGCAGTTCACCTCCATGCTGGTGATGCTGCTGCGCGAGCAGGGGAAGGTGAAACTCGAGGACTCGGTCTGCGTGTATCTCGAGCCGTGCCCGGAGACGTGGAAGCCGGTGACGATCCATCACCTGCTCACGCACACGTCGGGGATACCGAGCTACACGGGTCTCGCCGATTGGCGCAAGGTCAACATGGTGCCGCACACGATCGACCAGATGATCGGCTTCTTCCGCAACCTGCCGCTCGAGTGGAAGCCGGGCGAGAAGTACGCCTACAACAACTCCGGCTATTTCCTCCTCGGCGTCGTGATCGAGAAGGCGGCCGGCAAGAAGTACGAAGAAGCCCTGCGCGAGATGATCCTGACGCCGCTCGGCATGAAGGACACCGGTTACGACTGGCCGTCCAAGATCCTCCCCAAGCGAGCGGCCGGCTACGGCGGCGCCGGCACTCAACTCGCGAACGCGGAACCGCTCGACATGCAGCAGCCCTACGCTGCCGGCTCGCTGTACTCCACCGTGGAGGATCTGCTGAAGTGGGACCAGGCGCTTTACACGACCCGGCTGCTCCCGGAAGCGGCGAAGAAGATCATGTGGACGCCGTTCCTGAACAACTACGCCTACGGGTGGAACGTCCGACCGCCCTCAGCGGTGAGCCACGGTTACCAGTGGATCGCACACAGCGGCGGGATCAACGGCTTCAGCTCGATGTTCATCCGGATCCCGGAACTGAAGTTCACGGTGATCGTCCTCACCAACAATGGCACCATCCCGTCCGGCACGGCGGCGAACGACCTGGTCGCGCTCTACTTCGGCAAGCCGTACCGCGTCCCGGCGCCGCCCGTGAAGGTGAGCCCCCAGATCCTGGACCTGTATGTCGGTGAGTACGAACTGCGCCCCGGATTCACTCTCACCGTCACGCGCGACGGCGAGCGCCTGATGGGCCAGGCGACCGGACAGCCCTCGTTCGAGCTCATCGCGGAGTCCGAAACGAAGTTCAACGGGAGAGGTGCACCCATCGCGGTCACCTTCGTGAAGGACGCCTCGGGGAAAGTGAACGAGCTCATCCTGCATCAGGGCGGCGATCGACCCGCCAAGCGCATCAAGTAAAACAAAAAAAGGGCGGCGCCGGATTCGGCGCCGCCCTTTCTCGTTGCGACCTTTACAGGTCAGCGTCTATTCACCAGCGGTTTTCACGACGGCCGCCGCCGCCGCCGTAGCCGCCAGCGCCGGCGCCGGCGCCACCGCTGACCTTGGGACGCGCTTCGTTCACGGTCAGGTTGCGGCCGCCGTACTCAAAGTTATTGAGCTGGGCGATCGCGTTCTGCGCATCTTCGTCACTCGCCATCTCGACGAATCCGAAGCCGCGCGCGCGGCCGGTGGCCATGTCCTTCATCAGGTTGACGGTTTCGACGGCACCCGCCGATGCGAACAGTTCCTGAAGGTCCTGCTCGACCGTGTTGTAGGGGAGGTTGCCGACGTAGAGTTTTCGAGCCATTGAGAGATACCTGCTTCCGCCTCGTGTGAGGCACTGATTCTGAGACCCGGAATGGATCCAGTTGATGGATTCCGGCTGCTGCAACTAACCGAACACGTTTTGAAGGGGAAGCGAGAAAAAGAGGCTCGATTCGACTCTGACGCGGGGGCTAAAGGAGCGGACTGACTTCCAACAGGCTTAAGTGTATCACGAAGGGCACGAGACCTCTCGTGCCCTTCGTCCGTACTGGCTTACCAGCGGGGTTCGCGACGACGATTGCCGCCGCCACCGCCACCGCCACGATTGCCGCCGAACCCGCCACCACCGCCGCCCGGCGTCTTCGGCCGCGCTTCATTCACGGTGAGGTTGCGGCCGCCAAACTGCGTGTTGTGCAGCTGGGTGATCGCATTCTGCGCATCTTCGTCGGAGACCATCTCCACGAACGCGAACCCGCGCGCGCGTCCCGTTGCCATGTCGCGAACGATGTTGACCGATTCGACCTGGCCGGCGCCGGCGAAAAGGTCCTGGAGTTCCTGCTCCCCTGCAGTGAAGGGGAGGTTCCCGACGTAGAGTTTTCGAGCCATTAGGCGATTCTCACTTCTGCCCCTTGCAGGGGCGGTTCACGGACCTGATCCAACGGCCACAGAAGAAACACAGGAACAGAGAACACAGAAACAGAATTGTCTTCCGTGGCACCCTTGCCAACTGAAGCAAACGCGTGGACCGCCTGATGGATGCAGCTGCGAGCTAAGCACTAACGCTGGCGGGAGAAGCGAGTCGGAGAGGGCTCGATTCAGGCGCGTGACGCGGCGCAAGCAGGAGGTACAACCACCCTGATCGGCCGCAGTATACCACCCGGTTCGGAGCCTCCCCGTCTAACATACCCGTCATGACGGTCATCAATCCTGCAACTCTCGCGACCCCTCGGGGCTACAGCCACGGCATCACCGGGGAGGGGCGAATTTTGTTTGTTGCCGGACAGATCGGGTGGGACGCGCATGCCAAAATCGTTAGCGACCGTTTCGTGGACCAGTTCGACCAGGCGCTCGCCAACGTGTTGCAGGTCGTCACCGAGGCCGGCGGAACACATGAGTCGGTGGCGCGCCTCACCATCTACGTCGTCGATAAAGCCGAGTACGTCGCGGCGATGAAGGAAGTAGGGGAACGCTACCGTGCCCGGATGGGTAAGCACTACCCTGCGATGACGCTCGTCGAGGTTAAGGGACTGCTCGAATCCGGCGCGCGAGTGGAAATCGAGGCCACAGCACTCATCTAGCCACAGAAGAACACAGGGGAACACAGTTTTCTTTTTTGTGTCTCTTCTGTGTCTCTTCTGTGTCTCTTCTGTGGCTAGACGCCTCGGTCGTACAGCTGCTCGAATTCGAGATTGAGATCGTTGACGACCTGCCAGAGACAGGCGAGCGCCTTTTTCACGTTGCGGTCAACACAGGGAGGCAAGTCGTCGCGGCCTGCCAGCTCTTTGAGCTCGGCGTAGAGCCGCATCAACTGAGCGTCGGTCTCGCCGATTGGCTTTCCCAGCACGTCCACTTCAGGCATCCTGCCTCCCGTAATCGGCGACCGGTCTGTTGTCGACCAGGCGCTTGGCCTTCAGCTCGAACCGCGGCAATGAATTCGCCGGCGCCTGCTCCACCTTGAAGCGCAGGCCCTCGTGCGCGTCGGCGAGATCCACCTGCAGCCGCGCGCAGAGCGCCTCCCAGTGGTCTTCGCGCCCCGGCTTCAGTTCCACTCGTACGCAGATCTCGTCGGTCACGCCCTCTCGCATGAGCAGGATCTGGAATTCGTCGACCGCCGCGCACTCGCGAACAATCGACTCCACCGCGCGCGGGTACACGTTGGTGCCGCGCACCAGCTTCATGTCGTCCCACCTGCCCTGGATACCGCCAGTGTAGAGATCGCCGGTGCGGCCGCAGCGGCACTCGGTATGGGGCACCTTCACCACGAGGTCGTTCGTGCGATAGCGAATGAGCGGAATGAACCCGCGGCCGAAGGACGTGACGACGCGCTCGGCGCGCTCGCCGTAGGGAATCGGGGTGTCACCCTCGTATTCGAGCGTCTCCTCGATGAAGTGATCCTCGATGATGTGTGTGCCGCCAGGCTGGTGCGCGCACTCGAAGATCATGATGCTGCCGATCTCCGTCATGCCGGCGCTGTCGCAGGCCTTCGCCCCCCACGCCGTTTCGAGCTGGCGCTTGACCGCCGGGATGGAACCTCCAGGCTCGCCCGACAGGATCACTTTGTTGACCGACGTGCTGGCGAGATCGATCCCCATCTCGGCTGCTGCCTGCGCCAGTCGCAGCGCATAGGTTGGCGTCGAGCAGACGGTCGTCACGCCCAGGTCGACGATGCTCTTCACGCGCGATTCGGTGGTCGCGCTGCCGGTCGAAAGGACGAGGCAGCCGATCTTCTCGCAGGCGTAGTGCGCTCCCCAGAACCCGATGAACGTGCCGTACGAAAACGCAAACAGCACGATGTCGTGCGGCCGGAGCCCGAAGCCCCAGAGGCCGTAGCACCACATCTCGGCGATCCACTCCCAGTCCTTCATCCCGTCGAGGACGCGGAGCGGTGTTCGACCGGTGGTGCCGGAGGTCGTGTGATAGCGGATGGCGTGCTCGGCTGGAACAGTCAGGAGTGGCCCGAACGGCGGCTGCTCCGCCTGTGCCGCCATCCAATCGGCCCGCGTCATGAAAGGGATGCGCTTGAGGTCGTCGAGCGAGCGCAACTGCGACGGCTCGAAACCGGCCGCATCCCAGCGGCGCCGATGGAAACCGCTTTTCGCATACGCCCACTCGCACAGACCGCTTCAGTTTCACGAGTTGCAGGGCGCGCAGCTCCTCCCGCGGGAGCGTTTCGTTCCTGGGGTTCCAGTAAGGTGAGACGCTCATGATCGGTACCGTTCGTAGGCGGCGACAAACTCCGGGTCGCGCTGTCGCAGTTTGTCGAAGTCCACGCGCTTGCTGCGCGTCATGGCCTCGACCGCGAAAGGCAGCGGATCGAGGGGCATGTGGTGCCCCATGTCTTCGAACCATCGCAGGCTCTCGAGGGCGGCCTGCTGCAACTGCTCGACGCGCGGCCGGCGCGACTGCTCGAAACGCGGCAGCGCCTGCGCAGGATCGGCCTCCTCCGCAAACGCCTGCGCCAACGCGATCGCGTCCTCGATGGCGAGCTTGGTGCCCGAGCCGATCGAGAAGTGCGCGGTGTGCAGCGCGTCGCCGAGCAGCACCAGGCGATCGCCGTGCCACCGGGCGTTGCGCACGAGCGGAAAGTTCAGCCACTTGACGAAGTGCCTGGCGTGCAGCGGCTGCCCGTCGAGGTGCTCGCGAAACACCTCTTCCAGGAAAGCGCAGGTCTTTTCTTCCGACATCCCCTCGAGCCCGGCGGTCTGCCAGGTCGCTTCACTGCATTCGACGATGAACGTGCTCGCCGATCGATCGAACTTGTAGGAATGCGCGGCATAGACGCCCGTCGAATGTCCCACGAAGGTCAGCGTCAGCCCATGAAACAGCTTCGGCGTCCCCAGCCAGATGTACTTGTTGCGGCCGTATTCGACGGTGGGCTGAAACAGCGCCTCGTGGGTACGGCGCACGAGGCTATTGGCACCGTCGGCCCCGACCAGAAGGTCCGGCGACGACAGGCGCGACAGATCGGTCACCGCGCGGTGGAACTGCAGGTCCACGCCAAGCTCGAGGCAGCGCGCGTGCAGAACCTGGAGAAATCGGATCCTCGCGATGCCCGAAAACCGGTTACCCCGGACGGTGATCTTCTCGCCACGGTGCACGATGTCGACGTTGTCCCACTTCTCGCACGCCGACGTGATCGCCTCGTACGACGGCGCGTCACTCTCACGCAAGTAGTCGAACGTCTGATCCGAAAAGACAATGCCCCAGCCGAACGTGTCGTCGGGTCCATCTCGCTCGATCACGGTCACGACATTGGCCGGGTCCTGCTTCTTCATGAGCAGCGCGAAGTAGAGCCCCGCCGGTCCGCCGCCGATGATGGTGATTCTCATTCAGGGCCTGCCTCGCCGGAGCCTTGGCGTAGGCGGGCGGGGGCGATGAGCCGACGCTTGCCATCTTCGGTCATCGCGATCCCCGGCTCGTCGAGGGCCACACGGTCCCATAGCTTGCAGGTGACCTGCTTGTGCATCTGGTCGAGCCCTTCGCAGTAGTTGGTGAAGCAGCAGCCGCGGACGTCGGCGCCGCGTCCCAGTCGCAGCTTCAGATACCAGTCGGGATCCGCGAGCGACTGCCGCGCGGCGGCGATCACGTCGGCGGCACCGGACGCGAGGATGCCCTCCGCCTGCTCGAACGAATGGATGCCGCCGGCAACGACGATCGGCGTGCGAAGTCCGGCGTCGCGGACCGCGCGGCGTATCCGCGACGCGGGAGTGACGTTGCGGCCGAACGGTCCGGCGGCGTCAGCCAGGACGGTCGGCATGCACTCCCAGCCGCTCGACCCGGTGTACGGATAGACGGCCCATCCAACTTTCGGCTGTTTCGCGTCCTCGAACTTTCCGCCACGCGAGAGCGACAGGAAGTCCATTCCCGCGCGGGCGAACTCCACTCCGAAGCACACCGCTGCGTCGACGTCGCTACCGCCATCGATACATTCGTCCGAGAGATACCGGCAGCCGACGACAAACGGATCCGAAACCGCGGCGCGGACGGCGCGGAAAACCTCCAGCGGCAACCGGACGCGTCCCTCGCGCGAACCGCCGTAGCCATCCGTTCGCGTGTTTCGCGCCGAAAGGAACGACGCCATCGTGTACGCGTGCGCGTAGTGCAACTCGACGCCGTCGAACCCGGCGGCTTCCGCCCGCCGCGCCGCGGCCGCGAAGATGCCGGGCAACGTCTGCGGCAGGTCACGGATGTGCGCCTGATCCACGTCCGTCACGCGCTCCCGGAGTCCAAAGTCCATCGCCTCGATCTCGCGCGGGGTAAGAACTACCCGTAACTGCTCCTCCGCCAGCCCCAGCAGCGCCTCCCTCACCTCGGGGTCAGATCTCGATTTTCTATTTAGAAAATCGAGATCTGACCCCAATGACGAGAGTGCGCGTCTGTGTGCGTCTGTGATCTGCAAGTAGCGACCGAGGTAGGTTTCCCGGGTCGGACGCCGGCGGATCGCGAGGAAGTCGATGATCTGGATGAACAGCTTGGTACGGCCGTCGCTGGCGCGGCGGACGATGTCCACGAGCTGCCGCAGCCCCGGGATGAAACGGTCATCCCCGATGCGCAGCAGCGGACCGCTGGGGATGTCGCGGACGCCGGTCGCCTCGACGACGATCGCCGCCGGCTGGCCCTGCGCGAATCGCTCGTACCACGCAAGGACCGCATCGGTGACGAACCCGTCGTCGGTCGCGCGCCACGGCACCATCGCGGGAACCCAGGTGCGATCGGCGAGGTGAAGACGTCCCTCAGCGAGAGCGGACTGAACAGACGCGAGCGCGCCGCCTCCTCGACGGTCGGCGCACCGGCCGGCGCCGGCGTGTGGCGAATGCGTTCCACGGGATGCCGCATGTCAGGCCTGCGGCTCGAGGAGGTGGCGGGCGATGACGAGGCGCTGGATCTCGGAGGTCCCCTCGTAGATCCTCGCCGCGCGCACTTCGCGGTACAGGCGCTCGACGACCGTGCCGCGCTCCACGCCTTCACCGCCGTGGATCTGCACCGCGCGATCGACGATGCGCTGGGCCGCCTCGGTGGCGAAGAGCTTGGCCCGGGCCGATTCGCTGGCGATGCGCGGCTGCCCCTGATCCTTGGCCCACGCCGCGCGATACACCAGCAGGCGCGCGGCATCGAGCTCGGTCGCCATATCGGCGAGCGCCGCCTGCGTGAGCTGAAAGTCCGCGATCGCGGAGCCGAACTGCCGGCGCGTGGTCGCCCTCGCAATCGATTCCTGCAACGCGCGCGCGGCGATCCCGCACATCGCGGCCCCGACACTGGTGCGGAAGAAGTCGAGCGTCCCGAGAGCGAGGCGCATGCCGTCCCCTTCCTCGCCGAGGCGCTGTGCCGCCGGCACGCGACACGCCGAGAAACGCACTTCGCCGATGGGATGCGGCGCCACCATCTGCTGCCGGCGCGCGATCGTCACACCGGGCGTGTCGCGGTCCACCACGAACGCGCTGATGGCTCGCTTCGCGGCATCCGACGTTCTCGCAAAGACGACGAAAAACGATGCGATCGGCGCGTTGGAGATGAAGACCTTGGTGCCTTCGAGCACGTAGTCGTCACCGTCGCGGGTGGCGCGGGTCGCGAGCGCGGAGGCATCAGAGCCGGCGTCGGGCTCGGTGAGTGCGAACGCCGCGATGCGACGGCCATCGGCGACGTCGGGCAGGTAGCGATCCGCGATCGCGCGATTGCCGCTCAACATGAGCGGATAGCTGCCGAGCCCCTGGACGGCGAAGACGGCGTCGGCCAGGCCGCTCGCCGCGGCGATCGCTTCCCGCGCCAGGCACACGGCGCGCAAGCTTCCCTGTGTGAGCAACCCGCACAGGCCCAGAGCCGCGCACTCCCGGATCGCATCGCGACCGGCATCGTCCTCTTCGCCCGCCTCGCCGCGCGCCGCGATCGGTGCGAAGCGGGGCGCGATGTCGCGCAAGCGCCTGTGCAGCGCCCGGTGCGACTCGTCGAACAGCGGCAGCTCGATCATCGGCGCGACTTGAAGGCTTCGTAGGCCTCGCGAAAGGACGGTGCCTGCATGCAGATCGCCTGCCCCTGCGCTTCCGCCTCGATCGCGGAGAGAAAATCGATATCGAGCTCCTGGTTGAGCAGGGTCTTGGTCATCCCCAGCGCGAACGAGGGCCCAGCGGCCAACCGGCTGGCGAGCGCGCGCGCTTCGTCCATCAGGACGTCCGGTTGCACGACCTTGTTTACGAGGCCGATCCGCAAGGCCTCGTCGGCGGAGATCCGGTCGCCGAGCATCAGGAGCTCGGTGGCGCGCGCCACCCCCACCACCCGGGGCAACAGGTACGCGGCCCCCATGTCGGCCCCGGCGAGACCCACCTTCGTGAAGAGAAAGGCCAGGCTCGACTGCGGCACCGCGAGTCGAAAATCGCACGCCAGCGCGATGACCGCACCAGCACCTGCGGCGATGCCGTTGATGGCGGCGATCACGGGCGTCGGCACGGCGCGGATGTTGCGGATCAGCGCGCCGGTCATCCGCGTGAACGCGAGCAGCTGGTCCATGTCCTGTTTCAGCAGCTCGCCGATGATCGCGTCGACGTCCCCGCCGGAACAGAATCCGCGCCCCTCGCCAGTGATGATGATCGCTTTTGCGCTCGGCTGACCCGCCAGCGCGGCGAAGAGGTCGCGCAATTCGGCGTAGACCTCGAAGGTCAACGCGTTCAACCGGTCGGGGCGGGCGAGCGTAATGGTGGCGATGCCGTCTTCCTCGGCGTAACCGAACGACGTGGGCCGCTTCATATCGTGATGTCCTGTCCGTTGATCCCGGCGGCTTCCGCCGATGCCAGGAAGGCCGCGATGTCGGCCACTTCTTCCGGCTCGATGAGTCGCTGCTGCGGGTTCATCCGCTCCAGGGCGCGACGGGCGTCCTCGGCGCTCTTCCCTGTCTTCTCGACGATCCGCTCGATCGAGCGCGAAGTCATGTCGGTATTCATCCAACCGGGACAGATCGCGTTCACCGTGACACCGCGCGTGGCCGCTTCGATCGCCACCGCTCGCGTCAGGCCGAGCACGCCGTGCTTGGAGGCGACGTACGCGGACGTATACGCAAAGCCTACCTTGGCCGCGACCGAGGCGATATTGATCACGCGTCCTCGTCCCCGCTTGAACATCGAGGGGACCACGGCACGCATGCAGTTGTAGGTGCCGGTCAGGTTCACCGCGAGCATCCGGTCCCACAGGTCGTCGTCCATGGACGCGAACGGGGCGCTGGCCGACTTCACCGGCGTTGTTCACGAGGACGTCGATCGGCCCGAGGCGTTGCTCAATCTGTGCGACGACGCGGGTGACGGCGTCGCGATCGGTGACGTCGCAGGCCAGCGACAGCACGTCTGTTCCCGCCAGGGCAATATCACCGGCCACCGCCGCCAGGGACGCGGCATTGCGACCGGTCGCCGCGACGGCGTAGCCGTCCCGGGCGAAGCGGTGCGCGATGGCTTTGCCCGAGCCGCGCGCGGCACCTGTGACGAGAACCACCGGGCGCGGCATCGGCGTCACCCGCGAACGACGGCGTCAACGAGCCGCAGGAAGGCCTCGATCGTCTGCAGCAGATACGGCTCGGGGGTGTCTTCTTCCTTGCAGTGCGACAGCCCGTTGGAGGAATAGGCGAACATCATCACGACCGGCATGTGCGGGACCATCTCGGCTGCATCGTGCAACGGACCCGAGGGCAAGCGCGGCGCGTCGCCGGTCACCGCACGCACCGCCTCGGCGCACAGCTCGATGAGTCGTGGATCGAACGGGCGCGGCTCGATCCGCCACAAGGTGCGCCATTCGA
Source organism: uncultured Acidobacteriota bacterium (assembly GCA_963762995.1). Classification (GTDB taxonomy): domain Bacteria; phylum Acidobacteriota; class Vicinamibacteria; order Vicinamibacterales; family 2-12-FULL-66-21; genus JACDCA01. The sequence goes on along the minus strand of CAVXMQ010000025.1, from coordinate 409,907 downwards.
CCGTGACGTTGTTGTCGGCGGCGGCGCGCTCCGAGGCGTCCCGCGCGTCCGCGAGCATCCGCTCCAGCACGCTCGCGTCGAGCGCCCGCTGATCAAGTGAGATCTCGCACACGCCCGGCACCGCCGTGACGATTCCGGGTTCGGTCTTCACCACACCGACCGTGCAGACGACACCGGCCCCCGGTTTGGAGTGGCGGCGCGCGATCTCGCGGCACTCGAGGGCGGTTTGCGCAGCGGCCAGGAACGCGTCTCGGCGCATCGGAATCGGCGTCGAGCCGGAATGTGCCGCCTGGCCAACGAACCGGATCATGTGCCGCTCGACCCCGAACGTTCCGAGAACAACGCCCGTGGCTTTGTTCATCGACTCGAGCACCGGTCCCTGCTCGATATGCAACTCCAGATAGCGCGCGCGCCGGGATCTTTTTCAGCGCGCCGTGTGCGTCGAGCATCCGGTCGAGCTCGACGCCATTCTCCCGAAGCGCATCCACCAGCGCGGTGCCCTGCTTATCGACCAGCCCCCTGACGTCCTCGACCACCAGACTTCCGCCTGCGGCGGAGGACCCGAGCAGGCTGCGCCCGAAACGGGCTCCCTCCTCGTCGGCCCAATCCACGACGGCGATCGTCGCGGGCGGGCGAGTGTCTTTGAACATCTGGAGCGCGCCAAGCCCGGCGAGCACTCCAAGCGCACCGTCGAGCCAGCCGCCATTTGGAACGGAGTCGAGGTGCCCTCCAACGATCACCGTGTCGGGAGAGGCCCCGGGCATCACGACCCAGTTGTTCCCCGCGGCGTCGGTCCTGACCTCGAGGCCCAGTTCGCCGACCTTGGCGGCGAACCAGGCGCGCGCGTCACGCCACACCGGTCCCCACGCCAGCCGCTGTGCCCCTTCAGGCGTCGACGTGCGCTCGGCAAGCTGCCTCAGGTTGGCAACGACACTTGATGCGAGTTGGGACGGACCTCGATCGGTCCCGTGGTGGATGGGCATGGCGGATCGGTCGGCGGATTATACCGATCCGGACGGGCTGAATTGCGCGCTACTTGGCCGCGGCCTTGGCCGTCATCTCCCGCTGCGTGCGGAAGATGCTGCACCAATCCTTGTGCTCAGCGACAGGCATGCCGCATTCCACGCACACACGCACACGCTGGGCCGGGGGTTTCGCGCCGAAGAGCTTCTTGAAGAAGGTCATGATTTCTGGATACGTAAGACGGTGGAAGTCGGTTCAAGGTTGGCAACGCTCTCGACGCTCTCAAGCTCCCAAATTTCCAACTCCCAAGACTCTTCGAACGATAACGCTGGAATTCGCGACGCTGGTTGGAGTTTGGAGCGGCTTGGAATTGAGAGCGACCGCGGGCAATCCAGCGCGGTCGGGCTATTGTCCGCGGTCGGAGCCGGGAGCGTCGGTGATCTGGCCGAGTTCGCCGGAATCGAGCCAGACGGCATCGCAGCGGGAGCAGGTGTCGATCACGATGCCGCCGGGGCCGTAGTAGGGGTGCACGTCCATCTTCTTGCGGCACAGGGGGCAGGTCGACCACCCGGCGCAGCTCGCGGCGGTCGAGGGGCGCGGGAATGGTGCCGGGGCCGGTGGCCGACGCACGGCGGCGGCTCACGACGTCGGAGAATGCGGCGCGCGGCAGCAGGATGCCACGGCATCTCTTGCAGTGCAGCACGCGATACCCGTCGTCGAGGAGCGAGTGCCCCAGGCGCTCGCCACACACCGGGCATGGCAGTGGAGGATCGGTGTCCGAGAGGATGCGCAGGCGATCGAGCGCGTCGGCTTCGATGAACTCGAACGTGCTGCAATAGGCGCAGAAGTAATAGCGGCGTCGCGCGAACAGCTCCATGGGCGCGCCGCAGTTGCGACAGTTCAAGAAGGCTTGACCTTGAGAACGCCGGCCCGCACCAGGGTGCCGGAGAAGTCGAAGACGTGCCGGATTGCAGTGAAACCCTCGAGGCTGCACCTCGCCTCGGTGGCGCCGATCATCTTCACTTTCGTTCCCGGGCGCACCTCACCAAAGAACGGCCCCTCCGCGGTGCCCTCGAACGTCCAGAAGAACGACGCCATCGGCGGGTCGATCAACGCGGACTCCCAGGTGAGCAAGAAATCGGGAAAGGCCCGGTACCAGTAGCGGTAGATGTCCCGGATGGCATCGCGCCCGGTCACCAGCCCATAGGCCGGGCTTTCGAAGGTCCCCTCCGGGGCATGACAGGCGGCCAGTGCCTCCACGTCGCGTCGCAGGTACGCCGCCTTCTGGCGCGCCAGCAGCTCCTCGATCGCCCCGCGAGTCACGCCGCGGATTATAGCCGCGTCCGTTTACCGCTGTTCGCTGCTCGCGTTGTTCGCTGTTCGGTTGGTCCCGCTGGCTGGCCGCTGTGGGGGCCCTTGCCCCCGAACAGCGAACAGCGACCAGCGAACAACGGGAACCGAAGGGCGCCTAACGGCGGACTGTCACGGTGACTCGGGTCCTGGCCGGAGTTGTCCCCGAGGTGGTCGTCGTTGACGCTCAGGAACAGGCGGCCGCCGGTGGTGACGTTGCGGGCGCCGGTGGTATCCCCGAGGAAGATCGGCGCGCCGGTTCCGACGCGGGCGATCAGCGCGCCGGCCGGATGGTTCGGCATCGGCGAGTCCGCGGCGCGGCGATTCGCGCCGGCGGGGCTCGACGAGTCGTTCACGTTGCTGCTCAGGCGAATCGTACCCTGGCTGCTGACGGTGATGTTGTCGCCGGCCCGCAGGTCGATACCGGTATCCACCCAGCGTACGGTGGCATTGACGACGATCGTCTGCGGGTCGCCGTAACGCCCCGCGGCCCCGGTGGTGCCCGTCGCCGCTGGAGTCGAGAACTCTTCGCGCGAGACCACGCCGTCACGGTTGGTGTCCTGCTGCAGGAAGCTGCGGCGCGACCAGTGCCACTCGTCCTGCGAGAGGCGGCCGTCACGGTTGTAGTCGAGGCTCACGAAGGTATCCGCCTCGGCGGACGCTTCTTCTTCTCCGACGATTTCGGTGCGGCTCAACGAGCCGTTGTTATCGCGATCGAGCCACTCGAACGCATCGCGCGTTCCGTGCCACTCGCTGCGATCGATGCGGCCGTTGTTGTTGGCGTCGAGATACTCAAAACGGTCGTCCCGATCGAGGTCGCTGTTCGCGTCGCCGAGAAATTCGGCGCGCGTCAGCACGTTGTCGCGGTTCCGGTCGGCGCGCAGCCAGGATTCGTTGTTGTAATGCCACTCGTCCTTGGTCAGGCGGCCGTCGCGGTTGTGGTCGAGATCGCCAAACGCCTCTGCCGTCCAATCCGCGTACTCACCACGGCGCTGCGGATCGAAGGTGTTGAGGTCGCGCGGGCGCGTAGCACCCGGACGCACTTCATCACCTGACAACAGGCCGTCGTTGTTCCAGTCGTGGACACGGAACGATTGCGCGCTGCCGCGCCACTCACGGCGCTGAATGCGGCCGTCGGCGTTCGTATCCATTCCACGGAAACGCATCGTTTCGCGCTGCTGCTGCTGCGCGCGTTGATTCTGCTGCGGCTCATTCGCGGCGGCCGTCGATACGCACACGCACGCGGAAGCCAGCGCAAGAGCTCCAAATACACGAGGTCCCATGTGGTCCTCCCTCCTACCCGAAGCACAGAGGCAGGACCCATGCCACCCTGAAACGCTTCGGCATGAGAGAAAAAGCACGCTGGGGTGCCATAAAGCGGAACTGGGATGTCCTCTCGGCTATACTTCCGGCCCATCAGTGGAGGAAATCATGGCTCTTCGTATGGTGCTGCTCGTCGGGCTCCTGAGCGCAACGCCCGGCCTGGCGCACGCCCAGGCACCGGCCGCGACACCGGCGTCTCAACCCGGCGCCGCGCCGGGCGCTTCAGCGAACATCTGGCAAGGACGCAACGCGGAATTCGAGGAGTTCATGCGACAGGCGCCCTTTACCAAGGTCGAGGACGTCCCGATCGGCGTGACCCGTCCCAAGCGCGGTTACTTCGAGCCCGGCGGGCTGGTCGTGAGCGCGGCATGGAAGGCCTTGCCGCCGGGGCGGCCGTCCGGTTACTGGGAGAGCTACAAATCCGAAGTCGCCGCGTACGAACTCGACAAGATGATCGGCCTCGACATGGTTCCCCCGGTGGTCGAAAAGCGGTGGAAGGGAGACCTCGGCGCCGCCGTCCTGTGGCTGAAGCCGGTTCAAGCCATGGCGGACGGTCGAAGACCTGCCAAAGCCCGAGAAGTGGAATCGCTACGCCGTCCGGATGAAGATGTTCGACAACCTGATCTGCAACCCCGATCGGAACGCCGGCAACCTGCTGGTGGACGACGACTGGAACCTGTTTTTGATCGACCATTCCCGTGCCTTCATCACCGATAGAAAGCTGGTCTCGGTCATGACGCGCGTCGATCGCGAATTGTGGGAAAAGATGCTCGCTCTCGACGAGCCTACGCTCCAGACCGTGATGGGCAAATGGATCGATGGCGGTGCGATCAAAGCGCTGCTGCGCCGCCGTGACGCGATGAAGGTCGTGATCGACGGCCTCGTGAAGCAGTTCGGCGAGGCGGCCTTCATTAAGTGACGCGCCGTCTCCTCCTATCTCTCGTCGTCTGCGCGGTCGCGGGTGGGGCGGCCCTGAAGGGCCTTACTACGGCGACGACGCCGGCGGCGGCGCGGATCGTGGCGATCGGGGACGTGCACGGCGCCGGTGAGCCGTTCGCGGCGATGCTGAAGCGCGCCGGCCTGATCGACGAACAACGACGCTGGACGGGCGGCAAGACGGTGTTCGTCCAAACCGGCGATACCACCGACCGCGGCCCCGACGTGCGTGCGATATTCGACCTGCTGATGTCGCTCGAGAAACAGGCGGCGTCGGCTGGCGGCAAGGTCCACGTCGTGCTCGGCAACCACGAGGTCATGAACCTCGTCGGGGACGTGCGCGACGTGTCGCCGGAAGCGTTTGCCGCGTTCGGGGGCGAGGCGGCGTACCGCGCGGCGTTCTCGCAAGGACGGCCGCTACGGTAAATGGCTCCGCACCAAGCCGATCCTCGCCGAAGTGGACGGCAACGTCTTCATGCACGCCGGCATCGACCTCGAGTTCTCCCAGGAACCGCTCGACGCGCTGAAGAAACGCGCGGAGCGCGAGATCCAGGAATGGGACGCCGGTGTCCGATGGCTCGAGGACAAGAAACTGATCGAGCCAACCACGCGATTCGCTGAGATCGTTGGCGCCGCGCGTGCCGAGATCGAACGTCTCAATGCCCTGCACGCGGCGAAGGACAAGAACCTCCCGGCCGACGCGCCGCGTATCGTGGCCCTCCTGCTGCCCCTCGCCAACATTCCGGCGGCGTCACTCTTCCATCCGCAGGGGCCGCTCTGGTTCCGCGGCTTCGCGACGTGGCCGGACGCCGAGGGGGCGCCGCGCATGGCGGCGCTCCTCAAACATCACAACGTCAAGCGCTTCGTGACCGGCCATACGGTGCAGCCAGACGGGCGGATCACCTCCCGCTTCGACGGAAGTCTCTTTCTCATCGATACCGGGATGCTGAACGGGAAGTACTGGCCGAAGGGGCGCGCGTCAGCCCTCGAGCTGCTGCCAGCGGCGACCAATCCTATTTACGTGGAATAAGGGGCGGATCAGGCGGCGGTGCTGCGAAAGAGCGCCGTCATGACGTCCTCGTCGGAGAACGGCTGAACGGCTCCCGGCAGCGGTTCCATGTCGACGGTGCTGCCAACCGTGAGCCGGCGGCTCGGAAGATCGAGAACGACGGGACCGTCGGCTGAGAAGACGCAGCGGTCATGTGCGGGTTTGTCCGTGTCGACCACGAAATATCTGACGCGGCGGGTGGCGGGTTCGATCAGCACGCCGTCGAGCTCCCCGATCGGCTCGTTCTGGTCGGTGCACACCGTGAGCCCTTCCAACGTTCCCGTCGGATGCTCCACGTGGCCGGCGTCTAGGTATCGAAGGTCCACTTTAAAGGCTCCGGCCACACCCAGAGCAAATTGCCCGCCAACGCCGTTCTTGTGTAAACGATTACAGAAACCTAGGGATGCCTACGGTTCAGGCCGAAAATCCGCCACTGGGGAATTTCCTACACAGGGCAGTCCGCTGGCCGGATGGCTCAGCCATGGCCCGTTCTGAGCCATGGCTGACGAAAACGCAGAACTACTTCTTTTCGGTGATTTTGTAGTCGGCGGGCGCCTTAAAAAGGTCCTCGGCGAGCGCATCCGTCGAGACGGCGGTCGTCGTCTGGACCATCTTCATACCGCCCATCTGCTTCATCATGTCCACCATCGGCCCGGTGCCTTCGAAGGTCATGGTGAGTTCGGTGAGATAGGGCAACCCCGGAGCCGCCGTCGCCGCGGCCATCAACTTGTCCATCCCCCCGCCTGCGGGCCCGCCCATCGCCGCAATGCCGCTCTTGGCCGCGCTCTTCTGGAACGCGACGAACTCCGCGACCCCCTTGCCCTCCTTGGCGATACAGGTGACGCCGTTGGCGATCATCTTGACCCCTTCCATCATCTTGGCGGTCTCCGGCGGCATCTGGGCGCCACCGACCTGAGCCATGTCGATCGCCATCGAAAAGGTGTGATCCTCGCAGGCCACGCCGGAAATCGTGCGTTTGTTCCCGGTCGCTTTGAACTGGACGTCGACAGCCGCGGCAGGAACGTTCGGCGTCGGCTCCCACGGTCGGGGTCACGCTGATGATCTGCGCCGTCTTGTCGGCCGCGTTGAGCATGATGACCTGCCGCGTATCCAGGTCGACGATCGACGACATGTTGACGGGGCCCGCCGACATGTCGAATCGCGACTTGTTGCCCTTGATCTTCGTCGTCATCGTTCGGCTGCGACCCGCCCATGGCCCCCGCCATGGGACCCTCGAGGGTAATCGTCTGCGTCACGCTGACGTCCGCCCGGATCGCCGCCACGCACAGGACGGCGATTGCGATGGTTGTACACACGCGTTTCATTCCTATCCCCCTATTTCCGGTTCCGCATTTTTTCGAGGACGTCACCGAGCTTCTTGATCTCGTCTCCGTACAAGGCCCAGTCTCCCTCACGCTGGGCCTTCAATGCACGCTGGTAATGCTCGCGCGCCTGCTGGGCCAGCGTCGCCATGTCATCGGTCGCCGTCGGGGCCGTACCGGACGGCGGCGGCGGCGGGCGGGTCCTGCGCTGCCGCGGCGGCGCCTCGACCCGGCCGCCGCCGGGGAAGATCCGCTCGAGGGCCTCTGGGAGCGTCGCCTCCATGACGATCTGGTTCTGATAGGCGACGATGACCCGCTTGAGCTCGGGGATCTGACCGCCGGTGGCGCGCAGGTAAAGAGGACGGATGTAGATCAGCGATTCCTCGATCGGGATGACGAGCAACGTTCCTTGGATGACTTCCGATCCCTGTTGGTTCCATAGCGTGATCTGCGGCGAAATCGCCTGGTCCTGGCTGATCCGGGCGGCGATCTGCCGTGGACCGAAGATCACCGTCTGCTTGGGGAACTGGAAGACCGCCAACTTGCCGTAGTTCGCCCCGTCGCTGCGCGCGACCATCCATGCCGCGAGGTTGTGTTTCTGGCGTGGCGTGAACGGCAACATCTGGATGTACTCGGCGCCGGTCTCGCCTGGCAGCTTCATGATCGTGTAGTACGGCTCCATCGGCGTCGACGAGCCATTCGTGTCGAAGGTCGGCACCTCCCACTGGTCCTCGCGGTTGTAGAACACCGCGGGATTCAGCATGTGGAAGGTCGCGAAGATCTGCGCCTGCAGGGCAAAGATCTGCTGCGGGTAGCGGAGCCGCGTCCGCAGATCCTCGGGCATCGCATCGAGCGGCTTCAGCAGGTCCGGGAAACACCTTCGCCACGGTCTGCGCGATGGGATCGTTCGGATCGACGATGTGAAACGTCGTCGTGCCGTTGTACGCGTCGATGGTCACCTTCACCGAGTTGCGGACGTAGTTCAAACCACTCAGCGAGGTCGAGTAGGGGTAGCGGCGCGTCGTCGTGTAGACGTCCTGCATCCAGACCAGTCGTCCTTCGGAGATCGTCAGGTACGGATCCGAGATCGAACTGCAGGAACGGCGCGATCTTGCGCACCCGGTCCGAGATCCGGCGGTGCATCATCACGCGGCTCTCGGTGGTCAGGTTGGGCGAGAAGAACGTGTCGGTGGAACGGAAGCGGATGGCGAACATCAACCGGCGAAACACGTTCGAGAGCGGGACGCCGCCGCTGCCCTGGTAGATCGGCAAAGACGTTGTCTTCACCGCGCGGATAGTCGAACTCCTCGGTCTTGCGTCTTCACGAACACGTGTTCGTTCGAGAGCTCGCCGTAATAGATCGCGGGCTGGGTGACCTTCAGGTCGACGGTCGAGACAGGGGGCAGGTCGCGGATGAAGAGCACGGGCAACCCTTCCTTCGTCACCTCGTTGACCGGCCCGAGCGTGAGGCCGTAGCCGTGCGTGAAGGTGAGGTGCTCGTTGATCCAGGTGCGGCTTGGAAGGCTCCGCGAGTTCAGCTCGCGGGCCGACAGCATGATCTGCCGATACTGGCCGTTGATCGTGTAGCGATCGTTGTCGACGGCCGGGAAGTCGTAATAGGTGCGGATCTCCTGGATCTGTCCGAAGGTGTCGAGGAGGGGGCGCTCGTTCCACAGCGGGACGTTGGCGATCGTCGTGGCATTGCGATCGAGGTCCGCGCGTGTCAGCGTCGCCTCACCCGAGAGCGGCTTCTCGGCCACGTCGTCGAGGGCGTAGGCGGCGCGCGTCGCGTGAATGTTGTGGGTGATGAACGGGGTCTCGCGGACCTGTTCGTTCGGCGCCACGACGAAGCGCTGGATGATCGCGGCGTAGGCGCTGCCGCCGAGCGAGACGAGCACGTAGAGCGCCGCGGCGGCGCCGATGGGCCACAGCCGCCCGACGGTCATCGCCTGCCAGAGCGCGAGCACGGCGCTGAGGACGGCCGCCGCCTACCAGGGCGTACTGCGCGGGAATCCTGGCGTGGACGTCGGCATAGGACGCGCCCGCGACGACGCCGGACGCGCTGGTCAGCAACTGCGGAATCTGGAGCCACGCGCCGAAGGCCAGCACGAGCAGGATGAAGGCCGCCAGCAGACCGAGGTGTCGCGTGGCACGGCGCGAGACGAAGATCCCGCGCGTCGCATCGAGCCCGACTTCCTCTCCGAACAAGTACGCGGCGGCGGCCACGGCCGCCATCACGAAGGCCAGGAAGAAGGCCAGGCCCTGCACCATCTCGAGCAGCGGCAGCGTGAAGACGTAGAACGACACATCCCGGCCGAGGATCGGATCGGCTTTTCCGAACGGCGTGGCGTTGAGGAAATACAGCCACGTTTCCCAGCGCGCCCCCGCATAGATGGCCGTCAGCAGCGCGACGACGCCGACGGCCGCGAGGGCGATGGGCTTCACGCTCGCCGGGTCCATCATCACCGTCTGCGGGCCCTGCGGCGTGGCGATCATGAAGGGGCGCGGCCGCAGGGATCGCAAGGCGACGAGCAGGTTCATCGCCAGCAGCGCGAACACCACGCACACCCGTTGATGGTCCCGACCAGCGATTGCGCCGCCAGCGAGCGCACGAACACTTTCTCGAAGCCAACTTCCTGGAACCACAGCCAGTCGGTGTAGAACTCTGCCGTCGCCGGAATCCCGGTGATCAGCAACACCAGCAGGACGAAAGGAGTCGGGTATGGTCGGCGCATACTGGTCAAGCGCGATTCTACAGCCCTTATACTTTCCGGCATGAAAACAGCCATCCGCTGGAGCGCGGTGCTCGCCCTCCTCGTGTCAGCCGGTCCGATCGCACCGGCACCGCCGAGCGCGCAGCGCCCCGACGCCGACATGTGTGCGGTGCCGCCCGGCGCGCAGCCGGTCCTGCCTGCGAAGATGCTCGACGGGCATGGGCGACACGACGATGCCGGTGACGACCCGGTCAGCGGAGGCGCAGCGGTTCTTCAACCAGGGGATGGCGCAGGTCCATTCGTTCTGGTTCCTCGAGGCCGAGCGCTCGTTCCTGCAGGCCGCGGCGCTCGACCCCGACATGGCGATGGCGTATTGGGGCATCGCGGTCAGCGCCGCCGGTGATTATCGGCCGGCTTTTCAGTTGATGCGTGATCCCGCCGACGGCGGCCGTCAGCAATCGTCGCAGACCCCCGCGACTCCCCCAGCACATTCAACGCACCAGCAACGGCGCCGCGGTCGATGGCCGCATCCGCGCTCGCGAAGCGATCGCGAAAGCCATGGCTCTCGTCAACAAGGTGTCGGCACGCGAACGGCTCTACATCGAGGCGCATGGCTGCCCGCCGCAATCCGGACTCGAAGTCGCCCGACGCCGACTACATCGCCGGCATGCGCAAGTTGATCGCCGCCTATCCCGACGACCTGGAAGCGAAGTCGATCCTCGGCCTCGCGCTCCTCGACGGCTACGATCCGGTCACCAAGGCGCCGCGCACCAACACGGTCGAGGGCACGACGCTGCTGCACGAGGTCATCGCGAAAGACGACAACCACTTCGGCGCGCATCACTACCTGATTCACGGCTGGGAAGGCAGCACGACACCGGAAAAGGCGTGGCTCTCGTGCAAGCGCTATCCCGAGCTGGTGCCGAACATCCCGCACGCGCTGCACATGCCCGGCCACATCTTCGCGCAGAGCGACCGGATCGACGACGCGGTGAAGTCGTTTGCGGACGCCGCCGACAACGAACTGAAGTGGCTCGGCGCGGACGTGCTGTATCCGAACGGACATCACGGGCACAACGTCCACTTCCTGGTCCACGCGCTGAACCTCGACGGCCGCTTCAAGGACTCGATGGAGCGCGTGCGCCACATCATGTCGTTCAAGGAAACGCCTCGCGAGCGTGCCGGCAACAACCAGCGCACGCCGTACCGCCAGGGCTATTACTCGCTGGTGAAGACGATCGTCCGCTTCGAGCGCTGGGACCTCGTCCTCGATGCCACGACGATCCCCGTCTACGACAAGCCGGAGCAACACGCCTGGCGCACGTGGGCGATCGGCCTCGCGTATGCCGCGCAGGGGAAGCTCGAAGAAGCGCGCACCGCCCACGCGCAGATGAAGCAACACCTGGGAGCGGTCACCGCGCTCAAACGCCCCCTGACGATCGCCGAGATGGAGCTCGACGCCACGATCGCGGCGCGCGCGCGGCGACAAAGCGCGCGGCTACGAGCAGTTCCGCAAGGCCGCGGTGATGGAAGCGGCCCTGATCTACACCGAACCTCCCTCCTACCCGCGTCCCGTAGTCGAGGGCCTCGCCTCCACCGCCGCCGCGCTCGGCGATTTCGCCACTGCCGAAAGCGCCTACCGCGAAGCCCTGGCCCGCGAACCGGGCAGCGGCCGCGCCTACTTCGGCCTCGCCGCCGCGCTGCGCGCCCTCAACCACCCCGACACCGCGCGCCAGATGACCGACCGCGGCCGGCAGGCCTGGGACAAAGCCGACCCCGACCTCCCCCAACTCCGCTCCGCCTCCAGCGCCGAGCGGCGCCGGCGATCGCGGCGCTGGAGTGCGGCATGCGGTCGGCGACCGCGCGATCGGCGGCAGGCGGCGTCCGCTGCGCCGACGTCGTACGCCGTGGTAAATCGCGTCCTCCGGCGATGGCCTTACGACCAGGCAGCGGCTCGGATATTCAGAGCGACAGCCCCGATCGGTTGGGCAACGGGCTGTTCCAAGCCTGAGACGAATCAGCGGCGCGGCCACCCGGACCGCCTGCGGACGCGATTTAATTCCTTCGCTCTCCCGGCTACTCCTACAGGTCGCTGCGGCCGCGTCGCCTGCCGCCGCTCGCGATCCGTCGGTGCCCTAGTCGGTCGCTGCGGGTGGCAGGCATGCGGGTTCGCGGCGACCTGTGAGCGCCGTGAGAGCGAAGGAATTAAATCGGGGTCGGAGGCGGTCCGGGCGGACGCGGCGCTGTTTCGCCACTGACATTCAGAACACACGTACGCCCAACTGATCGTTCACCGGCTTGGTGATCACCCGAGCCGCGGCCGGGTCGTAAGGTAATCGCCGGAGGCCCCGATTTACCACGGCGTCGAACGGGAGCCGCGAACCCGCATGCCTGCCACCCCGCAGCGGCGAAGGCGGTGAGCTATCGCGAGGAGAGCTGCAGCTCGACGAGGTCGGCGAGTTGGCGGGTGGAGAATTCTTTGCCCTCGGCGCGCGCGGCGAGGCGGCCGTCGCGGGCGATGACGGCGGTTTGGAGTGTGTGGGTGATCATGCCTTCCTCGGGGTAGAACTCGACGCCGAGGAGCGCGCTGACGCGCGTGGTCTCGGGGCGCGCGCCGGTCAGGAGGTGCCAGCCGGGGACGTCGGCGCCGTACCGCGCGGCGTACTCGCGAAGCTTCTCGGGCGTGTCGTACTGCGGGTCGAAGGTCACGGTCAGCAGCACGAGATCCGTGTCGAGGCGATCGCGGAAACGGTCGCGAAGCGACGAGAGGTTGGTCATCACCCGCGGGCAGTAGTCGGGCAGCGGACAGCGCGTGTAGATGAAACTCACGACCACGACCTTGCCGCGCAATGATTCGAGGGACACTTCGACGCCGCGCTGGTTGATGAGCGTGAAATTCGGGACCGGTTCGCCAATCGCGATGGCGGCGGGTGCGTCGGCCGTCGGTCCGCTGGCATTCGCGGGGGCTGCCGACAGCAGGCGGACGCGATCGATGGTGGTCGATCCGCGGCCAACATTCAGGCGGAACTGGATGCGATCGCCGGGCTGCACGTCTTTCAGCTCGCCGGGGCGCGACGCGGCGAAGGGCATCACCATGGCGTCCATGAAGCCAGGAATGGGCTCGTGCGAGACGGTGACAGTTGCCGTGTCGCGATCCACTTTCAGCACCAGGCCGCGCGCGTCGTGACGCTCCGCGCAGGCCGGCAGCAGGCAGGCGCACAGCAGCCAGGCGGCTGTCTTCACAGGCTTAACGAATTCTTTGCATCGCCTTAACAACTGCACGCCTGCCCCTGCGATACGGTTCTCCCATGACCAAGACCGTTCAATTCTCCCTCTGTGCCTTGAGCTTCGTCGTCTGCCTCCTCGCTGGATGGCCAGCGCACGCGCAGACTGTCGGCCTGCGCGTGGAGCCCAAGCCGCTGGAGGCGAGCGATCCGCAGGCGAAGCGCGCGGCAGCACTGGTGAAACAGATCCTCGCCGGCGACAAGCCGGGAGCGCTGAAGACCCTGCACGCCGAGGGGGACGCCGCGTTCCTGAAGAACCCGGAGCTCGAGAAGATGCTCGACGCGCACATCGCGCGGCTCGGCAAAGCCAAGTACGCGATCAGCAGGTTTGAAACCGGGCACGGCGCCGACGTCGTGGTGCATCTCGACGCCAAAGGCGATGAAACGAACATCGTCATCCGCTTCAACGAGGCGAAGAAGATCGTCGGCTTCGCGCAGGTCCAGATCGACCGCGGCTAGCCTTCGCGGTAGACGCTCGTCCAGAGCGGGAGCAGATCGACGAAGGTCTGTTCGACCCACTTCACGAGCTCGCCGTGATCGCCGAGGATCTCGGCGTGATCCGCGCGGTCGACGAACAACCAGCGTCCGCAGAACACCCACCCGACCTCGGTCGGATTGCGCAGCGACGTCAGCGTCGCGACGGCGTCGGCCGGGAGGACGTCGGTGGCCGGCGGTTTATCGGCGAGCTGAATGAACCCGCCGTTCGCCGTCATCCAGTCAGCGAGGAGCGTCTTCCACGCCGATCCCACCAGTTGCTGGAACGTTTCGAAGTACTCGAGGACGCGCTCCTGGCCGGCTTCCTTGTCGGGGGACGCGCCGCCGGATGCCAGGTTGAACCCGATGCCCGCGCGGATCGCATCCCGTCCCCACTGCGGGGAGGCGAAGAAGCCGAGGTTGATCTGCGGCTCCCAGCGGCCGCCGTGATGGAAGGCGTAGAGGTGCCCGGCGCCACCGGCATAGAAGCTGTTGCGGCGGTACAACTTCGACCCGGACTGTCCGGCGCGGTTGCGCGCCTCGACGACCTTCGCGGCAAACGGCCGCTCGCTGACCCCCATCAACAGTCCTTCGATCGAGGGCCCGAGCGACTCCAGCGCCGAGGCCGGGGCGAGCTGCCCGAGCGCGGCGAACTGCGGGCGGCCAAAGCCGCCGCGGACGGCTGCCCCCTTCGGGCTTTTTGTCTTTCGCGTGCCCTTGGCCCGCGGCGCGTCCTCCGCCGGGGCCGCCCTCACCTCCCGCCGGATCGACTCCTGTAACAGGCTGCGCGCGATCATGTTTTGCGGGTTCAGCGTGAGCACCGTTTCGAGCGCCAAATTGGCGTCGTCGAGCAGCCCGAGCTCGATACAGCAGCGGGCCAGCCGCGTCCAGCCCCCCTGGTTCGCCGGGGCTATCCGGGTGAGTTCTTCGTTGATCTGCTTCGCTTCGACGCCGAAATCCCCGCGCTTGGCGAAATCGATGGCTTTCTGTTCCAGTGAGGTAACGTCCACACCGCATCATACCCGCCCCGCCCTATAATCCTTGCGATGACCTTGAAGGAACGCCGCGTCGGCGACGTGTCGATCCTCGACCTCAAGGGGCGCCTCGTGCTCGAGGAGGGCGATGCCGTGCTGCGCAATCGCATCAACGAGCTGGTGAGCGAGGGACGGATCAAGATCGTCATCAACCTCAAAGACGTGACCTACGTCGATAGCTGCGGTGTCGGAGTGTTGATCTCGAAGTACGTCAGCGTGCGCAAGAAGGGGGGAGACGTGAAACTCCTCAACCTCACTCCGCGCAGCCATCGGTTGATGGAGATCAGCAAGCTCTTGAGCGTCTTCGAGACATTCGACTCCGAAGAGCGGGTCCTCGGCAGCTTCGACCGCCACTAACCCTTGCGCCGTTGTCCGTGGTCCGCTGTTCGCGGTTCGGCTGTAGCGTCTCGAAGAACGGTCAGGCCGGGACGCTGCTGAGGCCGGCGAAGCTGCGCACGGCATCCGCTTCAGCTAGGGTAAATCTCAAGCACCGAACTCGACTCTGAAGGAGGTGCGGCGATGGCGACATCACTGGTCATTACTCAGCGGTCGGTGTCAGGCGTGGCGATCGTCGAGCTGACAGGGCCGCCGCTTTATGACGACGAGGGTGAGCGCCTCGCTCGCGTACGAGATCGTCTCGCTGATCGCATCGTGGTGAGCGGCCAGATCGTGATCGATCTAGCCAGGTCGCCACATGGAATAGCGGCAGTCGTCGGAACGCTGGTCGCCGTGCACCTCCATCACGCTCAAGCGGCTGGCATGCTCAAGCTGTCGAACCCCAGTGAGCGCGTCACGCGCGTCCTCCACATCACCCGCCTCGAATCGATCTTTGTCGCCATCTTCGCACCACCTGACGACGATGCCGTGCTGCAGCTTCGCCCGTTGCCGGCAACGTTCCTCGCCTGACCGCCTTCAGCGGTCACTCGATTCGGACCCAGACCGCGAACAGCGAACTGCGGACAACGGACAACGGACAACGAGTCACGCTCGCGATTGGCGGGCGATCAGGTCGTGTAGGGGTCTCAGGTTGGCCATCGTGCGATCGAGACTCGCACGCCAGCCGGCTCTCGTCGCAGGGTTTCGGGGCCAGAAGGCCTGACGAACCTGGAAGTGCGGGCTCACGCTAAAGGTACGACGCTGCCCGGCCGTCGTCGTGACCACCTGTCGCGCGCGGCCGCGGCGTCCGCGCGACGCATCGAGGCAGTCGTAGGCTTCGCGCAGCATGGCGTTCCAGATCTCGTCGGTGAGCGCGTGGAGCAACCGGGGAGAACTCCCGATCAGGCGCTCGCGGATCGGTGGTCGCGCCTGCACTTGCCACGCGTCTCGGTACCACAGCACTTCGACGCGCTGCGGATCCGTCACCTCGTCTCGCACGTCGAGCAGCCAGGGTCGCTCGAGTTCGCGCTCGATGAACCTGGCGACGGGCCAGCCGTCGTACAGCATGCCTTCCAGGTTGACGCCGGCGTACGCCATCTGGGTGTCGGCTTCCCACTCGACCCACGCGTTCCATTGCACGCCGCGTGTGCCGTCGCACATGCCGGCGAGCTGAAGGCTCGGGCTGCCGAACATGATCTCGTCGGCAGGAATCGTCCTCGTCAACTCAGAGAAGGCTTCGACCAGGAGCGGAACAGGCGCCCGCATCAGGCGGCCGCCCCGCGGACGAGCGGAAACCGCCGCCGGTACGTGAACATCCGCCAGAGCCACTCGGCGGGACCGAACGCGGCTCGCTCGAGCCACAGGCGGCTGAGAATCATCTGAACGACGAAGAATGCCACGGCCACGGCCAGCGCGGACGCCATCGAGAGCCGTCCGAACCAACCAAAGCCGATTCCGTAGAATGCGATCACGCCGGCCACGCTCTGCAGGAGGTAGTTCGACAGCGCCATGCGCCCGGGCGCCGCAAAGGCACGCATCAGCGTCCGTGACCCAGCGAAGATGAGACACAGACCCGCTCCGTACGCCAACGTGAGCGTGGGGATGGCGATCGAGTTCGCCACACCGTCGACGGCGATGGAGCCGGCGACCCCCAGGCGGTCCGGCACAACGTGCCCCACGAGCGACAGCGGCAGGCCGACGGCCGCACCCCAGAGCGCCACGCGTTGAAAGAGCCGCCGATGCTCGCTGACGTGGGTGAGGAGGCCTCGTCGGCCGACGTAGAGACCGATGAGGAACATGGCGAACACGCGAGGAAAGAACATGAGGCCGATGCGGCGGAGCAGGTTGGCGCCGGTAAACGCCGCGTTTCCTTCGACGACCTGGATGTAGTTTCCCCGTGCGAACGCGTCAACCGCGCTGGCGAGGACGGGCGGCAACGGTCCCCCGGGCGTCGGGACCTGATCGGGCGGAATCGCCAGCGCCACCACCACCGCCGCCGCCAGGTAGAGGACCGCCGGGAGAAGGAACAGAATCGCCGCCCACCGCAGCAAGGTTCGATCGTCCTTCAGCAGAAAGGGAAGCAATCCAAAACCAAGGATGCGCGTAGGTCACCAGGATGTCGCCGAACCAGATCAGGAGCGTGTGGATCACTCCGATCAGGAGCAGACCCACGAGCCGCCGCTTGAAGAGCCGGCCCGCATCAGCCCCTCTCACCTGCGCGCGATTCACGAAGACGGCGAATCCCACCCCGAACAACAGCGAAAACAGCGCGTAAAACTTCCCTTCGACCAGGAAGCCCACGAGAAACATCATTTCGTCGTCCCAGGCGGCGAGCGGCAGCGAGGCGCGTGCCTCCGGCGAGACGAAGCCCCACCCGGAGAGGCTTTCGATGTTCACGAACAGAATGCCCAACACCGCCACGCCACGAACCGCGTCGAGGACGTCCATGCGTTCCCCGGTCACGGGCACGACCTCCGGAACCGGCGTGGTGAGGGTCACGCGCGGATTCTATTTCGTTAGATAATGTTCGTGTGATCCTGAAACGAATTTCTCGAGCCGCGCTCGCGCTCGCCTGTGCGCTCGCCGCGGCGTGCGGCGATTCCCCGGCCTCCCCGGAGGCCAATACTCCCTTCAGTTCCACGGATCTGCGCGTCGGCGCGGGGGTCGTTGCCGAGCCGGGCAGCGTCATCGTGGTGAACTACACGGGCTGGCTCTACGACTCGAGGAGGTCCGACCAGAAGGGTCTGCAGTTCGACACGTCCCTGGGCGAGGGCCTGGTTCCCCTTGAATTCGAGCTCGGCTCCGGATCAGTGATCAGGGGGTGGGACGTTGGCCTGGTGGGACTGAAGGTCGGCGGTCTGAGGAAACTCGTGATACCGCCGTCGCTGGCCTATGGCGGCAGCCGGCAGGGACCGATCCCGCCCAACACCTCCCTGGTGTTCGAGGTGGAACTCATCGAAGTGAAGGAAGCGTCGCAGTAGCGGTTAGAGAATCTTCACGCGGAACCCGGCGACCAGCGCGGTCAGGTTGTCGTGCGCCTCCCCTTCGATCCTGTCCCCGACGGCATCACCCCGAATCCTGCCGAAGTTCGCCTCGCCATAGAGCCCGAACTTCGGGGAAATCCATACTTCGATGCCTCCGCCAGCGATCCAGCTCCAGCCTTGAGTTCGCAGCCGCAGCGGTTGATCGATGTCGGCGATCGTATTCACCGAGGTCGTGGTGGCGCTGTGAAAAAGGCCGCCCCCCTTGCCGTACAGCCTCGCGCGGCCAACCGGAACGCCGATCTTGCCCGCGACGCTCGCCAGGTGCGCGTCGTAGGTGTCGGTGAACTTGAAGAAGCCGCCAGCCCCTTCGGTCGTGATCTTGCGCGGCTTCATATAGAAGCCTTCGACAGCAAGCCATTTGGTGACCCAGAAATCGGCCCCTGCCGACACCGCGAGCACGGCGCCATCACCATCGCAGCCCTCCACCGTGCCGCAGGAGAACCGCACGGGGTTATCGAACTGCGAGATCCCGCCACCGCCGAACGCGATCAATCCCCTGGGGGCCAGGACGCGGACCTTCCCGGCCGTGGGATCGTAGCGGCCCTGGCGAAGCAGCAGTGTCGGGATGATGGCGCCGGCCTCCACCACCAGCGTGCTGCGGGGGCGCACGAGGAAAATGCCCGTGATCTCGCGTCGATCGCAGTTCTCTTCCTTTAGCGCCGGCTGAAGATTGCGATTCACGATGTGGATGCGCCGCAACCGGGTGCATACGTCCACGTAGACCCGCGAATCCATGTCCCCCTCGACACCGGCAGCCTTCAGGTTGATCGTGACCCTGGACTCCCCCTTCGCATCGGCAACGCCATCGGCGGCCTTGGTCGAGTTGACGAACACCTCGATCGCATCACCGGCGGGAACGTTTCGGACGATGACCGTCTGGGCGGAGGCTGTGGCGACGGCGGAGGCACTGAGGGCAGCCCCGAGCGCCAGCAGGCGCAGAGGCTTCAAAAGATTCGACAAACGCATCAGAAGGATTATTGTTCAGAAAAGGCTGAGGAGGCCATCATGCTGTTCCACGTTCCATTCGTGCTGACGCTCATCCTCGTCCCACAGCATGTTCACCCGCAATCCGCGCCGGGCGATGCCCTCGCCACATCGGCGCTGACCGCTGAAGCCGTCCGGCAACTTTTAGACGGAGAAGGCATGGGCCTGGCTCGCCCAGCGGAGATGAACAACTATCCCGGGCCCAAACACCTCTTGGATCGGGCGCCGGAGCTGGCGCTCACCACGGAGCAGCAAAAAGAGATTTCCGCGATCCGTCAGCAAGTACTCGACCGCGCCAAGCCGCTCGGTCGCGCGATCGTCGATGCGGAGCGCGAGCTGGACGCCGCGTTCAAGTCCAGCACCCTCAGCGAGGCGGATCTGAAGAAACAGCTGGATGCCATCGCCCGGCTTCAAGCCGAACTGCGCATGGTCCACTTGCGCGCGCACCTCATCACGAAGCCGATCCTCACGGCCGAGCAAATACGAAGGTATTACGAACGCCGTTAGCGGAATGCGATTTGCGTTTCCGCCTCTTTGGGAGGAAACGCAACAATGAAATTGATGAGCAAGATCGCCTGTGTTGCCGCGCTTATCGCCTGTGTGGGATGCGCGGACACGATGCAGAGCAACCCGCCGGCATCGACGCCGGACTCCACTGTGGGAACGAGCGGGACCACAAGTACTCCGACGGAACCCACCCAGGTCAGCGGCAGTCCGCGCGGGGTGATCCCGGTCGGTCAGGAACTCGACGTACGGTTGCAGACGCCGCTGAGCTCTGGCACGGCCACCACTGAGCAGCGGTTTGAAGCCACCACGGCGGTGGATGTGATGCAGGGCAATACCGTTCTGATTCCGGCCGGCTCGATCGTCCGTGGCGTGGTCAGCAGCGTGACGAAGGCGGGGAACATCGAGCGAACCGGACGGCTGACGCTCGCGTTCGATCAGATCGTCGTGAACGGCCGTGAACATTCGATTCGCGCGATGGCGACGCAGGTGTACGAGAGCAGCGGCATTCGCGGCGAAGCGAAGACCGTTGGAACCGCCGGGGCCGTGGGGGCCGTGGTCGGCGGGCTGATCGGAGGCGTGAAGGGCGCGATCATCGGTGCGACCATCGGCGCCGGTGGCGTGATTGCGGCGACGGAAGGCAAGGACATCGAATTGCCGGCCGGCACCATCGTGCGCATCCGTCTCGATACGCCGCTCGAGCTCCGCCGCTAGCGCTACTTCACGCGCCGGTAGGTATTCGAGTGCCAGATGATGCGGGCGGGTTTGCCGTCCGCATCCATTTCGAATTTCAGCGACTCGGCGAGCGTTTCGTCTTTCCGCACGCGACGGAACGTGTGCTCGGCGGTTTTCTTCCACTTCGTCAGCCCGGACATCGGATCCGTGGTTGGAAGCCCGATGCTGCCGAGGCCGTCCTCCCATGGAAAGAAGGCGACTTCTCCGCCGAACCCGGTCGCGTAGGTGCCGGTGTAGGTACCGTAACCAGAGTCTTTCGGCGGAGCCTCCTTCGTCGAGGTCGCCTTGATGGCCGTTCTGATCGTCGGCGCGACGATTTCGTAGGCACGCATCGCGAGCTGCCCGGTGTTGACGCCTTGCGCGTTGGCCATGACGACGATCGCGACTTCCTCAGGAGTGTTCATGAGGAGGTTCGATCGGAACCCCGGACAGGAGCCGCCGTGACCGACGAATGTCTTGTCCTTCTCGCGAAAGACCACGAATCCGAGACCCCAGGGGGAATCGAAGTCGGGATCCATCCAGTGCACGCGTTGCATCTCGCGGAGCGTGTTGCGAGACAGGACCTCCTGTCCGCCCTTGCCTTCGAGCACTCGGAACTGCCACGACGCGAACTTGGCCAGGTCCTCCACCGTCGAGGCGTATCCCGCCGCCGGCGAGATGCCCTGCGCGGTGAACGGAGTGACCGTCACGCGCTGGCCGTTGCGTTGAATCGACGAATACGCGGTTGCCAGGCGTGGACTGCGAGGCATCTCTGGCGTCGTGTCGGCGAGACCGATCGGACCGAGCACACGTGACTTCACGTAGTCGGCGTAGGGCTGCCCGGCCGCCGCCGCGGCGACTTCTCCGGCCAGTGTCAATCCCAGGTTCGAGTACTGGTGATACGAGGAGGCCGCGAAGTACGTCTCCTGCCCTTTCAGCTTCTCGATGATCTGCTCGCGGGAGGGAAACGTGAAGTCGGGGCCCGTCCAATAGCCAAACTCCGCCTCGCGCGGGAGGCCTGAGGAGTGCGTCAGCAATCCTTCGACGGTGATCTCGGGGCCGTCAGGGTCGGTGCGCTTGATCGAGAACCACGGGAGGTGCTTGGCGACCGGATCGTCGAGCCGCAGCTTCCCCGCATCTCGCTGCTGCATCACGGCGATGCTGGTGAACAGCTTCGAGATCGAGCAGATGCTGTAGATCGTGTCCGCCTTCGCCGGGACTTTCTTTGCCACGTCGGCGAACCCGTACGCTCCTTTCCACACGACGTCCTGGTCGTGGACGATGGCGACCGAGAGGCCGGGAATCTGGTCGAAGTCGCGCTGCGCATCGAGCCAGATCTCGAGGAGCTTCAGCGCCTGCTGAACGCGCGGATGAGCGGTGACGCTATCGGCCGCGACCGGCGTCGTGGCGAGGGTGGCGGCGATGATCAACGCAAGCGAGAACCGAATCCACATGCCGCGGGAGCTTAGCACGCCGCAAGCCGCCCAGGAGCCAGACCCGGGTCAGACCCAGCTCAGACTCAGCTCAGACCCGGCTCAGACTCAACTCAGACTGGATTCGGCCAGCAGCTCGTACGAGCGGACGCGGGCGGCGTGATCGTAGATGTGGGAAACCACCATGAGTTCGTCGGCGGCGGTTTGCGAGGCGAAGACCTCCAGGCCCTCGCGGACGGTCGCGGGCGAGCCCACCATCGCGATCGAGGTGACCTCGTGGAGCGGGATCCGGCCGTACGGAACGACGTCCTTCTCGAACTCGCGATTGGGAGGCGGCAGTGTGGACGGCATCCCCCGCCGGAGATTCGCGAACGCCTGCCGGCCCGACGTGGCGAGGAACTTCGCCTCCTCGTCGGTATCGGCAGCCACGACATTGACGCCGAGGATGGCGTAGGGCTCAGCGAGCGCGATGGAGGGCCGGAACTTCGAGCGGTATATGGCGAGCGCGTCCATCATCTGCGCGGGGGCAAAATGCGACGCGAAGGCGAAGGGCACGCCGAAGGCGGCCGCGACCTGCGCGCCAAACAGGCTGGACCCGAGGATGTAGATCGGCACCTGCAGGCCGACGCCGGGAATGGCCTTGACCGTCTGCCCCGGCTGCGGCTGGAAGTAGGACATCAACTCGAGGATGTCGTTCGGAAACGCGTCCGGGTCGCTGACCAGCGTCCGGCGAAGCGCCCGCGCGGTGGCGAAGTCCGTACCCGGCGCGCGTCCGAGGCCGAGGTCGATGCGGCCCGGAAACAACGATTCGAGCGTCCCGAACTGCTCCGCCACGATCAACGGCGCGTGGTTCGGCAACATGATCCCGCCGGCCCCCACCCGCATCTTCCGCGTCGCCGCGGCGACCTGCGCGATGACGATGGCCGTCGCGGCGCTCGCGATGCCCGGCATGTTGTGATGCTCGGCGATCCAGTAGCGGTGATAGCCGAGCCGCTCGGCGTGCTGCGCGAGGTCGAGCGAGTGCCTGAGCGCGGTCGCCGCGTCGCTGCCTTCGGTGATCGGTGCCAGATCCAGGACGGAGAGACGGGGAGCGGCGGAAGGGGTCACCGCCCCACCGTACTACGCTTGCCGGCGCCCCAAAATCAATCGTCGAGCAAACCTTTCACCGCCGAACCCCGTCATACTACGCGTCCCTACATATAGGGAGGCGAACGTTGTTCAGTCCGGAGCTCAAAAAAGGCAGCACCGAGATGCTGATCCTGTCGCTGGTCGACGCGCGGCCGCGGCACGGGTACGAGATCGGCAAACTCATCGAGGCGCGCTCCGGAGGCCGCCTCACCTTTGCCCTGCCGACGCTGTACCCGACCCTGCTGCGGTTGGAAAACCGCGGGTGGATCAAGGGGCGCTGGGTCGAGAAATCCGGCGAGCGGGAGCGCTGCTTCTACCGCCTGACCTCGGAAGGGCGACGCATCCTCGCTCAGCAACGCGAGACGTGGAAGGAATACGTCGCCGCCGTCAACGCGGTGATGGAGACCGGCGATGCGTGACTGGTCCGCCTTCGTTCGGAACCACCTGTCGCTGCCGCAACTGGCGCCCGAACGTGAGGCGCGCATCGTCCGGGAGCTGGCGGCACAACTCGAAGACTTCTATCGCGACGCCCTCGCGCGCGGCGCCAGCGAAGCAGACGCCGATGCCCATGCCCGCGCCCAGATCGACGACTGGTCGCGCATGGCGCGCGATGTTTCGCACGCCGATCACCGCCACGCGCGGCCACGCCTCGAACGCCTGACGGACCACATCGAACACCTCGCCGCGCAGCCGCGAAGAAGGAGCGGACCCTTGCAGATCCTCGCCCACCTCCTCACCGACATGCGTTTCGGCGCGCGCCAGCTGGTGAAGGCGCCCGCCTTCACGATCGTGGCGATCCTGACGCTGGCGTTCGGGATCGGCGCCACCAGCGCCATCTTCAGCGTCGTCAACGGCGTCATGCTGCGGCCGCTGCCCTTCCCCCAACCGGAGCGGCTGGTCTACGTTTTCGAGGTCCTGCCCCAATACGGTCGCTTTTCGATTGCGCCGGCCAATTTCCTGGACTGGCGGCGACAGAATCGAGTCTTCGAAAGGATCGCTGCCTACACTGGAGGAAACGATACGTTTATCGGTCGCTGACGGACCGGAGCGCATCCCGCGGGCCCTGATCTCGTGGGACACCTTCGAGCTGCTCGGCGTCGCACCGGCGATGGGCCGTAGTTTCCGCGCCGACGAAGATGCGCCGAAGCAGAACAACGTCATCGTCATCAGCCACGGGATGTGGCAACGACGCTTCGGCAGCGATCCCAACGTGCTCGGCCGCACCATCAACATCAGCGGCGACCCGGTGACGATCGTCGGGGTGATGCCGGCAAACTTCTATTTTTCGGGCCGCACCACCGAGTTCTGGCGGCCCCTGGCACTCGACACGACGAATCCAACGCGGGGAGGGCATTTTCTCGGCGTCATCGCGCGGCTGAAGGCGGACGTCTCTCTCGAACAGGCATCCGGGGATATGAAAGGGATTGCCGAGCAGTTGGCCAAGCAGTATCCCCAGAACAGCCGCGATGAGTCCGCGGAAGTGCTCCGGATGCACGACCTGATCGTCGGTCCCATTCGCCCAATGCTGCTCACGCTTCTCGCGGCGGTCGGCGTTGTCGTGCTCATCGCGTGTGCGAACGTCGCGAATCTGATGCTCGTCCGCGCTTCGGTGCGTGAGAAGGAACTGGCCATTCGGGCAGCGATGGGCGCCGGACGCGGCCGGCTGACCCTGCAGATGCTGGCCGAAAGTCTCGTCCTTGCGATCGTCGGCGGCGCCGCGGGGTTGCTGATCGCATACCTCGCCATCACGCCGATACGGACGCTCAGCGCCGGCAGTATTCCACGCGTCGCCGATGTTGCCGTCGATCGCACCGTCCTTGCGTTCGCGTTCGCCGTCACCCTGGCCACCGGCTTCTTGTTCGGGCTCGCGCCGGCGTGGCAGGCGTCCCGAGGTGGCGTCGGCGCCGTGCTCAAGGAGGGCGGACGAGGTTCCACCGGCGCGCGCGGACACCGCGTGCGCGCCGCGTTGCTGATCGTGGAAGTGGCGCTCTCGCTCGTCCTGCTGGTCGGCGCCTCCCTCCTCCTGCGGAGCTTTGCGCGACTGACGCACGTGGACCCAGGCTTCGCGGCGAACGAGGTGCTGTCGTTCACCGTCGCGCTCCCGCAAGCCGCGTATCCGGCCGGCGAGAACCGGGCCGCCTTCTTCGACCGGCTCCTCGAGAGGCTGCGGGCCATGCCCGGCGTGCGCGCCGCCGGCATGGTGCAGACCATGCCGATTCGTAACGACTACATGCTGTCGTTCACGATCCAGGGACGACCGACGGAGCCCGGCAAGGAGGAGTCCGCCAATTACCGCGTGGCGAGTGCCGGCTATTTCGAAGCGATGGGGATTCCGCTCGTCCGCGGTCGCCTGTTCGATGCCCGCGACACCGCCGCAACACCAATGGTGGCAGTCGTCGACGAAGCCTTCGTCACACGCCACTTCCCCGGAGCGGACCCCATCGGCGGCGGCATCGACATCGGCAACGGCACAGACGGGTTCTACGAGATCGTCGGGGTGGTGCGCAACGTTCGCCATGAAGGCCTCACCGAAGCGTCGCGGCCGACCATGTACATCCCCTCCGGGCTGAACGTGTTCTCCACTATGACGATCATGGTCAGAACCAGCGGCGATCCCGCACAGTTCGCCGGCACCGCCCGGCAGGCGCTGCGCGAGGTGGATCCTGCGCTACCGGCCTTCGCGGTCGCGCCGCTCGACACCGTAATCACCGAGTCGGTGGCACAGCGGCGGTTCTCGATGCTGCTGATCGGCGCTTTCGCGCTGCTCGCGCTCTTCCTCGCCGCCGTCGGCCTCTACGGCGTTGTCGCCTACGCGGTGAGCCAACGCACGCAGGAGATCGGCCTCCGCATGGCGATCGGCGCACAACGCGGCGACGTCCTGCGCCTCGTACTCGGCGGCGGCATGAAGCTCGCGCTCGTCGGCGTCGCCATTGGCATCGCGGGCGCCCTGGCCCTCTCGCGCTACGTCGAAACGATGCTCTTCGAAGTCGAGCGCTACGACGCCGCCAGCTATGCCGCCACAGCAGCAGGCCTGCTCGTGATCTCGGCGCTGGCCTGTTACATACCGGCCCGCCGCGCCATGCGGGTCGATCCGCTAGTGGCGCTGCGCGCCGAGTAACCACGGCGGGCCGGCAGGCATGCGGGGCCGCGGCTCCCGTTCGACGCCGTGGTATATCGGGCCCTGCTCGGCGCTTCGCCTTGCGACCCGGCCGCGGCTCGGGTTTTCACAGAGCCGGTGCGCGATCATTTGGATGCCTGGGTGTTCTGAAGGCAGTGGCGAAACAGCGCCGCGTCCGCCCGGCCCGCCTGCAGCCGCGATTTAATTCCTGCGCTCTCACGGCGCTCACAGGTCGCCGCCAGCCCCGCATGCCTGCCGGCCCGCCGTCGGCCGGCAGACGCATGCGGCGGGGCCGCGGCGTCCTGTGGCGCGCCGTGCAGAGCGGAGGAATTGAAATCGGCGCCGCAGGCGGACCGAGCGGACGCGGCCGCTGTTTCGCCACTGCCCTTCAGAATCACCCGTACACCCAAATGATCGCTGCACCGGCTCTGTGAATAACCCGAGCCGCGGCCGGGGATCGCAGGTTATCGCCGGAGGCCCCGGTTTTCCGCCCGTCCGGCCGGAGCGCCGCGGACTAATGTGGTCCCGCCGCGGTGCGCGGGCACGATCTGTAACGCGCCCGCGTTAGCGTAGAATCCGTTCACTCCAAGGAATGGCATTAGCGGCGGGTACTCGGCTCGGGCCCTATGAAATTGTCGGTGCGCTCGGCGCCGGCGGGATGGGGGAAGTCTATCGGGCGCGCGACGCGCGGCTGGGGCGCGATGTCGCGATCAAGGTGCTGCCACCGCACCTCTCCGCGGACCCGGATTCGTTGGCGCGGTTCGAGCGCGAGATGAAGACCATCGGCGCGCTCTCCCACCCGCACATCATCGCCATCTACGACGTGGGCCAGGCGCGCGCCACCGGCGCCCGCGACGAGATCGCCTACGCGGTCACGGAACTCCTCGAGGGAGAAACGCTCGGGGCGCTCATCGCGCGCGGCCCGGTGCCGGTGCGCAAGGCGATCGACTACGGCGTTCAGATCGCGCGGGGCCTCGCGGGCGCGCACGAGCGCGGGATCGTTCATCGCGATCTCAAGCCGGAGAACATCTTCATCACCACCGGCGGCCACGTGAAGGTCCTCGACTTCGGCCTGGCCCGTGACGCCGCCTCTGCCGCCTGGGTGGGCGATGCACAGACGGCCGTTCAGACCAACCCGGGCATCGTCCTCGGGACGGTCGGCTATATGGCGCCGGAGCAGGCGCGCGGCCTCGCGACGGACCATCGCGCTGACATCTTCTCGTTCGGCTGCGTGCTGTACGAGATGGTGAGCGGACACCGCGCGTTTCGGAAGGAGTCCATCGCCGATACGCTGTCCGCGATCCTCAAGGACGATCCACCGGCCCTGTCGGGGACGCACGTGGGTGTGCCGGCGGCGCTCGAGCGCGTCGTTCATCGATGCCTCGAAAAGAACCCGGGCGAGCGCTTCCAGTCGGCTCGCGACCTCGCCTTTGCGCTCGACGACCTCACGACCTCCGGCGCCGCCACGGGCGCCACCATCGCTGTGGCGACACCGAAACCGTGGCTGCGCCTCGCGCTGCTGGCGGCGCTCGTCGTGGCCACGGCGCTGGCTGGGTGGACCCTGGGCCGGAGCTCGGCCGACGCCATCCCGCGACAGCACACGGGAATGGTGCGTCTGACGCACGACCGCGGGACGATCCGCAACGGGCGGTTCGCACCGGATGGGCAGACGATCGTCTTCGGTGCCGCCTGGAATGGCGCGCCTTACAAGATGTTCGTGACGCGGGCGGATACGGGCGAGTCCAATCCGCTCGATCTTCCGGCCGGAGACATCACCGCGATCTCGGGCGCCGGTGACATGTTGATCTCCCTCGGCCGGCACTATCTCTCGTCCTGGGTTGCCGAAGGCACCCTGGCCCGCGTTCCGCTCTTCTCATCGGGGCCCCGGCAGATCCTCGAACACGTTCGCGAAGCGGATTTCCTCTCCGAGAACAGCTACGCCATCGTCCGTCGCGTCGGCGGTCGCGATCAGCTCGAAGTGCCGCAAGGCAAGGTCGTCTTCGAAACCGGCGGGTATCTCAGTCACCTTCGCGTGTCTCCTGATGGAACGCGCGTCGCATTCCTCGAGCACCCGCTCTATGGCGACAACCGCGGCCATGTTCGGTGTTCGAAGGCGGGAAGGTCACGCGGCTCACGTCGGAATTCGCCGGTCTCGAGGGCCTCGCCTGGACGCACGACGGCCGCGAGCTTTGGTTCGGTGGAGCGCAACCGCCGCACTGGGCCATCATGGCGGTGCGCAGCGACGTCACACAGCCAGTGAAAGAGCGCGTGGTCTGGCATGCGACGAGTGACCTCGTGCCGCTCGACATCGATTCGCGCGGCCGCCTGCTGGCGACGGGCAACCACCTGATCGGTCCCGCCGCCGGCCTCTTGCGTGGCGATGCGGCCGAGCGCGATCTTCGTTGGCGCTCGTGGTCCCTCATCAGCGCGCTCTCACGCGACGGCAGGATGTTCCTGTTCACCAACGTCGATACCCCCGATCCCGACTACCACGTCTACGTTCGCCAGGCCGACAGCTCGCCGGTGCACATCGGCAAAGGCCGCGCGCAAGCGCTCTCGCCGGATGCACGATGGGCGCTCTCCATTACACCGTCAGCGCCGCGCAAACTGTTCTTGCTCCCAACGGGCGCGGGGGAATCGCGTCAGCTCGATACCGGCACGCTCACGCCGGGAACCGCGGTGTTCGTCAACGGTGACCGCGTGCTCGTGACGGGAACCCGTGAGGCCGTGCCGTCAGGCACCGTCATCGATCTGAAGTCGGGCCAGCGGCAGGATTTCGATTTGAGTGTGCTTCGCGGCCGCGTCTACGTCTTGTACCGCGAGATGCCGGTCCACGTCTCGCCCGACGGCTCGATGTTTTCGGTCACCGCGGACGACGGCGCGATCCTCGGATGGAGACTGACCGGCGGCAAGCCCCAGTGGAACTGCTGAAGCTCGAAGACAACGAGCGGTTCGTTGGATGGAGTGCCGATCCTGACCGCGTCTATGTCGCCGCCTGGGACGGGCCGAAAGCTCGAGTCGATACGCTCCAACTCTCGACCCGCCGGCGGACACCCTGTACGCGAGATCGTCACCCGGGACCCTGCCGGCATGCTTCACACCCCGAACCTGTTCCTGACCCCCGACGCGTCAAGCTACCTGTACGGCTTCACGCGAATGGAGAGCACGCTCTATCTTGTGAGCGGCTTGCGATAGCCGGCGGCTAGATCAAGGGAGAAGGGAGAAGGGAGAAGGGAAAAGGGAAAAAGGAAAAAGGAGAGGCTAGGCGCGGTGCGAGCGGAGCGTTGAGACGCGCGCGAGCGTATCGAAATCTCGATCCTTGTGGAGAAGGTCGAGGTCGTTACGCAGAGCACAGGCGGCGACCAGGCAATCCACCCCGGACCTGACGGTGAGCCCGGCGCGACGCGCCGAGCGGTACAGATCGGCGGCCTGGTCGAAGACGGCGCGCGACATCGGCGCCTCCACGACCGGCAACGCGTGCATCGACTCTCGCGCCGCAAGGAACGCGCGCTCATCGTCGAATCCCTGCAACACTTCCTGGATGACGGGCAAGCAGGTCACGATCTCGTCGAAGTCCACGAGAGACTCGAGCCGCAGACGAGATCCCTTGCGGAAGACCTCGACCCAGATCGAGGTGTCAACGAGTACCACGCCGCCTCTTCGCGCCGTACGCCGGCCGGTCTTCACGCACGACGGACAAATCTCCCTGCCAGAGTCCCGAGCCGCTCAATTCCAGGATGCGGCGAGCTTTGGCCCGGCGCACGAAATCCTCCAGGGCCCGTTCGACGGCGCGGGAATACGTCCGCTCGCCGCTCAGGCGCGTCGCCTCCTCCAGCAGCGCCTCATTTAACACAAGATTCGTGCGTTTCATGTGTATGAAGTGTAACACGCGCCCAGGCGGACTTTTGCCGGGTCTAAAGACCCGGCCTACGTCAGCGGGACGTGGCGCGGCGGACCTGTTCGAAGAAGTTCGTGATCAGCGTGACGTGCGAGAAACCAGCCGCTCGAGTCGTGTTGTCGGCCTTGAGGATCGCAATGCGATTCCCGTCGGCGGTGACGTCGTGCCACCAGGCGTTTGGAGGATGGACGGCGGCGATCTCGAAGAGTTTCTGCGGCGTGCCCACAACGATCGCGTCGCCGGAAACCGTGATCTCGACCGTCATGAATTCATCGACGGTGGAGCCGCCGACGAACACGAGCTCGCGGCCGTTCTTCGTCCAGACCGGGTTCGTCCCGGTGTCGGTGGACACTTGCCATTTGCCCCCCGGACCAGGATACGGACGCACGTAGATCCGCGGAAATCCCCCCTCGTCGGACTGGTACGCGATCCATTTGCCGTCGGGGGAAAAGGCCGGGAGCACTTCTGCCGCGCGGGTCGACAGAAATGGCGTCGTCTTCTTGTCGTTGAGGGAGACCGACGACAAGGTCCATCGCCTTCGAAGGGTCGCGCCCCTGCTCCATCCCGGCGAGCAATGTGCCATCGGCGTTAAACGACGACGGCACGGTGACATAGGTCGTTGACGTCAGTGCCTGTGTATCGCCGCCACCGTCGCTGCGAGTCGTGTAGATGTTCAGGCCGCCGCGGTTGCGATCGGAAAAGAACGCGAGTCGTCGCCCGTCACGCGTCCACGCCGGACCGCCATTGATCGAACCGTCGAAGGTGACCTTCGTCATCGACTTGCGCACGAGGTCGGCCACGTGAATCTGGCCTGCCCGACCTTCCGCAGATCTCGATCGCGACACGCTCTCCATCAGGCGAGAACCGCGGGCTGCGATACTCCCGTTTCTCCGGAAATACGTAGACGTCCTTTCCATGCCGATCGACGATCCCCAGTCGCGACGTCGTCCCCTCGGCCGCGCCAGACAACACGACGGCGGTGCCGTTGTCCGAGAACGAGACCTGGGCCGCGCCATCCCCGACGCCGGCGCCGACACCTTGGCTTTCCATCACCTGCGAGACCACCGGGTGCGCGGATCCCTTGACCTCGAGAGCCCTGGCATCGAAGGGCACGGCGAAGAGCGTGTTCTCGCGCACGTAGGTGAGGTAACCAGCGGCGAGGTAGCGCGGATAGGTGCCGCCGCGCATGAGGACCTTGCGTGCCTTGGTGTCGATATCGACCGCCTCAATAATCGCGTCGTTGTACGCGGCGTCGTTTTCCTGCGTCATGAAGATGACGGTCTTGCCATCGGGCAGGAAGACGGGCCAGCGATGCGTGCGCTCGCGATTGGCGATGGTCGTGATCGGCTCCGGCGTGCCGCTATTCGCCGAGACGCGATGCAATCCGGTTGTCGTGGCAGGGGCGAAGACGATCACGTCGTTGACGCCCCACGCGCCCCCGCGCGCGTCGACTGCCGGGGCGATCGTGAGCGGCGCTCCGCCGCTCAGCGCGACCTTCTTCAGCGAACCACCCGAGAAGAACGCGACCCAGCGGCTGTCCGGCGAGAAGAAATGGCCGAGCGCCCCTTCGGTGCCAGACAACGCCGTTGATTCGGGCGAGTCGAGCTTTCTGGCATACAGGCGACGCACCGTATCGCGCGTTCCGAGATAGACGAGCGTCTGCCCGTCCGGCGAGATCACCGCCACAGCACCATCGATGTTGTCGTCGACGTGCAACCGCAGGGGCTCGTCGATGCGAACGTCGAGGCGCATAGACGGAACGGCCGGGGCCGTGCGCTCCCACGGCCTCGAGACGACGAGGCCGAGCGCAACCGCCAGGACGGCGACGAGCGGCCAGAGCCACGAGGCCATGGTTCGTTGCCGAGAGGGAACGGCCGCACCGGCGATCGCCGGCTCCGGCGCGCCCGCCAGGACTTCGTCGATCTCGATGCGGACGTCACCCGCGGATTGGAAGCGGTTGCGCGGATCCTTTTCGAGGCAACGCCGCAGGATTCGTCGTACGCCTGTCGGAGTGTCCGGCGGCAGCGCGTCGAGCGTCGGAGGCTGCGTGATCACCTGGGCGATGGTCTCCGTGACCGTCTCGCCGACGTAGAGCAGCTTGCCCGTCAGCATTTCGTAGAGCACGACACCGAGCGCCCAGATGTCGGCGCGCCGGTCCACCGGTTTGCCCTTGGCCTGCTCCGGCGACATGTAGGCCGCCGTGCCCAGGATGACGCCCATCCCGGTCATCGCCGGAGAGGTGAATGTCGGAGAGTTGGCGGGATTGGTGGAGCCCGAATCGGATGACACCAACGCCTTCGCGAGGCCAAAGTCGAGCACCTTCACGGTGCCGTCGGAGGTCAGCTTGATGTTCGCCGGCTTCAGGTCGCGATGGATCACCCCACGCTCGTGTGCCGCTTCCAGCGCCTCCGCGATCTGGCGTGCGATCGGAAGCGCCTCGTCGAGCGGCAAAGGACCGTGCGCCAATCGCTCGGAGAGATCGTCTCCCTCGACGAACTCCATCACCAGTGCATGCGGACCACCATCCGACGGGCCCACCACGCCGTGGATGTGCGCGATGTGTGGATGATTGAGCGCGGCGAGCGTTTGCGCCTCACGCTCGAACCGCGCGAGACGGTCGGGATCGTTCGCAAACACCGGCGGCAGAACCTTGATCGCGACATCCCGATGAAGGCGCGTGTCCCGCGCGCGATAAACCTCTCCCATGCCCCCGGCACCGATGGCTGCGGTGATCTCGTAGGGGCCCAGACGTGTACCAGTCGATAACGGCATTGGTGCCGGATTATATCGGCCCTCGCATCTACCAAAACTGTTAGCGGGTGCGTCACAAAAAAGCACACCCGTCGCTTCTCGCCTGTCAGGGCCATGCGCCCTGCACTCTGCTGCACGTCATTTCTCCTCTGCGAGAACCCTCGATTGTGGCGACTCATTTGCACGAAGGTGCAAATCCGTCGAATTCGCAGGGACCGCTCCCCGATCCTGCCCGTCATCCCGTGGAGGACTTATGCGGAAGCATGTCGCGATGGTCGCCATCGCGTGGACGGCGAGCGTGGGCGCGGCCTCGGGGCAGGACGTCAAGCTGCCCGGGTGGACGCCAGGACCGACCGTCGGCCGGCTTGAACATCGCGCGACGATCAACGTTCCCGAGGGCTACTTCTTCCTCGACAAGGCCGCCACGAGGAAGTTCCTCGAAGACAACCAGAACATCCCCGACGGCGACGAACTCGCCACGATCGTGCGGCTGCGGCCCGGCAGCGACGACTACTGGTTCGCCGTCTTTACCTACGACGACACGGGTCACGTCAAGGACGACGAGAAAGACAGCATCGACGCCGGCGCCCTGATGGCGAGCATGCAGGAGGGGAGCCGCGAGGCCAACGCCGAACGCAATCGGCGTGGCTGGGCGCCGCTCAACCTCGAAGGCTGGCACCAACCGCCGTTCTACAACACCGCCACGAACAACCTCACGTGGGCCACGCGGCTGAATTCCGAAGGCCAGACGAGCATCAACCACTCGATTCGCCTACTCGGTCGAACGGGATTGATGAGCGCGCAGCTCGTCACTGATCCGGCCTCGGTGGACGTCTCGATCGCCGAGTTCGACCAGGTGCTCACGGCGTATGCGTTCAACGAAGGATTCCGCTACGCGGAATTCCGGCCCGGCGACAAGCTCGCCACCTACGGCCTCACGGCGCTGATTGCCGGTGGCGTCGGCGCCACGGCGGTGAAGACCGGGTTCTTCAAGAAGATCTGGAAGCTGATCGTCTTCGGCGTGGTCGCGCTGGTCGGGGGCTTGAAGAAGTTCTTCTCCAAGATGGGCACGCCGCCACGGACCGAACGTCCGGTTCCCGTGGTACCCGGCGGGCCCGCGCGCCTGAAGGCCTGAGTGTTCGCGCTCGTAGCCATCGTCTGGGCCGTCTACCTCTCGGATTGTTTCGCGCGGTGGCGGCCCGGCGACTGGATCTTCCGCCGCGGCGCCGGCGGCGCGATGGTTGGGATCGACCGTCCCGACATCACCTTCTGGAACGAGCGGTTGGCTTTCGTACGGACGTCGCCGTGGCCCGGGGACGTCACGCTGCGTCTCTCTGGGGATGATTTCGATGCGGACTCATCTGCGCCGACGCGTCGAGAACGTCCGCCGCGACACCCGCGCACTCCGGATCTCGGCGATCGCACTTTCGGTCGTCCTGCTCGTCGTGTTCCCCGCCCTCGTCCTGACCGAACGGCTCCTCCCGTGGCTCCCGTGGCTGCTGGGCGCCGTCGCGTTCACCTGGACCGCAACGCTGACCGTGTTTCCACGTACTTACCGCCGCGTGCATGGTTGCGCCCCGACGATCGAGCTCTGGCTAACCCACGCGCTCTCGCCTATCAGCCTGATCACCGCGCCGGTCTCCGTGGGCCTCGATGTCTCCCCGCAGACGCACCCGCTCGCCGCCGCGCGCGTCTTGTGTGGAGATGACGAGTTCCTGCGCATCGCGCGCGTGTGGCACTTCGACTCCGCCGACGCGCGTCCGCACGTCCGGGCGTTCGCCGCCGCGCGCGATCTGGAGGAACGGCTACACGCGGAACCTTCGAATCCAGAAGCGGGTGTGTGCCGGTTTTGCCCACGCTGCCATGCAACATTCAAGATGGCAGCAATCGCCTGCGCCGACTGCCCCGGCGTGGCGCTTGTTCTCTTGCAAAATGCCGATCCTCATTTAGAATCGTCATTCCCAAATGACCACAAAACGCCCACTCGCTGCGCCGACGGCATGCCTGGCGAGCGTGATCGGCATCGGGGGCCTGCTTTTCGCCGCTCCGGTGTACGCGCAGGACACCCGCGCCGAACTCATCGCCGCTAAGCAGGCTGAAAAAGCCAAGACCGCGAAAGCCCTATCAACCATCGGACTTCGAGCGAATCATGACGAAGCTCGAAGAGAACTTCGTGAGCCCGCCCAACGGCTTCTACCCGCAAGTCGGCACGATTCCCCAGGGCGGCGGCTTCAGCGCCGGCGTCGGTTACCGTCACTTTTTTGGACCCAAGGCCGTGTTCGACGCGCGCGGGGCGTACTCGATGAAGAACTACCTCCACCTGGAGGTCGCCGCACGCCGGCCCTGGAACCGCAGCGATCGAACGTTCTTCGAGGTCAGGGGCGGCTACCTCGATGCCCCGCAGGTCGCGTACTTCGGGACCGGCAATGACAGCGGTCCCCGCACGAACTTCCGGCTCAAGTACGCCTACGGCGCGGGCCGTATGGAGTTCAAGCCGACGCTCCTGGACGCGGCTGCACGGCGAGGCCAGCTACGACCAGTACGAGACGTTCGAGGGCAAGGGAAAGCACCCTTCAATCGAAACGACGTACGACCCGTTTGCCACCCCGGGACTGTTCCAGAACATCACCTTCGCCCGCGTCGAAGGGCAGGCGGCGATCGACTGGCGGCCTTCACCCTCATATGCACGCAAGGGGGGCTTCTACGGCGTCACCGTGGCGAGCTACAACGACGGCAGCGGCTCGTATGGCTTCCAGCGCGTTGACGGCGAAGCCGTCCAGCACCTCCCGATCCTGCGCGAGAACTGGGTGATCTCGCTGCGCGGACGCATGCAGACGATCGTCGACGACAGCGATACGGTCCCCTTCTTCCTGCTGCCGAGCCTCGGCAGCGGCCGCACGCTGCGCGCGTATCAAACCGGACGCTTCCGCGATCGACACAGCATTCTCACGTCGGCGGAGCTCCGCTGGATCCCGAACCGCTACGCGCTGGACATGGCGCTGTTCTACGACGCCGGCAAGGTCACGAACCAGCGAGAGGACCTCGATTTCGAGAATCTCACGCACGATTGGGGGATCGGCGTTCGGTTCCACACGCCGGGAACCACCGTGCTCCGAATCGAAGGTGCGCGCGGCAACGACGGCTGGCGCCTCGTCTTCTCCACGGGGGCCGCATGGTGAAAAAGCTCGCGATCGTCACCACCGTCGCGCTGCTGGCGGCCACCCTTGGTGCGCAACAGCCGAAGTTCTTCCGCGACGATCCGCTCCAGCGCGAACCCGACACGCAGGACGCGTCGAAGGTGCAGTCCTGGGAGATCCCCCTGACGCCTGACCTGCTCGGGAACATGTTCGGCGAGCCCGGCGACCCGACGAAGAACGTGCGCGCGCAGAACATCAACACGGCAGACGAAGTCCCCGACTCGAATTGGTTCACCAATCGCATTTACTCGCGCCCGGTGACCGTGGACGAGATCGCGCGCGGACCAAACACGATCGCCGGACCCGCGGCCGGCAAGTGGACGGTGATTCGCGCCAAGAGCGCCGGCGTGGCGCCAGGCTTCACCGTCCGCGACGAGAAGGGGGAAGTCTGGTTCCTCAGCTTCGACGGCAAAGACAATCCAACCGCCCCCACGGCAGCGGCGACGGTGGCGACGAAGCTGTTTTGGGCGCTCGGCTATCATCAGGTCGAGACGTACCTCGCCACGGTGCGCCCCGAAAACATCGACCTGGATCCCAAGGCGACGGTCCGCGAGCACGGCACGCGCCGTCCGCTGAAGCGCAGCGACATCACGGACGTGTTGAAGCGTTCCGCGCAGAGTGCCGATGGGTCGTACCGTGTGGCGGCTGGTCGGGCGGTCCCCGGCCGTCCGCTCGGCGGCTTCAAGTATTGGGGCACTCGTCCCGACGATCCCAACGATGTCGTTCCTCACGAGCACCGTCGTGAACTGCGCGCCCTGCAGGTCTTCGGCGCGTGGACGAACCTCGTGGACATGAAGGCGGGCAACACGCTCGACACGCTGATCACCGAGAACGGCCGCGGCGTCGTGCGCCACTATCTGCAGGACGTCGGGTCTACCTTCGGCACCGGCGCGCTCAATCCGCGCGACGGTGATGAAGGCTTCGAGAAGCTGGTCGATCTGGGCGCGATGTTCAAGCGGCTATTTACGTTCAACCTCTACATGAAGCCGTGGCAGACGCTCGACTTCGAGAAGCACCCGGAGATCGGCCGCTTCGAGGCGGAAGAATTCGACCCCGTGAAGTGGACGCCGCGCGTGCCGGTGGCGGCCTTGCGTCACGTGCGACCGGATGACGAACTGTGGGCGGCCCTTCGCGTGATGGCCTTCAGCGACGATCACATCCGCGCCGCGGTCAAGCAGGGAGGCTACAAGGATCCCGCCGCGGAACAGCTCCTCGCGTCGTTGCTCATCAAGCGGCGCGACAAGATCGGCAGGTCGTATTTCGCTCGGATCAACCCGCTGACCCGCTTCGCCCTCTCGGAGTCGGGTGAGCTGACGTTCGAGAATCCAGCCGTCCGCGCCGGGTTCGCGACGACGCCCGCGAAAGGGTACGAGGCGGTGTGGGCACGGTTCGACAATGCCACGCAGCAGACGCAGCCGATCGGCAATGCGACCGCGCAGCAAGACCGCATGACAGCGCCGGCCGCGCTCCCGGCCGACGCCGGCAGCTTCGTGAAGATCTCCATCCGCGCCAACGAACCGCCACACCCCTCATGGGCGCAGCCCGTGGACGTGTACTTCCGCCGCGACGGCGGCCGCTGGGTCCTCGTCGGAGTCGAGCGGCTGAAATAACCCTCGCCGCAGTGCGTCGTGTCGGCGACGGCGGGCCGCCAGGCATGCGGGGCCGCGGCTCCCGTTCGACGCCGTGGTAAATCGGGGCCTCCGGCGATTGCTTACGGTCCGGCCGCGGCTCGGGTGATCACAGAGCCGGTGAACGATCATTTGGATGCCCGGGTGTTCTTAATGTCAGTGGCGAAACAGCGCCGCGTCCGCCCGGACCGCCTCCGACCCGATTTAATTCCTTCGCTCTCACGGCGCTCACAGGTCGCCGCGGCCCCGCATGCCTGCCGGCCCGCCGTCGACCGCCATGATGCACCGCGGCGGGACCACATTAGTCTCGCGGCGCAGTCCGGCCAGGGCGGAGCGTGAGTCTGAAAACCGCACCGCAGGCGGAGCGTTCCGCGGCGCCGCCGTTTCGCCACTGACGACGGGATCACCCGTACGCCCAACTGATCGCTGGCTGTCCTCCGGATTACCCCAGGCGGCGCGGGGATCGTCAGGTTATCGCCGGAGGTGCGGTTTTCCGCCCGTCCGGCCGGAGCGCCGCGAGACTAATGTGGTCCCGCCGCGGTGCGCCGCAGGGGCACGGCGTCGAACGGGAGCCGCGGACCCGCATGCCTGCCGGCCCGCGCGTCGAGTGCGCGCGTCTAACGACCGCGTGCTCTACTTCTTGATCACAGTCCCCCGCTGCGTCTTGCCGCGGACCGGGTCGGCCGGACGCGTCGGCGTCTTCGGGGGATTCTTTTTCAGCTCCGCCATCACCACTTCAATGGCCTTTTCCAACTGCGGATCGCGTCCGGCGATCACATCCGCCGGTGTCTGCTCGACTTCGATGTCCGGCGGTACGCCTTCGTTCTCCACGATGTAGCCCTCGTCGGTGAAGATCGCGAGGTTGGGCGCGGTGACGCCGCCGCCGTCCATGAGCACCGGGAAACCTAGCGTGCCGACGAGGCCGCCCCAGGTGCGCTTGCCGACGAGCGGTCCCATCTTGAACTTGTGGAACATCCACGGCAGGAGGTCGCCGCCCGACCCCGCCGTCTCGTCGATGATCATCGTCTTCGGCCCTTGGATGGACGCGAAGGGCGTCTTGAAGGCTTCGCCGTAACGCATCGCCCAGTGCGAAATGTACGGACGGTTGAGGATGTCGATGTAGTAATCGGCAACCGAGCCGCCGCCGTTGAAGCGCTCGTCGATGATCACCGCCTCCTTGTTCACCTGGGGATAGAAGTAGCGCTTGAAGTACGCGTGGCCCGCGGTCGAGGTGTTGGGCACGTAGACGTACGCCACGCGTCCGCCGGTCGCCTTGTCTACCTTCTTCAGGTTGCCTTCGACCCACTCCCGGTTACGCAATGCCGCCTCGTTGCCGATCGGGACCACCTGCACCGTGCGCGAGCGTGAGCCGTCGGCGTTCGGGCCGAGCGTGATCTCGACGATCTTTCCCGCGGTGTTTTCGAAGAGGCTGTAGATGTTGGTCGGCGGTCGCAGGTCTTTGCCGTTCACGGCCAGCAGGTATTCACCTGCACGCGCATTCACGCCGGGTTCGGTGAGCGGCGCGCGCAATTGCGGATTCCAGTTCATGCCGCCGTACACCTTCTTCAGGCGATACCGCCCGTCGGCGACTTCGTAGTCGGCGCCCAGCAGTCCACCAGGCACGTTGCGCGGTTCGGTCATGTTGTCGCCGCCGCCGACGTTGTGGTGGCCAACGGCGAGCTCGCTGAACATCCACTGCATTACGCGGTTCAAGTCGGCGCGGGTCGTGACGTGCGGCAGGAACGCCGCATATTTCACCTTCTGCTGCGGCCAGTCCACGCCATGCATGTTCTTGGCGTAGAAGTAGTCGCGATTGATGCGCCACGCCTCGTCGAAGATCTGCTTCCACTCGG
Organism: uncultured Acidobacteriota bacterium; assembly: GCA_963762995.1. Lineage (GTDB taxonomy): Bacteria > Acidobacteriota > Vicinamibacteria > Vicinamibacterales > 2-12-FULL-66-21 > JACDCA01. Next base: position 370,832 of record CAVXMQ010000025.1, on the reverse strand, counting down.
CCTGCGGATCGACGCGCACGTCGATCGCGTCCACGGCGATGCGCCCTTCCGTGGGTTGCACGGCACGGTTGGTGGGAACGATCGACCAGCTCTGCCCGCTTCGATACAACAACTTCTTGGCGTCGGCAGAGACGACGTAACCGTTCACGTTGGGCAGGATCGTGTCGTTCTTGCGCGTGTTCAGGTCGTAGCGGTTCAGCGACGTGGCGCCATCGGTGGTGCGCAGGTAGTAGACCTGCCCGGCGTTGCCGACCTGCAGGCTCGAGAGCGTCCCGGCCGGCAACGGAAGATCGAGCACGCGGTATTCGAGCCCTTCGAAGTCGATGCGGAACGGCTTGGCGCTCGGCTTGTCGGCCGGCTTATCGGGAATGACTTCGGCCGGCTTCTCGGTTGCCGGTTTCTCGGTTGCCGGCTTGTCCGCCGGGGGTTTGTCGGGTGCCGGCTTGTCGGGCGTCGGCTTCTCCTCATCGCTCTCTTTCGCGATCGGCGACGGCAGGTCGTTCTGGAGCACGGCGAGATAGATGTTGCTCGAGGCGCGCATGTCGGCGTTCGACTGCGCAAACCAGTCCTTTACAGGACCTGCGTCGGTGGATCCGAAGAAGAACAGGTACTTGCCGCTCTTGTCGAACTGCGGATCGCGGACGTCGCTCAGCCCGTCGCTGACCTGGAACGACTTGCCCTGTTCCGTCGAATAGGCATAGACCGTCGTGATCAGCGCCTTGTTGTCCATGGCATAGGCGAGCCATTTCGAATCAGGGGACCAGGCGTAGCTCACGAGGATGTTCGGCCCGTAGATCGGCTGCGACGCGACCTTCTTCGACGCGCCGCTTTTCACATCGAGCCAATAAACGGTGAGCGAGTTGTCGAAGTAGGCGATCTTCTGTGAATCGGGCGACCAGACGGGATTGCGGTAGAAGCCTTCTCCCGGCACCTTGATCGCGCGCGGTTCCCCTTTGCCGTCCTGTGCGGCGATATGGAGTTGGTACTCGCCGGATGCGTCCGAGAACCAGGCAATGGAGCGGCCGTCGGGCGACCATTCCGGGAAGCGATCGTGTGCGGCCACGCTGTTCGAGAGGTTACGCACATCGCCTTTTTCGCCCGGCACGCTCACGATCTCGCCGCGATATCCGAACAGCGCGCGCGTGCCGGTCGGCGACAGCGCCGCTTCGCGAATCCAGTTCGTGCCCCGCGCGAAGCGCGAGCGCGTGGCGCGCATGTCGGACGCGACGCCGATCTTCAGCCGTTCGGCCTTGCCCGATCCGGGGTCGAGCACGTGCAACACGCCCGCCTGCTCGTAGACGATGCGGCCGCCGCCGTACCCGGCGCTGTGCACCGGAAAGTCTTCATGGCGAGTCACCTGGCGCACTTGCCGGCTCTTCGTGTCGTAGGCAAAGAGATTGAACTCGCCGTTCCGATCGGAGCGGAAGTAGACCGTGTCGCCGATCCACATCGGGTCCACGTCGTTGGCGCGCTCCTTCGGCTGCGGGATCTCTTCGACGGCGTGCCCCTTCGTGTTGTAGAGCCAGAGCTCGGACGCGGTGCCGCCGCGATACGACTTCCACTGCTGGAACCGTGGCGGGATCGGGTTGTAGGCGATCCGCTGGCCATCGGGCGAGTACGTGGCGCGTGCCGCGTTTGGAATCGGCAGCTGCGTCTCCATCCCGCCGGTGAGCGGCACGGTAAACAGCTGCGCGTAGCGGTTGGTGTAGGTCGCGCGCTGCGACGCAAACAGCACCCCGCCTCCATCCGGCGTGAACGCCTGCACGCTGTCGCCGCCCGGATGCCACGTCAGCCGCGTCGGCGCGCCGCCGGTCACCGGAATCGTGTAGACATCGACGTTCCCGTCGTACGAGGCGCTGAACGCGATGAGCTTGCCGTCCGGTGAAAACACCGGATTCGATTCGACCCCATCGTCAGTCGTCAGCCGTCGCACGTTGGCGCCGGTGCGGTCGGCGACGAACAGGTCTCCGGCATAAATAAACGCCAAATGCGACGCGCTGATCGCCGGCTGCGTGAGCAGCTTGGTGTCGAGCGGATCGACAAGCGCGTCCATGGCCGGCGCAAACGGCGCCACAGCGCAAAGCAATGCGGCAATCAGGAACAGTCGGATCTTTGGCATACAGAACCTCAAGTGTGGTGAATGGCGCCCATTATACGAATCGTTGCCTTCGCTCCCGTTGTTCGTTGTCCGTTGTTCGCTGTTCGCGGTTCGGGGTTCGGCTTGCCCGCCGTAGCCTTGGCGAAGGCGGGGGCTCGGGGCTCTGGACTCGGCTTGCCTCGCCGTAGCGCGCAGCGCGAAGGCGGGGAGTTTGCATTGATCCGGTGGCGGAGGTCATGTGGCGAAGAAGGCGACTCGAAAACGGTCAACGAAGCGCACGGCGAGCAAGAAGACGGCAGTAAAGCGGGCGGCGAAGAAGAAGACGGTGGCGCGCAAGAAGGTGGCGGCGCGGGCGGCGGCGACCCGCAAGCGCAAGGCACGGCCCTCCCCCGAGAAGCCGTCGACCCTCAAGTCGACCACGACGCTCGCGAAGGGAATGCTCGCCGGTGCGGTGACAGCGGTCACCAGCCGCCTCCCCGGCGGCAAGGCGGCGTTGGACGCGATCCAGCTCCTCGAGCACGAACACCGGCGCTTTGAAGCACTGCTGAAGCAAGGCGAGGAATCCACCGAGCGCGCCAGGAAAGGCCGCCGCGAGCTGCTCAGCACGCTGACCTCCGAGCTGAACGCGCACGAGCTGATGGAAGAAAAGGTCCTCTACCCCGCGCTGCAGTCCCACCCCGAAGCCAACGAGATCGTCCTCGAAGGCTACGAAGAACACCACGTCGCCGACCTCATCGTCGCCGAACTGCACGAGGTGGCGACCAACGACGAGCAATGGGGCGCAAAGTTCAAGGTGCTCAAGGAAAACGTCGAGCACCACATCAAGGAAGAAGAAGGCGAGATGTTCCGCCTCGCCCGCGGCATCTTCTCGCGCGACGAGCTCCTCGACCTCGCCGACCGCATGCGCGCCCTGAAGCCCCGCCGCTGACCACCGCGGGCCTCGCGGGCCGGAAGCGGGCCGGCAGGCATGCGGGTCCGCGGCTCCCGTTCGACGCGGGCGCATCGGCGTCAGGCGAACGCTCGCGGCGCCGACGTGTACGCGGGTAAATCGCGCCCTCCGGCGATTGCCTTACGATCCGGCGGCGGCTTGGGTTTTCCGAGCCGATAGCGCGATCATTTGGATGTACGGGCTGTTCTGAAGCGCCAGTGAGCGAAACAGCGGCGCGCGTCCGCCCGGACCGCCTGCGGCCGCGATTTAATTCCTTCGCTCGCCCGGCTGCTCACTACGGTCGCCGCGGCCCGCATGCCTGCCGCCCGCTCGCGATCCGTCGCATGCGCGTAAGCGCGGCGGCGGGACGGCAGGCATGCAGGTCTCGCGGCGACCTGTGAGCGCCGTGAGTGCGAAGGAATTAAATCGGCGACCGCAGGCGCTCCGAGCGGCCGCGGCGCTGTTTCGCCACTGCGTTCGGAACACCCGGGCGCCCAACTGATCGCACGGCTGTCTGTGGATCACCCGAGCCGCGGCCGGATCGTCAAGGCCATCGCCGGAGGCCGCGATTTTCCACGCGCGTCCGGACGGGAGCGCCGCGGGACCCGCATGCCTGGTCCGCGCCGCGCGTGCCGAGCAGGCGGTCGCAGCGCTACGAGACGACTTTGCGCAGGAGCGGCAGGTCCGAGAGGATCATGCCGGCGCCGACGACGACGGAGGTCAGGGGGTTTTCGGCGACGAGGACCGGGAGGCCGGTTTCGTCGGCGAGGCGTTTGTCGAGGTTGCGGAGCATCGCGCCGCCGCCGGTGAGGACGACGCCGCGGTCGTAGATGTCGGCGCAGAGCTCGGGCGGGATGCGCTCGAGCGAATCGCGGACGGCCTGGACGATCTGGCGGAGCGGGTCGGCGAGCGCCTCGCGGATTTCCTGGTCGCAGACGGTCACGGTGCGGGGAACGCCTTCGGAGACGTGGCGGCCCTTCACTTCCATCGTTATGGGCTTATCGAGGGGGCTGGCGGAGCCGAGCTCCATCTTGATCAGCTCGGCGGTGCGCTCGCCGACGTGCAGGCACTTGGCCTTGCGCATGTAGACGGCGATCGCCTCGCTCATCGCGTCGCCGGCGACGCGCAGCGAGCGGCCGTAAACGGTGCCGGCCATCGAGATCACCGCGATGTCGGTCGTGCCGCCGCCGATGTCGATGATCATGTTGCCTGACGGTTCGGAAACCGGGAGTCCGGACCCGATGGCCGCCGCCATCGGCTCGTCCACCAGGTGCACTTCGCTCGCCTTGACGCGGAAGCCGCTGTCTTTCACCGCGCGGCGTTCGACCTGGGTGATCTCGGGGGGGACGCCAATCACCAGGCGCGGCCGCATCAGCGGGCGGCGGCCGTAGGCCTTGCGCACGAAGTGCGTCAGCATCTTCTCGGCGGCGTCGAAGTCGGCGATCACGCCGTCCTTCATCGGCCGGATGGCCGTGATGTTGGGCGGCGTCTTGCCGAGCATGTCGTAGGCTTCCTGCCCGACGGCTTCGACCTCTCCCTTGGAAGTGTTGAAGGCAACGATGGATGGTTCGTTGACCACGATGCCGCGCCCGCGCGCGAACACGCAGGTATTGGCGGTGCCGAGGTCGATGGCGACGTCTTGGGCGAAGCTGGAGAGGAATGACATGGATGCCGGCCGACTAGGCACGAACCATTCCATGCCGAACTTTGGACCGATCGGAAGAATTTGGCGGATTCCATGTAAATCGCGCTGCCGCCGAAGAATTTCTGGCGTCGGCGTCGATTACAGGATTGTGACGGAATTACATTTCAGGAATCGATGCGGCGGGCCGCCAGGCATGCGGGTCCTCGGCTCCCGTTCGACGCCGTGGTAAATCGGGCCCTCCGGCGATTACCTTTCGACCCGGCCGCGGCTCGGGTTTTCACAGAGCCGGTGCGCGATCATTTGGATGTCCGGGTGTTCTGAACGTCAGTGGCGAAACAGCGCCGCGTCCGCCCGGACCGCCTGCGGACCCGATTTAGTTCCTTCGCTCTCACGGCGCTCACAGGTCGCCGCGGCCCCGCATGCCTGCCGTCCCGCTCTCGGCTCGCTTGAATGCGTGTGGCGCACCGCGGCGGGACCACGTTAGTCCTGTGGCGCAGTCCGGCCAGGGCGGAGCGTCAGTTCGAAAACCGCACCGCAGGCGGTGCGGTCCGCGCTGCCGCCGTTTCGCCACTGACAACAGGATCACCCGTACACCCAACTGATCGCTGGCTGTCGTGTGGATAACCCCAGGCGGTGCGGGGGCCGTCAGGTCTATCGCCGGAGGTGCGGTTTTCCGCCCGTCCGGCCGGAGCGCCACGGGACTAATGTGGTCCCGACGCGGTGCTAATAGGCGTCCGAAGTGATGCGGCGGTACTTCGAGTACTTAATACGTCCTTCGAAGTTTCGCCGCGAGCCCAGCTGCCCCCCCGCGCCCATGTCGCTGTGCGCATTCTTGGTCGGCGTCCTCACCTCGACATCCTGCAGCACCTCGGCAGGGACCCAGAACCCCACCGCGGCGTCGTTGGCGAACTTGGTCGCGATGTGGAACCGGAACATCAGGCGATGATCGACGGTGAGCTCCGTTTGCCGAACGGCCCCGCTGGCGACATCGATCCAGAACTTGCCAGAGGTCTGTGCACCTTCCGGCGTCGGCAGGATGCGGGAGGTCGGGCGCTCGGTGAACTTGACGACCGCCACCTGCGCGCCATCCATATTCTTGACGCTCTCGATGGCGAATTCCGAGTGCGGCTGGTTCGCCGCGCGCAGGAATTCGAGCGCCAGGCCCGGGGCATCCAGCGTGCGCAGATTCTCGCTCAAGTAGTAATGCGCCGTTTCGTTTTCGAGCGCTTTCGCCGGGTCCTGCCCGGCCGACGGGTTCGAACCGCGGAACAGTTTCAGCATCCGGTCGTCGCGCTCGCGCACCTTCGTGGAATCCACAGCAAAGGTGTAGCGGTGACCGATGACGACTCCGTTGCCGAGCCCCACCAGCACGACGTCCGACTGCAGCCGGCGCGGCGCGCTGCTCGTGGTGAGATCGCGCTGCACGTAGTCCTCTTCGGCAACGACGGCGACCTTTTCCGAAAAACCAGCGAGGTAGGTCCCCGCCACCTTGAGGACATCGGCGAGTACGGGTTTCTGTTCGGCGTGGATGGGAAGGGAAAGTCCGCAGCTAACGATGAGAACCAGACCGGCGAGATGGGGAACGCGCGCCATGGAGACCCTCCGAGGCGCAGTGTAGCGTAGGACGAGGCCGGGTCCCGACGACCCGGCCTCTTGAGGTGTTACTTGCGCACGCGACGACGGATCGCGCCGGCGACGCCGATGCCGAGAAGCGCCAGCAGGCCGGGCTCGGGAAGAGCCTGGAACTCGCTGACCGAGTAGAACCCATCGCCGCCAGACGCATCGATGCGGAAGGCCGACGCCTGGAGGTTCAGATCGCCGAAGCTGACTCGCGTCATCATGCCAAAGCCCGGGACGATCGGGCCGAAAGCAGCCAAGGCTGATCCATGTCCCACCCCAGTCGCGATACGAGATCATGGTAAGACTCGTTGTTGTCGGCCTGCAGGATCAACTGGTCGATCGTGAAATTGCCCTGCAGATCGATCTCGATGATGTTGTTCGAACCGACCGCGGTTGAGCTTCATCCCACCAAACCGTATTCGTCTGCCAGATGCTCTGTTCCGGCAGGAACACGCCGTCGACGATGCTCGACAGTGGCGCCAGTGGACCAGGCAGCCAAGCAGCGCTGGACCATGACTCCCTCAACCCCGGTCGTCGAGACAGGTTTGCCCAGCGCGTGGTTGATCATCCCGGCTTCCGCCGGCGTCGCGAGAACGATGGCGACGGCTGCGCAGCCGAGTACAGCTAACAGTCTCTTCATCCTCCTCCAATTGATTCGCAGATGCGCGACCAAGAGCCGCGCCTAGAGCAAGAGCGCTGCCCTAGGTCTTTCCTGAATCTCCGAGTCTTTCCGCATTCGCGAACAAAAGAACCCGAGGCGACGACTTTAGGCGGCGTATTGAAGACCGCGCACGCCTGCACGAAGAGAGAATCCGAACAAAACGAGAGGGCCACAAAAGGTGAAGAACTTGCACGCCAGCGCGCGGAGAATTTCACCGATGAACGTACTGATTGCGTCGAAGCGATTGCTGCTCGCCGGAGTGGCACTGACATGTCTGGCGGTAACGCCCCTACAGGCGGCGCCGATCCTGGTGAACGGCGGTTTTGAATCCGGCCTGGCCGGCTGGACCAGGGTGGACGCGCTCGGGAGCGACGGCACCTTCTTTCTCCAGACAGGCAGCACCAGTCCGGTCAATGCGTTCACGGTTCCCGCCCCACCCGAAGGTTCGTTCGCAGCCATGTCCGATGCACAGGGACCCGGGACACACATCCTCTATCAGGACATCGTGATACCGAGCGTCGTGAACGATGCGACGGTATCGTTCTCTCTGTTCGTGAACAACCTGGCTGGTGATTTCTTTACACCGGCGACCCTCGATTTCTCTACGGCGGCGTTGAATCAGCGTGCGCGCGTCGACATCATGCTGGCCAGTGCCGATCCGTTCTCGCTCAACGTCCTGCTCAATCTCTTCGAGACGGCCGTGGGGGATCCTCCGGTCTCCGGGTATTCCACCCATACCACCGACATCACATCGCTGCTGGCCGCGTACGCTGGACAAACGCTGAGGCTGCGGTTCGTAGACGTCAACAACGTCTTCATCCAGAACATCGGGGTCGATGCTGTAAACATCGACGTCAATTCCCGCAGTGTGCCCGAACCGGGAATCCTCATGCTGCTTGCGGCAGGAGTCGCCACGGCGGCCTTCCGTCGCCGGCGTCATCACTCGGCATAAGAATCCTCCGCGTCCGCAGCGGCGTTTTTGACTGGAGTTCGCGATGACGACTTTCCGCGTCCCTGTGAGCGTGCGTGTTGGGCTAGTTTTGGTGGCTGCTCTAATTCTTGGAAGCGCGGGGAGCATCGCACCCGTCACCAGGGCTGACACCATTCCGACGGTGGTTTTCGATCCCACCCTGGAGGTGACGACGGTCCTCAACACGGGAATCATCCAACCGATCGGGATCGTGTTCCTCGCAGGATCATCCGACTACCTGGTCCTGGAAAAAGCCAGCGGTCAGATCAAGCGTGTGATCGGCGGCGTCCTCCAGCCGACTCCCGTGCTGGACCTGGCGGTGAACTCCTCATCGGAGCGGGGTCTGCTCAGCGCGGTGTTGCACCCGAACTTCCCGGCGGACCCTTCCGTGTTCATCTGGTGGACCGAGAGCAACACGGGGACCGATTCGACCGTAACGAGCGCAGTCCCCCTGCTCGGAAACCGCGTCGACCGGTTCGTGTGGAACGGCAACTTCCTGGCTTTCGGGAATCCCGTGATTGCCCTGCGAGCCCGGCAAACCGATAACGTACCGGTGCCCGGCCAATCCGGCCCGGTCAATGGCGGCGAGAATGGGAACCACAACGGCGGCGGTATGGCCTTCGGTCCCGATGGCAAGCTGTATATGTTCGTCGGGGACACAGGAAGACGTGGGTGGATGCAGAACCTCCCGAACGGACCCTTTCTCTCGGCGCCGTTCGTGGACGACACCTTCGGAGGACCGCAGCCTAACAACGCCCACCTCACCGGTGTCATTCTTTGCCTGAACCCTGACGGCACGGCACCCACCGACAACCCATTCTTCGCCGCCGGTGCGGCATTGGGCGGGCAGACCGGCGCCAACATCCAGCGTGTCTTTTCCTACGGACATCGTAATGGCTTCGGCATGGCCTTCGATCCAATTGGCGGTCACCTCTGGCAAACCGAAAATGGCGACGATTCGTTCAGCGAGCTGAATCGGATCGTGCCCGCCATGAATGGCGGGTGGATCCAGGCGGCGGGCCCCCTGAGCCGTTTCGCGCAGTTCAAGACGATCGAGACCACTCAGTTCAGTAGCAGCCTTCAGCAAGTGCGCTTCCCGCCGACCCGTCTCGCCTACACGCCGGCCCTCGCGCTCGCGCGGATGTTCTCGCTGCCAGGCGCCACCTACGTCGATCCGGAGTTGAGCTGGAAATACGAAATCGGTCCTTCGGGCATGACGTTCGTGACCGGCGGCGTGCTTGGCCCCGAGTACCAACGGTACGTTGTGGTTTGGCTCCGCCCGTTCGTTCCAGCAAGTCGGTGGCAATGGCGGAAGCCTCTACCGCCTGCGCCTGACTGCGGATCGTCTGCACGTAGACACGTCGGCCGACCCACGTCTGGCCGACCGTGTGGCCGATAACCTGTTCAGGGCGCAAAAGTTCGACGGTACGGAGAGCGAAACGCTGAAGATCGGCGACGGCTTTGGCACCACGGCGTCGATCAGGCCGGGGCCCGACGGCCTCTACGTCGTTTCCATCACCGATAACGCGATTTATAGAATCCGCCGTCCCTAAACGGCCCCGCCCGCCGAGGCGACCGGCGGTATGCTCATCACGCGATGATCGGCGAACGACTGAGCCAATACCGCATCGAATCCCGCCTGGGCGCCGGCGGCATGGGCGTGGTCTATCGCGCCTACGACGAGCGGCTGCAGCGGACCGTCGGCATCAAGCTGCTCGGCGAAGTCACGCAGACCACGCCTGAGGAACGCGCGCGGCTGCTCCAGGAAGCGCGCGCGGCCTCGCATCTCGCCCACCCGCACATCTGCACGATCTACGAAGTCGCCGACACCGGTACGCGCGCCTTCATCGTGATGGAGTTCGTCGACGGACGGCCGTTGTCGGAAGTCATTCCACACGACGGTCTGCCGTTCGATCAGTTCGTCCGCTACGGCATCGAGATCGCGGGGGCCATCGACCACGCGCACGAGCGCGGCGTCGTTCACCGGGACCTGAAGACGTCGAACATCGTCATCAGTCCAGCGACGGGCGCGAAGGTGCTCGACTTCGGCCTCGCGCGACGGGTCGAGCTGAAGAGCAACGTGGACGTCGATACGCGCAGCGTACCCGGCGATTCCGGACTGACAGGAACACCGGCGTACCTGGCGCCCGAGGTGCTGCTCGGACAGTTGGCGTCCCCGGCGAGCGATATCTGGGCGCTTGGGGTTGTGCTGTACGAGATGGCGAACGGCGAGCTGCCGTTCACCGGTCGCAACCAGATCGAGCTGACGTCCACCATCTTGACGGCGCCGGTGCGGCCGTTTGCCGCTCACGTGCCGGCGTCGGTGCGCGCCATCATCCAGCGCTGTCTGGCCAAGGAGCCCGCCCAGCGGTACCAGCGGGCCGGCGAGGTCCGGGCGGCCCTCGAGGCGATCTCCTCCGGCGAGATCGTGAGTGTGGCCCCTCCACCTGCACCACGAGTGCGGGCCAGCATGTTCGCTGGCGTTGGTGCGGCCTCACTGCTCCTGGTGGCTGCGATCGCCTACTGGGCCTGGCCGCAGGACGGCTCGCAGCCGGAGCAGGCCGCCGTGGCCGGCGGAGACTTGGTGCGGCTGATCGAATCCCAGGACCGCGCCTTCGATCCGGCCCTTTCCCCCGACGGGCGGACCATCTGTTACGTCGTCGAAGATCAAAACGGCCGCCGCGACCTGTTCATGACGCGCGTCGCCGGCGGCGGACGAGTCGCGCTCACCAATGACGACGCGCTCGAAGCGGAGCCTGCAGTGTCGCCGGACGGCGAATGGGTGGCATTCACTCGGCGCGAGCGGTCCGATGTCGCCGCGGAGATCCGCATCATCCCGGCGCTCGGCGGTGATGTCCGCACCGTGATTCCCGCGGCGTCCTCCCCCGCGTGGTCGCGTGACGGCACGCGCTTGGTATTTCTCCGTCAGCCGGACCGCGACGGTCCGATCGAGCTCACGGTCGCCGGTGTCGACGGATCGGATGCGCGCCCGATCCTGCGCTCCGATGGCACCTACCCATTTCTTCGCCACCCCGCATGGTCGAGAGACGGGATGACGATCGCGGTCGTGCGCGGTACCGGTGGCATCGCAGGTGAGATCTGGCTCGTGCCGGTCGGCGGCGGCGAGCCACGTCGCGCCATGACGCAGCCGGCGACGGTTTTCGCTGACTCCCCCGTCTTCACCTACGACGGCACTGGCCTGGTGTTCGTGTCGAATCGTGGTGGCGCCGTCAACGTCTGGCGACTTCCTCTCGGGGGCGGAGACCCTGTTCGATTGACGACGGGGCCCGGCCCCGACCAGGGGCCGACGGTCGCGGCAGATGGATCGGTCGCGTTCGTGAACTCGCGCTGGCGGAACACGCTCGACTACTTCGACCTTGCGACCGGAACGCCCCGAACGCTGTTGACACACTCGCCGTTCATCTGGGGACCGACGGTCTCTCCCGATAGCAAAGAGATCGCGTTCAGCCGCGGAGAAGTCGACGGCTCCTGGCAGATCTGGACGGTGCCGATCGAAGGAGGCAACGCGCGCCGGTTGACGTCGGGGGAAGCCGGAGCCGTCTATGCTCGCTACACCGCCGACGGCTCCGCCATCCTCTTTCACAGCTGGGGACAGCCGCGCCAGATCGGCCGCGTCCCACGTGGTGGCGGTCCCGCCGTGACGCTGCCGCTCCCCGGTGCCGCATATGCCGACATGTCGCGCGACGGACGTTGGTTGGCGTTTTCGAAACTGGACGCGCAGGGTGAGCAGATCTACGTGGTGTCGGCGACCGACCTCACCAACCCGCGACGGGTGACCGCGTCGCCGGGCACGGTGCCGATGTGGTCGCCCAACAGCAAGCAGATTGCCTTTGCGGGGGACCGCAGCTTCGCGAAGGGCATCTTCCTCATCAACGCCGACGGCTCCGGCGAGCGGCAGTTGACGCAGGATGGCGGCTGGCCGGTGTGGTTCCCAGATGGCCGTCGCATCGGCTACCTGACGATCGACGGGCGTGGCAACCAGGAGTACCGCGTCGTGGACGTGCAGTCGGGAACGTCACGTGTGCTGCCGGTAAGCCTGCGCGGGACGAACATGCCGTTCTTCCCAACGCCAGACGGACGAGGGCTCGCGTACTCGAATTCCGTCCACGTCTCCGATGAGATCTGGCTGCTGAAGCCCGCGCGCTAGCTAGCCCACGCCACCTTGCGCAGCAACGGCAGGTCGTCGAGGATCATCCCTGCGCCGGTGACGACGGATGTCAGGGGATTTTCGGCGAGCACGACGGGCAATCCGGTCTCGGCCGCGAGTCGCCGGTCGAGATTCCTCAGCATCGCGCCGCCGCCGGTGAGCACGATGCCGCGGTCGTAGATGTCGCCACACAGTTCGGGTGGGATGCGCTCGAGCGCGATGCGCACGGCCTGGACGATCTGACGCAGGGGATCGGCGAGGGCCTGCCGAACCTCCTGGTCCCACACCTTGACGGTTTTCGGCACGCCTTCCGAGACGTGGCGTCCCTTCACTTCCATGCTCAACGTCTCGCCGAGCGGCGTCGCGGATCCGAGCTCGAACTTGATCTGCTCCGCCGTGCGTTCGCCGATCAACAGGTTGAAGACGCGCTTCATGTAGATGGCGATCGCGTCGTTCATCGCATCTCCCGCGACGCGCAGTGAACGGCCGTACACCGTGCCCGCCATCGAGATCACCGCGATGTCGGTGGTGCCGCCGCCGATGTCGATGATCATGTTTCCAGCCGGGTCCGACACCGGCATGCCGGCGCCGATCGCTGCGGCCATGGGCTCGTCTACGAGGAAGACCTCGCTGGCCTTGGCGCGCAGTCCGCTGTCTTTCACGGCGCGCCGTTCAACCGGGGTGATCTCCGAGGGCACGCCGATGACCAGCCGCGGCCGCATCATCGGCCGGCTGCCGGTCGCCTTCTTGACGAAGTGCGCGAGCATCTTCTCGGTGGCGTCGAAGTCGGCGATCACGCCGTCCTTCATCGGCCTGATGGCCTTGATGTTGGGCGGCGTGCGCCCCAGCATGTCGTAGGCATCCTGCCCAACCGCCTCGACCTGTCCATTGATGGTGTTGAACGCGACGATGGACGGCTCGTTCACGACGATGCCCCGGCCGCGGGCGAAGACACAGGTGTTCGCGGTGCCGAGGTCGATCGCGATGTCGGTGGCAAAACTCGAGAGAAAGGACATGGAGGTGAGTTGATCGCAGGCACGAATCGTTCCGTGCGGTTTGGCCGACGTGTACTGGGGAAAACGACGGCGCAGACTTACAGGATTCTCCGTCGGTTTCGTTTTTGTTAGTACGTCTTGTCGGCTCTGAGGGGCCGGTGCGATAGCCCTTTTGCTGAGCTTTTAGCGCGACAGGATGAGGCTCAAATCGCGGCGTAGACCAGCCTGACCTCATCAACTCCGTACTTCCCTTCGAGGCGCAGGACCGTGAAGTGGCCGCGGGCGACGTCCTGGAAGTGATTGATGAAGAGCACGTTGATCGCCGCGCCTCCGGCGGCGCCGATCAGCGGTACCGACTGCGCCATGATTTTTTCGCTGACCGGGATCCCGAAACGCGCCGCCACTTTGCTGATCAGCCCCACCAGCGCCGGCGACGCCTCCGACGCCACTCCACGCGCCAGCAGATGCTCGACGGCCTCGCTCACCGCCTTCGCCAGGGCCGCACGAACCGCGAAGTACCCCGACTCAATGGCATCGTCGCCGCGCCCGGGTCCTCCGAGCGCGAAGACCTCGATGCAGTGGAGCTGCACCTGGGGAGACTTGATGGAGTGCCCCTCGCTGCGCGCGATATCCGCAATCGAGCGCAACATGAGCGTGGTGGAGACCGGAAGCTCCGCGGCCAGCGCGCTGAAGCCGAACACTCCCCCGAGCGCGCCGCTCGCCGCCACCGCCAGGGTATGCATGCGCTCGGAGGCAGTGCGCGGCTGGTCATCCATGATCGAGGTGGCTGCGCGAAGTGCGGCATTCAACGACTTGGTCGTCGCCGTCCGCACCATGGCGGCCGCCCCGTCCGGCAGCGCCGCAAAGAGCGATTCGATCGGCGCCCCAATGGTCTCCGCAATCCGCACCGCGAGCCCCGGCCGCTCGAGCAGACTCTTCGCCCGCCGGAGCGCAATGCGGTCCTCAGTCGTCCATTCCATCAGGTCCCTTCGCTCCCGTTGTTCGTTGTCCGTTGTCCGTTGTCCGTTGGTTCACGCGGCCCGGCATTGTAATTCCTGCAATGTATACCGCTAGGTCAGATCGCCATTCCTGCAACGTACCGCACCGACATATTCCTAAACGCAGCCCATTGGTCGGCCGATGCCTCGGGCATGAAACGTGCTCTGCCCTGGGGGACATCCACTCGACTTAGCTAATTTAGTTAGCTAGAATAGCATCCATGAGGCTGGTGAACGTGCACGAAGCCAAAAGCAACCTCTCGCAACTCCTCCAGGCGGTCGAACGCGGGGAGGACATCGTCATCTCGAGGGCGGGGACACCGGTGGCCCGGCTGGTGCCCTTTGTCGGGACCACACGCCGGCTGGGCGGCGACAAGGGTGTGGTGACGATCGCCGACGATTTCGATGCCCCGTTGCCGCCCGACGTGCTGTCGGACTTCGAGCGGTGAGAATCCTGCTCGATACCCAGACGTGGCTCTGGATGGTCGCGGATCCGGACCGGCTGTCGCGGCGTGCTCGGCGGCTCATCCAGCGCGGCGATACCGAGATGTTCTTCTCGGCAGCGTCGGCATGGGAGATCGCGATCAAATGGAGTCTCGGCAAGCTCACGCTGCCGGCGGACCCAGTGGAGTACGTCCCTACCCGCATCGATCAAACCGGTGTGCAGGCGCTTGCGATCCGGCCGGCTCACGCCCTACAGGTCGCCAGGCTGCCAGCGCATCATCGCGACCCGTTCGATCGCCTTCTGATCGCACAGGCCGTCGTGGAAGACCTCGTGCTGATGACCGGCGATCGTCAGATCGAGCCGTACGGCATCCGTATCGAATGGGCGACCTGACTTCGCAACAACGGACCTCGGACCCGGACCTCGGACAACGGACAACGGACAACGGACAGCGAGAGCGTCAGAGCCTTCGATCTATGAAAGATCGATCGAGCTCGGCAAGCGAGGGACATCCGAGCAGCTTCATCGTGCGGACGAAATCCGCGCGCAGGATGCCGATCGCGTGCGCAACTCCTGCCCCTCCCCCGGCGGCGAGGCCGTAGGCGTAGGCGCGTCCCGCGAGTACAGCTTTCGCGCCAAGGCAGAGGGCCTTGACGATGTCGCTGCCGCGGCGGATGCCGCCGTCCATCAGGATGTCGATACGTCCGCCGACGGCGTCCACGACTTCGGGCAGCATGTCGAGCGTGGCGGGCACACCATCGAGCTGTCGGCCGCCGTGGTTGGACACCACCAGCGCATTGGCTCCGGCGTCCACGGCTCGCAGCGCATCTTCCTTGGTGTGGACGCCCTTGATGATCAACGGCCCCTGCCACGCGTCGCGAATCCAGCGAAGGTCATCCCAGCACACGGCCGACTGTTCGAGAGCAGCGCCGACGTCTGCATACCCCATCGGTCCCTCGGAAAGGACGATGTTCGGGAAGGTCATCAGGCCGCCGTCTATGAAGAAGGAGGCGAGCCAGCGCGGGCGCGCGAGGAACTGGCCGACGTGCGGCAGCATCTCGAGTGGCCGGCGGCTGAGGAGTTCCTTGTGGCCATTGCGGAAATCGCGCTCCCGCAATCCTGCGATGGGCGTGTCGATCGTGACGACGAGCGCCGAGAACCCCGCCGCCTTGGCGCGTGCGATGGCCTCTTTCGCAACCGCGTGGCCGCCCACCAGGTAGAGCTGGTACCACACCGGTCCTTTTGATGCCGCGCGGACGTCTTCGAGGCGACTGCCGGAGAGCGTCGAGAGGATGTAGGGAATGCCCGCCTCCCCTGCGGCGCGCGCCGCGGCGGGCTCGCCGTCGGGATGAAAGAGCCGGCTGCTGCCCACCGGCGCCAGGATCAGCGGAAACGACAACTGCGCCCCTGCCACCGTCGTCGACACTTCGCACGTCCCCGGCGGCACAGCGCACCGCGGCCGGAAGGTGATCCGCTCGAACGCCTGCGTGTTCTCACGCAGCGTGTATTCCGCTTCTGCACCGCCGTCGATGTAGTCGAAGACCACGCGAGGAAGGCGGCGACGTGCCATCCGCCGGAGGTCTTCTATGTTCAGGGCATGGGTCAGCGACATCAGCGCGCGCGTGCCTGCAACCACGACTTCATCGTGTTACTCACGAACTCCGCAGCATCCTGTTGGACGAAGTGCCCTGCGCCAGGGACCGTAACGATCGTGAGGTCTTTCTCCACCCAGTTCCAGGTGCCGGCGAGCGCGGCATGGTGGAGCGCCGTGTCGTTGAGGCCGTGGAACATGAGCACGGGCGCCTTCACCTTGGGGAATTCCGGCGGTGCCTTCAGGGCGGCGCCGCTCTCGGCCGGGTAATTGCGCTTGTAGTAGTTCAGCATCGCGTCGAAATCCGAACGCTCGAACGCCTCGACGTAGCGTTTCCGCGCCGCGGGATCCCGGACCCATCCCGAGAGCGTCTGCGGCGTCATGGGATTCCCGAAAAACACGTTCGGGTCCTTCGGCGTCAGCCGCTGGAAGGCGCGCGCGTATTCGCTGTTCTTGATCTGCTCCGGGTTGGACTGCAGCTCGCGCAGCAACCCGTTGGGATGCGGCAGGTTCAGGATGACCAGGTTCTCCGTCATCTGCGGCAGGTTCATCGCGAACTGCCACGCCACCATGCCCCCCCAGTCGTGTCCGACGATCGTCGCTTTCTCCTGTTTGAGGTGCCGGATGACCGCCGCGACATCGGCCACCAGGAGCTTCATGTCGTATTGCTCGACGCCGGCCGGCTTGTCACTCAGGTTGTAGCCGCGCTGATCGATGGCCACGACCTGGTAGTGGGGTGAAAGCGCTTCCATCTGGTGCCGCCAGGTGTACCAGAAGTCCGGAAACCCGTGGATCATCACGACCAGCGGCCCCTTCCCGAGCGACGCGTAGTGGATCTTTACGCCCCCCTCGGAAACCGCATGTCCGTGGGTCACGCGGTCGAAGACATCCCCTTGCGTGGAGATAGCCATGAACACCGCCGCCCCCGCCAACGTCTTTGCTATGGACACTGGAGACATCCTCCGGCCGGGATGATAGCCTAGCGGCCTCCCACGTACTCGTAGTAAGGCCCTTCAGGGCCGCCGATGGAGTTTCGAAATGCGCGTGCTCAAGACTGCCCTTCTCGCCTTCGTCGCCGTATCAGCCGCCGCTGCTCAATCGCAGGACCCGCTCCTCTCCGACACCCGGCTCACCGTCCACGCGCTGTTGCGCGAAGACGTCTTCGCCGGGTTCATGGACAACCGGATGGACCGCGTCGCCAAGGCGGAGCAGAACATCGAGATCCTGCTGAAGGAGCGGCCCACCGAAAAGGGGAACCTGCTCGCGTGGAAGGGAGGCGCCACCATGTGGCGCGCGGTGCGCGCGCACGAGGCTGGTCAGGCAGAAGAATTCGCGCGTCTGTATAAAGAGGCGAAAGAATCCTTCGCCGCCGCAGCGAAGTTCTCGTCCGGCAACGACGGCGTTCCGCCGATCACCGGCGGGACGATGGCCGTATTCGGCGACCGCTTACCCGAGCCCCAGCGCGCCGCCGCCTGGGCACAAGCCTACGAATCGTACTCGCTGCTGTGGAAGCACCAGGGCGCCGGGATCGAGCAGATGCCCGTGCACTTCAAGGGAGAAGTGCTCGGCGGCCTGACCCAGTCCGCGCAACGCACCGGCCGCACCGAGGAAGCCGCGAAGATGCTCGACAAGATGCTCGAGGTGCTGGCCAACACGCCCTACGAAGCCACCGCCAAACAGTGGAAAGCGGATCCTGCGAGCGCCAAGACCGGCACCCTCACGTGCAAGAACTGCCATAACCCTGGTCGTCTCGCGGCGAGAGTCAAAGCGCTCGAAGCCCGTTAACCGTTGCTTGCCTCGAACGTACCAGGCGGCCGGCAGGCATGCGGGTCCGCGGCTCCCGTTCGACGCCGTGCTCGGCCTCGCACCGCGGCGGGACCACATTAGTCCCGTGGCGCTCCGGCCGGACGGGCGGAAAACCGCACCTCCGGCGATCACCTGACGATCCCGCGCCGCCTGGGGTTTTCACACGACAGCCAGCGATCAGTTGGGCGTACGGGTGATCCCGTGGTCAGTGGCGAAACGGCGGCGCGCGCGGAACGCTCCGCCTGCGGTGCGGTTTTCGAACTGACGCTCCGCCCTGGCCGGACTGCGCCGCGAGCACTAATGTGGTCCCGCCGCGGTGCGCTCGCATTCGAGGGATCGACGGCGGGCCGGCAGGCATGCGGGTCCGCGGCGACCTGTGAGCGCCGTGAGAGCGCAGGAATTAAATCGGGTCCGCAGGCGGTCCGGGCGGACGCGGCGCTGTTTCGCCACTGTTCTTCAGAACGCCCGGACATCCAAATGATCGCGCACCGGCTCCGTGATAACCCGAGCCGCGGCCGGGTCGTAAGGTAAGCGCCGGAGGGCCCGATTTACCACGGCGTCGAACGGGAGCCGCGGACCCGCATGCCTGCCGGCCCGTCGTCGGAGGGGCTGACGCGTTGCGTTCCGCAGCGCGGAGCGCGAAGGCCGGACAACGGTTATCGGGCCACCGCGATCCCCTGCATCTCGAAGCGGGCGTTGAAGAGCAACGTGCCGGCGCCGATGAAGGCGCGCGCCGGGAACTCTTTCTTGAAGTAGGTGCGATAGACCTTGTTGAACGCGTCGTAGTGCTTCACGTCGGAGCAAAAGACCTGGACGAACACGAGGTCGTCCATCGTGTAGCCCGCGTCTTTCAGCGTCTTCTGAATGCGATCGAGCAGCAGGCGCGCCTCCGCTTCGGCCGTGTCGGGCACTTTGTTGTTGGCGTCAACGCCGATGTCCCCCGACAGGTAGAGCGTCTTGCCGACCTGCACGGCCCCACTGAACGGCGGCAGCGCGGCATCCGCCGCGGTGCGCGGCGCGATGTAGCGACGCGCCTCCTGCGCGACGAGGGATTCCGAGCCGAGCGTCAAAGTGACTGCCACGACTAACGTCGCTGCGATACGAATCATCACTACCTCCGTAACAAGCTCGGACCTCGGACAACGGACCCGCCTTCGCGCTGCGCGCTACGGCGGGCAAGCAACGGTTAACGAAAGATGAGAATGTGCTGCCAGGGCAGCACGTCGATCAGCCGATCGAAGACGAAGCCCTCCGCCTCGAGTTCCAGGCGCGCCTCGCGCACCGACATCTTGTGCTCTTCGCGGATCGGCACGCGGGGGTCTTCCTTGCGGAACTCCACCAGCACCAGGCGTCCATCTTTCTTGAGCGCGCGCCGCACCGATTTCAGGAACGCCTGCGGCTGCGACAGCTCGTGGTAGACGTCCACCATGATCGCGAGGTCGATCGAGTTGTCGGGTAAACGTGTGTCGGTTTCGCCGCCGAGGACCAGCTCGATGTTTGTGAGCGCATCGCGATCGACCTTCGTCTTCAGCAGCGCCAGCATCTCGGGCTGGATGTCGGTCGCGTACACCCGCCCCGTGGGCCCCACCGCTTTCGCGAGTCGTACCGAGTAGTAACCGGAGCCGGCGCCGATATCAGCGATCACGTGTCCCGAGCGAATGTTCAGCGCCGCGATGGCCTTCGACGGCGCTTCCTCGGCTTCCCGCTCAGCCCGCTCGAGCCACGCTGCACCCTGGTGCCCCATGACGTCGGCGATGCGGCGTCCCGAGACGGGATGACGTGCCTGCACCGTCGCCGCGACCAGGCACGCGACGACGACGGTCGTTGTAGTAAGCCCCTTGAGGGGCGCCCAGAACACGTCGTCATTATGTCCGCATCAGCTCGCCACGCCTGAGCGACAGCGGCACTCGCCCAATGGCACCGATCTCGTAGGTGTTTTCCTCACACGAAGGAGAGAACCTTGCTGGCATTAGCCCATCACTACGACGAACCGGTCGAATCCGGCAACGCGCTTTACTTGGCGCGGGTTTATGCGGGAACCATCGCTGGCGGCCGCTGGGGTGGCTGGCTCATGTTCTTTCCAGTCGAAGGCGGCCCGGTAATTTCTACCGACCGCGAGACTACGCAGTCATCAATGGCCGCGCTGTCCACATGGGCCGCCGGTTTGACGCACCCGTATTTCGAGGGAGCCCTCGAGCGTGCGCTCGCGTTGCGACCGAATGCGGAGCTTGCGCGAGAGCTCGAACGGCTGGAGCGGCTGGAGCTCGAAGAAGCGTCGCGGGCTGACCGCCTGGAGACTGCGTCAGTTAGTCAACGATAAACAGGAGGACAAGTGACCAACGAACTGCGCAATAAGAAAGTGGCCGTGCTCGCCGACAACGGATTCGAGCAGTCGGAGTTGATCGAGCCGAAGAAGGCGTTGGAGCAGGCGGGCGCAACCGTCGAGGTGATCTCGCCGCAGGCATCGAAGATCAAGGGATGGAAACAGTTGAACTGGGGGGACGAGATCCCCGTCGATCGCAAGCTGGACGACGCGAAGCCTGCGGACTATGACGCGCTGTTGTTACCCGGTGGTGTCATGAATCCCGACAAGCTGCGGATCAACGAGCGCGCGATCAAGTTCATCAAGCACTTCGTCGATTCCGGCAAGCCGATCGCCGCGATCTGTCACGGCCCGTGGCCGCTCATCGAGACCGGCATCGTCAAAGGTCGCAAGATGACCTCGTGGCCGTCACTCAAGACCGACCTCACGAACGCCGGCGCCCACTGGGTGGATCAGGAAGTGGTGACCGACCACGGCCTGGTGACCTCACGGAAGCCCGATGACATCCCCGCGTTCAACCGCAAGATGATCGAGGAATTCGCGGAGGGGAAACACACCGGCAAGTCCCAGTACGCCGACACCATTCGGTAACCTGAATTCGACGGACAGCCACTCACCTTGAACAGGAGATCAGGAGATCAGGAGATCAATGGGTTTTAAACCCTTTGGTCTCCTGATCTCTTGATCTCCTGTTTGGGGCGAGTGGCTGTCGTTGAATTGGGATCACTCTTCGATGATGCCGTGAGCGAGGTCTGCCTCTCTCAGGAGTGACCGGCAATACGAGGCCTGGTCGGACGACACGTAAAAGGCCGCCGCGTGCCGCTGCGATCCAAACAGGGTCGTCCGTCCGAGCAACTCGACCTGGACGACGTAGTCGATGCCACGCGCGGTGAGCAGCGCTTCCACCGCGCGCGCAAGTCCAACCGAGGACGCGAGGAAGATATCGACCGGATCGCGGATCGCCTCCGCTTCGACTCGAGCCAAGTTATTTCGCGCTGGTGACCTCGTCGAAGGCCGGCGCGAGAGAGCGCTGGATCAGGGGACCGTAATCTTCGAAGCCCTTGATCACGTCCTTCGCGGCGATCAACTGCTCGAGCGTCTTCCCGGCTTTCACCTGCTCGCGCGTGTACTCGAGCAGCGCCGCCAGGTACTTGCCCGTGGTAGGTGAGATCGGCGCGGCTGCCCGTGACTTCGAACTTCGGTCCGGCGTGGCCGAAGATGTAGAGCGTGTCGCCCGGCAGTTCCGCCGCGACCTTGTTCAGCACCGTCGTCCAGTTCGCGATCGAGGCGCCGTTGACGCGATCGATCACGGGATGCAGGCGGTTGAACATCAGGTCCCCCATGTGCGCGACGTTCGCCTTCTCGAAGTAGATGACGACGTCGCCGCCGGTGTGGGCGGGGCCGTAGTGCTTGATCGCGATCTTCTCGTCGCCGTGCTCCTGCCCCCACGTGTTGGTCAGCGTGCGATCCGGCACCACCGGCGGGGTCGGCTCCGGTGTCGTGGGCGGCGGATTCTGCTCCTTCCGTCGCGCCATCGCCAGTTCGTAGGTCGACTGCATGTACTTCGGCACGTTCGCGTGTCCGATGATCTGCTTCGTCTTCGGCCGGAACACGCCGTTACCGCCGGTGTGATCGCCGTGATGGTGCGTGTTGATCAGCGTCGCGATCTCGGTCTTGCCCGACTTCTTCAGCAGCTCCTCCACGCAGAGCGCGGCCGTGTCGGGGAACTGGCTGTCGACCGCAACGACCCCGCCGGGGTTGATCAGCCATCCGATCGTCCCGCCGCGCGCCGTCCAGAGGCCGGTGTTGCGCCGCAGCTCCTTGAAGACCGGAACCACCGGCGCGGGCTGTTGCTGTTGGCCGAGGACGGGGACCCGCCAGAATGCGGTGCCCGCCAGGGCCGCGGTCGAGGTGGTGATGAAGTAGCGTCGTGTCAGCATGCGGCGAATAATAACCCGTTGTCCGTTGTCCGTTGTCCGGTGTCCGGTATCCGGTGTCCGGTATCCGGTATCCGATCAGGGGCGATAGACCCGGAACATCAGCGCCATGATTGCAGTCGTCGTCAGCAGCTGACCGACCCAGAACATGAACGCCCACTTCAGGAGCTCGACGCGGCCATCCGACAGTTGCTTCCCGAGGTCCTGCCGAACTCCGCCTTCAGCTTGATGCGACGTGGTCATGTCCTGCCTAAGCCCGCTTTCGAGCCTAGTCATGTCCTCCCGGAGCCCGCCTTCGAGCTTGGTCATGTCCTGCCGGAGCCCGCTTTCGAGCTTGGTCATGTCCTGCCGGAGCCCGCTTTCGAGCCTGGTCATGTCGTGCCGGAGGCCGCTTTCGAGCCTGACCATGTCCTCGCGTAATGCTGACGCCGAGATGGTTATCTCCTGTCGCAAGTGGCTTCAGTCTGAGCGAGCTGAAGCACGCAGTCCCGCGACTTCCTCGACGACGACGCCGCTCAATCGCTCCGTGCATGCAGCGATCACGTCGTCCTTCCAGTCATCGCGAGCCCCAGCAGCCGCCAGCGTCCGTCGCCTCGGGTCCAAGTTTCTCCGCTGAGCGGCGCGTGCACGTCGTCCAGCCGCCCATCGCAACAGCAGCCCGAACGCGAGCCGCGGTAGGCGAGCGAGCTACTTTCCGGCTTTCGCGCGGGCTTGTTCCAGCGCGTTGAGCGCGTCGAGGACTTCTTTGCGTGCCGCCTCCCGCTCGCGCGCATCTTGAGTTTCTCGGTATTTGCGGATCGCCTTCTGCAGTGTCCATTGCAACGCGAACGATGTCGCCGCGATCGTGACCCCTTCCGTATTTGTGAATCCTCCGTAGCCCTGCATGTCCCGCGGCGTCACCATCGCGAGGAACTCCTGATGCGTCAAGGTGCTGTGCGGGACAGGACGGTTCGGCTCGTCGAGGCCGAGGATGTCTGCGATCGTCGGCTTCTCGCCGAAGATCTGCACGCGGAACACCGGACGATCCTTCTCATCGAACCTCAGCCTTGGCGTATTCGCGAGCGCCCGCTGGATCCGATCGAGGTCAACCGGCAGGTCCTCGCCCTTGATCGCCGGCTCGGGTTTCTTCGCTTCCTGGGGAGGTTTCTGCGCCGTCGGTGGCTGCGTCTGGCCGGCCGGAGGCTGTGCCGGAATTGCGACGATGAAGGCGACAAAACACCAATGCTATGAGGGTCATGTGCCTGGCCTTTCTGCCTACCCCTCCAGCCATGCAAGTCTTCCGCCTTGCCTTCCCGCCTTCTGCCTTCCAGACCTCGGACCTCGGACCACGGACAACGGACAACGGCGACGGCGAGCGCAGCGAGCGTATGATTTGCGACATGAGTCACTCATCATTACTGGCGGTTTTCATCGTCGCCTTCGCGTGGGTGTCGGAAACCATTGGGCCGGCTGACACCATGGCCGACGCCGCTCGCCGTTTCCTCGCCACGCTGAGTCCAGAGCTGAGAAAGAGCGCGCAGATGGCTTTGGACGATGAGGATCGGACGACGTGGAATTACGTGCCGATCGAGCGAAAGGGCGTCTCGCTCAAGATGTTGGATGAGACGCAGCGGCGCGCCGCCATGAGTTTGCTACGCACCGGTCTGAGTGAGACGGGATACAAGAAGGCGGAGGCGATTCGGGCGCTCGAAGACATCCTGCTCGAGATGGAGGGGCCGCGCGCCGCCAACATGCGGGATCGCGAGAAGTATTACTTCACCGTGTTCGGCGATCCGAAGGCGGGCGGCACGTGGGGATGGCGCTACGAAGGGCATCACCTCTCGCAGCACTGGACCATCGTGAACGGCAAGGCGATCGCGAGCACGCCGCAGTTCTTCGGCGTGAATCCCGCGCACATCCGCGAGGGCAAGCTGGCGGGTTCGCGTCCGCTCGCCGCCGAAGAGGATCTCGCCTTCGCGCTGCTCAATTCGCTGGATGCCGATCAGCAGTCACGCGCCATCATCGACCCGAAAGCGCCGCGCGACATTCTCACGACCAACACGCGTGAGGCAGCCATGCAGGAGGACCGCGGCCTCACGTTCCGTGAGATGTCTCCCCTGCAGCGCAAGCATTTCATGACGCTCATCGAGGAGCACGCCGGCGCGCAGGCGCAGCCGCTCGCGCAGGAGCGCCTCGCTCGTCTACGCGCCGCGGGATTCGACAACATCCGCTTCGCCTGGATGGGCGCGAAGGAGCGCTCCGAGGCCGGGCCACTACTACCGCATCCAGGGTCCGACGTTCCTCATCGAGTTCGACAACACGCAGAACCGCGCCAATCACATCCACCAGGTGTGGCGGGATTTCAAAAGCGACTTCGGCCGCGACCTACTGGCGGAGCATTACAAGAAGAGCCATTAGCTGAGCCAGATCCCCGTCGTTTTGCGCCTTCCAAGGCATGACACGACATCTGACGGCCGCATTGGCAATCACCCTCTTAATGGCCTCCACCGCTGCCGCGCAGGACGCGCGCGGCACGCTGGAGCGCAAAACCCGCCCCGGCGACCGGCTCACCGTCGACATGCGCGATCAGGGCAAGATCCAGGGCCGGCTGATCTCGGCTGGCGCCGAGATCCTCACGATCGAGACCGCCGCCGGCCCGGCGTCGATCCCCTATTCCAGCATCGATCGCGTCCGACGCCGGCGCACCGGAGTGTTGCTGGGCAGCGTCATCGGTCTCGGCGTTGGCGTCGCGTGTGGGATCCCGTGGAAGATGCTGGCGGATAACGAAACCGGGGACGGAACCGCAGCGCTGCTCACGGCGGCCGGGATCGGGCTAGGGGTCGGTCTTGCGATCGACGCGGCGCTGAATCTCAACCGCACCGTCTATCGGCGATCCGACACCACCGTCCGCTTCGAGCTCGCGCCGACACCTCGCGGCGCCGCTGCCGGCGTTCGCGTGCTCTGGTAGCGGGCCGGCAGGCATGCGGGTCCGCGGCTCCCGTTCGACGCCGTGCTCGGCCTCGCACCGCGTCGGGACCACATTAGTCCCGCGGCGCTCCGGCCGGACGGGCGGAAAACCGCACCTCCGGCGATCGACCTGACGATCCCCGCGTTGCCTGGGGTTATCCACACGACAGCCAGCGATCAGTTGGGCGTACCGGGGAATCCCGTCGGCAGTGGCGAAACGGCGGCAACGCGGCACGCTCCGCCTGCGGTGCGGTTTTCAGACTGACGCTCCGCCCTGGCCGGACTGCGCCGCGAGACTAATGTGGTCCCGCCGCGGTGCGCAACGCGCATTCAAGCGAGCCGAGAGCGGGCCGGCAGGCATGCGGGTTCGCGGCTCCCGTTCGACGCCGTGGTAAATCGGGGTCTCCGGCGATACCTTACGACCGGCCGCGGCTCGGGTGATCACAAGCCGTGACGATCAGTTGGGCGTACGGTGTTCTGAATGTCAGTGGCGAAACAGCCGATTTAATTCCTTCGCTCTCACGGCGCTCACAGGTCGCCGCGAACCCGCATGCCTGCCACCCCGCAGCGACCCGACGATGGGCACCGACGGATCGCGAGCGGCGGCAGGCGAACGCGGCCGCAGCGCCGTAGGAGTAGCGGGCGAGCGAAGGAATTAAATCGCGTCCGCAGGCGGTCCGAGGGGCGGCGCCGCTGATTCGTCTCAGGCGATTGGAGTAACGAGTTGCCCAACCGATCGGGGCTGTCGTGCGGATCCTCAAAGGCGCCGCCTCGTCGTAAGGCTATCGCCGGAGGACGCGATTTACCCCGCGTACGACGTCGGCGCAGCGGACGCGTTCGCCTGACGCCGATCGCGGACCCGCATGCCGGCTGGCCCGCCGCTAGAAGACGACGACCGTCACGCCGGGGTTCGTCTCGTCGAGCCTGAAGCTGCGCACCGAGGATATTGCGCGCAGCCGCTTGTGCACGGCGGCGCGCAGGCGGCCTCCGCTGCGTCCGTGGATGATGCGAACTTCGGTGTGCGAGGCGAGGATCGCGTCGTCCAGGAACGCATCGACCGCCGCCACCGCTTCCTCCGCCGTCATCCCGTGCAGGTCGATCGATGCTGGCGCGTGCCCGCGCGCGAGTTTGTCGGCCAGTCCGCTCCCGGCGTCCGGCAACTCGCGGCTCGCTCGCGTGCGTTCGGCGCCGCGGTGATCTGCGACCCCGTCACGACCATGGAGCGTCCTTTCAGCTCCACCAGGTAACGCCCACCATTGCGCACCTCACGAACGACGCCCTTGCCGAAGCTGGCGACGTGCACGTGGTCACCGGGGCGGAACCCGCTCGATGGCGCCATTCATTAATCCATCTGCGCAAGCTTCGTGAGAACCTATCGATCTCTCTCAATCGCGTCAAGAAGAGCGAGGTGGCTATGACCGGCGAAGCGTTGTGGGCAGAAGTCGATGCGCGTCTGCGCGCCAAGGTCGGTACCTCTTCTTACAGACTCTGGTTCAAGGAACTCGTCGTTGTCGGCTTTGACGGCAAAACCCTTGATATTGGGGTTTCCAATGCTTACTCCAGGGATTGGTTCATGAGAAAGTTCGGAAACACCTTGCTCGATGCACTTGCGGAGACAGGACACGACGTCGGCGTGAACCTAGTGCTTCTGCCCAAAGTCGAGTTGCCGCCGATAAGCTACGAACCGTCCATTCCCCTGGTGCGGCGGCCAAACCAGTAACCGAAGCGACAGCCGAAACTCGTGGCAATTCTTGCCACTCGACAACCCTTGGCGCGTGGCAATTCCTGCGACCAATTGTTCGATCTCGTACGGAAGTGTGCCTCAAATCTCGATTAAATCGCGCGACTCGAGTGCGGCATAGCCGCTGCAAATCCGTCCACGGGGACGATGCTACACTCCCCGGAAAGGCACCTCATGTCGGACCGAGTCGAGGAACTCTTCGAACGTGTTGTTTCTCTCGAGGAAAAGGTCGGTGACCTCGATGAAAAGGTCAGTGCCGGCTTCGACAGGGTGGATGAGGGATTCGCCGAAATGCGCGACCTGGTGTATGAGCGCACTGAGAAGCTCAAGACCGCAATGGATTCCCGCTTCGGTCAGATGGATTCCCGCTTCAATCGCCTCGAACGCAAGCTCGATCAGTTCATCGACACGCAGTCGAAGACGAACGAGCTGACCGAACGCCGGTTGATCCGACTTGAAAGTGCCTAGGTGTCTCGAATCCCTCGCGTCAGCGGCGGCGATCAGATCTCGCGGGTGATCCTTCCCGCCCGTCGTCGTCCCCTGAACCCCACGGCGTTGAAGCGGAAGCTGGAGCCTGTTATGGCCGAGTGGATCGCGGCGGCCACCGATTGGAAAGACCTGGGACTCGGGGAATCGCGGTGCCTGGTCATCGAGACCCCCTTGACCGCCGACACGACCTTCTCCGTACGCATGTGGTCTGAGCCGCACGCGCCACTGCTCTGCGAGGTTCCCTCCGGCCGACAGGACAAGCGGCTTCGTCTGCGGATGCTCAGCGACGGCGCGCCGTGGGCGGAAGGCCGGGGATTCACCATCAGCGGCGCGCACGAGAATTACCGGGGCACGATGCCCATGACGGGGCCCATCGACGTCGCGACGGTGGCCGTCTTCGTCGTTGACGCGTTGATCTCGATGATTGGCTACGAGGGATTGACCCCGCTATTTGCGTTGCTGGCGCACGACTCGCGTTTCCAGTGGCACGACACGCTCGACTCGTTCAGCGAGACCGAAGTGGAGAGGGCCTTCCGCCTCGCGGGCTTCACCATCCACTGGACCCACACCGAGACCGGCGAGCTGGTAGACCCGCCGGAGTTTTTTTGTCGAAAGGCCGGAACCGACTCGGTGATCAACCTGATGGATCCGGTGCCTGGGATGCGTCTCTACCGGCGCGTCCGCTTTGCGGCGGACCTGCCGCTCAGCGACGAGGACGCCGCCGAGCATGGCCGGCGCGACGACCTTCCGCCGGATGCGATCGCCGTCGTCACGATCAGCGCGATTCACGCCTTCTCAGGTGGCGTGACGAAAGCGTGGCTGCTCGAGCGCGTGCGCGAGTGGGATCTGGCGCTGCGGGAACACCGGCGCGATGTGCGCCGCCAACGCAAGCGGAAGGCGGCTACGCACGTGACGTCGGAGACGATTCACTAGAACGGATTCGGAATCAGGAAGCGAAGGCCTCTCGCCAATCGCGCGCGCCCCGCCTCTCGGATCCGGTTCGCTTCAGCCTGGTGTGCGCGGAGCCAGGCGGCGGTATGCCAGCCGGCGCGCCACGCCTCGCCACGATCACCCGGCCATCGCCAGTAGGTCGCTTTTCGCTCCGCGTCCGAGAAGAGCATCGCATCGACGGCGAAGTCCGCCGCCCACCATGCAGCCAACGCCATATCGTCCGTCCCCGCATGCCATGCAGAAAGTGAGGCAGCGGCGACTGGTATGCACCGGGGGAGCCCCTGGCTACCGACGGCCGCGAGCCACTCCCGGCGCGACTCGCGAATCTCGATGACCGTTCGGGACGGCGTGCGTCCTTCGGCCAGTGCCGTCGCATACGCCAGCAGCGGATCCTCTCCGCGAACACCCGCTTCGACGGCACACCAGCGCGCGAACTTGCGCAACGCCGGGCCCATGTCCTGGGTGGTGAGCCCGTCTTCGATCGCGCCGTTCAACACGGCGAGCAACCAGTCCACGCGGTCGCACGACCGCCAGAACCTCTTCAACGATCCGGAATGCCGGATCCGACGATCGATGCAGTCGTTGTCCAGCTCGACTCGCCCATGGAGCCAGTCGATGTGGAAGGACTCGCCGAAGGAGGTCTCGGACATGGTCAACGCCGCCGCCAGAAAAGCGAAAGGCTCGGACGAGTGATCGTCGCGAGCCTTTCGTCGCGACCAGGATGAAAGACAGCTGGTATACCCAGCCTGCGTCTCAGTGCGCGTACCCCTGTCAGAGCAGATATGGTGCCAGTTGTTGTCGGCAAAAATCCGTGGATTTCGCGACATTTCAGCCGCGCAGGCTCCGCCATCGCGGACATTCGTCTCCGCCTGCGGACGCAACACCCGCGTCCTCTGAGCGCCGGCAGCGGGTCCTGTCCGCGAACAGCCCCAGCTTGTGCTCGCGCACTCATTCCTGCCGCTGGGGTGCGCTCCGCGCAAGCCGGGGCGCCCCGTTCGCGGCCACCCGCGTCAGCGCTGGCCGACGGTCGCTGAGCGATCAGCGACGCCTGAAGCGCCGGCAGCGGGTCCTGTCCGCGAACAGCCCCAGCTTGTGCTCGCGCACTCGTTCCTGTCGCTCGGGTGCGCTCCGCGCAAGCCGGGGCGCCCCGTTCGCGGCCACCCGCGTCAGCGCTGACGCCGTGAGACCGACCGAGCGCAGTAGCGGTAGCAGTGATCATGTAGCGCATGGCTTTAGTCCTGAAGCGCCGTCACAGTTCTGTGCACGCGCTCGTTGCTGAAGGCCGAGCGACCGCTCCGACGAAGAGTTTGAGCGAACTAGGCCGGCCGCTTGCCGTCACGCTCTCGAAGCCACTCTCCGAGATCCTCGACGACTTTGCGCGACGAGCGGCCCTCGACCGTTCACCGCACCATCGGGCCGCTCGTAGTCGACTCGGTCCGGACCGAGTTCAATCTTCTTCACATTAGGCCGTTGGCGCTGGACAGTCGCTTCACTCGGTCCGGACCGAGTTCTGTGCGTTTCATGGGGCGCTCGTCAGCAGCCCACTTCCATCGACACGGGCTGTGGCGGCAGCAGCTCGCCGAACTTCACATCACCGGGGCCGAGTCGATACACCTCTGAGGGATCGATATGCTCGCGAATGAACGCCAACCGCTGTGCCCGCCATTCCGCCGCATCGGCCTCGCCGTCGCACACGCCCTCCGGCATCCACTGCGCCGCCTCGGACCGCTCCTCGTTCGGCCGCTGTGCATCCTTGCGCCACTGCGCCGCCCGCTGGGTGTGATGGTCGATGCGGTCGTTGAGGATGTTGCGGATCTCTTCCCCGGTCATCGTGAGTCTCAGTCCCTCGATCATGGTCGTCTGCTCTTCTCCGACCCCTGACGACGACGGTCTCATCGTCTGCGACATTTGTCCAGAGGGTCGAATCAGGGACAGAGAGCGGCCATAAGCGCTGGGATCTGCGCGCGCCACGTCAACCGCTCCGCAACGTTTTGCCGCTGCGATGCCACCCAAGCGAGCACCTGCGCCACAGCGTAGCCGTCCTGGCATGGCGCCTTGGTGCCCGGCACGGGCGTCATCGCTGCCAGCGGTCGGGCGTGCGGCGCGGCGCTTGGCACGCGCCGGGGCGTGCCGTCCTGGCCGGTCGTCGCGATGCCGAACACGCGCGACGCCGTGGACGGCCCCCACGTATCGGCTACGACCCCATCCACCCACGCAGCCAGGTGCTCGCGGCCGATACGGAGCCCCTGCCAGCGATCGAATGCGCGCCGATCCTGCACCGCGGCCGCGATACCGTCAGCGAGCACTTCAGCTACGTTGGCGATCTTCAGTGAGGGCAAGTGGCGCTGGCGCACTCGTGCGGTCGGCGTCCCGACCACCATCCCGTTGGCGCAGACGAACCTGAACCAGCCGACCACCGCCATCATCGGCACCGAGCCGTCCACGGAATTGAAGCACTCGAACGTGAGCGCCATCGGATGGCCGTCCGGCGGTGTGAAGTTGTAGTGCTGCGGCAACGTCGCGCGAATCGCAACCCGCGTCCCGTATTCGGAAATCAGCAAGTGCGTTGGGATGGCGAGCGGATCGATCCCGTGTTCCTCCAGCCCGCCGCGAACCGCGTCCACCAGGTCGCCATGCTGCATCAGCGCGTAGCGCTTGGACACCATGCCGACCGGCAACGGCCCGTCAGGCCCGTCCCGGACGATGACGTCGCGGAAGCGGTTACGCCCGAGGTCGTAGCGCTCGAAGCGCGGGAGCAGCGCTTCGAGATCGGCGAGCGTCGTGTCGTGGGTGTGGACGTTTTCGCGAAACCAGTGTGGCCGGCGCACGTTTGCAAGATAGCAGGAGGGTGTGACAGGGGTGGTCACTGTCACTCGATCGGGGACGCTCAGCGCTTCTGGGGCTGCAACTCGACGAGCCTCCACCTGCGGACGCAACACCTGGGTCAGGCCTTCAGGGCGAGCGCGCCCGTTCGTTCGTCCGATGGTCGGCGCTGAAGGCCGAGCAACCGCTCCGACGAAGACGTCTTCGCGAGAAGCTCGGCCGCCCCGCTCGCCCTCAAGCTCGTCGAAGCCACTCTCTGAAATCCTCGACGAACTGCGCGACGGAGCTGGTCCTCGCCTCACCCACCATCGGGCCGCTCGTACCGACTCGGTCCGGACCGAGTTCAATCTTCTTCACATCAGGGCCGTAGGCTCTGGACAGTCGCTTCACTCGGATTCCGACCGAGTTCTGTGCGTTTCATGGTGCGCTCGCTCAGCAGCCCACTTCCATCGACACCGGCTGTGGCGGCAGCAGCTCCCCGAACTTCACATCACCGGGACCAAGTCGATACACCTCAGAGGGATCGATATGCTCCCGCATGAACGCCAATCGCTGCGCGCGCCATTCCGCCGCATCTGCCTCGCGGTCGCACACGCCGTCCGGCATCCACTGCGCCGCCTCGGACCGCTCCTCGTTCGGCCGCTGTTCATCCTTGCGCCACTGCGCCGCCTGCCGCGTGTGATGGTCGATGCGGTCGTTGAGGATGTTGCGGATCTCTTCCCCGGTCATCGTGAGTCTCAGTCCCTCGATCATGGTCCTCTGCTCTTTCTCCGACCTCTCGGGACGACGGTCTCATCGTCTGCGGGATTTGTCCAGTGACTGGTGAGACGCGCGACCCGAGTCGTTGCCGCCGGTGCATCTACGCGGCTGACAAGTAGCACTAGCCGCGAGCGAAGCGAGCCTCCCGAAGCCTGAAGCCCGAGCCTCCCGAAGCCGCGGCGCGTCAGCGCCGCTGCCGCTGAAGTTCGACGAGCCAGATGTCGGCGGCGCGTTCGCGAAGGCTGACGAGGACGCGCTTGCCGTCAGGAGTGAAGTCGAGGTCGTCACCCCATGCTTCCAGGCGACCGCTCATCGTCAACCAGGGCTTCGGTTCGCCGGCGGCTTTCCCAGTCGCGGCCACAGGAATGCGCCACATCTTGCTTTGCGAACCACCGTGGTTGACGAAATAGATGAACGGCAGCCGGGGATGCCACGCGGCCCTTCGTTCGCTGCCGGGAAGTTCGTCAAGCGGTGTGGGTCGGATCCGTCGGGGTTGACCACCCAGAGGTCCCAGCTGTCGTCCGTCAGCGCTTCATAGACCACGCGGGTTCCGTCGGGAGACCATCGATGATACTCATCCGCCGCCTGGCAAATCGATCTCTGTCGTCTCGATTGCAGCACCGGTGGTCGGATCGATTCGCACGATCGCGGTTTCCTGCGCGTTGATGTGCATCGCGAGGCGCGTGCCGTCGGGTGACCACGCCGCGCAGCAGGTCATCGAGAACCGCTGCCGCCAGCCGTCATCGGGCATGCGCACGCCACTACCGTCGCGCCGCATGATGTGCACGTACTCACCCGCGCCATCGATCACGTCGAATGCGATCCACTGCCCGTCAGGCGCCACGCGCGGCCGATGCTCGGCGCCAGCGCCACTCGTCAGCCTGGAGAGTGGTCCTGGTCGGCGACGCGAGTGCCCAGATGTCGAGGCTGCCGCGGCGATTGGATTGAAACAGGACGCCTCCCCCATCGGGCAGCCATCGGCCTCGCGTATCCAGAAACTGGCCCGTCGTCCATCGCTCCCCCGCGGCGAGGTCTGTGACACGTTCGGCCGAGCCTGGAAACGTCCAGAGATTGCCGTGGCTCTTTCTGGGTGACGGCGAGAATCTGCTGATCACCTGGCGCGATCGCAAATGAGCTGACGGCGAGGCCGGAGGTCAAGCGCTCGGGCTCGCCGGTTCGCCGACCTGTCGCGGGATCGATCTCAATCTGCCAGAGGTCGGGTGTGCCGTCCTGCCCCGAGATGAAGATGACCCGCCGCCGTCTGCCGACCAGCGCGGCCCGTCCACCTGGTCGAACACATGGACGACGCGACGGGACGCGAGGTGGAGGATCTGTAGCGCACCGCGAGCGCCCATCTCGCCGGTCTTGTAGAGGAGCAGTTCACCCGAGGGTGACAGCTCACCGGATCGCGCGCCACGCTCGGACGACAGACCGCACGTCAGACACGACGCCGGAGCACCCGATGGGGCGATGCGAAACACATCCTTCTTTCCTTTATCGTGGAAATTCGTGTAGACGAGCGAGTTGTCGCGCGACCAGGCCAGGCTGAACGTGTAGAGAACGCCTGGTTTAATCGGTATCACCCGGCGAACGTCACCGCCGAGCGCATTCATCGTGTAAATGCCGCCACCATCGCGGTCCGAATAGAACGCGAGGCGCTGCCCATCGGGCGACCACGCCGGCATGCTGTCGGTTCCGGGAAACGCCGCCGTGAGGTTGATCGGATTCGTGCCGGAGGGATCGCAGATCCAGACATCCGCGCTCCCGGCAGCGTCCGACACGTACGCCATCAGATTGCCTGTGGGACTCCAGGCAGGATGGTCCTCCAGAGCTTCGCTGGCAAGAAACGGCGTCACACGCGCGGTGGCTGCCGGCCGTCGGGCACTTCCCGGAGCGCGGCTCCCAGTCATGTACAGCCAGGCGGCAACGGCGCCCGCGGTCAGGATTGAGGCCGCAAGGAGCACAGTCCGCGTGGTTGGTCGGCGCCGCAATCGATCGCCGGCATGCGCCGCGGCCTTGAGTGTCGTCGCCGGGAGCGTCTCGAGATCGAAAATGAAA
Organism: uncultured Acidobacteriota bacterium; assembly: GCA_963762995.1. Classification (GTDB taxonomy): domain Bacteria; phylum Acidobacteriota; class Vicinamibacteria; order Vicinamibacterales; family 2-12-FULL-66-21; genus JACDCA01. Next base: position 336,880 of record CAVXMQ010000025.1, on the reverse strand, counting down.
TCGCTCGCGGATTGGAAGCGGCGGTCGGGAACCTTCTCCAGGCTGTGCCGGATAATCCGCTCGAGGTTGTCTGGCACCTCCGAACTGACGTGCGGCAATGACGCGGGATCGTCCCGCAGCATCGCGCTCACCCGGTCGGCGGCCGTCGCGCCTTTGAACGGCCGGTCACCGGCGATCATTTTGTACAGGATCACGCCGAGCGCGAACAGATCCGATCGGTGATCGATGGCCTCCCCGCGTGCCTGTTCCGGAGACATGTAGTCCGCGGTCCCCACCACGAGTCCAGCGACCGTCGCGGACGCCGTTTCGAGGCGTCGGCGCTATGGCCACCAAGCGCGCGCAGTTTCGCAATGCCGAAGTCGAGGATTTTGACCCGGCCGTCGGCCATCACGAACACGTTTTCCGGTTTCAGGTCGCGATGGACGATCCCTTTCGCGTGCGCCGCCGCGAGCCCGCGCGCAATCTGCATTGCGTACTCGATCGCCCGGCGCGGTGAAAGGCGGCCGCGGCTCAGTTCATCGCGAAGGGTCTGCCCCTCGAGGAGCTCGGTGACGATAAACGGAGCACTCGATGCGATGTCGCCCGGCTCGAGCCTGCCAGTGTCGTAAATGGTGAGGATGTTGGGATGGTTCAGGAGACCCGTCGCGCGCGTTTCCAGCTCGAAGCGTCGCAATCGATCGGGATCCGACGCATACGCGGCGGGCAGAATCTTGATGGCGACGTCCCGGCCGATCCGCGGGATCGTGCGCGCGATACACTTCGCCCATGCCTCCGGCGCCGAGCGGCGACACGACTTCGTAGGGTCCCAGGCGGGTGCCCGTGGATATGGACATGCAGCGGTGCCGCGATTATACGTAGACCCGGTCAGTCTCACTGCTGTCTCACGGTTCAGCGCTCACGCGGGTTGCCGCGTTCGGGGCGCCCCGGCTTGCGCGGAGCGCACCGGAGCGGCAGGACTGAGTGCGCGAGCACAAGCTGGGGCTGTTCACGGTCAGGACCCGCGACCGGCGCTTCCAGCGTCAGTCGCGTCCTCAGCTGCCGTAACGCGCGGTTGCAGCGACCCGACGCGCGCCTTTGGCGCTTCGTCGACAGGCGGGGGCGCCCCGGCTTGCGCGGAGCGCACCCGAGCGGCAGGACCGAGTGCGCGAGCACAAGCTGGGGCTGTTCGCGGACAGGACCCGCGACCGGCGCTTCCAGCGTCGGTGGCATCAAAACGGTGCGCCCCGCCGTAGCCTTGGCGAAGGCGCGTTGGGTCGCAACCCCTTCCCTTGCCAAGCCTTACGCAGCGAAACGGAGCCGAAATATTGGCCCGCTATGCTGGATGCACACTTAAAGCAAGGAGAGAACATGCGCGAAACATTCACGGGAGATCGGGGTCTGGAACGCTCGAACCTGCGGCGAAACGGCGCGACACTCCTGCTGCTGGCGATTCTCGGCCTCACGGCGGCAGCATCGACCTCCTGCGTCCACACCGGACATGTCGGCGTCGTCACGCTCTTCGGCCGCGTCACTGGACGGACGATGGGCGAAGGGATCCACCTGGTGAATCCGCTCGCGCGCGTCCACGAACTCGACATCAAGACACAGGAGATCAAGGAACGGGCGGCGGTCCCCTCGAGGGAAGGTCTCATCATGGGGCTCGAGGCGTCGGTGCTCTACCACCTTCAGACGGAGCGCGCCGCCGAAGTCTTACGCACGGTTGGATCCGACTACGCGAACGTCCTGCTCGTCCCGAACTTCCGGTCGGCGATCCGCGGCGTCACCGCCTCGAACACCGCCAGCGCGTTGTATTCGGATTCACGCGAGGACATCGCGGGCCAGATCCTCACCGAGTTGCAGACCCAGGTCCAGGCCCGCGGCATCGTCGTCGAACGGGTGCTGCTGCGCGACCTCCAGCTTCCCGAGACGTTGAAGCAGGCGATCGAGGCCAAGCAACAGGCCCAGCAAGAGGCGCAGCGCATGGAGTTCGTGCTGCAGAAGGAACGCCAGGAAGCCGAGCGCAAGCGCGTCGAGGCGGCCGGCATCAAGGATTTCCAGGACATCGTCTCGCAGGGCATCAGCGACAAGCTGCTGGAGTGGAAGGGCATCGAGGCGACCATCGAGCTCGCGCGCAGCTCGAATACGAAGGTGATCGTGGTGGGAAATCCGAAGAGCGGACTGCCGCTGATCTACGCGACCGACAAGTAGCAACTTACTACGCGCCCGATATGCGACTAAGATCACCTCGGAGCGTGCACACATGGCTGTCGGAACCCGCAATCTCGGAATGCTGTTGCTCGGGATCTACCTGGTACTCGTCGGGTTGACAGGGCTGGTGCCGCTGGGGCTGCCCGCGATCGTGATGGCGGTTCTGGCGCTGCTCGCTGGGATCCTGATCCTGGCGGGCCGGTAGCACCAGCTACCTTGCCGTAGGTCATCAGCGCATCAGTGCACGATTTCGCCGCTGGTGTCTTCCCACTCGAGATGGGGGATGTCCATTGTCCTGATCGCCTGCAGCGCCTGGTCGAGCGCCTCTTCGGCCGAGCCGTCGTCAGTCTGCTCGAGGTCCTTCCGCATCTGCCGCAACAGGCGCAGCACACGGGCGCGGTCGAACCGTTGCCCTTCACAGTGTTCGCAGTAACTCATGGCGTCGTGCCATCGTACCATCGCGTCCGTTGCATAATGCGTCTTATGTCTTCGCAAGGGATCGACAGGCGAGGCTTCCTGGGTTCTGCGGCGGCTACTGCAGCATTCTTTGCCTTCCACGATCTCGCCGCCCCCACCTTCGCTGAAGCTACGGTGGGCAAGCAGACGCCGCTGATCCCACAGGAGGAGCCGAAACGCCCGCGCCTTCTCTCCATCGAGCTGCAGTCCGGTGCTTCAATGGCGGCGATGAAGGCGTTCTACGGCAAGACGCTCGACCTGCGGCTGCTCGACGAGAAGCGCGGACCGGTTCAGCGTCGAAGCCGGCGAATCCCGGATCACGTTCGTCAACAGCACCGAGACGGTCGGCGGCAAAGCGCCGTTCTACCACTTCGCGTTCAACATCCCCGAGAACAAGATCCTGAAGGCGCTCGAGTGGCAGAAGGCGCGGACGCCGATGCTCGCCATCCCCGACGCAACCGCGCCGCGGGCTATCCGCCGGAGGTCGTCGACTACGCGCACTGGAACGCGCATTCGGTCTTCTTCCTCGATCCCGCCGGCAACGTCGTCGAATACATCGCGCGGCACGATCTGAAGAATGGCGACACCGGCGCCTTCGGTTTCTCCGACATCCTGTGTGTGAGCGAGATCGCGCTGGTGGTCGACGACGTGGCGCGGTGGCGGAGAAGGTCACGCGTGCGGCGGCCGCGACGCCGTACAAGGGGGGAGACGAGCAGTTCACTGCGCTGGGTGACGAATGGGGATTGCTGCTCCTCATGAAGAAGGGACGCGTCGTCGATTTCACCGGCAATGCGGACAACGGCGTCCGCGTGTTTCCCACGGGCGTCAACGTCCGTGGCGCCAAGGCCGCGACGCATCAGATCGCCGGCTATCCGTATCAGCTGAACATCGAAGAGCGCTGCGCCTGCGGCTAGGGAGGTGTACGTAGGCCGGGTCTTCAGACAGTTGTAGACGAAGTCTTGACTTGGCGGAACGTCCAACGCTTGGTCATGCAGCGTCTCGCTTGTCATGCACCGTGACGACGTGGCCACACAGCAATCTCGCCCGGGAGAGGCTTTCATGTGCAGTGTCCAGTCGCCTCATCTCACGCTCTCCGGTACCGCAACGAGGGCAGTGCCGGAGCGGCATTCCCACCGCCTTCAGCAACCGTCTAGTTCGGATCATTGCTATACGCCGCCGCGAGTGCTCCACAGCGGGACCCGTCGCCAAGTCTCGAAGAGGTGTCTGCGTTCCGTCGGAATTCACGCGGTCAAGGGGGCGATCCGCTTCGATGGCCTGCCCCTCCGGAATCTCCCATCTCGCGGGCGAGGCACTCGGGAGTATCGAACGCCCAACCTCTGAATATCACCGACTTGCCGCGAACGACTGCGTCCGGTACGCCTGAGCGGTGGTGCGAATGCTCTGTCCTTCCTCTAATTCACCGACGGCTATCAGATCCTCAAACGCCGGCGTCTGAGTGTCCGTCTCCAGCTTTCGAACCAAGTCTTCGGCGACTCCTTACAAAGTAGAAGGCCAGTACCCGATTTGCGAAGGCATCCGGCATCGCGTCAAGATCCTCGACATTAAGCTGCACGTTCATGGCTTCTCTCCTCGAATCGCTTATGACCAACGTGCCACGCATAGCATCTTGGGCACTGGTATGCCGTGAGGAATCCCTCTTCGGAACGGTCCATTCCACGTCTGACCAGGGACCTCGCTGCGGCCGCAGCTATCCCCTGGGATGAGTGGCGATATTTCCCCCGGCACAGGTATCGCATCCTCAACTGGAAAGCGATGGGGCGTAGTCCCGCATCCGCAAGTCTCATTCGTAAACCTCCGATCGATAGCCTGCCTTCTGTCACTTGAGCTCCTTACAAACGGTTGGGAATACATAAATCCGTCGAATCTTTTCTTTGCTTTACAAAGGGAGTCCAATCTATAGATGCAACTCAATCTATAGAGTAAAGTATTGCAAACAAAGGGGTTAGCCGTCGCATGCCCCTAGTATGCGGCTGGTGGATGGCCGTGTCAAGCCGACGCGTTTTCGAGGAAGCGAACAGTCGGAGATGCTGAATTGAGGGGAGCCGGGGGCGAGCCGAAGATGGCACGGAGCGACCGACAGCTCGCCGTGCAGTGAACGAAGCGTGCGCGCTTATCGGCTGCCGTGTACGCGGCACCGACGGAGGTGCGGCGATTATTGCTGGGGCGGTACCCAGTTCCTGATGAACGCTTCTTGCTCGTCCGTCTCTGGCGACCTCGCGTAGAAGTCGGACGTCCCGTGTCGCAGTTCTAGGATCCTGCTCAGCGCGTCGTCGCACGAGTAACCGTCCTCGACCAGCCAGCAACCGGCGACCGTTCCCGTGCGACCGATCCCTCCCCAGCAGTGGAAATAGACCGGCCGCCCCGCGGCGATCTCTTCGCGGATCGTTCTCAGCACGTCCTGCATCAGCGTCGTCGCGGGAACATCATGATCCCTGATCGAGAAGCGGTGATAGGCGACGTCGATCTGTTTCTCCTCGGCGAGCTGTTTCAACAGGGGTTCGTACCGTTCGAGCCCTTCGTTGGCGAACGTGAGGTCGATGAAGCTGCGGATGCCGGCGTTGAGGATGTCTTCGAGTCTCCGCCGGGTTTCTTCGGGGTTGAAGGAACAGGGATATCCGCCGGCGAGGAGCTGGCCGTCGACCAGCCAGTAGGAACTTCGGATCGGCCTTGGCCGCGGGCTGGTGTCAGGTTCGTTCGTCACTGTTGCTCAGGAGTCTCATCAGTTCGCAGAGCACACCGTAGTAAGAGGGCCGTTGGACAACGGTATCGTTAGCTGTGGCGTCAGAGGCCTGCTTCATCAGCCGAGTGAAGGGTCGCGGTGACTTTTCAAGTAAGGTCGTTCCAGGCGGACTCTGAACTTCCCGCCTTCTGTCGTTATCCATCAGATCCAACCAGGTCTCCTCAAGTTCTTGTGATTTCGGGTGTTTCAGGCAGTCGCAGTTCCAGACGGAGTTATTCTTTTTCGCAAGAAGTAGTTGTATGGCTCCTCACCGGCAAGCGCATCGTACATGCGGTTCTGGAGACCAACAACGAGACTAGCCCAGCCTAGCGCAGCGGTCAGCGGGTCAATGCGCCTCACGAGGCCGGTGCAGCGCCGTCCGACGCATCGGGCGCCTGTTCAAAGGACGCCTTCATCCCGTCGAAGATCGTATCGAGTTCGGCATCCAGGTCGGTGAAACCGAGGTAGCCGGCTGCGAGCTGCAATATTTCAATCATGCAGATATTGGCGCCGCCCAGCGCCTCGACGCGGTGAAACGCGTTTGGCCCGAGGCCGCAGGTGAAATAGGTCTCGGCCTTCAGATGCCGGAAGGACCTCATCGAGCTCGCGGTCGAGTGCACAAGGCTGCTGTGCAGGAAGTAGATCACGTCGCGCCGGAAGGTCGCGGCTGTTCCGCTCAGGCCGCCATGCTCCGCCACTTCCTGCATCATCGCCTCGAAGTTCACGTAATCGTGCTTGCCGCCGGGGTGTAGGACTTGCGCCCATTTGTGAATGGTGTTGCCGAAGAACCCGGCGACTGCCTTCACTTCGGCGTCGAGGCTTGCCTTGGCCTGTGCGACGACTTCCGAGTTCTCCGGAAAATGATCGATGACCAGTTCGCACCAGCGGCGACGGAACAGGGCATCGCTGATGCAGAACAAATCAAGGCGGTAGATCGGATCAATAAGCAGCCACTTCAAGATGATGGAGTTCTCGAGTATGACGCGGCCGAGGGCCATTGCGTCGTCGCCGTGTCCGGCGTCCGTGAGCAACCGGATGGCCGCGTGCGTATTGCAGGCCTTGTTGACGAGGGCGCAGACGGCGTTGTCGCGGTTGGAGCCAATCGGCGGCGCCGTTGCGCTCATCTCTTTCTGGATGGCGGGAGTAATCGGTTCGGTGGCGCGAAGGAACGCCTTCTTCGCTGCGAACTTGGGGATGATGGCGCGCAGCGCGCCGAAGGTGGCCAGATCGTTGGCGTAGCGGATGTCGCCGTCCATATACCCTCAGATCGCCAGGCAGAAACCTTTAGCCTACAGCACGGCTGTTTCACACGCGGCCGGGGAGACACCGCGCCGCAGGGACCGACGCGGCTTGGTCGTCAATGCTCGGACGCCAGGCAGATCACGTTGTTGACGAACCAGAGCCAGACTTACGTCATTCGGCGGTACACTTGGAGTCGAGGGTCAGGACATTGTGTGTTCGCAACGCCCTCCTGCAGGGGATGAGATCCATAGCGCGAACGCGAGTCCCGGAGGCCGATTCTCCGAAGAAAGCTCCGGACGATGTGACGGAACAGGCCATCCGAACATCTGTGAAAGCTCGGCTTCCGCGACTAGTGCGAAGCCTATCTAGAGCGTTCCTGGTCGAGGAGATGGAGGTTTGTTCCGGTCGTGCCCGCATCGATCTCGCGGTGATCGGGGACCGATTGATCGGTATTGAAATCAAGGGGCCGCGGGACAGTGTCACCCGCCTGCCGGCTCAGGCGAAGGCATATTCCCAGTGTTTCGATCACGTCGTGCTCCTCGTTCACGAGTCACTAGCCGCGAAAGCGCGCCCGCTCATCCCGGATTGGTGGGGCATGATCGCGGGGCGACAGGTCGATGGCCGCATCCGATACCGCGTTGAGCGACGGCCGGCGACGAATCCGAGCCTAAATCTCGAGAAGGTTCTCTCGCTCCTGTGGCGCGAGGAGATCGACGCGCTGCTCACCGATCTTCTCGGCAGCAATTCAAAACCGAGCGCCACCAAGAAATCGATTCGGGCGGAGTTGCTTGCGCAAGTCGAACCACCAATTCTTCACCAAGCGAGCCTGCGCAAGCTTCGGGAGAGAACGGAGTGGCGCGGCGTGCCTATCTAGTGATGGCCCGGATCCTGGTGGGCATCGGCAGTGAAGCTGACGTGGTGGTTCACGCACGCCGTGATCCAAGAGCCAGGGCTTCCGGGAGTTCCTTCTCGATTGTGTCGTTCTGAAATGTACTGATCACCGTAGCTGAAATCAGCGCCGCAGAACTCGTCCAGCGCCACGATCTCATCGGCCATGGAGAAGTATTGCTCGTATTCGTCGGGATGGCTGGAGAAGGCGCCGCCGCATACGACAAACCAAACGTCTTCGAGTGTATAGAGGGCCTTCGGCGCCATCACCTTGCGAATCAGACGCCAATCGAGTTCGACAACCGCACGGCGACAAAACGGTGTAGTCAGCGAACCAGCGAGGCGTGCGTCATCTCAACTGCCGCAGCGTCGTTAAACACATCCTGCTCGATTCGGCGCAGATACGCTTGATCGTTCGTGGCGCACGCCGATGACAGTTGGTCCGGAAGCCCGTATCCGCCCGACCAATATGCCCGCCCAAGTGTCGGCTCTCGAGCAGCTTGAGAAAACGCAAGACCTGTTTCGAGACCGCTTCTTTGTCGTGCTCGAAAAGGCACTGCAGGTCGAGCAGCACATAGACGTCCGTAGGCTCGAGCGCAGCAGCACCGACCAAGTCTCGAAGGCGCTTGTGAGTCAGCGTCGCGGTGCTCACATCGGTCGCATCTAACCTCACGCACAGACCTGGCAAGTCCTGCGCCTTCGCAATCGACAGCGCCTCGGCGCGATGCTCGTCGTCGCGATGTAGCCCGGTCACAGCGATTGGACGCACACCCGCATCGATCACCGAGTCGGCCGCCCGTGCGAGCGGATGGACGCCGCCCGGTAGGCGAAAGTCCGGATCGAGTTCACTCGAGTCCACGAACACGGCGGGAAAGCCCGCTACGATTTTCTCGGTCCGCGCGATGTTGCGTGCGACGTACTTGAGCGCCGTGGGCTCGATCCGCGGTTTTGGTCGGCGCCGCAACATCGATCACCGGCATGACATGAGGCCGAATGGAATCGTATAGATGCTTTAACGCCAGCATTTCGCTTTGCCTGTTTCTCAAGATCGGCGAATACATGGTCATCCGCCCGCGAAGATCACATCGCGAACGTCGCCCTCGCCCACAAGGTCGGTGAAAATTCGAAAATTGCGACGTTCGTATCGGATTCGGCCGGCGACGATAGCCGGATGAACGCCGAGCTGGTTAGCGAGGTTCAACGCGCTGCGTTCACTGCCCAAGCGATAGGCATCGCTTCTGAGCCACAAATCGCGCGGTATCAGGCCATCCTTGGCAAACGCATTAGCCTCGGCTTCCGCCTCTTGTTCATCACTCGTGCTGTCCTCCAGCGAATCGACGAACACGTCATCGCTGGGATCGTTGAGATGTAGCGCGATGTGGCCGAGTTCATGCATTAAGGTGAACCAGAAGTTGTCGAGCCGATCGTAGCGCAAGGTCAATGCGAGCACGGGGCCGGCGGCGCTTGTATGAAGCGAGGCGCCGTCGACGGACATGCCAGGCAATCCGCTCTCGACGACGAGGCTGATGCCGATCTCGCGCACCGCGGCCAATGCTCGCCTCGGTCCATCGTCACGCGTGCTCAACTTAGCAAGCTTGCGAATAAAGTCATCGCTGAGTCTGGAAGGCTTGAACTTCACGCCAGGGGCGTTCGCACGGGCGGTGTCGAGGACGTGCGCAACCCACGCCATCGTTGCGATGTCCTCAATGAGATCGCGCTGTGCGCTCAGCCGGCGACCTTTGAACATGGCGAAAGCCAGGAGCTGCGCAGGCCGCCAAATAGGAAATCGAACATGGCATCGCCGCGGTCTTCGACCTTGTCTTTGATGCTTTTGGGTTGAATCCATTTGCGCCGGACCATCTCTCGGGCGGTCTCGGTCAGCGATAGCTCGCGCAGCACCGCGTGAAACTGCGCGATATCAGGCGGCTGGCCCACATCGCCCCCGATGACCGACACCTCCCCGCCGCTCGCTTTCGTGACCCGAGAAACCCAGGCTTGTCCAAGTGAGAAGTTTTTCATAGGTCACCTACTTCCGAAAACTCCGTGCCGCTGGCGCGTCGAACTCGAAGTAACGCAGTGATGAGTACGCCGCATCGAGTCCGAAGTCGCGCATGCCAATCTGAAGGTAAAAACCTTCTGACTGAGGCAGAGAGTGAAGGCCACAACGGCCGTCGAGCCCCAGCGTCCGGCTGAGTTCGACTGCTGCGCCGAGCATCACGGTGCCGAGATGGCGAAAGCGCTGCGGATGCTGAAAGGTCTTTCGATTCCACGGCGCCACGGCCACGAAATCAACGTACACAATCGGGAGCGACGTTGCCGGGTCGCGCGAGTTCTCGCCGAAGCGGAGCACCATCGCCGCCTCTACTTCGCCCGCATTCAGTAACGAGAAAACACGGCGATTTGTGCCCGGTGCGATCGAGCATTTCGTGCGCCACTTCCAGTGATGGTCCTGGATGGCGAGCTTCCCCAGATTTCGTCCCATTTCTCGGTGGTCCGATCCGCCGCCGGCAGCTGAAAGAATTGCAAGATTGCGAGATTGTATTGGCGCTTCATCGCCGGCGCCCACTGTGTCTCCATGAAATCGAGATGTGCGTTATCCAAGCCCTCGGCGAGATCGATCTTGAACGCCTTGCCATGGAGCGGACTGTCGATGTCGAACGAATCAAGAATGGTCGCCACGGCGGCCGGCCCTCCCCTGCCAATTGAAGCGCGCCGGCATCACCTGCGCCACCGTCGCCGGGTAAAGGCTACGACACACGGACACTTGCTGAAGCGCGCGCTGCGGATCCTTCTGGCTTCGAGCCGGCTGGCGCGACGTCAGACTGGAATCGTCGGACCGGCGCATGCGGTCACTTCTTCTTCGTCGGTTGAGGAAGGTGAGGTATTCGAGCAGCTGACTCTCCTCATCGGCGGTGAGATTATCGATGGCGAACGTCCCGGGGCGTCCATGCTTCATACGTTTCGCACGCTGCGCGGTCGGCAGAATGTACCCCGCACGCTGCATCAACGTCTCGTAGTCAACGCTCAACGCCAGCGAAAGCGCATGCAGCACGTGCGGCGACGGCTTCGTGATCTTGCCGCTCTCTAACTGGCTGAGATACCCGTTCGAGACCTCCTTGTTCGTCGCGTCCTCCACGTCGCGGAGCGACATGCTCACGTCCTGTCGCGCCTTTCGAATGAATGCGCCCAGCGCACCGGGCTGCGCGGCGTCGTTGGGCGCCTCGACCACCCGATCCTTGGTCTGACCCATAGATTTATTCCTTTACCTGCAGAACACCATACCAGAAACTGCTTAGTCTATCAAGCACGCCCAGTGTTGCTTGACACACTTAGCGTGCCGTATATAATTAGCGTTGACTGGCAGTCCCGCTGGTTCAAGCGGTCGTTTCGTCAACTCAGCCCTAAACAAAGGACAACGACGATGGGCAACGACAACAAAGACAAAGACGACACGGGCACCGGCCAGGGCCCGAAGTTCACTCTCGACATCGAGGGGAACATGACGCCCTGGCAGAAAGACACCATCACCACCGAGGAGCTGATCACTCTCGGCGGATGGGATCCGTCGCAGGGAGCGATCCTGATCGACGCCGACAACAACGAGCAGACGTTGCAGCCCGGGCAGACCGTGGAGCTGAAGCCGGGCATGGGATTCTCGAAGAAGGTGCGCTTCAAGCGCGGGTAAGGCGATGAAGGAGCGCATCGAGAGGGAACTGGAGCTTCTCCGGCAGCACTTTCCGAATCTCGAATACAGAGAGGACGGGCAGTGGGTCCGCATTCCCGCGTACCCGCTGCCGTCCGAGTGGAACCTGCACGCTCCAGACGTGGTTTTTCAGATTCCGACGGCGTTCCCGGCACGCCGCCGTACGGCTTTTATGTCCCGGCCGGTCTGAGGTTCAACGGACAAGTCCCCGGCAACTACACGGAACCGGCGTCGACACAACCGCCGTTTAGTGGATCGTGGGGGTTCTTCTCTTGGCACGTGCCGAACTGGCGTCCGACGGCGACTCCAGATCCCGTGCGCGGCTACAGCCTCGCTTCATGGGCGAAGGGATTCTCCGTTCGTTTTGAGGAGGGCGCGTGACTACTGAGGCATTGCTTCAACTGCCGGCCGTTGTGCATCACGAACTGCTTCAGCATCTGTTGCGTGAACTGAACGGAGACGAACAGGCAGCCTTCGTATTCGCACGATATAGCGCTCACGAGGGTGTCTTTCATTTCATCGAGTGGTTCCCGGTCCCGCCGGAGGGCTTCGCCATTCAGCTGCCTTACCATTTCGAACTGACAGATGCGGCGCGAGCATCGATCATTAAACGCGCCCATGATCTCGGTTCGTCCCTGATCGAGTTCCATTCGCATACCGGGCCATGGCCGGCGCAATTTTCACCGAGCGATTGGTCTGGATTCGAAGAAATAGTTCCTCATATGTGGTGGCGTCTGAAGAAACGCCCATACGCGGCTGTTGTAGTCGCGCGTGGTGGGTACAGACGGATTCGTCTGGCTCCATGATGCGAACACGCCGACCCGCCTGAGCGGCATCGAGGTGGGAAGCCACCGTCTTCGACCAACGCGTCTGTCTTCTCTGGAAAGGGACGGATATGACTGGAAGGTTTGATCGTCAGATCGCGGTGTTCGGCGAAACGGGTCAGCAGAAGATCCGCGCCGCCAGCGTCGCCGTTTTGGGCGCCGGCGGATTGGGCAGTCATGTGATCCAGCAATTGGCGTTGATAGGCGTTCGCGATTTCGCTGTCATTGACAGCGAGGAACTTTCAGATACGAATCGCAATCGATACGTCACAGCACGATTTGACGATCCGGTTCCCGGTACGCTCAAAACGGATATCGCTGAGCGAATCATCAAGACTTTCGACCCTGAAGCCGCCGTCCGTAAGATTCCCGATTCACTGGTCAGCATGGACGCGTTTGACGCGATCATCAACGCCGACTACGTATTTGGCTGCTTGGATTCGGAGGGAGCCCGCCTCGTTCTTAACGAGGTGTGCGCGGCCTACACGCGGCCGTATTTGATCTCGCGTCAGACATAGTGCCAGGTGACGCACCCGAATACGGGGGAAGAATCTGTATTTCAATGTGGCAGGAGTACGGTTGCCTGGTTTGTCGAGGCCTACTGGATCTCGAGGAAGCGCAGCTTGATCTCGCTGGACCCAATGCACGAAAGGATCGCGAGGCGATCTACGGTGTCAACCGAGCCGCCCTCGGTCGCTCCGGACCGTCCGTAGTGTCGATCAACGGCATCGTGGCGTCCCTGGGCGTGACGGAATTCATGGTGATGGCAACCGGATTACGGGCCCCGAGGCCCGTCATCAACTACTACGGTAAGTTGGGCCGACTCACTGGCACCTTGGATCAGCCGGTGCCCGACTGCTACTACTGCCACGGCGTCAAGGGCCTCCGAGAACAAAGCCGACGTTCAACACTATTTTCGAGAAAACATCGGCGCTTTCTTGCGTTAATGATCAAGCCGCAGGTCGGCGCGCGATTGAGCAACAGAGGATCGCACTCATTATCGAGGCGAGTGCCCGAATCGGGTTGGCGGGCTCTACCCAGCCGAGGTCGGTCAGCTGATCGAATCAACTCTCATCGCGACGAGGCACGCTGAACCGTCGCTCAGTAGTACTCCCGGATGTAACCGTACGCTCGATCGAACAGCTCCTGGTCCTGATGGAGCTTGTACTTGAACAGCGTCTTTCGGAGCGCCAGCTTGACCTCGCGCTCGCCGGCATGCGTGCTCTGCCAGCCATCGAAGCGGACGACCCGCACGATCTCGTCGATGTCGTTCACGACGCGCTCGACGATGATTGGCGTGTCCTCGATTCCTCGCCTCCTCGAAGAGCTGCGGTCAGCGCGGCCTTGCCCTGTTCCTCGCGCTCGATCGGCGGCGCCGTCGCGCTCGGCTGAAACGACGTCCCGCGCAAGGTTCAGCAGCTCCTTCAGGAACTCGACGCTGGTCAGCAGACCCTGCTCGTGTCGCTCCTTGAGGGCTTCGAGCCGCTCGCCGAGCTCCTTGAAACGCGGGTCGTGCACGCGCTTTCGCAGCCATCGCGCGACCTTGATCTCGATCTCCTTGGCCTTCTTGCCGGGGTCTGGCGCGCCGAGCACCGCTTCCAGGAGGTCGGCATCGAGCACGAGCGTCTCGAGGTCGTCGCGGACGGCGTCCACGTGGACGTGCTCGTGGATCAGCTCGATCGTCTTCGGCCCGAGGGCGTGCCACAGCAGCCTACCAGTGCCAGTCGACGGCTGCACCGACTCGTAGACCTGCGTGAGCCAGCGGTAGTCGGTCTCGTGCGCGCTGAGGACCGGATCGGGCGAGATCGCCTCCCACAGGCGCGCCAGGTAGCTGTAGTCGGCGGCGAAGTGGTCGCGCACGTCGTTGTTCGGCAGGCACTCCTGCGCGGCGATCAGCCCCTCGTAGCCGGTGACGGTGCGGTCGACGCCCGGGAAGTAGGCGAGGCACTTCTGCACGGCCTCGGGCAGGCGCCCGACCAGCTCGTTGATGTTCCTGACGACCCGCGTGATCCCCTCCTCGTCGAACTGAATCGCCCGCGCGACATCGTCGAAGACGCCGAGGTAGTCGACGATGAGGCCGTGCGTCTTCGCCTCGCCGTAGGGCCGATTCGTGCGGCAGATCGCCTGGAGCAGCGTGTGGTCCCGCAGCGGCTTGTCGAGATACATCGCCTGCAGGATCGGCGCGTCGAAGCCGGTGAGCAGCTTCGAGGTGACGATCAGGATCTTCAGCGGGTCGGCCGGATCGCGAAAGCGGTCGAGGAGCTTCTCCTCGGCGTCACGGTCGCGGCGGTAGGCCGCGTAATCGTCCTCGCCGCTGTTGACCGTCATCACGATGTCCGACATCTCGGGCGGCAGGTGCTCGTCGAGCGCCTTCTTGTAGAGCACGCAGCTTTCGCGGTCGAACGTCACGACCTGGGCACCGAAGCCGTTCGGCGCGACCTTCTCCTGGATAATGCGTGGCGATGTCGGCGCAGATCCTCTGGATCCGCTCCGGGGCCTTCACGAGCACCGCCATCTTCGCGGCGGTCTTGCGCGAGCCGGTCGCGATCCAGGTCGCTGAGGCTGCCAGTCAGCTCCTTGAACGCCTGGTCGATCGCCTCCTTGTCGATGTGCAGCTCCAGCAGCCGCGGCTCGAAGTGCAGCGGCATCGTCGCGCCGTCGCGGATCGACTCCTCGAACCCGTAACGGCTCATGTAGCCGGCCTTGTCCTCCTCGGCGCCGAAGGCGTAGAACGTGTTGCGGTCGGCGCGGTTGATCGGCGTGCCGGTCAGGCCGAAGAGGAACGCGTTCGGCAGCGCCTCGCGCATCTTCCGCCCCAGGTCGCCTTCCTGCGTGCGGTGCGCCTCGTCCACCATCACAATGATGTTGCTGCGGTCGTTCAGCACGCCGCCGGCCTCGGCGAACTTGAAGATCGTGGTGATGATGATCTTGCGCGTGTCCTGCGTCAGCAGCCGCTGCAGCTCGGCCCGACTGTCGGCCTTCACGAGGTTCGGCGTGTCGGCGGCGTAGAAGGTGCTCGAGATCTGGCTGTCGAGGTCGATTCGGTCCACCACGATCATCACGGTCGGGATTCTTCAGCGCCGGATGGAGCCGCAGCTTCCGCGCGGCGAACAGCATCAGGAGAGACTTGCCGGATCCCTGGAAGTGCCAGATGAGCCCCTTCTTCGGGTGGCCGGCGACGACGCGCTCGACGATCTGGTTCGTGGCCTCGTACTGCTGGTGGCGGGCGACGATCTTGATGCGGCGCTTCTTCTTGTCCGTGGCGTACGCCGTGAAGCTGGCCAGGAGATCCAGGACGACGTTCGGCCGCAGCATCGAATCGACGGCCTGTTCGATGCGCTTCAGCGCCGGCGTTTCCCCGTCCGCCTCGATCCGCCAGGGCCCCCACAACTCCACCGGCAGACCGATCGAGCCATAGCGGAACTCCTTGCCCTCGGTAGCGATCGAGACGACGTTCGGAACGAACAGCTCGGGAACGTTGCGCTCGTAGTCCTCGTGGATCTGGACCGCCGCGTCGAACCAGCTCTGGCTCGCCCGGACGGGCGTCTTCGCCTCGATCACGACGAGCGGAATGCCATTGACCAGCAGCACCAAGTCGGCCCGCTTCTCGGTTGCGCCAGCGCGATACGTGAACTGCGTGGTGACGACGTACTGGTTGCGTTCGAGGTCGTCGAAGTCGACGAGTCGGATGGTGACGTGCTCGCCCCGCTCGCCGAAAGGCATGGACCGCTCGCCGCTGAGCCAAGCGGTGAACTCCTCGTTCGCCTTGACCAGACCGTCGCTCCGGACGCCCATGAGGATAGCCCGCAGCCGGTACAGCACATCGTCTGCACGGTCGGGCTGGGCGGCAATCTCCGGGTTGAGGCGAATCAACGCCTCGCGCAGTTGGTTCTCGACCAGGACCTCGTGCGACTGGCGAGGAATGTTGTGCGGCGCGAGAAAGTGCCAGCCGAGACCGGAGACGCGACCTTGCCGGCGCGCGAGACCTGGACCGATGGCCGTGTGATGCGTGATGCCGCCGCAGAGTCGGTCACGGATGAAGGCTTCGACCGTATTGGATTCGGTGAAGCTCTGAGGATATTTCGCGTTCGCCTCACTTGACGTCTCCGCGATGCATCTGAATATCTAGGACTTCCACGGGCCTAGCGAGATCTGCGATCCTCGCGCGCACCGATGTCTTCTGTAGTCAGGCGACGTGCGGCAGCCTTCGGGCAGTTGAATACGGACAATGACGCTGCCCCTACGAAGCGGACACCACAACGACGTCCTTTGGGGCAAATGTCCAGCGCGGCGGCGATCGCCGCCAGCAGCCTCTCTTTCTCCGCAGCAAAACCGGATTCAGTGAGCGCAAACGAGAACTCCGCCACGGTTCCGCCATCTCTTGGAGCAGGATTGGCCCGATATCTGGCAACCCAAGGATGCTGCTTGTATTCACGCAGGGTCTTCCCATCCCAGATCTCATCTTCGGATCTTGTATGGCACACAGCACACAGCACCAAGAGATCAGCCAGAACATGCTCCTTGCTCTTGTGCCAAGGGATGATGTGGGCCTTTTCCAAGGCTACTCCGTCGCCGCAAGCGGAGCATCGATGGCCGCACTCCACCATCAGCGCTCTCCGCATTTCAGCCGGAATCGCAGGTCTCCCGTCAGGCATGTGGTCTGGTCTCCGTACGTGCGCGGCGGTGACTCATAGCAGCTTGTCCGAGACTGCCTTCAAAAAGGCTTGCCGAAGCGTGTCGTGATCGGCCCTTCTCTTCGCCATGACCGTCGCCGTGCGCGTCACCGCATCATGGCCTTCAACCACGTGCCGTTGCTCGGACTGGCTCGGGACCGGTATCGAGAGCTTGCGCAAACACACCACCCTCAATGCGTTTGGTGCCGTGACTTGAAGCCGCCGTCCGTGTAAGGAACCAACGGGCTGCCCACTCCGTCCACAAAAACAAGTAGTCCGGCAAAACATCGTTGCCAGCGATAAGCGCTCGCAAGTCTTGATTGAACGCAATATCTCGCTCGCACCGAGTCACCGGAAATGTGTGCGCCAAGATCATTCCCCTGACAACGACTAGAGTTGCGCCTTTGGGGGCGATGGTGGCGGCGGCCCAACCTGCGGATGTCACGTGGTCCTCAGTGTCCGCGAGAAATCTCGTTTTGAGATCCTTCCCGCTGGCCCACGGGTAGTCGCCACCCCAGAATTTAGTCTCAGCCTTGGACGGTGTCCCCCCAGCAACAACACGAGCTACTTCTGTGAGTGGCTTGCCCTGTCTGAATCGCGGCGCAAAATATGCGTTCAAAAACGACAGCTGAAGCGCCTGAACGTGCGCGCCGTGCTTCTTCGAACGCCTCGCTGGCATCATCCATCGCCGTAAGCGCGGCGGCAATCCGCCGCTGTTCATCTAGTGGCGGAAGGGTGAACGTGAAGTCAGCGAGATCGCGCCATCTGAAATGAGGCGTTACAGACCCGATCGCCCTAGCGATCACCCACTCCCGCACTCCTTCGCTCGCTAGCAAGAATGGCATGAACCCGGGATCCAACTTCGCGCGGTCACGAGATTGCAAAATGAGAATCTTTTCTCCGGTGATTCCCGAGAACGGAGCGACCGCGCACTTGCGGAGGGCTGGTCGCCTCGTTGGGAAGAGCACTGAGCCGGTCGGAAACGCGTATCGGAAAGTAGGAGGAAGGCTGCCGTCTTCGATGAGACCCCAGCGTCGCAGTGTCAAGTCATCAGCGTCGAGGTCGTCGACACCGACGAAGCGGCTGAATCCCTCGGATGCTGGATCCGCTCTCCGGTCGTTAATCCGAACGATAACGTCGCGAATCGCTACCCGCTGAGGCTTGATCGAGAGCAGGGGCTCAAGCATCGGCAGTGTCCTTTGCGACCGAATCCAACATATCGACTGCTACGTCGATCTCCCGCCAGAAGAGTCGGCCCTCGGTTTCGAAGCTCCCCCAGGCGGTCGAGAAGCTAGCACCGCGCGCAGTCGGCTTCGAGACAGCTTGAACGTATCGAGTGACTGACAAGTCTGCGTCGTAACCTAGAACGTCGCCGATGGTCGCGATTCTCGAGAATCCCTGTTCTTCGGTGAACCGTAGGTACGTATTCAGGATTCGCGTTTGGTGGTCAGGCTTGAGGAAGCTCCTAGCGTGTTCTCGAGCGACTTCGTGGAGTGCGTCGATGAAGAGGATTCGTCCACGTCGACCGGCGGGCCTGTGTGCTCGACAGATGACTACGCACGCTTCCATGGGCGAGTTGTAAAACAGATTTGGACCGAGGCCGAGCACACACTCCACCAAGTCGGACTCAACCAATCTGCGGCGCATTGCGACTTCACCGTCGCGAAACAACACACCGTGTGGAAACAGGATTGCGCAGCGACCTGTTTTGGGATCAAGGCTCTTCAGAATGTGTTGAAAGAAAGCGTAGTCGGCACGCCCCTGCGGAGGCGTCCCGAGGAAATTGCGCCCCCAATGGTCGTTCTGCCAGGCCTCGCGGTTCCACTTCTTGATCGAGTACGGCGGATTAGCGAGCACCACGTCGAACGTGCGGAGGTGATCGCGCTCGGTGAAAGCGGGGTTGCTTAGTGTGTTGCCGGCAACAATCTCGAAGTCCTCAACGCCATGGAGGACCAGATTCATTCGCGCGATGGCAGCTGTGATGTGGATCAGTTCCTGGCCATAGAGCCCGAGCGTGCGTACGTCGCCGCCGCGACGTTTGACCTCTGCTAGCGACGAGATGAGCATGCCGCCGGTACCGACCGTCGGGTCGTAGATACGCTCGCCAGCCTGTGGCTCGAGCATCTGCGTCATCAGGTGCACGAGCGTGCGGTTTGTATAGAACTCCTGCGCGGTGTGGCCGCTGTCGTCGGCGAACTGCTTGATCAGATACTCGTAGGCGTTGCCGAGCTCGTCTTCTGGGACGGCCGTCAGGCCGAGATCGTGCTGAGAGAAATGCTCGATGAGATTCTTTAGCGTCTCGTCGGGCATCTGGGCCTTGTCGGTCCACGACGCATTGCCGAAGATGCCAGCGAGGCGCTCCGGGTTGGCGGCTTCGATCGCGCGAAACGCGTTCACAAGCGCGCGCCCGACGTCTCGAGAGGCGCCGCGCACGTCGGCCCAATGCGCGCCTTCGGGAATCGCAAAACGATCGTCTGCAGTCGCGCGCGCGTAGGCGGCGTCTCCGGTCTCGGCGAGCGCCGTTCGGTACTCCTCATCCCACACATCCGAGAGGCGCTTGAAGAAGAGCAATGGGAAGACGTACTGCTTGTAATCGCCCGCGTCTATCAGCCCGCGCAGGAGCTTCGCCGCTCCCCAGAGGTACGACTCGAGTTCCTGCTGGCTCAGATGCCCCGCGGCCTTGCTCACGAGAGCCAGCCCCCTTCGATCAGGACTTCGCGCAGCCGGTCCTCCGCTGCCCGAGCCTCGGGATCGCCTGCTTGAACGCAGCGACGGCTTCGGTAAGCGGCGGTATCGTCCTCACCCATCGGCGGCAGCACGTAGCGCGAGATGTTTAATGTCCAGTCTTCGGCCTTGATCTCCTCAAGGCTGACGACCCTCGCGCGATTGGCAACATTTTCGAACGCGCGCACCCACCTCGACGATCTGCGCGGCATGCTCCGGGTCGAGAAAATTTTGTGCGCGCCCCTTGCGGAACAAGCTGGAGGCATCGACCATGAGCACCTTGCCCTTTCGGACTGGCGGCTTGACGCGGCGGAGAACCACGACCGCCGGCGCTAGAGCCGGTGCCATAGAAGATATTCGGCGCGAGACCGATAACGGTCTCGATCAGGTCCTGTTCAAGCAGGGCCCGCCGGATTCGGCCTTCGGCATCCTTGCGAAAGAGCGCGCCCTGCGGCAGGACCACGGCCATGCGACCGGTTCCGGCCGCCATCGACGCGACCATGTGCTGGACCCAGGCGTAGTCGCCATAGCTCTCGGGCGGCACACCAAACTGAGCGCGGCCCCAAGGGTCCGCTTCCCACACGTCTCGCCCCCACTCCTTCAGCGAGAACGGCGGATTGGCGATCACGCAGTCGAATGTCGCCAGGCCGCCAGTCGCCGAATCGGTGAACGCAGGACTGCGCAGCGTGTCTTCGCGCACGATCTGAAAGTCCTCGATGCCGTGCAGCACGAGGTTCATGCGCGCAATGGAGGCGGTGGTGAGGTTCTTCTCCTGGCCGAAGATCTTCCCGAAGAACGTGCGCGCGTCGCCGCCCGCGCGCTGCACATGCTCGATGGCGCCGAGGAGCATGCCGCCGGTGCCGCAGGCGGGGTCGTAGATGGTCTCGCCGGCCTTCGGGTCGAGCAGCTCCACCATCATCCGGACGACGCTGCGCGGCGTGTAGAACTCGCCGGCCTTCTTGCGCTTGGTGATGTCGGCGAACTTACCGATCAGGTACTCGTAGGCGTCGCCGAGGACGTCCGTGCTGACGGCCTTGTTCCCGAGCGAAACCCCGGACAGCCCTTCCATGAGGTCCTTGAGGATCTCGTCAGTCAGCATCTCCCGGTTGCCCCAGTCGGCCGCGCCGAACACGCGATAGAGCGTGTCGGGGTTCGCGCGCTCGATTTCACGCATGGCGTGGGAGAGCGCGGCGCCAACATTGGCCGGGGTTTCCCGAACATCGCGCCAGTGACAGCCCTCTGGGACGTTGAAGCGGTGAACCTCGGGAAAGTCGACAGGCTCGGCGTCTCCGAAGAGCGTCGGCGGCCTCAGCCGTCTCCTCATCCCAGACGTCGAGATGCGCTTGAAGAACAGGAGCGGCAGGA
The DNA here is from genome assembly GCA_963762995.1 of uncultured Acidobacteriota bacterium. Classification (GTDB taxonomy): domain Bacteria; phylum Acidobacteriota; class Vicinamibacteria; order Vicinamibacterales; family 2-12-FULL-66-21; genus JACDCA01. Next base: position 316,078 of record CAVXMQ010000025.1, on the reverse strand, counting down.
TGTACGCCTTCCAGTCGGTCCGGTCCACGGCGCTGCCGCGGAGGATCTCGGCGCACTCCCACAGATGTGATTTCAGATCGGTGGTCATTGAAAAGTGCTGGCGATTCGATACGGGATTCTGCGTCTATTTCAACTACGGTCGTAGACGCGCCCGGCGAAGGCTTTGAGAACAGAAACGATCGGTCTAAGGCGGTCTCGGGATTTCTTCACGCTACTCGTCGGTCGCAAGCCCTACCGATTCGTCGTTTCGGTACTCGCTGTCGTAACCGACTTTCTATCAGCGGGTTGCGAAAAACTACGTGAGGTATCGATCCGCGCGCCATGGTTCGACGCGCATCGCTCGCCCGTCATTGTATTGCCTCAGTGCAGAGCTTCTGATCTACCCTCAGTCGGTTCGTCCACATAGCGAAAATATCACGAAGGTGCTATCGTCGTCCGCCGATGTCGACGAAGACCTGCACCGTCTGCTTCGTCGGGCCATCGGGCGTCTGTCACAGCGTCGAAGTCTCCGCCGACAGCCTGTACGAAGTTGCAATCGTTGGTTTTAGTTTGTTGAAGCAGGACGGTTGGGTGGATCCAGTCGCACCCGGCACCCGACTTGAGATCCAGGTGAGGATACGAATCGAAGCCAGAGGTGGCCGCCCAATTCGCGGCACATATGACGATGTTAAATCGCTTGGGTGCAGTCTGTGATCAGCTGTCGATGGATGTTCGGTTGGGGATCCGTCCAACGTCGGCCCATCAGCCGGCACGCACGTGTGAGGGAGGAGAGGTCGCATGACTACGATCAGCTGGGTGTCACAATTTGGTCGGTTCTCCCTCGTTAGTGTGTTGGTTATAACGCTGGTGGCCTGTGATGGCTCCCCGAGGGGGCCGGCGAGCCAGCAGCGGGTGCGGGCCAGGAATATCGTCGTGGCCGTGGATTTCTCAGGCAGCCGATCAGCTGCGGCACTTCAGGAGAGCAAGACGCGATTGCGGGGTGTCGTTGACAGCCTCAAACCAAACGACAGGATAACGCTGCTTCACGTTGAAGGTCGAGGAAGGCAGCACGGGAATAGGTGGAATGCCACTATCGCGAACGCCCGTAATGTGGAGAGGCTGACAGCGAGGGAGCGGCATGAAGTCGAAGCCGCTGTCGCGGATAAATGGTTAGCCGTATCAGCTATTCGATAAAGCGGCCGTATTGAAGGACCGTGGCACGGATATCCTGTCGACGCTCTTCGAAGTCTCGGACCACCTTGCCGATGCGGACAACCGTCAATCCACGCTCCTTCTGTTGTCTGACATGATTCAAGCGGGTAACGGTGCAAGTTTTGTGAAATCGATCAACGTACCATCGCTGATCAACGAGCTGAAGGCAGGGAAGAGGGTCGCCGAGCTCGACGGGCTATGCGTGACAGTAGTGGGAGCCGACGCCTCCACGGTTCAGGGTGTCAAGATCCAGGAGTTTTGGCAAACCTACTTCACAGAGGCTGGCGCCAATTTCTCGACCGACAGGTACCGTCATTCGGTAGCGCGCTCCGAGAGTCTGTTCTGCACTCCGGTCGAGTCGGAGATTTCCGTTCCCATCCAACGTCCTGCTTCGGGGGACTGAGCCGAGCCGTGGCGGCGTGGGCTGTGTCGTCCCTGCTTGCTCACTGGCGAGAACTGTCGTGACCTGCCCCAGATGCGAGACACGGATAGTGAGAGTCCGTCCGATTTGTGTTAGCCACTATCCGTGATCGATCTGGAGGGCAGGTCAGAGGAACTGTGCCAACTCCGAGAGGCGACCATTTGTCAGGCCTGGTCAGCGTTGCTGCGAGTATCTCCCACCGGACGGTTGGAAATAGAGCCTTGGAGAGCAGTCTGGGGTTGCGCATAATGCGTAAGCTACTATTCCAAGTGCGTAATACGGCAAGCAGAAACGATTGCATAGTGAAGGTACTATCCCTGCCTCACCCCGCTACTCTCCCAGCAACCAGCACTTCCCGCGGCATCGCGTATCTCAATTGCCACTCGATCGTAATCGGGCGTTCCCCATCGGCTCCATTCGGATCCACCGGGCCCAGATACCGAAACGCCATTGTCACTCCGGCGCGCTCATCCGCTCGCTCCCGGACGAACAACAGCGGTGTCACGTTGTACCGCGCCGGATCGAGATGCCGCCTTCCCTCCATCGACTCGCGTGTGGTTCGGGCCTTCGACTGCCAGTGAAACCGCCTCTCGTTGAGGGGGAAGTCCCGGTAACGCAGGTGCTCTTTCGTTGCCGCTGTCTTGTCGAGCGTAACGAGGAGCAGATCGAACTTCCTGCCGTGTGTGAGTTCGACCCCAGTGTAATAGTCGCGAAAGTTCCCTTCTCGGGTACGATGATCGAAGGCAGCGCTCAGCTCGACGCCGAGATACCGTGCGTGCAGCGCCAGCGGGATCTCCGGTGCGAGGGCGTGTGGCGGGGTCAGCACCGCGTTCAGCTCGCGCAAGATCGGCACGAGACCCGCGATTTCCTCGCGGAGCAAGGCGTGCTCAGCCCACAGCGCTTCCGCACGCGCGTCGGAGCCGATCTTCTTTCCGTAGAGCACCGCGAAGAGCATGCGGGCGAGCCGACGGTCCGCCTCGTCTTGGAATGACTCAAGCGACGTTAGCCGCGCCCACATCCCAAGCCGCCGCTCATCGCCGACATGAATCAACTTGTGAACATTCTCTAACGCCGCTCTCTCTTCGTGGCCGACTGTTCGCGCATCGAGACCTGCCGACTGTCGCAACTGCCACCACGATTGATTCTTACGGTACACATCGTCAAGCGCGACGTCGGTCTCGTGAAGAAACGCCGCCAGTGACAGAGCCGCGTGCGCCGGTTCGCGCAGTAGGGCACGAATACCCGCTTGGTCTGACGGAATCGCGCGACGCATCTGCGCGATTACGTCCTCTCGGACCTGCTCGTCCAAGCGCAGAAGACAACCAGCCGGAAGCCGCCCGAACCCCTTGGAAACGAACTCGGCCAGCTCGCGGGGCGTATGGCCCAGTAGCGATCGCAGCCGCCGATCGAATCGGAACTGAAGATGTTGCCGTCCGGTGAGGTCGAACACGACCAATTCAGCTTTAGCCGGCGCACGACGCAGGCCGCGTCCGAACTGTTGGAGGAACACCGTGGCACTCTCGGTGGGGCGGAAGAAGAACAGCGTGTTGACGTTGGGGACGTCGACGCCTTCGTTGTAAATGTCGACCACGCACAGCACCTGCACCCGGCCGGCATCGAGATCGCCGCGAGCCCCTCGCCGCTCCACATTCGTGGTATTGCCGGTCACCACCTGGGTCGAAAAGCCGCAGGCGGCGAAGCGGCGCGCGACCTCTTCGGCGTGTCGGACGTTCACGCAGAAAGCGATGGCGCGCATCTCGGACCGGCGCCCGATGCACTCCGTGACGGCCCGGACCGCCCGCGACACGAACGTTTCGGCCGCTCCCACCAGTCGCCCGGCAAGTTGATCGGGCGCGTAGCGACCGGCGGTCCAGGCGAGGTCACGCAGATCGGCACCTTCAACGTCCAGCATGTAGTAGCGAAATGGAACGAGCGCATGGGGAATAGCGTTCCATAGCCGAAGGTTTCCGACCCATGGCCGTGGGAAGTGGCGCTCGTAGTCGAGACCATCAGCGCGCTCAGGGGTGCCGGTCAAACCGAGCAGCTCCTTCGGTGCCACCCGTTCGAGCAAATTCTCCCAAGAGTTAGCCGCGGCGTGGTGAGCCTCGTCAAGAATCACGTGGTCGAATGCGGCGGGGTCGATCGCGGCGCCCTCCCCCAGCGAGTCGATTGACGCAAACACGTGTCGTTGAATGGCGGGCCGCTCGCCTTGGTACAGTAGCTCGCCAAAGTCGCGCATCTGGAGCGCGTGGCGAAAGATGCGACGCGCCTGTTCGAGGATCTCGCGGCGGTGTGCGACATAGAGCAGCGTCTCAACGCGTCCCGCCTGCCGCAGGGCGCGGTAATCGATCGCGGCCATAACGGTCTTCCCCGTGCCGGTCGCCGCGACTATCAGATTACGATGCCGTCCGAGCTCTCGCGCGGCCGTGAGCTCCTCAAGGACCGGCTTCTGGAAGTCCCTCGGTTCAATCTCGACCAGCAGATCCTCACTCGAATCGTTTCGCGCGTCAGGCGAGAGAGCGCGCCCCAGCCGCGTGCGGTGCGCGTTGTTCCCAGGCTCGTAACGTTCGAACTGATGTGCATCGGCCCAGTACTGGTCGAACGTCTCGTGCATTTGCGCGACCAGCACCGGTTGATCCGACTGTGTCATGCGAACATTCCACTCGAGCCCGTCGGTCTGGGCGGCGTGCGATAGGTTCGACGAACCCACGAACGCCGTGGAGAAGCCGCTGGCGCGATGAAAGATCCACGCCTTCGCATGCAGCCGCGTCGCATTCTCGTCGTACGAAATCTTCACCGTAGTATTCGGCAACGCCGCCAGCCTCTCAATCGCAAAAGCATCCGACGCTCCCATGTACGTCGTGGTCAACACGCGCAGCGGACGGCCGCGCGCGTCGCAGTGGCGCTCGATCTCAGAGCGAAGTTTCTCGAAGCCGCTCACCTTGATAAACGCGCACAGAAGGTCGATCGAGTCGGCGCTATCGAACTCGCTCCGGAGGTGCTCAAGCAGTTGGTCGCCCTCGGCATTGACGATCAGACTCGAGGCATGGAGCGATCCACGCGGCCGTTCTGGCGCCGGAGCGGGCCTCGCGACGATCGCGGTGAGCCGCTCGGCGTTCAGCCGCAGCTCGTCATCGCGGTCGAAGACCCGTGGCGCGTGCGAGCCCAGGACCGCGAGCAGGGCTTCCGCCAGTGCGAGCCCCTTAGCGGAGTCAGCCTTCAGTTCGGCCAGCGCGAGGGCGAGGCCATCCCCGAGCAGCGATTCGAGCGCCGCGCCGATCGGCTCGCTCACAGTCAGCGCGGAGCGATACACTTCGAACCGATCTCCAAGGGCCGCCAGTTGGCGATCAAGGCGTGCACTCACGACCTCGTCGTACACGCCAGCTTTTAATTCGCTACGGCGCCAACCTGCCATGGAACCTCCAAGCTCAATGCACAGTAATCCGCGGCTTGACCTTGACTTACGTAAAGTAGCTCATCATCGAATCTCCCATATTTCGGACGTGCTCCACGATGTGCTGTGGTGTCGCGCGAACGCGCCCCACGGGACGCTCAAACCACTGGTCCTGAACGAAAGAGAACGCGCGTGTTTGCCACGCGCGGACTCCAACAATCGTGTGATCGCGGCTAGCAGAGATTGCCTGCGAGACGGTGAATCGGCCCCCGAGATCACTTCAGTGCAGCCGGAATGCGGAAATATGTACGGCCGCATCGTCCACCACGAGTGCTCCACCGGTCAGCCCGTGGCCGACGATCCGGATGTCGCGTCCTGCCCCGGCGGCGGCCCCTTCGTGCGTGGGAGAGGCGACGACTTTCTCCAGGAAATGCCCCGCGATGGAAAGCTCCAGCTCGGGCTTGACGTGCCTGTGCCCATCGGCCGGCCGGTCGAGGGCGTCGAGCGCTACGCTGCGAACCATCTTGGGCAGCAGGCGGCGGAGTGTTGTGGCTCTGTCGAAAAGGTCGAATCCAACGACGTCGCCGTCGATGAGAAAGAGCGCGCCCACCTGGCCGTCGACGGGATGCACGGCGCCGACGAACTCCTCGACGGACGTCGACTGCTGGACGAAGATGTCCTCCATCGCACTGGTCCGTGAGCGCACGGCGAACCGCGCGGACTTCGCCGCGATGTCGGCCCACACCTCCGCCTGGTCGGAGGCGTAGGACTGGTTCATCTGCATCGAGGCGGTCACCTGCGCCATCCGCTTGCCGCGCCCCTCCGCGTACTGCATCCGCGGCGCGGCAGCAAACGATCGCGACTTCGAGCGCCAGCGTCCGGCTTCGACGCACGACACCGGAATGGTCAGCGTCGTGGCGGCGGGAACGAGGATGGTGAGATTGACGACGCGGTTCTGCTTCGCACCGAGGAGCTCTTCGCCGTCGAGGATGAGAACGGGCTTCGCTCCTTTATTAATGACCCGGAGCTCGGGCACGCTGCCCTGCTCGGAGATCTCGGTGATCTCGGTCCACCCGAGCGCGAGCGCTTCGTCGAGCGACACATAGAACGGCGGCTGCTCGACGGTCGAAGGACCGACGAGCGGGATCATGGTCAGGTTGTTCCGAGTGATGGGAGTCCCGAAGGTGACGGACGAGAGCGCGGAAGCTAAGGGATTTTGCATGTGTCCATGATGCCGGGGGGGCCTGGACAGGGGTGGTCGGAGTTGTTCGGCCCGCTTCGCGGGCGTCTCGGTTCCAGGTTCCGGTTCCAGGTTCTCGGTTCTGGGTTCTCGGTTCGCGGTTCGCGGTTCACGGAGACTGGATTGCTGAATCCGCCCCTGTCGCGGATGATGGGCCTCGTGAAGAACGCCCGCCTCGTCTACTCCACTGGACCAGCGGACGCATCTGCCCCACGTGCGGCTGGCCGGCGGACAACTGCAAGTGCAGCAGCGCGAACCCGCGCGAGACGACAGTTCCCGACCGCGTCGTCGCGAAGCTGCGGTTGGAGAAAGCAGGCCGCGGCGGCAAGACGGTGACGGTCATCTACGACCTGCCGCGCAACACCGAATTCCTGAAAGCCCTCTGCGCCGACCTCAAACGCGCCTGCGGGACCGGAGGCACGGTGGTCGACGACACGGTGGAACTCCAGGGCGATCATCGCGATCGCGTGCGGGAGTTGCTGCAGAAGCGCGCGTTCGTCGTAAAGGGCGATGCTGGCCTGCCCGCCGAAGGGGCGTGCTACGAGCCGAGGGGCGAAGAGCGGGCGTATGACCAGCCCTGTCACGGGCGGCCGCTACACTCGCGCGCATGGCGAGGAGCTCAGAAGTCGTTCGGCAGTGGGAAATCCTTCGGGAAATCGACGGCGCGAGGAACGGCATCACGGTCGGGAAGCTGGCGGCGGCGCGCGGCGTGTGCGAGCGGACGATCCGGCGCGATCTCGACGCCCTGGCGCGGGCGGGATTTCCGCTCTACGACGACAAGGTCAACGGCACCTGCATGTGGAAGCTGCGCGCGAAGCCGTTCGGAGACTCGAAGAGCAGGGCCTGAGCATGATGGAAATGTGCGCGCTGTATTTCAGCCGCACGCTGATGGATACGCTCGCCGGAACGCCGCTGCTCGGCGACGCGGATAGCGCCTTCCTGAAGATCGAACGCGCGCTGCCGGCCGGCTGCCGGAAGTTCATCGACCAGCTGCCTCGCCTGCTGACGGCGAAGATCCAGCGGACGCAAGAAGCACGACGAACGCAAAGTGCGCGAGATCCTCGCACGCGCGCTCGACGCGACGATGCGCCGGCGGCGCGCGACGATGAGGTATGCGTCCAGGGCGTCGAAGCAGACGAAGGACTACATCGTGGAGCCGCAGCGCTTCGCGTACGTTGACGGCGGCATCTACCTGGTCGCGTGGGTGGTCGACTACGGCGAGCTGCGGAACTTCGCGGCGGAGCGGATTCAGACGTTCGCGGTGACGGACGAACTCTTCGAGCCGCGCCCACTGTCCCCCGAGCCGTTCGCACATTCGCTCGGCGTCAACAGCGGCGCTCCCGAAGAGATCGTCATCGAGTTCGAGCCTGGAGCCGCATCGTTCGTCCGCGAGCGGGAGTGGCATCGCTCGCAGCGGATCGAAGAACGCGCGGACGGCGGCCTCACGCTCACGCTTGAACGTCTGCAACGACTGGTCGCTGCGCGCGTGGGTGCTGGGATTCGGTCCCGAGGCGCGCGTCGTCTCACCCGTTGCGCTGGCGCGCGACATCTTCGAGACGGCCATCGAGACTCGGCGGCGGTACCAGAAGACGCAGTCGAAACTCGAGGTGCTCGCGATGAAAGCTGGATAGCAGCGCCACAGTAGGCGACGACACCCAGTCAAAAACCTTTCACCACAGAGATCAGAGAAACAGAGAAAACAGAGACCCTTTGTGTTTTGTTCACAGGCATCGCGACGTCGGGGTAAAAACCATCTAGTTTTCTCTGTTCGCTCTGTTTCTCTGTTCCTCCGTGGTGAAGGGTTTTTGTGCGGCTGTCGTTGAATTGAGCTGAAGCGGCCGCGGATCGCATAGTATGGATGGGCGGAGGGCGGGCGATGGATACGATCCAGCAGGTGTTGGCACGTCATCACGAGGCGTACAGGCAACGCGACCCCAAGGGACTGGCGGCCAACTATGCACAGGATGCCGCCGTCTCCAGCCCGATGTTCCCGCACGCGAAGGGACGCGCCGCGATCGAGCAGTCGTTCACGAAACTCTTCGGCGTCTTCCCCGACTGGGAGACGGCCTTCGAGGAGCCCTGCATCGACGGCACTCGGGCGATGTCGCTGTGCAAGGTGCGGGCGACGCAGAAGGGTGAATTCATGGGCCTCCCACCGACCGGCCGCCGCTTCGAGTTCGAATGCGTGCTGGTCTTCGACGTCGAGGACGGATTGATCGTGCGCGAGCGGCGGATCTACGACTTCACCGGGTTGCTGATCCAGCTCGGCGTCCTGCGGGGTAAGCCCGCGGTCTGACGCTCGCGCGGGTCGGTGTTCGGTACTCGGTGTTCGGGTTCGGGTGTTCGGGTCTCGAGCCCGAGTCCCGAGCCCGATCACGGCCGGTGTAACATGCGCGGCATGCGCAGTCCTCGCCACACTTCTCCTCCTCCTCGTCAGCATCCCCGCCGCCGCGCAGCAAGTCCCAACGCCCGAGCAGTTCTTCGGCTTCAAGCCGGGCGCCGATGGCGAGCTGGCGCGATATCCGAAAGTCCTCGAGTACTTCCAGCTCATCGCCAAGTCCACCGATCGCGTCAAGTTCGAGGAGATCGGGAAGACGACGATGGGGAATTCGTATGCGCTGGTGAAGATCAGCTCGCCGCAGAATCTGGCGAAGTTCGATCGGTTGGTCGAGATCAACAGGCGGCTGGCGGATCCGCGCACGCTGTCGGAGGCGCGAGGCGCAGAAGCTGGCGGCGGAGGGGAAACCGTTCTACCTGCGTCTACGCCACGATCCACTCGACCGAGGTCTCCAACGGCCAGGCGATCATCAACATCGTCCATCGCCTCGCGACGGAGAACTCGCCGCAGATTCGCGAGATCCTCGACAACTCGGTGGTGCTGATGGTGCCGTCGCAGAATCCCGACGGACAGCACCTGGTGATCGATCACTGGTACAAGACGAAGGGCACGCAACTACACGCGCACCTATCCGGACCTGTACCACAAGTACGTCGGGCACGACGACAACCGCGACTGGTTCATGTTCACGCAGAAAGAGACGCGCATGAACATCGAACTGGTCCAGAACAAATACAAGCCGATCATCACGCACGACATGCACCAGATGGGGGGCAACGGCTCGCGCATCTTCGTGCCGCCGTTCACCGATCCGCACGACGTGAACTTCCACCCGACGCTCGCGGCGGGACAGCAGGCGGTGGGCACGGCGATGGCGACGGCGCTGCTCGGGGAAGGCAAAGAAGGCGTGGGCTGGCTCGAGAGCTACGACATGTGGTCGCCGGCGCGGCAATACATGGTCTATCACGGCCAGCCGCGCATCCTCACCGAGATCGCCAACAGCGGCGCCCTCGCCGATCCGTACGTGAATCCGCAGAAGGGCCGCCCGATCGGTCCGCAGGAATCGCGCTGGAACTTCCCCGTCCCCTACTCGAAAGACACGTGGACGCTCGGCCAGCAGGTGGACTACGGCGTCACGGCAGCGCTCGCCGGCATGTCGCACGTCGCGAAGTACGGACGCGAGTGGCTCTTCAACTTCTACCGCGTGCATCGCGACTGGACGACATCACACGCAAAGGCTCCCTACGCCTTCGTCGTCCCCGCCTCGCAGCGCGATCCGTTCGCGACCTACGAGATGCTCGACATCCTGAAGTTCGGCGACGTCGAGATCCACAAGGCGACGGCCGCCTTCACCGCCGGCGGCAAGCAGTACGACGCGGGATCGTGGGTGATCAAGACGGCGCAGCCCTACGGCGCGTTCGCCAAGACGATGCTCGAGAAGCAGAACTATCCGGACCTGCGGCTGTTCCCCGGCGGGCCGCCGGAGCCGCCCTACGACGTGACGGGACACACGCTGTGGATGCTGATGGGCGTCACGGTCGATCAGATCGACAAACCGTTCGACGCGCAGCTCACTCTGCAGAAGAACGATCGCGCCAGCCGCCGCGAAAGCGCCGCCGCGGCCGGGACCACAGGGCGCGTACCTGATCGATCCCGAGATCGTACGGCACGTTCAAGATGGTGACGGAGCTGCAGAAGGCGAACGTGCCGATCGTGCGCGCCGCGAAGGCGTTCGAGTCCGAGGGACGCAAATTCGCACCCGGCACCTTCGTCATCCCGCCGACGCCGGCCGCGCAGAAGATCGTCGACAAAGGCGGCCGAAGCGTTCGGCATCCAGGCGTATGCCACGTCGCGCGCGCCGGTCGGTGGACGGCTTCCGCCTGAAGCCGAACACGAAAGTCGGCCTGTGGAAGGGCGCCGGCAACATGCCGGGCGGCTGGCTGATGTGGATCCTCGAGCAGTACGGCGTCAACCACGAGATCGTGAAGTCGCAGGACTTCCAGGGAGACCTCAACGCCAAGTACGACGTCATCCTGCTCCCCTCCGGCACCTCACGCGCGCGGATCGTCGCCGGGCTCGACGCGAAGCGCAACGATCCGGCGGAGTGGTCGTGGGCGTTCGGCGTCGGCGAAGAGGGATGGAAGAAGCTGCGCGCGTTCGTCGAGAACGGCGGCACGCTGCTCGCGATCGGAAGCGCCGTGGAAACCGCGCGCGAGCTGCTCGACCTGCCGATCGAGAGGGCGCTGCCCGAAGGTGGCGGGCGCGGCGGCGGCGGACGCGGCGGTGGTGCGGGCGGCGGCGGACAGCAGCCGCAGGTCCCGGCGAGCGCGGTCGATCGCGCGCTGCGCGACGCGTTTACGAGTCCCGCGAATCTGATGACCGTGCTGCGCGACCGCGTCGCGGATCCGCAGAACCTGTTCTACTGCCCCGGCTCGCTGCTGCAGAACGAGTTCGACCCGAATCACCCGATCGCGTGGGGCATGCCGGAGCAGTGGCCGGTGTTCTTCGAGAGCGACCAGGCGTACCGGCTACGTCCAGGCTTCGGCATGGAGGCCGCGGTGGCGGCGCGCTATCCGCGCAAGGACATCCTGAAGAGCGGCTGGCTGCTCGGCGAGGAATACCTGCGCGACCAGGCGAACGTGGTGTCGTTCCGCGTGGGCAAAGGCTATGTGGTGACGTACGGGACGCAGATCGACTTCCGCGCGCAGCCACGCGCGACGTTCAAGCTGCTATTCAACGGGATCTTTCACGGGCCCTCGACCCCTACGCTCCAAGGCACGAAGTAGTGGTTATCGCCGTTGCGTTGCCGCTAAACAGTAGGGGCAACGCAAAGGTGATAACCACCGTAGAGCAAGCGTCAACGTTTAGTCTAACCGCGTCGTCTCCGGAGCCCGGCCGCGACCGCGCCGATGCTGAGGAGGAAGAGGCTGGCCGGTTCAGGCGCGGCGACCACGCGCTCCGCCACAAATCCGCGAACGAGGTTTATGGTGAAGGCTTGGGTCGGCGAAGCATCATTCCATGCCCATGTGCCTGACCGCAGATCGTAGGCCAGGTAGTCCTCATTCCCGGTGTTGTTTGGCTCGCCGCCCCACCAATCCGTGAAAGCGAACGGTGTTGCGTCTATCCACTGGAACGAATTCTCGAGGGCCAGATCGGTCGCGCCGATCCAAACGTGGCTCCGGTCCCCAAGGGCGGTCGGGCCAAGCAGAGACTCGACGAAGGTATTCTCGACGCCCGTCCCTATCGTGGCCAGATCCCAACCAGGACCAAGCGCGGTAGCTGCGGCACGAGCAGCGTCCCAGGTCACGCCTCGAGCAACGACAACCTCGTATTCATGCCCCATGAAGATGACTGATGCTTGGGTGGTCTTCGTGGTGGCTAGAAGCGCCAACACTGCCAGTGCGAGCCGGGACGCCGCCGTAAGGATACGGAGGCGCATTGTCGAACGGATTTTCATCGGGTACTCTCCTGGATTTGGTTCGGACGGCTGAGCCGGTCGGTGCCACGTGCAGTATCCGTACCTGGAGGGTCATCTCAGCACGGAGCTAAAAAGCACTGCGTTTTTCGGTATCAGAGGCTTGACTGATGTCCTCCCCACGTGGCGAAGTGTTGCGGTGCAGCCTTTAGTCTCCATGAGGGTTGATTCCGAGAGTGGTGTCATTCGCCAGGCGCAGCGCGCAATCTGAAGGGAGCGATAGTGGGTGTTCTCGATTTCTTTCGGCGGAAGCCGAATGCTGAGCGGCAACGGACTGCGGCGGTGGCGATGGTTGCACTGCGGCGCGCGGAGGTTCCAGACCTCGCGCGGTTGACCGAAGATCTTCGCGACTGGCCGTGCGCGCTGCAGCCGGACAACCAGGAAAACCCCGACATCATCATGATGAAGGCTCCCTTTGGATGGGCCGTGTGTGCGCTGATGCGAGTTCCGATTCCGTGGAGCGAGCTCGAGTGGCCGGCACAGTCGGCTGCGTGGCGATGCCAGACGCAGAGGCGGAAGCGCGAAGGCGGGTGTGGTACCGATCACCGCCCGCTGGTCTGAGCCCTGTCACTCCGTCTGGACTCGATGACTAAGCGTCCTCGATAAATCCGAGAGGGCCGTATGCGCAGCCGGCGACCGGGACGGTCTCATCGCAGCAGGCTGCTGCACAGCGGATGGGTTGTCGCCGCCTGCCTCCTCCTGTCGGCTCTCGTCACCGCACAAGATCTCACCGGCACACTGCGCGGAACCGTCAGGGATTCACAGGGCGGCGTGCTGCCGGGCGCCGTCGTTCGTCTGAGCTCCCCGGCGCTGATTGGTGGCACGATCACGGTGACGACGAACGCCCAGGGGCAGCTGCGCTTTCCTCGCCTGCCTCCCGGCTCCTATGTGATGGACGTCGAGCTCAAGGGATTTGCGCCGTTCCAGGAAGAAGGTATTCGCATCGGCGCCGGCGAAGTGATCGAGCGGTCGCCGATTCTGAGACCCGCCGGCATTGCCGAATCGATCGTCGTCGAAGGCGCCGGCTCGCATATCGAAGCGCGCAACAGTGGCTTCGCGACCCGCTTTGGGCTGGAAGACCTTCGCGCCATCCCAACCCGCAGGTCGAGCATGTTCGACCTGGTCAGGTCCGCACCAGGAGTTTCGCCGACCTCGCCATCGAGCGGCATCACCACGACGATCTCGGCCATGGGCTCGGGCACGAATGAGAACCTGTTTCTGTTTGACGGCACGAACTTCACGTGCCCCTGCAACGGCGTGGCGCGCACGCGAACCGGGTGTCGATTTCATCCAGGAAGTGCAGGTGCATTCGGTCGGCGCGTCCGCGGAATTCGGCAACATGCAGGGGGCGGTCATCAATGTGGTGACCAGGCAGGGAGGCGATCGTTTCCAGAGCGACGCTTCGTACTACGGACAGCCGTCGGGGTTAACGAGTCAGCCTGTCCGGCTCCCCATCGCGGGTGCTCCGGAGCGTCAGAGCGGCTACGAGCGCAAGACGTTCCGGGATTTCACAGGCAATGTCGGAGGGCCGCTCGTTCGCAACCGCGCGTGGTTCTTTACCGGGTATCAATACCTGCGCGACTACGACAGTCAGCCAGGCACCGATCCGCAGTACCCGAGAACGTACGAGCAGGACAAGGTGTTTGCGAAGGTCACGTGGAAGCTGACGCCGAACCTGCAGTTACTGAACAGCCTGCATCTACGAAGCATGGCTGAACCCCGCCAGTCCGACGAGCACCACACCCTTCGAGGCTACCACCCAGACCCACGCGAACGTGCCGGCGTTCACGGTCGGACCGCTGAGCCACACGCTCACGTCAAACACCGTGTGGGAGGTACGGGTTGGGCGCTTTCTCTATGCGCAGGAGGGGCCGCCGAGCACCGGAAGCCGAACGACGGCGAGCCGCCGGGAACGAAGCACAAATGTCACGAGCGGGGCGCCGGCGCAGTTCGGTGACCTGACGATCATGCCGCACTACGGGGAAAGCGACGATCACGCATTACCGGCCTCGCCTGTTCGGCTCCGAACATGAATTCAAAGCCGGCCTTCAACTCGAGCGCGGCGAACATCACACCGCGATCGTGATTCCCACCGGCACCAGGTACATCGACAACCGTGGTGCGCCGTTCCAGGCCGTTTCCAGCGAGCCATCCCACAGCGGCGGCCTGTTCCTGTCCGGAGCCGTCTTCGCCAGTGACGCCATCTCGCTGGGCGACAGGACGACGCTGAACGCTGGACTGCGGTTCGATCATACCCGTGCCATCAGCCAGGACCTTCCCGCCCTCGATGCCGAAGGGCAGGAGACAGACCGGATCGTCGAGGGGCGCGGGCTCCTGTACGAATGGAACATCGTGTCGCCGCGCCTCGGCATCACCGCGAAACTGACGGCGGACGGCCGCACGATGGTGCGTGCGAGCTACGGACGCTTCAGCCAGGGAGTGCTGACTGGTGAGCTCGGCTACTTCCATCCGGGCGTGTCGCCAGTGACGACCGCGCAGTTCGAGGCCTCGACGGGCGGGTACACGAACATCATTTCCAGGGTCGATTCGACGAACCTGCACATCGACGCGGCGACGCGCGCTCCCCGCACCGACGAGTACTCGGCCGGAGTTGACCGGCAGCTCGGTCGCCAGATCGGCGTCGCGGTCGCCTACGTGCACAAGCGTGGGACGCACTTCATCGGATGGCAGGATGATCCGGACAGCCAGTACCGTGAGGAAACGATCGGGCTCCCGGACGGCAGCCTCCTCCCCGTCTTCGTGCTCACGAACCCCAGGCCAGACCGGCAGTACCTGCTGACAAATCCCGCCGACTACTTTCTTGAAGTACGACGGTCTCGTCATGGCCGTCGAAAAACGCCGCTCCGGCGGCTGGCACATGTTCGGGTCGTACACGCTGTCGAGGGTGACAGGGCTGCAGGCATCGAGCGGAACGAATCCGGCGGGTGCGCAAGTCAGCACGGTCGGCCCTCCTTACAACACGACATTCGGCCGCGATCCGAACGATCTCACGAATGCGCGCGGGCGCCTGCCGAACGACCGGCCGCACATGATCCGGGTGATGGGAAGCGCCAGCGTGCCGCGGACCGGTGTCGTGCTCGCGGGGAACCTGCAGCATTTCTCCGGAAAACCCTGGGCGGCCGCCACCCAGATCCCGCTGCCGCAAGGGGACCAGCGGATTCTGCTCGAGCCGCGCGGCACACGGCGGCTGTCGTCGCAGACGATCCTGGATGTGCGCGTGTCGAGGACGTTTTCGGTGAGCCAGCAGGTGCGTGTCGAACTGATCGCCGATGTACTGAACGCGCTGAACGAATCTGCCGAGGAGGCGCTGGCCAGCGATGTCGTCGGAACGCTGACGTTCGGTCAGCCGACGCTCTTCGTCGATCCCCGCCGCGTGATGCTCAGCGCGCGCCTCCACCTCGGCGCGCGGTAGCGTCTGCCGTCACCTTGTCGGCACGCGTCGACGCGAACCCGCAGCGCGCGAGAAGGTTCTGAAAGCGCGGATCCTGCCGGAAGGGATTCCATTTCGGATCCACAGGCAGGAATATCAGATGCACGTCTCGCTGTTCGAAGGCCTTCTCGAGCCATGAGAAGGCCTCGTCAGCATTCCCGAGGCCCGCATGCACGAGCGCGTGCGCGTACGGCGGCACGTAGCGAGCGGTTGCCAGCTGCTCCAGCGCGCTGAGGATGTCTACGGCTTCGCCGCGACGCTGCGTTTTCGCCAGGATGTAACCCCGGAGCGACAGCGCCTTGCTGTTGCTGTTGGAGAGCCGCGCGCCGGTCGCGATCTCTTCCAGCGCCCGATCGTTGAGGCCCAACTGCTCGTACGCCTGCGCGAGATGGAAGCGCGCGACCCAGAAGTCCGGGTCGAGCGCGACGCCCTGGCGCGCATGGGTCACTGCGGTCTCCAGGTCGCCGCCATAAAATTCGACCATGCCCGAGAGGGCATAATTCACCGCGTGCCCCGGCTCGAGCTCGCGCGCGCGGCGCAGCTCCGCCCGGGCTTCGTCGGGCCGGTTCATTTGCGAGAGCACGACGCCCAGTACGCGGTGAGCCATCGCGTTGGTCGGGTCGATCTTGACGGCGTGGCGAAAATCCGCTTCTGCCCGAGGCCAGTTCCATTCCAGGAAAAACTGCTGAAGGCCGACTGACGTATGCGTTTCCGCCAGCATCGGCCCCGCCTTCAGGGCGCGTTCCGCGGCGTCGCGCGCCCGCGGCCACACCGTCAGCGGGCGAGCGTCACCGCTGATCGTCCCCTGCGTCAGGGCATCGGCAATGCCCGACCAGGCGAGCGCATAGTTTGGGTCGAGCATGGTCGCGCGGCCGTACGCTTCGAGGGCAAGCTTGCTCGCCGCCGGCGTGAGCTGATTCGCGAGATAGCGCCCCTTCCAATAGGAGTCGTTGGCTTCGGTGTTCGGCGTCTGCCGCTGCGCCAACCCTTCGACGCGTTCGGGGGACAGGCGCAGCCGGATCTCCTGCGCAACCGCCCTGCCCAGCTCCTGCTGCATCGCCAACAGGCTTTTCGGTTCACGCTCGTACGAGTCCGACCATACCTGCTTCTGGTCACTGACGCGAACGAGACTGGAGGTGACGCGCCAGCGGCCCTCTTCTGCCCTGATCGATCCAACGATCAAATAGTCAGCGGTCAGTTCGCGGCCGATCTCCGACAGAGACTTCGTGCTGCCCTTATAGGACCGGGTCGACATGCGACCGATCACCGTGACGCGCTCGGCATCGATGATCTGCCCCAGCGAAGCCGCCGTCTCCTCGGTCAGTCCATCGGTCAGGTAATCCAGCGCCGGATCCCCTCCGAAATTGTCGAAGGGCATGATGGCGACCCTGACCGGCGCTGTCGGCTGGCCCAACCGCCCCCACGACCGCCCAGCCAATCGCGACGACCAAAAGGATCCCTGTGAGCCCCACCGCGATGATCGCGCCGATCGATGTCCGTCGTGGAACGCGCGGTTGGGTGGCAGGCGGCGGTCTGTCGCAGCGGACCGACGTCCTGCGCTACGGGTTGTTGCGTCGAGGGCTTTGTCGCGAGGGCGTTGCCGCGGGGGAAATGACCTCGACATCCGCGATGAAGCGATAGCCCTTGCCCTGAACGGTCTGGATGAATCGCGGGTGGTCGACGGGATCACCTAATGCCCGCCGCACCTTGCGCACCAGGGTATTGACGCTGGCGTCCACCTCCAGAAACACGTCCTGCCCCCAGAGGCGGTCCACGATCTCGCTGCGCGTCACGAGCTGACCTCTGCGGTCGACGAGCAGGAGAAGCAGGTCCATCGCCAGCCGCTCGAGCCGGACGGCGCGGCCGCGACGACGGAGCTCGTACGCGTGAACGTCCAGGTCGAAATCGCCGAAGCGAAGCCGGTGCGGCGATGGACGTTCGAGCATGTGCAGGGGCGCCATTCTACCCCAACGTCCACGCCATCAATGATTTACGGGTTCAGAAAACCTTCAGACGCGGTTCATCGCCTCTCCATCGTCATCGCCAGGTGATTCGACGAACACTGCGTCGCATGACGAACACAGCGCGAACAGCAGTCCTGCTTTCGGTGCTCACCCCGATGCTCGTGGGTTGCGGACCGACGGCGCCGTCGCGAGTGCCGCCGCCAGGGCCGGCACCAGACCCAGGGGCCGCTGTAGTCACTTTGAGCGGCATCGTCTGGAATCGCGCTGCATATGCCGGTGCTGGGGGCGAGGGTGGAAGTCGTCGGCGGGCCGAGCGCCGGAACCGTGACGACGACCGACGGTGCCGGCGCTTTCACGTTCACCGTCCCATTCAACCGGGGCGAGACCATCCGGGCGAGCAAGGAGGGCTACTCGGACATGTCCCGGAATTTCGCGTCCGCTCTCGAGTTCTTTCTCGAGTCGCTCGCTCCGTCGATCGACGTTAGGGGTGATTACACCGCAACCCTCATCGCCGATCCGGCGTGTGCGGGCCTGCCTGAGACGGTGCGGACACGGACGTACCACCTGAGAGCGGAATCGAGGCCACGGATCATTCAGCGGCGCGTCGTTTCTCGATGACCGGAACGAGCTCTGGATTTTTAGATCCGGCAACCACGTCACGTTCTCTACCGAGTTCGACGGCATTCCGTCGCTCGTGGAGCGCATTGCCGAGAACAGCTATCTCGTTGTTCACGGTGGTGGGTTCGGCGTCCGTCGACCCGCCCATCACCACCATCTCAATTCCCCTCACCGGGTACATCCAGGTACTGCGACTACTCACCGATGTCGTCTCAGTTCCCGTGCATCGGGAATCAACCGGCGTCGAAGTGCGTGTCCCAAAACCATCGGCTGATCCTCGATCGCCGCTGACGTTCGTTACCCCGAGGCAAAGGAAGGCACGACGTGGCAACACACGATCGCGTTGGCAAAGACATTCAGATCGTCGCTGGCTGGTTGGCCGGTGGAATCACCGCGGGCCTCCTTGCTGCGGTGAGTGCCGGTTGCGGGGGCTCCCCGACAACTCCCACGCCGCCACCAGGATCCGCGCCCGTCGTCGTTACTCGGGGCGGCATCGTCCGCAATCGCGCCTACCAGAGGATACAGGGAGCGAAGGTCGAAGTCGTCGACGGTCCGAGCGCGGGGACCGCTACGACGACGGACGGCGGGGGGATATTCGTACTCACCGGGGATTTCAACCGGGCTGAGACGATCCGGGTGAGCAAGGAAGGCTACTCGGACGCGTCGCTGAATTTCGCGTCGTCTCTCGAGTTCGTCCTGGAGGCGCTCGCCCCGCCGGTCGACCTGAGGGGTGACTACACCGCGACTCTGCTCGCCGATCCAGCGTGCCAAGGCCTGCCGGAGGAACTGCGAACGCGAACCTACCGACTGACCATCCAATCGGGGTTCGGGCGGTTCACCCACCCGTCATTCCTTACGGATTACAACGAGATCGCCACCTACATCTCGGGCAATCAGGTGACGTTCTCGACCGAGTTCGATGGACATCCGTGGCTCGTGGAGCGCATTGCCGAGAACAGCTATCTCGGTGTTCACGTGGCGGGATCGGTGACGGTGGAGACAGGCGCGACAACCATCTCGATTCCTGTGCGCGGCTACATCCAGTACCGCGAGAACTCGCCGATGTCATCCGGTTTTCTCTGCAGTGCGGGTCAGGCGTTTCCGCGATGCGAGTCCACAAACCATCGGCTGATCCTCGATCGCCGCTGATGTTCGTTACCCCGAAGGCAAAAGGAAGACATGACATGGCCACACAGAATCGCGTTCGCAAAGAGATGCAGATCGTCGCCCGCTGGCTGGCCGGTGCGATCACCGCGGGTTTCATTGCTGCCGGCAGTGCGGGCTGCGGGGACTCGCCGACAGCTCCGAAGCCCCCTGGTCCTGCGCCGACGCCTAGTCCTGCACCGACCCCGCTGACGCTGACGGCAGTGTCGCCGAGCACCGGTCCTGCAGGCGGCGGTACGCCAGTGACCCTCACGGGCGACGGATTCGTCTCCGGCGCCACCGTCATGATCGGAGGCGTGAGAGCGTCAGTCACCGCCTTCACGAGCACTTCGATGACGGCATCCACTGGGATGCACGCGGTGGGTGTCGTAGGAGTCGTGGTGACGAACCCTGATGGCCGCAGCGCATCGCTGGCAGAGGCGTTCACCTATGCCCCTGACCCGGACTTTGGTCCGCCGAAGATTACCTCTATCTCTCCTACGTTGGGCTCGATAAGCGGTGGCACGTGGATTTCCATCAGGGGCACCGGATTTCGTTCTGGCATGGCGGTGATCGTCGATGGCGTCCGAACCCAGGTAAATGTTTTTCAGGAGGGAACGTCGGCAGCCGTGCATACCGTCGCACACCCGGAAGGCCGCGTCGACGTCGCGGTCATGAACACAGATGGAAAATCGGACACCGTGAGCGGCGGATACAGGTTCGCCGCACCACAGAGTTTCGATCTCGACGGAGACTGGGAAGGACTTGCCGGAAGCCACTGGGAACACCTTTTTCGGTTCACCATCCGTAACAAGGCAATCGTCAGCGCGTCCTGCAACGGCGCGCCGGTAATGCTGTCGGCTCCCGTTGCTGTAGAGGCGGGCAGATTCTCCGCAACCGAATCCGGTGTGGTTGTTCTGACGGGGGACTTCAATACGCCAGCATACGGATTGGGTACGGTGAATGTCCCACTCTGCTCCGGGACCGACTGGGAGGCTTTCAAGAAGGTCGGGCCTAGCGCGGCGCGTTAAGAGGCGCGATCAGAATTCGGGTGCCTAGTAGCGCCTCCCCCCTGAGGTCTTTTCTTCGGCGAGCCAGGCTTCGCTGATGGCCCCGAGGTCAGACGCCTTCGCCGACCCGCGGCTGCGAAGACGCAGCACCGCGATGACGACAACGATGGCGACGACGACGAGGGCGGCGGTCAACATGGGTCGATCGTCGGCGTTAAGTGGTCGGGGCTGCCGCTACTCACGAGGCGCCGTCCCCTCGGTGTCGTTCAGCACATGCGCGATCGTGCGGGTCGGCCGGCCATTCGCCCAGGTGTTGAGCGCCACGACTGTGCCACCGATCATGACAACGGTGACCGCCACGAACGTGACGGGCGCCATCGTTGTCGGAACCGCCAGCATCCACAGGGCGAGGCAAATGGGGATCACGAGGGCGAACGCCGCCGCCGTGGACTTGTAGTCGAATCTTTTCATGAACATTCCGTCCGGAAGCGACACGGGTGCCACTCGAAGGGGAACAGCACGGGTGATGTGAAGGGAGCGACGTGTACGACGCAGCATGGAGGGCCTCCCGCTTTGGTGAGAGCGGCCTCGCGTTGCCGGTGGCTCAGGAAAGTGTGTGAGGGCAGTATATCACGCGGATCGGGTGCTGGGTGCTAGATGCTGGGTACTGGGTGCTCGGTACCGGATCTCGGAGACCGAATACCGAACACCGAATACCGAATACCGAACACCGACGCGCTACGAGCCGCTGCGCACCGCGTATGTCAGCGCCATCGCGGCCCAGTTGGTGCCCGCGGCTGAAATGAATTGGTCCTTTCCGTACGGGAAGTCCGACTCGAAGTGCGGCTGGATCGGCAGCGCACGGCTGCGCACGAACCACGAGCCGTCGGCGAGCTGCGTCTTGAGTAGGTACTGCACCCCGCGCTTGTAGGCGGGATCGGCCGCCGTGAGCGCGCCGCTCTGGACGAGGGCGACGAGCGACTCGCCGGTCGCGTACGCGTCACTTGGAAGCGTGGGCAACTGCGACCAGCCGCCGTCGGGACGCTGCTCCGCCAGGATCGCCTTCGCCGCCTTCTGAATCTCAACTCCGCCGGCGTTGCTCCAATGGAGACCGAGGAGCTTGAAGGCACGCCCTTCCGAGGACTGTGCCGGCGTCTTCGCGATCCAGGCGGCGGCCTTGTCGATGGTCGGACGATAGGCATCCCGCTGCGTGGCCGGCGCGTAAACCTGCAGCGCGCGCATCGCCATCGCGGTCACCTGCAGCGGATCGACCTCGATAGGCGGGCGATGAGCCAGGGTGCGCCAGGAGCCGTCGGACACCTGCGAGTGACGGAGGAAGTAGGCCATCGCGTCGGTGCCGGCGTCCTGCGGATAGCGTTCCGCCGCGAGCCCGAGCAGGATGTAGCTGACGGTGTCGGCATCCCCCGGGATCCCGATCCCCTGCAGGGCGCGATCGCCCCAGTTGCCCACATAGCGCCCAATCGCGGATGCCTGCGCTTTCGCGATGGACTCGTTCACCGCCACGCCCTGGCTGCGCGCCAGCGACACGGTCATCGCACCGACCGAGTTGTGATGGCACGACACGCAGGCGGACTTCTTCATGAACGTCACGTCGGTCTGCTGCAGCAACGGCAGCGCACGTGCCACTGCGGCGCGCGGCGACGCTGCAGGGGCATACTTCAAGGTCGGGAACGGACGCGCGGTCCCTTCCACGGCGCCAGCTTTCATCAATAGCTTCGTGACCGGCGTGTCGCCGCGCATCTTCGCGAAGTTCAACGCCGTCATTCCCTCGGGATCCTTCGCGTTGACCTCGGCCCCGCGTGCGATGAGCGCCTCGACGGCCTGCGCCGGAATCGCCTCGGAGGCCGCGGCCAGCATGAGCGCGGTACGACCCTCGAGGTCGCGCGCGTTGGCGTCGGCACCTCGCTCGAGCAGCATCGGCGCAGCGAGCGCCGGGCCCCGCGGCGGCGACCCGAGCATCATCGTCGGCGTCATCTGGCTCGGATGGAGACGCTTGAGGATGGTCTCGATGCAGCCGCCGCACTGCGCGCGCATGGCGAGCCCGAGCGCGGGGAAGCCGGCGTCCTCAATGCTGGCGCCGCGCTCCACGAGCAGCTGGAACATCGGCTCGTCACCCGAGAAGAGCGCCTGGAGGAGCGGCGTCGTTTCGCCAATGAGTCCAGGACCCTTCGCGGAGACCTTGGCGCCGCGATCGATCAACAGTTTCCCCACCTCGGTGTTGCCGGGGGTTCCCGCGGCGATCAACAACGGCGTGCGACCGTCGAGGGAGCGAGCGTTGACGTCCGCGCCGCGCTCGAGGAGCAGACGGGCCTTCTCGAGATCCGTCACCGCCCACATCAGTGGCGTCGCATCGGATTCGTCGGCAATGTTGGGATCCGCGCCACGCTCCAGCAAGCGGCGCACCGTCGCGGCATCGCTGTAGAGCGTCGCGTACATCAGCGGCGTCTTGCCGCCCGGCCCCTTCTTGTTCAACGCGGTCGCGTCGGCGGCGAGCATCGAGTCGATCCGCGCGCGGTCGCCGGTACGCAACGCATCGAGCATCGCGGACGCGGCGGGATCCGGCGGCGGCGGAGGCGTCTCACCCGACAGTGCGTCCGGCCACTCGGCCCCCTCGTCGATCCACCGCTTGATGGTGGCGACGTGCGCCGGCGGCAAGGCCCCGGTGGGGGGCATCTGCGGTCCGAACCTCTCCCCAATCAGCTTGTGATAGAGGCGGCTGCCGTCGGAGTTTCCGGGACCGATCATGGCAATCGTCCCACCGCGGAACGCGTCCTTGCGGCGGTCGAGGCGAAAGCCGTTCTTCTGCTCCTTGGCGCTGTGGCAGTCGTAGCAGGTACTGCCGGAAGATCGGCTGCACCTGGGTCGCGAAGTCCACCTTCGCGGGCGCCTGCCGCGCACCCATCGCCGTACCGGAACACACCGCCGCCACGATTGCGGCAACCGTCGCCACTCGTCGAATCATCTCGTCACTCCTGAGCTGGATGTGCGAAATATACAACTAAAGGCCACAGAAGAGACACAGAAGAAACACAGAAGAACACAGAGAGTCTTTGTTTTTGGTCCCAGGAGTCGCGACATCGGGGTCAAAAACAAACAGCGGGTGTCGTTGAATGAGGTGGGGTGGTTACCGGATGTTGTAGACCTGATACTTCGGCTCGCCTTCCAGCTTCTGCTTCTGTAAGAAGGCCCACGCCTCCTTATTGATGGAGGACGAGCGGCTGTAATAGTCGTGGGTGTGGCCCTTGATCTCGGTGAGTTCGACTGGGAAGTTGCGGCTGAGGAGCAGGTCGCGCGTTTCGCGGACCAGGGCGATCGGGAAGAAGCGGTCGTCGGTGCCGACCCAGATCGCCATCGGGATCTTGCGCGGGGCTTGGCGCGCGTACGGAGCGTAGTCCGGCGGCAGGACGCCGGCGTGCGCCGCGACGGCGGCGAAGTACTCGGACTCGAGCACGCCAAGGCCGAGGCCGTGGATCGCGCCGGCGGAGTGGCCGAAGAGATACACGCGCTTGAAGTCGACGGGATACTTCACCTTCAGATGCTCGACGAGCGCGTGCAGGAACGCGGGCCCGTCGATCGCGCCGTGCCACTCCTGGCGCTGAGTGGCGTCGGGACCGGCAAGGATGATCCCCTCCTTCGACGCGAGGCTCTGCCAGTGCTCGACGAGAATCCGGCCGTCACGGCCGGACCCGTGCAGCGTAACGATGAGCGGCGCCGCTTGGCCTTGGAATTTTTCGGGGACGAAGAGATAGAACGTCCGCGCGGTGCCGCCGACGTCGAGCGTTTCTTTGGTGATCTTGGGCGCGGCCGCGGGAACCGCGAAGAACAGCGCGAGCACGAGCGACGCGGCGAGTTTCATGGGCGCCTACTTGATGGCAGTCTTTGCTGGTTCCGCGTCCCCCCTGCGCCGCGGTTTTCCAGATCGCCCACAATCCGCCACCACCGAGCGCCATCAGGACCAAGGGCCACTTCTTGCGGCTCCCTTCCCCCTTCAGCACCCGCTCCATGTGGCGACGCGGACTGTCTACTGCCGGATCACCGTCGAAGTAAAGATCACCCATATTCACCGCGTTCGGGACCAGTGGTCGCAGCAACGATCCCCGTCCCATAGTAACCGAGCCCTGCAACGCTGAGAGACAACAGAGTGCATCTGGACATTTTTCCCACGTTGCCGATAGTCTCGCGCCCACCTCAATACGTCTGCGCCTTCATCGTCTTTTTCAGGGGAGGCCTATGAGAAAGATTGCTGCCGTCGTCACCGTGAGTATCCTGACGATTCTTTGTGTCGGCGATGTATATGCGCAGGTGGTGGGCGCCAGCCCGGCCACGCCCGTGAAGGAAAGCAGCGCGGGACGAGCGATGGACCGCATCACGTTCGGAGCGCTCGATTGCAACGGCGGTGCAGACTGTCCCGGAGATCCTCTGCTTGGCACATTTGTGACCGCGACTTACCAGAACACGCGACTGAACTTCAACGGCGACATCACTCAGGCTGATGTGTCGAACTCACTCCGGCAACTGATTGCCACCCAGACGCAGACGTTCCCCAGTCCATCGACCGGCGGCGGTTTCACGTTCACGCTCAAAGGGGCGCCGGTTCCGGTGCGGGAGAGCGAACTCTATGCACCACTCTTCGGCGAGCGTGCGCTGACGAACGGTGCGAAGAATCTCAGCGTCACCTTCAACGTCAACACGCTGCGCTGGCGTTCGGTCAACGGCTCCGACGTCCGCAACAGCACCGAAGGGCTGCTGTGGGGAGATACCAACTACGACAACGCGGGGAGCGGCTACGTGGGGATCTGTCGCATGGATATCTCAACGACCTCGTATTCCGCATCCGGCACCTACGGCTTGGCGGAACGGTTCGACGTGAGCTTCGCGATCCCGATCATCCACACCAGTGTCGTCGGATCGAACGAGTTCATCGACACCGTCCAGAACGCCGACGGGTCGATTTCGCCGTTCAGGACGGAGGGCGTCGGGGGCCGCTACTACGTTGATGGCAGTTCGACGGGGTTCGGAGATATCGGCGTCGGCGCGAAGTTCGCAATCGTGCGAAAAGCGGAAGCGGGAGCGGCAGTCGCGGTTCGCACGACATTTCCGACCGGTTCGCTGGAAGACATGACCGGCACAGGAGAATCGCGCACGCAATTCGAATTCATCGGCTCGATGGAGCGGGAGGGATTCTCCCCTCACGTCAACATCGGATACGTGGTCGCTACGGGAGATCTCTTCAACGAGTTCACCTACAACCTGGGCGCCAGCTTTCGCGTGATCCCGAGGCGAGTCACCCTGGCGGCGGAACTCGTCGGACGCCGCGTCTTCAGCGTGGCGACCTTCGACAGCACGGAACGGCTCGGCGAAGTGACGTCACTCTACACGCGGGAAGTATTTGAAGTGCGGGACTTCACCGCGCAGGAACAAGACATCAACCTGTTCTTCTTCTCGTTTGGTGGAAAGGTGCGGATGTCGGGCAAGTGGCTGGCGTCGATCTTTGCCATCCTCCCCGCCGGCAGTTCAGGCATGCAGGCGATGCGTCCGACGCTGAACTTCGGCGTCAACTACGCGTTCTGACGATCGGGTAACGGCCGGCGCTGGGAGCTATTTGGTGCGTACCCAGCGCTGGCCGGTTCCACTGGAACTGCCAGTCCTCGCTCTTCGATTGGTTGATGACGACTCCATCCTCTCGAGATCCCGTTGTGAAACACCGTCATCTCACCGATCGCGCGTGAGCCATCGAGCAGGCGCACCTTACAGTCGTCGAGCACTGCCCATTCGGTAGCCCTTCAGGTCCTTGCTCGCCTTTCTGATCGAGTCGAGATCTCGCTTCGAGATCGTCGGGTAAAGATTGCGGACCGCGGACGGCGTCGAGCTTTGAAACCGCCTTCACATAGGCCTCAACCGCTTCCGACACGCCCGCTTCGTTAAAGCCGGACGGCGTTGGTGGTGGCGCCTCGAGAATCGCGAGCGCCGAACGCATCCGCGCCAGCTGTGCGGAGTTCCGATACAGCCGTTCGAGCTCGCCGAGCAGGCGGCGTGCCTCGCTGGCATCCTTGTTTTTTAGACGCGGCATCAATCCCCGCAACCAGTGAGCTTTCGGAGGGGACGGGCGGGGCAACGGGATCCGCCGGCTTGGGTCCGGGTGCGGGCGCCGGTGGAGGCGTAGGTTTTGGCGCCGGCTTATCAGTCGGCTCGGGATCGGCCTTCGCCTCGGTGAATCCCCTCGTCGCCTGAAAATACTCTCCAATCGCGTTTTCCTCGCGACCGGCTTTTGTGCTGCGGTGCCCCGCCTCGAGATGCCCGTCTGCCGTTTGGAACGACGAGCTCTGCGAGAGCCCGGCGGCAACGGCCTTGCGGCGCGCCGCTTCCGCATCCCGCTGCGCCGTGTTCTTGATGTCGCGCCGCAGCTTCCGCATGGCTGGGTCGTCGGGAGCAATGCCCAGGCCTTCTATGACGTAATCCATTGCGCGTCGCGAGTTTCCGGCAGCGATCTGCTGAACGGCGCGGCGCTCGGCTGTCGCGACTCGTGAATCGCGAACAACCGTGGGGGCAGGTGCGGGCGCCGCTTCTGGTACCGGCGTCTCGGGCGCTGGGTCCTTCTGTGCGGCGGACGGAGGGGGATCCGTCTTCGGCTTCGTCGGCTCGGTTTGCGGGACAGTCTGAGATGGCTGTTGCTGGACACCAATCCCTTGCTGAGGATCGGGCTTGGAGACTTGCTGATAAACGAAGATCCCCAACGCCGCCGCGAGCATCAGGCCAACTGTCACACGGGCTCCGCGGCTACCGACGGCTGTGGACACGCGCTCGAGGACGCCGGGAGGGACAGGTTGCTGACGGGCCTGGTGGATTCTGACGCGCAGCTCGAGGGCATCGGCGTGCTGCGGCTCTCGGGCGAGCACGGCGTCAACAAGCGCGAGCGCCCCAGCGAAGTCCCGCCTGCCGAGGCATTTCGTCGCGCGCTCCAGCGAGTCGTGGATCTCTTCGCGCGCCCGTAGTGCCTTCTCCTCCTTTTCGATCGCCTTACGGATCGCCTCCGCGAGGTCGTTCAACTCCGGCGCTTCGGGATCGATCGCGCGGGCTTCACTCAGCGCGCGCGCCGCCTCAGGCGTGCGCCCAGCTTTCAGTGCCGCGCGCACGCTCGTGAGCAACCGTGCCAGAGTTTCGGCGCGCTGGAACTGTTCGTCCACAGCGCGCGCGGCAGCCTCTTCCTCACGTTGCCGCTCCAGCCGCTCGAGCCGGTCCGTCAGCGTCTGCAGGGCTTCAGTGACGACGGGGTGCGGTGGTGTGAACCGTTGGAGTATCCCAATCGCTCGATGATGCTGGCCACGTTCGAACTCCGACGCCGCGGTGGCAACCGCCTGATGGGCGTCGCGCTCGACCCGCTCTTCCTCGGCCACTTCGGCCAGCCGGCGCTCTTCCTCAGCGCGACGCTTCGCTTCGATCCGCCGCTTCTCTTCCTCGGCGATCTTCCTCTGCTCCTCCTTGGCGAGGCGTTGGGCTTCGAGCCGGCGCTGGTCCTCCTCGGCACGACGTTGCGCTTCGAGCCGGCGCTGCTCTTCTTCGGCGAGCTGTTTCGCTTCGAGGCGGCGCTGCTCCTCCTGGAGGCGGCGGGCTTCGGCGGCCGCCGCGATCGCTTCCTGCTCCTGGAGTTTCTTGGCCAGCAGTGCTTCGGCCTCGAGTCGCTTCTGCTCCTCCAATGCGTGCTGCAGTGCGACGCCGATGTCATGCGCCTCGGCGTTTGCCGAGTCCAGCTTCAACACCTGCGCAAGCATCAGCCGCACGTCCTCGAATGCGCGGCGAGCCATGCATTCACGGGCCAGTGCCAGGTACGACTCGACCTGCGCCGCGGCGGTTTTTCGGCCGGACTGCTGCTCTTCGAGCGCGCGAATGCGGCGCCTCCACTCGTCCTCGGCGAGGGTTTCCCCGCCGTCGAGTGCCTGGATAAGGACGACCGCGGCGGCAGCGACGCGCCGACTGTCGTCCTCGGCGAGCCGCTGCAGGGCCTCACGCGCGGCGCGCGCACGCCCTTCATGCCGGCCGCGCGCGACGCCGTAGAGTTCCCACGCGGTGTTCAGGCGGACGCTCGGCAGCGTGCTGGCGATGCCTTCTTCGAGTTCCGGCGGCAGCTTGACTCGAGTGAGCGCCAGGTTCTGGGCGATGACGATCTCCCCCTGCTGACCGAACGCCCACTTGCCAGGGGTCTGCTTCGTGGTGTCGTTGAGCACCTGATCGTGGATGTACTCGTAGAGCTCGTCGATCGTGATCAGCCCGTCCTCGTCACGATCGGCCGCACCGCTCTTGAGGCCGGCAATCAGGTGATGCGTGAACAGGGAGTTGTCGGTCTCTCCCGAGACCTGATCGCCCTCCCACGCGTATTGGGTCGAATCGGTGGCGGTGAGCACGACACGTCCGCGCCCGGTGCCCTCGAACGCCGTGGCCGTCCCGACGCTGGCGCCGTGCACGCCCTTCGCTCCGTACCCGAAGGCGCCGCTGTGGCAGCAGTCGAGGATCAGGACGAGTCGCTTGGACTGGCTGCGATCCATCCGGGCCGTGACGAATGAGGCTTCGATCGCTGTGCCGGAGAGCAGGTCGCGTTCGGTGTCGCGGACGGCGAGGTAGAGATGGCCATGATCGTCGCGGACGCCATGACCGGAGAAGTACATCAACAGCAGATCGTCGCGACTCCTGGCGTCGAAGAAGCGAGCGATCGCCCGCCGCACCGTGGCACAGTCCTCGTTCAGGAGTGGAACCACTTCGTCGAAGCTGCCGATATTCGGTGACTGTAAGGTGTCGACGAGTTCGCGTACGTCGACCTCGGGTGCCGTCAGCTTGGCGAGGCAGGCATCCTGGTACTGACTATTGCCGATGATGAGCGCCAGCTTGCGCGCCATGTGGGTCTCAGGGTTTCAGATCAGTCCGCTCGACGTCGATCGCCTTGCTCATGCGCTGAATCAGATTTTCGACGATGGGGTCGGGCGCGCTCGAGGGGTACTCGACGTCGATCATGCGATCGCCGACTTGCACCTTGACCTTGACCGTGCGATCCCTCCCTCGTTGTACCCATGACTCCAGGTAGTCCATAAGCTTGGGGAGCATAGGGGGCAGGACGCATATCGTCAGCGCACCGATGGTCAGTGCGTCCGCCGACTTGGTTCCCGCCGGCGCTGCGCCGGCCGGCATACTGGCCGGCTCTACGCCGAAGTCACGGAGTTCAGAACAGAGCTGCCGCGTGATCCGATCGATGTCTTCGGGAAGGGCGTCGGCGCCGGCTTCGACCCGGACGGCGAGATTCGCAGTGAAGTCCTGGGCCATGACGCTCCTTGTGGGGGTGGGCGCCAATATAGCACCTAACTGGTGACCTGATTAGGGTTACCACACAATCCGCCACCCGCTCGAGCGGTCAGCTGCTTCATATAATCGCCGCACCGAATGGACCGCGTCGTCTCGCATTACCGGATCGAGCAGGAAATCGGCCGCGGAGGGATGGGCGTCGTCTACCGCGGCGTTGACACGAAACTCGGGCGGCCGGTGGCCATCAAGGTACTCCCCGCCGACGTCACCGCGGACGCCGATCGGCACCATCGCTTCGTGCGCGAGGCGCAATCCGCCTCAGCCCTCAACCATCCCAACATCGTCACGATCTACGAGATCGGCGAGGATGCCGGCACCACGTTCATCGCGATGGAGCTGGTCGAAGGGACGCCGCTCGACAAGGCGCTCGCCGGCGGCGCGCTGCCAATCGTCACGGCGCTCGACTATGCGATGCAGGCCGCGGACGCACTCGCCGCGGCGCACGCACGAGGCATCGTGCATCGCGACATCAAGCCGGCCAACATCGTCGTCACCCCCGAGGGGCGGGTAAAGGTTCTCGATTTCGGTCTGGCGAAACTGATCGAACGGGGACCGTCCGAACCGACGATCACCGCGATGGCGACGGTGCCAGGGATCGTGATGGGGACGCTGGCCTACATGTCGCCGGAACAGGCCGAAGGACGGCCGGTCGATGCGCGGTCGGACATTTTTTCCCTCGGCGCCGTCATCTACGAGATGCTCACCGGACGCCGGCCGTTCGCGGGCTCCTCGGATGCCGGCTTGATCAGCGCGATCCTGCGGGACGATCCGCCGCAGCTTCGCTCGATGCGCGCGGACGCGCCCGCAGACGTTGAAGCGATCGTCGCACGCGCGCTCGCCAAGGATCCGGCTGCCCGCTATCCCAACGCTGGAGCGTTGCGCGCGGCGCTGATGACGACGCACGCGCGGCTCACGCGTCCACCGGAGCCCTCGTGGCGACGTCGTGCTGTCTTGATTCCGGTCGCCTTGCTGCTCATCGCTGTGGCGGGCATCGGCGCCTGGCAGATGCTGAATGCGCGGCGAGCGCGATGGGCGCGCGAGGTCGCGATCCCGGAGATCGAACGCTTGCACCAGACGGCGCAGTCGCTCGAGGCCGTGCGGCTCGCGCGCAATGCCGAGCGCTACGCACCCGCTGAAGTCGCGCGCGCGCGCGATACGTGGCTGCGCCTCGACATCACCACGGATCCCGAGGGAGCGCAGGTCGCGATCCGGAACTATCTCGACGAGACGGTGCGTGGGAGCCGCTCGGTGCCACGCCGTTGCTCAGGTATCCGCTTCCGCAGGGCCTGTATCGGCTTCGCATCTCCAAGTCCGGCTACGAGCCTCTCGACATCGCGTATTTGCCGGGCCGGCCGCCGATCAAGCTCACACCCACGGGCGCGGGTCCATCCGGGATGGTGTTCGTCCCGGGTGGGCGAATCACCGTCGGTGTGGCGAAGCCTCTGCTGGTACCCGACTACTGGATCGACAAGTTCGAGGTCACCAACAAGGACTTCAAGCGCTTCGTGGATGCCGGCGGATACCGCGACCGGAAGTACTGGAAGCAGCCGTTCCGCGAAGGGACGCGTGACCTCGAGTTCGAAGAGGTGATGGGAAGGTTCAAGGATTCCACGGGACAGCCCGGACCCTCGACGTGGGAACTCGGCAGCTACCAGCAGGGACAGGACGACTTCCCGGTCGGCGGCATCAGCTGGTTCGAAGCCGCCGCGTACGCCGAGTTCGCCGGCAAGAGCCTGATGACGTTCTATCACTGGTTCAACGCATCAGGAGTGGACGAGGTCTTCTCCGACATGCTGCTCCTCAGTCACTTCGACGCGAAGGGAGCGGCGAAGGTGGGCGCGCGCGACAGCATCGGCCCGTGGGGCGCCCTGGACATGGCCGGCAACGTGAAAGAGTGGTGCATCAACGACACGGCCACCGGCGCTCTCCGCTACATCGTCGGCGGCAGCTGGAACGAACCGGCATACCGGTTCTACGAACCCGAAGGACGGAATCCCTGGGAACGCCATGCCACGTTCGGCGTCCGTCTGATGAAGACGACGGGGGACGCGCCAGAGGCCACCGCCCCCATCCCGTACGTGACTGGCGACCCGAACAGCCTCGTGCCGGTATCGGACGAGCAGTTCGTGCTGCTTCGAAATTTCTACCGCTACGATCGCGTGCCGCTCGACGCACGAATCGAGACGGTGGACGATGGGTCGCCGCATTGGCGAAAAGAAACGGTGAGCTTCGCCGGGTTGTCAGGGGAACGTCTGCGAGCGTTTTTCTTCGTGCCGAAGAACGTCTCGCCACCGTACCAAACCATCGTGTACTTTCCGAGCTCGTACGCGCGCGAGATTCCGTCGAGCGACGCGCTCGACCTGGTCACCTTCGAATTCATCGTCCGCAGCGGCCGCGCGGTCATTTACCCGGTGTACGAGGGCACCTACGAGCGGCGCCGGCCGGTGGCAGTGGGCACGAGCGAATCGCGCGATCGGAATGTCTTGTGGGCGAAGGAAGTCTTCCGGTCGGTCGACTACCTCGAATCGCGCGCCGACGTGGACAAGTCGCGGCTCGGCTACTACAGCCTCAGTCTCGGAGCCTTCTTCGGTCCGATCCCCGTGGCGCTCGAGCCGCGGTTCAAGGCAGCGGTATTCGCGGCCGGCGGCCTGCGCTTCAACTCGCCGCCCGAGACACAGACCGCGAACTTCATGCCGCGCGTGACGACGCCGGTGCTCCTCGTCAATGGCACGAACGACTTCGCGGTTCCGCCCGCCCATCGTCGGCGTTTTCTCGAGCTCCTCGGCACTCCCGCCGAGCACAAGCGACTGATCGAACTCGAAGGCGGTCACGTGCCGAGCGACATGCGGGTGTTCTTCCGCGAGACCTTGAGCTGGTACGACAGATACCTCGGTTCCGTAAAGTGATTACTTCCGCCGCGTGTAGGTGATCTTCATCATCACGGCTTCTTTCCCATCCGGTCCGGGACCGTAGAGCGAGAAGACGCGCGTGCCGGCGGCGGTGACCTCCATGGTGGAGCGGGCCTTCATGATGTTGCCGCTCATGTCGGGGCCTTCCATCGTGCCGGTCCATTTCTTCGTCTTCGCGTCGTAGGTGCTCTCGCCGATCGACAGCCCGGCGGACATCGAGTCGGTCCAGCTCCTGATGTACTTCTTCTTCTTCGGATCGTAGGTGGTCACACCGGCCCCCTCGAACGGCCCGCCGGCCATCTCTCCCTTGAAGCTGGTGATGAGGCAGAGCCCTCCGCAGCCAATCGTATTGACCTCGACCCCCTTGGACTTCATCGGCGGTTTACCGGGTTCGGCGTGGAACTCGACGACGGCGTCCCAGGTGCCGGCGTCGGCGGTGAGGAGTTTGTGTTCGGCGCCAGGCTTCGGGGTCATGGGCGCCTGTGGGGTTGCGAAGAGAGCGACGAGGGTGAGTGGCAGCAAAAGATTCACGCGTACCTCCTGCCGGGTCTAAAGACCCGGCCTACATCCGCGCATCCTACCTTCGACGACGGATTGTCCTCAACTGCTGTCTACGCTACGGGACAGCTCGACTGGTACCCTTCGATTTACCTCGGAATTCGCGGTATCGCGGCTGGAACTGCGATTGCTCCATGGACCGGCATCGGAGGACCCGTCCATGAGAACAACCGCGCTTGTCGCATTTGCACTCGTTGCCCTCGCCGCTGCACCCGCGGCCGCGCAGGGACGTCGAAACAACGCCCAGGGGATCCCGCCAGGACAGATGCCGCGCGCCGGCGAATGCCGCGTGTGGTACGACGGCGTCCCGCCCGGACGGCAGCCGCGCGCCACCAACTGCGACGACGCGGAGCGCGTCGCCTCACAGAGCCGCAACGCGCGTGTGATCTACGGGGACAACACCGGGACGTGGAATAGCTACGATCCCTCGATCGATCGCCGCGCGCGCAACGGGCGGACGACCGGGGGGCGCGCCATCCCACGCGGACACGCAGCTATCCCGCCGCGCTATCCGCGCAGCGGAGCCTATGGTTCGCTGCCGTTTCGGAACGGCTACCAGGACGGCATCGCGAAGGCGCAGGAAGACACGCGGGACAACGATGCCTTCGATCCCGCGCGGCACGGCTGGTACAAGTCCGCCAACCGCGGATACGAAAGCCGCTACGGCACGCGAGAGCAGTACGCCACTGAGTATCGTGATGGGTTCCTGGAGGGGTATCGCGGCCAATATCGCGGCACCACGAATAATCGCAGCGGGTGGTGGCCCTTCTAAAAGCTGACGCCGCTGTCCGGGGTTCGGGCTCGGGGCTGCTGGGGCTCAGGACTCGAGACCCGGACGCGGCGTCGGTCAGTAGCAGTACCTTCTGCACGAGGGCACGCTTCAGGAGCTCTTCTTCCCCTCTCCTGACGTCTGTGGCTTGCCGCACGGGACGGCCGTCGCGGTCCCGGCACGAAACGGTCAGCGACGTCATTCGACGGGACACGGGATCGCGTTCGAACATCACGAGGACGGGTTCCGATCCTTTCCGGCCGGAGGTTTCGCTGACGGATGACTTCCGATCGTCCCACGCATACTCGCGCCAGGTGCCGTTGGATTCGCTGATGCGCGTGCGATGCACCCGTCGTCCGTCGACCTGATACTTCACCTCGAAGACGTAGGGATCACGGTCCGGATACCAGTTGGCCTGGCGGACGCAGCGTCCATCCTCGTAGGTATTGGTGATGGAGGTGCCGGGCTCCTCGATGCCCTCGAGCTCGTCGAGGTCGCTGTAGGTGTAGCGACGAACCGATCCGTCACTCCCGGTTACCCGCTCGAGCCGGCCGCGGGCGTCGTACTTGTAGCGCACGTCGCGCTTTACGCTGTCGTAGGCACGTTCGATGCGGCCTTCGGCGTCGTAGTCGAACGCGATCCAGCGATCCTTCGCGGCTTCCATCTTCAGCAGCCGTCCGGTGGCGTTGCGCCGGTAGTTGATCGTCCGGCCCTGCGCGTCGGTCGATTTGAGAATCGAACAGACGGATCCCTTGCCGCACCCGCGGAACACCATCACGCTGCCGTCGCGCTTCTTCAGGGTCCAATGCAACAGCGTCCATGAAAGCTCGGCGCCGTTCCACTCGGTCGCGGTTTCCTCGTGCTCGAAGCGCGCGTTGAGCAGCGTCGTCCCCGGAGTGACCCGCTTGAAGTTGATCCGCGTGCCGCGTGCCAGGATCAGCGCCGTCCACTGAAACTGTTCGCCGTCACCAATCAGGTAGTCCTCGCCGGAGTGCGTCGTACCGATCCCGAAGTGGTACTTGGCGCGGTGACCCGACACATAGGTCCGCTGCAGCGCGAGGAGCGGCGTCCCCTGGACGACCAGGTCCTCGTTGACGCGGATGTAGAGCCCGGTCGCGAGGTCGATGCTCCCCTTGTGCAGGGGCACGTAAACAGGGGTGGGACGGGCGGACGGGGGGCCAGCCACTACGCTGGTCAGCAGGACCGGAACCGTTACGGCGATACAGATGAAGCTGCGCAAGGCGCCAAGAGCGGGCGCAACTTCTCTGCCACGCGGGACCGGAGGTTTTCGGGGCGGACGTGAGCGCCAGTGCCGAGCGGCGCGACGTATTTGACGCGAGGATTACAAGTTCTTCACGAGCGATAAGCCGGGTCTGAAGACCCGGCCTACTGCACCGGGCGGCCTTCAATCACACTGAGCGGGGACTGCGTGGGGACGATTCGAGCGAGCTTGAAGCCGGCGCGGGCGAAGAGGGCGCGGAATTCTTCTTCGGTGCGCTCCTTGCCGCCGGGCATCAGCAGCATCTCGATGTCGATCACCTTGCCGAAGTCGGGTTGAGTGCTGCCGGGCAGCAACACCGATTCGAGCAGGATGACGCGCCCGCCGGGCTTCATCGCCTTCTTGATGTTCTCGAGGATCTTCAGGGCCCGGTCGTCGTCCCAGTCATGAATGATGTGCTTCATGATGTAGGCGTCGCCGCCGGGGGGCACCGCCGCGAAGAAATCGCCAGTCTGCGTCGCGAGGCGGCCCTCGACGCCGGCCGCTGGAATCCGAGGCAGCGCACCCTTGATCACGTGGGGCAGGTCGAACAGGATGCCGCGCATGTTCGGATAGCGCTGCAAGACCGAGATCAACACCTGGCCGTGTCCGCCGGCGACGTCCACGAGGGTATCGATGCCTGAGAAGTCGTAGGCGTCGAGTGCCGCGGGGATGACGAACGCGCTGAACGCGGTCATCGCGTTGTTGAAGATCTCGGACTCCTCGGGGTGGCGCGGAAAGTACTCGAACACCGGCACACCGGTCGCCTTCTCTATCGCC
Source organism: uncultured Acidobacteriota bacterium (assembly GCA_963762995.1). Lineage (GTDB taxonomy): Bacteria > Acidobacteriota > Vicinamibacteria > Vicinamibacterales > 2-12-FULL-66-21 > JACDCA01. The sequence goes on along the minus strand of CAVXMQ010000025.1, from coordinate 280,190 downwards.
GGCTGCCCGGTCATCACCGAGTGCATCGCTTCGGCGTAGACACGGAAGTGGAACGGGTCCGACATCCACAGCGCCATGTCGTAGGCCGATCCGCGTTCGCCTGACACGAGCATCTTGGACGGCAGGTTGTTCGCGAACGTGCGGGGCTCGGTTTCGGTGAAGATCGCCACCATGGCGAGCAGACGCAGCACCCGATAGAGCGCGTCTTCGTTCGCGCCAGTTTCCGCGGCGAGCTCGGCCACCGACTTCGGTCCGATCACGAGGCGATCGGCGATCTTCAGCCGGGCGGCGATGTAGAGCGCGGTGGAGGCGATGTAGCCGGTCCCGATTTGCATCACGTGCTGAGACGCGGCCTGTGGAGTATCGATTGCGGGGGGAGCGGGAATAACGTCGTTTGCCATTAAGTTCGCAGCATAGCATCCCGGCGCTTACGCATCTCAACCTCGCGGCCGCCGTCGCGGAAACCAACTTCGTCCATCAGCTGGTTGATCAGATAGACGCCGCGGCCGCTGGACTTCAGCATGTTCTCCGGTTCCATCGGATCGGGAAGGGCGCAAGCGTCGAAGCCTGGCCCAGGATCTCGAATGACGACGACCACTTCGCCGGGTTGGTCGAAGGTCACGCAGCACTGCACCTGCTTCGAGGTGTCGTTTCCGCAGCCGTGACGAATGGCGTTGGCGAGCCCCTCGCGGACGGCGAGGTCCACCGCGATCATTTCCTCTTCTCCCCAGCCGCGCTCCTTCAACATCTTCTCGAGGCCCTCGCTCACGGTGGAAATCCTCGCGGGATCGGCGGGGATCACCATGTTGAAGTGGCACGTCGAGCACAAGGGGATCAGCTCACTGAGCTTGTTCACCTCGTCGAGCGCCGCCCGCAGCTCGCCCATGAGACGCTGCTGCGTCTCTTCGGCATGATCGCGGGCGGCCAGCGCGGACTGGAGCTCGAAGAGGTTGCGACGCAGCTCGAGCTGCGACTGCACCTGGCGGCGCAACGCGTCGAGTGCCGCGGTCTGATCGGCGGTCAGCGTACGCGGAACACTGTCCGCGACGCAGATCGCGCCAAGCGGCTCACCCTCACGGCTCATGAGGGACGCCCCTGCGTAGAAGCGGATGTGGGGATCGCCGGTCACCAGCGGGTTGTCGCGGAAGCGCGCATCTTCGAGCGCGTCGGGAACGAGGAAGCAATCCGGCTGCATCATCGCGTGCGCGCAGAAGGAGATGCTGCGCGGCGTTTCGGATCCGTTCATGCCGACTCGTGCCTTGAACCACTGGCGGTCGGCATCCACGAGCGTGATGAGCGCCATCGGCGCCCCGCAGATCTGCGACGCGAGCAGCGCAAGGTCGTCGAAGCGCTGCTCCGGGGCCGTGTCGAGGATGCGATAGCGGCGCAGCGCCGCCATACGTGCCTCTTCGTCGTGCGGGGTCATATGCATCTCCCTGTTCACCCGGTCGCTTCTTTCGCGGTGTCCTTGCCTCGCCGAAGCCTTGGCGAAGGCGGGTCGAGCGCGCAGTGCACGGCCTGAAGCGTAGCGAGGATCCCGACAGCCACCAACGGAAATCCTGCGAGGTATGCCAGCCGCATGCGCGACCGGACGTTCTGAATGCTCTCGACCGTCCAGATCTGCTCCGCCTGGCCGGCAGCATCGAACAGTAACGCACTCGGCTCCGAATGCCCGCTGCGCCTGACCCACTCGGCGCCTTCAACCGTAAATACGTCGCCCACTACCTGGGGTTGCCCCTGGTAAGTCGCGACCCGCGAATCCCACTGGGCCTCGTACAGGTAAAAAGACGCGATGGCCGCCGCCGTGCCGATGGCCGCGGCCGCAATCCAGCGCGGAAGGTCGGCCGCCTTGGCCCACCGCACCATGGCGACGTAGATGAGGCCGGAGCAGACGGTCGCCAGGAATCCGCCGATGGCTATCAGTCCGCCGCTCTCCCCGACGGGCGGCGGCCGAAAGAACGCCGTCGTCGTCGCGATCACCACTGCGCCGACGGAGCTGACCGCCTTCCACTTCTTTCCGATCTGGTCCAGCCTGAGCATCACTTCGCGATCAGGATGTCAGCCGTCACTCGCACGCTGACTGGCTTCGATGGATCGCCGATCTGAATGTCTTTCCGTGGACCGCGCCGCAGAGGATTCGCGGAATCCTCGGCCCAGACGACGTAGTTGCCCGGCGGCAGGGATTTCGAGGCGGGCGAGCTGAAGCCGGGGAAGGCTTTGCCCTGGCGATCCGGGAAGACCGCCATCGGCGCGCTGAGATACATCACGTTCCACTGCGTCGCTTCGGCGCGTGGCTCGGCATCCGGACGCCAGGTATGGACGTTGACGTCCACGAGCGCCGCCATACCTGCAGGATGGCGGAGGCAGTAGTCGGCCTTGATCCCAAGGTCCGCCACCGCGCGCTTCACGAACTCGTTCCGGTCGGTGTCCTTTAGTTGTTTTGCGGCGTCGGTGGCGGCGAGGAGATCCTGCAATCCATCCAGCACGTCGGCGGGTAGCTTGGCGTCCTCTTTCGTCGACTCTTTCAGCCAGCCGATCGCCGCCGACGCCTCGGGAAGACGTTCGTTGAGCGCCGCGAGGAGACGCAGCGCGCGCTGATGGTCAGTTTCCTGCGCCGTGGCGACAGGCGAAGCCGTCGCCAGCAGTAGAGCGGCGAGAACCAGGAGCCATCGAGACATTGGGAGTCCGAGGCCCGGAGTCTAGCACTCCATCGGCTCGCTGCGCTCGCCGAGCTCTCGGGGTCCGTTGTCCGTTGTCCGTTGGCCGAGGTTCGGGTTGCGAGAGATGCGGCATCACGGTTGCGGTAGGCGGCGCATCCGGACGGGATGGAGGCGAATTCAGTGCAGGTTCTTCATCCTTTGCAGCCGGAGGATGAGGCCGCAACCGCGATGTCGATCAACAGCTTCCGGGCTCGGGATGCTTGTGCGTGGCGATGGATCTCGCCGTCAAGCTCTGCGAAGTGATCGGGCGGTTGCCGCCGTGCGAGCGCTACGAGCTTGCTAGGCAGATGCGCCGGGCGGCGGTTTCGGTCGCATCAAATGTGGCAGATGGCCAGGCGAACGGCCCAGGGCTGCGTAACAGAAATCACGTTCGCATCGCCCTGGGCTCGTTCGCGGAACTCTCGACGTGTGTCGAGCTGGGTTTTCGACTCGGCTAGTTGACGGTGCTGCAGCAGCTGGTGTAGAGGCCGAGATCGCGCGTTCTCGCCAGTTGTTACACGGACTTCAAAAGAGCATTGTGCGCAATCGTGCGACCGAGGGCGCCAAGGTCGTGGCGATCTTCTCTATTCGCTGGTGGCTCCTCAAGTAGAGATCGCACTCGGACCTCGAACAACGGACAACGGACAACGGACAACGGACAACGGACAACGAATTACGGAATAATGCAGATTCCGTGAAAACAATTGGGCACTACGAGATAACGGGGACGCTCGGCGAGGGCGGGATGGGCGTCGTGTATTCGGCGCGGGATGCCCGGCTGGGGCGGACCGTGGCGCTGAAGATGATTCGGCGGTCCTCCACCGACCCGGACGCGGCCGAGCGGTTGCGGCGGGAGGCGCGCGCGGCGGCGGCGGTCAGCCATCCCAATATCTGCCAGCTGTACGACATCGGTGAAGAGAACGGGGACCTCTTCATCGCGATGGAGTATCTCGAGGGTGAGTCGCTGGCGGCGCGGCTCGAACGCGGACCGTTGCCAATCAACGAGGCGGTGCCGATTGCGCTCTCCACCCTCGCGGCGCTCGAGGCGCTGCACGCGCGGGGACTGATCCATCGCGACTTGAAACCGTCCAACATCTTCCTCACGCCGCACGGCGTGAAGCTGCTCGACTTCGGCCTCGCGCGTCCGGTGTCGATGACTGAAGCGGAAACGCGACTGACGGGACCCGGCATGGTGTTCGGCACGCCCCAGTACATGCCGCCGGAGCAGATCCTCGGCCAGCACGTCGACGCGCGCGGCGACATCTTTGCCACCGGCGTCGTCCTCTACGAAATGCTGACGGGGCAGCCGCCGTTCTCGGGAGCCTCCGTCCCCGCCCTCGTCCATGCCATCGCCTACGAGAACCCGCCGGCGCTCGGCGGATCACCCGCGATCGCGGCGATCGACCGCGTGATCCACAAGGCGATCGCCAAGAAGCCGCACGATCGCTACGCCTCGGCTGCCGCCATGGCCGACGACCTGCGCGCGGCGCGGCCGCGCACCGAGAGCGGCACGGTCGCCCAGCAGGTGCGGCCGATGACGCGATTGATCGTGCTCCCCTTCCGCGTGCTGCGCGCTGATCCCGACATCGACTTCCTCGCCTTCAGCCTTTCGGACGCGCTGACGACGTCGCTCTCGGCGCTGGACTCCCTCGTGGTCCGCTCGAGCGTCACCGCCGCGGCGCTCGCCGGAGACAGCCCCGATCTCGACAAGATCGCCGACAAGGCGGACGTGGACGCCGTGCTCACCGGCACGCTGCTGCGCGCCGGCGACCAGGTGCGGGTGACGACGCAGCTCGCCGAGGTGCCGGGGGCACGGTGCGGTGGTCGCAGACGACGCAGGTAATGCTCGGGGACATCTTTCAGCTGCAGGATGCGCTGACTACCCGGATCGTCGAGTCGCTCGCCGTTCCACTGAGCGCGCGCGACGAGCGGAACCTGAAGCGTGACGTGCCGGCCACCGCGAAGGCCTACGAGTTCTACCTGCGCGCCAACCAGATCGCCTACACCTCGCGGAACTGGACGGTCGCGCGCGATCTGTATCGACAGTGCCTCGAAGAAGACCCGTCGTATGCCCCGGCGTGGGCGCGGCTGGGCAGGATCTACCGGGTGATCTCGCTCTACTCCGACGAGGCGTCCGAGCAGAACTATTCCCTTGCCGAGGACGCCTTCAAACGCGCGCTCGAGCTCAATCCGGAACTCTCGCTCGCGCACAACCACTACACGATGGTGGAGCTCGAGTCGGGCCGCGCGCGCGCCGCGATGCTGCGCCTGCTCGAACGCGCTCGCACGCGTTCGGCCGATGCGGAGCTCTTTGCCGGGCTCGTGCAAGCGTGCCGCTATGCCGGGCTCGAGCGCCCCGCGATCGCCGCCCACGAGCACGCACGGAGGCTCGAGCCGCAGATCCGGACGGCCGTGAGTCACGCCTTCTTCGCCACCGGTGATTATGAAAAGGTGATCGAAACCGATCTCGAAGATCCGCCGCTCGTCACGGGCCTGGCGATGGAGCTGCTGGGCCGGAAGGAAGAGGCGATCGCGTTTCTAGAACGATTGCAGGGTGCCGGAATTCCGAAGCTGTTCCAACGCATCATCGAGGGAACGCTCGCGCTCTGGCACGGTGACCTCGAGACCGCACGCGCGGCAGCGGACGCGATGATCGAGCGCTGGCCGCTGCGCGATCCCTGCTCGACTTATTACCTCGCGCGCACGCTGACGGCTACCGAACATCCGCGCGCGATGGAGATGCTCCGGCGCTCGATCGAGGGTGGCTTCCACGCCTACGCGCTGCTGATGCGCGATCCTTGGCTGAATCCAGTGAGGGACCAGGCAGAGTTCAGCGAGGTGGTGGCGTACGCGGAGCGTCAATACCGCGAGGGGATCGAGTCATTTCTGGCGGCGGGCGGCGATCGGATTCTGGGACCGGCGACGTAAGCCGTTGCCCGTTGTCCGCGGTCCGTTGCCCGGGTCGCCTTCGCGCTCAGACCCAGCTCAGACTGAACTCAGACTCAACTCAGACTGCGGTCAGACCTGGCTCAGACAGGGGCGGGCCGCCTACCGTCGCAGGATCTGAGATGTGGCGCCGCCGCGTCTGTGGCTAAATCTGCGCTGTGGGGGGCCGTTGCCGCGGCGTTTCCGGCTCTTTTCGCACGAAACCAACTGGCGCGGACGTTGAAGTCGATGGATGCATGTCAAACAGAGTGCGCATCCAAGCTCCAGGCTACGTGCGTCACGTCATGTCCCGAGGCAACGGACGGATGCAGATCTTTCTCGACGCTGTGGACTATCGACAATTTGAGTTCCTCCTTGGGATGGTGGTCGACGAGTACGGCATCGAATGCTGGGGCTTCGTGGGAATGTCGAATCACTACCACGCCATTCTTCGCCCCACGCGGGCCAACATCTCGCGGGCGATGCAAAGGCTGAACGGTGAGTACGCGAAGTGGTGGAACAAGCGACACGGGCGCGTCGGGCACACGTTCCAAGGACGATTCAAGGACCAGATCGTCTCCCGTGGCGACTATCTGATGACGCTCATCCGCTATGTCGCCCGCAATCCGTTGCGTGCCGGCATGGTCAACGATCTCTCAGAATGGCGCTACGGAAGCTTTCGAGCCCTGGCGGGCCTCGAGGGCGCGCCGGCATTCTTGTCGGTGGAAACCGTCTTGAGCCAGTTCGGCGTTGCAGATACTGCAACCCTCCAGGCGCGGTTCAAAGCCTTCGTTGTCACGAACCGCGACGACGGCGCTATCGAGGATCGGATCCGCTCTAAGGATCGCATCCTCGGTGACAGCGCCTTCAAGAAGGAGATATTGAAGGAGCTGGCGCTGCCGGGCAGCCCTCGCGCCGGGGAAACGCCCGCCGGCGGCGACCTTGGAAGCGTCGAAACGTCTCCGACCGCTGCGCAGGCGTGAGAATCCGCTGTTCACCGGCCTGACGCCCCTGAGTCGAGCCTGAGTCGAGTCTGAGCTGAGATCTGAGCTGAGTCTGAGCTGAGTCTGAGCTGAGTCTGAGCTGAGGGCGTTTACTTGGGGGGCACCAGGCGTTTCAGTTCCTGATTCCAGTTCAGGATGAAGTTCAGCTGCGGTGCGCGTGCGCTCGTCTGGTCGACGCGGGTCTCGTTGATCAGAATGAACTTCTGGCCGTCCGGGGAAATGTCGTAGGGGCGGCCTGGCCCGGGGAGGAATGTGTTCTCCAGCACGACGACTGGTGACTCGACCATGAACTGCGGCGTGGTTCGCAGCTTCACCGAGACCAGTCGCCGGTCGCGGTCGCGGTAGAAGAGTTCGTCGTCTTTCCCGCCGAACACCGGATGGGAACCCCAGTCCGTCACCTGCCATCCCCCACCGGTGATGTTCGGGAACGGATGGACGATGATCTCGGATCGCGTTTGTTTCTGCAGTTGATAAACGATCCATTTACCGTCTGGCGAAAGGTGCGCGTTGGTCGCATTCCCCTCCTTACCCGGAATGAGCAACTGCGGCTTCGCCTTTCCGTTGGTGGGGAGGGTATAAACGCCTTGCGTCAGCGTCTTGCTCGATACCAGGACGTGGCCGACAACCGTGTTGCCATCTGGCGTAATGGCGGTCGCAAACCACGGGATGTCGAACGTTCCCAGGCGCTGCGGCTCTCCGGTACCGTCCGCCGCCCGCCGAAAAAGTCCCCAAGCCCTCTTGATCAAGGCTCGTGTAGATGATGTCCATGCCGGTGGGCGTCCATACCGGGTAAATATCGGAGGTTATGCCGAACGTCAGCCGGCGCTGGGGCACCTTGCGCGTGAAGTCCCAAATCCACAGATCGAGGTCTCCTGAACGGGAATCGAACACGGCCCGGTCGCCCTGTGGCGAAAAGCGACCGATCAGATAGGTACCTGGCGTCAGAGGCAGGAGCTCGCTCGAACCATCCCGTTTCGCGATCGACACCGAGAACGTCGACGCCACCTCGGGTCCAGCGATGTACACGAGCGTGCCGTTGCGCGCGACGGCGAAACTCGCGGCGCCGCTGGTTTTCGTGACGACGCCGTCGAGCACCAGCGTGCCGGAGCCTTCGACCTCGAGCCGCTGCGGATCGAACCTGACCGCATAGAGCTTCGTGGAGGCGGCGTACAGAAGGTGGCCGCTTGCCGAATACTGCGCGCTGCTCGCTCCACGCAGTAGGGCTTCATGGTCTTCGTCTGAAGATCGAAGACCGCCACGTTGCGGCTCTCACCGGTGGTCTCGATCGTCAGCAGCACCGCGCGCCCGCCGGGAAGCGCGCGCGGATACAGGTGGGCCCGCTCACCCGCATCGGGATCGGGTGTCGTCAGCGTCTCCGCCTCCGTAGCGCCGGGCCGCAAGATCCGAAGACCGGTGAGTCCACCGGGCGACGTAAACACGAACGACCCATCCGGCAACCACGTGCCGCCGCGGAATCCACCCGCGCACCTGCCACAGTGGTCTGCGGCCCACCACCGTTCACCGGCACTTTGAGCACTTCGTTGGCCAGCCGGAACGACACCCACTGCCCATCGTCCGAGAAGGTCGGCGCGCGTCCCTCCGTCGTGCCGGGCAGCGCGACGGCATGCTCCTGGTCCAGCCGACGAATGAAGATCTGCGGCGCTTCCCCCTGCCGCTGCCCGTTGAAGGCGATCATTGTTCCGTCGGGGCTGATGTCCAGGTCGCTGAGGAAGGTGTCGAGGGACAACGCCGCCGGCGCCACTGGAGTGACCGATCCGCGGACGAGCGGTGCCACCAGTTCAGGAGCCGGCTTCACGAACCACGTCGCGATTGCGGCGAGCACTGCGCATGCGGCGCCGGTTGCGAGCAACGGCAGCGCCGAGCGGCGCGGCACCGACGGGGGCACCGCGGACAGTCTCCGGAGTCGTCCGCGCTTCCTGGATCTCGTAGCGCGCGACCGCCATCGAGTCCAGCCGCTTGGCGCGGTCCTTCTCGAGACAGCGCTTCAGCAGCTTGCGAACAGCGGACGGCGTGTCGGCGGGCAGCGCGCTCCACTCCGGCTCCGCGCGCATGATCGATGCGATAACGTCGGTGACGTCCTCCCCTTCGAAGGCACGCTTCCCCGTCAGCATCTCGAAGAGGACGCCGCCAAAGGCCCACACGTCCGCGCGCCGATCGACCGGTTTCCCCTTCGCCTGCTCCGGCGCCATGTAGGCGGCGGTGCCGAGGATCATGCCGAACTGCGTCATCGCGGGGGAGGTGAAGGTCGGCGACTCGTGCGTGCCGGAACTGAAGTCCCCGCCTACAGAAGTCCTTCAGTCGCCAGCGCCTTGGCGAGACCGAAGTCCAGCACCTTGACGCTGCCGCTTTCCGACACCTTGATGTTGGCCGGCTTGAGATCGCGGTGGATGATGCCGCGCTCGTGCGCGCACTCGAGCGCCTCGGCGATCTGGATCGCCAGTTCGAGGGCTTCGCGAACGGGAATGGGACCTGCGCGATGCGCTGCGAGAGGTCTTCGCCGTCCACGAACTCCATCACCAGCGCGGGTGGAGAATCCGTGACGCCGTAGATCTGCGCGATGTGCGGGTGGTTCAGCGCCGCGAGCGATTGCGCTTCACGTTCGAACCGTGACAGCCGATCCCGATCGCTCGCGAATTGTGGCGGCAGCACCTTGATCGCCACATCGCGGTTGAGCTTCGTATCGCGGGCGCGATACACCTCGCCCATACCTCCGGCTCCAATGGAACCAGTGATCTCGTATGTGCCGAGGCGGGTTCCCGCGGCCAATGTCATGGAGTGCGCGGATTATAGCTTGCCCGGAGCGCGAATTCAGTAGACCCGTGTTCAGGGAGCGATGATGCGGAGCTTGGGGAAGTAGGTCTTGTAACGGCGGGCGTCGCGGGTCAGGAGGGTGTGGCCGGCAATCGCGGCGTGGGCGCCGATATAAAAGTCGGGCAACGGAGCGGGACGCTTGCCGCCGCGGCGGCGGTACGCCACGAACGCCTTCGCTGCCAGGAACGCCGCGGGCCACGGAAGCGGCTCCCGGGTGAAGTACTCCGCCGGAACGGCGTCGTCCAGATCCTCAATGGCAGCGAAGCCGCAGGAGACCTCGGCGTAAATCAGCGGATTGATGACCAGCCGCCCTTCGTGTGCGGACGCGGAGAGCATCGACGCCGACCAGTCTCCCCACTCCGCGTCATCGGTCACCACGTCGAGGATGACGTTGCTATCGACCAAAGTCGTCACGTCTCAACCCCGCGTGAGTTTCATGATCTGGTCGGTCGTCATCCGGCTGCTGGCGGTCCCCTTCATCCTGGCGACGATGGTGGCCCCGCGTCCTTCCGCCTTCCGTGCCTTCCGAATCCGGACGGAGTCGCCGTCGAGCTCGAACTCCACCTCGGAATGAGGCAACAGCCCGAGCGCTTCGCGAAACTCCTGAGGGATCGTGACCTGTCCTTTGGAGGTGAGGCGCATGGTATTACTCCTACCGGTAAGAGTAATACACTTGGCGCAGCGATACAACGAGGATCAGCGAAGTGCTCCCAACTCCTGCTTCGCAGCGACCAGCGCCGGGAAGTCGGGGTCGGCGTTCTTCCACAACGTCAGGAGTTCGTTGTAGGCCGTACGGGCGCGGGCGGTGTCGCCGGCGATGACCGCGGCACGCGCGATGCCGAGATGCGCGAGGGGATAAAGTGGCGTCCAGGGCGCGATGCTGTGGTGCTTCGTGATCTTCTCGAACTCGGCGATCGCCTCTGCGCCCCGTTTCTCCCGGAGGTAGCTCAGACCGGCCGTGTAGGCGATCCAGCGGTCGTCGATCTGTCCGCGCTCGTAGGCTCGTGCCGGTGCGAGCGCTTCGCGCGCCTGGGCGTAGTGGCCGCGGTCGATCGCCACCAGCGCGCGCACGACAGGAATCCAGATCCTGCCGAAGCCGGTGGCGCGTCCCTCGTCTGACTTCGCGAGGGCATCGGCCCACGCTGACGCAGCACCCGCGTTCCCACACAACGCCGTCGCGATGGCGGCACTGCTCGACTGCTCACTCTCGCGCAGCGTCGGCCGCGCCTCGCTCGCCGCTGCCGTCGTTCCAGCGACCCCCTTCGCACTGTCGCAGTCGCCCGCGGCCGCATAAAAGCCGGCGAGGACCGGTATCACGGCGGGCTTCACACGGCGTCCGTGCGCCAGTTCCATTAGTGCCACCAGCACCTGGAAACCGGGCGCCGCCGGCTTTCCCTTCGCCCACTCGAGTTCCCGCTGGACACCCGCCCGGTCACCCTCTGCGAGCGCGATCGCGAGGAGGTTGCGATGCATGACGTGGTAGTCGACCTTGTTCGCGTGCGCTTCGGCGAACGTTTTCTTCGTTTCGTCGTACTTCCCGAGCGCACTGAGCGCCCAGCCGCGATTGCTATACAGCACGGCGACAGGCATGGCGGCCAGTCTCAGTCCTTCGTCGGCACGTTCGACGGCTTTTTCATACTCGCCGACCAGCACGTACATGAAGGCCAGGTTGTTCTGGAACGAGTAATGCCGCGGGTAGGCATTGACCGCCAATTCGACCGACTCCCGCGCCTTATCGAGGTCGCGTTCGACGTTCGAGAAGTAAAAGTACGTCAGGGAGTATCGTTCCTTTTCGGTCACGCGCTCGCGCAAGTCGTACGCCCGAGCTGCCGCGGCGGCACCGGCGCCGCCATCAGGTCCCGCTTCGTTCCCGTACGACAGGGCCATGCCGACGTAAGCCATCGCGAAGTTCGGGTCGAGCTCGGTGGCCTTGCGGAACAACGGCACCGCATCCACGTGGCGTCCCTGGAACGACAGATCCCTCGCCTGCGAATACAGCCGCAGCGCCTCGAGAGACGTCGTGGTGGCCTCGTGCAAGGGACGATCGAACTTCTCGATCGACGCCACCGACTCCCCGAGGCTCTTGCGGAGTGTGGACGCGGCGGATCCCAGGGCCCTCAGGACGTCTTCGCGCGACGACGCCTGAACCTGCTCACGGCCGAGTGTGTCGCCGGTACGCGCGTTCTGGGCTTCGAGCGTGATCACGTAATTACTGCCTAACGGTGCGATGCTGCCGGCGATCAGGGCGGTGATGCCCGCGCGCTCGCAGAGGTCACGCGCCACCGACCCCGTAACGCGCGCGTCTTCCGGCTGGTTCATGAGCCGCAGCTGCTCGCGCACGCGCTGCGCCGGGAAGACGTTGAAGTACGGCGACTGCTCAATCTGAATGGCGAGCGCTTGCTTCAACGTACCGTCGAAGAGTGGCTCCCCTGTTGAGTTCTCGAAGTCGGCGATCAGGACGGTGTCTTTCTCGGTCAGCGCCGGGGCGCTGTTGCGCGAGTAGACGAAGAACGCGATCGCCAGCAGCGCCACCAGCGCCGCACCGGCGCCGAGCCAGCGGGTCCGGCCTGGCCGCGTGGAGCCGGCGGGTGTCGCCACGGTCTGCGAGACCGCGTGCCCGCCGCCACTGTCGCGCTGAACGCGGCGCAGGTCGGCCAGCATCTCGGCCGCCGACTGATAGCGCAGCGACCGGTCTTTCTCCAGCGCTTTCGCGATGACGTGTTCGAGTTCCGCCGGGATCGCCGGGTTCAGGCGAACCGGGGCGGCGGGCGTGCCATGCAACACCGCCTCGAACACACCCGCGGTCGTCTTCGCCTGAAAGGCGGCGATGCCGGTGGCCATTTCGTAGAGCACCGCACCGAACGAGAAGAGGTCGCTGCGCGCATCGATCGCCTCGCCGCGCGTCTGTTCCGGAGACATGTACGGCAGCGTGCCGACGGTGAGGCCCTGTGTGAGCGGGTCCTTGCCGGTAATCGTCGCCGCGTCGGCGGGCGTCGTCGCGGGCAACGACTTGGCGAGGCCGAAGTCGAGCACTTTGGCATGCCCGCGCGCGGTGACGAAAATGTTGGCCGGCTTGATGTCACGGTGGACGATGCCCTGGGCGTGCGCCGCATCCAGCGCGTCGGCGATTTCCGTCGCGATGGTGAGCATCGCTTCGAGCTTGAGCGGAGCGTCGGCGATCGTTTTCCGCAGCGTCTCGCCGTCGAGCAGCTCCATGGCGAGGTATTGCTGCCCGTCGTGGTCGCCGAACTCGTGGATCGTGCAGATGTTGGGATGGTTCAGCGCCGAGGCGGCCCGCGCCTCGCGGCGAAAGCGCTCGGCGGCGGCCTGGTCCTGCACGGCCTCCGCCCGCACGAACTTGACGGCGACGAATCGCCCGAGTTGGAGGTCCTCGGCCTTGTAGACGACTCCCATGCCGCCGCTTCCGATTTTCTCGATCAGGCGGTAATGAGAAACAGTGCTGCCAATCACGCGGGAATTCTATCGCTTGCCGTTGTCCGTTGTTCGTGTTCCGGGTTTGGAGTTTGGAGCGGATTTGGAGTTGAACTCTGGCTCGGAGGGGAGCAGAATGCGGGCCTCTATACCAATTTGGAGGTGTGAATGCGGAAGGTTCTTTCGTCGTGCGCCGCGCTCATTTTATTGGCGGTTACCACCCAGCAGCTCGTGTCGCAAACGCGTGATTGGGCCATGAACACCACGGTGATCGAGGCCTGCACGTGCCCGATGTTCTGCCAGTGCTACTTCGCCACCAAGCCGGCCGGGCATCAGCACGGCGGCCAGACGACCCACTTCTGCCGCTTCAACAACGCCTACAAGATCAACAAGGGGAACTACGGCGCGACCAAACTCGATGGCGCCAAGTTCTGGCTCTCCGGCGATCTCGGCGGCGACTTCTCCATGGGCAAGATGGACTGGGTCGTCGTCACCTTCGACAAGGCGACCACGAAGGAACAGCGCGACGGCATCGGCGCGATGCTCCCCCACCTCTTCCCGGTGAAATGGAACTCGATGACGACGGCCGAGGGGTCGATCGACAAGTGGGAGTTCACCAAGGACTACGCCGTGGCAACGCTCGACGGCGGCAAGACCGCCGAAGTGCGCCTCCGCCGCCAGGACGGCAACGCCAACAGCGCCGAGCCCCCCGTCATCAAGAACCTGAAGTACTTCGGCGCCCCGCGCAACGACGGCTTCGTGCTGATGCCGAACGAGATCCAGGCGTACCGCAAAGGCCCGAAGGCCTACGAGTCCAAAGGCACCAACGGCTTCATGGTGACGCTCGACATGACGTCAAAAGACGTGAAACCCAAGACGTCCGCCGTGCCCGCGCACTAGACCGCTCCGACACAGCTACTCCACTGCGGGGCAGCAGGCATGCAGGTTCGCGGCTCCCATTCGCGCCGTGGTAAATCGGGGCCTCCGGCGATTACCTTACGACCCGGCCGCGGCTGGGGTTTTCACAGAGCCGGTGAACGATCATTTGGATGCCCGGGTGTTCTGAAGGGCAGTGGCGAAACAGCGCCGCGTCCGCCCGGACCGCCTGCGGCCCCGATTTAATTCCTGCGCTCTCACGGCGCTCACAGGTCGCCGCGAACCCGCATGCCTGCCACCCCGCAGCGCCCGACTATGGGCACCGACGGATCGCGAGCGGCGGCAGGCGGACGCGGCCGCAGCGCCGTAGGAGTAGCGGGCGAGCGAAGGAATTAAATCGCGTCCGCAGGCGGTCCCAGTGGCGGCGCCGCTGATTCGTCTCGGCGATTGGAGAAGCTCGTTGCCCAACCGATCGGGGCTGTCGCTCGGATCATCAAAGGCGCTGCCTGGGCGTAAGGCCATCGCCGGAGGACGCGATTTACCCCGCGTACGACGTCGGCGCAGCGGACGCGTTCGCCTGCCGCCGACCGCGCGACCCACGGGAGCCGCGAACCCGCATGCCTGCCGCCCCGCAGTGAGGGCCGCTACGAACTACTTGGTACAGCGTTCGCCGGGGCGCGTGGACATGACGATGAGAGGGTTCTTGCCGGTGGGGCCGATGCCGTGGCGGATGCCGCGGGGGATGAAGACGAAGACGCCGGCCTTCAGGCGATGCGAGGAGTCGCCGATCATCGCGCTGCCGTCGCCGGCAACGACGTAGAAGAGTTCGTCGGAGTCGGCGTGGGCGTGGGGCATCAAGGCTTCGTTGAGTTGGATCACCGAGGTGAGGCCGTCGGTGCCGCACGAGAGCTGCAGCGTTTTCGAGGGGCTGCGACCGACCCAGTTCTTGTCGACGAGCGCGGGGATGTCGACGATCGCGGGGTTCGCGTTGACGGTTGGCTTTACCGGTTCCGGCGCCGGCGCGGGAGCCGGGGGTGGAGCGGGCGGGGGCGGGGCGGGCTTCAGCGTGACCTTCACGTCGATGGGGGCGCCGCTGCGCGCGGCGAGTTCGCGTTCGAGCGTCAGGAAGCCTTCGCGCTCGAAGCGCAGGCGGTAGTTGCCGGCGGGCAGGTTCTCGAGGGCGATCCGTCCGCCCTCGGTCCTTGCCGTTCGGCTCGCGGGGCCTTCCATGACCACGAGCACGTTGGGGATGGGCTTGCCGTCAGGATCCGTCACCGCCACGGCGAACGTTCCGGAGCCACCACTGGTACCCCGGCGTTGTTGGGCTTCGACACCGATGGCGAAGCCGATCAGGTACAGCAACAAGTAAGAACTTCCTCATCAGTTCGTCCTGGATATTCCGCGCGCAGGTCTGGCGGCGGCATCCGCTGCAACTGGGATGCCGCCGCCCGTCAATTGGATTCTAGTTCTTTCGGTACATCCTGATCACCACCGATCGCTCGATGGGCTCGGGTTCCCTGAAGAAACGCTGCGTGAAGCTGCCGATATACGTGAATCCCTCTGGGACTGGATCTAAGTCGAGCAGCATGATGATCGTCCCCGGCGGAAGTGTCGCCGGCGCGCCCGGCAGACCTTGCGGTCCGTCGGCGCCTTGTGGTCCGGGAGAACCGGTCGCACCGTCGACTCCGGGAGGACCCGCCTCTCCCTGCGGACCAGCCGGGCCCTCAGGGCCCGCGACGCCCTGAGCACCCGCTGGGCCTTCAGGCCCCTGTACTGCACAGGACGGAGTGGCTGGGGTCGGGCTCGCCGTGCGCAGATCGAAGGTCACGGGATCGATCGCGCTCCACGCAACGGATCCATCTGCTGGGTAGCGAACGGTGAACGCATTGGTGTGAATCCCGGACGCGAGCGATACAGGGATCCCCGCGGATGTTGGGGCCGACCCGTTGATGCTGATGGTGCCGACATCGATGATGGCCGCGCCGCCCGGCAGAGAATTCTCGAACCCGAACTGCACCAGGGTTTTCGTCGCGTCCTCCGGGTCCGGCTTGATGCATGTCGCATTCAGCTTCAGCGACGGTGCAATTGCACTCACGTCGCACGTGTCGGGGTTGGAAATGAACATCCCTGCCGGGGGCGGCGCGCAGACGCACGCGGTCGCGCCCGCCGACGATATGCGATTTGCGTCACACGCCAGGCACGAGGTCTGCCCGGCCAGAGGCTGGAAGGTGTTGACGGCGCACAACGTCGGCAACGCGGCTCCGGCTTCCGCTACAAACGAACCCGGGGGTGCCTGAAGACACGCCAGGGCACCGGTGGTGTTCACGTAACGGCCTGGCGCGCAAGGCACCTGAATCATAGAGCCCGGAAACGGCACGTAGTGCCCGGCGGACGCCAGGAGACAGCTGGAACTCCCGGGCGAGGAACTGAAGCTACCGGCCGCGCAGGCGGTCTGAGCGGTCGCGCCAACCGTCGGCACGAAGAATCCAGCACTCGCAAGCGTGCACGCCGACAAGTTTCCGTTGGTCGAGTATCGACCGACCTGACATGACACACAGCTGGCGCCCGAGGAAAACTGTCCCGGGTTGCAGCCGAAGTACGTGAAGCTAAACGATGAAGACGACTGGTTACCTGCGAAGACCTGGATACTCGCCGAACCGGGCCCGGCCGGGCGCGCCGGTAGCGTACATTCGATGCGGGAGTCGACGATGGAGGTGATCGGGCAGATCGCTCCGCCGACCCGCACTTCGGCTGTCGCCGCCGAGGGTCCGAAATTCGAGCCGTTCACGGTGAGAGTTACGCCGCCGTTGAAGTGCGCGGTCGCGGGTGACCGGCTGGTGATCGACGGATTGTTGTAACTGAAACGCCCCGACGCGACAGTTCCCGACGCTTCGACGATGAGGTCCTCACCCACGCCCGCCGGCACTCGACAGACCTGGTACCTGCAGAAAGATGTTGAAGAAGCCTCCGTCTACCTTCGGGCAGAGGACGCCACCGATCCGGATCGTCGAATTGCTGATTAGGTCGCTGACGCCGGTGCCCTCGACGCGCATCGTGAACCCTCCGGCGGCGGGACCACCCTGGGGGGAGAACGTGACGCCGGCGGATGCGGCCTGGGGAACGACGAGGAGTGCGGCAAGGCAGAGGAATACCCTGAGCCCGTTGATGGGTCGCGTCACGACTCACGTCCTTTCGATGACGGGAACCTGAAGCCGGGGTAGGCGGCGGGGCCGGCAGAACGGCGGAAGCATAGACCGCCCAGCTCTACCGTTCAATCTATTTAAGGCAACAACGGACCTACTTCGTGCCGGCGGCGTGGTATTCCTTGCGGGCGCGCACCTTCATTCCGCCTTTGCGGACCTTCACTTCCAGCTTGTGCATCTTGTCGTCCAGCTTCTGCGGCTCGAAGCCAATGAGGTACTGGCGACGCAGTTCGTCGGCGACGCGCGCGAATGTTGACGCCAGGTCGGCCTGAGTTGCGCAGCTCGAAGTAGCCGCCGCCGGTCTCGCCGGCGATCGCCGGCAGCCCGGGATCGGGGCGGCTGGTGCCGCCGAAGCCGCCGCCGATGCCACCGCCGCCGCCGCCGATGGCGACGGTATCGCGGCTTTCGAGACCGATGGCGTAGACCATCACGTCGGCTTCCTGCGCGCGGCGCTGCACGTCCATGAACGACAGGTTGTTCAACTTGAAATTCATCGGGTTGTCGGCGCCGTCGGTGAACAGCAGAATGACGCGGCGGCCGGACTGCCCTTTCAGGTTGGTCACCGACAGGTCCATCGCGTTCCAGAGCGGCGTCGGGCCCCTGCTGCTGCAGCCGCGTGCGCAGGATCTTGATCAACGCCTGCTGATCGCTGGTGAACTCCTCGGGATCGAGCTGCACCTTCTCGGCGAAGCTGCCGATCTTCGCTTTGTCGGCCGGCTGCATCTGGCGGACGAAGGCCTCGGCCGACTGGTCGACGAGCTGGAAGTTTCCGCGCATGCTGCCGCTGCGGTCGAGCATCATCACGAGCGTGATCGGCTGAACGTCTTTCGAGAAGACAGCGATCGGCTGCACCTTGCCGCCGTCGCGGACCTCGAAGTCTTCCTGTTCGAGATCGGTCACCAGTCGCCCGGTGGAATCGGTCACGGTGGCATAGACGGCGACCGTGCGCGCGCCGCTCTTGAAGATGGGCGGTTGTTGTTGCTGGGCGGGAAGCGCAGCCGTCAAGAGCGGCGAGCAGAGCGGCAAGGGTGGGGGGCCTCATGAATCCATCATAAGGCCCCCGCGAAGGACCCGGCTTACTGAATGCTGTTCCAGACCTTCTGGAATTCCTTCGCGATCAGCGTGTGTCCGTGATTCGTGGGATGGACGTCGAACCCGCCTGGGTCCGTGCAGCAACACGATGTCCCCCTGCTGCTCCTTCGACATCTTGTAGAGATCGACCACCGCTACCTTCGAGCCTGCGGGCTTGTTGATGGTCAGCAACCCCTGGCGCAGGACGAAATCGAACCCCTGGATCGCCTGGTCGAGAAACGCCGCCGTAGCGGGGTCAGGATGCGGGATCTGGTAATAGTTCGACACCAGGATGGTGACATTCTGGAGACGACGGCAGGGCGCGTTGGTGAATGGGTCCAGGATCGGTGCGGCAAACCCGTTGTCGTTGTTCAGCAACTGGTTGATGGCGGCGACGACCCGCTGGGCGATTCCAACGACGTTGAAGTCGCCCCGGAACAGGTCGTTGGCGCCCGCGGTGATCGTCACGATCGTGGGCCGCTGCGCCGGCTCGGAGCAGAGCAACTGGGGCACCTGATGGTTCAACAGATCCCACGAGCGTCCGCCGCGCACGGCGAGGATCGAGAAATCCATCGTCTGCTTCGTCCCGAAGACACCCTGTTCGTACAACTGGTAGGCGTAGCCGTTGGTCACCGGCATGGCCCCCTCACCGGCCGCGACACTGTCGCCGAGGGCGGCGTAGTAGCCGGTCTTCTGAAAGTTGACCTGTGCGGATGCGGCCGCCGGAACGAACAGCAGGCACGCGGTGACGAGTCGAAGGGTGCGACGCATAGATGAATACCTTTTCCTTTTCCGGCTCCCGGTATTGGGTTGCGCCGGCAGCGATAAGGTATGAGTAGCCGCGCGACGGTGTCGTGAGGGGGTTCTGAGGAATTGCTGAAGAACGGTGAACTCGAACGCTATCACTCGCTCGATGCGTTCCGTGCCGCCATGATGCTGCTCGGCCTGGTGCTGCATTCAGCCGCCAGCTACACCTACACGCCGCTGCGCGACGCGTGGCCGTTTCACGATCCGCCGGGGCTGGTCGCCTTCGATATCCTGCTTCTCTTCATTCACCTGTTCCGCATGCCCGCCTTCTTCGTCGTCGCGGGCTTCTTCGCGGCGCTCCTCTATTACCGGGACGGCGCGCGCGGCCTCATCCGCAATCGCGCGCGACGCGTCGCGCTGCCGCTGCTGATTTTCATGCTGACGGCGCTGCCGCTCGCCGGCGCCGGATTCCTTGTCGCATCGCGCCTGGAAGGACAGCCGCTGCCGGAATTGCGGCCTCAGGGACCCCTTGTGCGCCAGCAGATCTTCGGACACCTGTGGTTCTTATACGACCTGCTGATTTTCTACGCAGCGTCGATCGTCGTCGTGCGCGTGGTTGCGATGCTGCCCGAGCGGGTCCGCGCCGGCGCCAGCGCCGCGTTCCATCGTTACGCCGTCACGGGCGTGGGCGCGCTCCTCCTCGGGTTCCTCACGACAATCACGCTGATACCGATGGCCGGACCGGGACTCGAGACATCGGCGGCGCTGCTGCCGCCGCTCCGCATCCTGGTCGCCTACGGCGTCTTCTTCGCCTTCGGCTGGTGCCTGTATCTCCAGCGTGACGATCTGATCCCTGCGTTCGGCCGCGTCTGGGGACGATTTCTGTCCGCAGGTCTGGTGCTGTTCGTCGGTTACTTCGTGATCCTGCTCGCGAAGCGGCGGCTGCCACCGCTCGCCTGGCATTACACGGCCATCGCGTTCGCGGGACCCGCGACGTGGTGCTTGATCTTCGGACTTCTGGGACTGTTCGTGCGCCGACTCTCGTCGCCGCGACCGGTCGTCCGCTACCTGTCGGATGCGTCCTACTGGATGTATCTCACGCACCTGACGGCGATCACGTGGACGGCGGCGGCGCTGGCGCGAAGCCCGGCGCCGGCCGTTGTGAAGTTCACGGTCGTTTTAACCGTCGCGGCTCTCGCGACGCTGGCGACGTACCAGCTGGTGGGTGCGTTTTACCTGGCTGGGTGTGCTGCTGAACGGTCGGCGGTACGAACGGGTGGGCCGTTTGTAGTAAGCCCCTTTAGGGGCGCCCCATCCGCGCAGCTTACAGCCCCAGGGTGACGAATCCCTCTTTCATTGCAGCGAGGCGCAGGCGGTCGTCGAGCGTGACCACCTCCAATGTGGCCGGCCGACGCTCTGCGATGACGTACGCAGCGGCGAGCTGGAGTGCATCGGCCGCGCGTAGCGGATGCACGCGCAGCAGTCGGCGAGCCACGTCCCGCACCTCGTCCTGCGGCTCGACCTCCGTCCAGGCGCGAGCGAGGTCGTCGAGGCGTGCGAACGCCTCCGCGACGCGCTCAGGGGCGGCACCGTCTCGCTCGAGCCGAGCGATCGCCGAGGCGCATTCCACCGGCGTCCCCCACCAGACAGCGACTTGCGGATCCTCGCGCAGCCGCGCGAGCGCCGCGGCGGTGGTCTCTTCCTCAGCGAGCAAGGGCACGACCGCAGAGCTATCCCAGAACCTCACCGCGACGCCGACCGCTCTTCGAGGACGATCGCGCTCGCTTTGCGTCCTTTGAGAAGCCGTGGCGGACGCGTCTTCAGCCACGCAGCGGACAGCGTCACGAGCGGCGCGCGAACGGCGCCCTGCCGTTGCAGCCGCGCCAGGCGTCCGTCCGCGTCGCCGTCGAGCACGACCGGCTCGAGGCGCGCGACCGGAACCCCACGATCTTCGATGACGACTGTGTGTCCCTGCCGAACGCGATCGAGGAGCGCGGATAGCCCGTTTTTAGCTTCGGATATACTGGCCCGTTTCATATGGCTATTATAGCCTGATCGCGATGAGACGCCCCCTGAATGGGCTGACTACGGGTCCTATCAGCGAGGACTTGGCCGCACGAGCGCGCGCCAGTCGGATATGACGGTCAACGGGCGGACGAACTGGCGTTCCTCGGAGAGTTGCGCAACGAACCGTCCGCCCGGCGCCACCTCGTAGGTGTTGTACGAGAGCGCGAACGGCGCTCGAAACAGAACTTTCGGGCTGGACGTCTTGAACCCCTCGCCCGGCAGCACGTCCACCGACATCATTCGGTCGGGCGGCGCGAGATAGAACAGTTCGCGACCGCCGGGTCCCCATCGAGGGACGGCGCCTCCGTTGGTGGACACCTGCCACAGACCGCCCTCGCCCGACACCGGGGAGACGTAGACCTCTTCGGCGCCGGACCGATCGGAGACATAGGCGACAAAACGGTTGTCCGGCGACAGCGCCCCGTCCCACTCGGCGAACTGGCTGTCGACAATCGGCGTCAGCTTCTTGGTCGCGAAGTCGAACTTCATCAGATCGTCGGCGCTCTTCTCCCCCATGAAAGAAATCAGCATCCACGTGCCATCCCGAGACATGTCGAGTGGCTCCGCGCCGCGCTGGTTACTCAAGACGAGCTCGGGCTTGCCTCGGCCATCCGCCGGACGGCGGACGATGTCCTGGTCGACCTGCTCGGCCGCCATGAACAGCATCGGGCCATCGTTCGACCACAGCGGCGTGTATTCGCTGGGATCTTCAAACGTGAGCCGCATCGGCGTGCCGCGCTCGAGGTCGTAGATCCACTGGTCGCAGGTCACGTGCTCCCGGGGGCGTGAGACCGACCGCGAGGCGTTTCGCATCGGCGCGAGAGCGCAATCCCGCAGTCGACCTGCGACGGCGGAACGACGACGCCCTTGCGAGCGCCGGCACGGTCGATCCACTCGACGCTGACGCGGCCGCTGGCCTCTCCCGGCGTGTAAACGAGGCGACCGGTCGACGACACCGAGGCGCGCGACCATCTCGTTGCTGTCGTACGACACGGCGGAGGCCACGACAAACGGATCCCCCTCGATGACTGCCTGCCGCGGATCGAGGCTCTGTGCGTGCAGGACGCCCGCTTTCCAGAACATCAAGAATCCAGGGTCGGCGTACAGCGACAGAGGAGTTCGCGCCGATCAACGTTCGCCGGTCGCTTCCATCGGCGGCCACCACGTCGATCGTACTCGGATCGGTGCGCGAGTTTCCCTCGGCGCGCTGCGCGAGAAAGACGACGTGACGGCCGTCGGGCAGGAAGACCGGCCAGCGATGGCTCTTCTCCTCCTTCTGGAGTGTGGTGAAAGGTTTCGGAGCACCACCCGCCGCGTTCACCACCTGCAACCCGGCGCGAAACTCTCCGGCAAACACGATGCGTCCGTCCGCGCCCCACGTGCCGCCGCGGGACGTGGGCGCGTCCGCCAGCACCGTGACGACGCCGTTCTGAAGGTCGAGGCGCTTGAGCTTGGTCTCGGCGAAGAAGGCGATCTGCCGACTGTCGGGAGACCAGAACGGGCGCTCGGCTCCTTCGGTTTGCTTGATCGGCGACACGGTTCCGCTGGCCATGTCGCGAAGCCAGAGCATGCCGCGACCGGTGTTGGCGTCAAACGCCTGCATGACGAGCCGTGTACCATCCGGAGAAATCGCGAAGGCGCCGCCGCCAATGGAGTTGGCGGGGAACTCGATCGACGCCATTAACGGCGCCGGATCGATCGGCGCGGACGAGCGCCACCACAAGACCGCAAACGCCAGCGCGGCGAGCGACGCGACCGCCGCGATGCCCCACGACAGCCGCGAGCGGCGCGAGGGAGGGGCCGGAGCGGGCGCGTCCGCGGTGGTCGCGTCGCTCAACGCCAGGCGCGCTTCGCCGATGTCACGAAGCCGTGCTTTGGGATCCTTGACGAGACAGCGCGCGATCAACGCGCGCAGTCGGGCCGGTGTGGACGGCGGCAGCGACGCCAGGTTCGGGTCGCTGGCGATGACGTGCGCGAGCGTTTCCGGCGCCGTTTCACCGCCGTAGAGCCGCTGCCCGGTGAGCATCTCGTGGAGCATGACGCCGAACGCCCAGATGTCGGCGCGGCGATCGACGGGCTTCCCCTTCGCCTGTTCCGGCGCCATGTACGCCGCGGTACCGAGCACGATCCCCAGCTGCGTCGCCCTGGCGGTCAGCGTCGGTGAGTTCATCGGCTCGATCCCCGATCCCGCGGGATCGAGCGCTTTCGCGAGACCGAAGTCGAGCACCTTCACCGTGCCGTCGGGACGCACCTTGACGTTCGCCGGCTTCAGATCGCGATGGATGATGCCCTGCTCGTGCGCGGCCTCGAGCGCCTCGGCGATCTGTCGCGCGATGGTGACGACCTCCGCGACCGGGAGCGCCGCGTGCGGGCCGTGGATCATGTCTTCGAGCGTCGGCCCTTCCACCAGCTCCATGACGAGCGCGTGGACCGACGTGCCGCTGCCCTGCTCGATGCCGTAGATCGCGGCGATGTTCGGATGGTTGAGCGCCGCAAGCGTCTTGGCCTCGCGCTCGAACCGGGCGACGCGGTCGCCATCGGCGGCAAAGAGATCCGGCAGCGTCTTGATGGCGACGTCGCGATCGAGCCGCGTGTCGCGGGCGCGATAGACCTCGCCCATGCCACCCGCTCCCAACAGTCCCTGAATCTCATACGGGCCGAGCCGGGTGCCGAGTGCGAGCGTCACATCACCTTCTTTAATTCTTCGAGCCAGTTCAGCACGACGTTGATGTCACGTCGCGCGGGGGAGGTGATCGACGCGGGGAACACGACCAGCACTTGTTTCCCGTCGTGAGAGGCGTCGTAGGGTCGTCCGATACTTGTCGTGAGCGCCCCGGCGCGATCGATTTGCGCCGTCATGGTGTACGCCACGCGCGGCGCCGGCGAGAATTCGTACACGCTCAGTGTTGGTGACCGCGGGTTGACGAGCAGCTCTCGCCCTCCAGAGAGCCACAGCGGATGCGTTCCCTGGCCGAGTTGGTATTTCGCACCGGTCGAGGGAATCGGTTCGACAAACGCGAGGGGAGCCATTATCGAACCGCCAAAGGACGAATAGGCGAGCCATTTGCCGTCCGGGGAGAACATGCCACCTCCCGTGATCGTTCCCGGCCCGGACGCGACCTTCACGAGCTTGGGATCCGTGAGTGAAGCCACGTGCAGGGTGGCGGCTGCTCCCTTCGCAACGGTAATCGACAGCCGGCCGTCAACCGACCAGCTCGTGGGGACGAGCTCACTACCAGGTTCCTTTAGCAGGAGCTCCGCGACAGGACCGGACACGTCGGCGCTCTGGATGTAAACCGCGACGTCACCGGCGCGATCGGATTGGAAGGCGATCTGGCGTCCATCAGGCGACCAGGTTGGGAATCGGTTGGCCCCACCGAACGTGAGCCGCCGGAGCGCAGACTTGACCGGCACATCCTGAATCCAGATGTCGGCACCGGTGTCGGTACCGACCGTCACGGCGAGCCGGGTGCCGTCGGGAGAGAGTCGCGGTGTTTCGTAGGCGTTGGCCGCGATCCCGAGCGGCGTGACTTTGGCCCCACGATCGAGGAAGGCGAGCGTCCGCGGCGTGGCGGAAGAGATCGCCTCACCCGGTACGAACGCCAGCGTGCCATTCCCGGCGACACGGAAGATCATCGCCCCCGTCGCAGGGGCGCGCCGCACACCCTCGTACACGGGCGTGGGCGTGCCGCTGACCATCAACGTTTTGGCGTCGAACCTGACCGCATACATGACGCCGCTGTTGCCGAACAGCAGGTGCCCGGTCGGCACCACCTGTCCGTCCGATCCCCCTTCATAAAGAACCTTGCGGTTACCGGATCGAAGGGAGTGCGCGACGATCTTGCCCTTGTCGAACCGCTGTTCGCCGCTGCCCGCGTAGATCGTGAAGATCAGGGTGTCGTTGTCGGGCAGCAGCTGGGGGCCGTGCGCGACTTCACCCGCGTTGACCGTGGCGACGACGTCGGGTTTGCCTCCCGACTCGGGCAGGCGCACGATCCCGCTGTCGACCTGACCGGCGAAGATGCCCGACTCGCTCCAGTAGAGGCCAAGGGGATTCGTGACGTTGGTGGCCAGCGTGAACGGCGTCCCTCCACGTACCGACATCCTGCGCAGCGTGCTGTCGCAATAGAACGCGACGGACTCGCCATCAGGGGAGAACACCGGGTTGATGACGGCACCCACCGCGGACCCGGGGATGGGAGTCGATACGAAGCTCGAGAGGTCCCGCACGTGCAATTGCGATCCCGCCGTGTAGACGACGCGCGAGCCGTCGCGCGAGATGGCAACGAAGTGGCGGCCGGTGTTCGTGAACTCCTGGCCATCGGGCAGCGCCATCGTGAACCGGGTGACCGGGCGCGGTTCCGGATCGGGAGTCAACGCCTTCCAGGCCGCGACACCACCCAGCACGGCGCCGGCAAACAGTGCTGCCGCCACGGCGGGAACGAGGGAACGCTTCGCCGGGGGCGCGGCGGCACCGACCGGTTGCTCGCCCGCAGGCGTGGGTCCGAGCGCCTCGTCGAGCTCGATGCGCGCGTCGGCGATGTCGGCGAGCCGTAACTTGCGGTCCTTCTGCAGGCAGCGCCGCAGTAGCCGCCGGATCGTGACCGGCGTGTCCGGCGGGCAGCGCGTTCCAGTCAGGCTCCCTCGTCAGGTACCGAAGGCCAGCGTGTCGGACACCTCGCTGCCCTCGAACGCGCGGGTGCCGGTCAGCATCTCGAACAGCACGACGCCGAACGCCCAGACGTCCGCGCGCTTGTCGATGACCTTGCCGCGGGCCTGCTCGGGCGCCATGTAGGCGGCGGTGCCGAGGATGATGCCCAGCTGCGTCATCGCGGGACTCGTGAATGTCGGTGACAGCATGAGTGCTGAGCTGTTCACCGAGGTGTCGGCACCAGGCGCGCCAAGCGCTTTCGCGAGGCCGAAGTCGAGCACCTTGACGAGTGCCGTCCGGTCGGAGCTTGATGTTGGCCGGTTTCAGGTCGCGATGGACGACGCCCTGCTCGTGCGCGGACTCGAGTGCGTCGGCCATCTGCTTCGCGATGGGGATCGCCTCGTCAAGCGGCACCGGCCCGCGCGCCAGGCGCTGCGCGAGGTCCTCTCCCTCGACGAACTCCATCACCAACGCGAACGGCGGCTCGACGACGCCGTGGATTTGCGCGATGTTCGTGTGGTTCAGCGATGCCAGTGTCTTGGCTTCGCGCGCGAATCGCGCGACGCGCTCGGGATCCGATGCCAGCAACTCGGGGAGGACCTTGATCGCCACCATCCGGTCGAGCGAGGTGTCGAGGGCCCGATACACCTCCCCCATCCCGCCGGCGCCAATCGTCGCGGTAATCTCATAGGGCCCGATACGGGTACCCGGGGCCAATGTCATGGGAGGCGCGAAGTATATCTCTTCGCTCCCGGTTCCCGGTTCCCGGTTCCAGGTTCCAGGTTCCGGTCAGGTTCTCGGACAACGGACAACGGACCAACGGGAAACGATCAGTGACTCTTCTCTTCAGCTTTGCGCATCCGGACGATGAGAGTTTTTCGGCGGCGGGGACGGCGATGAAGTATGCGGCGGGGGGCGCGACGATCGTGCTCTCGACGGCGACGCTCGGGGAGCGTGGCAAGTGCGGGGAGCCGGCCGTTTGTGCGCCGGAGGAATTGCCCGTCGTCCGCGAGCGCGAACTACGGACGGCCGCGTCCGTCATCGGATTCGACGAGCTGCACCTGCTCGGGTATCGGGATCGCGAACTGGCCGACGCGCCGGTTGAGGAGATCCGATCGAAGCTGGTGACCCTCATCAGGCGGGTGCGCCCGTCGGTGGTCTTCACGTTCGACCCCAACGGTTTCAACCTGCATCCAGACCATGTGGCCATCAGCCGCTTCACCAGCGACGCCATTGCCGTCGCCGCCGATCCGCGCTGGCTGCCGGATGCGGGACCGGCTCACGTCGTGCCGCGCCTGTTGTGGACACCGCCGCTGCCACCGTGGGAGGCCATCCAACACGACGCGCACGATCTCGCCGGCATCGATTTCATGATCGACGTGTCGGCCTATCAGGATCGGCGCGTCACCGCGTTACGCGCGCATCGCACGCAACATCTCTCGATCGACAGGCACTTCTTCAGCCGGTCGGACCTCGACCGCGTGCTCGCCACCGAATTCTGGCGACAAGGGTTCGGACCAGCCATTTCATCGCGTCCAGGCGTCGACCTTCTCGATTCCCTGTAGCTGCTACGGGAGAATCGCGACCGCGCGCAGGGGTCCGCCAGAGCCGCCTTCGATCTTCATAGGCAGCGCGATCACCAACGCGCCGCGTGGCGGCAGCCGATCGAGGTTGGTGAGATTCTCGAAGCCCGGAACGTTGCGCGCGGCGGCGATGCGGTGCACCTGGAAATCCGTCGAGCGACCGTAGTCGATCGATGCCGTGTCGATCCCAAGCGCCGCGACACCGCGATCCTCGACGAGCAGCCGCGCGGCATCGACGCCGTACGAAGGGAACGAGAGCTTCGACGCATCGCGCGGCGTGTCGTCGCCAAGATACGCCTTGGCGTTCGGCCAGTGCCGGCTCCATCCGGTCCGCAGCAACACGATCGTGCCGCGCGAGATCCTTCCGTGCGCCTTCTCGAACTGCGCCACGTCGTCCGCCGTGGCCCGGTAGTCGCGGTCCGCCGCCGCGCGGGCCGTGACGTCGATCACCACCGCCGGCGCGACGAGTTGCTCGAGTGGGATCTGCTCCGTGGTCCGGCCTTTTTCCGAGAAGTGGTTCGGCGCATCGAGATGGGTGCCGCCGTGTTCCGGCGTGCAGAACGCGTTGGCGGCGTAGAAGTAGCCGCCCGGTGTCTGGCCGTGCGCGAGTTTCTCGAGCGTGAACTTCGTCTCCGAGGTCGGCCAGAAGACCGTGGACGCCCCGTAGGGATGCGTCAGATCAACAATCGTGTGCTTCGACAGGTCCGGCAGCTGGCCCCGACCCACCGCCACCCCCACCGCCCCGGCCACGATCGCCGCCATCACCATCGTCCTCATCCCACCCTCCCCTCGCCGACAGTCTAGGTTAGTGCCATTACAAACCCGTCGTTCCCGCCCAAACCCGGACGGTGCCAGGCACCTTAAGGTGCCAGGCCCCCTGCTTGGTAACTGCTGTGGGGGAAGGGGTTAGGGGGGCGAATCTGCGCTGGTACGCGACGGCCCTGACGTTGCTATAGATCCGAGCTTTTTTCTTTGGACTCAATTGGATGGACCTGCGCGATCTCGCAAACTCTGAAGCCTCGGCTTTCATCGACCGGCTGGTTGCCGCCGCAGACGCTCGTACGGAGAAAGCGCAGGCGGAGGCGGACGCGCAAGTCAGTGCGATTCGTCGCCAGCTCGAAACCCTGCGATCCGAGCTCGAAGGCGAAGCCGCACGGGCGGCGGCACTCGAATCGGACCTGGATTCGGTGATCGAGGCCCACCGCCAGGTGGACGCCGATCGCCTGGCCGCGGAAAGCGGACGGGCACAGGAAGCCGGCGCGCGGGCCCGGATCGAAGACGAGCTGCGCGGCGTGCGACAACTCCTCGAACGCGCCCGCGCGGAAGCGTCGCGCGTCTCCGAGGCCCTCGAGGACGAAGCGGCCGAGAAGGCCCTCCTGCAAGAGGAGCTGGACGGACTCCGGCTCTCGATTTCCGGCCTCGAGAAAACCCACGCGACAGCGGAGAAGAAGATCGCGGCGCTCGAAGGACGCGTCGCCGAGCTCGCGAAGATCGAATCGTCACTGCGCGCCGAGATCACGAACGCCGCGAGCCGTGCCGAGGCGGTCCAGAACGAAAACGCCGCGGCCACGCAGGCGATGCGCGACCGCTTCGACGCCGCGATCCGAACCGCACGCGCGGAGGCCGAATCCCTCTCTGCCGACCGCGACGCCGCCCGCGCCGATATCGAGACGATCCGCCAGGAGGTCGAGGCGGCCCGCAAGGAGACCGCGACGATCCGCGCCCAGGCCGAGAAGGCGCAGGCCGAGCGCGATGCCCTGCGCGTAGAGGCGGAGAACCTGAGAAGCGAAAAGGACGCGCTCAAGGTGGATGCCTCCGAGGTGCGTAAGCAGGCGGACGTGTTCCGCTCGGAGGGGGAACTGCTTCGCAGCGAGGCCAGCGCGCGTCGCGCGGAACTCGATGCAGCCCGCGCGGAAGTCAAGAGCCTGCGGGCGCACACCGACGCGCTCACGGCGAACAGCTCCGGTAGCGCCAAGGAGATCGCCTCGCTGCAGGAAATGCTCGACGCCTCGCGCCAGCACCACGAACGCCAGGTGGCGACGGCCAAGGAACTCGAGGCCCGCCTCCGCGACGCCGAATCGCGGGTGCTCGGCGTGGACTCCACGTCGACGGCAACGCTCACGTCGGCGATCCGTGCCCTGGATGCGCTCGGCAGCGCCGCCACCGTTTCGGAACTGTTCGTGATGCTGGTCAGCCAGCTCTCGATGGACCTGCCGCGCGTCGCACTCTTCCGCGTGAAGGGCAACCACCTCGAAGGGGACCACGCCGCGGGGCTCGACGAGGCCGTCCAGATCAAGAAGATCGTGATCCCGATGACGATGGATTCGGTGATCGCGCGGGCAGCGTCGGGGGGCACGCTCGTTCGCTCCGAGGGGGCCGAGCTCGCGAACTCGACGCCTCCGTTCGGCGGCGCACCCGTCTCGGCCTTCGCCGTCCCGATCACTTTCCAGGGCGAGACCCTCGCGGTGCTCTACGCCGATTCCGAGAAGCCGACGACGACCGCGCACTGCGCCTTGGCGCTGCTCATCGTCCGTCACTCCACCGTGCTGCTGGCACGTCTGACGAACGAGCTGAAGGCCATCAAGGAACTACGCGACTACGCGATGATGCTGATCCAGGAAGCGGAGCAGATGTTCATCGCCGACGTGGACGCCGGCCGCCCGGCTCACGAGAGCATCCGCCGCCTGCGCGACACGGTGGACTGCGGCCGGCAGCTCTTCGCCCAGCGCGCGGAGCTCGAAGGCTCGGCAGCCTCGGGAGTATTCGACGAGCAGGTCTCCATCGTCATCAGCGCCCGGGCGTCCGCGTTCGCGGAAGCGCTGGAAGCCGCCACGCAAGACCACAGACGCGTGGCGTCGTAACCTTCAATACTCAGATTCAGCGGAAGTTCACCGTCACGGTCATGATCACCGGGACGGGCACGCCATTGAGCTGTGTGGGTTCGTACACCCACTGCTTGACGGCGTCGATCGCGGCCTGGTCGAGCAACGGGATGCTGCGCAGCACCTTCGCCTGCTGCACGGCGCCATCCGGCCCGATGATGATCTCCAGGATCACCATCCCGAACACACCCGCCTGGCGCGCGGCGTCGGGTAGCACGCCGGGGGCATCCTTGATTTTCTGCGGCGCGCGAATGTTGCCGCCGACGCGCACGGGCTGCGGCCCGGAGTACGCCGCAGACGGAGAGAGTTCAGCGGTCATGCTGACGCTACTGCGGAAACCGCCGGCGACGCCGTCCGGCCGCGACAGCTCCGCGGCTGCACGCTGCTCCGCCTCGTCGAACGTGCCGCGCGCCATACCGCTCCCCGCGCCCCGATAGGTGATCGTCGCAATCACGGATGGATCTGCTGGACCCGCGGGCAGCTTCTCCGGAAAGCTCACAAACTGCACCGCGCCCCCTGACGTCGTCAGCGTCATGTGTCGCGGTCCGACCTCTCCCGCCAGGTAGGTTTGGTCCAGAAAGACCGTTCCCTCCCAGCGCTCGCCGAGCGGCCACTCCCCCGAGATCTCACGGAACGTGTAGCTCGCGTCGACCCTGCCATCCCCGCCGTTCGGCCCGGCCAGATGGTCCGCGACGATGAGGATCCATTTCTGCGCCGCGTTGTAGACCACACGCACGTTAGCCTGGTGCCGACGAACGATCCTGACCTTGTCGTTGTTCTCGACAAGGATCACGTCGCCGTCCTTCGCGCGGATCGTCTGGCCTGGCGTCTGGGCCGAGAGTGCGGCGGGCGCAAGACTGCCGGCCACGAGGACGACGAGCATTCTCCGCATTCTTTCCATGGGGTCCTCCGCGGATTGGTCGCCAACCATTGTAGCGGCTAAGATGCGACGCACAGATGCCGCTCACTCCAGGTACTCGCGTTGGACGGTACGAGGTCACTGGGCCGCTCGGCGCTGGCGGCATGGGCGAGGTGTACCGGGCGCGCGATGTGCGTCTCAACCGTGACGTGGCGATCAAGAGCCTGCCCGAAGGCGTCGCGCACGACGCTGAACGCGTCGGGCGATTCGAGCGCGAAGCCCAACTGCTGGCATCGCTCAATCATCCGCATATTGCGTCCGTCTACGGCGTGGAAGACGCCGGCGCGGTCCAGTTCATCGTGCTGGAGCTCGTCGAGGGAGGCACCCTCGCGGATCGGCTGGCACGCGGACCTCTCGCGCCGCGCGAGGCGTTGCAGATCGCACGCGGCATCGCCGATGCCCTCAGCGCCGCGCACGAGAAGGGCATCGTCCATCGAGATCTCAAGCCGGCAAATGTCGCCCTGACTCCGAGCGGCGAACCCAAAGTACTCGACTTCGGACTCGCGAAGGCCGCCCTGCCCGACGCCGAATCGGTCACGATCGCTGCCGCCACTCGCACCGGGGTGGTCATGGGCACAGCTCCCTACATGAGCCCTGAGCAGGCGCGCGGCGAGTCGGTCGATCGCCGCAGCGATATCTGGTCCTTCGGCTGCGTGCTCTTCGAGATGCTGGCGGGTCGCCGGCCGTTTGCCGGTCCCACGAGCTCCGACGTCGTCGCCGCCATTCTCGAGCGTGCTCCCGACTTCGATACGTTACCGCTGGCGACGCCCGCGCGCGTTCGCACGTTGTTGCGGCGATGTCTCGAGAAAGACCGGCGGCGACGGCTGCACGACATGGCCGACGCCAGGATCGAGATTGAAGATGCGCTCGGAGAAACGGCGAGCGGCGCCACCGAGGCCGCGCGCGCGTCCGGTGCGCCGCGGGCGCGACTCGAACGACGGGAACTGGCCGCGTGGGGCGCAGCGGTCGCGGCCCTGGTGCTGCTCGGATGGGCGCTGAGCTGCAACCGCCGTCCCGCCGAAACGCGACCGCGGACGACGATCGCGTCAGCCGCACGTCGATCCCGATCCCTGACGACGTGCAGATGGCACCCGTGCCACCCGCGGGCCGCTTCGCTGTGTCCCCGGATGGACGCCGCCTGGTTTTCGTCGCATCAACGCCAGCGGGCAGCTCGATGCTGTGGGTGCGCCCGCTCGATTCACTAACCGCGCAGCCGTTGCCCGGCACCGAAGGTGCTATTAACCCCTTCTGGTCTCCCGACTCGCGGTGGGTCGCATTTGTCGTCGCGGGCCGCCGAGGGAGGGAACCTTGGGCAGCGGGCCGCACTCAAGAAAGTTGAGGTGAACAGCGGGCAAGCGATCACGCTGACGAATCAGGCCTTCAGCGCAACCGGCACCTGGAGCCGCGACAACGTCATCCTCTTCACAGCCGACCGGTAACGGCCCCATCGTCCGCTTGTCGGCCGTCTCTCCGGGCACGCCGGCACCCGTCACAACACTCGATCCGCAGAACGGCGACGTTCAGCATTCGTATCCGTGGTTTCTGCCCGACGGCCGCCACTTTCTGTACACCGTCATCGGCAGCCGCGGTGCCGCGACGCATGCGCGCGCGGTGTATGTGGGCTCCCTCGACGGAGAGCCGCCGCGGCTGGTGATGGACGGTGGCTCCAACGCCAAGTACGCGAACGGACACCTGCTGTTCACGCGTGATGCCACTCTCGTGGCACAGCGATTCGACCTCGCCACGATGCGGTTGCAGGGAGAGGCGGTGCCGATCAGCGAACGGGTACAGGTCTCGGATTCGGCAGAGGGTGGAAGCCTCGGCGGCTTCAGCGTGTCTGATACCGGCTGGCTCGTGTATCAAGCCGGCCTGGTCGTGCGGTCGCAGATCGAGTGGATCAACCGCGATGGCACGGGCCGGTCGAGCGTCGGAGAACCGGAAGACGTCGTCGACGTCACGTTGTCTCCCGACGGCTCGCGCGCCGCGATGAGCGTGATGGATCGGCAACTGGGCACGCGTGACATCTGGATCCTGGACGTTGCGCGCGGCTCCCGGGAGCGCCTCACGTACGAGCCCTCTGACGAGTACGCCCCGGTCTGGTCGCCGCAGGGCGATCGGATCGTGTATTCAGCCGGCCGGCACGCTGGCATCGAGCTGTTCGAGCGCAAGGCGAGCGGCTCCAGTCCGGAACGGAAGCTCGAGACCGGCGGCTCGGCACTCGGGAAGTACGCCGCCAGCTGGTCGCGCGACGGGCGAGCCCTGCTCTACGTCGCAGGAGGTCGCATTCTCGCCCGCAGCGACATCCACGTCGTGAATCCAGACGGTGGTTCGGCATCGGCGTGGCTGGAAAGCGGATTCGTCGAAACGCAGCCCCGCTTCTCCAGCGACGGACGGTTCGTCGCGTACAGCACCAACGAATCGGAGCGCCTGCAGGTGTACGTGCGGCGGTTTCCGGGGCCCGGCGCCGCCACGCGCGTCTCGATCAATGGCGGCGCGTGGCCGCGCTGGCGCAACGACGGAGCCGAGATCTTCTTCGTGGCGCCGGACGGCACGCTGATGGCGGCGGCCGTGACCGCGACCGAAACGACGATCACCGTCGGCGATCCTCGGCCACTGTTCAAGGCCCGATTGCGGCTGCAGGGTCGGCTCGACGGCTTTCCCTACGACGTCTCGGCAAACGGACAGCGCTTTCTCGTCAACACCTTGGTTGAGCAGTCCGGTTCCGTCGGCCTGACCCTGATGACCAACTGGACGGCCGCGGTTCGCTGATCACTGCGGAAGCTTGGCGATCACCTTTCCATTCTCGTCGAGGAATTCGATCCGCGGATTGCCCGTGGCATCAACGATGATGTTGAGCCGGGTCTTCCCCGCGGCGTCCGCCATCGAAATCACGCTCGCTTTGTCCTGCGTCTTGCCGACGAAGAGCCGGCGCGGCGCGGGAGGTGCGGCGGCGGCAATCGCCGCGATCGCCTTCTTTTGCTCGGCGGGATCCTCGATCTTCCTTGCGGCGTTCAGCTTCTCGACGAGCTCGCCCATACTCGTGTCGGGACGATCCCACACCTGAAGGCCCGCCGAACGGCGGCCATCGTTCTCGGAATAGCTGAAGCCGATCGTCTGATCCTGCTTGAACTGATCGAACATGATGCCGGCGTTGGCGCGGCGGACGCCGTTCACTTCCTGCCCCGTGAAGGTCAAGCCGCCGACCTCGTCCCCCGCCTCGTTGAAGAAGAGGAGCCCGGCGACCGCGCGCGGCCGGACGATCATCTTGCCGTCTATCATGCCGGGATGCTGGCGGTCCTTGTTCGAGATGACGAGGCGCAGCTTGCCGTCGGCATCGACGACGTTCATGCGGCCAACGGTGATCTCTCCGAACGTCTGGGTCGCGGTTGTCGCGGTTGACTGCCGAAAGGCGGCCGTGCAGAGGACGACCAGGACGAGCGAGCTGGTGACCGTGTAGATGCGGAGGAAGCGTAATTCGCGGCGGAGGGATCTCATGGTGGCACTCCAGTGAAGGCAGCCCTAAAGGGCTGCACTACATGATCGTGTGAACGTTATAATCCGCGCGCTCCCATGATCCAGCACATTTCGCACTACCGCGTCGAGCGGGAGATCGGCCGTGGCGGGATGGGGGTCGTCTACCGCGCCGTCGACACGCGGCTCGGGCGTCCGGTCGCGCTCAAGATGCTCGAGTCGGAAGCCACCGGCGATGACGAGCGAAACCGGCGGTTCGTGCTGGAGGCGCGGGCGGCCTCGGCGCTGAACCACCCGAACATCGTCACGATCTACGAGATCGGCGAGGAGGCGGGCGCCACCTTCATCGCGATGGAGCTGGTCGACGGCCTGCCGCTCGACAAGGTGCTGGCGGCCGGACGCCTGCCGGTCACGACGGCGCTCGACTACGGGATGCAGATCGCCGCCGCTCTCGAGGCGGCGCACGCCAACGGCATCATCCACCGCGACATCAAGCCGGCCAACATCGTGATCACGCCCGACGGGCGGGCCAAGATGCTGGACTTCGGCCTGGCGAAGCTGGTCGAGCGCTCCGGCACCGACGTCACCATCAGCGGGATGGTCACGCGGCCGGGCGTGATCATGGGCACCGTGGCCTACATGTCCCCTGAACAGGCGCAAGGACACGCCGTCGATGCGCGGTCCGACATCTTCTCCTTCGGCGCCGTGCTCTACGAGATGCTCACGGGCAAACGGCCGTTCGCGGGCACCTCCGAGGTCGGTCTGATCACCTCGATCCTGCGCGACGAGCCGATGCCCGTTCGCGGCATGCGTCCGGACGTTCCAGCGGACCTCGAGCCGATCGTCAGCCGGGCGCTGGCGAAGGATCCCGCCGCGCGCTACCAGTCGGCGGGCGCCATGCGCGCGGACCTCGCGGCTGCGCACGCGAAGCTGACGCGCGCGCCGGAGGCACCCTGGCGGCGACCCGCCGTGCTCGTACCCGTCGCGGCGCTGCTCATCGCGGTGGCGGCGTACGGCGCGTGGCAGACCGTTCAGTCGCGGCGCGTGCGCGAGGCACGCACCGAAGGACTGCGCGAGATCGAACGGCTCCAGAACAGCAGCCAGTCGTTGATGGCCATCGAGAAGGCACGCGCCCTGGAGCGCTACATTCCCGACGAAGTGCGGCAGGTACGCGAGGCGTGGGCCCCCTTCAGTCTCGCCACGCAGCCGGCCGGCGCCTCGATCGAACTGCAGAATTACGGCAACCGGTCGGGCAGCTGGCTGGCTATCGGCCAATCCCCGATCGACCGCTACCGCGTGCCACTGGGCTACTACCGCGTGCGCGTCAGCCTTGCTGGATACAAGACGCTCGAAGTCTCCGCACCCGGATTTGGACGCACGCCGATCGTGCTGACGCCCGAGGCGTCGGTGGCGCCGGGGATGGTCTTCGTGCCCGGCACGACGTACACACCCGGCATGGCACCGTCCACGCGGCTGCCCGACTTCTGGATCGATCAGCTCGAGGTCACCAACGCGCAGTACAAGCAGTTCGTCGACGCGGGTGGTTACAAGGATCCGAAGTACTGGAAAGAACCCTTCCGCGAGGGTCCGAGCGTGCTCACCTTTGAGCAGGCGATGAGCCGGTTCCGCGATGCGACGGGTCGGGCGGGGCCCGCGACCTGGGAAGTCGGCACCTTCCCGGACGGCCTGGCCGACCACCCGGTCGCCGGGATCAGTTGGTTCGAGGCGGCGGCGTTCGCCGCGTTCGTCGGCAAGAGTCTGCCGTCGATCTACCACTGGTTGTACGCGGCCGGGGCCGACGAGTTCTACTCGGACATCCTGCAACAGAGCAACTTCAATGGGAAGGGCAC
This sequence comes from uncultured Acidobacteriota bacterium, assembly GCA_963762995.1. Lineage (GTDB taxonomy): Bacteria > Acidobacteriota > Vicinamibacteria > Vicinamibacterales > 2-12-FULL-66-21 > JACDCA01. The sequence continues at coordinate 243,978 of CAVXMQ010000025.1, read as the reverse complement.
CGTCAAAGCCGGTGAACTGCAGGGCATCGGGCCGTGGGGGACGTTCGATACGGCGGGGAACGTGAAGGAGTGGACCGCGAACGTGTTCGGCGACTCGCAGAAGCGGTACATCCTCGGCGGCGGCTACAACGAACCGAATTACCGGTTCATCGAACAGGACGCGCAGGATCCCTGGCATCGCTATCCCTCGTACGGCGCGCGGTTGGTGAAGAACCTCGGCCCCTCCGAGCACACGCTGGGGCCGGTCGGACTTGTGACGCCGGATCCGTCGACGGTTGTGCCGGTGTCAGATGAGGTGTTCGCGGGACTGAAGGGCGTCTATTCGTATGACAAGACACCGCTCAACGCGCGGGTCGAGCGCACGGACGACAGCTCTCCGTACTACCGCAAGGAGACGATCAGCTTCGACGCGCCGTACGGCAATGAGCGCATCCCGGCGTTCCTGTTCCTGCCGAAGAACGTGACGCCGCCGTATCAGACGATCATCCTGTTCCCCAGTGCGTACGCGCGGCAGACCCCCTCCAGCGTCATCCTGGATCTCGGCACATTCGAGTACATCATTCGCAGCGGCCGCGCGCTGTTATATCCCGTGTACCAGGGCACGTTCGAACGCCGGGTCAACCTGCCGCCGGGTCGTCAGTCAGCCGCCTGGCGTGACATGCAGGTGCAATGGGCCAAGGACTTCTTCCGCGCGGTGGACTACCTCGAGACCCGCAAGGACATCGACCTGTCGAAGCTGGGGTATTACAGCCTGAGCATGGGCGCGTACTTCGGTCCGATCCCCGTGTCGCTGGATCCACGAATCAAGGTCGCGGTCTTCGCGCTCGGGTGGGCTGCGCTACAACTCCCCGCCCGAGACGCAGCCGGCCAACTTCATGCCGCGCGTGAAGGTGCCGGTGTTGCTCGTGAACGGCAAGGACGACTTCTCGGTCCCGCTGGCCGCCCAGCTACGCTTCCACGAGCTGCTCGGCACGCCGCCGGAACACAAGAAGCACATCGCGCTCGAGGGTGGTCACGTCGCGCAGGACATGCGCGGGATGTTCAAGGAAGTGCTCGACTGGTACGACAAGTACCTCGGCGCGGTCCGCTGACGCCTCCGCGCCAATTCTCAACGCCCAACTCCCAACTCCCAAACTCCAAGCGGATTAACTGCGGATTGAGGCGCGGACTGTCCGTAGATCCGTGCGGCATCCGTGTTCGAAGGACGTTTGGGAGTTGGGAGTTGGGAGTTGGGAGTTGAGAGCGTCAGTGAACCGTAGGCATGGCCTCGGGGCGAATGAGCCTGACTTCGCAGATCCTCGTCGTCCGCACGTGATTTGCGAACTCGAGGAACATGCCGGGGGCCGCGAGGATGCGGGTCAACAACACGCTGCCACCCCAGGTGCAGCCGGCGATCCGCAGGCGCGCGCCTGATTGTTCCCGCCTGGCGAACCAGCCCCCCGTCGCATCGAACGTGCCGTCCCCGTTGGCGCGCAGCGCATAGGTCGAGTTGCGCGTGCGCACGATCAGCCAGTCTCCCGCCTGCACATCTCCCGAACGGACGGCCTCCACCGTCGCGGCATGTGAGGCTAGGATCTCCAGGGAGCACTGCATCGGTGCGTCCGAATTATACGGGGTCAGGTCTTGATTTTTCCGCGAATGTCGCGGGTATACTCCGGCGCATGATGCGCACGAAAATCTCGCTCGTTCTTCTCGTCACGGCCACGGTCGGCGTCTCCGCGCAGGACGCGAAGCGGCCGATGACGTTCCTCGACGTGCAGCAGATGCGCTCGACCGGGTCCCCCACGCCGAGCCCGGACGGCAAGTGGCTGCTCTATACGCTGTCGACGCCCGACTGGAAGGAAGCGCGCCGGCAGACCGATATCCATCTTGTCTCGCTGCAGCAGGGAGTGTCCTCCTCCAAACAGCTGACGTTCACGAAAGAAAAGAACGAAACGTCCCCCGCCTGGGCGAAGGACGGCTCGTTCTTCCTGTTCCTGTCCAACCGCGAAGCGCCTGAAAGCGCCGCGACACGTAACCAGGTGTACGTGATGCGCCCGGACGGCGGCGAGGCGCGCCGCATCACCGACGCGCGGGAAGGGGTCGCCGACTTCTCCCTGAGCAAAGACGGCAAGTGGCTGGTCTACAAGAGCGGCAAGGCGGGCGAGGAACAGCTCTACCGGTTACCGATCAAAGGCATCGAAGAGTCCCCCGCCGCCGAACAGGTGACCAAGCATCCGACCGGCATCGGCACCTGGCAGTGGGCGCCCGACAGCAAGCGGATCTACTTCACCTCTGCCGACACCGCCGACCCGGACGAGAAGCTGCGTCGAGAGAAGCGCTTCACGGTCAACATCCGCAACATGGAGACGCCTATCGCGAGCCTGTGGGCGCTCGACCTGGATCCTTCGACAAGCTCAGGACAAGGTCCTTCGAAAACCAAACGCCTGACGGAGGACGCGACGTACTCGGTCACGGGGTTCACGATCTCGCCAGACGGCAAGTGGGTCGGCTACCAGGGCGGCTCCTCGAAGCGCTACGAGCGCAACATCACCGCCTCGAACCTCTATGCGGATCTCTTCCTCCTCGAGACGGGATCCGGCAGCGTCGAGCGGCTCACGAAGAACTTCGAAGTCGGCGAGAGCGGCATGAGCTTCTCTCCCGACAGCCGCTGGATCGCGTACTCGGCGCCGGACAACGTCGAGAAGTACACGATGACCAACGGCCGCCTGTATCTGCGCGCGGTCGACCAGAAGGGTCAACCGTTCAAGAAGCTCGGCGCCGCCTTCGACGGTGACGTCTCCGCCGGCTTCTGGTCGAAGGACGGCCGCACGATCTACTTCAACGAAGGGATCAAGGCCACGAACCAGCTGATGGCGCTCGACATCGCGAAGGACACCGTGCGCCAGATCACCAACGAGAAAGCCTCGATGTCGGTCGATCTCGACGAAGACACCGGCGTCGTTCTCGTGAGCTTCAGCGACGGCATGACGCCGCAGACCATTTACACGATCCCCTCACTCGAACAGGTCGCCAACCGTTCCGCGTGGGTCGCTCTCACCAACGCCAACCCGCAGGTGAAATCGCTGGCGCTCGGCGAGCAGGAAGAAATCACCTGGAAGTCGAAGGACGGCACGATGGTCGGCGGCGTGCTGCTGAAGCCGGTGGGGTACCAGAAGGGGCAGCGGTATCCGCTGATCGTGGCGATCCACGGCGGGCCGGCATCGGCTGACGTCCTCGGGTTCAACGGCGGCTACAACTCGCAGGTCTACGCGGGCGCCGGCTACGCCGTCCTGCGGCCGAATTACCGCGGCTCCACCAACTACGGCCAGAAGTTCAAGAACGACATCGTCGGGAACTACTTCCCCCCGGGCTACGACGACATCATCACCGGCGTCGATCACCTGATCGCGCAGGGGATCGTCGATCCGGACCGGATGGGCGCGCTCGGCTGGAGCGCCGGCGGCCACTGGTCCAACTGGATCCTCGTGAGCACCGATCGCTTCAAGGCCCTCAGCTCCGGCGCCGGCACGTCGAACTGGATCTCGATGTACGCGCAGAGCGACGTCCAGCGAAACCGTCAGTTCTATCTCGGCGACAAGTTGCCGTATGACGATTTCGATGCGTACTGGAACCAGTCCCCGCTGAAGTACATCAAGAAGGCGAAGACGCCGACGATGATCCATGTCGTCGAGGGGGACCCGCGCGTCCCGAGCCCGCAGTCGATCGAGCTGCACATGGCGCTGAAGCAGCTCGGCGTCCCGACGGAGCTCTTCCTGTATCCCGGCAACACGCACGGCATCACCGATCCGCGCAACCAGCTGGTGAAGGCGGTGAGTGAGATGGCGTGGATGGACTACTACGTCCGCGGCAAGGGGAAGAAGTTCGCCTGGCGCGACGTGCTGAAGACGCTGGAAGAAGAGGCGAAGAACAAGGGCACGAACTAACCCTCCCCCTCGCCGACCGCACCCCTCCGCACGGGGTCAGACCTCGATTTTCTCCCGCCACGTAGGGTCAGATCTCGATTTTCTATCGCGCGCCGATAGAAAATCGAGATCTGACCCCAAAACCGCAAACCGATGCGACCGATGCGAGTCGAGCAGAAAGCGCGAATAGCGCGCCCGGTCAGCGTGGTCGTTTCTGCGTACTCTCGGCGACGCTAGGGGTGAAACAGGCCGTGTTTTGGGAATCGTGCGCTTTCACGCGGCTTGCAATCGTGGAGGGCATGGCGCGACCACTTCGGATTCACGTTCCCAACATGCCGTACCACTTGATGTCACGCGGGAACGCCAAGCAGTGCATATTCGAGGACGAGGACGATCACCTGAGGTTCCTGGAGCTCCTGGCGAAGGTCCTCGAGCGGTTCTCCGTCGCGTGCCTCGCGTACTGCTTGCTCTGGAACCACTTTCACCTGCTCGTGGTGCCGACGCTGCACACCGTATCGCGCTTGATGCAGGACTTGAACTCGCAGTACTGTCAGGCATTCAACCGTCGGCATCGGCGCGTCGGGCACGTCCTCGGAGACCGCTTCAAGGGACCCCTTATCGACAGCGATTCGTACCTTCTCACGGCCTTACGCTACATCGCGCTCAATCCCGTGGAGTCGGGACGCGTCACTCAACCTGAGGACTGGAGATGGAGCAGTTTTCGCGCACTCGCGGGCCTGGAGCCAAGCCCTCCGTTCCTGTGCCGGGATCGCGTGTGGACCGCCTTTGATACTGACGATCCGCTGGTGGGACAGGAGCGCTTCGTGGCGTTTGTCCGTGCACAAAGCGTTGGCGACGGGATGACAAACTTGGAGTCTGCGCTCTTCATCGGCGGCCCCGACCTTGGTCGTCGGATCGACCCTTTGCTCCGACCCCACCGGGGGAATGCCGATTTCTCCTACGCACAGCGCTTCGCCACCCGGCCGCCGCTCAGCGAGCTCCTCGACGTGCCAGATCACCGCGAGGCCATCGTCGATGCCGCCAGGATCGCGTTCTGCGAGCACGCCTACACGCTGAGGGAGATCGGCAGCGTCCTCCACCGGCCAGTGGCGACGATCTGGGCCTGGATTAAAGAGGCCCGAGAGCGTCGAACCGAAGATCCCGAACGCACGCACCCGGCTCAGTCGTCGACCGCCCGCACCCGCCGGGGTCAGATCTCGATTTTCGAATGAGCATCAGTAGAAAATTGAGATCTGACCCCATGGCTTTGAGAAAATCGAGATCTGACCCTGGACGTCGGGGGACGGTGGTGACGCTGGTGGTGGGGGTTCTGTGGCTGGCCCTTGCGGCTGCACAGAGCGCTTCCGGCGGCGTCAATCGCGCCGAGCACCTCGACAAGCCCTACGTCGTCCTCGTCTCCCTGGACGGCTTCCGCGCCGACTATCTCGACCGCTTCAACCTGCCCAACCTCCGGCGGGTCATGCAGCGCGGGACCCGCGCGCGGTCGATGATCCCGGTGTTCCCCTCGCTCACCTTCCCCAACCACTACTCGCTCGTCACCGGACTCTTCCCCGATCGCCACGGCGTCGTCGCCAACAGCTTCTACGACCCCGGACGGCGCGCGAAGTACGCCATGAACGAAGAGGACGCCGTGCGCGACGGCAGCTGGTATGGCGGAGAGCCGATCTGGGTCACGGCGGAAACGCAGGGGATGATAGCCGCTTGCTACTTCTGGCCCGGATCCGAAGCGGCGATCAAGGGCGTTCGCCCGACGATCGCCAATCGCTACGACGGCAAGATTCCGAACGCCGAGCGCGTGAAGACGGTGCTCGAGTGGCTGGCCGCACCGGCCGAGCGACGCCCGCACCTCATCACGCTCTATTTCAGCGAGCTTGACGAGGCCTCACATCGAGGACCGATCGGCGATCGCCCAGTCGAGGAAGCCGCGCGCTCGCTCGATCGCGCCGTCGGCCAGTTGCTCGACGGCATCGACGCGCTGCCCATCAAGGACCGCACCTACCTCCTCCTCACCTCGGACCACGGCATGGTCGATACGAGCGGCAGCCAGTCGATCGCCATCGAGTCCCTGGTCAGCCTTGACGACGTCGTCCAGACGTTCGTCGGACCGGTCACGCAGCCTGCACGTCAGGGATAACAACATCGCACGCGCGACCCAGTTGCGCGATCAGTTGAACGCCCGTCTCAAGAACGGACGCGCGTATCTCCGAAAAGATCTGCCGGAACGTTTTCGCTACTCATCGAATCCGCGAGCCGGCGATGTCATCGTGGTGATGGACGAGGGCTGGACGCTGAGGCGGTCCTACGACGTCCGCGCGATCGTCAGGCCGCAATGGGGCACGCACGGCTGGGACCCGCAGTTGCCGTCGATGCGCGCGATCTTCGTCGCGATGGGACCCACGATCCGTGCGGGACATATCATCGAGGACATTCGCAATGTGGATGTCTACCCGCTGATGACCGAGGTGCTGGGCCTGCGCACACCGGACGGCCTCGACGGCGTGAACGGATACCTTCGCCGGCTCGTCTCGAACTGACATGTCCTTCGAGGATCGCGACAGGCGCGTCCGCGTCCTGCAGGCGCTGGAGCGAGGAATTCGACAATTCCGGACTCGCGAGGAGATCTGGCCGCTGCGCGTGCCAGCCGAGCCACTGCTCCTCGCGGACGTCGTGCGACAGGCCCTGGCCGGAGAGACGCGAGCGTTCGATCCCCAGTCCCTGAAATCCCGCTCGCTGCTCTACCTGAAGTGGGATGACGGCAGCACCTGGGAGCTGTGGATCATCGCCCTGGCGAGCGGCATCAAGCTCTATTGCGACACCAGCCACGACGAATCGCGCATCCTCGCCTCCGGGCGGCGCGACTCGGAGATCGACACCGAGCGGCTCTTCCTCGAACTGCTCGCCGAATCCGCCGGCGAGACCTTCGGCATCGAGATGTCGGGCGGACCGCCATCGTCGCGTGCGGTCGTCGATCGAGGACCGCTCGCAACTGGTAGCCTTCTTCGTGCATTTATTCGAAGTCGCGGGTATCGAAGAGGAGCTCAGACGTGAGCTCGGCTCTCGTGAACCCGATTTTCAAACGGACGTGGAACGATGGCTGGAACGGACGGCACGGTGACGAAAGACACGGTCGGGTTCATTGGCCTTGGCCTGATGGGCAAGCCCATGGCGAAGAACCTTCTCAAGGCAGGCTTCCCAGTCATCGTCCACAGCCGCAGCACACCGCCGATCGACGAACTGGTGGCGGCCGGCGCAACGCGCGCGAGTTCCCCCGCCGACATCGCGCGACAGACGGCCCGCATCGTCACGATGCTGCCGGATTCGCCGGACGTCGAGAAGGTGCTCGAGGGCCCGGACGGCGTCTTCAGCGCGATTCAGCCCGGCACCATCATCATCGACTGCAGCAGCATCGCGCCGGGCGTCGCGCGCCGGCTCGCATCCGAAGCCGATTCGCGAGGTGCGCAGATGCTCGACGCGCCGGTGAGCGGCGGCGAGATCGGCGCGATCTCCGGCACGCTGTCGATCATGGCCGGGGGGCACGCGGACGCCTTCACGACCGTGAAGCCGATCCTCAACGCGATGGGGAACCCCGAGAAGGTGATCCGCATCGGCGACTCGGGAGCCGGTCAGGTCTGCAAGGTCTGCAACCAGATGGTGATCGGCGGCACCCTCGTTGCCGTCGCGGAGGCGTTCGCGCTGGCGAGCAGAGCCGGCGTCGATCGCTCGCGCGTCCGCGAAGCGCTGCTCGGTGGATTCGCGGCCAGCCGCGTGCTCGAGGTGCATGGCGAGCGGATCCTCAACGAGAACTACAAGCCTGGATTCAGGTCCGCGCTCTACCAGAAGGACATGCGCATCGCTGCCGCGACGCTGGCCGAATACAACACAACCGCTCCAGAGGCCGCCGTCGTGCAAGCCCTCGTGTCACAACTGGTGTCGAGCGGCAAGGGAGACTGGGACTACTCCGCGCTCGCCACGGTGATCTTCGATCTCGCAGGAGTCTGAAAATGCTTCGCGTCCTCACAGCGCTCACGATTGCCGCATCGATCACGCTGGTACCGTCCGCCCAAGGCGGCAAGAAGGTCTTCATCTCCGCCGACATGGAGGGCATCAGCGGGATCTCCGGATCCGATCAGCTCTCAGCCACGGGGGCCGAATACGGACGCTCGCGGAAGATGATGGCTGACGACGTCAACGCCGCGATTCGAGGGGCGCGCGCGGGCGGCGCATCGACGATCGTCGTGAACGACTCGCACGGCAGCATGCGCAACCTGCGGCTCGAAGATCTCGAGCAGGGCGTCCACTTGATCAGCCACAGTTTCAAGAAGTCCGGGATGATGGAAGGCCTGGACGACTCCTTCGATGCGGTGATCTTCGTCGGATATCACGCGAAGGCCGGGCATCCTGGCGGCCTCTTCGCTCATACCGGCAGCGGGGTCGTGCGCGACGTCAGGGTCAACGGCCAGTCGCTCGGCGAGGGGGGCCTCAACACGACGGTCGCGGCGTGGTATGGCGTCCCGGTCGCGCTGGTGACCGGAGATGACGTCGCGGTGAAGCAGGTGGCTGAAGTGGCGACGAGCGCGAAGACCGTCGCAGTGAAGCGCGCGATCAACCCGCGGGCCGTCGAGTTGCGTCCGTTCAAGGACGTCCACGCGGACATCGAGCGCTCCGCGGCGGAAGGGGTGCGCGCGGCGAAGAAGTTCTCGCCGAAACGCGAGGGGACCTACAAGGTCGAGGTCCAGTTCAACGACATCGCGATCCCGGAAGTCGCCGAGAGCCTGCCGGGCATGCAGCGTCCGGCCCCCGATACCATCTCGTTCACTGCCGAGACGATGCCGAAGGCCTACACGCTGATTCGGTTGTTGTATCGGTATATCAATCCGGACTGAAGGAGGCAGGACTAAAGTCCTGCCTTTCTAACGCACCGCGAAGTTCAACGACACGCCGCCGGTCAACACCAGCTCCGCGCTGTTGGCGTCCTTCTTTGAGATCGTGCGGCCGATCGAGCCGAAGGCCGCGATGCCGTCTCGGACGACGAACGCCGCTCCCCCGCTCACGTCGGTGTGCGTCTGCGAGAGGCCGAGCGCCACGCTCAGCGGATCCGGATCCATCGAGTAGGCGTGCGTCAGCGATCCGGTCACCCACACTCGCTCCGACAGCGCCTTCTCGATGGCGCCGCTCGCGAAGAGCGAACCGCGGGAGAAGTATCCGGTGCTTGCGTACATGCGCCAGCCGGTTCGCTGCACCTCCATGTTGACCGGCAACGCCAAACTCACGCGACTCACCGGTAACTGGTGCCGCACTCAGGATCTCCGATCGGCCGGCGTCACCGAGAAGCCGAGGCCGCCCTTCGATGGATCGCGGAGCTGAATCTTCGCGTTCATGTACATCGTGCCGACGCCGCGGGACATCGGGCCGCCCGGCGCGTTGGCGTGGTAGAACGGCAGGCTCGCACCGACCTGCACGCGCTTGTGGAGGCCGACACCGGCATCCACCGTCGGGATGTCGAATTCGCGGTAGCCCGGCATCTTCCACAGCCCGACGCCGAAACTCACGTAGCCCTGTCCCGGCGTGATGATGCTCGCGTCGTCGAGCCATGCGCCAAAGTTGCGAACGCCGGTGCCCGGGATCGTGACATCGAAGTCACTTGCCGCCGACGGACCGCTAGCGGTCGACGTCGTCGAGGAGGTCGAACTCACCGGCGGCTTGTTCTTGTTCTTGCCGTAGGCGTTGCCATTGCCCTGCGCGGCGGCCGGAGCCGCCGCGCAGAGAGCGATCGCAGCCGCGACGGCGCCAATGCGCCGAGCGCTCATTGCCCGCCCTTTTTATTCTTCTTCGTGGTCGTGCGTCGTGACTTCGGTCGTCGCGATCAGGCGGTCGGCGTCGGCCTCCGCAGTTCGCACCGCCATCGTGGTGTCAGTCGATGTCCGCAGGTCCTTGGCCGCCTGGCCGAGGCTCATCCCGTCGTCCACCATGCGTGTCTTCAACTCGGTGAACGAAAGCCCAAGGTTGTTCGATACGTTCACCGCCGCGACGAACTGCCCGAGGTTACGGAACCCTTCCGCCGCATCCATCATGTCAGTGCCCATCGGCAGCCGTCCCTCGAGCTTCTTCGCGAGGTTCGTATTCTTCTGCAGCTTCTGCTGAACGGGCGTCAGCGTAGTCGTGGTGCCGGTGGTAGTCCCGGTCGTGGTGCCGGTGGTGGTCCCGGTCGTGGTGCTGGTCGTCGCCACGCCGGTGCCCTTGTTCTTCTTCGACTTCGAGGCTCGCGCGTCGTGGTTGACCGGCGTCGACGTCGTGGTGTCGTCTTGGTCTTGTTCCCGCCACCGTGCGTCGTCGTCTTTACCTTCGGGCCCTGCGCCACCGCCTGGCTGCCGCCGGTGGTCTTCGGCCCTTGCGCGTGTGCCTTGGGCCGCTCGTCGTCGCCTTCGGGCCCTGGGTGTCTGCACCTTCGGCCCGCCCTGGGCCTTCGGCGCCGTGGTGGTTGTCTTGGTCTTGGGGCCATGCCCCTTCTGTGCCGCCACCACACTCGTGGTCGCGAATGCCAAAGCTGTCGCTAGCAAAATTGCAATGGTCGAGCGCTTCATGGATCCCCCTTTTGCCCTCGCAGGGCTCAAGGTGCAGGCGCAAAGGACATTCCAAAGCAGCTGTGCTGCGGAAGATATTGAAGACGTGGTACTTACGCCTCGAGCCAGACCTGTAAGCGGGTCTATCTGATTACCGAGTCGACACCGCACCGCCAAAAATCGAGCAGAAATTGCGCAGGGGTCAGACCAGGGTCAGACTGGGGTCAGACTCGAGTTCTGACCCCAGTCTGACCCCAGTCTGACCCCGGTCTGACCCCTCGGCGTCGGGGGTGCGGCTCCAGGCTTTGTAGCTGCCGAGGGTGCGGACCCACTGGGCGAACTCGCTGAGATGGACGATGGCGCGGGCGCAGGCGAGTGACTGTCGAGGAGCGTCGACATCCACGTAGAAGAGGTACTCCCACGGACGGCCTCGCATGGGACGCGATTCCAGCTTGGTCAGATTGATGTCGCGCAGGGCGAAGCCGCTCAGCGCCTTGTAGAGCGAACCGGGCGTGCTCTGGAGCGCAAAGACGATGGACGTCTTGGTCGCCTCCTCTGCCGGAGAGGCGGCGCGGGCGATGACCACGAAGCGCGTGATGTTCGCCGCGTAGTCCTGGATCGCTTCCTCGAGAATCGCAAGCCCGAATACCTCCGCGGCGCGACGCGAGGCGACGGCCGCGGCATCGACGCGATCCCCTTCCGCCACCATCTTGGCGCCACCGGCGGTGTCGTAGACGGCAACGATCTCGACACCAGACTTCTGTTCCAGGTAGCGCTCGCATTGCGCGAGCGCCTGCGGATGCGAGTAGACGACCTTGACGTCCTCGAGACGCGTGCCCGGCCGCGCGAGCAAGCAGTGATCGACCGCCAGTTCGACTTCGCCCACGATCGGCAGCTCGTGCTCGACGAGCAGGTCGTAGTTGCGGTGGATGCTGCCACCGATGGAGTTCTCCATCGGCACGATCCCGCGCGCCACGCGGCCTTCCGCCACGGCGGCGAAGACGTCGTCAAAGCTGCGACACGCGACCGCCTCGGCGTCCGGCGCAAAAAGCAGCGCCGCCGCTTCGCTATAAGCCCCTGGTTCTCCCTGATATGCGATGCGCATGACGCTGCTCCTTGTTCTTGACGCTTCAGAGCCGGCTTCGCCGCCTGCGGCGCCTCGGCGCGACAGTTTTCGATCTCTCGGCGCGCGAAACTGGCTGGGGGGGCAGGACTCGAACCTGCGAATGACCGGATTAACAGTCCGGTGCCTTACCAGCTTGGCGACCCCCCAAGAAAATGCTGAATGCTCGAATGCTGAATGCTGAATAAAAAAAGGCCCGCTGTTTTACCAGCGGGCCTTGGGATCTTGTGTGACTGCTTGCTGTGTCTATTCAGCGTGCCGTGACAAGACCTCGCCCGCCGGGGCCATTAAAGCCCCAATTAAACGAGCGGAAGTTGTTCACGGAAGCGATCACGATGGAGGCACTCTACCGGCGCCTGTTCGACGGTGTCAACCCCAACAATGTAGCCGTGTGCTCTGTTCCAGCACACGCCCGCGCACCGGTCTGCAAACGACAAATCTGTCACGACAATACAAGTTCTGGCGCCGGCTTCACTTAGCGGCGTGCGGATTCGTTCGCACGATCGGCCAACTTCTTGCCCTGCGACCCTGCGCACAACTTTTTCCAAAAGGGCCTGAATGCGCCGCATAGCTCTCCTGCTTGTCGCACTCGCTGTCATCGGCACGAACTGGTGGTCTGCCACGCCGCAGGCTCAGCGCCGCGGGCCAACCGTGTCGGCGGATCTCCTGTTGCCGCGCGCGCCGGGACAACGCATCCGCGTCATCGTGCAGGGAGACGAACCTGCGCTGACGTCGCTGCGCGGCCGCCTGGGCTCGCTCCTTCGACGCAACGTCGACGGGGGCGTCGCGCTGGAGCTGACGCAAGAACAATTCGAAGCGCTCTCCCAGGACACACTCGCTCTCACACATCTCTGGTGACCTGCCGGTCATGTCCGATATGGGGCTGACCAACAAGATCACCAAAGCCGCGGACGTCTGGGTGGGAACGAGCGGCGGGCTGCTCGGGCTCGGTGGCACCGCCGGCTACACGGGATCCGGAATTGGCGTCGCGATCCTCGACTCCGGCATCGCGTCGCACACGGCGCTCGGCACGCGCGTGATTGCGCGCACGAACCAGGTGAGCTGGGAACCGGCGATCGCCGGGGATGCGTTCGGCCACGGCACGCACGTCGCCGGCTCGGTCGCCGGCGCCAACACGAAGTACACGACGGCCTACGCGGGCGGCAGCGCGCCAGGCGCGAAGCTGATCGACGTGCGCGTGCTCGGCTCGCAGGGCGCGGGTCTGACGAGCGACGTCATCGCGGGCATCGACTGGGTCATCGAGAACAAGTCCCGGTACAACATCCGCGTCATCACCATGGCGCTCGGTCACCCGGTGGTCGAGCCCTCGACGACCGACCCGCTGTGCCTCGCGGTCGCGCGTGCCACGGCCGCGGGAATCGTCGTCGTCGCATCGGCCGGCAACTACGGGGTGACGAGCACCGGCGCCCCCGTTTTGGGCGGCATCACGTCTCCGGGGAACTCCCCCTTCGCGCTGACGGTCGGCGCGCTCGACACCCTGAGCACGCTGGATCGCGGCGACGATCGCGTCGCCGACTACAGCTCGCGCGGACCGACGCGTTTTGAGATGGCCGTGAAGCCGGACGTGGTCGCCCCCGGCACGCGCATCGTGTCGCTGGAATCGTCTGGCTCGTACCTGTCGAGCACGTACCCGCAGTGGCATATCGCCGGCAACGGCTCCAACGGCTACATGAAGTTGAGCGGCAGCAGCATGGCCACCGGCGTCGTCGCCGGCGGTGTCGCGCTGCTGCTGCAGGCGAATCCATCACTGACACCGAATCAGGTGAAGGCCGCTGTGCAAGCGGGCGCGACCTTCGTCGAAGACGGCGGACTGGTGGGCGGCGGCACGGGCAGCGTCAACTTCGCCGCCTCCGTGAAGATCGCCAAGGCCGGACTCATCACCTCGCTGCTGACGACTGTGGATTCACTCCTGGGCGGCGCCAGCGGCGCGACGTTCCGCGACCACGGCACGATGATCGACGGGATCTACGATCGCACCGGCATCAAGCTGCTGGGCATCCTCGATCTCGGACGCTTGCTGGGGCTCGTCGAGCCGGGCGTCCTGAATCTGCTCGGCCAGGGCAACCCGCTCGGGTACACGCAGCCGAACTACCTCGTGTGGGGTAACGTCGCCGGCTGGTCCGACAGCTATTACCTGGTGTGGGGCAATACCATCCAGTCGCCGTCGGGGCAGTACCTCGTGTGGGGCAACAACGAATACACCACCGGCAATTACCTGGTCTGGGGTAATTCGACGGTTCCTCCGACCTCCCGCTGACGTGAACGAGAGCAACCGCCCGGCATTGTCGGCAGCGGGCCGCCTGTATGTGGCGGTCGTCGGATGGGGAGGGCTGGCGCTCTTCGCCTACTGTGCGGTCGCTCTCGCGCGCAGCGAAGTCATCTCGCAGTCGCAGTGGATCATCATCACCGCGCTGACGTTCGCGACGGGACGCCTCACCCTCAAAGTTCCGTCGGTCGCGGCGCGCTTTTCCGTTTCAGAGATGTTCGCGTTCGCGAGCGTCCTGCTCTTCGGCCCTGAAGGCGGCGCGCTGACCCTCGCGATCGACAGCCTCATCGTCTCGGGACGTCATCGCATGACGTTCGCGCAGACGCTCTTCAACTTCGGCAACCTGTCACTCGCGGTCTGGCTGTCGGGCACGCTCTTCTTCATCGCCGCCGGTACCGGGCCACTCGCGTTCCAGGCGGCCATACCGACCGAGCGGCTCGTGCTGCCACTCGCCCTGATGGCGGGCGCCTACTTCGTGGTGAACAGCGGCCTCGTCGCGATTGCGATTGGCCTGCAGACCAAGAAGCCTCCGTTCGACGTGTGGATGTCGCACTTCGTGTGGCTGGGCCCCGGCTACGCTGCCGGCGCCTCGGTGGCGTTGCTGCTCGTAGGAGCCTTGCGACAGGTGCAACTCAGCACGCTGGCGCTGCTGGTGCCGGTCGTGGTCGTGTCGTACCTGATGCTCCGATCGAGCTTCGGCCGGCTCGAAGATGCGCAGCAGCATAGCGACAAGATGAACGGCCTCTATTTGTCGACGATCGAAACGCTCGCCACCGCGATCGACGCGAAAGACGACGTCACGCACGGACACATTCGGCGGGTGCAGGGAGCCGCGGTCGCCCTGACGAAAGAGCTCGGGCTGACCGATCCGCAACTGCTGAAGGCCGTCGAAGCCGCGGCATTGCTGCACGATACCGGCAAGATCGCGGTGCCCGAGCACATCCTGAACAAGCCGGGACCGCTGACGCCGGCGGAGTTCGAGAAGATGAAGCTCCACGCACCGATCGGCGCGGAGATTCTCTCGGCCATCGACTTCCCTTACCCCGTCGTCCCGATCGTGCGGCACCACCACGAAAACTGGGATGGCACCGGCTACCCCGACAGAATCAAGGGAGAGGACATCCCGATCGGCGCTCGCATTCTCTCGGTCGTCGACTGCTTCGACGCGCTGACGTCAGACCGGCCGTACCGCCAGCGGATGACCGACGAAGCGGCGCTCGAAATCCTGCAGGCCCGCCGCGGAAAGATGTACGACCCGACGGTCGTGGACGCTTTCGTTCGCTGCTACAAGCAGATCATGCCGGCCGCGGAGGGCGCCGTGCACCCGGCGGCACGGGCCGTCGGCGCGGCCCGCGCGTTGAGCGCCGCCGAGAACGAACCCACGGAATCAAGCGTCAGCCGCGAGACTCCCGCCGTCGAGCAGATCGCCGCGTTCACGAGCCTCTCCCGCGCGATGAACGGCGAGGCCGGTCTCTCCGACCTGGGTGCGCTGGTCTGGATGCTGGTCCGTGACGTCGTTCCCTGCACGAGCCTGGCGATCTTCATGCCTGACGAGCGGACCGATGCGATGGTCTCGCGGTTCGCCGCGGGCGCACAGGCGAGCGCCCTGCGCAGCGTCCGCTACGGGATGTCGCGCGGCGCGGTCGGCTGGACGGCGGTCAACCGCCGCATGATCGTCAACGGCGACCCGGTGTCCGGCGCCGACGGCTTCGACGGTTCGACCCTTCCGCAGTCGGTCTGCACGCTTCCGCTGGTCGACGATGGCCGCCTGGTCGCCGTCCTGGCCCTCTACACCGCCCCCTCGACGCCGTTCGCGGAACCCCAGGCGCACCTGCTGGAGCTGCTTGCGCCGCGCCTCGCCGCCACCGTGGCGTCGGTTCACACGCGCCACGCCGCCGCCGACCCTGTCGAGTCGCTCCCCAAACGCAGCGACATCCGCGTCGTCCGCCGCGCCTGATACGATTGCTTTCTGCAAGCGCAGGAGGCAGGCGTGTCAAACAACGATGGCATCACCGACGACATTCGGAAGCGTGAGGAGGAGTATTTTCGGAGGCAGGACCGCGAGCTGATCGAGAAGATGCGGCGAGCGTCCGCCGCGGCGCAGGAGCGGATGGCGCTCGAGACCCAAACCGGCATCCACGATCCAGAGATGCTGCAGCAGCTGCAGGAGCTGTGCTTTACGCCCGGCACCATCTCCCTGCTGCCTTTGATTCCGGTGTTGCAGGTGGCCTGGGCGGAAGGCGGGATCAGCACGGCCGAGCGGACCGCCATTGTGAGCCTGGCGCGCTCGCGCGGTATCACGGCCAGCAGTGAAGCCGATCTTCAGCTGCACGCCTGGCTCGATCAGCGACCGTCAACCGACACCTTTCGCAAGGCCACGCGGTTGATTGCCGCCATGGTCGATCATCCCGGGGAAGGCTTTCAGGACGTCACCGCTGACGACTTGCTGAAGTATTGCGAGCAGATCGCGCACGCGTCCGGCGGCCTTTTCGGGATCGGCGCGGTGTCGGCCGAAGAGCGCGCCGCGCTGGAGCAGATTTCGTCGCAGCTCAAGAACCGGTAAAAACGCCCAACTCCGCAACTCCCAACTCCCAACGGATTTACGCGGATAGTTCATCGGTGTGAATCCGCGTTTGGGAGTTGGGAGTTGCGGAGTTGGGCGTTATTTGGCGTCGCCGACCAAGAGCGTCAGCAGCCGTGCCGCGACGCTCGAAGGGTTGAACGGCCCGCCGCCGACGTTGCGCAGGACGATCACGCCGGTCTTCGACGGTGGGTGATAGACCATCTGCGCGCGGTAGCCGGCGACCGAGCCACCGTGACCGTAGAAGCCGTTCCCCTCGCGGCGCATCGACCTGAAATCCGATGCCATAGCTGGCGTCTGACGGGACGCGCGCGAAGGTGTCGGCGATGGTCGCGCGCTTCAGCACGCTCTCCGGGCCTTCCCCCAGCCACAACGCCACGAACTTCGCGAGGTCGCCAACGGTCGAGTAGAGCGCGCCGTTCGGCACCTTGTAACCGCGGCCATCGTGCTCGCGCGCGGGTTGCTCGCCGTTCGGTTTCCCATCCTGGATCTCATAACCCTTCGCCAGTGCAGGGCGGATGGCGGAGGACGGCACGAAGTCAGTCGTCGTCATACCCAGGGGCTTGATCACCGCTTCGCGCATGTAGTCCACGTACGGACGCTTCGCCGCCCGACCGAGGGCGCCACCGAGCGCGGCATATCCGATGTTGGAGTAGAGGAATCGCGAGCCAGGCTGTTCGTCGTACTTGGTACGCGGCGAGGGCCTCGATCATCACGTCTTCCCAGCGTTCCACCGGGCCGACCAGGAACTTCTTCAGGTCGTCGGGCTCGCGACCGATTCCCGACATCATCGTGGCGACTTGCTCCAGCGTCACGGGCGGGGCGCCAGCCGGTCGACCGGTGATGCGGGCGATCTCCGGCAAATACTTCTCGACCGGATCGGTCAGCCGCACCGTGCCGCGTCTCGACGAGCTGCAGCAACATGACAGCGGTGAAGGGTTTCGTGATCGATCCGATGCGATAGATGGTTTTCTCGGACGCCGGCGTGCGCGCCTCGATGTCCGCCAGCCCGTAGCCCTTCGCCCAGACCAGCGCCCCACCTTTGACGACTCCAACGGTGGCGCCGCCGACACCGTCCTTCGCAAACTCGGCCGCAACGAGCGCGTCGAGCTTTGTGACGTCCAAACCTGCTGGGCGCCGGGGAGCCGTTGCGGCGCCGGGCGCGACAACGAGCTGCGACGACGGCGGTGAACAGGCGAGATGGATCTTCATGCGGCGGATTATCGCCCGGCTCGACACAACTCCAAACTTCAAACTCCAAACTCCAAAACGCGGATGTACGGATTGCACGGCTGACTAGGCATCCGCGTCATCCGCGTTTTGGAGTTTGGAGTTTGGATTGGGATTTGGAGGAGCACGTAAGATATCCAGCGTGCCGATCCACCCCCCCCACTGGACCAGCGAACTGGACGCACGTTACGAAGTCCTTGAAGAGGCCGGGCGCGGCGGCATGGGCGTCGTTTACAAGGCGCACGACCGTGAGACTGGTGAAACCGTTGCGCTGAAGATCCTCAAGCCGGACATCGCGAGCGATCCTGTCTCTGCGGAGCGATTCCTCAACGAGGTGCGGCTCTCGAGGCGGATCACCCACAAGAACGTCTGTCGCGTCTACGAGTTCACCCGCGCCGGTGCGACGGCGTATCTCTCGATGGAGTACGTCGAGGGGGAAAGCCTGCGCTCGATCGTCGACCGCATGGGGGCGGTCAACCTTCGCAAGGGCATCCAGATCGCGCGGCAGATCTGTGCCGCGCTTCACGAGGCCCACACCCAGGGGATCGTCCATCGCGACCTGAAGCCCGAGAACGTCATGCTCGACAAGTCGGGCAACGTGAAGGTGATGGATTTCGGGATCGCGCGCCTGCTCGACGCATCGGTGACGGCGACGGCGGGAGGCATCATCGGAACGCCCGCCTACATGGCGCCCGAACAAGCCGAAGGGCACGCGGTGGACGCGCGCACCGACATCTACGCGCTCGGCCTGATCCTTTACGAGATCTTCACCGGAAGGCCGGCCTTTACCGGCGACACGCCGATGGTCGTCGCCCTCAAACAGATCCGCGAAGCGCCAGTCGCCCCGAAGACCCTGGAGGCGTCGCTCCCCTCGGAGCTCGACGACGCCATCATGCGCTGCCTCGAGAAGGACCCGGCGCAGCGTTTTCAGAACGTCGAAGAACTCGACGCCGCGCTTGCCGCCGTGGCGTCCCCGCAGACAACCACCGGAGCGATTGCGGTGGATGCGAGGGCACGCAAGACGGGCGTCGAAACCTGGCCGACTGTCGCGAAAGCGGAGACTGCGCCGCTCGGCCAGCAGAAACCAAACCGCAGTGTCGCCATCGTGGCGGCGATCGCCGTCCTCGCGATTGCGGGCGCGGTCGCCGCGTACTTCGCGCTGCGCCCGAAGGACCCGATCCCGTTCACGAAGTTCACGCTCAACAACGGGCTGCGCGTCCTCATGGTCGAGGACCATTCCGCGCCGACCGTGGCCGTGACCGTCACCTACAACGTCGGCGCGAAGGACGATCCGCCGGGACGCGAGGGGCTGGCACATCTCTTCGAGCACCTGCTCTTCAACGGCTCCTTGAACGTGGGGAAGGGAGAGCATTCCTACCTGGTGATGGCACAAGGCGGTGCCCCGAGCGGGGTGACCTTCATGGACCAGACGCACGTGGGGGAAACGCTACCGTCGAATCAGTTGGAGCTCGCGTTGTTTCTCGAAGCGGACCGGATGCGCTCGCTGCGTCTCGACCAGGCACGGCTCGACACCGAGCGCAGCACGGTGCTCGCCGAGCGCCAGCAGCAGGTCGACAACGCGGCGTACGGCCGCGCGCTCGACGCCCTCTACAACCTTGCGTACGACCGCACCAACTACAAGAAGACCCACTTCGGCACCGAGCAAGGGCTGCAGGCGATCACGCTCCAGGAGGTTAACGACTTCTTCCGCATCTTTTACGCGCCGAACAACGCCGTGCTGACGGTCGTGGGCGACTTCGATCCGGACGAGGCACGCAAGAAGATCGAGAACTACTTCCAACACATCTCAGCGCAGCCGCCGGCGCCGGACATCGATCTTTCAGAAGCCGAGCAGAGCGCCGAGCGGCGTGGCCGCATTGAAGATGCGTTCGCGCGGAGCCCCCGCACCTACATCGCGTACAAGATCCCGGCCGGTAGCACCAAAGACACGGAAGCGCTGGCCGCGCTCGGTACCATCCTCTACGACGGTGCGTCCTCGCGACTGCACCAGAAGCTCGTCAAGGAACGGGAACTGGCGATCAGCGTCGGCGGTGGAGTCGATCCCCGCAAGGGTCCCGGCCTTTTCACGACCGCGTTCCAGCCGGCGCCCGGGCGTGACGAGGCCACGCTGCTCAAGGCGTACGACGAGGTGGTGGTGCAGATCCGCGAGCAGGGCGTCACCGAGGCCGACCTGGCGCGCGCCCGCACGCGCCTGCGCCTCGCACGCGCGATCGGCATGCAGCAGGCCGTGCAGCGCGCGGCGCTGCTGGCCGAGTACGAGGTCAAGTTCGGCGGCGCCGCGAACGCCAACAAGCGATCTGGCTGGCTCGCAGAGCTCACGACCGCAGACATCAAGCGCGTCGCCGACCAATACCTCAAGCCGGAGCGCCGCTCCATTCTCTCTATTGTCCCAGGCGCTGCGGCCGGACCGGTCGTGAAGGCGCCGCCGGCGGCCGCAGCCGCCACGGTCTCGAGCGTGGAGCGCCTGAACCGCGCCCCGATCTCCAAGGACAACCTCCGAGTGTCCTTGCCGTCGACGAAGGAGCACGCGCTCGACAACGGCCTCGCGCTCCTGATCGCGGAAGACCGTCGGGTGCCGCTCGTCTCGGCCCGCTTCGAGATCCGCGGCGCCGGGTCGCTGACGGCGCCGAGCGCGAACCGTGCGATTCCCTTCGCCGCGGGCGCGATGCTGCGCCAGGGTACGCCCACACGTTCCAGTCGTGAGATTGCCGAAGCCTTCGACCAGCATGGCGTCCAGGTGACCATCAGCGAGTCCAACGATGCGGCGGTGATGGCCATCCAGGCGACGGGCCTGAGCGATACGTTCGCCTCCTGGTTCCCCGTGGTCGCCGATGTCGTGACGCATGCGTCGTTCCCCAGCGACGAGCTGACGGTGATGAAACGGCGGCTGGTCGCCGATTGGCAATCGCGGCGAAGCGCGCCGATGACGCTCGCTCTCGAGGTTCTCGACCAGGCGCTCTACGGCACCGAGGCGGCGAGTCCGCTGGACCCGAACACGCTCGACGCTCTCACCAGCGATCAGCTGAAGGCGTGGCACGCCGAACGCTACGTGCCGCAGAACACGGTGCTGGCGGTTGCCGGCGCCGCCGACGCCGGGGAAATCGAGAAGGTTGTACGTGAGGCGCTCGCCGGCTGGGTGAAGACCGCCTTCACGGAGCGGTTGCCGGCCCCACCCCCCGTGGCTGGGGCGCGAGTGTTCATCATCAACCGTCCGGGATCGGTGCAGACGACGCTGCTGGTCGGGACGAGGGGGGTGGAGCGCGCCCACAGCGACCTCGTGCCGCTGGTCATCGCCAACCGGGTGCTCGGCGGCGGCGGGAACGCGCGACTCTTCGTGAAGCTGCGTAACGAACGCGGGCTCACCTGGGGCGCGTTCAGCACCATCAACGGATACAAACACGGCGGGGACTGGCGCGCCTGGGGAGACTT
Organism: uncultured Acidobacteriota bacterium; assembly: GCA_963762995.1. Lineage (GTDB taxonomy): Bacteria > Acidobacteriota > Vicinamibacteria > Vicinamibacterales > 2-12-FULL-66-21 > JACDCA01. The sequence continues at coordinate 222,821 of CAVXMQ010000025.1, read as the reverse complement.
CCGCTCGGCACGGCTCGCCGAAGCGGTCGACGCGTTCGTTGCGGAACTGCGACGGATCGGCGCCGAGCCTGTGCCACCATCGGAGCTGGAAGACGCCAAGCGGGCGATCGCCGCCAGCTTCGCGCTGACGCTCGAGCAGCTCCCGCAGGTGGTCAACTACTTCTCGCACCGCCGCGGCTACGGCCTCTCGAACGATTACTGGGACCGCTACCCCGAGAAGCTGATGGGCGTCTCACAGGAGGATGTGCAGCGGGTGGCGAAGACCTACATGGACCTCTCGAAGCTGCAGCTGGTCGCGGTCGGCGACGCCGCGCAGCTCGAGCCGCTGCTCAAACCCTTCGGCGAAATCACTATCGTCAAGTGATCATCGCCCATTGGTGGACGTCGAGGCCGTGCGGCGCACCGCCGTGAAAATGACGTGCGAAGGATACTGCGTCGAGTGGTGAATCGAGTTGCGCGCGACCACACCCTTCGACTCGTCGTAGTTGTTGCCGCCGGTGTTCAGGTTGCGGTCGAAGCGCGGGAAGTTGCTGCTCGACACTTCAATCCGAATGCGATGCCCGGGCGCGAAGTAGTTGCTGGTGTTGAGCGGCTGCAGCGTGACTTTGTAGATCTTCCCCTTCTCCATCCATGCCGGCGCGCCGGTGTAGCCCTGGCGATAGCGCAACCGCTGGATCGATTCGTCGAGATTGAACGCGCGTCCGTCGGGATAGACGTCGAGCACCTTCACGGTGATGTCGGTGTCTTTCGCATCCGAGGAGACGTACAAGGTGGGCGTGATCGGTCCTGACAGTTCCACACCGTCCTTGAGAGGCTCCGAGGTATAGACGAGAACGTCCTGCCGTTCCTCGTTCTTCCGCTGATCGAACGATCCGGCGGTGATCGCGTTGCCGGTGCAGCACACGTTGCCGCCGACAGAGGGAACGGGGTTCATCGGATCGTAGGTGAACGAATCGGGCGTGTCGGTCGCCGGGGCCGCGGCGACCAGGCCGCCGTCGCCGTTCAGCGTGTTTGCCTTGCCCTTGCTGGCCAGGTAGAGCGTCATCGGCTGCGCCCCCGCCGGCGGCCAGGTGTCCGAGGTCTGCCACTTGTTCGATCCCATCGTGAAGTAGGTGACCTTCGGCAACGTCGCGAGGCGGCCACCGGTCTCACCCTTCAGGAAGCGATCGAAGAACCCGTACATGATCTCGTCGTAGTCGAGCCGCACGTCTCCCATGTTGCGCTCGCCGACCACCATGTTCTCCGTCGAGCGGCGGAAGGCGCAGTGCCCCACCGGCGCGATGACCGCCCACTGCTGATCGCCGGCCCCTTTGCCCGCTGTCTTGCGCACGTGGTTGAACATCTCGAGGTTCGGCCCGACCGAGACGTCGTACCACGACATGAACCACAGTCCCGGGATGTTGATTGGCATCGAGTCGTGCCACAGACCACCCCGGTACCAAGCGGCATCGTTGGGCGTCCGCTGGATCATGCGTCCGCCGGTCGCGACTGGCATGGCGTCGGCAAAGATCCCCTTCGGCGCATTCACGTTCTTGAGGATGTCCTGCACGGGCAGATGTCGCAGCGCCTGGTCCCAGTCGACCGGCGGCATCTGCGGCGCGAGGTCGAACAGCCTGGAGGCGGCGATCAGATCCGCCTGCGACGCGTTGGGAGGGAACGTCGGGCGCACCTGGTTCTGCTGGCCGTAGATCCAGGTGATGAAGAGCATCTGGACGGCACCGCCGCGATACCAGTTGCCCTGCTCGTAATACGGTCCGACCTTGCCGACCCCGGCGCCGAACCCCTGCACGTTCATCGCGGCAAACCCCGGATGTCCTTTCGCCGCTACCGCGGGCTGCCACTCCGCCGTCGACGAACACCCCGTCGTCCCGACCTTGCCATTCGACCACTCGCGCGTGGAGAGCCACTGCATGGTGTCTTCGCCGTCGGTTGCGGGGGGCCCGAGGATGTCGTAGTTCCCTTCCGAGAAGAAATGTCCGCGTTCGTTCTGGACGACGTAGGCGTAGCCGCGCTTGATAGCGGTGATGGCCGCCGTCATGTCGGAGGGGACGCCGTTGCGCACGTCCCAGTAATTGAAGTTGTAGGGGGTCTTGACGAAGATCGTCGGCACCTTGGAGCCGGCGGCCTTCGGGCGGTAGATGTCCGTGGCGAGGCGAACGCCGTCGCGCATCGGCATCATGACCTTGCGCTCGACGACGGCGATCGAGTGCAGCTCCTTCTCGAGGTCCAGGCGGCTCGTCCGCTGCTCTGGGGTCATGCCGGCGCCGCGCTGGGCGGGTAGAATCGCGGTTGCCAGAGACCAACGAGAGCGTGGTCGCGAAGATGAATCGCCGGGTCATTCGCCGCATGGGAGCCTCCACTGGCCGATTAGCCGCCCGCGCGTGAACCGGCGGGCGTATCTTCGCGTATCCTAACGCGTCCCGGGAGAGATCCACATGATCATTGCTGCCCTTACGCTTGCCCTCAGTCTCGGTTTCAGCCAACAAACCGCAGACAAGACCGCCCTCAACGAAGAGCTCTGGGCAGCCGCCCGCGCGGGGGATGTCGCCCGCGTGACCAAGGCCCTGGAGGCCGGCGCCGACGTCAACGCCGGCAACCGCTACAAGGCGACGGCCCTGTTCTTTGCCGCCGATCGCGGCCACGTCGAGGTCATCAAGCTCTTGCTCGACCGTGGCGCTGATGTGAACGCGCTCGACACCTTCTACAAGTTCCGGCCGCTGATGATGGCCGCGATGAACAACCACACCAACGCCGCCGTGCTCCTGATCCAGCGTGGCTCCGAAGGAGCGGGAGGCGTGCTGGCCCAGGCCGCGGCGACGGGCAATCGACCGCTCGTCGATGCCGCCTTGAAGGCAGCAAGAGTTTGACGCGTGCCGAGGTGGCAGGGCGCGCTGGCCGCCGCCAAGCGGGGCACCAACGCCGAGATCATTGCGGCGCATCGAGAAGAAGCTGGGAGAGTTCCCCGCCGAAAAAGCGGTGACGGTGCCGGCCGGCCTCCTGCAGACATATGCGGGGCGATACGGCAACGAGCAGGCGACGGTCACGGTGTCGTTGAAGGGAGACACGCTGACCCTCCAACCGCCGGGACAACCGGCGCTCACGTTGTCCGCCACGTCCCAGGAAGCCTTCAACATCGTTGAAGCCCCAGGCCTCACCGTTACCTTCGCCGGCCGCGGCGGAATGATCGAGCGACTGGTGCTGACGACGCCGCAAGGCACGCAGCAGTTCCCCCGCCTCGCGGAAGGCGCCGCACCCGGGACCGCAGCACCCAGCACCCCAGCACCCAGCACCCCAGCACCCAGCACCTCGAGCACCCCGCCGCGGCCGGTCACTCGCACGGCCGCTAAGCCGTGGCCCGCGTTTCGTGGCGACAACGCCGCTGGCCACGCCGACGGTCAGGGAGCCGTTAACGAGTGGAACGTCGACGCCGGCACCAACGTGCAATGGAAGACGCCAATCCCCGGCTTCACCACCGCGAGCCCGATCGTCTGGGGCAACAAGGTGTTCGTCGTCACCGCGATCAGCAGCGCGGGAGACAAGACGTTCCGCACCGGCCTCTACGGCGACGTGAAGCCGGTGGAAGACCTGTCCGAGCACACCTGGAAGATGTACGCGCTCGACAAGGCGAGCGGCAAGATCCTCTGGGAAGCGACGGCGTTCAAGGGACTGCCCAAGGTCAAGCGGCACACCAAGTCCACTCAGGCCAACTCCACGCCGGTCACCGACGGGACGCGCGTGGTCGCGCTGTTTGGCTCCATCGGACGTCTCGTCGCGTGGGACATGAACGGCAAGGAACTCTGGAACATCGACCTCGGCGTGCTCGACAGCGGATGGTTCTTCGATCCGAGCTACCAGTGGGGGCATTCGAGCTCCCCGATCATCCACAACGGCAAGGTGATCGTGCAGGCCGACGTGCAGAAGAACTCCTTCATTGCGGCGTACGACGTGAAGACGGGCAAACAGCTGTGGAAGACCCCGCGCGAGGAGATCTCCTCGTGGGGCACGCCGACCATCTTCGAAGGGAAGATCGTGACCAACGCGCCGACCGTGCGCGCCTACGATCCGGAGACCGGCAAGGAAGTCTGGAAGCTCGGGCCGAACTCCGAGGTCACCGTCGGCACGCCGGTCGTCGGCGAAGGGCTGGTGTTCATCACCGGCGGCTACCCGCCGGTGCGACCGATCTACGCGGTGAAGCCCAACGCCACCGGCGATCTCACGATGCCGAAGGAGGCGACGTCCAGCGACAAGGTGGCGTGGAGCAACACCGCCGGCACCTACATCCCGACGCCGATCTACTACGACGGCATCCTCTACACGTGTGACAACAGCGGCGTGCTCACCGCGTACGACGCGAAGACCGGCGAGCGCATCTATCGCGCGCGGGTCGGCGGCGGCGGCTCGTTCGCCGCCTCACCGATCGCCGCCGACGGCAAGCTCTACTTCGCGAACGAAGACGGCGACATCATCGTCGCCCGCGCCGGCCGGAAGTACGAGGAGATCGCGAAGAACTCCATGAAGGAAGTCATCATGAGCACGCCCGCGATCTCCGACGGCACGATCGTCGTGCGAACCCTGGGGCACGTAGTCGGGATCGGGGAGAAATAACCGCAGGTTCGCTCTTAGCGATTCTTAGCGGCGCCTGACTCTTATGCCGTGCGGGTCGGCGCGATCGATTCCATCGGAGCCGACGTTGCTCACCCGCACGATTCCCATCACCTCACCCACGGCGTCCGCCGTCTTCAACCTTGATCACCATCAGGCCTGGTGTCGTGCCGGTCGACACGTGCGGATCGCCGGTGAGCGGAATGGATCCGCGAAGCGAGACGAACATCCGGTTGCCCGCTGGAGAGATGTCCAGCAGATCCGGCGAGGGGTCGGGCACGTCGGCGCTGGTGACATCCAGCGTGGTGCGGTCGTTCGTGAGCGTGTTGAAGACCTCAATGCGGTTCGCGTGCCGGTCGGTGACCCAGATGTATCGCCCTGCTCTCGTTGCCGTGATGCCGTGCGAATCGCGATCGGGGGTGATGTCGTCAGTGAACACGACGTGCGGCGCGGGCGTGTTCGGCGGGTTTGTCGACGCGTACCCCGTCAACCCAAACCGGTAGACGTCGAACTCGGACAGGTTCGCGGCGGTTCCGCCGCCTGAATCAATGAACATGGCGCCGGCCGCTTCGGCTCCGCCACAGCCGTTGCCATGGACCGTCTGGCGGTCGTATTCGCCGACGATCGTCATCGGTGTCGTGCGCGGATTCACGACGAAAAGCCCACCGCCGCGGAGGGTGACGAAACTCAACGAGCTCGTGGAATCCACCACCGGGCAAATCGGTGCGTTGTCCGGGCGAAGGGCGGCGTCCTGACAGGCGACGCCATTTGGTGTCGTGCAGGTCGCGAGGTCGATCGTCGCGGCGATGTTGTGGGTGAATACTCGGGCGTTGTAGTCGACGTCGATGCGCTCGAGAAACTTTCCGTTCTGGTTGGCGACGACGATGTAGCTGTCGTCAGGCGAAGGCACGGCCGCATGGGCCTGACGGGCGCCGCCAGCGCCGGCGGACATGCGCAGACACTCGATCGGTTCACGCGAAGCGGCGTGGAAGATCACCACGTGGCCGCTCACCACGAACGACAGCACGGCATATTCATCCGTCGCGTTGAAGAACACCATGTGCGGCCGAACGGGAGCGGCACCTGTCTTCGCCGATGCACATCGCTGTCGTCGCACCTCCGAGATCGATCCTGCGCGATCGGTGAGACATCGGATGCGGCGGCCCCGCTCAGCGTCGGGCCGTCGAAAATGTGGATGGCGCCGCCATGCGTCGTGCCCGCCGAATTCGACTGATCGACGAGCCAGACTTCGAAACCCTGTCCGGCTACCGGTGTAGCAATGAGAAGCGTCGTGCACGCGAACAACGCCGTGAACGCGAGGCGAGACAGAACACACATATCATCGGCCTCCTTCGGAGCGCGCGATGATAGCGGCGGTGTGTGCCCGCGACAAGGCGTCGATTGATGGTTGTGTTGCTATCGCGAAATCGTGCGGTATTTCTCGAAGAGTGCCTTCTGTCGTGTGTCCTTCGGCATTTCCAGGCCGTTGATGAAAACGTGATCGGCGGCGGTGGTCAGCTCGAAGGGATCTCCCGACCACACCACGAGGTCGGCGTCCTTCCCGACCTCGATCGATCCGACGCGGTCGGCGATCCCCCACACTCTCGCCGCGTTCAGCGTCACCGCGCGCAGGGCAGCTTCGCGATCGAGTCCGTACGAGATCGCATTGCCCGCTTCCTGGCGCAGGTTGCGCGCGTTGTGCGTGTCGAACGACGACAGGACGAGGGTGACGCCGGCCCGCTGGAGGCGCGCGGCGTTTTCGAGCGACGCGGCGAGCGCCTCGAAGCTCGGGATGTTGGTGAGCGGCTTCACCACCACGGGGATCTTTTTCCGGGCGAGTTCGTCCGCGATCGTCCAGCCTTCGGCGGCGCCGATCAACACGAGTTTCAGCTTGAACTCCTCCGCGAGGCGGATCGCCGCGAGCAGGTCGCTGGCGCGATTGGCCTGCACGGCGAGGGGGATCTCGCCGCGGATCACGGGACGCAGGGCCTCGAGATCCAGCCGTCCGCGCGCGTAGTCGCGCCGTTGCGCGGCGTTCCACGCGGCGCGATGGAGGTTGAAGTCGATGGCGTCCTGCAGGATCTCGCGCAGTCGGAGGATCGCCGACGACCGCGATCCGCCGGCGAGCCCTGCGCCCGCTTCGCCGAGCGCCGCGAACATCGCGACCGGCGCCTTCGTCACGCTTCCCGGCACCTGCGCGCCGGCGAGATCGAACACCGCCGCCTGTCCGAGGATCACGTTGCCCGTGCCGCCGGGGGCGACCACCGCGCGCGTGATCCCTTCGACGCGTGTCACCGGAATCACCGTTGAGAACGGGTTGAAGGAGTCCAGCACGTTGAACGCGGCGCTGAGGTCCTTCTCGGTCGTGTTCTGATCGGCCGTCCCTTCGGCCGAGAGTCCGATCTCGACGATGCCGATGTTCGTGTTCGATTCGATCCAACCAGGCGTGACGATTTTTCCCGCCGCGTCCATCACCTTCGCACCGGCCGGCACCGTGACGTCCGCCCCAACCGCCGTGATCTTCCCCCCGGCGATCACGATCGTCCCCTTCTCGATCACCGCACCCGCCACCGTATGAATGCGAGCGTTGGTGAGCGCCAAAATGGGGCCAGGCCCCATTTTTTGCGCGGCGGGGACAGGCCCCATTCCGCTCGCGGAAGCGGGACGCCCCAACATATTGGGTTGTTTTGGCGCGGTTTGAGCCGCCGCGGCGCGGACGGGAATCTCGGACGTCGCCGCAGGCGCCAAATTGGGGCCAGGCCCCATTTGGAGGCCGGTGGTGAAGTCGCTCCACGGGGCGGAGGTCTTCGACCGGTCGTAGAGTTGGGCGCCGTCGACGAAGACGCGTTCGGCCTTCGCATAGACGCTGAAGGGATCGCCGTTCCAGATGACGACGTCGGCGTTCTTGCCGGCTTCGAGCGAGCCGGTGACCTTGTCGATGCCGAGGGCGCGCGCCGGGTTGAGCGTCAGCCAGCCAATCGCGTCGGCGCGCTCGATCTTGATTCCGGCTTCCCAGCCGGCACGCAGCGCCTTCGCCGCTTCCTGGTTGAGACGCTGAGTCCCGTTGGGATCGTCTGAGTGGACGATGGCGCACCCCTTCGCCTCGTGGACGAGGGCGATGTTCTCCTTGATCCCGTCGTACGCCTCCAGCTTGAAGCCCCACCAGTCGGCCCAGATGCTCGCGCAAATGTTGTTCTGCACCAGCAGGTCGCGGACCTTGTAAGCCTCCACGCCGTGATGGAACGACGAGATCTTGAAGCCGAACTCCTTCGACAGCTGGATCATCGTCGCCATCTCGTCGGCGCGGTAGCAGTGGTTATGGACGAGGATCTCTCCGTCGAGTACCGCGGCCAGCGTATCCATCTGGAGGTTGCGGTCGGGCCGCTTCGCGGCATCCGAGCCGTCGTCGCGCCACTTCTTCCATTTGTCGCGATAGTCGGCCGCCGACTGCCACGTGCGGCGGAACACCGCGATATTCCCCATGCGCGTGGACGGCATCTGGTTGCGCTGTCCGTACACGCGGCGCGGATTCTCGCCGCACGCCATCTTCAGTCCAGGCGGCGCACCGGGGAACTTCATCCCCTCGGCGGTGCGCGACGGGACGTTCTTCACCGTCACCCCACGACCGCCGATCAGGTTGCCGGATCCCGGCAACAGCTGCATCGCCGTCACGCCCCCCGCGAGCGCCAGCTCGAACTGCGGATCCTGCGGCCAGATCGAGTGATCGGCCCACACCTCCGCGGTCACCGGGCTGGTCATCTCGTTGCCGTCTGACAACGACTCGATGCCGGGCGCCGCATACACGCCGAGATGCGAATGCGTGTCGATGATGCCGGGCGTGACCCACTTGCCGGTTGCGTCGATCACCACTGCGTCAGCTGGCGCGTTCACGGTCTGCCCCACCGCCGCCACCTTGCCGTTCTGCAACAGGATCGACCCGCGTTCGATCGCCGGCCCTGCCGCGGTCAAGATCGTCGCGTTCCGGATAACCGTGGTCTGCGACGCCAACGGACGATAGGTGGATGCGTAGAGGTTAGGCGCGTAAGGACCCGTTCCGCCCGCTGGGTCTGGCTTCTGCTGCTGCTGCGCCGGCGGCGGCGGCTGCTGCTGTTGCTGGGCTTGGGACAGCTCCGAGTGAACAATCAGGCCAACCGCGATGAGGAAAGGCATCAACACACGAACGCGCATTCTGGAATCCTCCGAAGCAGAGATTGTGTGCCGGGACACAGCCGTTTCGCCACTTGCCGTGACGAGCGGCGTGAGGAATAATCGCGCCCGCTTTCGGGAGGAGGACAGAAACGATGTCACCACGGTTCAAGACCTACGCGGGAACGGCCGCCGCAGCCGCGCTCGCGACGCTTTCGTATGCCGGCATTAGCGCCCAGACAGGAGCGACGAAAGACCAGCCGCACCGCCGCCGAAGGTGGCGCACGTGGTCGCGCTCCCAGACAAGATCCAGTGGGGCCCTGGGCCCCCAGCGCTCCCACCGGGCGCGCAGGCCGCGGTCCTCGACGGCGACCCTGGAAAGGCAGGACTGTTCGTCCTTCGCGTCAAGTTCCCCGACGGCTACCGGGTGCCCCCGCACTGGCATCCGACAGACGAGCATGTCGTCGTCCTTGCCGGCACGCTCATGGCGGGCATGGGCGCCAAGGCGGACGACGCCGCGATGCAGGCCCTCGTTACCGGGTCGTATGTGAAGATGCCGCGCAAGATGAACCACTACGTTCGCGCCAAGGGTGAAACGGTCCTCCAGATCACGGGGATGGGGCCGTTCGAAGTGACCTACGCGAACCCGCAGGACGACCCGCGCAAGAAAACCTCGAGCCAGTAGCCAACCGATAGGCTGGGCCGGCGCTCCGCTGGCCCAGCCACTTCGCCTTCGGCACCCGCGTTGCTTCTCTGCAACGCATGCTGACATCAGGATTGACGACGAAAGACGCGGTGCTCTCGGGTATGGCCGGGGCGGCGGCGCTTACGGCTGTGCACCAGGCGGCGCGAATGGTGACCGACTCGGCTCCACGTATGGACGTGGTCGGCATGCGTGCGCTCGCCCGCGACAAGGAGACCGTGGGAAACCCGGCGCTCAACAACCTGGCGCTGGCTGGAGATCTGGTCTTCAACAGCGCGTACTACTCGATGGCCACGACCTGGATGCGCGGCGCGGCGCTCGGGATCGTGGCGGGCGTCGGGGCCCTCGTGCTACCCCAGAAGCTCGGCCTCGGTGATCCGCCAAAGAGCGAGCTGCTCTCGAACCAGGTAATGACGGTCGCGTGGTACGTCCTCGGCGGCCTCGCCGCCGCGTGGACCGCCAGGTGTCTGGCGGAAAAGCGCGCCGACCAAACTCGGGAGTTCGTCGGCGGGTACTGAGTTCGAGGCAGCTGGCTGCTGCGAGCAGTGGGGTAATTCGTGGCGGCTAGAAAACTAAGAACTACGAACTCAGAACTCAGAACGATTGTCGAAAGCTCGAGCTGCGCCACTCGGCATCTTCAAGCCGGGTCTGAAGACCCGGCACTACGCCCACGTGCGCGTAGGCCGGGTCTTTAGACCCGGCATAAAGAGGCCGAGCGAAGCGAAGGCCCGACCAATCGTTCTTAGTTCGGAGTTCGTAGTTCTTAGTTTTCTAGCCCCCCGAGCAACCCCACTGTTCGAAGCAGCCAGCTGCCTCAAACTTTGAACAGTACGCCGCGGGTGGGTCGGCGCGTCGCGGCTGCCACGGCGTCAACGTACTTCTGCACCTGCGCGCGGTAGCGCGCTTCGCCGGCGGACAATTCGTGATCGGTCTTGAAGTCGATCACCACCGTCGCGTCCTGCTCGTCGAACGCCAGGTCCAACACGCCCTCGATGAGCGTGCCGTCCGGCTGCGTCCAGGTAATCGGCGTTTCACGCCGCAGACGCGCGGCGGCGCGGGCGCGAGACATCAGCTCGTGCTCGAGGACGGCGACGACCACCAGCGACGCCGCCGCAACTTCTTCCGCGGGATTGCCGATGATTCGCGCCTGCACGTCGGTCGTGCGCCGGATGACGTCCTCGCCAGCGTCGAGCGGGACGATCGCCAGCACGGCGTGGACGAGCGTGCCGAACCGCGGACCGCGAGGCCGTCCTTCCGCACCGGGCATCGTCACCACTTCAATGCTCGACGCCGACGCGATGGCGGCATCGATTCCCGACTCCGCGGCTTCCGCCGCCCATGCGGTGGCGGTCTGCACCCGCACGCTGGGCGTCTTGCCCTGCTCCACGAGCTGCTCGCGGTCAGCACGCCACCGCTCGTAATCCGCCTTGCGCTCCTCCACCGCGAACATGTCGCCGTCCTTGACGATGAGGTCGTCGCGGCGTAACCCGAAGGTGGAGGTCGCATTCAGATGCAGCACCGAAGGATCCCACCACACCGCCTCGTAGCCGTCGAAGGCGTAGGCTCCAGGCGCCACCGTGGTCGAACGCGCCGGATCCATGTCGGGACGATTCAACACCGAGTCCTTCGACTTGAATGCGGGACAGCTTTGCGCGTGTTCGGGTGAGCGGCGCTTCGCGTCCGGCGGGTAGACCGCCGGCGTGAGTGGATCGAGCCAGCCGCCATCGTAGGGGGCATCACCAATCACCGGCACGACCAGCAGATCGCGGGCGCGGGTCGCGGCCACGTAGGTGAGTCGTTCGGATTCGGCGCGATCGCGCGCCGCTTCTTCAGCGTCGTGCAACAGCAGATCGAACGGCGACCAGCCGCCGATCTTCAGCGCGCACATGTTGGACGCGGGATCGATCCAACGCCCCGCCTCGGCGCGCGACAGCTTGCACGTGAGGTCGGCGAGGATCACGACCGGGAACTCGAGCCCCTTCGCCTTGTGCACGGTCATCATCCGCACGCCATCGCTCCCCTCCTCGAGGATCGGCGCTTCGGTCGCCTGTGCGGTATCGGCCGCCATCCGCAGTTCATCGACAAACCCACGAAACGAGATGCCGCCGTTCGCTTCGTATTGCCGCGCGAGTTCCGCGACGTGCAGGACGTTGGCCAGCGCCTGCTCGCCTGCGGTGCGGAGGACCAACCCCACATGCGCCCGCGTGGCATTCAGCAACTGCTGAATGGTGTCGGCCACCGGTAGGTAATTCCGTCGCCGGTGCAAGTGCTGGAGCAACTTCAACGCGCCGGCGATCGGTTGGAGATGCTCGGGAAGTTCGCCGTCGCCATAGACCCGGAACGGATGGAACGATCCATAGCGCTGCTTCCAATCGAGCAACTCCTCGTCGCCGACCGCAAAGAGCGGGCCTCGCAATGTCGCAAACACCGACAGCTCGTCGTCGGGCCACTCGATCGCGGCGAGCGCGGCCCGGATGCTTTCGACTTCTTCGCGATCGTGGAACGTCTTGCCGCCGACCAGCACATGCTTGACGCCGCGTGCTTCCAGCGCCTGCGCGTACGGCATCGTCACATCGTCGCCAAACGAGATGAAGCGGCGGAAGAGGATGCAGACGTGGCGCGCCGCGATGGCGACCGGGGATTCACCGGCACGCTCGGTCACCTTCCACTTGCTCTCGTTGATCATCCAGTCGACAAACGCCCCAACCGCATCGGGGAGCGAGGCCTCGATCGCCATCGCCGAGATGTTGCGCGTGCCGTATGGCTTCGGCACCGGCAAAGCAACGACCGCCGGCTGTTTCGGCAGGTCGGCGCGGAACGGGGACAACGGCACGTACTCGGCCTGCAGCGTGAAGGCATCGCCGGTCATGATCGGCGCGAATGCCGCGTTCACGCAGGCCTGGATGCGTGGCACGGCGCGAAAGCTGGTGGTCAGCTTTACCAGACGCGCGCCGAGATCCTCGAGGCGCTTGCACACATCGCGATAGATCGCCACATCCGCGCGGCGGAATCGATAAATCGATTGCTTGGGGTCTCCGACGATGAAGAGACGACCGGGCACTGGCGTGATCGCGCGCCAGTCGGTTTGTGAAGGATCGGTTGCCGCCAGCAGCAACAGGATCTCGGCCTGGAGCGGGTCGGTATCCTGGAACTCGTCGACGAAGATGTGGGTGAACCGATCCTGGAACCCACGCCGCACGCTCGCGTCTGTCGTCAGCAGGTCGCGCGCCTTGAGCAGCAGGTCGAGGAAATCGAGGGCGCCGGCGCGGGCTTTCAATGTCTCGTATCCGCTGACCGCGCTGAAGAGTTCCTGCTGCAGCAACGCGGCGAGGTCGGCGTCGGCGTCCATCCGGAACTGATCGAGGTGAGCCTGCAACTGTTCCCGGGCGGCCACGACCTGGGCCCGTGGCACGCCGGCTTTGTAGGTGGGGCCGCGCCCGTGCCGCGCCTTCGAGAAATTGCGATCGCGCGAGAGATCGACCAGCCGCGCCTCCCAGCCATCCAGGTCGCGGTGGCCGAACGACTGGTGCAGCGCGATCTCCTGGCTCAAGTGTCGAGCCGCGGCGGTGTCGAGATACAGGTTGTCCTTGGCATACGACGGCCCGTCGCACAGCGCGGCAAACGCGTGCAGTTCTCCGATCAGGCGTTCGATGTCGCCGTCGCGATCGAACGGACGGCGCGTCCAGGGCGCGGTGAAGTCACGCCACTGCGCCAGCTCCCATGCCGCCCGCCGAAGGCGATCGATCGGTCCGTCTTCACGCGCGGTGCGATTGAAGCCGGCCCACACCGACCGGCGCAACGCGCGACGAATGCCTTCAGGCGGATCGGCCAGCTGTGCCTGGATCCATGCGCCGAAGGCTTCGTCGAACAACCGCTCCGATTGCGGTTCGGTCAGAACGGCAAACAACGGGTCGATCCTCGCCTCGACCGGACGTTCTCGCAACAGTTCCGCACAGAATCCGTGGATCGTGCTGACGTGCGCTTCCTCGAGCCTGGCGAGCGCTTCGTCGAGTCGCTCTTTCACCGTTGGGCCGCCCCCGGGCTTCGCCGGCTCGGTGGCTCCGCTGCGCTCGCGTTCGAGTGCCTCGCGCAGCCGCAGCTTGAGCTCTCCCGCCGCCTTCTCGGTGAAGGTAACCGCCACGATGTTTCCCACCTGCGCGCGACCGGTCGAAAGGATCTTCAGGATCCGCTTCACCAGCTCGGTGGTCTTCCCCGTTCCGGCGGCCGCTTCGACGACGACCGTCTCGTCGAGCGCGGTGGCGATGACGTTGCGGGCCTCGGCGTCGGCGAGCGGGGTGACCGGGGTCATGGCATCCTCCGCAACACATCGAGGTCGCCGAGCTTGTCGCCTGGCTTGACGGTGACACGGAGCTCTTCATGCGGTCCGCACACGGTGCGGAAGTCGCACCACGTGCAGGCGCCACGCGAGGGTGCGGCCGGCAAGAACCCGAGCTCGATCGCGCGATCGATGATCTCCAGCGCCTCGAGGCCAGCGCGACGATTGGCCTCGTTGATCGGGATCTCGTGATCGGTGAAGCCGCCAGCCGCGGTGCAGTAGAAGAGACGGCCCGACGACACGGGCGCCTCCAGCGCCTGCTCCGCCGCGAGGCTGTAGAGCACCGGCTGCAGGATCGCGCCTCCTCCCACCACGGTCTTCCACGTCGTCCGGTTCTTCCCGGTCTTGTGGTCGGTAATGCGATAGCTCGCGGCGCCACGCTTCTGCTCGACGAGGTCGATCGATCCGCGCAGCCTGAAGCGGGCGTCGATCGTGACTGGCTCCGTGCGCGAGCTGGGATCGCGTCCTTCGTCGCTCAGGCCGAAGCTGTACTCGAAGTAGGTGGGCAGCCAGTCGCCGGCGTCCGGCAGCCGTCGCGCCCAGACGCGCAGGTCCTTGGCGATGTCCGCGATCTCGTCGGCCCAGACGCGTTCGATCGCCGGCGCCAGCCGTTCGTGGTACTTCGCGGCAACCGCCGCGACGAGCGCATCGATCGTCGCGAGCGCCGCGGGCACTGTCGCGGCCGTGACCGGGAGCCGGCCGGCGGCCTTCATCTCGCGAAAGAACTCCGCCTGCACCTCGTGAAAGAGCGCGCCACGTGTCAGCGGATCGAGCTTCTGGAGCGGCTCCGGTTCTTCGGCCGGCTCCAGGCGGTAGATTGCCGACAACAGAAACTGATACGGGCACGAGGCAAACTTCTGAAGCGCCGACAGCGAGTAGGGCCGAGCGTTCAACCGCTGCTTATCGAGCATCGGCTTCGTGAGGCTGTTGATCCGTGTCACGCCGTCGAACGGCGTCCACTGCGAGCGGGCACGGCCCCACCGCGCGGTGACCGATCGTTTCAAGTAGTCGTTCAGCCGAAGCAGGTAGTGGGCCTGCCCACGCACCTTCGCCGGGTCCTGCTGCAACAGGGAGCGAAGCACGGAGAGATCGTGCTCGAGATCGTCGATCGCCATCGCCGCGGCGTCTGGCGCCGGCCACGCCAATCCGGCCCCCCCTTCTTTCGCGGCCGCCTCCTGGAGCTGCTCGTGGTTGGGGATGCGCCCGGTGATCGCCCGCATGACGTCGAGCGCATAGAAGGACGGCACTCGCGGCCTGGATTCGGCAATGTCCACGCGCGGATACGAGAGCCACAACCGTTCGGTCGCGGCGCCAACCGCTAACCGCAGCAGCAGACGCTCGGCACGGCCACGGTCTTCCTGGTCGGCGAGATCGGCCGCGAGCGGCGTGCGCATCTCGCGGTCGAGCATCATCGGGTCCTCGTGCGGCTTCTGCGGGAACATCCGCTCGGCGAGCCCCGGCACGAACACGACCCGGAACGTGCGCCCGCGCGCCTGGTGCGGACTCCCGACAAACACCCGGCCGTACCGCGACTTCAGCGGCTCGTGCTCGAGCAATAACAACCGATCCGAGATCACGTCGCGCGCTTCGTCGAGGGAGACCGGACCGATAGCGCCCATGGGCCGCAGTTGACGTATGACCCGGAGCACCTGGTCGGGATAGCGAAGGATCCGCGGCGCCAGCGCCTCGAAGCGGTCTAACCACTCTCCCCACGTCGCGGTCGCTGGCCAGGAGGCGATCTCGTCAATGATCGGCAGCACGAAGCGCCGCAGGTGACGCAGGTTGATGCGGTCGCGCTCGAGCCGAGCCACGCGCGCGCTCTCGGGATCCTCTTTCGATTCGCGCTGGATCTTCAGTGCGTACTCGTTATCGAGACCATCGAGGCGCCGGTGCCAGCGCTGTGGATCGCCGCCGATGACGGCCGATTCGACGATCAGCGTCTCCCACTTCCACGGCGCGCGAAGAGAACCGTCAACGACAGCGGACTCTTCGCTCTTCACGTGCTACGTGCGATGTGCTACGTGCGACGTGCGACGTGCTGACGTGCGACGTGCTGACGTGCTGACGTGCTCTGGTTCTCGGAGGCCGACCAGCACCTCGTCGTCGGGGACGACGAACGAGAACTCGGGGCGGGAGCCGTCGAGTTGGGGGACCTGGGCGAGGGAGAGGTACTCGGCGAACCGGCGCGCGGAGAGTTTTTCGCAGGCACAGGCGAGGATGGCGAGGAATGCGCGGCCGGCTGGGTGCGGGCGGCGCGTGCCACGGTCGAACCAGGCGGGGATCCCGCGGTTCTCAGCGTCGCGCGCGTCCGACGATCTGGCGCGACGGAAGGCGTGCTCGATCAGGCCCGCATACCGCTCCGGTGATCGCACGAACACCGCGATCTCGTCGAACGGCACCCCGCGACGCACCTCGTCGAGAATCCGCCGGGCGATCTCGACGCATTCACGCCCCTCGCCGGGCGCGGAAAAGAACCGCACGTCGCCGCGCGGCTCGCGCAGGGGGAGCTGCTTCCCGGCGAAGAGATTCAACCGCAGGGAGTCGAGATCGGTGTCCCCTTCGGGCTTCAGGACAACCGGAACCAAGCCGACACCTTTCAGCCGATCGAGCGCCTTGAGGTCGCCGAACGGAACGGTGATGAGCACGTCGGGCGAGGCTGTGATCAACGCGCGCACGAACTCGAACTCGATGCGCGAATCCAGCGGTACGTCGAGCAACAGCAGCGGTGCGGCGGCGAGGTTGGTCAAGGCCGTGTCCCGAGCCGCCTCGGTGGCGACCCGAAACAGCGTCGCGCGATCCGTGGAGGAGGCCGCCTTAAACTGCTCCTCGAACTTCTCCAGCAGAGCTGCCAGATCCTCGCCGCCAAACGGCAGAGCCGCGAGCGAGGCCGAGGGAACTTGCGCGAGGCGGAGTTCCTGGAGCGTGCGGAGCAGGGCGCGCGGGAACCCCGGCGTTTGCGCGACCGGCCCGAAGTACGACAGCGCACGATCGCGATTGGCTTCGAAAGCGGCGCGCGCGGCGACAGCCTCCGAGGCCAGAGAGGTCGCCGGCGTGTGCCCATCCGCCGCGACAATCGGAGCGGCGAGACGCGCGGCCAGTTGAGTGAGGCTGAAGCGGTGGATGCCAATCGTCGCGCCGGCTGTGCGCGCAATTGACCGGGCCAGGTCGTCGGCCGCGCCGCGAGTGGCGGCAACGATCGTCACGTCGCCGCGAGATGCGCGGTCGCTGACGAACGCGCGGGCTTCCGCCAGCCGTTTTTCGGTGGCCGAGGATTCAACGAGGCGGGCCATTCTGAACTCCTTCCCGGACGCCGTGCCGGGTCACCGTGTCAGCCGCGCGCCGCGGCTGTGTCGCGAACGATACCACAGCTGTTTACACAGTGAGATGGACGTCGGATCGTGATGTGAGCGACAATTTGCCGCGCCCTCTTGTGCACGACCTGCCGGGGCAGCCGCCAACATTCAGTCATCTTAGAGGTCTCATGATTCCGCAATCTCCGCGCGCTCGCGGTGTGCCTCACGACGCTTGCGCTCGCCACATGCCGCTCCCGTCGCCGATGGCGCGCCGCAGCTGCTGCCGTTCAGCGCAGGACTGGACAAACACAGGCCTGATCACGGTCAACGACGACTGTGAGTCGAGCGTGCCCGGGATCATCGGCTACCTCGGCGACGGCATGGGCGGGGCAGCAACTGGCAGTCGATCCGCAGACGGTGCTTGCGCCCGGCGGACTTCGTGCGATAGACGTCATCGCCAACGCAGACGAGCCCGAACACGCTGGACCACGCAGGCGGCGTCGCGGAGTTCCACCTCGCCGATCCTGTGGTGGCGCTGCAGGGATCGGGCACGGCAGCGCGCGCCGCATCTCGATCGTGAACAGTCAACACGACTGGCCTGTCGAACATCAACGTTTCTTACGTGGTGCGCGATATCGACGGCTCCGCCGACAACGCTGTTCAGCCAGTCGCACTGCAATACCGCGTCGGGACCACTGGCAACTTCACGAACCTGCCCGCAGCGTTTGTCGCCGACGCGACGCAGGCGGGCAGCGCGACCCTAGTGACGCCCGTCAGCGCCGCGCTTCCACCGGTAACGGCGGGGCAGCCGATCGTTCAGATCCGGATCATCACCACCGACGCGGTGGGCTCCGACGAATGGGTGGGCATCGACAACATCTCGATCACAGCATCGGTGACGCCAGAACCGACGAATCCGATCGGCATTGCCACCGTCAACCCGGCGAACGCCGCTCCTGGCGCGACGACCCTGCTGACCGTGGCGGTCACCAACGGCACGAACCCGACCAGCGCATGGCGTGACGGTGACGGGCGATCTCACGCCGATCGGCGGTTCCGCGACGCAGCCACTCTTCGACGACGGTACCAACGGTGATGCCGACGGCCGGCGACAACACCTTTTCCTATCTCGCCACGATTGACCCTCGGCACCGCCAACGGCACGAAGACGCTGATTTTCACGGTCGCCGATAACTTCCCGCGTTCCAGCACCACCAGCGCGCAGCTCGTCGGTGTTCGTGCCGATCACGTCGGTCACGATCAGCCAGGTGTACGGCGGTGGCGGCAATAGTGGCGCGACCCTACACCCACGACTTCGTCGAGCTGTACAACCGCAGCAGCAGCGCGGTCGACGTCACGGGGTGGTCAGTGCAGTACGCGTCTGCACTCGACCCTGGCGCGTCCTGGAGCGCGACGACGCTCGCCGGGGATGATCGCGCCGGGCACCTACTATCTCGTGCAGCAGGCGGGCGGGACCGGCGGGACACCCGCTGCCGACTGCCCGACGCCACCGGCAGCAACCACTATGTCGGCGACCAACGGCAAGGTTGCTCTCGTCGCGGCAGCTGGTGCGCTTACCGGCTCGTGCCCGACTGGCCCCTCCATCGTCGATTTCGTCGGTTACGGCAACGCCAACTGCTTCGAAGGTGCGGGCGCCGCGCCAGAACTGAGCAACACCACGGCGGCCGTTCGCCGCAACGGCGGTGCGCTCGACACCAACAACAACGCCGCTGACTTCCAGGAGGCAGCACCGTCGCCCCGCAACAGTTCGGGACAGCCGCCGGTCGGCGCTGGTGCGGCGAACCCGTCGATCCTCGACAGCGGCGACACGACGTTGCTGACCGTCGCCGTCACGCCCGGAGCGTTTCCGCCGAGCACCAGCATTACGGTCACCGCCGACATTACCGCGCTGTCTCCTTTAGGCGGCTCCGCGCAGCCGTTTTTCGACGACGGCACGCATGGTGATGTGACAGCCGGAGACTTGACGTTCTCGTTCTCCACGATCGTCACCGGCACCCAGGGTGCGAAAGCGGTCATCGCGACGGTCAACGATGCCGAGGGCCGCACCACGACAACGACGTTCACGGTGACGATCCAGCCGCCGCCGATCGCCATTCACGTGATCCAGGGCTCGGCGTCCCGCTCGTCGTACGAGGGGCAGTTCGTCACCACGACCGGTATCGTCACCGCCGTGCGTCCGGGCAGCTTCTACATCCAGACGCCGGATGGGCAGCAGGATGCGGATGTCAACACGTCCGAAGGCCTCCTCGTCTTCCGAGCGCCGGGAACGATCGTGGTGGGTGACCTCGTGAAGGTCGGTGGCACGATCGTCGAGTTCGTGCCTGGCGCCGATCCCGAGAGCCCGTCGATCACCGAGTTCTCCAACAGCGCGGTCACGTCGGTCATTTCGTCCGGGCACACGCTGCCTGCGCCCGTGTTGTTGCTGCCGTCGTTCACGTCGCCATCGGGGAACTTCGAACAGCTCGAGCGATTCGAAGGGATGCGCGTGAGCGCCGACATCACGGCGATCACCGGCACCGCGTCGTTCCGGCGCCTGGACTTCGACGAACAGAACGCCTCAGCGACGTCGAACGGCGAGTTCTTCGCGGTGCTGACGGGCGTTCCACGTCCGCTGCGCGAGCCGGGTCTCGAACCGACGCAGGCCTCGCCACCGTCGCCGTGCTGCATCCCGCGGTTCGACGGCAATCCCGAGCGGCTCCGCGTGGATAGCGATGGCCAACTGGGTGCGCAGAAGATCGAAATCGTGGCGGGACAGACGATCGCCGGGTTGACCGGCGTGCTCGACTACGGCTTCCGCAGCTACACGATCGTTCCGGATCCGCAGCCGTGGACGCCGGCCGGTCGTGACCATGCGCTCGCGATCCCGACGCCTGGCACGAACGAATTCACGGTCGCCAACTTCAACATGCAGCGGTTCTTCGACACGTCGGACGACCCGAGCGTGGACGAGATCATGCTGACCCCGGCGGCTTTCGAGAAACGGCTGGCGAAGGCCTCGCTGGCGATCCGGAACATCCTGCTGACGCCCGACATCCTCGGCGTTGAGGAAGTCGAGAACCTGACGACGCTGGAAGTGCTCGCCACTCGCATCAACGCGGATGCCGTCGCCGCAGGCCAGCCCAATCCACAGTACGTGGCACACCTCTTCGAAGGGAACGACATCGGTGGCATCGATTCGGGCGTGCTCGTGAAGACGGCCCGCGTCGATGTTGTCAGCGTCACGCAGGTCGGCAAGACCACGACCTACGTCGAGCCAGACGGCGACGTCAGGACGCTGAACGACCGGCCGCCGGTCGTGCTCGAAGCGGGAATTCGCGCCGACGGCGCGATCCCCTACGCCGTCACGGTGATCGTGAACCACCTGCGTTCGCTGTCGGGGATCGATGGCAGCGACGGTGCGCGCATCCGGACGAAGCGGCGCGCGCAGGCGGAGTTCCTGGCCAACTACATCCAGGCCCGTCAGGCTGCCAACCCCTCGGAGCGGATCATTTCGATCGGCGACTACAACGCCTTCCAATTCAACGATGGTTACGTTGACTTGATCGGCACGATCACGGGACAGCCGACGCCGGCCAACCAGGTCGTGCTCTCGAGCAGTGACCTGGTGAACCCGAACCTGACCAACCTCGGCGACACGCTCGGGCCGGAACAGGTACCTCGTTCTTGTTCGACGGGAACGCGCAGACGCTAGACCACGTGCTCGTCTCCGACGCGGCGTTCCGTCGCGCGTCTCGCTTCGTGTATGCCCGCTTCAACGCGGACTTCCCCGAATCGGTCCGCAACGACGCGACACGGCCGGAACGCAACTCGGACCACGACGCGCCTGTCGCCTACTTCAACCTGCCTGGCGCTCCGATGCTCACGCTCAACGGACCGCCGACGATGACGGTCGAAGCCATGAGCACGTTCACGGACCCTGGCGCGGTAGCGGTCGACGACGAGCTCGGCACCTGGACGGTCTTCGGCGTCGGCACGGTCGACACGACGACGGTCGGCACCTACACGCTGGTCTACACCGCGTCCAACGGGTTCCTCACCACGACCGTGACGCGCACGGTGCACGTGGTGGACACGATCCCGCCGGTGCTGACCCTGCTGGGCGATGCCGCGATGACGCTGGAGCTCGGCGCCACGTGGACCGATCCTGGCGCCACGGCGACCGACACGCGCGCCGGCAACCTGACCGCGGCCATCCTGGTGAGCGGCGCGGTGAACGCCAACGTGGTGGGCATCTACACGCTCACCTACTCGGTGAGCGACGGCTACAACACGTCCACCGCGACTCGCACGGTCTCCGTGGTCGACACCACCGCGCCAACGCTGAGCGCCATTGACTGGCGACGCCGGCGGTGATCCCCGTGCCGAACCATAAGATGATTAACGTGCTGCTGGCCTATACCGTGTCGGACCTCGGAGGGACGACGTCCTGTTCGGTGGCGATCACGAGTAACGAGCCGATCAACGGACCGGAAGACGGGAACACCACCGTGGACTGGCAGGTGCTCAGCCCCACGCAGGTGCGGGTGCGCGCCGAACGCGCTGGTGAGGGCACCGGCCGCATCTACACGATCGCGGTCACCTGCACAGACCCGTCAGGGAATGCGGCGACGAAGACCGCGACGGTGACCGTGCAGTAGCCGCGGATTTCGCAGATTTCACCCGGATGGACGCGGTAGAGCAGGCCGCGGATTTCGCGGATTGAACGCGGATCGTACGCGGATAGACGCACGTCGAGGGTCGCGGCCGCGCTGCGCGCGGCGGAACGGCGCTGAACGCGCAAAAACAAGCCGCGCACGAAAAGGACCGCGGTTTGTTTTTGTGCGTTCAGCGCCGTTCCAAGCGGCGGCCGCAGGCCGCCGCCGCGACCCGTTCCAGGATCAGCGGAAATCCGCGCTAAATCCGCGTCATCCGCGGCTAATTCCGGCGCCGCAACCCAGCGAACAGCGCCACGAATCCCGGCAGGAACGCGAACACCCACGAGGCGAAGTGGACGCCGTACCGGGGAGGCCCGGGCGGCGGGTTCGTCCAGATGCCGGAGATCGCGTAGAACGCCGCGCCAGAGAGCAGCGCCGCAGCGAGGCCACGGCCCAGCGCGGTTCCAAGGCTCTCGGTGCGCATCAGCCGCTGCTGCAGGAACGCGAAGAGGATCCAGAACAGCATCCACGCGGGGAGCATCGCCCAGTAGCGCAGCGTCGCGGCCAGCGCGTAGAAGGCCAGTGCCGCGATGACGCCGATGACCGGGCCTGCCAGGGCGCCGGCGGCGATGCGGCCCGCTCGCCAGCCAATCACCACCCCGAGCGCCAGGCACATCGTCGCGCCATGCAGGATGCCGTTGACCACCTTGTGCCGGACCTCGAAGACCGACCAGATGTAGTCGCCGAAGGTCATGACCGCCGCGAGCAACACCGCGGCAACGACCGCATGCGTGAGTCCCATGCGCTGCATAATACCCGCATGCGAATCCTGACTTCGGCGCTCGCCCTGCTCGTCCTGCTGGTCGTCACGCCCACGGCACAAAACCGCGTCACCGCCCCACAGGACCAGTTCGGATTCGCGCTCGGCGACGACTACCAGCTCGCCAACTACACGAAGATCGCGGACTACTGGCGCAAGCTCGACGCCGAGTCGGACCGGATGGTGGTGCAGGAGATCGGCAAGACCGCCGAAGGCCGCCCGCACCTGATGGCGATCGTCACCTCGCCGCAGAACCACAAGAACCTCGCCCGCTACAAGCAGATCTCGCAGCGGCTGGCCTTTGCCGAAGGGCTCGATGACGCCGCCGCGCGAGCGCTGAGCAAAGAGGGGAAGGCGGTGGTCTGGATCGACGGCGGCCTGCACGCGACCGAGACGCTCGGCGCGCAGCAGCTCGCGCAGATGGTCTACGAGATGGTCAGCCGCACCGACGAGGAAACGATGCGCTTCCTCGACGACTGCATCATCCTTTTCGTGCACGCCAATCCGGACGGCAACGAGCTGGTGGCCGACTGGTACAACCGGAACTCCGATCCGGCGAAGCGGTCGCTCGGCAACCTGCCGCGGCTGTATCAGAAATACATCGGCCACGACAACAACCGCGACTTCTTCGCGTCCACGCAGGCGGAGACCGAGAACATCAGCCGCGTGCTCTACCACGAGTGGATGCCGCAGATCCTCTACAACCATCACCAGAGCGGGCCGCAGGGCACCGTCGCGTGGTCGTCGCCACAGCGCGATCCTTACAATTTCAACCTCGATCCGCTGCTGATCCTCGGGCTGGAGGGGCTGGGGACGCACATGCACCAGCGGCTGGCGGCCGAGGGAAAGCCGGGTGTGACGAAGGCGGCGGGCGGCCCCTACGACGGCTGGTGGAACGGCGGCATCCGCAATACCGGCAACTTCCACAACATCATCGCGATCCTCACCGAGACCATCGGCAGCCCCACGCCGATGCGGATCCCGTACGTGGCGCAGCGACAGATCCCGTCGCGCGACCTGCCGTATCCGATCGCGCCGCAGGAGTGGAAGTTCAAGCAGTCGATCGAGTACTCGATGACGTTCAACCGCGGCGTCATCGACTACGCGTCGCGCAACCGCGAGAACCTGCTGTTCAACATCTATCGGATGGGCCAGCGCGCCATTCAGCGCGGCACGGAAGATACCTGGACGCCGTCCCCGTCTCGCATCAACGCGGCCAAGTCCTACGAGGAGCTGCGCAAGCCGGAGCTGCGCGATCCACGCGCCTTCATCATCCCGGCCGACCAGGCGGACTTCCCGACCGCGATCAAGTTCATCAACGCGCTGCGCGAGGTGAACGTCACGGTGCATCGCGCAACGGGTGCGTTCGAGGCCGGTGGCAAGAAGTATCCGGCGGGCTCGTTCGTGGTCTTCACCGCGCAGGCGTTCAGGCCGCACGTGATCGACATGTTCGAGCCGCAGGATCACCCGAACGTGTTCCCGGTCCCTGGAGGACCGCCCACGCCGCCCTACGACAACGCCGGCTGGACGCTCGCGTTCCAGATGGGCGTGCAGTTCGATCGCATCCTGGAGCCGGTCACGCGGTCCGTTCGAGAAGGTGACGGACTGGAACGTGAAGCCCACGCCGCCGCAAGATCACGACCAGCGCGGCGTCGGGAGCTTTTCGCTTCGATCGTCGTCAGAACGACGCCTTCATCGCGCTCAATCGCGCTGCTGAAGAGCGGTGCCACGGTTGGGGCGGATCGGCAGGAGTTCTTCGTTCCGGCGCAGCCGTGCGCTCGCGCAGCAGTGTCGCTCCGCTCGGCATCACGGTGAGCACCGACGACTCGATGCTAGCGTCACCCACGTGCGCGCGCCACGCATCGGCCTCTGGGACCAATACGGCGGCTCGATGCCCTCCGGCTGGACCCGCTGGATTCTGGAACAGTTCGAGTTCCCGTTCTCTCGCGTCTTCGCGCAGGAACTCGACGCTGGAAACCTCAACGCGAAATATGACGTGCTGATCTTCGTGGATGGCGCGATCCCCGGTGTCCCCGGTGCGGGCGGCGGCGGAGGACGTGGCGGCGGTGGGCGTGGTGGGGGCGCCACGGAACTCACGGCGGCTGACGTTCCCGCGGAGTACCGCACGCACCTGGGGCGCATGAACGCCGACCGCACCATCCCGCAGCTGCGACAGTTCGTCGAAGCGGGCGGCACGATCGTCGCGATCGGCAGCTCGGCAGCGAACATCGCCGCGCATTTCAAGCTGCCAGTCGAGAATCACCTGGTCGAGAACGGCGAGGCGCTGCCGCGGGCCAAGTACTTCGTGCCTGGCTCGATACTCACGGCGAAAGTAGACACGAGCCATCCGCTAGCGGCGGGCATGAACGAGCGGACCGACTTCTTCTTCGACAACAGCCCGGTCTTCAAGCTGCGCGCCGGCGATCCGTCGGTGCGCGCGATTGCGACGTTCGACAGCGAGACGCCACTGCGCAGCGGCTGGGCGTGGGGGCAGAAGTATTTGAACGGCGGCGTCGCGGCGGCAGAAGCCAGAGTCGGCAAGGGACGCGTCTACCTGTTCGGTCCAGAGATCCTGCAACGCGCGCAGCCGCACGGCACGTTCAAGCTGCTGTTCAACGCGCTCTTCGAATCCGCGACGCCGTCCATCAGCGACAATGAGCGTCACGCGCAGAGAGTTCGTTTACGGTTTGGCGGGTGTGGCGGCCCTGAAGGGCCTTACTACACCTGACGATCAGGCGCCCCTAAAGGGGCTTACTACGACGACCTCAGAGCCGCGTGCACTCGTCGTTCGACCCGTGGGTGGAGGTGCACGCCGCACACCTGCGTGCGAACGCGCTCGCCGTCCATCAGCTCGCCAAACGGCCCATCCTCGCCGTCATCAAGAACAACGGCTATGGCGCCGGGGTCGTCAACGTCGCGCGTGTCCTCGAACCGCTCGAATCGATAGCCGGTTTTGCCGTCGTCAAGTTGAACGAAGCGCATGCGTTGCGCGACGCGGGGATAAGAAAGCCGGTGTTGCTCATGGGCCCGGCAGAAGACGCCGAGATGCTCGACGTCGCGCGTCGCAATGTGATGCCCATGGTGTACACGCCGGGCCTGGTCGGTGCGTTGTCGCGTGCGGCGAGACCAGTCGACGTTCACGTGTGCGTCGACACCGGGCTCGGCCGCGTCGGCGTGCCCCATGAGCGGGCCCTGGCGCTCATTCGCCAACTCGCCGCGGCGAAGAGCGTCCGCATCCGCGGGATGATGATGACGTTCACCGAAGACCAGGCCTTCGATCGCGAGCAGTTGCAGCGCTTCGACGCGCTGGCCGTGAACCTGAAGAAAGCCGGCCTCGACGTCGGCGCCCGTCACGCCGCCTCGTCGTACACGCTGTTTCAGCATCCAGACGCGATGCTCGACATGGTGCGCCCAGGAATGGCGCTGTACGGGATCTACCCCGAACCGGCATTCCGGAAAGCATCCGTGCTCGATCTGAAGCCCGCGCTCGCTCTGAAGACTCGCGTCGCTTACGTCAAGCGACTCCAGGCCGGAGAGACCGCCGGCTATAACCGTGCCTATGTCGCGCCGGCCCCGGTGTGGGTCGCGACGCTGCCGGTTGGACACGTCGATGGCCTTCCGAGAAACGCCGCGAAGGGCGGGCGCGTCCGCATCAACGGCAAACTGCACCCGATCATCGCGAGCGTCTCGGCCAGCCACACCATCGTCGAGGTCGGGCCCGAGCGGCGCGTCGAGATCGGAGACGAGGCGACCCTCTTCGACTGGACCGAGGGGTCTCGCCCGGAGGATCTCGCCGCCGCCTGCGCTGCGTCGGTCTACGACCTGACGATGCACCTGAATCCGCTGCTGCCGCGGCGCATCATCTCCTGAGTGCGAACGGATTGACCCCGACGACGATGCTCCACATCCACTCGTCACCCATCGGTTGCGGCGTGCTGGGCTCGATGGCGCCAAAGTCGGCCGCGGTGATGTTACCGATGATCCGGTTCGCGCCGATGCGGATGTAAATCCCATCGAGCCGCCTGTCGGCATAGTCCCGGCTGAGTGCCACCAACGGGTAGATAGTGATGCGCGGCTGAATGGTGGTCTTCGTGAAGCCGAAGCCATCCCCGTAGAAGCGCACCCATCCCGCCGCAATCCCCGCTTCGATGCCCTTGGCACCAGCATCCAGCGTGCCGCCGAAGACGAACGCGTTCGCCCCGGGCGGCTCGGCACCTCCGTAGTCCTGATCGTTATACAGCGCCCTCAGGTATCCGATCTGCGGACCGAAGCGGACGTGGAAGTCGCGTTGCGAGATCGCCGAGCCGAACTTGTCGAACTCCAGCGTCTTGACGGCTCGACCAGTCCCTGCCGCGGCGACCGCCTCTTTCGTGGCACCCCAGACGCCGGGATTCCATTCGCTGACGACCCCCACCCACGGCCCGGGGCCACTCATGCGGTCGAGCCACTCCCAGAAGCTCATGAGGTCGGCGTGCGCCGTGCGCGGCGCGCAGAAAAGGCACAACAACAGCACCGCGGTCGAACGGACGAACTGAGCTCTCATCGGCATCCTTTCATTTAGAGGTGAACATCACATCCTGCGTGCCCTTGTGCTCGAGTCCAGAATCGGCGGTCTGCACCGTGCGCACCCGCGGGGTCAGCGTCGCGCAGAAGAGTTGGTAGTCGTTGAGCTTTTGCCCCATAACGGTGCATCGGTGGCCTTGGTACGCCACCACGTCGAACCGCTGCGCCTCCAGCCGGAACGGTGCCACGAGAAGCGCGAGCGCCAAAAGGATGACGCCCGCCCCGGCGACCGCAGTGATGCGGTCGACGGGATTGTCGCGAGTCGAGTGGCGCAATACAGCCAACCACGCGAGGCCCATCGCGAGCACCAAAACCGAGAGCGTCCCGCGGTAGTACAGGTTCATGTGGCTCTCCGGACCGAGCAGCGCGAGCACTTCGGGCGGAGCGGCGTCGAGGAACGAGCCGAAGGTATTGATGTAGGGAAAGAAGCTCCAGAACGTGAGGCCGAGCGCGATGACCTGGGCGGTCAGCAGCCACTGCCCGACCGGGGCGTCGCCCGCAGCAATCGTGCCGACGATCGATCCGTACCAGCGGCGTCGGACGGCGAGTACCACGCGTGTCAATGGCGGCGTATAGCGGACGGCCGCACGCCAGAAGACGCTCGCCACCCGCACGACGATCAAGGCGAACAGCATGTAAAGCACCGGCGGGAACAGCGCGCGCACGCCCCAGATGAAATCCGCGAGCAGTGTCTCGTTGGCGAAGAAAAACGCGGGATCGCGTCCGAGCGAATGGTTGAACACCGTTGACGAGAGGATGCCGAGCGCCCACACCATCAGCAACGCGCCGGCGCTGTACGCGATGTGCGGCGTCGTGATGGCCACGGCCTGCGAGACCGGCGTGCTCTGAACCGGGGTCTGGGCGGCGAGCGGCGTCCGTGGGCTGACCTCGGGCGGTGTCTCGGACGGCGCGTTCGAGGATTCGTGGCCCGGGACGGCTTCCCCAAGATCGCGCAACATCGCGCCGGCGGTCCGGTAGCGGCTGTTCAGCGCGCGCCGGACCACCCGCGAGAACCCCTCTGGCAGCCCTGGCCTTGCGTCGGCCAGCGCGCGTTGCTCGCCGATCGCGTGGGCGGTCGCAATTTCGGCCATCGACTGGCCCTCGACCGGGAACCGCCCGCTGACGAGATAAAACAGGAGCACCCCCACGCTATAGAGGTCGGCCGCTGGCGACCATGCGGCACCGGCGAGCACGGCGGGAGACATGTAGAGCGGCGTCCCCACGAGCTCGGGATGACGCTTGCGCTGGATCAACTCGAGCCCCGCGCCGAAGTCCATCAGAACGATGCGGCCGCCCGACTCGCGCATCACGTTCTGCGCTTTGATGTCGCGGTGGAGCAGGCCGGCCGCGTGCACGGCGGCAAGCGCGTCGCACAGCGTCATCCCGACGATGGCCGCTTCCTCGGGGCCGAACGGTCCGTCCTCGCGAACCATTTGCGCGAGCGTGCGGCCCCGCACGAGCTCCATCCACACGCCGACCTCGCGGCCAATCTGCTGGGCGCCGTAGACGGTCACGACGTGGCGGTGACGAATGCGCGCGAGCATCTGCCCTTCGCGCAGCACGGCCGACAGCGCGGCGTCGTCGGCCGTTTCGAGTTGCAGGATTTTGAGCGCGACCTCACGGGCGAGGGTGCTGTCCCAGGCGCGGAAGACCCGACCGAAGGCGCCCCGCCCGAGTTCCTCCAGGAGCTTTAAATGCCCCCAGGACGACCCCGGCCCCTGGCCGCCTTTGATCGAACCCGGCGGTGTGACGGCGGTGGATTCCTGGGTGGACGCGGCGAGGGCAGCAGCCTTCTGGCGATCGGGATCGCCGGGAGCGGGATCCTCAGGGGTGCTCATCACTTGTGCCGTTGTGGGCACATCTTAGGAGAAATCCGCGCCGCTGTCAGTTAATTCGCTGTCGGATCAGGCCGGTACCGACTTCATACGCAGGGTCGCCCCGTGGGCCCACTTCGAGTGGCATCCACCGCACATCAGGAACGAGAACTCCTGGGGCCCCGACTTCAGGCCGAGCATGCGCGATCCCGAATCTTCCGCGGCGACAAACGACGCCCCGCAGACGCCGCACGCCTGCTCGTGCGTTTCAGCCAGGTGCTTGAGCGACATCGTAACTTCGGCCATAGGTCAGTCTATCGCTTCGCGCTCACCGCTCCGGCCTACTTGTCGATGATCCGGCCGAACGGCTTGAGCTGTTCTTCGATCGTCTTGCGATCGCCGACGACGACGATCGTCGCCTGGTCGTCGTTCAGGTATTTCTTCGCGACCTCCATCACTTTCTGGGGCGTCACGGAGAAGACCTGCTTGACGTAGGTGTTCGGATAGGTCGCGGGCAGCCCGTGGAGGTCCACGTAGCGAAGCTGGCCGCTGATGCCACCGCGGCTCGAGTTCTGCAGGATGTAGGTTCCGGCGAGGTAGTTCTGAACACCGGTGAGTTCCTGCGGCGAGGGTGGCTCCGACTGGATCCTGTCGATCTCGGCGAAGATTTCCTTCAGCGACGGACCAGTCTGCGCCGTGGTGACATCGGCATTCTGCGCCCAATAGGTGTCCCGGTATCGCGTCGACAGCTCGCTGTAGGGGGAGTAGGTGTAGCCCTTGTCTTCTCGGATGTTCTTCGTGATCCGCGACGCGAAGGCGCCACCGAGCAGCGCGTCCATCACGGTGAGCGCGACGAAGTCGTCATGGGTCGGATCGATGGCGGGCATGCCGAGCACGATCGTCGACTGCGGCGCGTCGGGACGGTCGATGAGATGAATCGCTCGCGCCGTCTTCGGCGACGGCTTGGGTGGGTTCGCCGAAGTGCCTTTCGACCACCCGTCGAACGCCTTCCGGATCGCTGATTCAACGGCGGCGGCATCGAAGCGTCCGACGACGTAGAGGCGAGAGCGCCCGGCCCCGTAGGTATCCGTGTAGAACCGGCGGACCTGATCCAGCGTGAAGGTCTTGATCATCTCCTCGGTTGGAAACACTCGACCGGTGGGGTGATCGCCGTAGAGGACGGCGCGGAACTTCTGCAGCGCGATCTGTTGCGGGTTGCTCAGCGAGACCGCGAGATCGCGTGACATGTTGGCCTTGAGGCGAGCCAGCTCGGACTCGGGGAACCTGGGATTGCGCACCACGTCCGCAAGGAGCTGCACCATGTCAGCTCCGAACTCGCTCAGGACGTCTCCCCCGATCGTGGTCGAGTCCCCGCCGACGCTGATGCCGAGGGAGCCGCCCATGCGCGCCGCTTCCCTCGAGATCAGCGTGGCGTTGCGCGCCGGGGTGCCCTCGCGGATCAGCGATCCGGTGAGATCGGCCAGCCATACTTCGCTCGGCCCTTCGAACGCGTTCCCGGTGCGAACGTCCAGCGTGACGCGCGCCTTGGGCATCTCTCCCCACTGGACCAGCGCCACCTGGAGGCCGTTGCCGAGCGTGAACCGCCGCGGCTCGGGCACGCGGAAGTCTTTTGGGGTGCCGGGTTTCGGCGGCTCGGCGGGAAACTGCTGCGCGAGCGCAAGCGCGGTGACGATGGCCAGCAGGACCTTCACCGTCCCTCCTTCGCCTTCGGCGTGATCGTGAGGATCGTTCGATTGGTGGGACGCAGGTATTCCGTCGCCGTCTTCTGGATCAACGTCGGCGTTACCTTCCGGAACTCGTCCTCGATCCGGTTGATCTTGCCGGGATCATCGTCGAAGAGCGCAAACGACGCGAGCAGGTTCGCGCGGCCGAAGCGGACGAAGTCCTCCTGCTCTTCGAAAAGCTGCGAGCGACGCTTCACCAGCGCGAGTTCCAGGTCCTGTTTCGTCACCGGCGTGCTCTGCAACCGTGTCACCTCTTCGTCGATGACCTTGATGATGTCGTCGGCTTTCTTGTCGGCGTCGTGGATCAGCCAGACCACCCAGAGGGTCGGCCCCTTGATGTCGAACATGTTGCCGAGGAGCGGATTGGCGCCGCCATCGACCGACCCCGACAGGCCACGCTTCTGGACGAGCGCCTCGTAGAGGCGGCTGTCGCTTCCCTGCGCCAGCAATTGATCGATGAGGCCCATCGCGTAGAACTCGGGCGTGTCGCGCGGCGGATGATGGTAGCCAACGGCGAGCGCCGGGCGATTGGCGAGCGGATCCTCGCGATTGGTGCGCTTCTCTTTCTGCTGCCGCGGCTCCGAGATGTCGGGCTGCGGGGGGAGCTTCGCGGAGGGAATGGCGCCGAAGTACTTCCGTACCAATCCCAGTGTTTGCGCCGTGTCGATGTCACCGGTCACGACCAGCACGGCGTTATTCGGCGCGTAGTAGGTCTTGAAGAAGTCCTGGACGTCCTTGAGCGTCGCGGCATCGAGGTGCGCGAGGTCGCCGTAGAAGTTGTGCGCGTTGTACCAGTTCTCGTTGGCGAGCTGAGGCATGTCCAGCCACGGGAAGCCGCCGTAGGGCTGGTTGAGCACGTTCACCTTCACTTCGTTCTTCACCACACCCTGCTGGTTCGTCAGGTTGTCCTGCGTGATGTTCAGCCCGCGCATGCGGTCCGCTTCTCCCCAGAGCATCGTTTCCAGCGTGTGGCTCGGCACGATCTCGAAGTAGTTGGTGAAGTCGAAGCGGGTCGAGCCATTCAGGATGCCGCCGTTCGACTCGACCATGCCGATGAAGGCGTTCTTCCCGAGATGCTGCGAGCCCTGGAACATCATGTGCTCGAAGAGATGCGCGAACCCGGTACGGTCCTTCGGCTCGATGCGAAATCCGATGTTGTAGTAGACGCCGACGACGGCGGTCGGCGATGACGTATCGCGCGAGAGCACAACCTTCAGGCCGTTATCGAGCTTGTGATACTCGATGGGGACGACGACTTTCTGCTGCGCGGCCGAGGGTGCGGAAAGGATCACGGCCGCGACCGAGGCGACAAGAACAGTTGAGCGCATAATCGGAAATGTAGCATGGGCACAAACCGCCTCTGCTATTTCTGAGGGGGCGCTGAAGGTTGTGCCTATCATTGAGTGATGGTGCGGATTTCGGGAGCCTTCTTCTTCCTTGCGTTAGTGCTCGCAGCGCCTGCCGCGGCGAATGAATATCGAGCCGAGCGATTTGATTCCCGCATCGAGGTCCTGAAGGGCGGCGATCTACGCATCACGGAAACGATCGTCTTCCGGTTCGAAGAGGGCACGTTCAAGACGGCTTTCCGGCTCATCCCCACGCGGCGCACCGACGGCGTTGAATTCGTGAGCGCGGCGATGGACGGCACCGTGTTTCCACAGGGGACCGGACCGGGCCATGTCAGCGTCAAGCGAAAGGACGGCCTGAGGATCGACTGGTTCTTCGCACCGGTCCAGCCGTCAACGCATACGTTCGAGTTGACCTACATCTCGCGTGGCGTCGTCAGAGTCGAGGGTGACTCGGACGTGGTGACAGGGTTGGCGCTGCCCAAGGAACACAAGTACGTCATCGATCGCAGCGCGATCGAGGTCATCCTGCCCGCCGATCCGCTATCGGCGCCGTCGGTGAGCGCGCGACGTGTTGAAAGCTCGCGAATCGAGATGCGCCCTGGCCAGGTCCTCATCTCGGCGATCAACATCGGAAGGAACGGATGGATCGAGCTATCGATCCCGTTGCCGCGCGGGTCCGTTCTCGACGCACCCCCGACGTGGCAACAGCGGCGCTGGGTGCACGACAGTTATCGCAACCCGGCGCTCCTCGTCAGCGCCTTCATCCTGCTGGGCGGCGTGATCCTGATCTTCGGGATGCGGCAAAGCTACGATCCGCCGCCTCGAGATATCACCGTCCCCGACACCTTCAGCGGCCCGCCCGACCCGCTGCCGCCCGCACTGGCGGGTGCACTGGCCTCGAATGGCAGCGCGAAGTCCGAACACGCCTTCGGTGCGCTGTTCGCGCTCGCGCAGCAGGGCGTCCTCTCCGTCGAAGAAGAGCGTGGCGTGTTGGGTACGCGATCGTTCCGTTTGGTGCGACGACGGTCGGCCGCACGCCTGGCGCCGCACGAACAGGCGGCAATCGACACCATCTTCAGCGGCAAAGCCGCACACGACGAACACATCACGTTGAGCAAGGCGCACTCGCATCTCACGCTGCGCTTCTCGAGGTTCCGGAAGGTGTTGTGGCGGGAGTTGGCGTCGGCGGGTTTGATCGACCAGGGTCGCGCGCAGGTGCAGAAGAACTACCAGGCGGCGGGCGTCATCTTACTGGTGCTCGCGCTGCTGGGGTTGCTGCCCGTCGCGTGGATGCTGCAACGGTACGGTCCGTGGTGGTTCTTCCTCTCGGTCGCGCTGTTTGTCGTTTCGATCGGCTGCTTCATCGCGGCCGGCGCGCACACACCGCTCTCGAACGACGGCGTGCGGCGCGCCGCCGGCTGGCGCGCCTACCGGAAGTTCCTGCGCGAGATGCCCGCCGACGGCGGGCGCCGGGAAGTCTGGCATGACGGCCATTCCCCCTCCAACCTGCTCCCGTTCGCGATAGCGCTGGGCCTCGGGATGGTCTGGTCGAAGCTCTACAAGAACCGCGGCATCGAACTCCCCGCCTGGTTCCACGCCATGTCCGACGTCGACGCACACCGCTCGTTCGTGGCGTTCGTGTCGGTCGGTGGCGCGACGGGCGGAAGCGCCGGCAGCGCCGCCGGAGGCGGCGCCTCTGGCGCCGGGATAAATGTCTCCATATTCGCCAGCCATGCGCGCGCTAGGCGCCGCGCAAGGCGAGGGCGGGGTCCACGCGCATCGCTCGGCGCGCGGGGATCAGGCAGGCCGCAATCGCCACGGCAAACAGGACGCCGCAGACCCCGATCAAGGTGAGGGGGTCCCTCGGCGCGACGCCGAACAACTGGTTCTCCACATAGCGTGCGCCGGCGATTGCGCCCGCCAGTCCCAGCACTGAGCCCAACGCGACAAGCCGCAGGCCGTCGGTCAGCATCAGGCGGAAGATCGAGCCCGGCTGCGCGCCGAGCGCGAGGCGGATCCCGATTTCCGTGGTGCGTTGTCCCGCCAGGTGCGCCATCACGCCATACAAACCAATCGCCGCCAGAACGATGGCGAGCAGGCCGAAGAGGCCGACCATCGTCGCCAGCAGGCGCTGGTTGCCGAGCGACTGGGTGAACTCCTCGCGCAGCACACGCGGACGGCCGAGCACCAGTTGTGGGTCTACCTCATTCAGCAGGCGGCGCAGCGGCGCGATGAGCGCTTGCGGATCGCCCGCCGTCCTGATGTGCAGCGTGACGCCCGACTCGTAGTTCTGCAGAAGCGGGACGTAAAGGAACGGCAGCGGATTCGCTTCCACTGAGCTGCGATACACCGTGTCGGGAACGACGCCGATGACCTGCAGCGGGCTACGGACCACCGTGACGGTCTGACCGATCGGATCCCTGCCGCGGAAGAGCGTGGCGGCGAGGGAGTCGCTGATGATGACGACGCCAGGCGCACCGTTGGTGTCGGACGGGCGAAAATTGCGGCCGGCGCGCACCCGGATGCCCATGGCGTCGAGGTAACCATCGCTGATGACGTTGGCCCGGGCGTCCATGCCGTTGCTGTTGTCGTTGGCCACCGGGCGGCCGTCAGTGCTCACGCTCGTAACGCGCGACCCTCCGCTGAGCACCGTCACGCGCGCGGCACCCGCCGCCTCCACTCCCGGCAGGGCCTTCACCTTCTCGAGGATTCGAGAGTAGGCCGCCTGTCCGGCTTCCTGGGAGTACCCGCGAACGTCCATATTGAGCTCCGCCAGGAGCACGCGATCGACGTCGTAACCAAGGTCCACCGTCGTTGCGTTCCGCAGGGTTCGGAGAAAGAGGCCCGCCCCGACCAGCAGCATCAGGCTCAAGGCCACCTGGATGACGACGAACGTGCTGCGCATGCGCGTGGCGCGCGCGCCGCTCGCGACGGCCCCCCCTTCGTCCCGCAGCGCCTCCACGGTGTTCTTGCGCAGCGTCTGCACCACCGGGGCGACGCCGAACATCAGCGCGCTCGCGATCGACACAAGCAGCGTAAAGAGAAAGACCCGGCTGGTCACGCCAAGCGGGATGGTCTCTGGGATCCCGAACTGGTGCAGCACCGGCGCCATCCACCACGCCAGGAGCAGTCCGCCGGCACCGCCAAGCAGCGCGAGCAGGACCGACTCGGTCAACCATTGACGCACCAACCGACCACGGCCGGCGCCGACCGCCATGCGGACCGCGATCTCGCGCCTGCGGGTGACGGCGCGCGCGAGCAGCAGGCTGGCGACGTTCGCACAGGCGATGAGGAGCACGACCACGACGGCCCACGTCAGCAGCCGGAGGCGCGGTT
Organism: uncultured Acidobacteriota bacterium; assembly: GCA_963762995.1. Classification (GTDB taxonomy): domain Bacteria; phylum Acidobacteriota; class Vicinamibacteria; order Vicinamibacterales; family 2-12-FULL-66-21; genus JACDCA01. The sequence goes on along the minus strand of CAVXMQ010000025.1, from coordinate 187,459 downwards.
CGTTCGTGGTCCTGACCCCCGGGCCGGTGCCGAGCGCCATCACGTTGAATCGTCGGGCGCGATTCGTCGTCGGGTACGTCGTCTCCAGGCGTGCCCCCACGGCGTCGGCAGCGGACGCCGTCGCCGCGAGGCTTTGCCCTGGCGCCAGGCGGCCGATCATATTCATCCATCGCGGACCGCGCGCGGTCAGCATGTTGCTGGTGCCGAGCGCGCGCCGAAGGCCGGCGGACGGCGGGCGCAATTCCGGCTGCAGCGCCATCGGGGCCCACATCTCTGGCGCCGCCCCGAGGATCGGCGACGTGAAGCCCTGCGGTGCAACGCCGATGATCGTGTAGGGATTGCCGTTCAGTGAGATGGTTCGCCCGATCGCTGACGCGTCCCCGCCGAATCGGCTCCGCCAGGCCTCATGAGACAGCACGACCACGCGCACCGGGGCGCCGCTGCGGTCTTCGTCCGCCGAGAACGTGCGGCCGGTCGCGATGCGAACGCCGAGGACGTCGAAGTAGTTGCCGGTGACCAGTTGCCCCCGCACCGGATCCGCCCCCTCGGGCGTCTGCATGACCAGCGGGATCGAGGCAAACGCCGTCAGACTCTGGAAGACGCCACTATCTCGGAGGTCCACGTAATCGGGATAGCAAGACGTCGAGAAGCGATCGCGCTCATCGGAGCCGGCCGTGTAGACGCTGACGACGGCCGCAGGGTCCAGCACCGGGGCGCGCTGCAGGAGCACCGCGTCGACGGCGGTGAAGATGACCGCGTTGGCGCCGATGCCGAGCGCGAGCGTGAGGCAGATGATGAACGTGAAGCCTGGCGTGCGCGCCAGCATGCGGAGCGCGTAGCGTACGTCGCGGCGAAGGTCGGACAACATGCAGTAGAGCATCAGCCCGGCCGCAGCTCGTGTCAACGAAAACCTTCGGTACTGGTCCGTGCCCTATCTGGCAGGACTGAAGTCCTGCGCTACCTAGCTCTGGCTTAGCGAGATTGGGGGTCTGTCGGGGGTGGGCCGGTGAGGCGACGCAGCTTGGTGACGTCGCCCAGGATGGCGATGACGCCGCAGTCGCTGCACATGAGTCCCTTGGTCATGATCTCGCCGCTCTCGAGGGTGAGGAACTTCGCGTTCTCGGGGCGAAACGTCAGGCGCAGTGCCGAATACAACGCGCCGGCGGCCGTGAGTTCACCGCCACAGTGCGCGCAAAAGCGCTTGAGAGGCTCCATGCGGACGCTCCTGTGCTGGATGCGCCCTCAGAGTAGCACTTAAGCGCCTTTTCTTGCGGCGTCGACGAGATGGTCGAGCATCCGCTGGCGATGGGCGATCTCCTGCTCGGAGAGTTTGCGCTTCGGTTCGGGACGCTCGAACGGGAGATCCCGCTGCGTCCACGCCGCCTGGCGTGCCCGCGTGCGCTCCATGCCGGCCTCTGAAGCACTCGAAACAGAGGGCTCGGCCGTTTCCGTGTGTGCAGCCTGTCATGGCTACTGCGCCTCCTCCATCAGGCTGAGCAATCGCCGTGCCTTGATCTGCGCCTGGCGGCGCCGATGCTCCAGCACCTTGTATTTATCCGGCCCACGCAACACGCCCGACGGCGTCGCCAGGCGAAGCGCCTGTCGCGGGGCCTGCACGCCGAAATCGAGCTTCAAAGCCGCCGAGCCTTCGAACCGCGCCATAGGTCTCACTCCTTGTTGGACGCAGTCTACGAAAGGGGTGTGACAGATCAGGTCACTCGCCTTCGCGCTTAGCGCGAGGCGCGAAGGCGGGTATAGTTCGGGCCGTGCTAAGTCCCCGGAAACACAAGATTTCGCGGCTCGAGGAGTTCAGCGACGCGGTGTTCGGGTTCGCGCTGACGCTGCTCGCGTTGTCCAGCGGAGTGCCCGCCAACTACACGGACCTGATGGACCTGCTGAAAGGCGTACCGGCCTTTGCCTGCGCGTTTGCGCTGATCGTCTGGATCTGGCACGAGCACGACACCTTCTTCGAGAAGTACCCGCTGACCGACGGTCCGACGACGGTGATCAACAGCGTCCTGCTCTTCGTCGTCCTCGTCTACGTCTATCCCCTCAAGTTCATGTTCGAGGCCTTCATGAACCAGGTCTTAGGCCTGTCAAGCCGGGCGCTCACGGCGATGTCGCTGGCCGAATTGGCAAACGCCTCCATCCTGTACGGTCTTGGCTTCTTCATCCTGATGTCGCTGTTCACACTGCTCTACCTGCACGCCTACCGGCGTCGCGAGGCGTTGGGGCTGGACTCGCTCGAAGTGTTCGACACCCGCTCGCACGCCGGCCATCATGCCGTTTCCGCGGGCGTCGGGCTGTTCGCGATGCTCTTCGCCATGCTGGCGCCGGTGCAGCTGGCCTTCCTGTCGCCGTCCTCGTTCGCGCTGATGGGGCCGGCGCACTGGTACTACGGCACCCGCAGGGACAAGGCTCGCCGCGCGCTCGTCTCCGCGGCGCTGGCCCGCCCCGACCCGCAGACCACGTAAATGCCGCGCAACGCGGAAGTCATCCGTCAGTGGACGATCCTCAAGGCGCTGGAAGCGTCGCGCCGGGCGACGATCGACGACCTCGCCAGGCAGACCGGCGTCACCACGCGCACGATCCGCCGAGACCTCGATGCGCTGCAGGAGGCGGGATTTCCGCTCTTCGACGAGCTGCACGACGGCAAGAAGTACTGGACGCTCGAACAGAAGGCTTTTCGCCGGCTGGACGACACCGGCTTCACGCTGGCGGAGCTGAGCGCGCTCTACTTCTCGCGAACGCTGGTCGAGTGCCTTTCGGGGACGCCCTTCGAACGCGACGTGCGCAGCGCGTTCGAGAAGCTCTCCACCGCGCTCACCCCGGGGATGCGCCAGTTCCTCGACCGGATGCCGCTCGCGATCCAGGCCAAGCCAGACCCCGGCACGCAGTCGGCCGCGCCGCGCACCAAGGAAGTCGCGCAACTCCTCGAGGCCACGTTGCAGCAGCGGCGCGTGACGATGAGATACGACTCGTTTTCGAGCAAGCGTGAAAAAGCCTACGTGCTCGAGCCGTATCGCCTGGTCTTCGGCCAGGGCAGCCTCTACGTGATCGGATTCGTCCCCGAATACGGCGCCGTCCGCACCTTCGCGGTGGACCGCATTGCCCAGGTTTCCCTGATGGAGGAACGTTTCGAGCCGCTCGAACTTCCGGAAGATGCCTTTGCGCATTCGCTCGGCGTCACCCAGGGCACGCCGGAAAAAATCCAGGTTCGGTTCGCGGAGAAAATCGCGCGCTACGTTCGCGAACGCGTCTGGCATCCCTCGCAAGCCATCGCCGACGCCGCCGACGGTTCCATCGAACTCACGCTCAACGTCGTCAACGACTGGGCGCTGAAAAGCTGGATCCTGGGGTTCGGTGGCCTCGCGACCGTCACCTTCCCCAGTTCGCTCGCCGAGGAGATCCTGCGGGAAGTGGAAACGGCGCGCGCCAACTACGTGAGTGGGCGCCCCTAGAGGGGCTTAACTACAGCCGAAGAGCGTCAGGGCGAACTGGGCGTCGCGGTCGATCCATTGGCGCAGGGTTTCGAATCCTGCCTCGGCCCCCAGGTCGCTGATCTGCTGTGGCTCGTACTTGTACGAGCTCTCCGTCCAGATGTACTGACCGGGATCGAAGTCCACGGTCAGCTCGGCCGCCTCAACGGTGACCCGCTGCCGATTCGTGCTCACGAGGTGCATTTCGACGCGCTGCTGCTCGGGATCCCACGCGGCGCGATGGGCGAACGCATAGAGGTTGAAGTTCCCCCCGAGCTCTTCGTTCACACGCACCAGCAGGTTCTTGTTGAACGCCGCCGTCACGCCGAGCGGGTCGTCGTACGCCAGGATCAATTCCGCTTCCGGCTTCACCAGGTCGGCGCCGAGCAGCAGCACGTCGCCGGGCCGCAACGCGGCTCGGATCTGCTGGAGGAACGCCAGCGCCGCCGGCGGATCGAAGTTGCCGATGTTGGAGCCGAGGAACAGCACCAGCATCGGAGAGCGGTCGTCGCGCTGCGACGCCGCGGCGCGCAGACCCTCCTCGTAGGTCGATCGGTGGCCGAGCACCGAGAAATGCTCGAGGCGCGTGATGCGGCGCTCGGTCTGTTCCAGTGCCTGCGACGAGATGTCGATCAAGTGCACGCGCGCGGATTCGCCGCGTGCCTGCAGTGCCTCCGCAAGGAGGATGAGTTTCTCGCCGTTGCCGCACCCGAGCTCGACGATCGTGCCGTTGTGGAGGTGGCCGACGATCGCGTCCGCATGCCGGCGCAGGAGGCGGCGTTCGGACCGCGTGATGCGATACCACGGCAACCGGCAGATGGCTTCGAAGAGGCTCGAGCCAAGCGCGTCGTAGAGGTACTTCGACTGTAACTGTCTCGGCGTCAGCGAGAGATCCCGCTTCACCTCAGCGGCGAAGTCGGCGATGAACGGCGTCGCGAGATTACGCATCGGCAGCGGTCCTGAACTTTGCGTAGACATAGGGATAATTCGGACGGAACCAGTTGCGGAAACTCGGGCGAATCAGCTCCCTCGCGGTCGCGGGCGAGGCCCCCTTCAGCACGTAGTGCTGACCGTCGAAGAAGTCGGCGGAGTATTCCGGGTACGACGTCATCGGTTCGAAACCGGGGAAGGGGGCAAAGACGGTGGACGTCCACTCCCACCCGTTCCCCGAAAGGTCGTGCACACCCCAGCGACTGGCGGCGGCAGGACGCGCCCCCGCCGGTACGGGTTCCCACATCGTGAAGTTCGAGTGGCCCGCCTTGAGGTCTGCCCCTTCGGCCGCGCGATGGTACTCAGCCTCGCTCATGAGCCGTCGTCCCTTCCACCTGGCGAACGCCGATGCCTCGTCATGACTCACGTAGACGGGCCAGGCACGGGGAAGCGGAATGAACTCGAACATGCCGCGCCAGAACCATTGCCCATCCTCGCGATGCCAGAACGCCGGCGGCTCGACATGGCCCGCCTCGACGAACGGGAGATAGTCGGCGTTGGTGACGCTGTGGGCGTCGACGTCGAATGCCGGCACTTCTATGACGTGCGCGTCGAACTCGTTGTCCCAGCCAAAGGGAATCTCGTCGCGGCGAGCGCCCAGCGTCGCGGGTCCCGCGGGAACTCGTATCGACTTCTGCGCGGGAACCTCCCCCTTGCGCTCGTAGCGCAAGTAGGTCGGACGCTGCTTCTGCTCGTGCGGCAGCCGGTGCCACATATACAGGAGCGTTTCCTGGTGCATCGCCTCGTGTTCGAGCGCGGTATAAATCGCCTCGCCGCGTTTCATGGCCGGCCGCGACTCGTCGAGCGGCGCCGTGCGGAGCGCGTCCAGCACGAGCGCGTCGGCTTTCGCGCCGAACTGCAAGCACCTCGTCACGCGCTGGCCATGCGGTGGACGCTCCACTACGCGGCACCGCAGTGTCTTCGCTTTCGGGATCGATGCCACGCGCGAAGATGCCCTCGAGGCGTTCGTCGGCGCCAGGACGTCCGAGTCCGCGGTTCAGCACCGAGATCATGCTGAACGCCGGGAGGTGCCCTTCGTAGAACACGATCGGGTTGCGAAGCGCGATCGGGCGCGTGTAGTACGCGTCGGGAACAATCAGGTCGAAAATGGCGCGCGAGCGGCTGCGATTGCGTGCGTACCACTCGGCGGCGGCGGTGCGATCCACCAAGCCATTCTATGCGGCACGCTTTGTCTTCTTCCGCGCCCGGGAGGTTTTCTTCCCTCGCTGTCCTTCTTCCCCTGGCTTTTTCCCTCGAGGCTCGCACGCAGCCGGGCCATGAGATCCACGACTTCGGCGGTATGCGGTGTCTCGCGCTCCTGGAGCTTCGGCTTTTTGCCCTTGAGCTTCGCCTTGATCACGCGCATGAGGTTGTCGCGATACTCGTCCGTGTACTTCCCCGGCTCCCACTTGGCGCTCAGCGAGTCGATCAACTGGAGCGCCATGTTCATTTCACCAGGGCGCGTCGCTACCGACTTGGGGAACTTGAAGTCCTCCAGGTCCGCAAGCTCGTCCGCGAAACGCATCATCGTCAACACGATGGCGTCCCCGATCGTTTCGACCGCGGCGAGATGGAGCGCATCGCGCAGGATGATCTTGCCGACGCCGATTTTTCCGGACTTCTCAATGGCGTCCCGCAGGAGTGCATAGGAGCGATCCGCGCCCTTGCCCGGCTGCAGGTAGTACGGCGTCTCGAAGTACCGCTCGTCGACTTCTTTCGGATCCACGAAGTCGAGAATGTCGATCGTCTTCGTTTTCTCGACCGCGGCGGTCTTGAAGTCCTCCTTCGTCAGGACGACGAACTGCCCCTTCTCGTATTCGTAGCCCTTCACGAGGTCCTCCCACGCGACGCGCTTCCCTTCCGTCGCGCAGACTTTCTCGTATTGGATCGGCGATTCGTCCTTGGCGTGCAGCAGCCGAAACTTCGGCCGGTGATCGCGCACCGCACTGTAGAGTTCGACCGGGATATTCACCAACCCAAACGCAATCGACCCCTTCCACATCGATCTAGCCACGTCCTCACCTCTATTAAGAAGCGATGCAAAATCGAGGACGCCAAGGGGGCCAGGCCCCCTTTTGCGCGCCGCAGCTGAAAAGGGGGCCTGGCCCCATTTTGCAGGTTGAAGTTGAGAATGGGGACAGGCCTCCCCTACGACGGGTTGTATGCGCGCGACCTGGTGCTACGATATGTGGGTTTTTCTTGGGAATGGGCTCGAACCTTGGATCCTGGAACCGCGAGCGAAGCGAGCGAGCCATGCTACGCTAGAGAATCCGGTCCGACGCGAAAGTGGCGGAACTGGCAGACGCGCCGGACTTAGGATCCGGTAGCCGTAAGGCTATGGGGGTTCGACTCCCCCCTTTCGCATACCACGCCTGCCGAAACAATCAGCGTTAATCAAATCCGCGTGAATCCACGTTAATCCGTAATAATCCGCGTGTAATGAAGACCGAGTTCATCGACGTTTCCGACACTCAAAAAAACCTGGTCGTCGAAATCCCGAGCACCGTCGTGGACGCGGAGATCGACAAGATCGCCCGTGACTACGGCAAGGCGGCGCGCATTCCCGGCTTCCGCCCCGGCAAAGTGCCCGCGAAAGTCGTGCGACAGCGGTTCCGCGACCAGATCCTCCACGACGTGGCCCACGGACTGATCCCGCGCGCCGTCGACGAGGCGCTGCGCGAGCGCGGTGTCGAGCCGGTCGATACGCCCGACATCAAGGACGTCGTCGTCGAAGAGGGCCAGCCGCTCAAGTTCACCGCCACGTTCGAGACGGTTCCCCCCATCGACCCGGGCGACTACTCGGCCCTCACCATCACCAACCGCGGGACGGCGGTCGAGGAATCCGCGATCGAACAGGCACTCTCGCAGCTGCGCGATCGCGCCGCACGCTACGAGCCGATCGAGGAGCGAGGCGTCGGTGCCGGGGACTCGGTCACCGTGGACCTCGAACGAACGGCGACGGCCGAGAACGGCGAAGCGCAGACCGACAAGCACGACGGGGTGAGCGTGGACATCGGCGCGGCCGCGAACCCGCCCGGGTTCGACGAGGCGCTGGTCGGACTCTCGACTGGCGAGCGGAAAACGTTCGACATCACTTACCCCGCCGACTACGCGATCGCCGAGCTCGCCGGCACGACGGTGAAGTACGACGTCACGGTGAAGGCGATCCGCAAGCGGGTCGTCCCCGCACTCGACGACGAGTTCGCCAAGGACATGGGGAACTTCGAGAATCTCGAGGCCCTGCGGGCGCGCGTGCGCGCCGACCTGGAACACGAGGCCATGCACGAGAACGAGCGCGAAATGCGCGGCGATCTTCTCAAGCAGCTCGCGTCCCGCATGACCGCCGAAGCCCCCGCCGTGCTGCTGGAGCGCGAGGTCGACCGCCGGGTCGAAGAGTTCGTCCGGCGCCTGATCGAACAGCAGGTCGATCCGATGCGCACCAACATCAACTGGGAAGAATTCCGCGAGCGGCAGCGGGAGGGGGCGATCGAAGCGGTCAAGAGCGCCCTCGTCCTCGACGAAGTTGCGCGGCGGGAGAACATTTCCGTCAGCGACGCCGACGCCGACGAAGAGATCGCCCGCTACGCCGAACGCACGGGCCGCACCCCGGCCGCCGTCCGGGCCCGCCTCGAGAAAGAGGGGGGACTTGGCCGCGTTTATGCCGGGATCCGGCGCGAACGGACCGTGGAATTTCTGCTCTCAAGAGCCACCCGTCTCTGACCGATAAAGGATTCAATTCGTCATGGCAGAACGCATGCAGCTCATTCCCATGGTGGTCGAACAGACCAACCGCGGGGAACGCGCGTACGACATCTTTTCGCGCCTCCTGAAAGACAGCATCATCTTCATCGGCACGCCGATCGACGACAACATCGCCAATCTCGTCATCGCGCAGCTCTTGTTCCTGGAGGCGGAGGACCCGGATCGCGACATCCTGCTCTACATCAACAGCCCGGGGGGCGTGGTGACGGCCGGCATGGCGATCTACGACACGATGCAGTTCATCAAGCCGGACGTCCAGACCTACTGCCTGGGACAGGCGGCCTCGGTCGCCGCGGTGCTCCTGGCCGCGGGAGCGAAGGGAAAGCGGTTCTCGCTCCCCAATTCGCGGATCCTGATCCACCAGCCCTGGGTGCAGGGGCTCGGCGGCCAGACGACCGATATCGATATTCACGCGCGGGAACTGCTGAGAACGCGAGAGCGGCTGAACCAGATCCTGGCGGGACACACGGGGCAACCCCTGAAGCGTATCCAGGATGACACAGAGCGGGATTACATCCTGGGACCCGAACAGGCGAAGGAATACGGTATTATTGACGACGTCATCCGAAAACGTGCATAACGGAGAGTCCGGAGCGCAGCCCAACGTGGCTGCCGTATATTCCCCATGGTGAAAAAGTCCGGCGACGGCGAGATCCTCCGCTGTTCGTTCTGCAACAAAGACCAGAACGACGTCCGCAAGCTGATCGCGGGACCCACCGTGTTCATTTGCGACGAGTGTGTCGAGGTCTGCAACGACATCATCGCGGATGACAACAAGTTCGAAACCCGGGCCGGCGCCCGCTCGTCTTCCCTCCCCGTCCCACAGGACATCAAGAAGTTCCTCGACGAGTATGTGATCGGCCAGGAGCAGACCAAGAAAAAGCTCGCGGTCGCCGTCTACAACCACTACAAGCGGATCGAAATCCAGAAGCAGACGCGCGGCCGCAACGACATCGAGCTGACCAAGTCGAACATCCTCCTGATCGGCCCGACCGGCACCGGCAAGACCCTGCTCGCGCAGACGCTCGCCAAGCTCCTCTCCGTCCCCTTCACCATCGTCGATGCGACGACGCTGACCGAGGCGGGGTACGTCGGCGAAGACGTCGAAAACATCATCCTCAAGCTGCTGCAGTCGGCCGGGGGAGACATCGAGAAGTGCCAGCAGGGCATCATCTACATCGACGAAGTCGACAAGATCTGCCGGAAGGACGAGAACCCCTCGATTACCCGCGACGTCTCCGGTGAAGGCGTCCAGCAGGCGCTGCTCAAGATCCTCGAGGGGACCGTCGCCAACGTGCCCCCGCAGGGCGGACGCAAGCACCCGCACCAGGAGTTCTTCCAGGTCGACACGACCAACATCCTCTTCATCTGCGGCGGCGCCTTCGTGGGTCTCGACAAGCAGATCGAGCGTCGAACCGGGAAGAAGACGCTGGGGTTCAAGGCAGATGTGAAGTCGCTCCTCAACCGCGACATCGGCACGACGCTGGAGATGGTGGAGCCGGAAGACCTGATCAAGTACGGCCTGATCCCCGAGTTCGTCGGGCGTCTGCCGGTGATCGGGACCCTCCACGAGCTCGATCGCGCGGCGCTGGTGCAGATCCTGACGCAACCGCGCAACGCGATTACGCGTCAATACCAGAAGTTGTTCGAGTACGAGAACGTGAAGCTTCGGTTCACCGACGACTCGCTCGAGGCCATCGCAGAGCAGGCGCTCGCCCGCAAGATCGGGGCGCGCGGCCTGCGGATGATCATCGAGGACCTCATGCTCGATTTGATGTACAACCTGCCGGGCCAGAAGAAGATTCGCGAATGCGTCATCACCCGCGAAGTGGTCATGAGCAAGGAAAAACCGATCACGACGCTGATCGAGAAAGCTGGATAGGAGCCAACCGCCATGGTGCATCGCTGACCCGGGCGACACCCCACCTCGCTATCCAACCTCTCCGAAACACCAATACATGGAACTCTACGAAACGCTCCCGATAGTCCCGCTGAGAGACGTGGTCGTCTTTCCGCACATGATGCTGCCGTTCGTCATCGGACGGCCGTCCTCGGTGCGGGCACTCGAGCATGCGCTGATGAAAGACAAGCGGATCTTCCTGGCCGCGCAGCACGACGCCCAGGTCGACGATCCGCAGCCGTCCGACATCTTCACCATGGGCTGCGTGGCCAACGTCGTCCAGAGCCTGAAGCTGCCGGATGGCAACATCAAGCTGCTCGTGGAAGGGGTCGACCGCGCGCGCGCGATCGAGTGGAAGGAAGACAAGGGGTTCTACCGGGTAGTCGTGAAGGTCGTCCCGCGTCCGCGCGAAGCGGGCGGTGACGCCGAAGCGACGATGACGCGGGTGGCGTCGCTCTTCGAGCAGTACGTCAAGCTCTCGAACAACCTGAATTACGACGCCATGATCGCCGCCGTTCGCGTCGACGATCCCGGCAAGCTCGCCGATACGATCGCCGCGCACCTCGTGGTGGGCGTTGACGAGAAGCAGAACCTCCTGGAGATCATCTCCCCCGTCGAGCGCTTGAACCGCATCGCCGGCATCCTCGAAGCCGAAGTCGACAAGTTGCAGGTGGACCGCCGCATCCAGTCTCGCGTGAAGAAGCAGATGGAGAAGGCGCAGAAGGAGTACTACCTCAACGAGAAGATGAAGGCGATCCAGAAGGAACTGGGACGCAAGGACGACAAGGGGAACGAGATCGAAGAACTGAAGAAGAAGATCGACCAGGCGCGCATGCCTGAGGAGGTCAAGGAGAAGGCGGTCCAGGAACTGAAGCGGCTCGAAGCGATGCCGCCGATGTCCGCGGAAGCGACCGTGTCGCGCAACTACCTCGATTGGCTGATCGCGGTGCCCTGGTACAAGAAGACCAAGGAGAGCCGCGACCTCAAGCGTGCCGAGCAGATCCTCAACGAGGACCACTACGGTCTCGAGAAAATCAAGGACCGCATCCTCGAGTTCCTCGCCGTCCGCGCGCTCGTCAAGAAGCCGAAGGCCACGATCCTCACCTTCGCCGGGCCTCCCGGAGTCGGCAAGACCTCGCTCGCCAAGTCGATCGCCCGCGCCATGAACCGCAAGTTCGTGCGGCTGTCGCTCGGCGGCGTGCGCGACGAAGCGGAGATCCGCGGCCACCGCCGCACCTACATCGGCGCCTTCCCCGGCCAGATCATCCAGATGATGAAAAAGGCCGGCTCGCAGAACCCGGTCTTCCTGCTCGACGAAGTCGACAAGATGTCGATGGACTTCCGCGGCGATCCGTCGGCGGCGCTGCTCGAAGTGCTCGACCCGGAACAGAACAACGCGTTCCTCGACCACTATCTCGACGTCGAGTACGACCTCTCGAACGTCATGTTCATCTGCACGGCGAACGTGCTCCACACGATCCCGCAGGCGCTGCGCGACCGCATGGAAGTGCTGCAGCTCGCCGGCTACACGGAAATGGAGAAGGTCGAGATCGCCAAGCGCTTCCTCGGCCCCAAGGCGATCGATGGGAACGGCCTCACGCCGGTGAACGTCACGTTCCTCGACGAGGCCTACCAGGTCATCATCCAGCGCTACACGCGCGAGGCCGGCGTCCGCAACCTGGAGCGCGAGATCAACTCGATCTGCCGCAAGGTCGCCCGCAAGGTCGTCGTCGAGGGCACCGAGTTCAAGGAAGAAATCACCGCGGCCAAGGTCACCGAGTACCTCGGCGTGCCGCGCTTCCGACCCACGCTGGCGGAAGAGAAGAACGAAATGGGCGTCGCGACGGGCCTCGCCTGGACGGAAGTCGGCGGCGAGATCCTCGTGATCGAAGCGACGCTGATGCCGGGCAAGGGACGACTGATGCTGACCGGCAAGCTCGGTGACGTCATGCAGGAGTCCGCGCAGGCGGCGATGAGCTACGTGCGCTCCAAGGCGGAGGAGTTCAACATCCCGAAGAACTTCAACCGCACGACGGACGTGCACGTGCACATTCCCGAAGGGGCGATCCCGAAGGACGGCCCATCGGCCGGCATTACGCTGGCGACGACCTTGATCTCAGCGCTCGGCAAGGTGGCGGTCCGCAAGGACGTCGCGATGACGGGCGAAATCACGCTGCGCGGCAAGGTGCTGCCGATCGGCGGCGTGAAGGAAAAGGTGCTGGCGGCGCACCGAGCGGGGCTGAAGAACATCGTGCTGCCGAAGGACAACGAGAAAGATCTGGCCGACATTCCGAAAAACGTGCTCGACACGCTCGGCATCTACCTGGTCGACCACATGGACGAAGTGCTGAAGGTCGCACTCGCCGAACCGTTGGCAGGCAGCATTGCCGCCACGGCCACGACCGCCGACGCCGCCGTGCAGCCCGCCATTTCGGACGACACCATTACTCACTGACGCTCGCCGGCACTCGGTATTCGGTGTTCGGGTACTCGGGGTTCGGTGCTCGGAAATCGACCGCCGAGTCCCGGCTCCCGGGCACCGAACACCGAATACCGAGTACCGGCTTTTGAAGATCATCTCCGCCGAATTTGTCACGAGCGCCGCCGCGGGCGGCGCCGCAACGGGAATCCCGCGGGATGGATTGCCGCAGATCGCGATGGCGGGCCGGTCGAATGTCGGCAAGTCCAAGCTGATCAACGCACTCGCCCGGCGGCAGATCGCCCGGACGAGCGCGGCGCCGGGAAAAACGCGGCTGGCGAATATCTACCGCCTCACCGTTGAAGGCGGCGGACCGGGCCGGCGGGATGTCTACCTGGTGGACCTGCCCGGGTACGGATACGCGCGCGGCGGTGCCGACTCGGCGAAGGAACTGGCGCAGGTAGCCGAGGGGTATTTCGCCGCCGCCACCGAGGCCATCTGCCTGCTGCTGGTCGATTCGAGGCATCCCGGACTCGAGGCGGACGCGCAGGCCTTTCGCTGGCTGCGCACGCTCGGCGTCGAGCCGGTCATCGTGGCGACGAAGATCGACAAGCTCACGCGCAGCGAGCGCGTGAAGAACCTCAGGGAATTGGCACGGGTGTTTGAAAAGGCCGTGCTGCCGGTGTCGGCAGAGCGCGGCGAAGGACTGGACGAACTGTGGACAAGTCTCGCAAGAATGACCAGGGCAACGAAGGAACAGAGATGAGTAACGAGAAGAACGACAAGGGGGGCGGCACCGCGGTGAAAGCGGAGATGCCGGTCGTCGAGCTGTCGACGCTGAAGGATCTCAGCGTCACCGAGCTCACGAAGATCGCCAAGCAGCTCGAGGTGCCGGGCGCCACCGGCATGCGCAAGCAGGAGCTGATCTTCGAAATTCTCCGCTCGCGCGCCGAAAAAAGCGGGCTCCTCTTCAGCGAAGGGGTACTCGAAACGCTGCCCGACGGCTTCGGCTTCCTGCGCGCCCCCGATTACAACTACCTGCCCGGTCCCGACGACATCTACGTTTCCCCATCCCAGGTTCGCAAGTTCGATCTGCACACCGGCGACACGGTCTCCGGCCAGATCCGTCCGCCGAAGGACGGCGAGCGCTACTTCGCCCTGATCAAGGTCGAAGCGGTCAACTTCGAACCGCCCGAGAAGACGCGCGAGAAAATCTTCTTCGAGAACCTCACGCCGCTCTATCCGCAGCAGCGCGTCAACCTCGAAACGGCGTCCGACAGTCTCTCGGGCCGCGTGATGGACCTGATGACGCCGCTCGGCAAGGGTCAGCGCGGCCTCATCGTCGCGCCGCCGCGCACCGGCAAGACGATGCTGCTGCAGAGCATTGCGAACAGCATCACCGCCAACCATCCCGAGGTCTACCTCATCGTCCTGCTGATCGACGAGCGGCCGGAAGAAGTCACCGACATGCAGCGCTCGGTCAAGGGGGAAGTCATCTCCTCGACGTTCGACGAACCGGCCACCCGTCACGTGCAGGTCGCCGAGATGGTCATCGAGAAGGCGAAGCGCCTCGTCGAACACAAGAAGGACGTCGTGATCCTGCTCGACTCGATCACCCGTCTCGCGCGGGCCTACAACACCATCGTGCCGCCGTCCGGCAAGGTCCTGTCAGGCGGCGTGGACAGCAACGCCCTCCAGCGCCCGAAGCGCTTCTTCGGCGCCGCGCGTAACATCGAGGAAGGCGGCTCGCTCACGATCGTCGCCACCGCGCTGATCGACACCGGCTCGCGCATGGACGAAGTGATCTTCGAAGAGTTCAAGGGCACCGGCAACTCGGAAATCCACCTCGATCGCAAGCTGGCCGACCGCCGCGTGTTCCCGGCGATCGACATCCAGAAGAGCGGCACGCGGAAGGAAGAACTGCTGCTCCCGAAGGAAGACCTCAACCGCGTCTGGGTGTTGCGCAAGGTGCTGACGCCGCTCTCGCCGGTGGAAGCGATGGAACTGCTGCTGTCCAAGATGGGCAAGACCAAGAACAACGCCGAGTTCTTGTCGTCGATGGCGCAGGGCAAGTAAACGCCAAAATCCAAACTTCAAACTCCAAAAAAACAAGGGCCGCGGCGCTTACGCGCTCGCGGCCTTTTTCCTTTTGGGAGTTGGGAGTTGCGGAGTTGGGAGTTGGAGCGCTAGCGACAGCGTCGGCGGCGGATCATTCCGGCCGCGCCGAGTGCGAAGAGCGCCATTGTCCCGGGCTCGGGGGCTTGCACTCGCGCCGGTTCGAGAAAACCGCGGATCTCGCCTCCTGGGAACACGGTCGTGTGGATGTTCAAGTAGGCGCGCCCTTCGATGATTCCAGCAAAGAGCGCTGCCTCGGCGGCGCCGATTCCCGCCGGAATCAGTGATGAACCCGGCGCGGTACGAGGATGCCAGCGTCATATCGAAAGTCATGTCGTAGCTTCCGGATGTCACGGCCGACGGAAACCCAGTAAACGTCGGCGTGGTGGTGGCCACTGGACCCAGCGTGTCGGCCAGATTGGCGTCGCCGGGACCGTTGATGACATGGATGTGGGAGGCCGTCACACCACCCAGGAGACCGGTGAAATCCACCTGCACTCTCATCGTATTGAGCACATCGTCGATGGTCACTAATGCGGTACCGGTACCTGGAGACGCGTTCGGTGGTGCCTCGTTGGGACCGCTGAGGACTGCCGTGAACAGGATCGGAGCCGCGGTGGCCGGCGCGGCACTGCATGCCAACACCATCGCCAGGGCCACAAGGGTGCGCTTCATCTATCGCCTCCAGTAAGAGAAGAAAGGACCAGTCTGGGCAGCCAAAAGTCCGCACAACAAATGACAACCACTACGAGAACCGCGATTTTGGCCCAAAAACGAGAAACCGTGCAGGGCGCAGTGGCAATGCTGGTGCCACCCCGCACAGTCTCTCGTTTTGATGCTTGGAGTTTGGAGTTTACCCGCCGGGGTTCTCCACCTGCGGGTCGTCGGTCCAATTGGTGACGTTGCCGTTCCCGTCCACCGTCTGGATGTTGATCGAGTAGAAGTACGACTTCGTGGCCGAGGGGCCGCGATTATCGTCGCTGACCGTCACTTGGGCGTTGTTCACCGTCTGCGGGCCGGGCCCCGTCCAGGTGTCGCCGTTGACTCCCGCCTTGCGCGTCACGAAGTTGACGCCGTTCGGGTTCGCAAATCGGCCGCTCGTGTTTGTCGGCAGGTTGAGGCACGTCAGGTTCCACTGGATCGTCTCGATCGTTCCATGAGCCACCGTGATCGGACTCGGCACGGTCCAGTTCGGGGTTCCGCTGTTGTAGTCGAAGGTCACGGCGACTGGGAGTGTTCCGTCGTCTGGCATTTCTCTCTCTCTCCTTGTTCCGCTAGGGAACGAATGGACGGAAGCCGCTCTCGCGTAACTGCGCAGCGACACCCTCCGCTTCCTGGGTTCGTCCGAGGCCCCGCAGCACTCTCGCCCACGCGTGGCGAAAGCGCCGCTCTTGGATGGCGCCGGCGCGCGGCTCGAGAGACGCGCGCGCCTCTTCGAGCTGCGCGAGTGCCTTGCCCCGCTGGCCCATCCGGACCAGCGCTTCAGCGGCGGTCGTTCGTGCCTCGGCGAGTAAGCGTGGCAAGTCGATGTCGCGCGGACTCTTGCGCATCAGCCCTTCGATCGTCGGCGCGGCGGTGATGGCGGTCGCGTGTGCCGCGGCGATGCGTCCAGCCGCAAGCTGAATGGCCGACCACTCCACCTCCGCGGCGACGACGTCGAACTGGCGGCGGAGGTGTGAGGGATCTTTCAGCGCCAACGGCCGCAGGATCGCGAGTCCGCGGATCGCGCGCGCTTCCGCGTCCCTGAGGGCGCCGTTCAGACGGTAGAGATTCGCAACTCGAATACTGGCGACGCCGAGCTCCCGCTGCCAGTCGGCGTTCGCCGGGTCGCGGGCCACCAGGCGCTCGAACCTCGTCAGTCGGATGTTGGCGTATTCCCAGGACCTGGCCATCTCGCCCTGGTCGCGATACATCGTCGCGACCCAGCTGGCGGCAACCGCCATGCGCCGCTCGGCACCGGCGTCGTCGGGCTGGTCCTCGAGCTGGAGTTTGCGCAGCTGAAAACTCTGCAGGTGCTGCTCAAGCGCACCGCGGCCGTCGCCGAGTTTCTCGAGGACGACGGCCAGCCGGTTACGGACGTTGGCGAGCGCCTCCCTGAATTCCGCGTTCTTGGGATCGACGCCAAGGAGCTGCTCGTTGATATCGATGCACCGCTCGAGCTCCCGCCGGGCGCCGTCGAAATCTCCCTTCGATTCGAGAACCGCCGCAACGTTGCTATGGCCGTACACGACTCGAGCAGCCACTCGGGCTTTGCGCCGGTGCGCGCCGCCAGCGCGTCGCCAATGTCGCGGTACGCACTGAAATGGCGCATGGCACCGTCGAGATCCCCCTGAAGCCTGAGCGCGTCTCCGGCGTAGAAGTGGCTCGTGGCCAGGTCGATCTGCCAGCGCGGGTTCTGCGGGGCGCGCTGCGCGAGCGCGGCAATCAGTTCGAGCGATTCCGTGAATCGGGCCGAAGCGGCCTTGAGGTCCCCCTTCTGACGGCTCACCTCGCCGATCTGGTAGATCGCCTGCGACCGCCGGCTGACTTCCTCGTCACTCAGAGCCGATGCCGGCACCGCCGCGAAGTACACCATGGCCTTTTCACCGACGGCGTCGAGCAGATCGAGACGGCCAACGCCCTGCAGCTTGCCGCGCAGGTCGCCGAGCATGAATCCGATGAGGATTTCCGCCTGGTCGCGACGCCGGTTGGCGTCCTCGCGCGCCAGCACGGCGGCGTTGCGCTCGCGTCCGAGGTCGATCGTGTACTTCACGCCGCCGACGATCGCGACGACCACCAGGGCCGCCGCAAGCGTGAATCGCAGCCGACGGGCTGGCTTCTCACGAATGCGCCTGAGGCGTTCGACAACGTCCACGGCGGTGGGCCGCTGCGAGGGGGCGACCGCCTTCAGCTGCCCGAGCAAATCACCCAGGTCGCGGGCGACACCGGCAGGTGGCCGCGTGTCGCCGCGTCGCACTTTATCGAGCAGTGTCGGGAGATCGGCTTTCAGATCGTAGGCAGGCGTCCCGGTATGGAGTTCCTGCAGCAACAATCCGAACGCATACATGTCGCTCGGCGCCGTCGCGACCTCACCGGCTGCCTGCTCCGGGCTCATGTAAGCCGGTGTGCCCATGAGGATGCCGTGCGCAGTGGCGACCGGGGATTCGGATCCCAGCGTCACAGATCGTGAGAGCGACGCTCCTATCGTTTCTCCGGCGCTATCGAACTGCGCGCCGATGTTTGAGGGGAGGCGGGACGCCATTGCGCCAGAGACCGGCAGCGGCGCGTCGAACGATCGCGCCAGGCCGAAGTCGAGCACCTTCGCGCTGCCGTCGGTTAGCAGCATGACGTTCTCGGGCTTCAGGTCGCGATGCACGATACCGGCGGCGTGGGCGACGACGAGGGCCTGCGCGATCTGCTCTGAAATGCGGTGCTTGACTGCGCGGTCCATTGGCTGCCGCATGGCGTCGCGCAGGCTCTGGCCGTCGATCAACTCGAGCACGAGATAGTCGGTGTCGCCGTCCGAGACGTAGTCATGCACGCGACAGATGCCGGGATGATCGAGCTGGGAAAGGATCCGCGCCTCGCGCAGCAAACGCGCGCGCCCCTCTTCGTTCAGCTGACGATCCTGGCGGACGGCTTTCAGGGCGACCCTGCGCTGCAAGGTCGTATCGAACGCCACAAACACCTCGCCCATACCGCCTTTCCCCAATGGCGCGAGGATCTCGTAGTGCGAAAGGCGGCGGGGAGCCGGCTCGATCATTATGCTGAGCTAGGGAACCCACGGACTATACCCCATACAGATGGGGCGCACGTCTTTCCGCTCTCAGCGCAATTGTTGCAATGGTCCCCTCGCGAGGAAGGAGGGAGGGTCGACTTATGAAAAGGTGGACACAGCTCGCGCTTGCGGTAGGGCTCGCAGTGGCGGTGAGTGCATGCGCGGGAGACCGAGCGCCAGATGCTGACGCGGCGCGAGAAGGCGCAGCAGGTACCACGGGTACTTCAGGAACCTCGAGCGTCGAAGCGGCGTTCGTACAGGCCCAGCTGAAAATGGGACAGGCCGAGGTCGACCTCGGCAAGCTGGCGCAAGAGCGGGGAACCCATCCCGACGTGAAGCGCTATGGCGAAATGATGGAAACCGATCACCGCATGGCCGGTGAAGAGCTGAAAACGATCGCCGGAGGTCACAGCGAGGCGTCCAAGGATGCCCATGGTGATCACGCCGACCTCCGCGAAGAGCTGTCGAAGCTCTCGGGCCCCGATTTCGATCGACGCTACATTGCGCAGATGATCGAAGACCACGAGCAGGGCATCGAGGAGCTCGAGAAGAAGGCCGAGCGCGCCGACGATCCGCAGGTGCGTGAGTGGGCGGCGAAGACGCTGCCGAAAATGCGCCAGCACCTCGCCAAGGCGAAGGCGGTCCAGGAGACGCTCGAGCGGAAGGACTAGTCGGACACAGCAATTTCGCCAGGCACGATCGGGCGCGTCCTCGGCAGGAGCCCGAGCCTGGCGTAATTGCCCATCACGGCGAGGATTCCAAGGAAGATCGCGAGCTTCACGGTGTCGCCGGGCAGGGACTGCGGCAGGACCTTCCAGGACAGCCACAACACCGGTTGCGCCACGCACACCGCCCACAGGGAGCCGTAGAAGAATCGGCGTTCGTGCCCTTCACCCTGCGTGGAGCGCTTCACCCGCGGTAGGAATCCCGTGGCACCCAGGATCCATAACGTGACCACGATCGGAAAGTAGCCCACGTCGTACATCTGCCGCATCCGCCACTCCCCCGTCGCAATCGCGTAGGCGAGTCCAGCCATATTCAGGAGCGCGAACGCGATGATCTCGCTCCACGCCACGGTGTAGCAGACCCTCCTGTAGAGCGGGTTCGGACGGTCCTCCGTGAAGCGAAGGATGTACGGGGCGGGCTCGACGCCGGGAAGCTTGCCGCGCAGACCGGCGATGCCGGTTCCCACCATCACGAGTCCGAGCCACAGGAAGATTCGCCGGTCGAACCCGCGCTCGAACAGGTCGAAGGTCAGCGGGCCAGGCGCAATGAAGAACACCCAGATCCAGATCGGCCAGTGGGCCAACCGATAGCTGGCCTTGTTCTTCAGCCGGATGCGGCGGTCCGAGGCGAATTCGACCCGTTTTGCGTGACCGATTTGCTGTTCGTAGGAAGGAGGGAGAAGCGGCCAGGTCATCGTGTATCCGTAAATTTATCCCGGAACCGGGTGTCAGCGGAATCCGTCTTCCTCTATACCTTGCGACACAAGGTATAGACCATGACCGACACCGGCTGGCAGGAACAACTTCGTCGCGGCACGCTGGAACTCGCCGTCCTGTTGTCGGTGGCGCCGGGACGGCGATATGGCCTCGAGATCATCCGGCACCTGGAGGTCGCCGACCTCGTGCTCACCGAGGGGACGATCTATCCCCTGCTCGCGAGGCTCGAACGCGAGGGGCTGTTGAAGGCCGAGTGGGTCGAAGGGGAGGGACCGCGGGCCGAGAAAGTACTACCAGCTGACAGCCCCAGGGCGAGCGCGGATGAAGAAGATGGCGTACGAGTTTCGCTCGATTGCCACCGGCATGGAGCAGATGATCGCGACCGTGATGGGAGACGAACGATGACGTTGAGCGACACCGGCGAATCGAGAGTCCGCGGGTATCTCTACGTGCTCCAGCGCTCGCTGCGCGCGTCCGTGTCGAGCACGCTGGCGGCCGACGCCGTGCGTGAGGTCGAGTCGCACATCCGCGAGCGCATCGCCGAAAGTCCCGGCATGCCCAACGAGCGCGAGGCGCTGGAAGCCATCCTCACGCGCCTCGGAAGCCCGTCGACGGTCGCTCGGGCCTACTCGCTCGAAATGATCATGGAAGAAGCGGCGATCGGCGGCCGCGTGACGGCGGTGTTCCGCTCGCTGTTCCACGGCGCAGGGACCGGAATCGTGGAATTCCTCACGGCCCTCCTCCTCTTCACGGGCTACGCGAGCGGCTGGGCATTCATCTCGATCGCGATCCTGAAGCCGATCTTTCCCAACAACGTCGGGCTCTGGGTACACGAGGGCTTTTCGCTCGGAGGGGAGTTCCCGGCGCCGGAAGGTGTGACACCCCTGGGCGGCTACTGGATCATCCCGATCTGCCTGCTGATCGGTCTCGGCGTGCTCGTCCTCACACACCGCTTCGCGCGCCGCTGGATCTCCCGCATGCGCGAGCGCCTCCGGCGGCGCTAATTGCCCCGTCCCTAGCGGCTGCGGCAGCGGCTTCCGCGGGAGCTTCTCGTCCCGCATCGCGGCGTTATAGGCAAACACGGCGATCACCGTCGCCTGCTGCACCATGTCGTCGCGCTGCACGCGGTCGAAGGTGTCCATGTTGGAGTGGTGCGTGCGCGAGTTGTATTCGAGCCGATCGACCATGAACTGGAACGCCGGAACGCCGACCTGGTCGAACGCCGCATGATCCGTGGACGCGACCGATCGCGGACCGAGTGCCACGACACCAAGGTCGCGCAGCGGCGCGATCCAGGCTTCGAAGATCGGCTTGACCGCCTCATTGCTCTGGAGCCAGATGCCGCGGACGCGGCCGGTGCCGTTGTCGGAGTTGAAGTAGGCCGAGATCTTGGCATGCCCCGGCTTCAGCTCCATCGTTGCGGGATCGGCGAGGTGCTCGCGCACGTAGGCGCGCGCCCCGAGCAGTCCCTGCTCTTCCGCTCCCCACAGCGCCACACGAATGGTTCGCCGCGGCTTGACGCCGATCGTTTTCAAGATCCGCATCGCTTCCATCATCGCGCCGGAACCGGTGGCGTTGTCGGTGGCCCCCGTCGCCGCGGCCAGCGAGTCGAAGTGCGCGCCGAGCAGCACCACTTCATCCTTCAGGGCGGGATCGGTCCCTGGAATCTCTGCGATGGTGTTGAAGCCGTTCGGTGACGACTCCTCGTGGAACTTCGTTTCGAGAAGCAGTTCCACCTTCACGGGAATGTTCTTGTCGAGGATGCGCACCATGCGGTTGTAGTGCTCGACCGCCAGCGTGACGGTGGGGAGCCCCGCAGCGGGATCCGACGTTCTCGAGCCGCCGCCGCTGGGGAAGATCGTCCCTCCATCGGGGCGCTGCTGCTGGATCGACAGATCGCTGCCGATGGACGCCATCACGTTGTCGCCGCCGCGGTTGAACAGCGCCGCGACCCCTTCCGCTTTGTAGAACTCCTGGATGCGCGCCGCCAGGTTGGGCGTGCCGCCACGTCCAGCCCCACGTCCGCCCGGCGCTTCCCCGCGTCCGGCCGCGGGAGTCGTGCCACGTCCTCGTCCGGCAGGCATCGTGGCCGCCTCCGCAAGCTCCTTCTCCCCCATTCGCGACACGATCAGCCCATCGAGCATCTTCACGTCGCGGGCCGGCTGCGTGAGCACGATCTTCCCCGCCAGCTTCCCTCGATACTTCTCGAAGTCCGCCTCAGATTGAATCTGCACGCGGACGACGTCGGCGGTGATGGTGCCTTTGGTACTGGGCGTCCACGAACCCGGGAACCCGATGATCGGCTGCACTTGTGGCTCGACCATGTGGGCGTGGAACCGGACGAGCGACCAGCCGCGGCCGAACTGGAAAGTCTCGCGGTGGGGATTCGACAGTCCCCATTCGGTGAACTTTTTCATCGCCCAATCGCTGGCCTGCATGATCTGCGGCCCGCCGGTGAGTCGAGGGCCGTACACGTCGCTCAGCCATGAGATGTGATCCATGACCTGCGACCGGTTGAGTCCCTCGTCACGGATGCGAGAGATCGCGGCCTGGTCGATTTTCTCGGTGGGCGCCTGGGCCGCAGGCAGGACGGCGACGCTGATGATGAGGATAAGGGCGGGCAGAATCCGTTGCATCAGCAGATTCTAGACCCGTACTCGTAGTATCGTTGCCGGCGCATGGTGCAGATGACAACCCCATTCCCCCGTGGACCCGAACGCCGCCGCCAGAGCCGTGGCGGCAGGCGCGATGGCGATATCGATGGCGCTGCTCCGCTCGTGCTGATGGTCGGCGACGACGCCAGCATCGTGAACCAGGCGGAAGCCATCCTCTGCAAATTGAAATTTGCGGTGAGCACGACGACCGACCCGGAGGAAGCGCTTCGGATCCTCCCGGACCTCCGTCCGAATCTCATCGTCGTCACCAAACGTCACGAGCTGCTGCTGCGAACGGCTGGCCACTGTCCGGTCGTCGTCATGCCGGATTCGCTGGAGTCGCTCATCGACGACATCCGCTACGCCCTGCGCGTGACGCCGATTAGATCGAACGGCGCGTAGCTGGTTCGAATGCGACCGTGTGGCCT
Source organism: uncultured Acidobacteriota bacterium (assembly GCA_963762995.1). Classification (GTDB taxonomy): domain Bacteria; phylum Acidobacteriota; class Vicinamibacteria; order Vicinamibacterales; family 2-12-FULL-66-21; genus JACDCA01. The sequence goes on along the minus strand of CAVXMQ010000025.1, from coordinate 164,513 downwards.
CGGGCTCACTGGGGCCCGCGCGCCTTTTGGTCCAGCATGTCCCGAATCTTTCGTATGGATGGAAGCACACCGACGAATCCCAACGGACCGCCGCCGATGACTTCCTCACCCTCCAGCAGGACGGTGAACTCCCCGTAGCGTCCTTCCACTAACTCCACCTCGAACCGAGGGTCGCGCCTGAGCGATGCCGCCACACGGGCGGCGTGGATGCCCGAGATTCAATAGCCGCAGCGGCGAATTGTGACGCGCATTTTAGATCCGGTTGCCGATCGCCACGGAGCCCCACATCATCAGGATGATGAGGAGCGCCCCGCCGAGCGAGAGCGTCATGCGTGCCGCGGGCGAGTAGCGCTTGAAATACGTGCACTCGCTCGAGAGCATCAGCGACGCCGGGAAGGCCGCGTAGGTCAGCCCCTCGGAAAACGCGTTGCGGCCGATCTGGAACTGCAGCGCCAGTCCGATCCCCGTCAGCACGAGACTCCCGCCGATCATCCACGCGGCGCTTCGCCAGGCATCCTGGGAGGTAACGGCCACCGGGCTGCAAAACGTCCGTTTCGTCATTTGCCTGACTCCTTCGTCTCGGCCGCACATCACGTCCGGCCGGAGCTGGGGGTTGAGGCGAGCGTCAACGGCGCCCGCCAGGAGATCCGCCATCGATCTGAGCGATGGTTTTTCTGTCGCGAGCAGGGCCCGCATTTCTTCGCCGTAGCGGCGGCGCCATTGCCGCGGATACAGCCGGAGCAACGCGGAGGTCATGGCCGACACGTCATGCCTCCAGCGGCAGGCGCTGCCGACCAGCCCGCGCCACCGCCTCGAGGGTTTCCAGGCGCAGCCGCAGCGCGCGTTCCCCGAGCGCGGTGATCCGGTAGGGATTGCGGCGATCGGCCGACTCCACGCCCTCGATCAGACCGCGTGCATCGAGACGAGCGATCGCGCCGTAGAGCGTCCCTGGCCCCAGTCGCGCATTCGCGATGACCGCGATGTCTTCCGTCATGGCGTAGCCATGCTTCGGGCCGTCAGCCAAGCTGATCAGTATGAGAAGAGCCGGCTCCGAGAAGCGACCGAAGTCGTCTAATTCCTCGGTTTTTTCGTCGGTTTTCATGGTTGCTACGTCAGGCGTAATACGTTCAACGACATACTACGCGCGGCGTAGTAGCGTGTCAAGTGTGATACACTGACGTTTTTCCGATGGTCCCAAGGAGCTCGCTGTGAAGGAAGGGATTCACCCCAAGTATCACGAGGTGGAGGCGCGCTGCGCGTGCGGTGCGACGTGGAAGACCCGGTCGACCAAGCCGGAGCTGCACCTCGAAATCTGCAACAACTGCCACCCGTTCTTCACGGGCCGTCAGAAGCTGGTCGACACCGAGGGGCGCGTCGAGCGCTTCACCAAGCGGTTCGGCGCTCAGACGTCCGAGAGCCGCAAGGCTGCCGCCACTGCCGCCAAGGCCAAGAAGCAGCCGGTCGCTAAGTAAAGAGCGAGGCGATACGGGGCTTCGCCAGCTTGCGCTCGAGCCGGTCGATGCGATGCTGCACTTCCGGGGCTCGGCGGCCCGCTTCTTCCAGCGCCGCGAGCGCCAGCTCGCGCGCGCCGGCAAGGTCCCTGGCGCGGTGTTCCTGGTGAATCGCCAGCGCTTCCACAGCAACCTGTCTCAACTCGCCGAGTATATCGCGGCGCATCCCCCTCGGCTCGGTGAAATCGATCAGGCTCCGCCAGATCGCCGCGGCTTCCTCAAATCGTCGATCCCGGCGCAGCCTGACCGCCAGCCTGTATAACCCTTCCGCACAGACCGTCGATTCTGGAGACTGGGACGCATACCGATAGCAGGCTTCGGCGCGGCTGAAGTGCTCCGCTTTCTCGAAGATCTTCCCTAGCGCTAACGCCTCCGCGTAATCGCGGCACGCGTCGCGGCCGTCGCGCGCCAACTTGATGGCACGCGCGGTAACGGCCGCCAGCGACACCAGGTCGATCCGGTTGTGCTCCAGCACCGGCTCCAGCGGACGCGGATCGCCTGAGCGCACGAACCCGAAAAAGCGCGATGGGATGTCCATGCCCGGCACATCGCCCACTCGGCGCACGTCGAACAGCGTCCGCTCGAGCGTCGACAGGCGGCAATCTGTCTGTTCCGGACGACTGACCCCCACCGGCCAGAGGCGACGCGCGGGATGCAGCATGTCGAAGTGCGCGACCCCATCCAGCGGCATCTCCATCCGATGAAATAACCAGCGTGTTTCCATCACCGGGACGTCGAAGGTCTTGCCGTTGTAGGTGACGATGAGGTCCGCGTCTTCGAAGAACTCCGCAACGGCGGCGAGCAGCGCACGCTCGCCGGCATGGCTGGTGAGAAGGAACTGGCGCACCTGGAACGCGCCGAGGTCGAAGTATCCGCAACCGACGAGGAAGGCGACCGTTCCGGCGCCGCCGCTCAAGCCGGTCGTTTCGAGATCGATGAACACCGTGCGCCGCGGGGCCAGCTCGGACAATCCGGGATCGAGCACACGCAGCGAATCGAGATCGCCCATCGTGCATTCGCCGATCTGGATCCCACCGTGCCAGCGATCCGATTCGTAGCGGCGGTCGATGACCATGCACTCGCCGAACCTCGTGGCCACGCGTCGACCACCGAGCGTGCTGGCGACGTAGTCGGGATCGAGCGCTGCCGCATGGCGATACCCGTCGTCCGGCTCGTAGGTAAGCTCCCGTCGAGGGGGACCGCTACGGACGATGGAGCGGAGCTTTGAGGTCAGGTCCATCAGAAGGGCTGTTCCTCCTGCAGCGATCCGCTCAAGAGGGACGACAGAATCATCGAGGCGACCTGCTTGGCGTGCGGCCCGGTGTTTCCCTCGGGGCCCACGCATGACGGGCAACCCGACGAGCAGGGACAGCCGGAGATCAGCTCCTGCGTCCGCGCCAACAGCGACTCGTGCATTTCGAACAAGGGCCGGCTGAAGCCGATGCCGCCCGGGTAGTTGTCGTAGATAAAGACGTTCGGGTCCGCCGCCAGCGCGTCGGGAACGCCTCCCATTGCACGTGATCGCGCCGAGCGATCGAGCGACCCGCCGTCCACCGACAGGCCAATGTCGTGGCCGTCGCACATCAGCAGCAATTGCGAAACGCTCTTCATCGCAAACGCTAACCCCACGACGCCGTCGCGGCGGTCATCACCGCCGTACGGCAGCGCCTGCATGACGTCCGAGGGGATCGTCAGCCAGTACGACGAGGTGTGCATCTGCTGCTCTGGCAGGTCCAGCTCGCCGGAGCCGATGTTCTCGTTCGTGTAGAACTTGATCTTCTTGAAGCCGACGACGCGCGAGACGACGCGGACTTCGCCGTGGGATCGCTTCGCCTGTCCGTTGTTCGTTGTTCGCTGTTCGGGGTTCGGTATATTGCTGGCTAGCGGCGACAGCCCGCTTTCAGGGCAACTTCGCTCGCAAATGTGTCGAGAATGTCGACCTTCGTGTAAGTGATGGCGTCGGTGTAGTAGTCGCACTCGACGTCACGCACGTAAGCCTTGCGTCCATCGAAGTCGAGCTTCTCGACCTGGAACAGTTGCCCTTCGAGGATGTAGATCGCCTTCTCGTGAAGCGTCGAGGGACCGCTGGTGAAGTCGGTCTCGCCGATCACCCGCTCGCCGTGCGTGATGTCCACCACGATGAAGTTATCGGACGAGACCGAGCGCAAGCTGACGGCGTCGGCCGGGTAGGACTCATTCGTCCAGTTCCACTGCCCGTCGGCCAGGTGCACGAAGCCTTCTTCCGACAGCACGCCGAGAATCTGCTGGACGTCTTCCTGGCCGAAGGCTTCCTCGATCGAGAACGGCAGCTCGAAGGCCGCGCATTTCACGTGGTCCAAGAGGATGTGCAGGTTGTCGGGATTGATCAGCGCGTGTTCCGGCGACGCGTCGAAGAAATACGACGGGTTGCGCACGACGAACTGATCGATCGGCGCGCTGCTCGCCACCATCACCGCAGCCGATCGCGTCGTCCGTCGCCCGGCCCGGCCGGCGCGTTGCCAGGTGGAGGCGATCGTCCCCGGGTATCCCGCCATGACCGCCGCGTCGAGCGCGCCGATGTCGATGCCCAGCTCCAGCGCGTTGGTTGAGACTACGGCGCGAACGTTCGCTTCTCGCAGGCCACGCTCGATCTCGCGGCGGCGATTCGGCAGATAACCGCCGCGGTAGCCGCGGATCATCTCCTGCGATCCCGGCGGTCCGTGAAAACTGTCCTTCAGATATGTCGTCAGGATCTCAACCGCCAGACGGCTCTGCGCAAAGACGATGATCTGGAGGTTCTGCTTGAGGAACTCCATCGCCACGCGTCGCGCCTCGTGGAGGTACGAGCGGCGAATCCCCAGCTCGGCGTTCACGACGGGAGGATTCACGAAGAGGAAGAACTTCTCGCCGCGTGGTGCCCCGCTCTGCTCGACCAGCTCGAAGCGCCGTCCGGTCAGGCCTTCCGCCAGCTCGCGCGGATTGGCGATCGTGGCTGACGAGCAAATGAAGAGCGGATCGGATCCGTAATGGCGGCACACCCGCTGCAGGCGCCGGAGGATGTTCGAGAGGTGGCTGCCGAAAACCCCGCGATACGCGTGCAGCTCGTCGACGATCACGTAGCGAAGGTTCTCGAACAGTTTTGCCCACCGGGGGTGGTGCGGCAGGATCCCCGAGTGCAGCATGTCGGGATTGCTCAGCACCACGTGCGCCTTGCCGCGGATCGCGCGACGTGCGTCCGAGGGCGTGTCGCCGTCGTACGTGAAGACGCCGATCTCGACGTCGCCGCGGTCCCCGACGATCTGCGTGAGCGCGTGCAGTTCGGCGAGCTGGTCCTGCGCGAGCGCTTTGGTCGGGAAGAGATACAGCGCGCGAGTCGACGGGTCCTGCAGGATCGAGTTCAGGACCGGCGCGTTGTAGCAGAGCGTCTTGCCCGACGCCGTCGGTGTGATGGTGACGACGTTGCGGCCGGCGAGCACATGGGCGAAGGCTTCGCTCTGGTGCGTGTAGAGCTGGTCGATGCCCCGCTGCGCGAGTGCAGCCTTGAGCCGCTCGTCCGTGCCCTCCGGGTAGGGTCCAAATGACGCTGCCACGGCCGGCATGCGGTGGACCGCCGTGACGATGGGGTCTGCCTCGACCCCCAGTGGGGCGCGGGATGTGGTCAGGCGGTTGAGGACCTCCTGGAGCGACCGGTCCTTGTCGCCGATGACGACGGGGAGCGTAGATGCCATGGAAATGCTTGAGCCCGAACGAATTGAGGGCTCGATGGTAGCAGGGGATCAACAGGCGATCAATAGGCGAAAGTCCCCCCCCGCTGGTCAGACCGGGGTTTGACCACAGTCTGACCCCGGTCGAAGGCGGCTTTGGCGGCGATGCCGCTCAGGGCGAGGACGCCGATCAGGTTCGGGAAGACCTGCAGGGCATTCATCAAATCCCCCCAGGCCCAGACAATGACCGGCTTCGACATGGCGCCAATTGGGATGAGGAGGCAGTAGGCCCACCGGTACGGCGTGACCACTCGGGGACCGAGCCAGTACTCCAGGAACTTCTCGCCGTAGTACGACCAGCCGATCAGGGTGCCATAACCGAACAGGAAGACGCAGAAGGCGAGGAGATAGCCACCGAAGGGCATCGCCGAATCAAACGCCAGCGCGACGATGGCGGTACTCGGTGAGGCGCTCGGCGGCCGGCACGCTCCAGTCGATGACGCCTGACAGCAAGACGGTCAGCGCGGTCAGCGTACACGTGCCGAACGAGACGATGAACGTCTCCATCACGGCGTTCAGGCCCTGCTGTGAGGGCCGGTCGGTCTGTGCCGTGCCGTACGCGACGGCGGCCGTTCCGTACGCCGCTTCGTTCGCATACAGGCCCCGCGCGAGACCGTAGCGGATCGCACTGTAGATCCCAAACCCCATCGCCGACTGCGTGGTGAAGGCCTCACGGAACACCATGGCGAGCACGTCCGGCAATCGCGAGGCGAACGTGACGATCACGATGAGGCTGCCCACGAGATAGATGCCAACCTTTGCCGGCGCCAGCTTCTCGAACGCGCGGCCGATCGGCTTGATCCCTCCGATGATGACGAGCCAGGTCAGCACCGCGACGATGACCCCCGATACCCACGTCGGCACGCCCATCTGCGAGTGCATGACGACGGCGATCGAATTGGTTTGCGTAAACGGTGTCGTGGTCAGCGCCGCGATACCGGCGACGATCGCGAACGTCATCGCCAACGCCGGCGATTTCATCCCGTCCCGCAGGTAGTACATCGGCCCCGACCGGACCTCGTCGTGCCCGGCGGTCTCCCGGTACGTCACACCGAGCACCGCCTCGGTGAACTTGATCGCGGTCGCGACGAAGCCGTAGGCCCAGATCCAGAACAAGACGCCAGGACCGCCCGACACAATCCCCGTCGTGACGCCGGCGATGTTCCCGGTGCCGATGGTCGTCCCGAGCGCCGTCATGAACGCCTGGAACGGCGTCAGGACCCCGGCCCCCTTGCTGCCTCTCCCCCCAAAGAACTCGCGCAGCGCCTCGCCAAACCGCCGAATCTGCACGACGCCCAGGCGCAGGGTCAGGAACAGGCCCGTCCCGAACAAGACGAACATCAGGACCCGAATCACCAGCCACGTAGCGGCAACGTCCACCAGATCAGCGATGTATGACATGCGGAGCCGATTGTAGTCGCACTACTCGATGAGCCGCGGTGCTTCGAAGAGTGGGGTTGTTCGAACGGCTCGAAAACTTAGAACTTAGAACTCCGAACTAAGAACGATTCTGTAGAGCGCCTCGCGGCTGCGCCGCTCGGCATCGTTAGGTCGACTACAGATGCGATGGCCTTACGCCGGCCCCGATCCAACTCCTCGCTCTCACGGCGCTCACAGGTCGCCGCGAACCCGCATGCCCGCCACCCCGCGAGCTGCGCCGCCGGGCTGACGTGGCCCCGCCGCGGTGGATCGACCAGGTATGACACCGACGGATCGCGAGCGGCGGCAGGCGGACGCGGCCGCAGCGCCGTAGGAGTAGCGGGCGAGCGAAGGAATTAAATCGCGTCCGCAGGCGGTCCGAGTGGCGGCGCCGCTGATTCGTCGCGGCGATTGGAGTAGCTCGTTGCCCAACCGATCGGGGCTGTCGTGCGGATCATCAAAGGCGCCGCCTGGCGTGAGGCCATCGCCGGAGGACGCGATTTACCCGCGTCGACGTCGGCGCAGCGGACGCGTTCGCCTGCCGCCGATCGCGTGCCGGCGTCGAACGGGCGCAGCGGACCCGCATGCCTGCCAGCCGATCGCGAGCAGCGTTAGATGTTCGAGCGACTCTGGCAGCCGTCGACGGTGATCGAGGCGCCGCTCACCCAGCTGGATTTCGGGGACGCGAGGAAGCAGACGACGTTGGCGACTTCGTCGGCGCGGCCGAGACGGCCGAAGGGGAGGTCGCGCTTGACGAACTCGGCCATCCCCTCGGGATCGGCTTGCTGGCGCTTGTGCCACGAGCCGCCGGGGAAGAGGATCGAGCCGGGGGCGACGCTGTTGACGCGGATGTTGGACGGCGCGAGCTGCTGCGCCATCGCTTTCGCGAGGCTGATCTCGGCCGCCTTCACGGCGTTGTAGGTCATGCGGCCGCCCGACTCGCGGCCCCAGATCGAGGCGATCATGACGATGGAGCCGCCGCCGCGCGCCTTCATGTGCGGGACGGCGAGGCGCGACGCGCGGATCGCGGGAAACAACGTTTCGTCGAAGGCCGCTTGCCACTCGGCGTCCGACGTCTCGAGGATGTCTCCCCCGCCCGCCTTGCCGACGTTGTTCACGAGGACGTCGAGGCCGCCGAAGGTTTCGATCGTCCGCTCGATCACGAGCTCGACGCCGGCGGACGTCGAGACATCCGCCTGTACGGCGGCGACCATTCCGGGTCGCTTGGCGGCGGCTTCCACTTCGATCGCCGCCTCGGCGAGCCGCTCCTCGCCGCGCGCGCAAATGCAGACGCGGCAACCTTCGGCGACGAGCGCCCGCGCGCTGGCGAGGCCGAGACCGCGGCTCGATCCGGTGACGATCGCAACTTTGTCGGTGAGGCCGAGATCCATCAGTTCACGCGCCCGCCGCTGAGATCGTTCAATCGCCAGTCGAAGTCGTGGAACAGGACCTTGAATTCGTTCTTCTCGATCATCTCGCGCTCGAGCGAGAGCAGCCGCGAGCCGATGAACCCGAGGAGCGCACGCTCGATCGGCGAGCGCTGCGCGAACCGCGAGTCCGCTTTTCCTTCGTAGGCGGCGACGAAGTCCGCCTCGCGCCAGCTCAGGATCGGCGTCACCGAGACCGTGCCGGCGAGGCGATCGATCTTCAGGAGCTCCTGGTGGTCCATGAAATCGGTCTCGACCGCGGCGAGTTGTTCCACCAGCCGCGCGGCGGTGTACGCCTCGCTGCGAAGACGTCCGCTGCCGACCGCGCCGCGCCCGAGCGCCAGGTACAGGCGCGGCTCCTTGAAAGTCGACAGGATTGTCTTCTCGATCTCGTCGAGCGTCACCGTGCGCCCCGCAGCACGATGCTTGATCTGGTCGAAAGCGCCGGGGATCTGGCGGATGCTCGCCGACGGATACGTTCCCGCCTTCCCCTTGATCGGGTAGTGATTGATGACCGTCTGCAGCACGAAGGCGTTGTAGGCGTTCAGCCAGAACGCCATCTGTCCTTCGCGCGGCCACTCGTTGTAGGTCGCGGCCGGCACATTCAGCGAGGAAACGTAGCGATCGAGGCGACCGCGCTCGGACTTGACGGCACGGTAGTAGACCTGACCGTCGCGGACGTAGATGTCCAGCATCTGGTCCAGCGGCCGGTGCAACGGCTCGGTGTCACGCGGCTGTGCGCCGAGCGTGAGGGTTAGAGAGAGGATTCCGGCGAGCGCGGCGAATGAACGCAGGGTCTTCATAGGGGTGCGACCAGGAAATCGGACAGTGCGGCGGAAAATTCTTCGGAGGCTTCGAGGTTCGAAAGGTGACCGGCGCCCGGGATGCTCACGAGGTTCGCGCGCGAGAGGTTCGCGCGCATCGCCTCGGCATCCGCCGGTGGCGTCAGCACGTCTTCCTCACCGACCAGGATCAGGGTCGGCACTGAAATGGACGAAAGCAGAGACGTGGAGTCCGGACGATCGCGCATGGCGCTCACCGCGCCGGCCAGTCCCTCGGCCGTGTTGACCGCGACCAGCTTTCTCACCAGACCCTCGACCTCCGGCCGCCTTCCGGCGCGTCGTCTCGCCAAGCAACTTCGGCATCATCTCGTCGGCGACAGCCGACACGCCGCGCGTGCGGAGAGTCTCGAGCATCTTTGTGCGTCCGGCGCGTCCCTGCTCGTTGTCGGCGGTGGCGCGGGTGTCGGCAAGAATGAGCCGCGCCGCAAGTTCGGGAGCGCGGCGCATCACCGCGAAGGCCACGTAGCCCCCCATCGACAGCCCGCCGAGCGTGGCTTTCTCGATGCGCATGGCCTCCAGGAACGCGATCACGCCGTCCGCAAGGTCGTCCATCGATTGCGCCGGTTCCATGGCGTCGGGCCCAAAGCCGCGCAGATCCGGGGCGATGAACCGCCAGCCATCTGGGACGTTCTCGAGCTGGGGTCGCCACATGTCGGCGCTCAACGGAAACCCGTGGAGCAACACCACCGGCCACCCCCTGCCCGCGTCGAGGTAGCGCAACGTGCCCTGCCCCACTCGGATCCGTTCCTGGCGCACCATTACAGCCATCATAAGCCACGGACAAACGGCGACAACCATCCCCGGATTCGTCCCTTCGCTGCTGGCGACCGCCGCGCATGCGCGATAATCGGTCCTTCAATCGGAGGCTGGTAATGAGACTTGCGTCAGCGTGCGTGGCCACGCTCGTGGCGATAGCGACCCTCGGTGCGGTTCCCGCGTCCGCTCAAACCGTAGACGAGCTGGTCGCGAAGTACTACGCGGCCCGCGGCGGTTACGAGAAGATCAAGGCGATCCAGTCGCTGAAGATCACGCAGACCGTCGCGACCCCCTTCAGCAGCAGCACGAAGGTGGTGATCGTGAAGAAACGCCCCGGTCTCGTCCGCTGGGAACAAACCCCTGCGGGACAGCCGGCCCCGATCCTTCGGGCGATCAACGGCGAGGGGGGCTGGGACACGCAGCAGGGGAAGGTCGTGCCGCGGCACGAAATCATGGTGAAGGAAGAGCGCGACATCGACGCCGACCTCGAGGGGCCGCTCGTCGACTGGAAGGCCAAAGGCCATACCGTCACCTTCGAAGGCACCGAGAAGGTGGGGACGGGATCGGGCTACAAGTTGAAGGTGGTCACGAAAGGCGGCGTCACCCGGGAGATCCTCCTCGACGGCAAGACCTACCTGCCGATTCGCGAATCGGGACGCATGTCGCTACCGCCAGACCCGAAGGGGAACCCGCGCTTCAACCAGCACGTGTTCACCTACAGCGACTGGCGCGACGTCAACGGCGTGAAGTTCCCGTTTGCGGTGGACGAGGAGCGGACGGGCGGGCCGATCACGCAGTCGCTGGCGACCTACGTGGAGAAGATCGAAGCGAATATCCCGGTGGAAGATGCGGTGTTCGCGACGCCCGCCAAGTAGGGCGGGTCTTCAGACCCGCCGGTGCCGGGTCTAAAGACCCGGCCTACACGAACCGTGTCAGCGTGACGTCGAGGGCGCGGGTCGGCTGTTCGCCGCGGTGCCACTGGACGAGGATCGGGCTTTGATACGTGCCCTCGATGATCGCCCCGCGCCCTGGCTCCAGTCGGTCTGACACCAGGAGGCTCACCGAGCGCTTCATGCGCAGGAAGCGCGCCGCCGGGACGCCGATGGCGCGCGACAGGACACTTTCCACGACCGACTCGTTCAACCCCAGCGTATCGACCAGCTTGTTGAACACGCGCACGAGGTCGTACTTCGCGTAGTCGAGCGTCCTGCCGGGGATCGCGCGCGGGTTGCCGAGGATGTGGCCGGCCTTCTCCGCCATGAACCGGAGCGGGTCGCGCAGCACTTCGCGCAGGTCGTGCCGCATCAGCAGCGTTTCGTATTCGTTGACCGTGAGGCCGGCATGGTGCTCGCCCGGCGCGAGGGTCAGGCGAATGCGTCCTTTGGTAACCCCGTGCGACTCGAGCAGTGCGGAGCAGGTCTCGTACACCCCGAGGTCCGGATCCTTTAGGTTGACCGAATCGACCGAGTGGCTCGAGACGGGGACAACGATCCGCGTCTGCGCGACCGGTTCCTCCGCCGTATAGCCGAGCACGGTGGTGACCCGCCGCCTCGCGTGACCGGCGTGGATGCCGTCGAGATCGACGAACGCCAGTGGCTCACCCGCGCGATTCGGATACGACACGCAGGTGCGAAGCGCCCCCGCCATGACCGCCAGGTGCGAATCGGCGTTTTGCGGCTCCCGCGGACGCTGTTCTTCGGTCAGCTCGACCCGCCGCTCCAGCTTGTCGTGCTCATACCCCGCCCGCTCCGGGAACATCGTCCGGAACACGTCGATGTAGGGCATGACGTCGGTGGAGTTCTTCAGGCGTGCGGCAACACCGCGATCCAGGTACCCGGCTGTCGTGTGAAAGGAGCAGCAGAGCGCCCGCGGATAGTCGTCGAGTGCGTCGCCGTGTTGGGAAGCGATGATGCGACGGACGTCGATCACGTCCACTCGAGCCCGAGGCGTAAGCTCGAGCGTAAATTCCTTTGGTCTACGTGGCATCAGGGTCGGCTGCGGACGCCGCAGCTAGCTCTAAAGTTTAGCACGGCAGCGATTTAGCGGCCACGAGCGGCTGGGGGTCTGGCACGTACTCCCGTTCCGCCGCCCGCATCTCCTTATATCGGCGGAACACCTGCCGTTCATTCTGCAGACCCAGGGCGGATCGCCAGCTGCTGCCCCTGAAGGTATGCCGGCACATCCGGGGAGCCTGCCGAAGAACGAATTTCGGATAGTGCATGAGCACGGACGGCAGGTGCCGCACCTTCATCCAGCGTTCGGCGCGCCATCGCAGGAACTCGACCTCTTCGGCCTCGAGGTGGGCGGTCTTCACCACGGCGGTCGTGCCGTCGTATTCCTCGACGCGATCGTTCACGATCAGGCCGCGCCGCCTGAAGTCCTCGGTCATCGGCGTTCCCGGATACGGCGTCGGATGCTGGATGTAGGGCCAGTCGACGTAGCGCTTTGCGAACTCGAGGTTCGCTTCGATCGACGCCCGCGTGTCGTCGGGATTGCCGACGATGATTCCGCCAACCACGGCGAGGCCGTGCGCATGCAGCTTCTGGATCGCACTGAGCGTGGCATTCCCAACCTGCCGTCCCCCTTCGCGCTGTGCGTTCTTCGCCGCGGCGCGCAGGAACTTCAGGTCCTCGTCGAGCACGTTCTCGATGCCGAGGAACACGTAGCGGAATCCCGCCTTTCGCATCAACGGCGCGAGCGTGTCGCCGTGCGACGGCAATCGACGACGTCATCGCCTGGACGATGTAGTGGATGTCGTTGAATCCCGCCTCGACAATCGCGCGGCAGAGGCCCTCGAACCTCGCCACGTTCAGCGTGATGTTGTCGTCGACGAGGAAGACGGCGCGGGCGCCGCGAGCGCGCGCGTCAGCGATGTCGGCGAGCACGCGCGTGAAGTCGAACGTATGGAAATTGCGGCCCCGCATCTCGACGATCGAGCAGAAGCTGCAGTCGTAGGTGCAACCGCGCGACGTTTCGACGATGTCGATGGGACGCCCGAGGAAGGTATATCCCGTCAGCACACGGGCCGCTCGATTGGGCAGCGCCAGCTCACCGTCCGTCAGCCGCGACACCGCGCGCGAAGGGTTGTGAACGAAGGCGCCCGTTGGCCCGCGGAACGACAAGCCGTCGATCGCCTGCGGATTCTCGTCGCGCGAGAGCGCGCGCAGCAGCGCGCGAAAGGTCAGCTCCCCTTCACTCCTGACGATGAAGTCGATGCCGCTGGCGGGGTCGTCGTAGGCCTCTGGTGCGAGGCTCGGATCGTAGCCGCCGGCAACGACGGTGACGTTCGGCTTGATGCTCCGAATCAGCCGCGTGAGCCGCAGCGCCGTGCGGCGCTGGAACGTCATGATCGAAAGACCGACGACCTCCGGGTCGTGCTCGCGCATCAGCCGTTCGACGGTGGGCACCACGCGATCCTGGACGAGGATCAAGTCGGCGATGGCGACGCTGTGACCGGGCCCCACGTTGCCCGCGAGCGAAGCGAGGGCCCCGTTCGGCATGCGCATGGTGAGCGCAGGCGTGTGCTCGAAGGAGTCCGGCATGGAGAGGAGCAATATGCGCATGTCCGCTGTTCGGTATTCGGTGCTCGCTGTTCGGGTCCGGTCCCGGTAGCGCAGGACTTTAGTCCTGCCCGCCCGGGGAATCTAGGATAACTTTCCCGCCCCGCACAGGACTGTCGGAACGGCGACAAAAGTGCCGTCGTAAATGCTGGGCTTGGCCGAGGCCCTCGCAAAATTCCGCGAAAAACCGCGCGGACGGCGCCCCCGGCCTACGGCAATCCCTTTGCCTGAACCCCTGCCATGCAGGCCCTCCGCCGACTGCTCAGAAGCCGTGGACTGAACGTGCTGTTCAAGGACGTGATTTGTCCCCAACACACGAAGACCGTGTGGCTGCGAGCCGACGGACAGGTCGAGACCACCATCCTGCGAACGCTCGTGTTCCTGAAGGTCCCGGAGCCCGGCGCCATGCGGGACGTCGTCGCCCGGGTGCCGAATCAGACGGCGGTGATGTACGAGTCCGCCGACGCCCGCGGACTCGAACGCAAATCCAGCGCGGAGGCCGCCTACGTCTACTGGACACCGCGGGGCGCCGTGACCCCCTACGCCGTGTACGACCACCAACTGCGATGGACGTCGCCTGGTCCCACCCGTGAGCCGGCCATCTACACCGATATCCACTGCGAAACGCGAACCGGCATTCTCGCCGTCGAGATCGTGACGCCGGCCATGTTCGAAGCGGCAATCGTCTTCAAGCGCCCGCGCTGGCGCAGCCTGACGACCGAGCAGAGCCTGATGAAACAGGCCCTGAAGCAGCTGGAGTCGGGGGGAGCGAAGCCCACGCTCACCGAAAACGGCGTCCCGGTTGCTGTGGCACGTCCCCGGACCACGCATCAACGAGCGCTATGTGTGCGTCGCGTTCCACGAGGGGGGCGTCGCCCTCTGGCAGAAACGCCTCGCCGCCACTTCCTTCACCGCACGCTTGAAACGCCTGGTGCGGCTCGAAGCTCGCTGACCGCTGTTCGCGGTTCGCGGTTCGCTGTTCGGCTTTTCAGCTCGGCGTGTAGGTCACGCCGGGAACATCGTCGGGCCGAACACCTTCGGGGCCTAGTTCGAACGCGATCACTGCGCGCACCCCGAAAAGATCGTTGATGTCACGCTTCTCTGGTTCTGTCGGAGACTCCGTGCTCGACGCGTAGAGGCGCCAGTCTGGTTCCATCTGGCCTACCCGCGTCTTCGTGCGATCGCCGAGGAACGGCGACGCCCGTGCCCACCACCACGGCACCCGCCCGTGAAAGATCCCGATCTGCGCAAGAGTTGCGACTTCCCCGTCGTCACTGGCGATCATCTCGTCGATGAAGTCGAACGCGCGCCGCAGCAGCCGATCCCGGCCGGGAGCGCGCTCCATGGCGAGAAGGATCTCCAGAAACACGGCGAACATGCTCTCAACGAAGATGTACGCCCCACTATCCTTGCCGGGTGCTCCCTCCACGCGCCAGTACGTTTCTGCCGCAGGACGGATCTCCGGCAGCGCCTCCGTGAGTTGCTCCTGGATACGGGCGTAGACGAGTTTCATCGCTAGACATCGTCGCACCCTTCGACTCCCTTCGCTCGCTCAGGGCAGGCCGTTAGACTCGCGGCGTGGTAGAGTGCCCCGCCAGCAGGAGGGCCTCAGATGCGTGCCACTTCCACCCGGTGCTCATGGGCGCTCGGACTCGCGTCGCTCGCACTCGTCCTCTCAGCCGCGGCCGGGCACGCGGTGCAGGACCCCCAGCAGCCCACCTTCAAGAGCGGCATTGAGCTGGTCATCGTCGATACCCAGGTCGTCGACAAGAAGAAAGGGGATCCGATCCCCGGTCTCAAGGCGGAGCAGTTCCAGGTCACGATCGACGGCAAGAAGCGCAAGGTAGCCTCCGCACAGTTCATCGATTCCGCGAGCGGCCAACCACGTGCCGGTGATGGCGGAGCCGCGCCGGCCACAACCGCCGGGCGTCCGGGCAACCTCTACGTCGTTGCCGTGGACCAGGGCAGCTTCCGGAGCGTGAATGCGCCCGCGGTGATCCATGCAACACGCGAGTTGATCAAGCGACTGAACCCGAACGACTACCTGGGGTTGATCAGTTTTCCGTCACCCGGCGTGCGAGTGGATCCCACGCGCGATCGCAAGGTCCTCGAGGAAGCCGTCCCGAGGCTGGTCGGCCTGTCGCAGATGAAGCAGAACCGGCGCGCCCAGTTCAGCCTTGCGGATGCGATCGACGTCGCCGGCCGCGATCCCGATGCGCTGAAGCGCGCCGCCGAACGCAATTGCCCCGCGAACGACACGATGTGCGCGCGCTCGCTCGAGCAGGAGATGAACGAGGTGGTCTCGACGTTGGAGCTTCAGGCGGCGCGCAGCCTGCACGGCCTGCGGGAAGTCGTGAATGCGCTGCAGGGCGTCGAAGGACGCAAGACCCTGGTGGTCATGAGCGCGGGGATCCCGACCGGCGACCGGTCTGGCGGACGGCTCTACATGCGCAGCGACGTGATGCAACTGGCCAAGGATGCGCAGGCGTCAGGCGTGCTGCTCTACACGCTCCACCTGAACACCGCTTTCCTCGACGCCTTCTCCGCGGACGCGCCCAGCGCGCAACAGACGGTGATGCGCGAGGCCAGCGTCTACGCGCGCGGCCTCGACATGTTCAACGGCACGGCCGGCGGCACGTTCTTCGAAGTGAACACCGGCGCCAACTTCGCCATCGACCGCATGGTCCGCGAAATGTCGTCGCATTACCTGTTAGGCGTCGAGGTCGAGCAGGCCGACCGCGACGGCCGCCCGCACCTGATCCAGGTGAAAGTCAGTCAAGGCGACAGCGCCGTCCGCAACCGCGCGAGCGTCGTAATCCCTTCGAAACCCGCAGTTCGCTGATCGCTGATCGCGGTTCGCTATTCGCTACGAACCGCGAACAGCGGCACGGCGTAGCGACTACTTTCGTTTTCCCGTGAACGTGCCTTCGCCCATCTCCCCCATCGTCAGGTTGCCCTTTGATCGTGTCGCCGGAAAGGGTGCCGTTGTAGACGACCTTCACCTTCTGCTCGGTGCCGATTTCGACCGTGAAGGTGAAGTCGTTCCCCTTGATGGAGCCCACCAGGTCGGATTCGCCGTAGGAGCCCTGGTACTTACCTGAGAGCTTTTCGCCCGACTGCGTGATGACCGCGGTGGGGGTGCTGGTGCCGGCTGAATGGGTCGCTTCGATCGCCCAGGTGCCGGTCATCGTCGCGGCGGGCTTTTCCTGGCCGCCGCTCTTCTCGGGCGGTGCGGCGGCGGCGCGCTTGGCGGACCACTCGGCGGTGCCGCGGCCGCCGAAGTCCACCGAGCCACCCATCGTGTCGCCACTGACCGTGCCGGACATGACGATCTGCAACGCGCCGCTGTTGGTCTGGACGTTGGCGTAGATCGTGACGGCTTTGTCCTTGACCTCGGCACTGATCGGCGTGTCCCCCTGCTGCGACGAGAGGGTGCCGACGAGTTTGTCCCCTTCCTTCGAGATCGACAGCGAAGCCGGGAGTTGCCCCTGCTGCGTGTTGAAGCTGACGTCCCAGCGACCGGTCACATCGGCCGCCTGGGCCGACACGAGTCCAACAACCGCAAACATGGCAACGAGCGCGACGGCAATGGTCTTCATGGTTTATCCCTATTCCTGTGTTCTTCTGTGTCTCTTCTGTGGCTTGTGTCTCTTCTGTGGCTAGCAAAGTACTCGGATCACATCCGAGCGGGTAATGATGAACGTCTTCTCGGTCTTGAAATCACGCACCAGGACGGCCGGGTTCTGTGGCGTGATCATCGTCGACAGCAAATCGACGGGCGTGGAGATGTCAACGAATGGAAAGGCCGGCTGCATGATGCTCTCGACCGGGTGCCCCTTGATGTCGGGGTTGGCGAGGAACTGCTCGAACAGATGGGATTCATTGAGCGAGCCGACGACGCGGCCGTCGCGATTGATCGAGATCTGCGAGAAGTCGTGCTCGCTCATGATGCGCACGGCCTCTTCCACCGGACGGCTGGCCTCGACGGTGAAGAGCTCGCCTGAGATACGGGATGCGACCAGGTCGCGCGCCGTCATACCCGACTTCTCGAGGAAGCCTTTTTCTCGCATCCAATCGTCGTTGAACATCTTCCCCAGGTAACGCGAGCCGTGGTCGTGGAAGATCACGACGACCACTTCGCCTGCCTTGAAGTTGTCCTTGAGCTGCAGCACGCCCGCCATCGCGGAGCCGGCGGAGTTCCCGGCGAAGATGCCTTCCTCGCGGGCGATGCGCCGCGTCATCAGCGCGGCGTCCTTGTCGGTCACCTTCTCGAAGTGATCGACGACGCTGAAGTCGACGTTCTCTGGGAGGAAATCCTCGCCGATGCCTTCGGTGATGTAGGGATAGATCTCGTTCTTGTCAAAGACGCCGGTCTCCTTGTACTTCTTGAAGACGGACCCGTACGTGTCGATGCCCCAACACTTGATCTTCGGGTTGCGCTCCTTGAGATAGCGGCCGACGCCGCTGATCGTGTCCCTCCCGTACCGACGCCGACGACGAGGTGATCGACGCGGCCGCCGGTCTGCTCCCAGATCTCCGGGCCGGTCTGCTCATAGTGCGCCTGGCTGTTCGAGAGGTTGTCGTATTGGTTCGCCTTCCACGAGTTCGGCACTTCCTTCTCGAGGCGCGACGACACCGAGTAATACGAGCGCGGGTCTTCCGGATCGACGTTCGTCGGGCAGACGATGACCTCGGCGCCGAAAGCCTTGAGGGCATCCACCTTTTCCTTCGACTGCTTGTCGGTGGTCGTGAAGACGCACTTGTAGCCCTTCACGACGGCCGCGATCGCGAGCCCCATGCCGGTGTTGCCCGACGTCCCCTCGATGATCGTGCCGCCAGGCTTGAGCAGCCCTTTCTTCTCGGCGTCCTCGATCATCTTCACCGCCATCCGGTCCTTGATGGAGTTGCCCGGATTGAACGTCTCGACTTTGACCAGCACCTCGGCTTTGACGTCTTTCGTGATGCGGTTGAGCCGGACGAGCGGGGTATCGCCAATGGCGTCGAGAATGGTGTCGCAGATCGGTTTCTTCACAGACCTTCGATTATATGGCGCGGCCCTAATGCCATAATTGGTGCACGTGACCGCGCCTGCCTCCCTGCCGGGCGTTCCAACCCCTGAGCTCTTCACTCCCGGCCAGCTCGAAACCCACGCCGCGCGCATTGCGGAAACCCACGTCGTTGCGGCCAACCCGCGGCGAGGTCGTCCGCTGCTGCCCCGCCTCGACGAGAGCGCCGAGCGGCTCGACGCGGCGTACCTCTTCCTTTCGGCCGCCGCACGCCGCGACACCCAGGCGGTGGGTTCGGAAGAGTGGCTGCGCGACAACCATCACGTCGTCCAGGACCAGGTGCGCGAGATCCGGCAGCACCTGCCGCGCAAGTACTACATCGAGCTTCCCAAGTTGGCCGATGGGACGTTCCAGGGCTACCCGCGCATCTACCTGTTCGCGCGCGAGCTGATCGCCCACACGGCGGGACGCATCGACCTCGGCACCATCGTCGATTTCACGGCGGCCTACCAGCGGAAAGCCCCGCTCTCGATCGGCGAGACCTGGGCGATCCCGCTCATGCTGCGTCTGGCGCTCGTCGAGGAGCTGGATCGCCTGGCGGAAGGCGTGGTCAAGGCCCGTCGCGATCGGGAGACCGGGCGGCGGTGGCAGTCCGAGTCGCTCGACCTGGCCGACTGGACTGACCGACACGATCCGCCGGCTGCTCGACGACGGGCGAGGTGAGGACGGACGGTTGTCGGCGGCGTTCGTCGTCGAACTGCTGCAGTGGCTGCGCGACCAGCCGATGAGCGCGGCACCCCTGTGGCAGGCGCTCAATCGCGCGCTCGAGGCACAGGACGATTCCGCCGACGAGATGTTGCGGATCGAGCATCAGCGCGAAGCGACCGACCAGCTCGCGATCGGCAACGTGATCACGAGCATGCGCCTGGCGTCGTCGGTCGACTGGACGCTGTTCTTCGAGCGCGTCAGCCTCGTCGAGCAGGTCCTGCGCGAAGACCCGACCGACTCGTACGCGCACATGGATTTCCCGACCCGCGACCGTTACCGGCACGCTGTCGAAGAACTGTCGAGACGCGCGGAGACGCGCGAATCCGATGTCGCACGCGCGGCGGTGGAACTCGCGGCGGCCGCCAAACGGGACGATCCGGCCAACGATCGCCGTCATCACGTCGGTTACTACCTGATCTCGCGCGGACGCTTTCAGCTGGAGTCGCAACTACGTTACCGCGTGCCGCTGCGCGACCGGCTGGCGAGGTTCACGTTCAAGCATCCGGCGGTCGGGTATCTCGGAACGATCGTGACGCTGACGGTCGTCAGTGTCTGGAGTTTCCTCGCCTACGCCTATCGACACGGCGCGACGAACGCCGAACTGGTGCTGGTGGCGCTGGTCGTGTTTCTGCCCGTGAGCGAGCTGGTCATCAACCTCGTGCACCTGATCGTGACGTGGCAGCTCCGACCACGGGCCCTCCCGAAGCTGGCACTGCGCGATGGGATTCCGCCGACGCTACGCACGATCGTGGTCGTGCCCTCCATCGCGGATTCGCCGGCGCGCGTAGACGCGCTGATGGACGACCTCGAGGTGCGCTTCCTCGGGAACCGCGACGAGAATCTCCACTTCGCGCTGCTGACGGACTTCGTCGATGCCGGGAGCGAAACGCGTCCGGAGGACGAAGAGATCCTCGCGCACGGACGCGCGCGCGCGAGCGAACTGAACACGCGCTACGGCGCCGGACGGTTCCTCTTCTTGCACCGCGCGCGGCGCTGGAATCCCGCGGAAGGGCGGTGGATGGGATGGGAGCGCAAGCGCGGGAAGCTGATGGAGTTCAATCGGCTGCTGCGCGGCGCGACCGACACCACGTTCATCGTCGTGCCGGACGAGCTCTCGACGCTGCGGTCGGTCCGCTTCGTCATCACGCTCGATTCCGACACGCAGCTGCCGATCAACGCGGCGTCGCGCATGGTCGGCACGCTGGCGCATCCGTTGAACACGCCCCGCTTCGACCCACGGGTTGGACGCGTCACCGAGGGGTACGGTGTGCTCCAGCCGCGGGTGGCGGTCGATCTGGTGAGCGCCAACCGCTCGGTGTTTGCCAGGATCTTCGCCGGGCACGTCGGGCTCGACCCCTACACGACCGCGGTCTCCGACGTTTACCAGGATCTCTTCCACGAGGGGAGCTACGTCGGCAAGGGCATCTACGACGTGGACGCCTTCGAGGCGGCGCTCGAGGGACGGGTCCCCGAGAACAGACTGCTCAGCCACGACCTCTTCGAAGGCTCGTACGCGCGCGCCGGCCTCTGCACCGACATGCAGCTGGTGGACGACTACCCGTCGCACTACCTCGCCTTTGCGGCGCGGCAGCACCGCTGGGCGCGCGGCGACTGGCAGATCGCGCGCTGGTTGTGGCGCACTGTGCCGGACGCCTCGGGGCGAATCGTTCGCAACACGCTACCCGTCATCGCGCGATGGAAGATCCTCGACAACCTGCGCCGCAGCCTGCTGGCGCCGGCGCTGATGGTGTTGTTCGTCCTCGGCTGGACGATCCTCCCCGGTGAGACGGGCCTGTGGACGAGCCTCGGCCTGCTCGTGCTTGCGTTTCCGGCGCTCTCGCAAGCCGGACGCACCGCCTTCAGCCGCGTCCGCGGCGTGCCGCTGAAACTGCACATCGCGGCGGAACGCGACAACCTCCTGACCAGCGTCAACCAGTCGGTGTTGTGGACGTCGTTGCTCGCGCACCAGGCGTGGGTGATGACGGACGCGATCGTCCGGACGTTGTGGCGGAAGCTGGTCACGCGCAAACACCTGCTCGAGTGGGTGTCGGCCGATCGCCTCGCGGGTGTGAAGCGCACGCCGGCGACCGTCATCCGGTCGATGTGGACGGCGCCCGTGCTGGCGATCGTCGCGTTCGCGCTGGTCGCCGCGTTCGCACCCTGGCGATTGTTCCTCGCGGGCTTGCTCATTGCGCTGTGGCTGATCTCCCCGCTTCTGGCCTACACGACCGGACGGCCGGCGCCCGACCGGCGGCAGCCGATCGGTGATGCCGACCGCAACGCGCTGCGCATGGTCGCCAGGCGGACGTGGTTGTTCTTCGAGGACTTGCTCACGCCGGCGGATCACTGGCTGATCCCCGACAACTACCAGGAAGACCGCGACGACCTGATCGCGCACCGCACGTCGCCGACCAACATCGGGCTCCAGTTGCTTTCGACGCTTGCCGCGTACGACTTCGGCTACATCAGCGCCTCCGGCGTCGTCGAGCGGCTCGAGCCGACGTTCGCGACGCTGATGGCGCTCCCGCGCTACCGCGGGCACTTCTACAACTGGTACGAGACGCGCGCGCTCGCGCCGCTGCTCCCGTCCTACGTTTCGACCGTGGACAGCGGCAACCTTGCCGGCTACCTGCTCACGACGAGGGCGGGCCTGCTGCAACTCGCCCAGGATCCGGTGATCAGCGGCACGGCGCTCGACGGCATGGGTGACGCCGTGCGCCTGTGTGAAGACGGCCTCGGCGGCGCTCCCAAGGCGATGTCATCGGTGGCCGGACGAGCGCTCCGACGCGAGCTTGGCGTCTTGCACCAGACGCTCTCGGAGCGGCCGCTGTCATCGGAGGTGTGGCCGACGCTGCTGACGGTGATCGAAGATCAAATCGCGTCGGTCGGCGTCCTCCTGCACCAGCTCGAGGATGGCGCCGCGGGCCAGGAAGGGGTGGCGATCGGCGAGGCCGGGCAGTGGCTGGATCGCGCCGGTGTCGCGCTGGCGCAGCGGCGGGCGGATCTCAATCGCTCCGAGGCCGACGCCGCGGAACTGGCGGATCGAGCGGCACGGCTCGCCGGCCTCGCCGACGATCTCGTCGAGGAGATGGACTTCGAGTTCCTGTTCGACCGGCAGCGCGGCCTCTTCTCGATCGGCTACAACGTCACCGACGGGCGCCTGGACTCCTCGTTCTACGACGCGCTCGCCTCCGAAGCGCGGCAAGCGAGCTTCGTCGCCATCGCGACCGGGCAGATTTCACACGAGCACTGGTTCAAGCTTGGCCGCTCGCTCACGCCCAGCGGCAGCGCGCGGGCGCTCCTGTCGTGGAGCGCGTCGATGTTCGAGTACTTCATGCCGCTGCTCGTCATGCGCGTCTACCCCGACACGCTGCTCGACGAGACCTACCGCGCGGTCATCGACCGGCAGGTGCGCTACGCCGCCAGCCGCCGGGTGCCGTGGGGGGTCTCGGAGTCCGCGTACAACGTGCAGGACATAGAGCGGAACTACCAGTACCGCGCATTCGGCGTGCCGGGCCTCGGCCTCAAACGCGGCCTCGGCGACGATCTCGTCATCGCGCCCTACGCGAGCGTGCTGGCGGCGCCGCTCGCCGCGGTCGATGTGCTCCGTAACCTCGAACGACTCGCACGTCGCGGCATGTCCGGTCGGTATGGGTTCTACGAATCGATCGACTACACGCCTGCCCGCCAACTGGAGGGCGCGACCCGGCCCGGTGTCGTGCTGCCGACCTTCATGGCGCATCACCAGGGGATGATCCTGGTGTCGCTCGACAACGCGCTGCACGACTTCCCGATGCAGCGGCGGTTCCACGTCGATCCCCGCGTGCAGGCGGCCGACCTGCTGCTCCAGGAGCGCATCCCGCACCAGGTGCCGCTCAAGAATCCGCCGATCGAGCTGGCGGACCACATCCCGTCGGCGCGCGCCGCGACTGGCGGCGCAGTCCGCGGCTACGCGACACCGCACACGCTCAGCCCACGTCCGCAGTTCCTGTCGAATGGCTCCTACGTGGTGATGGTCACCAACGCCGGCGGCGGTTACAGCCGTCGGCAGCAGACCGCTATGACGCGATGGCGCGAGGACGTCACCACCGACGCGTGGGGTTCCTTCTGTTACGTCCGCGACCTCGACACCGGTCGGCTCTGGTCAACGGCCTACCAGCCCACCGCCACCGAACCGGACGCCTACGAATGCACCTTCGCACCGGACCGCGCCGTGTTCCGGCGCGTGGACGCGGACATCGAAACGCGCACCGAGATCGTCGTCTCGCCCGAAGACGACGTGGAGCTGCGGCGGGTGTCGGTGACGAACCTCGGCACCGCCGCGCGGCGCATCGACCTGACGAGTTACGCCGAGGTCGTGCTCGCGCCCGGCGATGCGGACCTCGCGCATCCGGCGTTCAGCAACCTCTTCGTCGAGACCCGCAGTCTTCCGGAACGCGATGCGCTGATGGCGGTGCGGCGACCGCGGTCGGGCGATGAGCGGAGCTACCTCGTGCACGTCCTCAGCGGCCGCGGCCCCGGCGGTGGCCCGGTGCAGTTCGAAACCGATCGCGCCCGTTTCACCGGGCGCGGCGGGACCCTGGACCGGCCGCACGCGCTGCGACCCGAACGTGCAGTTGTCGAACACCACCGGAGCAGTGCTCGATCCGATCGTGAGCCTGCGCCACTCGGTGCGACTGGCTCCCGGCGCCACCGCGCGGGTCACGTTCTCCACCGGATACGCCGACAGTGAAGAAGGCGCCCGCCGGCTGATCGAGAAGTACTACGACCGGCGCGCCGTCGCTCGAGCCATGGCCCTCGCGAGCACGCACAGCCAGATCGAACTGCGGCACCTCGGCTTGACGGTGGAAGACACGATCCACTTCCAGCGGCTCGGCGGGCGACTCGTGTCGGGCGATCCGCGGCTGCGTGACCTGGAAGCGATCGAGCGCAATCGCTGCGGCCAGCGTGACCTGTGGAAGTACGGCATCTCCGGCGATCTGCCGATCCTCGTCGTCCGCCTGACCGACGAGACCGGCGTGCCGCTGGTCGCGGAACTACTCAAGGCGCACGAGTATCTGCGGATCAAGGGACTCGTGTTCGATCTCGTGATCCTCAACGAGCACGCCACCAGCTACCTGCAGGACCTCCAGGACGAGCTGCTGCGGCTGATCGAGGGCGGACCGGAGCAGGGATGGGTGGACAAGTCGGGCGGCGTCTTTCTGCGGCGCGTCGACGTCATGTCGCCCGACGACCAGTTGCTCCTGCGCGCGGTGGCTCGCGTCGCGATGGATGCGGCGGACGGCGGGCTGCGGAACCAGCTCGCGCGCCCGCACGCGCCGTTTGTGCCCTCGCCGACGCGAAGCGACATCTCCGACCCGGACGCGCCGGTACGGTCCGCTCCGGCATCGCCAGTGCCCTCGCCGCCGCTCGACCTCGAACTGTTCAATGGGTTCGGAGGCTTTGCTGATTCCGGCCGCGAGTACGCGGTTCGTACGACACCTGTCCCACCTGCGCCGTGGTCGAACGTCGTCGCGCAACGAGACCTTCGGGTTCGCGTGCACGGAGTCGGGGACCGGTTACACATGGTCCGGCAACAGCCACGACAATCGGCTCACGCCCTGGCGCAACGATCCGGTCGCCGACCCACCGGGAGAAGCCGTGTTCATCCGGGACGACGCGACCGGCGCGTTCTGGTCGACGACGCCACTTCCCGCGGGAGGCGGCCATCGCTACGAAGCCCGCCACGGCCACGGCTACTCCGTGTACCAACACGCGCGCGACGAGATCGCCTCGGAGATGACGGTCTTCGTCCCCCGCGACGCGCCGGTCAAGGTGTTCCGCCTCGCGCTGAAGAACACGTCGCGCCTCGCGCGCAGGATCTCGGTCACGCTGTACGCGGAACTGATCCTCGGAGAGAACCGGACGCGGTCGGCGACCCACGTGGTCACGTCAACGGACGAAGCGACGGGCGCGATCCTCGCGACGAACCGCTACCGGCAGGAGTTCGCGGATCGCGTGGCGTTCGTGGACCTGTTCTCAAGGGCCGGCGACCATCGCACGTTCACCGGCGATCGGGCGGAGTTCATCGGCCGCAACGGATCGCTCAGGCGTCCGGCCGCGCTCGGGCGCGACGTGCTGTCGGACCGCACCGGAGCCGCCCTCGATCCCTGCGGCGCCGTTCGCGTGCAGATCCTGCTGCAGCCCTCCGAGTCCAGGGTCGTCATCGGACTGCTTGGCGATGCCGGCGACGCCGAGCAGGCGCGGACGCTGATCGAGCGCTATCGCGATCCGCAGGCCGTCGACACCGCTCTCAGCACGGCACGCGAATTCTGGGATCGGCTCCTCGGAACGATCCAGGTGCGCACGCCGGACCGTTCGATGGACCTGCTGCTCAACCGCTGGCTCCTCTATCAGACGCTCGCCTGCCGGCTCTGGGGCCGATCGGCTTTTTACCAGTCGAGCGGCGCGTTTGGATTCCGCGATCAGCTCCAGGACACGCTCGCGCTGCTGGCCTCGAGGCCACAGATCGCCCGCGCGCAGCTGCTGAAGGCCGCATCGCGCCAGTTCGTCGAGGGAGACGTCCAGCACTGGTGGCACGAGCCGCACGGCCAGGGCGTGCGCACGCGTTTCTCGGACGATCGCCTGTGGTTGCCGTACGCCGCGCTGCACTACGTCGGCGCCACCGGGGACAGCGGCGTCCTCGACGAAGTGGTGCCGTTCCTCTCCGGGCGCCTGCTCAACCCCGACGAGCACGAGGCATACGAGCTGCCGACCGTGTCCGATCAGCACGGCTCGCTCTACGAGCACTGCGTTCGCGCGATCGAGATCAGCCTCGCCACGGGAGTTCACGGGCTGCCGTTGATGGGCATCGGCGACTGGAACGACGGCATGAGTCTCGTCGGCGCCGGCGGCAAGGGGGAGAGCGTCTGGCTCGGCTGGTTCCTCGTGTCGATCCTCAGGCCGTTCGCCGACCTGGCGCAGGCGCGCGGCGACGCGGCGCGCGCGACGCAATACCGGCGCAAGGCGACCATGCTGACCAAGGCGATCGAGAATGCGTGGGACGGCGAGTGGTATCGCCGCGCGTATTTCGACGATGGGACGCCGCTCGGATCGAAGGAGAACAGCGAGTGCAAGATCGACGCGATCGCGCAGTCGTGGTCGGTGATCTCCGGCGCCGGCGAGCCCGCGCGCGCCGCGCAGGCGATGCAGTCGGTCAACACGCATCTCGTCCGCGAGAAGGACGGCGTGGTTCTGCTATTGACGCCCCCGTTCGACCAGATGACGCCGAGCCCCGGCTACATCCGCGGCTACCTGCCGGGCGTGCGTGAGAACGGCGGCCAGTACACCCACGCAGCGCTGTGGAACGTCCTCGCCTTCGCGAAACTCGGCGATGGCGATCGCGCCGCGGAATTGTTCCACCTCCTCAACCCGATCAACCACGGCCGCACGTCGGAGGATGTCACCCGCTACCGCGCCGAGCCCTACGTCGTTGCCGCCGACGTCTACTCGGTGCCGCCCCACACCGGGCGTGGCGGGTGGACGTGGTACACGGGCTCCGCTGGTTGGATGTATCGCGTCGGGATCGAAGCGATCCTCGGGATCTGCCTGCGCGCCGGCGCGCTGCACCTCGATCCCTGCATCCCGCGCGAGTGGCCAGGCTTCGAGGCCGTCTTCGCTCCCGAGGGGTCGCGCTACCGGATCATTGTCGAGAACCCAAAGGGGGTGAACCGCGGCGTCGTGCGGCTGGAGGTCGACGGCAACGACGTAACCGGCCACGACATCCCCGTCCAGCGCGACGGTGTGGAACACACCGTCCGCGTCGTCTTGGGGTAGCGTGGCAATGCTGAATTCTGAATGCTGAATGCTGAATTAGCTGGGCGGCCCTAAAGGGCCTTACTACGATTGCTCCTTACTTCAGCATTGATTCATTACTTCAGCATTCAGCATTCAGCATTCAGCATTGTCACGCAAGGATGTCGGTGATCACCTTTCCAGCGACATCCGTAAGCCGAAAGTCGCGGCCGCTGTAGCGGTAGGTGAGCTTGGTGTGATCGATGCCGAGCAGGTGCAGGATCGTGGCGTGGATGTCGTGCACGTGGACGGGCTTCTCGATGGCCTTGAAGCCGAAGTCGTCGGTGGCGCCGTAGATGGTGCCGCCCTTGATGCCGCCGCCGGCGAGCCACATGGTGAAGCCGAAGGGATTGTGGTCGCGGCCGTTTTGGGCGCCGCCGCCACCGCCGCCGATTTCCGCGACGGGCGTGCGGCCGAACTCGGAGCCGCAGACCACGATGGTGTCCTTGAACAGGCCGCGTGACTTCAGGTCCTTCACCACGGCGGCGAACGGGCGATCGGAGTCGAAGGCGTTCTTGCGGTGGTTCTGGATGTTGTCGTGGTGGTCCCAGGGATCGCCGGCCGAGTAGTAGGCCTGCACCATACGCACGCCGCGCTGCACGAGGCGGACGGCCATCAGGCATCCGCGAGCGGTGCTGCCAGGGCCGTAGAGATCCAGCGTGGCTTTCGATTCCTTGCGGATGTCGAAGACCTCCGGCGCCTCGGTCTGCATCCGGTAGGCGACTTCCATCGATTGCACGGCGGCATCGAGTTGCGGGTCGGTGATGCCGCGCATCTTGTCCAGCTTCGCGACGAGATCGATCTCGCGCCGCTGCTCCGCCAGCGCGTGCTTCTCGTTGTACATGAAGTTGACGAGCGTCTTCGGATCGAAGTCCTTACCGATGATCTCGTTCTTGTTCTCGACCTTGCTCGAGATGAACGTCCCCTGGTGCACGGCCGGCAGGAAGGCGTTGTTCCACAACGGCGGCCCCACGGTGGTCGGCGTCTGCGGGCAGAGGACGACGTAGCCGGGGAGGTTCTTGTTTTCCGAGCCGAGGCCGTAGGTCAGCCAGGCGCCCATCGATGGACGTCCGACCTGCGTGTGGCCGGTGTTCATCATGAGCATCGACGGCTCGTGGTTCGGGATGTCGGTGTGGACGGAGCGGATGAAGCAGATGTCGTCGGCGCAGCCGCCGACGTGCGGGAACAGCTCGCTGACGTCCATGCCGCACTGCCCGTACTTCTTGAACGTGAACGGCGAGCGCATGAGCGCGCCGGTCTTGCGCTCGGTCGCCACCGGGCCACCGGGCAGCGGCTGGCCGTGGTACTTCTCGAGCATCGGCTTGGGATCGAA
This sequence comes from uncultured Acidobacteriota bacterium, assembly GCA_963762995.1. Lineage (GTDB taxonomy): Bacteria > Acidobacteriota > Vicinamibacteria > Vicinamibacterales > 2-12-FULL-66-21 > JACDCA01. Next base: position 136,315 of record CAVXMQ010000025.1, on the reverse strand, counting down.
GCTGTCCACCTGGGACAGGCCGCCGTTCATGAACAGGAAGATGACGTGTTTGGCTTTGGCGGCGTGATGCAGGCCGCCGTTCGGAAACGCCGCCCCTTGCGCCGCGAGCGTGGTGGCGATATCGAGGGATTCGCCGACCATGCCGGCAAACGCCAGCATGCCGAAGCCGTTGCCGATCCGGCAGAGCGCCTCGCGGCGGGAGACGGGGTGTCCGAGTTTGTGCGGCCATACGGGTAGGCCGGGTCTTTAGACCCGGCATCAATCCACGAACAAGAATTCCGACGAGCTCAGGAGCACCTTGATGTAGCGCCCGAGCGGCGTCACCGGCAGCGGCTTCTTCGCTTCATCGCCGCCGGGGCCTGACGGCATCACGCCTGCCATCATGCCTTCCATCGGCATCATCGGCTTTTCCGCCGGCTTGGGCTTGGCGAACTTCTTCGGGTCCGCCGCCTTTTCCTTCTTCTCTTTCTCTTCCGCGGCCCGCCGCTCTTCGTAGGCGCGAAGCGGTTCCGCCGCCAGGTACTCGAGCGCGGTCGTCAGCTCGGTCTCGTTGGGGTCGCGGCCGAAGATCGTTCGGTAGGCCTTCTTCACGCGCGAGCGGTTGTCGGGTTCCGCGTGCACCTTCTGCGCGATCTTCTCCGCCTGCTGCTGGATGAAGTCGCTGTTCATGAAGAACAGCCGCTGCAGCGGCACGTTGGTCGAGAAACGCTGTTCCGCCGAGATCGTCGCCGCCGGGAAGTCGAACAGCTGGAGAAATTGATCGAGCTTGTAACGGCTGATCTTTCCATAGACGGTTCGCCGCGTGGCCGCAGGAGTCAGCTCAATGGAAGGTCCGCCGATCTTCGTCTCGAGCGAGCCCGAAACGAGCAGGACGCCGTCGCGCAGCTGCTCGGCGCTCAGGCGCTTGCGGTTGGCGCGCCAGTAATAACGATTGCCGGCGTCTTTCGCGAAGTTCGCCGGCGAATCCGCAGCGCTGAGCTGATACACGGCGCTGGCCATGATCCGCTTGTGCAGCTTCTTGATCGAATACCCGTCGTCTACCAACGCCTGCGCGAGGTACTCGAGCAGTTCGGGATTCGTCGGCCGCTCGCCCAGCTTGCCGAAGTTACTGGGCGTGTCGACAAGGCCGGTGCCGAAGTGCCACTTCCAGACGCGGTTCACGATCACTCGCAGCGCGATCGGCTGCCGCACGATCGCGTCGGCGAGATCCATCCGTCCGCTGCCCTTCGTGAGCGGTGTCGGCTCGGCGGTGCTCAACACCTGCGGGAAGCGACGGGGCACGACCTCGCCTTCGCGCATGGGGTTGCCGCGAATGTGAAGTTTCTGCTCGACCGGCTTCTCGATGTCGCGGACGCCGTGGACGTAGGCGTACTTCGCAGGCAATTCCTTCTGGAGTTTCTCGATGTCCTTGCGCAGCTCGTCGAGATACAGGCGACGGTCGGCGCCGAGCCAGCGCTCGAGCGTCCACTCGCTGAAATTCAGGAGCGCCGGCCGCCGCACGTCCGCGGCCGCCCCAGCGTCTGCGGGATCGACCAGGTCGCGCGCGAAGGCATCCATCCACAGGTGCATCCGGTCCGGCGGCAGGCTCTTCAGCTCGAGGCCGCAGCCCGGGCAGAAGTCGTCGTTGGTCACGAACTCGTGCGGCAGGTTCGCCCGTTCCTTCTTCTTCGTGCCGGGCAGCGCCTTCGCGCGGATGATGTCGTTCTCTTCCTTCACCTCGCGCTGCTCGAACATCACGTCCACGAGCAGCGACTGGAACTCCTCCGCCAGCTTCTTCGCTTCGTCCTCGGAACCGCCTTCCTTCACCATCGCCTGCCACTTGGTGAGGAATGGATAGAAACGTGGAGGCTTCGCGAGGAACTTCACCCAGCGGCTGAACAGCTCGAAGTCGAGCTTCTCCCGCGCGGCAACGACGACGACGTCTTCCTTTGGCTCGCCGAGCACCTTCCAGGCAGCGCGCATGTAGCGGGCAGACTGGAGCGCCAGCGTCTCCGAGAGCTGGCGGCTCTCGGTGGCCATGAACTCGTCGAGGAGCTTGTCCTTGTTCTTGATCTTGGTCTCGAGCGCCTTGAACTCGTCGACCATCGACTTCGGCGCCAGCGGGTACTCGTGGTACGAGGTGTTGAGGAAGACGCCGGAGAGCGCGTAATAGTCGCGCGCCGAGATCGGATCGTACTTGTGGTCGTGGCAGCGCGCACAGGCGACCGTCAGGCCAAGGAAGCCGCGTGACACGACGTCGACGCGGTCGTTGCGTTCGTCGGCGCGCGTGATTTCGACGGCGCCGTTGTCGTAGAACCACGGTCCGAGGCCGAGGAAACCGAGCGCCGGCAGATTCCGTACGCGCACGGCCTCGTCGAAGTGGTCGGCGGCGATCTGCGCTTTCACGAACTGGTCGTAGGGCAGGTCGTCGTTGAATGCCTTGATCACCCAGTCGCGATAGAGGTAGGCGTTCGGGTACGGTGCGTAGCCGCGATTTTTCGGGTCGAGGCTGCGGGGATCGTCTTCGGCATACCGCGCGACGTCGAGCCAATGACGTCCCCAGGTTTCTCCGTAGTGCGGGGACGCGAGCAGCCGATCCACCACCTTGTCGAACGCGTCGGGTGACGCATCCTTCTCGAACGCCTCGATCTCTTCGACGGTGGCAGGCAGGCCGGTGAGATCCAGCGTCGCGCGCCGGATCAGCGTGCGCTTGTCGGCGGCGGCCACCGGCGCCAACCCATCGCGCTCCATCCGCGCCAGGACGAAGCGATCGATGTCGGTCTTCGGCCACGCCGTATTGGTCACCGACGGAACCTGCGGTTTGGCGATCGGCTGGAACGACCAGAACGCGCGCGCCTCGGGATCTAACGGTCGCTCGGCGCTTCCCGTTGTCCGAGGTCCGTTGTCCGTTGTCCGAGGTCCGGGAGGCGAGGGAGCCCACGGGGCGCCCATCTTGATCCACTCGGCCAGCGCGGCGATCTGGGTGGGCTGGAGCTTCGGGCCGGTGCGGGGCATCTTCGAGACGCCCTGGACGTGGTTCACCGCTTTCATCAGCAGGCTGGCGTCCGGGTCGCCGGGGACGATCGCGGGCCCCGACTCGCCGCCTTTCAGGATCGCGGCGCGTGAATCGAGACGCAGCCCTCCCTTTTCATCGTCGGTGTGGCAATCCAGGCACGACTCGACGAAGAGCGGGCGGATCTTGGTTTCGAAGAACTCGATCTGCTGCGGGGTCGGAGCCGCCGCCATCGCGGCCGGGCCCTGGGCGAGCGCCAGCGAGTCGAAGGGGCTGAGACGGGCACCGGCCACGGTCACGAACAGGGCTCCGGCAAGCGCAAGGCACCAGCGCGGGGAAAACGGGGGTGTCATGAATGGGATTGATATTATGCCCCCACCTATGCGCAATCCTCGCGGTTTCCGTCTGTTTCCTCCTCGCCCTGGCGGTTTTAGGCGGGCCCCTCGACTCGCGGATGCTCGCTCGGGGCAAGCAAGACCCACCGCCGACGGCCCCGGCCAAGCCGAAGCGGCCCGGGGTCAGCACGCCTGGTATCAAGATTCCGATCGCCAAGCTCAAGCCGGATCACGTGTTCGACGTACCGGGCGTACCCGATTGGCTGGCCATCGACGACCACGTCTGGGTTTCGAACTATCCGAAGCACAGCGTCACCCGGATCGACCCGGTGGCCAACAAGATCGTGGAGACGATCACGGTGGGGAAAAACCCGTGCTCGGGCCTGGCGGCCGGCCTCGGGAGCCTGTGGGTGCCGAACTGCGGCGACAAGTCGGTGACGCGCCTCAATCTCAAGGACGGCAAGGTCGAGGCGACGCTCCCCTTTGGCGTTCCGGAGTCCGAGGGGGGAATCGCGACGGGAGCCGGCAGCCTCTGGATGATGATCGACAAGAACGGCACCCTGGCTCGGATCGACCCGGCCACCAACAAGGTGGTCGCCGAGATCAACGTGGCGCCCGGGTCCTACGCGGTCGCGTTCGGGGAAGACGCGGTGTGGGTCACCAGCACGGAGAAGAGCCTGGTGACGCGCGTCAACCCGCGCACGAACGTCATCGAAGCCACGATCCCGGTCGGTCCGCGCCCGCGCTTCCTCAACACCGGCGAAGGCGCGGTGTGGACGATCAACCAGGGAGACGGCTCGGTGACCCGCATCGACGCGAAGACCAACAAGGTCGCCGCGACGATCGAGTGCGGCATCCCCGGCGGCGGCGGCGAGATCGCGGTCGGCGACGGATCGGTGTGGGTGACGTCGTTCGAGTACCCGATCACGCGGATCGACGTCGCCACGAACAAAGTCGTGCAGCAGTTCGAAGGACCCGGGAGGAGACGCGATCCGCTTCGGGCATGGAAGCGTGTGGCTGTCGAATTTGAGGGCCGCGAATGTGTGGAGAATTGATCCGAAGAGGATCATCGCGACGCTGCCGGAGTAGGTGCCACGACACGTAATCATTTACGTCCTCTGAAACCGCCGCGGGCTGAAATCAGCTGAAATGGCCCATATTCGCTTGGTATCCGCGTTGCTCCACGTTTGGCAACGTCGAAAGGAGATCAGGCGATGCGGACCGCAGTTTTCACAGTCGCCGCAGCGGCGCTCGTCGGCGTGTGTGCGTGCGGCGGAGGCGGCAACACGCCGTCTGGACCGTCGTCATCTGGGCCCCTCACGATTGCGATTGTCGGTGAGCGCGGTGGGCAGTCGTTCTCACCGAATCCAGCTACAGCGGCTGGACGACGAGTCGTGTTCAAGAACAACGACACCGTTGTGCACCGTGTCCGGCTGAACGACCTGTCGGTGGATACCGGTGATATCCCGGCAGGAGGCACCAGCCGCGAGATCGTGATGCCTAACACCGGTACGAATTACCACTGCTTCCTCCACCCGACGATGATTGGTGCCGTCGGCGCACCCTCCGCGGGGCCGCCGCCGTGCACAGGCATGTATTGCTAGGGGGGCACCTTTGGAGCTGCTCGCTCGAATCAGCAGAGAGCTGATTTGGGCGACCCTCAAACTACGAACTACGAAGTCCGAACTTCGAACGATTTGGTTGAAGGGCGAGCTCGACATCGTTCTTAGTTCTAAGTTCTTAGTTCTGAGAGTCCCGTAAGCCACCCCACTATCCGAACGACTACCGAACGCTGAAGCCAATCTCCACGCGATCGCGTTCGTCCACGGGCCGCATGACCTCGAAGGCTCGGCCGATGCGGTTGCCGGCGGGGTCCTCGAGGAGCGTCAGCACACGCAGCGAATAGTCGCCGGCCGTCCACGCATCGCGCGGGGTCAGGAGCCACTCGGTTTCGTGGCCGGCGACCGCAATCTCTCCCACGACATGCGACCCCGTGGTGCGCGAGTGGACGCTCAGCGCGCGCTGCAGCAGTCCGTAGTCGAGCGCCCAGGGAAACGTCACGACCAGCGCGTCGCGCGTGCCCGCCTTCGGAGCAGCGATCTTCCACGCGGCCGTGTCGAGTCCGCGTTCCACGGCAGGGCCGGCCATGAAGGTGTGGCGGTGGCCCTCGCGCAACAGCTGGCCCCGGGCATCGGGCCAGCGCTCGTCGATCACCAGCGAGTAGCGCCGACCGGCGACAAGCGCGCGGCCCATGTCGCGGTTCGGCTTGATCCCGCGCTTGACGCGTCCGGGATCGAAGAACAGCGTGAACCGTGTGCGCTCGGCGTCCCAGAAATCCGCTTCCACCGGCAGGAATGGATCGACGACGTCCTTGCCATCCTGGTCAACGAGCCGGATGTGCTCGATCGCACTCCCCCGCCCCATCGGCGCCGAGAAGTCGATGTAGAAACGCAGCATGTTCTCGGGCAGCGTCGCGGCGCTCGGGTACACGCGCGCGACGGTGGTTGAACGAGCGACCGGTGCGGCCGCCACGGAGAACGTGTACTCGAGCGGTTTCCGCCACTCGCCGCTGGCGCCGGGAATCAAGGATGGATTAAAAAGCACGACGAAGCGGCGCCCCTTGTCGAAACCGTACATGGGCGTGAAGCGCACGCGGCCGTCCTCGGCGCGGTACTCGCCGGCCAGGGATTGCGACGCTGGCCCTCCTGACAGCTGAACGCGGGAACACCGCCGTCCATTGCTCGCGCGTCAGCGATGACAGGGCGGCGATGTCGGAGGACGGCAATCCCCGCACCTCGACCGCGGTGGGATCGGGAGTTCCGACGAGAGTGATTTCAGGTGAGGGAGGCTGGCGGCAGGCAGCGAAAAACAGCGCGATCAGAAAAGCGACCCGCGCGCGCCGGGTGCTTGGTGCCAGGTGCTGGGTGCTCGGTGCGGGTACTGAGTGCGCACCTAGCACCCGACGCACCCAGCACTTAGCACCCAGCACCCAGCACCCTGCTCGGGCTACGGCAGGCTGACGGACTGAAGCTTGAGGCCCGCCGAGTCCTTCGCGATGACCACTGTCCGCTGCGCGTCGAGCAGATCCATCTGCAACACGCCCGTCATCGTCGCGATGGTCTCGTAGGCGACGCCGGCGGTGCCGCCGACGCGCGCGGTGATCGGTGCGGCCGAGCCGAAACCGGCGGTCGGGATCTTCATCACGCCGCGGCTCGTGTTCGACATCAGGAGGAACTCCACGCCGTCCTTCTTGTAGACCAGCATGTCGATCGGCCGATTGCCGCTGCCGAGCTCCGCGATCGTCGTGCCGACGACCTTCTGCGTGCCGTTCAGTGCGCTGACCGGGAACTTCACGAGCGGCGTGCACAGGTAGCCGGCAATCAGGTGCGGCGTGTTGTTCACCATGTACGGCACGAAGGTGTAAACGGGGCTCCGCGTCTCGAGCGCGCCGTGGTTGCCGTGGTAGATCTCGACGCTGGTGCCCGGTTCAACCGCGGCGAACGGATACGCGATCGTCCGCAGCTTCGAGGCGAACTCTTCGTTCGACAGCCCGGCCACGATCAGCTTGCCGTTGACGAAGGCCATGTCGGTGATCGAATCGGCGCGCGGGTCGCGGCGTACTTGCCCGGTCGGGGCCGCGGGCGCGTTGGGCAGCGCCGCCTTGCTGTGCTGCAGCTTGTCGAGGGCGACCGCTTCCAACTTTCCGTCGCCGTCCACGCGCACGAGCGCCGGCTTCGCATCCGCTCCCTGGCCGCGCATCACCGAGATGAAGGCGTTCTTCGTCTTCGGATGAATCGCGAGGTCGGTCACGGCAATCGATGCGGCATCGGTGCCGAGCAGCGCCGCGATCTGGCCGTCAATGCCCTGCACGTCCTTCGTGCCCGGCGCGCCGCCAGTGGCCGCCGCGCCAAGCTCGAACGCGTAGATGGTCGCCCCCTTCGTGTCGGCCGCGAAGAGGACGTCGTTCGGCCCGAACGTCAGGGGCCCAATCGACTGCAACGCCGCCGCCGTGTCGGCAGGTCCGGCCGCCGCCGGCGCCATGGGGGTCAACCCGGTGGTGGCCACCATCAGTACTGCGAGAGCAAGTCTTGCTTTCCAGCGCATTCATTCCTCCTTAACACCTATCCGAAGGCTGCGATCGTACCCTGAAACGGCAGTGGGGCGAATTGGGGGACTCTAAAACTTAGAACTAAGAAGTAAGAACTTAGAACGATTTGGTAGAACGCCTCGGCGCTTGGCGCCTCGGCAGCTTTATGCCGGGTCTCAAGACCCGGCACTACATAAAGTTCTTAGTTCTAAGTTCGTAGTTCTAAGTTTTAGAGTCGCCGCAAGCCACCCCACTCTTCGCCTCTACCACAGCCCTACGCGCCCTTTGACCGACTCGATGAGCTTGGCGGGGTCGAAGCCGACGCCGTTCTTGAACACCGTCTCGACGTTCCGGATGTCGGCAATGGATTTGGACGGGTCGCCGGCAATGACGACGAGGTCCGCCTGTTTTCCGACCGCCAACGACCCTATACGACCGTCGCGCCCGAGGTATTTCGCGCCGTTCAGCGTCGAGATCGAGATGGCCTCGAGGGGTGTGAACCCGGCCTCGACCAGCAGCTCGACCTGGCGCTGGTTCGAGTAGCCCGGAATAACGCCGCCCGACCCCGTGGGATCGGTTCCAGAGATCAGCAGGCCTCCCGCTTTGACGAACGCATACTCCATGGCCATCGCCTTGGGAAAGAGCTTCGCGTAGTTCGATGCCGCGTTCTGCGACACGCGCTCGAACGTGCGCTCGTACTGCTGGCGCAGGTCGGCGACGAGCACGTCGAGGCCCGGCGGCTTTGGGCGGCCGGGCGTGAACGTCTCGAACACCGTCAGCGTCGAGGTGAGCGCGACCTTCTTGTCCACGAGCTTCTTCACCAGGGCCTTGAACGGCGCGCCGTCCTGGTCGATCGCCGTGACCGTCTGCTGGCCGCGCCCCTGGCCCGGGCACACGTCCGGCTGCTTGTCGGTCACGAAGTCCGTCGATGCGAGGAAGCCGTGTTCGAGGTTGTCGATGCCGAGATCGGCGGCCTCGGCATATGTCACCGAACAGAGATGGCCCGTGACCTTCACGCCGCGCTTGTGGGCTTCGGTGACCGCTGCCCCGAGCTGCGCGCGCGTGATGTTCATGTACGCCTTGAAGGACGTCGCCCCCATCTCGGTCCAGTACGTCACCTGCCGCTTCGCATCGTCGGCATCCTTGAGGCCGTGCATCTGCAGGAACGTGTTCGGGCCATTCAGGTACGGTGCGGTGGCATCGATCGCCGGGCCCGCCTGGCGGCCGGCCTCGACCTCCTGCTTCATCTTGATGTCCATCACGCCGTTCACGTTGCCGCCGGTCCGCATCGTTGTGACGCCGCCGGCCAGGTACAGGCGCACGAAGCTCGCGCCGAGCTGCGCGTAGACGCTGCCGCCCGTCGGGTAATAGAGGTGCTCGTGCACCATGATCAGGCCGGGGATCACGCTCTTGCCCGTGAGGTCGAGCACGGTCGCGCCTTCGGGCGGCTTGACCGTGGCCGCATCGCCCATCTGCGCGATGTTGCCGTCGCGCATGAACGAGCGTCTGGTTCTCTTTCGCGGCGGCCCCCGTGCCATCGATGACGCGCACGTTGGTCAACGCGATGACCGGCTCGGCATGCGTGATGTAGTTGCGGAGCGGATTGCCGCCTTGCGGCTGCGCCGACATCACGGCGCTCATCGCGGCCAGCACGATCAGCATGATGGGCTTTTTCATAGGGAGGGAGATTACTGCGAACTGACGCTGATTAACGGGGAGCGCTCAAACGAGCGTACTCGCGTTTCGCCTCGATGAGAGGCAAGGCATCGGCATCGGCCGCGTGCCACGCCTTGAAGACTTCATCGTACGCCGCGCGCGCGGCGGCGGAATCGCCAGCGGCAGCATGTGCACGCGCGAGGCCGAGATAGGCGAGCGGCCACAGGGGAGAGGCGGCGTTCAGGCCCCGACGATCGACGATCTTCCGGAACTCCTGGCGGGCGTCCGCGCCGCGCGCGAGCAAGGTCTGGGCGCGGATATACACGGGTACGCACGGCAACATCGATGGGATGACACTCATCTGGTACTGATTCGGGGCGGCCAGCCCATCGACGCCTGCCGGCGCATGGCTTTGCAACGCGATCGCACCGGCCACGCCTGGTGCGATGACCGATTGGATCAGCGTATCGACCGGGTAAATTTTCGCGAGTTGATCGATCGCGCGCTGCGCCTCGCTCGTGCCGCCGGCGAGCGCCAACGCGATCGCGGCGAAGCCGAGCGCGTACTGGTCGTCGCTGGTCATCGCCACCGCCCGCGCGGCGGACGCCGACTCACGGGCATGGCCAAGGAGGGCCGCCACCAGGGCGTACTCCGCCACGACGATTCCAGCCGGTGCCGGCCCTTCACGACCTCGGGACAATTCTGCCGCCTGCTCGTACAACGTCCGTGCCGTCCGCCACTTCAAACCAAACGCCGCCACCCTCGCCTCCGCGGTCACCAGCGGAACATCTCCACCCGGAGTTGTGGACGGGGGTCCGGGTGGGGAGACGCGAGCTTGTCGCATGGTGCTGTCGTTTCCGAGCACGAAGCCCACCGGATACAACTTCCATCGCGACCGGTTCCAGCGCGACACCAGCATCTCGATCTGCTTCTCGGCTTCCGCAAATCGGTCGACTCTCATGTAGTAGTCGGAGAGATTGTCGTTGGGAATCGGATGGTCGGGGGCCCGCCGCACCGCTTCAAGACCGAGCGCCAGCGCACGGTCGTGACGTCCCGCGATGCCGGTATTGAACGCGAGCTGGTTGGCCGCCGACCAGTCGCGGGGATACATCTGCGCCAGGACGGTCAGTGTTTCGATCGCCTTCTCGATCTCACCGGTGACGCTCGTGTAATACCGCGTCTCGATGTACAACCGTTCCCGGGTGCTGACTTTGTGCCGCCGATCAAAAGCCTGGCGCGCGTAGGCTGCCGCGCGGGCGCGCTGCGCACTGTTACGGTAGATCGTCGCCACCCGCTGATACGCGAGCGCAAAATCAGGGTCCAGATCGATCGCGCGCAAATAAAACGCTACGCCTTCGCCTTGCGTGCTCCTCGCGCGTTCCCGTTCGCCGAGCGCGAAGGCCTTGAATGCCTCCAGGGATGCGGTCGTCACGTCCTCGGTGGGGGCGTCAAACTGCTGGACCGAGGCAAGCGACTCCCCGAGCTTCCCTCTCAGGCGCGCGGCAGCCCGTCCGAGCGCCGGCAAAACATCGTCCCTGGTTTTCGCCTGGATTTGTTCGCCCGCCAGAGGGTCCCCGGTCGCGCAGTTCGTCACGTTCACGTCAAGGACGTACCCGGTGCCGAGCGACTGGATTGACGCGGCGAGCATCGCCGTGGCGCCGCGACGCTGACAGAGATCGCGCGCAACAGCGCCCTCCACACGGTTGTCGGCCGAGCGTCCCATGAAGCGCAGTGTCTCTCGCACCTGGGCGTCGGCGAGCAACGAGAGGAATGGCGACTGCTCGAGTTGAAGGGCCAGGGCACGCTTGAGCGTCTCGTCGAAGACGGGTTCGCCGGTGGTGTTCGTCACATCCGCGAGCAGCAGCATGTCGCGATCGGTCAGGGGAGGCGGCGGTGCCGGTTTCCACACGGCGAGTGCTGCCACGGCAACGATCGCTGCCCCACCAACGCCGGCGCCGATTGCCCAGCGACGACGCGCGCGGCGCGCGGGTGCGGGCGCGGAAGCGGCCCCTGCCCCTTCGCCGGTATCGCGCTTCAGCCGCTCGATGTCGCTGCGAACGTCGCTGGCATGCTGATACCGAAGCGCCGGGTCTTTCTCGAGCAGCTTCGCGATAATGGATCCGAGCTGCGGCGGCAACCGCGGAGCCAGACGATCGGCCTGAGCGGGCGCGTCGTGAAGGATGGCGGCATAGATTGCGGCGGCGCTCCCGCCCTCGAACGGCAACCGGCCCGTGACCAGTTCGTACAGAACCGTCCCAAGAGAAAACAAGTCCGTCCGCCGATCGAGGCTGTCGCCTCGCACCTGCTCCGGCGACATGTACGGAGCCGTGCCCACGGCGCGCCCCGGCGCTGTGAGCCGATCCAGCAGCGCGGACGTTTCGGTGCGGGCGTCGGCGGCGACTCCAACGTCGACGAACGTTGCAATTCCGAAGTCGAGGATCTTCGCATCGCCACGGCGCGTGATGAAGATGTTGGCCGGCTTCAGATCGCGGTGGATGATGCCTCGCCCGTGCGCCGCCTCCAGCGCATCGGCGAGCTGCGTCGCCCAGCGGACCACGTCACCCACGGGCACCGCCCCCTCGCCTGCACGCTGCTTCAGCGTCTGGCCTTCGAGCAGCTCCATGACGATGAAATGGCCGCCACCCCCCTCCCCGATGTCGAACACCGTGCAGATATGCGGGTGGTTGAGCGCCGAGGCGGCCTGCGCCTCCCGCAGCAGCCGCTCGATGGCCGAAGGGTCGGTCGAAAGCTCGGGCGGCAGGAACTTCAGTGCGACGGTCCGGTGCAGGCGGCGGTCTTCCGCCCGATAGACGACGCCCATCCCTCCGTCCCCGAGTTTCTCGAGGAGCCGATAAGGGCCGAACGTCTGGTTGACCATTGGGTGTGACCGGATGGTAGTCCCCCCACCCCGGCGGGTCAACGCGAACGCCGCACGATTATGCTTTGTGCGATGACTCCCCGCGCGCTGAGCTGCATCCTGGCTGCGGCACTGTTATCGACCCTGGGCTGTCAGCGTACTGAGACCGCCGACCTGCTCCTCGTCAATGCGCGCGTCTACACACTGAACTGGGACGATCCCGACGGCGAGGGTCGGCCTGCGAAGAATGCGCCGCACGGACCGGATGGATGGCGGCCTGATGCGCAGGCGGTGGCCATCAAGGGAGACCGCATCGTGTTCGTCGGCTCGAATGCGGATGCCGGGAAGTTCCGGGGCCACCCCACCCAGGTGCGCGACCTGCAGGGCGCGACCGTGCTACCGGGATTGATCGAGTCGCACGTCCATCTCGAGAACCTCGGTGCCTCGCTCGAGCGGGTGAATCTCGTCGGCGTGAAGACGGAGGCGGAGGCGGTGGAGCGCGTCGTCGCGCGCGCGCGCACGGTACCCAAGGGGGAATGGATCATCGGGTGGGGCTGGGACGAAGGAGCATGGGCGTCGAAGTATCCGGACATGCGCCTCCTGACCGAGCGCGTTCCCGACCATCCCGTCTTACTGCACGGCCTTCACACCTTCGCGTCGTGGGGCAACCGACTCGCGCTCGAGCGCGCGGGCATCGGTGCCGCGAGTCCCAATCCGACCGGCGGCGAGATCCGGAAGGACGCGCGTGGGCAGCCCACGGGGATCTTCCTCAACAGCGCCACGCGTCTCGTCGAGCGGGCGATTCCACCCGCGACCGACCCGCAAGTCGAGGGTCGCATCGCCACTGCCATCACCGCGCTCGCCGCGGCCGGCTACGTCTACGTGCAGGAGGCGGGCGCGAACACCGCGGTCATGAAGGCGCTCGACATGATGCGCGGCGCCGCGCAGCCGCCACTACGCGTCGACGCGATGCTTGCGGCGCGCGATCCGGCGCTGCTCGACGAATGGGTCAAGCGCGGGCCCGACACAGACGATGGGGATCATCTCGTCGTTCGATCGGTGAAGGCGTTCTACGACGGCGCAATGGGCTCGCGCGGTGCGTTCTTCCTCGAGGACTACAGCGACCGTCCCGGCCACCGCGGCACCGGCGGCGCCGACTACGGGTTCGACGCGGAGCGCATGGCGGCGATGGCGAAGGCAGGATTCCAGCTCGTGGTTCATGCCATCGGCGACCGCGCGAATCGCGAGACGCTCGACCTCTTCGAGCGTCTGCAACTGAAGGACGCGCGCCCGCGGATCGAGCACGCGCAGGTCGTCAGCGCTACCGACATACCGCGCTTCGCGTCGCTTGGCGTGATCGCCTCGATGCAGCCCTCGCATGCGGTCGAAGACATGCCCTGGGCGGAGGCACGCATCGGACCGCGAACGGATCACCGGTGCCTACGCATGGCGATCGCTGCGGCGCGCGGGAGCGCAGCTCGTCTTCAACTCCGACCTCCCGGCAACCGACTACAACATCTTCTACGGCCTGCACTCGGCCATCACGCGCCAGGACACGCCACGGTCAGCCTGCGGGCGGCTGGCGCGTCCGCGGAGCGCATGACGATCGAGGAAGCGATCCGAGGTGGACGACGTGGGCGGCGCGTGCGACGTTTCAGGAGAATAAAGGCGGGTGTGCTGGCGCCCGGCCGGCGCGCGGATCTCACCGTGATGGACATCGATCCGTTCCAACTGGCCGACACCGACCCGCATCGCCTCCTATCAGGAAAGATCGTCGCCACGTTCGTGGACGGGAAAGCCATCACTCCACGTTAGGACTTTTTGGAGTTTGGAGTTTGGGAGTTTGAGATTTGCCGGGCCCACCAGACGAAGATGAGCATGTGCGTGACGATGATCAGCGGCGCGAGGAAGGTGGGAAGCAGGCTGAGCGGGAGCGACGTGAATCCCGCCTGCACCAACGGGTCGGTGCTCGCCATCCGCGCCGCGCGTGGCGAAGACGAAGAGGACGCCGACCACTCCGATAACGTTCCAGACCAGGATCGCGGTGCGTCCGGTTTTTGTTTCGGGACGGACCGCCAGCAGGACAATCGCGGCAAGGGCCGCAACGACGATGTGTCCCCACCCGGCCGACATCGCGAAATCCCGTGGCAGCAATCCGCGGCTCGAGAGCCACAGCACGTAGATCCCCGCAAATCGCACCAGGTGCACCGCCACCAGCGGCCGCACCCCCGCGCGCAACGCCCGCTCCCGGTAGTCGCGCCTGACCGCGATCGCGGCGATCAACGCGAGCGTGATCGCCACCCCCAGCGCCGGCATCGGCAACCGCGTGTTGCGCAGCAACCCGGAGTAGCCGATCAGCACGGCGACGAACAGCCAGCTCAAAACAAAGAAGCGCACGCGCGGGATTGTATTACGCGGATTACCCGTGGATTGACGCCGATTAACGCGGATCGAGCCTGAAAGTCGCGGGGAGCGGCGCAGGATAAGAGCCTGCCGCTACAATGCCCGGCATGCGAATCTGCACACCCGTCGTTGTGATGACGCTCGTGTTCTCCGCCTCCGCGGCGGCGCAGCAGCCACTGCGGGTCGGGCCCATTGCCGCGGCGCCGGGCACGATGGCGAGCGGCACCATCGAGATCCCGGCGCGAAGCGGTGACCAGGGGACGACGCTGCCCGTTACGGTCATCAACGGCGCCAAGCCGGGTCCTGTCCTGGCGCTGATCGCCGGCACGCACGGCATGGAATACACGCCGATCCTGGCGCTTCAGCGGATGCGCGCCAGCATCGATCCGAAGGGACTGACCGGCGCCGTGATCATGGTGCACGTCGCCAACATGCCGTCCTACCTGGGCCGGACGATCTACTACTCGCCGGCTGATAACAAGAACCTGAATCGGGTCTTCCCCGGCAAGGCCGATGGCACGCTGTCGGAGCGGATCGCGGACGTGATCACGCGCGAGGTGATCGAACGCGCCTCGCATGTCGTGGACCTGCACTGCGGTGACGGCAACGAATCGCTGCGGCCGTATCTCTACTGGATCACGACCGGTGGCCCGCAGGTCGCCGAGGGGGGCAAACAGATGGCGCTCGCGTTTGGTATGGACCGCATCGTCATCGACCGCGAACGGCCCACCGATCCCGCGGCGTCGGTCTACCTCTCGAACACCGCGATCACCCGGGGAAAGCCCGCGCTGACGATCGAGTCGGGCGGTATGGGCGAAATCGACAACGAATCCATCGCCCGTATCGAGCGCGGCATCGCGGGGTTGCTGAAGCACCTCAAGATGCAGGCTCAAGGTCCCGATCCCGTCAAGAACCCCGTGATGTTTGAACGCAGCGAGGTCCTACGCAGCAACTTCACGGGCATCTGGTATCCACTCGTCGAGAAGGCGCAGATGGTCAAGCAAGGCGCCGTGATCGGCCGCGTCACCGACTTCCACGGCAAAGTGCTCGAGGAGATCAAAGCGCCCTTCGCCGGCGAAGTCCTCTACGTCGTCGGCACGCCGGCGATGAACAAGGGAGAACCGGTCGGCTACGTGGCCGCGGTCAAGTAGGCCGGGTCTTCAGACCCGGCGGCGGCGGCGCGGGTACGTCCCATCGTCAGCCAGACGCTCAACAGGATGAGCGCGGTGCCGGTCAGCGTCCGCGCGTTCATTCGCTCGTGCAGAAACCACGCCCCGAGGGCCATGGCGATCGGCGGTTCGATGAGGCCCATGACGAGCAGGTTCACGGCACCGACGCGCGGCAGGAGCCAGTAGTTCAGCCACGCGGCCAGCACCGATCCCATCAGCGCGAGGTAGACGACCGAGACGAGCGCGGTACGCGTCCAGCGGATCTCGAACGGATTACCCTCGGCAATCATCGCGTAGGCCATCAACGGAATCACGGCGGCCACCATCTGCCCCGAGGTGATCGCACTCGGATGCAGGTGTTTGCCGTGGCGACGCATCATGACGTAGGCGAATGCGACGGCAATGGCAGAAACCGTAACGGCGATGCTGCCCGAGAGCGCGCGGCCACCGAACCGGAGCTGATCCCAGTAGATGACGCCGATGCCGACCGAGCCGAGCGCCAACCCGGCCAATTTGCGCGGTGTGATCGGCTCGTCGTGGAGCAGATAGTGCGCGAAGACCAGCGCAAAGGCCGGCGTCACCGACTGCAGGACGGCGGTGAGACCCGAGGAAATGAACCGCGCGCCCCAGAACAAGCAGCCCGTAGTTCACCCCGAGCAGGATGACGCCCATCGACAGGATCAGCCGCCACTCGCGCCACGTGCGCGGCAGCGGCGCCCTGGTCAGAAGCGTCACCGGGACCATCACGGCGATCGCGATCACCAGCCGCATCGCTGCAAACGACACCGGCGGCACGTCGTTCACGCCCAGCTTGATGAACAGCCAAACCGTGCTCCAGATCAGGCACGTGACCACCCAGACAACCGCAACTCCCAAATACCCAACTCCCAACTCCCAAAAGGCCGGATACCGAACGACCGAATACCGCGAAGCACCGGACACCGGGCATGCTACATTGCGCGGCATGCGAAGACATCTTTCCGCCGTCATCCTCGCCATCGTCATCGCCGCAGTGCTTGCCGATCGGCGCGCAGCAGCGCGCGATCACGGCCGACGACTACGCGCGCGCGGAGAAGTTCCTCGGGACGCACACGACGCCGCTCGTGCTGAGGTCGGGCGTGCGGCCGACCTGGCTCGAGGACGGGCGCTTCTGGTATCGCGTGACCACTGAGAAAGGATCCGAAGCCTTCCTCGTGGATCCCGTCGCCGGCACCAAGGTCGTGTGCGACCTGCCGCCGTGCAAGGCGAGCGCCGCGCAAGGTGGTCGCGGCGGTGGACGTGGCGGCGGTGCAGGAGCCGGACAAGGCGGCAACGACATCCTCTCCCCTGACGGCAAGCGCGCCGCGTTCGTGCGCGACTTCAACCTCTGGGTGCGGGACGTTGCGACGAAGAAGGAGGTCCAGCTCACGACCGACGGCGTGAAGGATTTCGCCTACGCGACGAACAACGCTGGCTGGACCAAGAGCGATCGACCGATCCTGCTCTGGTCGCCCGACTCGAAAAAGATCGCGACCTTCCAGCACGACGGCCGCAAGGTCGGCGACATGTACCTGGTCAGCACGCGGGTCGGGCACCCCGAGCTGCAGGCGTGGAAGTACCCGCTCCCCGGCGACGACACACATCTTCATGCTTCAGCGCGTGGTGATCGACGTCGATGCGGCGCGCGTCGTCCGCCTCAAGATGGATCCGGATCCGCACCGCAGCACCTTGTGCGATCACATCCTCTGTCGCGGCGGTGACTGGAGCGACGTGCAGTGGAGCCCGGACGGCGCGCAGCTCGCGTTCGTCTCGACGTCGCGGGACCACCGCCACGAGCAACTGCGCATCGCTGACGCCGCGTCCGGCGCCGTACGCGATGTGCTGGAGGAGAAAGTCGACACCTTCTTCGAGTCGGGCAACGGCCGCGTGAACTGGCGCGTGCTCTTCCCCTCGAACGAAGTGCTCTGGTTCTCGGAGCGCGACAACTGGGGACAGCTCTATCTCTACGACCTGCAGTCGGGAAAACTGAAACACCAGATCACCAGGGGTGAAGGCAACGTCACGCAGGTGCTCCGCGTGGACGAGAAAACTCGCACGCTGGTGTTCCAGGGGGTCGGCAGGGAGAAGGGGCGCGATCCCTATTTCACGCATCTCTATCGGATCGGCATGGACGGCAAGACCCAGGTCCTGCTGACGCCGGAGGACGCGAACCACGAGATCACGCTGCACGAATCGGGACGCTTCTTCGTCGATAGCTACTCCACCCCCGACACGCCGCCGGTCGCCGTGTTGCGCGACGCGGATGGCAAGCTGCTGCAGACGCTGGAGCGCGCCGACATCTCGAAGCTGACCGCCACCGGATGGAAACCTCCGGTCCGCATCACCGTGAAGGCGCGGGACGGGCAGACGGACCTCTACGGGTTGATGTACCAGCCCACCGCCCTCAACCAAACGGCAAAGTATCCGATCATCAACAAGATCTATCCCGGCCCGCAGACGGGCAGCGTCGGCGGCCGCAGCTTCTCACCCGCCCGCAGTGATTCGCAGGCCCTCGCCGAACTCGGCTTCGTCGTCGTCGAAATCGACGGGATGGGCACGCCGTGGCGCTCGAAGAAGTTTCACGAGGCCTACTACGGCAACATGGCCGACAACACGATCCCCGACCAGGTCGCCGGCATGAAGGAGCTCGCCTCCCGTCATAGCTGGATCGATCTCACGCGTGTTGGCGTGTGGGGGCACTCGGGCGGTGGCTACGCGACCGCGTCCGCGATGTTCATGTTCCCGGACTTCTTCCACGTCGGCATCTCGGAGAGCGGCAACCACGACAACCGCGTCTACGAAGACGACTGGGCCGAGAAGTGGACGGGCCTGCTGACGAAGGATCCGGCGGCGGTGAAGATGTACGAAGCGCAGGCGACGCAGACCTACGCGAAAAACCTCAAAGGCAAACTGCTGCTCGCGCACGGAACGATGGACGCCAACGTGCCGCCGAACAACACGCTGCTCGTGGTGGACGCGCTGATCAAGGCCAACAAGGACTTCGACCTGCTGATGATCCCCAACGCCGGCCACGGCTTCGGCGCCGCCGGCAACTACATGATGCGCCGCCGCTGGGACTACTTCGTGAAACACCTGCTCGGCGTCGAGCCGCCGAAAGAGTTCACGTTCCGCGGCGCCGGCTCGTAATCCGGTGTTCGGTATCCGAGCGAAGCGAGCTACCTCAAGCCGTGCGGCGCATGCCGAGGGTGACGAGGAGCCAGGCGATGGTGAGCGACGCGAAGGCGACGAAGAGGGCGACGAAGGTTTCGGCGCCGGCCAGGACCATCATCCGCCACGTCTGAGGGGTGAACTGCCCTGTATCCGAGATCCCCGTCAGCATCGCGACGATGCCCGACGTGAACGACGCCAGGCCGCCGAACAGCGCGGCTAGCGACAGCGGACGCATCAGGGCAAGGCGGCGCTCGGATGGTTTGACCGCGTAGAGCAGCGCCATGGTGACCGGTCCGAGGCTGATGAGCATACCCAGCTTCCCCACGATGCTGGCGTTCTGGAACATTTCACCGATCATTCAGAATCTCCCTTAGGTGGTAATGGGATATAACGCGGCAGCGTCGCCCGCCGTGACAGCTGTCACGCTGGAGCCGGTCGAGCGTTATGACACCCATGGAGCGGGATCTCGAACTCGCGCTGATCGCGCGGCTGAAGCAAGCGCGACGGTGACGCGTTCGACCAGCTATACGCAGAATTCAATCCCCGGCTGTTCAACTTCCTGGCGAGGCTCTCACGGCGGCGGGACATTGCCGAGGATCTGCTCGAGGAAACCTGGCTGCGCGTGGTGGCGGCGGCACCACGACTGCGTGATGACACGCGGCTCGCGCCATGGCTGTTCACCATCGCGCGGAATCTCTTTGCGAGTTACTGCCGCTCCCGGATGCTCGATTACGACCTGATGGCGGGGCTGCACCTGTGGCCGGTGCCGACGCCTGAGCCCTCTCCGTTTGAAGCCGCAACCGCGAACGAACTGCAGAAGCGGGTCGAAGTCGCGCTCGCCACGTTGCCGGGGACGTATCGCGAGGTATTGCTGCTCGTCGCTCTCGAGGGGATGACGCCGGCGGAGGCGGCCGTGGTCTGCGGCGTGTCGCAGGAAACCATGCGGCAGCGACTCAGTCGGGCTCGAGCAATGTTGGCGAGGCGGCTGGAGGCAGTCGATGCCGGGGCCGCGGGTGTGTTGAAGGAGGTACTGCCGTGAACTCGCAGCACCACGACGATCCATTGATCCAGAGCCTGGCGGCTCTGCCGATGGTGCATCCGGATCCACTCCAGGCGAAAGAGCTTCGCGATCGCTGCCGGGCGGCGCTGGCGTCACCAGCCGAAGGACCGGCGCTGCCGTTCGCGCCGGCGACCGTCGCGACGGTCTGCGTTCTGTATGCCTGGGAGATCGTCCGGTCCGTGCTTGTCCGCTAACGAACCCTGATAACCCTTCGGGACGCCGGCCGTAATACCTGTGGAGGATCTCCCTGCCATGACAGAGGCTTTGCTCCAGGACCTGCGCTTCGGCTGGCGGATGCTGCGGCGGGCGCCAGGCGTCTCGCTGTTTGCGATCGTCGCGATTGCGCTGGGCATCGGCATCAACACGATGGTGTTCAGCCTCGCCAACGCGGTCCTCTTCAAAGGCCTTCCCGGGCCGCAGACCGGAGACCTGGTCTTTGTTGGAACCGTCAACGCGCGGCGCGGCGGCGACATCGAGGGGATGTCGTGGCCCGAATTCCTCGAGTTGCGCGCGCGACTGCAGTCGGTCCAGTGGCTCGCGGGCGCGGCAAACACGGCGGCGGATCTCAACGACGGCGGGCAGGCCGAAGCGCTGCGTGGCGAGCAGATCACTCCCGATGCGTTGCGCGCACTGGGACTGCGCACGCTCGCGGGTCGCGGGTTGGTCGAGGCAGACGCCACGGCCGGCGCGCCGGCGGTGGCGATGATCTCGGAGCGCGTCTGGCGGACGCGTTACGCCGCCGACCCCGGAATCGTGGGCCGCACGGTCAAGTTGAATGGGATTCCGACGACCATCGTCGGCGTCGCGGAGCAGTCGCCACTCATCGACGATGGGTTCACGGGCGTGTGGACGCCGTTCGTCCCGGAGCCGCGCTGGAACGACCGCACCTGGCGCCGGCTCACGGTTTTCGGCCGACTGGCGCCCGGCACCGAAAAGGCCTCCGCGAATGCGGAAGTCGCCGCCATCGCCGCCACCTTCGCGCGCGAGTTTCCCGACACCAATCGTGACGTGCCGTTCGTCGTCGAGGACTTCCGCGGCTATGCGCTGCCCGACAAGGTGAGCCTGCTCTTTCTGGTAATGCTCGGCGCCGTCGGTTTTGTGCTGCTCGTCGCGTGTGCCAACGTCGCCAACCTGATGCTGGCGCGCGCCGTGGGCCGCACGCGCGAAGTCGCCATCCGGACCGCGATCGGCGCCAGCCGCGGACGCATCGTGCGGCAGTTGCTCGTTGAAAACCTGATGCTCTCGATCGCCGGTGGTGCGCTGGGGCTGCTCATCGCCGTCTGGGGCGTCGGCGTCTTCGACCGCGCGCTCGTTGACGCGGACCGGCCACTGTGGCTGGATTTCTCGGTCGACTTCACGGTGCTCGCCTACCTCGCGGTGATCGTCGTGGTCACGACGCTCCTGTTCGGTCTCGTGCCGGCGTGGCGGCTGTCGCGTGTCGATACCCTGTCGGTGATGAAGGACGGATCGCCGGGTGCGGGACGACGTCGCGGCCGCATGGTGATGTCCACGCTCGTGGTGGCGGAAATGACGCTATCGGTGATCCTGCTCGCCGGGGCGGGCGTCATGATCCGCAGTTTCCTCAACGTCTCGCGCGTGCACCTCGGATTCGAACGCGAAGGCTTGACCACCTTCCGCCTGAACACCGCCCGCGTTTACAGTTCCGACGCACAACGCGCGCGCGCGTTCGAGGAGCTCGTGCGACAACTGGGGGCGCTGCCGGGCGTCGAGGCGGCGGTCACCACCAGCCTGCCGCTGCAGAACTTCACCCGGGACGCCTTGATCCAGCTCGGCCCCGGGTCCAGCGGACAACTCCAGGAAGCCTCGCTTGTCGCCACGATCGGCGCGTTCGATCGGGCCATGGGTGCGACGGTGCGCGAAGGCCGGTTCCTCGACGCCGCTGACGACACAACGCAGCCGACCGTTGCGGTGGTCAACGAGACCTTCGCGTCCCGCAGCTGGCCCGGGGAATCCGCGGTTGGGAAGCCGTTCCGCCTGACGTTCGGACGACGTCCGCCCGTGTGGCTGACGGTGGTCGGCGTCATGCCCGACATCGCGTTGCGCCAGAGGCAGGTGCACCGGCCCTTCTTCTTCGTGCCTTACTCGCTGCTGCCCGAGACCGACATCGGCGTCGTCGTCCGAAGCCGGGCGGAGCCAGCGGTGCTCTTTGGCGACGTGCGACGCACCGTGCGCGAGCTCGATCCCGAACTGGCAATCGTCGGCCTCGATACGTTCGATCACGCGTTCTACGTAAGTCAGTGGCCACAGCGAGTGTTCGGCGCGCTGTTCACGACCTTCGGCGCGGTCGCGCTGCTGCTCGCCTCGGTCGGCCTGTACGGCGTCACCTCGTACGCGGCCTCACAGCGCCGCCACGAGATTGGCGTTCGCATCGCCCTCGGCGCGACCGCACGCAACATCACGTGGAACGTCGGGTCGGGAGTGTTGCGTCAGGTGATTGTCGCGCTGTTGCTGGGCCTCGCGGGCGCCGCTACGCTCACCCGCCTGCTGTCGGCGCAACTGGTGGACGTCTCGCCGAATGATCCGGCGACGCTCGCCGGCGTGGCCCTCGTGTTGACCGCAACCGCGATCGCGGGATGCCTGCTGCCGGTCCGCCGCGCGCTGCGGGTGAACCCGGTCGAAGCGCTGCGCCACGAGTAGAAGAACCAGCTCGCAACGCTCGAGGTTCAGGGTTCAGGGTTAGTCGCGGTCAGGGTTCGTGGTTCTCTGAAGCGAGTCAGAGCGAAGCGCGAATCGCCCACAGGTCGGGAAAGGCCGGCGTGCCGAGCGTCGTGCGCAGGTACTCGGCGCCGGCTGGAGCCCCCCGTGCCGGGCTTGACGCCGATCGTGCGCTCGACCATCTTCACGTGGCGGTAGCGCCATTCCTGGATACCTTCGTCGAGGTCCACGAGCCGCTCGCACAGCTCGCCGTTCCGGGGATCCTTCCGATACACCTCGATCAACACCTTCTGCATCTCGGGTGACGGCTCGATCCGGCTCGTCACGTCGCGCGAGAGTTGCGCGGCGGGGACGTTGTAGCCCTCGCGTTTCAGGTACTGCAGGAACGCGTCCCACAGCGTCGGCTCGCTCCATCGCTTCTCGAGCGCCACACGCGCTCGAGTGTCGGCGGCGAAACGCTCGATCGACTTCCGCGACTTGTTGCCGAGCACGAACTCGATCTGCCGGAACTGGTCCGATTGGAAGCCGCTCGCTGCCGCCAGGCGGTTCCTGAACGTCAGAAACTCCAGCGGCGTCATCGTCTCGAGAATGTCCACCTGCGCGACGAGGACTTTCAGGATCGTGAGGATCCGCTTGAGCGTATGCTCCGGCCTTGGCGCCCTGGTCGCTGCGCAGCAGTGCCATCACGCGGTCGAACTCGTGCAGCAGCTCCTTGAACCAGAGCTCGTAGACCTGGTGGATGACGATGAAGAGGATCTCGTCGTGCTCTGGACCTTCCGAGCGCGGCTTCTGCAGATCGAGAAGCCTGTCGACCTCGAGGTAACTGCCGTATGTGACGGCAGGGTCGTGATCGGTCATTCGCCGCCTGGCCCGCCCGCGCGGCCGCGGCCGCCTGGCGTCTGGCCGATGCCGAGTTTCTCAATCCGTCGTGTCTTCATGTTGTAGACGTCACCGGACGAGAGCACGAAGTACGGCTTCTCCCAGGGCTGGTAGAGCCGCGTGTTGTCGTGGATCGGCGACCTTCCACTTCCCCATCACCTCGAAGGTGTCCTGCTTCACGATGATCGCGGTGCCCTCCGAGAGGCCGATGCCGAGCATCTTCGGGAGCTTCTGGATCACGGGGATCAGGTCGTCCCAGCGATTGCGCGTGTTGATGTGCTGGTCGATGGCGACGTTGCGGAGGAACTTGAACGCCTCCTGGTGATTCGGCTCCTGCGTCATCATCACGTTGGGCCCTGACGTGTCACCGCGCACCAAATACTCACCCTGGATCGTCGCCCCCGCGGAGCTGCCGCCGATCACCCCGCCGCGCTCGAGCACCTTGTGGAGCTCGCGATAGGTCAGCGTGTTCGCGAACGAGTCGACGATGTTCCACTGACGGCCGCCGTTGAACCACACGGCGTTGGCGTCGCGCAGGTCCTTCACGAACGCCTCCGTGTCGGCCACCTTGGGATCGTGCGTGTGCAGCATCTTCACGTTCTTTACGCCGCGCCGCACCCACGACTGCACGACGTCTTCTTCCTTGTATTCCCGCAGCGTTCCGTCCTGCCCGCGATTGCCGCCCGCCGTCGGCACGATGATGAACTTCTTCTCTGGTCCGCCGGCCAGCTCGATGAACTTCTCGACGATGCCGGTGCCATCGGTCGATCCGCCGCCAATGATGACGAGCGTGCCTTTGGCCGGCCCGTACTCGGGCGCGGCCTGCTGCGGCGACGACGAAGGTGCGGTCGTCCCCTGCTGCTGCGCGGGCACCGCGATCCCGAACCAGGCGACGAGGAGGATGAGAATGAACGTGTGCTGTTTTTTCATGAGACCACTGGACGCGAAATGGTATCAGTAATTCGAGGCAGCTCGATGCTGCGACCAGTGGGGTTATTCGCTGGCGGCTAGAAAACTAAGAACTACGAACTTAGAACTAAGAACGATCAAGGGTCGGGCCTCGCCTCGCTCGGCTCGCTTTCGTTTGCGCGGGTCTAGAGACCCGGCCTACAGGACCCGGCACTAACGACAGCGAGCCGCGGCGGCGAGCGCCCCACAAGATCGTTCTTAGTTCTAAGTTCGTAGTTCGTAGTTTTCTAGCCGCAGCGAATCGACCCCACTGCTCGCAGCAGCCAGCTGATTCGAAATGGGAACTCAGCGCTCGTACTTCCA
The DNA here is from genome assembly GCA_963762995.1 of uncultured Acidobacteriota bacterium. Lineage (GTDB taxonomy): Bacteria > Acidobacteriota > Vicinamibacteria > Vicinamibacterales > 2-12-FULL-66-21 > JACDCA01. The sequence continues at coordinate 111,740 of CAVXMQ010000025.1, read as the reverse complement.
GTTGCGCGACTTGCCTTCCGAGAGCCACTCGATGGCCGTTGCGATTCGGCGGTCTCGGGTGGCTTCCTGTTTGGCTTCGATGATCCACTCCAGGTACTCGCGGCGGTGGCTGGGGCTGAAGGCGTCGAAGGCCGCCTGCGCTTTCTTGTTCTTCTTGAGCGCGGCGGTGAAGTAGTCGGGTACCTCGATGGGCGCCTTGGGGGCGGTCTTCATGCGCGTGGGCTTGATCCCGGCCGCGCGCTTCTTTGCCGCGTCCTTCACCATCGCGACAAACTTCTTCTCGGGCGGAAGATCGTCGACCGACTCGATCCGTCCGAACTGGCCCGGCGGCGTCACCCGCCTTCTCTCCTCCGGCGATCACCTGGTCCCAGAACCCGAACGTCACGTGCTGCTTGTGCGCGGCCATCCCACACAGGATGCCCTGGTAGAGGAACGCGGGATGACTCCACTTCAGGTCTTCCTCGACCTCGGGACAACCCGCGTGCACGGTCTTGCGGATCTGCTTCAGGATCGGCTTGGCGTACGGCTGTGCTTTCTCGATGTACGCGTCAATGCGGGGGTCTTTTCTTCCCATGAAATGATCCTTGCCGGATCTAAGTTAGCGTCGGCGCGCCAGCGCTTCTACGATCTCGTAGTGAAAACGCACGAAGCGGTGGAGTTCGGATTCGAGAATGCGCTCCTGGTCGCTGTGCGCGCCGAAGCCTTTCGGACCGTCTTCGGTGTCGGTGGCGGGACCAATGCCGTAGCACTGGATCCCCTTCGCGCGCAGGTACGCCATGTCGGTCGCACCGGTGGCCATCGACGGCAGCGTCACCGCCGAGTAGTGCTTCGTCACCATCGACTCGATCGTCTTGAAGGCCTCCGACCCGAGATCGGTCTTCGCGCCGCCCGGACGCACGTCGCGCTGCGCCCACGCCACCTCCACCGCCGGATCGCCGATCACCTTCTTCACCTGCTCGAGGAACGCGACGTGGTCGTCGTCTGGATGCACGCGGACGTCGAGCGTCGCCTTCGCTTCAGAGGGGATCACGTTGATGCGGTAGCCGCCCTGGATGATGTTCGGCGAGATCGAGGTGCGCAGCATCGACGCGTGGCGCGGTTCATTGACGAGGAAGGATTCGTCGGCGGCGTCCGCGAGTTTGGCATCGCCGCTGATCACGTCGAGGTAGCGCTTGGCTTCCTCGGGTGTCGAGATCGTCGCGAGCCGCTTGAAATACGCACGCGTCGTGTCGTTGAAGCGCACCGGCGGCTTCCACGCGGCAATCTTGGCGACCGCGTTCGCTAGGTGCACTACAGCGTTGCCGCGCAACGGCACGGACCCATGACCCGCGGGCCCGCGCGCGGTCAGCTCGATGCCACGCGGGATCTTCTCCAACGTCTGCACCGACGCGAACTTCACCTTCCCGTTCTGCCGGGTCACGCCTCCGCCTTCCGCCAGGCAGTACTCCGATTCGACTTTGGCGAAGTGCTGATTGACGACGAACTGGATGCCAACTCTCGTCGTGCCTTCTTCACCCGCCTCCGCCAGGAAGATGACATCACGGTCGAGCGGCACGTTCTGCCGCTTCAGCATCAACATGATCATCAGGCCCGCAACGACGTTGTCCTTGTCGTCCACCGTGCCGCGCCCGTAGACGTAGCCTGCGTCACGAGCGGCGCCGAACGGCGGATGCGTCCACTTCTTTGGGTCGACGTTGACGACGTCGGTGTGGCCCATGATCAGGATGGGTCGCTTGGCGCCACTGCCCTTCAACCGCGCGATCACATTCGGACGGTTCGGCTCGAGCGAGACCATCTCGACCGGGATGCCTTCCGCTTCGAGGATCTGCTTCAAGTAGTCGGCAGCGGGTTTCTCGTTCCCCGGCGGATCGCTGGTATCGAACTTCAGGAGGGATTGGAAGTGTTTCAGTGTTTCGGCTTCGACCGACTTCCAGTCAGGGCCAGCTGGCTGCGCCCAGGCGACCGACAGCCCCAACAGCATCAAGACGGCAACTCGACTCATGCGCGGCATCATAGACGCGGATTCTACGCGGATTACGCGGATCAACGCGGATGCTCCAACCCTTCGCGCTGCTGGAGCCTCGCCCGCCGGCCGCTACGGCGGCTGGCACTGGGATCACGGCAAAACCCGAAAACAAACACCCCCGGCGAAGGATCGGGTGCTTGTTTTCGGGCTTTGTCGTGATCCCGCTCGCGCGAAGCGCGAGGGCGAGGCGATCAGTAATCCGCGTTCATCCGCGTGAATCCGTTGAAATCCGCGTATCCTGTCGGCGCCTCGAGGTACCCCATGCGTCGAATATGTGTAGCGGTCGTCGCTGCCCTGCTTAGTGTGTCGACATTCGCGCAACAGCAGCCTGCCCAGCCGCCGCCATTCAGGAGCCGCGTCACCGTCGTGCCGGTGGACGTGCGCGTCGTTGACCGTGACGGAAAGGCGATCACCGGCCTGACGGCGTCCGACTTCACGATTGTTGAGGACGGCGTTCCGCAGAAGATCGTCCACTTCTCGTTTCACGCGCTGGAAGCGCAGCAGAGCGCCGCGGCGACATCCGCGCCCCTGGATTTCCGGAAGCCGCTCGGCGAAACCATCTCCCCCCCGAGCAAACGCATCTTCCTCATCGTCCTCGGCCGCGGACGGCAGGTGGGGCCGGTCAAAGGTGTCGAAGGGGCGATCAAGTTCATCAAGGAGCGGTTGCTACCCCAGGACCAGGTGGCGCTACTCGCCTACAACCGCGCCACGGATTTCACGACCGACCACCCGCGTCTCCTCGAGACGCTGGAGCGCTACCGGAAGAAGCACGAGTGGATCGAGGCGCGTCTGCTTCAGCATTTCGGCGGCCTTGCCGCGGTACACGCCGATCCGACTGCCATTCCACGACCGATCCAGGCGGAGATCGATGCGATCTTCAAGGCGCCGGGGGCGATCGGTTCACGCACCGCCGACGCCACCGGGATCGTCGACCAGGCGCAGTTGTCCGCGGACCAGCGCCGCAACCGTGATGCGATGGTGCAGGCCGAGATGGCCGCGGAGCGGATCAAGGCCGGCACGGCCACCCCCTTCGATCAGATCGCGGTCGACGAAGCGAACCTCCTCGGCGCGGACAGCTTCGACGAATACGTCGAGAAGAGCTTCACGACGAACGAGGACCTCGGCAACCTGTATTCAGGCGTGCGCTACCTTCGGCTGCTCGACGGCGAGAAACACCTCGTGTTCATCTCGCCAAAGGGGCTCTACCTGCCGCGACTCGAGGGGGCGAACAGCCTGGCGTCGCTCGCCAACGACGCACGTGTCACGATCGACATCATCCATACCTACGGCACGCCGCCGGCGCAGGTCATGAACGCGCGCGGGGTGATACGCATGGCGCCGGCGTTCACGCAGACGTTCGAGAACGCCACGTCGCGGCAGATCGCCACGCTGACCGGCGGACAGATGACCTCCATGCGCACCGGAGACGCGTTCTTCAGCAGACTCGACACCTCGACGCGCGCGCAGTACCTCCTGGGCTACACACCGACGAACACCAGCTGGGACGGCAAGTATCGGCGGATCCAGGTGAGGGTGAACCGACCCGGCGCGCAAGTGCTCTTTCGCCACGGCTACCTGGGCAAGCAGGAATCAGCGCCGCTCGATCGCGCGCAATACATGATGTACACGCGCGTCGCGAGCGCGTTGAACCTGCCGAGGGAACTCAACGACGTGCCGATCGAGCTGGGGGACCCGGTGGTTCAGGGCACCGGGACTCAGCAGACGATCAAGGTGCCGATGCGCATCCTGCCGGGCGCGGTCGCGCTGAAGCCCGTCGACGGCTTCTATGTGGGGAAGCTCGAAGCGATCTCGTTTTGCGCCGACCGCAACCGCCGGGTGGTCGGGGAGCTGTGGCACACCATCGACATAAAACTGACGGAAGAGAACTACCAGCGCTACCTCCGCGACGGGGTGTCGGCCGAGATGCAGATGCAGCTCTCGGGAGAGCCGCGCTACCTGAAGACCGTGCTGTACGACTACACGGGTGACCGCATCGGATCGGCGATGCGCGAGCTGAAGACGAAATAGATCAGTGCCGCGGACCTCGATGCGGCCCTCGGCCCGGCCGCCGTCGTCCGGGACGAAACGGCCGCGCCGAATCCGGCTGAGGTCCTGTGGGCCGCGGACCGTTGGGCTTTCGTACGACGGCGGCGCGTCTGGCGGCATTGATCTCGGCGCGGGCTCGCTCTTCGCGTTTGCGGGCGCGAATCTCGGCAATGCGCTGGGCGATTGGGACCTCGAGTTTGGCCTGCGGCCTGGCCGTGTAATCGAAGTCCGGGACGGTGACGCGAGGCAGTCGGCGGCCGATGGCCTTCTCGATCGCCCGCAGGTCGTCGTCTTCTTGCGGTGACACGAACGTGAAGGCTTCGCCGACGGCATCGGCGCGGCCCGTGCGGCCGACCCGGTGGATGTAGTCGTCGGGCACCTGCGGCACGTCGAAGTTCACGACGTGCCCCAATTCCTCCACGTCGATTCCGCGCGCCGCGATGTCGGTGGCGACCAGCACCGGGTACTTTCCGCCCTTGAAGCCCGCCAGCGCCTGCGTACGCTGGGCCTGCGAGCGATTGCCGTGAATGCGCTCCGCCTTCACGCCGGCGTGCACCAGGAACTCCGCCACCCGGTTGGCGCGGTGTTTCGTGCGCGTGAAGACCAGCGCCTGGGTGATGTGACCGCGCTTCAGGAGGTGCGCGAGCAGCGTCGTCTTGAGTTCCTGCGAAACCGGATACACCGCCTGCGTGATGCCGGACGCCGGCGCCGCTTGCCGTTCCCGCTGCACGGTGACCGGATTCACGAGCATCTCGTTGGTGAGCGCGGCAATCTCCGGCGGCATCGTGGCGCTGAAGAACAGTGTCTGCCGCTTCTGGGGAATGGCGCGCAGGATGCGACGGATGTCGGGCAGGAAGCCCATGTCCAGCATCCGGTCCGCCTCGTCGAGCACGAGGCATTCGAGGTGCGAGAAGTTCACATACGGCGCGCGCATGTGATCGAGGAGCCGGCCCGGCGTCGCGACGATCACGTCCACGCCGGCGCGAAACGCGTGCTCCTGCGGTCCCATCCCGACGCCGCCGAACACGGCGGCGCCTGTCATCGGCGTATGCGTCGCGAGGCTGTTGAACTCTTCGAGGATCTGCGCCGCAAGCTCGCGCGTGGGCGCGACCACCAGCGCGCGTGTACGGCCGCGCGGCTTGCCGAGCAGCCGCTGCAGGATCGGCAGCAGGAACGCGGCGGTCTTGCCGCTCCCGGTCTGCGCGCAGGCGAGCACGTCGCGGCCCTCGAGCGCCGGAGGGATCGCATCCGCCTGCACGGGCGTGGGCCTGGTGAAACCGAGCTCGCGGATGCTCTTGAGAAGATTGGGATGTAGGTGAAGAGAGGCGAATGGCATAACCCGTCCCCTCACGATACAGGATATATACTCCGCCGCATACTTCCCCCCCAATGGCGCGGCCCGCTGAGGGTTCAGAGTTCGGACACTATCGGCTCGGCCGTCTGATCGGCTCAGGTGGCATGGGAGAGGTATACCTCGCCCGTGACACGGCGCTCGACCGCGATGTCGCCATCAAGTTCGTCACCGCCCAGAGGATCGTCCGACGACACCCTCACGCGGCGGCTCGTGCAGGAAGCGAAGGCCGTCGCCTCCCTCGACCACCCGGGCATCTGTCCCGTCTATGACGCCGGCGTCGATACCGAAGGCCGCGCGTTCATGGTCATGCAGTACGTGCAGGGGGAGACGCTGGCGGCGCAGCTGAAACGCGGGCCGCTCGCAGCCGGCGAGGCGCTGCGGCTGTGCACGCAGATTGCCGAAGCGTTGTCGGCGGCGCACCGCACCGGCGTCGTGCACCGCGACCTCAAACCGCAGAACATCATCGTAACGCCGTCGGGCCAGCCGAAAATCGTGGACTTCGGCATCGCCAAAGTCCTGGCGCTGCCCGCGGCATCGGACTGGGAAACCGCGTCTGCGCTGACCAACGCGTACGCCGTCGCGGGCACACCGGCATACATGTCACCGGAGCAGGCGCAGCAACGTCCGCTGGATGCGCGCAGCGACCTGTTCACGCTGGGAACGATCCTCTTTCAATGCCTTACCGGCCGCCGTCCGTTTCCTGGCGACACGCCGCTCGAAGTCGTCGGCAACATCATCGACCAGCCAGCCCCGCTCGTCTCCCACGTGCAGCCGAAGCTGGGTAAGGCTTTCGACGATGTGTGCCAGCGGTTGCTGGCGAAACACCCGGACGCGCGCTATCAGACCGCGGATGAAACCGCCCGGGCCTTTCGCGCTCTCTCGGAACGTTTGTCGTCGCGATCGAGGCGTCGCGTCCTCGCCATTGCCGCTGCCGCCGTCGTCGTCATTGCGACGATCGCGAGTATTCCCAAGTGGCTGACGCCAGCGTTGCCCGAACCGCCGCCGGAAGCGCAGCGATGGTTCACCAAGGGCACGGAAGCATTGCGCGAAGGCAGCTTTCATGGCGCCGCGGTTGCGCTCGAGGAAGGGATCAAGCTGTTTCCGAACTACCCGATCGCCTATGCGCTACTCGCCGAGGCGCGTCGCGAGCTGGACGACGAGCGCGGAGCCGCACGGGAGCTGGTCCGACTCTCTAACCTGTTCCCGAATCAGTCGCGACTACGCAGAGACGATCGCGAGAGGCTCGACGCGATTCGCGCGTTGGTGCTCCGTGAAGTTGACGCCGCGGTGCACGCATATGGGCAGATCACTACTCGTCACCCGGCTGATGCGTCTGCATGGATCGATCTTGGCCGTGCGCAGGAAGCGGCCGCACAGTTGAAGGACGCGCGTACGAGCCATCAGCAGGCGATCAGCCTGGACCGCCAGTCGGCAGCCGCGCATCTTCGACTCGGTATCGTAGAAGCGGCTGAGGGAAAGCTTGACGAAGCGGCAAAGGCGCTCGCGGAAGCGGAGCGATTGTATAGAGCGGCATCCAACGCTGAAGGGGAAACGGAAGTCCTGATCCGACAAGGCGCGCTCTACCAGAATTTTGCCCGGTTGCCGCAGGCGAGCGAAACGCTGGGCCGCGCGCTGACGATGGCCCAGGCATCTCGGAACGCGCACCAGGTTGTCCGCGCACAAATGCAGTTGAGCAGCCTGACCGCATCGCAAGGCCGCTTGTCGGATGCCGAGCGTATGGCGAGCGCGGCGGTCGACCATGCGCTGAATGCCGGCTTGGAGACCGTCGCCGCCGACGGGTTGATCGACCTGGCGGCGACGCTTGCGCAGAGCGGAAAATTTGACGCGGCCCACGCGCTTGTCGTGAGGGCCCTCGCGTTGGCAGAAGCACGAGGGGCCCGCCGAACCGCCGCACGTGCGCGCACGCAGGGCGCGTCACTCAACCTCGATCGCAATCAGCCGGATGCCGCGCTGGCGAGCGTGTTGCCAGCCATCGAGTTCTTCCGCGCTCACAATTACCGGCTCGGTGAGCTCGACGCACTGTCGGTCGCCGCCCGGGCCTACCAGCGGCTCGACGACATCCCCAAGGCGCGGGACCTGGCGATGGAGACGCTGAGGCTCGCCGAATCCATCAAAGATGATTACGTCGTCGCTCAGACGCTGGCGACACTTGCCGGACAAGAGTCGAGCCTCGGTGCGCTTCCGAAGGCGCTCGCGCTCCGCGAACGTACTGAGAAGATGCGCCGGGACAGCGGCGATAGCGCCACGCTACCGTTCGAGTTGTTGAACCGGGCAGAGGTATTGACCCGACTCGGGCGCATCGCTGAAGCCATGTCAGCGGTCGAAGAAGTGGAACGAGGCATCGCGAAGGGTATCGATACGTACGTCGGCCGACAACGGCGTGTTCACATGTTGCGGGCATATGCCGCCGTCGTGACCGGGGATCTGCACACCGCGGCGGCGTTCGCGAGCCGCATCGATCCGAACTCCACGCCTTCGGAATCATCGACCGTGCTCGGTCCCGCACTGCTCGATTACGCGCTAGCAAAGCAGCGGGGTGCCGCTACTCACAGGCAGCCAGCCAGCAGCCCTGAGAGCCCAACGGCAGCGCCGATGATGCGGCGCGAGCGGCGGTACTGGATCGCGGCCGCGCATTTGGCAGCCGGGAATGCGCAGGATGCACTACAGCTGGCGTCCACCGAACTCAATGGACTGTTGAAAGAGAACGATGAGTTACGGTGGCGGCTCGCCGCGCTCGCCGCAGCGGCGGCGCAGCAACTCGGCGAGACCGCTCGCTACGAGACGCTGCGATCGACAGCCGTGGAGGCGCTCGGACGCCTGCGGACGACGTGGGGCGCACACGCCAGAGCGTACGAAAGCCGGAAAGATCTCACCGAGTTACGAACCGCGATTGGACTGTAGCCAAGGGAGGCGAGATGAAGAGAATCATTGCAGTGATCGGAGTTGTTCTCGTGCCGGCGATAGTGGCGCTCGGCGCGTCGTTTCAGCAACCAGCGAAGCCCGCCGGTCAGGCGCAGCCCCGTCCCTTTCAAGATGAAGCGCCGATCCGCGTGAGGAATGGCTCGGTGGAGATCGACACGCTCAGGGACACCAAGTGGGTACCTGTTACAGGCGGGCCGTGGAGTCAGGACACGGCTTCGGCGGGAGGATCCCTACTCATGGCCGAAGTCAGATTCAGCGGGAAAGCCAAGTGCACTGTCCACGGACAAACCATTACAGTGACGTACGGCTCGAAGAAGGTTCTTGTCACCCGCGCGTCGGGGAAGCTACGCGTGGCGCCGCAACCCGACTTCGACGTGATCGATTCTCGTAACCCGGTCACTCTTCGTTCGAAGACTGGCGACTATGTTACCGAGGTAAAGGGAAACGCGAGCGGGAGCGCGAGTTGCACCATGGATGCTAAGGACGATCTTCGCGAGATTTGCATTGCGACGACCCGCACGGCGATTGACACCCACTGCAAGTAATCAAATTCATGAATGGCCAAGGTACGTCCTGACGCGAAGTTGCGGCTCGCACGCCGCATCCTTCTCGCAATAGCAATCACGGCGGCGCTCGGGTACAGCGCCGCCGTGGCGTACCTCATGACCCAGGAGACGCGCCTGGTATTCGCCGCCGGCCGGCCGCTCGCCGAAACGCGACCCTCCGGCGCCTTCGAACAGGTCGACATCCCGCGCGGGGATGGCGCGCGACAGTTTGGGTGGGTGCTGCGCTCGGAGCGCGATGAGGCGCCGTGGCTCCTCTTTCTGCACGGCAACCGCGCCACCATCGCCAGCCGCGTCAACATCGTCCGCTACGAACACCTGCGTGAGCTGGGAATCAACGTCTTCACTCCCGAGTATCGCGGCTTCGGCGGCCTCGACGGCGAACCCACCGAATCGAGCGTCAGCGCCGACGCCCGCTACGGCTACGACTACCTGACCCGGCGCCTCGGCATTCCGCCGAACCGGATCGTCATCTATGGCTGGTCGCTGGGATCGGCAGTGGCGGTCAACGTCGCGTCGGAAGTGCCGTCGGCAGCGGTGATCCTGGAAGGCGCCCCAGCTTCACTCGTGGCGATCGGCGAGCGCAACTACCCGTGGATGCCGATCCGGCTGGTGATGCGCAATCCATTCGAGTCGATTCTGAAGGTGAAGAGGATCTCATCGCCGATGCTGTTCCTGCACAGCCCGGACGACGAGATCATCCCGATTGAGGAAGGGCGTCGCTTGTTCCACGCAGCGCGCGAGCCGAAGCAGTTCGTCGAGATCGCCGGAGGCCATATCCGTCCCGCTGACGACGATGCGCCACGCATGTTCGGCGCCATCCGCACGTTCCTCGCCACGCACGGACTCCTCACGCCATAAATCAATCAGCGACAGCCACTCGTGGCTGTCGCTGCTATTTCGGGTAGCCCGCGGCGGTTTTGACTTCCTCGATCTGGGCCGTGTGGCGGGCGCTGTGGCCGGCGAGCAACAGGATCCATTGGTGCGCGTCGAGCGGGCCGAATGCGGGATGCGGCGCCGCGTGGCCGCGCAGGTCCTCGGTGGTCGTGGTCAGCCAGGAGATGGTCTTGTCACGCGCGGCGTTGAAATCCTTCACGAGCGCCTCGCGCGTCGGCCACTTGTTCACCGGTTTCAACACTTCAGGGGCCTGGGCCTTCTGAGAGCGGTCCGTCACGCCGGCGATCAGCTTTTCATCGGGGATGCCCTCGCCCGGCTTTTTCGCCGGTGCCTTGAGCACCTGGCCCTCGATCATCCCGAGGATGAGCGACTCGCTGAGTCCAATGTGCTCCGCGACCTCGGCGATCGACCAGCGGTCGGGCCCTGCTTTGAACGTCCACTGCGCCTCGGTCAGTCCATCGACCGACTTGAGAAACTTCGCGCGGGTTTCCTCCAGGTACGAGACCGCCTTGGCACGATCGGCCTTGGCATCCTGCGCCACCGCCGGCACCGCGACCAACGAAACCAACACCACCGCCGACGCGTTACGCCACAATCTCATTAGAGCCTCCAGCCACAGAAGAACACAGAAGAAACACAGTTTATTCCTGTGGCCTAGAATGGGCGACATGCGCAAGCTCTTCCTGGCGGTGGCTTTCTGCTGCCGTGACGACCGGGGCCGTGTGGTCGCAGCCGGCGGCATTCGACCTGATCATTCGCAATGCCCGCATCGTGGACGGCACCGGCGGCCCGTGGTATCGCGGCGAACTCGCCGTCCGCGCCGACACCATCGTCCTGGTGGCGCCTACGATCACTGGAAACGCCGCCAGGGTGATCGATGCCCGGGGCCAGGTGGTAGCGCCAGGGTTCATCGACACGCACACCCACGCGCGACGAGGCATCTTCGAGAACCCGACAGCGTCGAACTACGTGCGACAGGGAGTGACGACACTGATCGAGGGACCGGATGGCGGATCGCCGGTGCCGCTGGGGCCATTTCTCCAGAAACTCGAAGCACTGCAGAAGTCGGTCAACATCGCGAGCTTCATCGGCCAGGGCTCCGTGCGGTCCGAGGTGATCGGCAACGCAGATCGCAAGGCAACAGCGGAAGAGATCGCCAAGATGCAGGCGCTCGTCGAGCAGGGGATGAAGGATGGCGCCTTTGGCCTGAGCACCGGGCTGTTCTACGTGCCCGGCACGTTCACTCCCACAGCCGAGGTCATCGAGCTGGCGAAGGTCGCGGGGCGCTACGGCGGCATGCACACGTCTCATCAGCGTGACGATGCGTCGAAAGTCCTCGACAGCGTGCGGGAGACGATCGCGATCGGTGAGGGAGGCGGCTTGCCGACGCAGGTCACGCACAACAAAGTGATCGGCAAGGGGAACTGGGGACGCAGTGTCGAGGTGCTACGGCTGATCGACGAGGCGCGGGCGCGCGGGGTGGACGTCACGAGCGACCAGTATCCCTACACCGCCTCGAGCACCAGCATCCAGGCAGCGCTGATCCCGGCGTGGGCGCTGGAAGGTGGCCGGGAGCAGATCGCGGCGCGCTTGAAGGATCCGGCAACGCGCGCCAAGGTGAAGCAGGGCGCGCTGATGATGATCCGCGACGAGCGCGGCGGCGGGGATCCGAAGAACGTGCAGTTTGCCAGCTGCTCGTTCGATCCGTCGCTGGCCGGGAAGACACTCGCCGACGTCATGAAGCAACGGAACTTGGGGGCGACACTCGAAGCTGCGGCGGAAGCCACCTTGTGGATCGTCGAGCAGGGTGGCTGCCAGGGCGTGTTCCACGCCATGAGTGAAGAAGACGTGCTGCGCATCCTGCAGCACCCCGCCACGATGATCGCGTCCGACGGCGAGGTGCCGACCTTCGGCCGCGCCAACCCGCATCCGCGCAGCTACGGCACCTTTGCTCGCGTGCTCGGTGTTTACGTGCGCGACAAGAAAGCGCTCGGCCTCGAAGAAGCGATCCGCAAGATGAGCGCCTTCCCCGCCACGCGCCTGCGACTGACCGATCGCGGCATCCTGCGCCCTGGCATGAAGGCAGACATCGCGATCTTCGACCCCGCCCGCGTGCGCGACACCGCAACCTTCGAGAAGCCGCATGCCTACGCCGAAGGTTTCTCGCACGTGATCGTCAACGGCCAGGTGGTCTTCGAGAACGAACAGATGACCGAGGCGCGGCCCGGCCGTGTCCTCTATGGCCCGGGCAAACAGTAGATTCAGCGCATCACGTACGCGGCGATCTCGTAGCCGTCGTCAGGGAATCGCCCGGCTAGCGTGAGGTGGTCGTGCAGCCGCGCGACCGTTTCCGCATAGTGGTCTCGCCCAAGGTGACGCTCGTGCACAAGCACGTACTTGACGCCTGCCTCACGTAACGCCGCAATGGCCCCCTCGTCGGGGAATCCCCTGACACGCCCGAGAAAGGCGACCTGCCGATTCGACCAATTGCCGCTGTATCCATTCACGAGGGGATACCAGTGGAAGGTCGAGAGAAACTGGAACTCACTCTCATGGAAGGGAGAGTTGTGTTTCCCCGGCATCGGAAACTCTGCGACGACTCCACGCGGCTGTTCGCGCAACCACTCATAGGCCGGGGGCGTCCGCGTCGGCACCGAGACCAGCTCGAGCGGCTTGACCAGGAACTCCGCGAAAGCCAGGACGATCAGCGCAGCGACGACGGCATTGGCACGGCGGCCGCGAGCAGAGAGCCACGCGTGCAGCCGCGCGCACCCAAGGCCGGCGAGGACCGCGAACACCAAGAGCGCGACCTGGCCCACGCGGGCCGGTGCCCGAAGTCCGCGGAAGATGAAGACGTGCTCGCGCAACCATTCGAATCCGAGACCGCGTGGCCCAAACGACAGATTCACCACGAACATCAGGACGACGGCGTACGCGATTTTCGTTCGAGACATTGGCGGCCACATCGCGACGAGCCCGAGACTGAGTGCAACGAATCCCGGGAACAGCCGCTTCTCGTGGCGGCCGAGCGATCCGAGCCACGGCCCTTCGAGCCGGTTCTCAGGGACGACCGCAAAGTAGTGCTTCGGCCCCGCGGCGTAGAGCAACGCCTCTCCATGTTTGCGTTCGCCGACGACGGCGCGGGCGCGGGAATACGGAAGCAGGTACGGTAGCGCGAGCAACGCGGCGAGGAGGGCCGCGGCGGCGAGCGCCGTAAGCGCCTTCCGTTGTTGCTCTCGAGGGCGGCCCGGGAGGAGAACAATGACCAGGATAACCAGCGCCGATCCGAGGAACACGCCGTAGTAGATCGACGAGAGGATCTGCAGAAGAACGAAAAGACCGACCGCGAGACCATGCGCCAGTCGCCCGCTGTCGAGCGTGCGATGCACCATCCAGAACGCCAGCGGCATCCATGCGGACCACAGCAGCTCGAGGTGAAAGTAGTGGTCGTAGCGATACGAGGCAAAGGCGAACACGACGCCTGAGAGCACGGCGGCGATCGGCGACGACGTGAGATGCCTGACGAGGACGAACATGCCGAGTGCGGCGGCGACGAAACTGCCGAGCACGAGCGCGTTGTAGACGTAGACGATCGGCACGCCGGCCTGTGCAAACGGCAGCCCCGCGACGCCGAGCAGCAGGATGGCGTCCGAGTAGGCGAGCGTGTTCGATTCAGGATGGAAGATGTTGCCGTCGAACAGCCGCGCTGGCGCCTGAACCAGTTGGTGAGCGATCCATCCCAGCCGCCAGAGGCTGAAATACGAATCCACGTTGTCGGGAACGGCGTCGAACCGAATCGCCTGTGGCCACGTGGCGATCGCGGTGAGCACCACGAACAACAAAATGACCCGCGTCACCGTCACTACCGCATTATCCCGTGGTCCGTTGTCCGTTGTCCGTAGGTCCGAGGTCCGAGGTCCGAGGCGGGGGTGAGCGAAGTACGATTCGGGCGTGGATACTCTTGGTTACGTAGCGGCGATATTCGCCACCGGATCGTTCGTGCCACAGGTCGTGAAGACCTGGCGCACGCGTTCGGCGGAAGATCTGTCGTGGCTCATGCTCGCCACGCACATCTTCGGCCTGATCCTGTGGCTGGCGTACGGGATTGCCCTGCGCGCCGCCCCCATCATCGCGGCGAACGCCATCGGCGTCCTGCTAGACGTTGTGCTTATCGCGCTGAAACTCCGGTCGACGCCCCTCAGCCCCTTAGCCCGTTAGCTCACCTTCCGAACCTCGAACCTCGAACCTCGGACAACGGACAACGGACAACGGACAACGGACAACGGACAACGATACGCGAGCGAAGCGAGCGCCTACGCGCGGCGGCGGGCGGGAACGAGCAGTAGGACGACGCCGGCAACCGCGATGACGCCACCGACGATGGGCGAAATGGGGACGCCGTCGCGCTCTTTGGCTGTGGCCTCGATCGGGCCGATGTCGACGATCGTCTTCTCGCGGGTCCAGAACACCCCGCCAAACAGCACGCCCACCAGGCCGACCAGGATCAGGATCACGCCGACGATACGGGTAATAGTCATGTCGCCGAGCTCTGCAAAACGGGTTCCCGGTTTGATCATGGCAGGACTAAAGTCCTGCGCTACCGGACCCAGGGGATCTCTGGCGAGCGATAGAAATTGAGGCCCAGGGCGGTCCACCTCGGCGCCTGCGCGCCGAGCCTGGTCCGGAACGCTTCCCAGCTTCGCCGGCCTTGTGCCGTCCAGCCTATTTCGGCAATGGCCGCGAGGCGCGGGAATGCCATGAACTCGACGTCGTTGATCGTCGCCAGTGTTTCCGACCAGAGCGGCGCTTCCACGCCGAGCAGCGAGGTCTCTGGCACCCCTTCGGCCATCGCGGCAGGGTCCCAGTCATACGCCGTCTGTACCTGAGACGATGCCCGCCCACGTCAGCCCGATGGGCGTCTCTGCGTCGTACTTCATGTCCAGGTAGGCCCGGTTGGCCACCGACATGATCACCTTCGCCCCTTTCGCCACCGCGACCTTCGGCGTCGTCTTGGGACGCCAGTGCTGGACGATGGCGTTTGGCAGCAGGTTGGCGGGCGCGATCTCGTCCCACCCAATCATCTGCTTGCCATGCGACTGCACGATGCCCTGCACCCGGTTGATGAACCCGATGTACTGCTCCGGCGACAGCGTCTTCACCTCGTCGCCGCCGACATGAAACCAGGCACCCGGTGTGATCGCACTGATCTCCCGCACCACGTCGTCGATGAACTTGTAGGTGATCTCTTTTTCGACGCACAACGCGCTGAAACCGACTTCGGTGCCGGTGTAGAGCGGACGCGCCTGCCCATCGCAGTTCAACTCTCCGTACGACGCGAGCGCCGCGTTGGTGTGACCGGGCATGTCGATCTCGGGCACGATGGTGATGAAACGGTCGGCGGCGTACTTCACGATGTCGGCGTACTGCGCCTGTGTGTAGAAGCCGCCTGGGCCACCCGCGACCTCGGTGCTGCCGCCGTGCTGCGCCAGGTTCGGCCACGACTTGATCTCGATGCGCCAGCCCTGGTCGTCGGCGAGATGCAAGTGGAGCCGATTCAGCTTGTGCAGCGCCATCAGATCGACGTACCGCTTCACGTCGTCGACCGCAAGAAAGTGTCGGGAGACGTCGAGCATGGCGCCACGCCATGTGAATCGCGGAGCGTCGCGCACGAGGATCGCCGGAACCCTCACGGGTGGAGCATTGCGCCGCGCGGCGCGCAGCCCCTCGTATTCGAGTGCCGGCGGCAGCAACTGCCGCAGCGTCTGGACTCCGTAGAACACGCCCGACGAGTTCCCGCCGGTGATGGTGATCCCCGCTGAGCTGATGCTGAGCTCGTAGCCATCCTCGCCGATACCCTGGGAAGAGGTCAGGAAGATCGATCCCGCCGGCGGCGCGCCGTCCGCTTTCTCGACCTTCAGATTCCGGTCGCCGACGGCGAGGCCGATGTAGTCGGACAGGAAGCGCGCGGAGGCCTCGTAGTGGCCACCGCCGTTGAAATAGATGACCGTGGCCTGGGTGATCTCGAACGCCCCGTCCTTGCGCTCGACGCTCACCGGTAACGGTACCAGCTGCGCGACAGGGTCCATCGGTGCCGTGGGCTTCGGCGATGTCACGGGCGCCTTCTTCGTACACGACGTCGCGATCACGAGGCTCAACACAACGACAGCCACCCTAATAAACATTCCCGAAAGGATATCAATTGACATCGGCGAACCACCCCAACGCCCGCCCCGTATAAGCTGCTTGATATGCGAAACAAGTTCACGCGCAGCGTCCGCAGGCTGCTGAGGGCGCCCCTGTTCACGGCAGTGGCCGTTTTTACCCTCGCGATTGGCATCGGGGCCAACGCGGCGATCTTCAGCGTGGTCAACGGCGTGTTGCTGAAGCCCCTCCCCTTTCCTGAGTCCGACCGGCTCGTGGGTGTCTGGCACTCCGCTCCCGGCATCAACCTCCCCCTCCTGAACATGGGCCCCTCGAACTACTTCACCTACCATGACGAGTCGCGGACGTTCGAAGACATCGGCATGTGGGACGGCGCCGCGGTCAGCGTGACGGGAACGGGCGAGCCGGAACGCATACAGGCCATGCTCGTAACCGAGGGGACCCTTTCGACGCTGCGGGTGGACGCCGCCATGGGGCGACGGTTCTCGGCCGAAGACGTCAAGCCCGGTGCGCCCGATCGCGTGATGCTGACGCACGGCTACTGGCAGCGGAAGCTGGGCGGCGATCCGGCGGCAGTCGGAAAAACGATGAACATCGACGGCACGCCGCATGAAATTGTCGGCGTGCTGCCGGCGTCCTTCCGCTTCCTCGACCGTCGGCCGCTCGTGCTCCTGCCCTTCCACTTCGACCGCGCCAAGATCTTCGCTGCCAACTTCAGCTACCAGGCCGTCGCACGGCTGAAGCCTGACACGACCATCGAGCAGGCCAACGCCGATGTCGCGCGCATGCTCCCGATGATCCCGGAACGCTATCCCCTGCCCCCCGGCTTCACGCGGCAGATGTGGGACGACGCGAAGCTGGGGCCGCGGGTACGTCCGTTCTCGGATGACGTGATCGGTGATGTCGGACAAACTCTCTGGATCCTTCTGGGAACCGTCGGGTTTGTGCTGCTGATCGCCTGCGCCAACGTGGCGAACCTGTTTCTCGTGCGCGCGGAAGGGCGGCAGCAGGAGCTGGCGATCCACGCCGCGCTCGGCGCCAGCTGGCGGCGGATCATGTGGGAGCTGCTGTCCGAGTCGCTGACGCTTGCGGCCGCGGGCGGCGCCGCCGGTTTGCTGCTCGCCTACGGCGCGCTCAACGCCCTGAAGGCCATCGCGCCCGCAGGGCTCCCGCGCGTCGAGGAGATCGCCATCGATCCAGCCGTACTCGTATTCACAGCCGTCATCTCGCTCGTCGCCGGCCTGCTCTTCGGCCTGATCCCGGTGCTCAAGTTCGCCAAGCCGCAGATTGCGGGGGCGCTGAAGGAAGGCGGACGGCTCTCGAGCGTCGGTCGCGAGCGGCATCGCGCGCGCAACACGCTCGTCGTCGCGGAGGTCGCCCTGGCCGTCATCCTGCTCGTCGCGTCAGGTCTGATGATCCGGACGTTCCAGGCAATGCGACAGGTGGACCCGGGATTCACGCAGCCCGAGAACGTGCTCACGCTGCGTGTCGCGATCCCTGAATCGATGGTGAAGGACCCGTTCCAGACGGCGCGCATGCACGAGCAGATCGCCGCCCGTATCCAGGAGGTGCCGGGCATCGTCTCGGTCGGCCTCTCGTCGTCTATCACGATGGACGGGTTCGACAGCAACGACCCGATCTTCGTCGAGGACTTTCCGACTCCCGAGGGCCGCATCCCCGCGTTGCGCCGCTACAAATGGATCGGCGAGAACTACTTCAAGACGATGGGCAACCGGATCGTCGCCGGGCGCGACATTGAGTGGCGCGACATCCAGACCGCCGCGCCAGTCGTCGTGATCAGCGAGAACCTGGCCCGCGAGTACCTGGAAAGACCCCGCCGCTGCGCTCGGCCGGCGTATTACGAACACACCCAAGAATCCCTGGCGCACGATCGTGGGCGTCGCCGGCGACGAGCGCGACGACGGGGTCACGCGGCCGGCGCCCGCCACGGTCTTCTGGCCGATGGTCGTCAAGCAACTGTGGTCCGACGACGTGATGGTCTACCGCACGATGGGGTACGCGATCCGATCGGAGCGGACCGGCTCGCCGACGCTGTTGAAAGAAGTGCAGCAGGCCGTGTGGTCGCTGAACTCGGGGCTGCCGCTGGCCAACGTGCAGACGCTCGACGAGATCCACCGCGAATCGATGGCGCAGACCTCCTTCGCGCTGGTCATGCTGAGCATCGCGGCCGGCGTGGCGCTCCTCCTCGGCGTGGTCGGCATCTACGGCGTGATCTCCTACATCGCCACGCAGCGCACCCGCGAGATCGGCATCCGAATGGCGCTGGGCGCCGCGCAGAGCGACGTCCGCGGCCTGTTCCTGCGCCACGGGTTGGTGCTGAGCGGCATCGGTATCGCGCTCGGCGTGGCGGGCGCGGCCGGGCTCACGCGGCTGATGTCATCGCTGCTCTTCGGCGTGAACCCGCTGGACTGGGTGACGTACGTCGCGGTAGCCGTGGGCCTTGGACTAACCGCGCTGCTCGCCAGTTACCTACCCGCCATGCGCGCCGCGCGTGTGGATCCGGCAATCGCGCTGCGCTACGAGCTTTAGCCGCGGATTCCGCGGATGTGCCGCGGATAGTCGCGGATTCCGCATGGCTACTGATAACAGCCCGACAGGCGGTCGCAGCCGGCCCTGCGGGCCGGCGTAATGACGGGCAGAAACACGAAAACACAAGCCACTCTGAAAAGCGGTCAGTGGCTTGTGTTTTTGTGTTTATGCCCGTCATGGCGCGCGCAGCGCGCCGCGACCGCCGACGGATATCCGCAGCGGTAGCGGCTGATCATCGGCGTCGATCCGTCGTGATCAGCGTCATCCGCGGCTAGCTCTTCTCCAGCACCCAAGTGGTCATAGCGCGTTGCTGCTGGACGACGGTGGTCTTGATCGGATCTAGCAACCGGCCGCCCAACGCGCGGGTCAATTCGACAAGCGTCTGTTCATCGACGACGAATCGCTCGCTGCCGTCTGGCAGGCGCATGCGGCCGGTGGGTGCGGGCAGCAGCGATTCGATGCCGATGCTCGATGCGAGGCGGGCGAAGAAGAGGCCTCCGCGGCGCAGCACGCGCCACATCTCTCGCACCATCGCGTCCCAGTGAGCGGCGTCGCGCGCGAAGTGGAGGACGGCGCTGCAGATCACGGCGTCGAACGTCCCGTCGTCCCACGGCAGCGCGTCCAGCGACCCCCTCCGCGCGTCCTGCGCGAAGCGGCGGACGGACGCCACCGCCGACGCCTCCTGATCGATCGCGGCGACCTCGAAGCCGTGCGCGGCAAAGAACGGCAGGTTGCGCCCGCCACCCGCACCGGCATCGAGGATCTTTCGCCGGTCATCGAACCGTCCCCGCAACAGCTGATCGAACAGGTAGATATCGATCTCGCCGAACTGCGCCGTCAACTCTCCTGAAACGCTCACATCGCCTCCGGCCGCACGTGCACGTCGCACGTATAATCCGCGAACTATACATGCCGAACCTTCACGCCGACGCAGGCTCGCTTCCGCGCTGGGGGGTGGCTGACTTACCCGCCCCGCCTCCCTTCACGTTCCGCAACGTGCTGCGCACCGTCGGGCCCGGCGTCATCGGACTCGGGATCGCGATCGGCAGCGGCGAGTGGCTGATTGGCCCGGCCGTCATCCTGAAATACGGCGCCGTGATGCTGTGGATCACCACCATCGCGGTCTTCCTGCAGGTGGTGTTGAACCAGGAGATGGCGCGCTACACGCTCTACACCGGCGAGCCGATCTTCGTGGGCTACATGCGCACGCGTCCTGGGGCCGCCTTCTGGGGCTGGACGTACGGCGTGTTGTCCTTCTGCCAGTACGGCTGGCCTGGATGGGCGCTGGCGAGTGCGACCGCGACCGCCGCGTTGCTCCTCGGCCGGATGCCAACCGCCGACGACGCCGGTACCGTCATCGCGCTGGGCTACGCGACCTTCGGCGCCTGCTTTCTGCTCGTCACCGTCGGCAAGAAGGTCGAGCGCACGCTCGAGTACGCGATGTGGGTGATGGTGGCGGGCATCCTCCTCTACCTGCTGATGGTCAACGTCTTCACCGTGTCGGGTGAAAACTGGCGGAAGGTGATGCTCGGGTTCGGCAGCCTCGGCAGTTTACCGGACGGCGCCGACTGGCTCTTGCTCGGGGCCTTCGCGGCGTATTCGGGCTCCGGCGGGGTCGGCAATGCGTATACGACGAACTGGATGCGCGACAAGGGCTATGGGATGGGCGCGACCGTCGGCTTCATTCCCTCGGCGCTCGGTAAGGCGGAACCGCTCGCGCCGCACGGCAACGTGTTCACCGTCAACGCGCAGTCCCTCGCCCGCTGGCGGGAGTGGTGGCGCTACGTGCACGTGGACCAGTGGCTGATCTTCGGCCTCGGGTCGCTCACGGGGATGGCGCTCGCCGCGCTTTTCACCGTCCAGTACGTGCCGGCCGGCACCGTCGCCGGTGACTGGGGGCTCGCCAACCTGCAGGCGACCGGCATCGCCGCTGTGCACGGGCCGATCTTCTGGTATCTCACGATCCTGTGCGGGCTGTGGATTCTTTTCTCGACCCAGCTCGGGATCGTGGACGGCCTGCCCCGCGCCACGACCGACATCCTGTGGACCGCGAGCCCCCGCCTGCGCCGCGGCGGCGACGTCCGCCGCGTGTATTACGGCGTGCTGGCGGTCTTCGCCATCTGGGGCTGCATCGGCCTCAACCTCGCGCGTCCCCTGACCCTGCTGATCATCGGCGCCAACGCGGCCGCCTTCATCTTCGTCGTCGAGAGCATTCACACCATCGTCGTGAACCGCCGCTTCCTTCCACGCCAGCTGCGCCCACCGCTGTGGCGAGAGGCCTGTCTTGTGGCCTGCGCGCTGTTCTACGGCGCATTCTTCGCGATCGCGATGTTCCGCCTCACGCAATAAGGCGGACTCACTTCAGTTCATCGTGTCCGTGGCGTCGGTAGCGGACGCGATCCTGAAGGTCAACGTCACGGACCCTACTCGAATCTCGTCGCCGTCCGTCAGGACCGAGCGGCCGGTCACCGGCCGGCTGTCCACGAACGTGCCATTCTTGCTGGCCATGTCTTCGACGTGCGCTTCACCGCCATGCACGGTGATGCGTGCGTGGTGCCGTGAGACTCCGCCGGAATCGATTTGGATTCCGGCGTCACCGCCACGGCCGACGATCACGGTGCCCTCCCGTAATGGGTATCGGCGGTCGCCGGTCGCAAGATACATATGAGGTCTTCCGTCGGGACGGCCGACCACCGGGGGACGTTCGGACACCTCGGCTACAAATCGATAGCCGAAGCGATGCACCGTCCGTACGAAGGTCGCCTCTTGCGCGGAATCGTGCAAGGCGCGCCGGATCTCGGCCACCAGGGTGGCGAGATTCGTTTCGCCAACGAAGGTCGAGGGCCAAAGCGATTCCTGGAGCTCGGCCTTCGACAGCGCACGCGACCGCTGCCGGACGAGCAGCAGCAGCAACTCGAAGGCTTTCGGCGAGAGATGGACTTCGCGTCCGTCCTCGAGAAGCTGCCGCGTGTCGCTGTCGATGGCGAACCCTGCGAAGATGTACGTCACGCCGCCGCATTCTACGGCAGCGCGCCTCGGCTACGGTTTGTGGCCCCTGGTGGGTCGAAGCGCATGAGTGAGAACGAACTGCGCGACCTGGCGTCCCAGTCGAGCGCCCACTTCATCCGCGGTACGGAAGTGGATGCCGGAATAGACCCTGGCGTCGATGACCTCCTGCACGCCTTCGCTGAATGTCTGCCACTGGCGAAGAAACCCGACGTTTTGCGAGCTCGTCATTTCAACGACGAAACCGGGCGAATCGCCGAAGATTCCCGCCAGCACGAACGCCATCGCACCGCTGTTGGCGGTGTGACCAGACACGTAGTCCGGGTGCGGTGGAGTCGGAATGAAAGGACGCCAGGCCGGGTCAGCCACGGTGCCATCGTTGCCGTCCTCATCGCCCCGGGCGATCGCTGGCTGCGGCCGCCAGAAGTTGTAGAAGTACTTCGCCTCCCAACACGCCACGCTCGCGTCCGCTCCGGCCAGGTAAAAGAGCGCCATCACCCGAGCGGTCTCTGAGAGGTTCAGGTTTCTCGACTGAATGGCCGTACGCAAAACCGGGTTCCAGAGCGCCGTCGGAGACGCGCGCCAGAAGAGGGCGATGTTGGACTGTTCTGTCGTCCGCACCGAGCTCGCTACGGCGCCCACTTCTTTCACTTCGTTGTAGTCCCGGGCGTAGGCTTCGCTGCCCAGCGCCGGAGGCGCCTCGGGCCGGAATTGCGCGGCCGACCGGAGCACCCAGGGCGTAACGTTCCCCCATCCCGGCACGAGTGCCTGGGCGGTGAGTGCCGCGCTCAAAGGTGTCCAGATGCCCGGTTGCCCTGCGCCGGCAGGCAGGTACGGGAACCTCGCGAGGGTTGCGCCATCATCCTGGCGCAACTGGAAAATCCGCGCACCAACCGACTCACCGAATGCGAGGCCCGGATCGCCCGACAGATACACCGTGCGCGGTGAGCGACGCCGAGGTACCTGGCTTCCAGTCCCGGTGGATCGTTGAGGACTAGCCGGAGCGCGGTGTAGGCGGCGGCAATCGTCGCCGCGTGAGGCGACGCCCCAGCGGGCGCCACCGGACTCCCGCTATAGCGTTCGTACTCTCCGCTGATGCCATTGACCGCATCGTGCACGGCGACGTGCACGATCGCCATCGCTCGCGTCTGCTCGACGGGAGTCAATGCGGGTATGACGATGAACTCGCGTGCGATGTCGTTCCAGTCCAAAACGGGATTGCTGGCGCCTGCCGGCGCCGGGGCCGCGAGCAAGCATGTCCCTAACATTGCGGCCATCAGATGCCGCCGAGTGCGCGTGTGAACTACTCTCCACATATGCGTAACCTCCCTGGCTGTTGGGCCACGATAGGCGGAGCAGGTCGTGGAGTCCTGAGGATTGGTTGAGAATTGCCTTAGAATTGCCGGCCAACGGGCCTCTTCGCGCGCATGACCATTTCCATCGGCACTCGTCTGGGACCTTACGAATTGGTCGAGCTGCTCGGCGAAGGAGGCATGGGCGCCGTGTACCTGGCGCACGACCCCCGCCTGCAGCGGAACGTCGCGATCAAGATCCTGCCGCCGGCCTTCTCCACCGACCCCGACCGGCTGCGGCGATTCGAGCAGGAGGCACTCGCCGCCGCACAACTCGCGCATCCCAATATCCTCGCGGTCCATGACATCGGCACGCACGAGGAAAGCCCCTATATCGTCACCGAGTTCCTCGAAGGCAGCACGCTCCGGGAGAAGATCGGTGACCGGCCAATGCCAGTTCGACGCGCCATCGACTACGCGACGCAGATCGCGCGTGGCCTGGCGGCCGCACACGACCGCGGCATCGTCCATCGCGACATCAAGCCGGAGAATCTATTCGTCACGCGCGAGGGGCGAATCAAGATCCTCGACTTCGGCATTGCGAAGCTGGTGCAGGTCGACACAGCCGTCGGTGCCGTCGCCGAAACGATGACGATGGCGGGATCGGGACCTCTGGGGACCGCGGCGTACATGTCACCCGAACAGGCGCGCGGCGATGGACGCGTGGATCACCGTGCAGATCTATTCAGCCTCGGTGTGGTGTTGTACGAAATGCTCTCGGGGATCTCACCGTTTCGACGCGCGACAGCGACCGAGACGATGGCGGCGATCCTGCACGACGAGCCGCCGGAACTGTCCGAAGCGCTCAAGTGTCCGGCGGCGTTGCAACACATCGTTCGACACGGCCTCGAGAAGGCGGCAGCCGAGCGTTTTCAGAACGCTCGCGATCTCCTGTTCGCTCTCGAAACGATATCCACGATTCCCTCTGTCGAGCAGTCATCCTGGGGCTGGTCCGTCCGTTATCGGTGGCCCCTACTCATCGGCGCCGTGCTGCTGACCGCCGGGCTCGGATACCTGATCGGGCGGGCCGACGCCCCGCCGATTCAGCGGCAAGGCGTCGCAAGCATTCATCGCCTGACCGACTTCAGCGGGCTGGAGGAATCCCCGTCGATCGCGCCCGACATGAAGTCGGTCGCATTCACCAGACGGGTGAATGGGTTCCAGCAGATCTTCGTCCGGCTCGTCGCTGTAGGCCCGCCGCAGCCGGTGACCAAGGACGCCATCGATCACGAATCGCCACGATGGTCTCCCGATTCGAGCTCGATCTTCTACTTCTCTCCCGCCGCCCCGGGCCAGGCGCAGGGAACGGTCTGGGCGATTCCAGCGCTGGGTGGGCCTCCGCGCCGAGTCGTGGACAGCATTGGCGGCGCCGACGTCAGTCGCGGGGGCAGGCTCGCCTGCTTCAGGATGTCTGGCCCCCACGTGGAACTCGTGTCGTCGACGACGGATGGTGCCGACGTGCGCGTCGTCGCGCGATTCGACGACCCGGTGTACTTCAAGCATCCGCGCTGGTCGCCGGATGGAAAGTGGATCGCGTATCAACGCGGTGATGGAACCCGCTGGGACGTCTTCGTCATTGCCGCTGGCGGCGGCACGCCGCGCCAGATCACGAATGAGAACCGGCACATCCATGGCCTCGCCTGGATGCCCAACAGTACGACCATCGTGTACAGCTCGAGTCGCGGCAGCACGATGTCGTACTTGCCCACGCTCGCGCTCTCGGAGGTGGACCTCGATGGCGGTGAGCCGCGGCTCCTCGCCACGAGCGACGTGTCGTACCACGACCCGGACGTTCACGACAGCGGCGCGCTGGTCGCCAGCCGGCTGCAGATGCGATTCGACCTCTGGAGGTATCCGATCGACGGAAGCGCGGAAGAGAATGTGCGGCGCGCGGTCGCCCTCACGCGGCAGACCGCCCAGGTGCAGACCCCGTCTGTCGGTGCGAGCGATCGTGAGATCACGTTTCTCTCCGACAGCGGTGGTCACGCGAACATCTGGGTGTTGAAGAGCGACAGCGGGGAGCTGCGGCAGATCACCTACGAACGCGACGCCGGCGTGGCGCTCGGCGTCCCCATCTGGTCTCCCGACGGAAAACGCATTGCGTTTGTGTCGTCGCGCGGCGGTACCCGGCCTGGGTTTCAGCGTCTGGGTCGTCGACCCGGATGGCGGCAATCAACGGCAACTCACCGCACGGGGGCTCGGCCCGGCGTGGTCGCTCGACGCCAAATGGCTCTTTTACGTCAACGACGCAAGCGTCTACAAGGTCCCCGCTGACGGCGGCTCGCCCGTGCTGGTGAGAAACGGACCGGTACGAAACCTGATCGGCTCCGACGGCAAGACGTTGTATTTCATGGTTGACCGTACGCTCGCGGATGGCAGTCCTGGATTCGAGATCCACGCGGCCACTCCGGAAGACGGTCCCTCTCGACGGCTCGTGCAGATTCCCGCGAGCCGCGCCCCCCAATGGCAGATCGTGAACCCGTCGCTGTCACCCGACGGCGAGTCGCTGGCCATGCCGCTGACGGACGGCGTGACGACAAATATCTGGCTGTTGTCGACATCCACTCTCAAGTGGCGACAGGTCACCGATTTCCAGCAACGCCCCACCTTCATCGCGCGCCGTGTCTCCTGGGCCCCGGACGGCCAATCGATCTTCGCGGCGGTCGGCGAAGGCGATGCTGACATCGTGCTGTTCGCGGGCCGGCAGTAGTCGTCTTTCCAGCGCTCAATCTGATACCATCCGCGCTCCGCACACACCGGAGGCTCGCATGGAACTCTCGACGACGCCCGTCGCGCGACCGGAGCGCATCTCGTCCATCGACGTCGCGCGCGGCATGGCGCTGCTCGGCATCCTGCTCATGAACATCGTCGCCATGGGTTTGCCGCACTGGGCCTACGACGACCCGACGGTGGTGGGCAATCGTGCGCCGATCGACTACTGGACGTGGGCGATCAATGCCGTGCTCTTCGAAGGGAAGATGCGGACGATCTTCTCGATGCTGTTCGGGGCGGGCGTGATCCTGATCACCAGCCGCGCGGAAGAACGCGCCGGACGCGACACGCCGGCCGACATCCACTTCCGCCGCAACATGTGGCTGGTGCTGTTTGGCGCCATCCACGGCTACCTGCTCCTCTGGCCCGGCGACATCCTCTATCACTACGGCATCGCTGGCATGGCGCTGTTCGTCTTCCGCCGCGTGCGCCCGCGCCGACTGGCGATCCTCGGCGCCATCATCCTCGCGCTACAGGCGCCGAAGATGTTCGGGCTCGGCATGCAGTTGACCGAAGCGCGAGATGGGATCGCGCGAATCGAAGCCGACAAGACGGCGGGCAAAACGATTTCAGACGAGGACGTGAAGAAGGAGAAGGAGTGGCGCACGTTCATCGCCGAACAGCGCCCGACCCCCGACAAGCTGAAGGAAGAGATCGACAACCGGCAGAAGGGCTACCTCGCCAACGTGGTGGCCTTCGGCCCCGTCATCTACATGTTCCACACCGATCTGCTGTACCTGATCTTCTTCTGGGATGTGGCGGGCGCGATGCTGATTGGGATGGCGCTCTACAAGTGGGGTGTCTTCTCCGCGGCGCGCAGCTACAAGTTCTACGCGATCATGGCGCTGGTGGGGTACGGCTACGGCCTGCCGGTGGGTACGTTCGTCGTGTGGGACTGGACGCAGAAGGGATTCGAACTCGGCACCCGCTGGCTGACGCTCTACGACACCACGCGCGTCGCGGTCGCCCTCGCGCACGTCGCCGTGCTGATGATGATCTGCAAGGCGGGCGCGCTCCGCTTCATCACCCGCCCGCTCGCCGCCGTCGGCCAAATGGCGCTGACCAACTACATCATGACCAGCGTCATCGTGGGCATCGTCTTCTACGGATACGGCTTCGGCCTCTTCGGCCAGCTCGCCCGGCACCAGCTCTATTTCGTCGTCGCCGGCATCTGGCTCTTCCAACTCATCGTCTCGCCGATCTGGCTGACCTTCTTCCAGTTCGGTCCGCTCGAGTGGCTCTGGCGGTCTTTGACTTACAAGAAGCTGCAGCCGATGAGGATTCGGGCGGAAGAGTCCTGCCCGCGGCGCCAGCGATGTTGTGAAGGGCTTTCTCAAGGGAAAAGGGAGAAGGGAGAAGGGAAAAAAAGTTATCCCTTTTCCCTTGTCCCTTCTCCCTTGAGACCCAGTCCTCACTTCACCCCACTGACCGCCAGAATTATCGCGAGCGCTACCTGCGCCGCTCGCGACGTCAGCCTTGGGTTCAACGACAGTGAACTCATCCAAGGAATGCGTTCTTCCTCCCGGGCCGCGGCCGATCGTCACAGCGGGGATACCGAGAGACATGGCGAGATTCGCGTCCGTGCTGCTGATGTTGTAACTGGGCTTCAGCCCGAATGCGGTGACCACCGCGGTCACCGTTTGGACGATCGGTGAGCTCACCGGCGTCTCGCCGCAGGGGCGGTCGCCGATTTTCTTTGGGTCGGCGGTGATCGGTCCTTCCTTCGTCGAGCGCGCCTTGTTCTCTTCGTCCACCGCTTCTTTCACGACCGCGAGGAACTGTTTCTCGACCTTGTCGAGCTCCGCGCAGGACTCGGAACGCATGTCGATGTCCATCGCGACTTCGAAGGGGATCGAGTTCACCGACGTACCGCCGCTGACGACGCCGACGCTGTAGGTGGTCTTGGGCTTCTGCGGCACCTGGATCTTGCCGAACTTCACGATCGCGTTCCCCATGGCGAAGGCGGGATTCACCAGGCCGAAGGCGCCGTAGCTGTGGCCACCGGGCCCCTTGAACGTCACCCGATATCGACGGCTGCCAACGCCGCCGTTGGTGATCGTCTCCTGGCCGCCGCCGTCGATGGCGATGAACTGCTTGATGCGGTCCTTGTATTTCCCCTTCTGCATGAGGAACTTCGCGCCGCGCAGGTCCCCCTCCCCTTCCTCTCCGACGTTGGCGACGAAGAGGATGTCGTTCACGGTCCGGTACTGCGCCACGTTCATGGCACGCACCAGCTGCAGCATCAGCGCGACGCCGCGGGTGTCGTCGCCGATGCCGGGGGCCATCAGGCGGTCTCCCTCGCGCTTGACCTTCACGTCGGTGCCTTCGGGAAAGACGGTGTCCATGTGCGCGAGGACGGCGAGCATCTGGTTGCCGCCGCTGCCGCGACGCACGCCCATCACGTTGCCTTCGGCGTCCATCTCGACGTCCGAGAGCTCGAGCTGCTTCATCATGCCGAGGATCGCCTGGCCGCGCGCCTTCTCCTTGAACGGCGGGGCGGGGATCTCGGTCAGGGTGATCAGCTCACGGACGAAGCGATCGTGGTCCTTCTCGAGAAACCCTGTGGCGGTCTTGAAGGCGCGATCGTTGATGAGCGCCTGGACGGCCGGTGGCGGCGCTTGCGCACCGGTGGTGACCGTGGCGGTCAGAAAGACTGTGAGGAGTGCGGTTCGAAGTCGCATCCCCACAGTTTAGTCATCGCGGGAGAATCCGGTCTAGCCGAGCGGGTTAGTGCGTGACCGAAGGGGCAGCGTTCCACGCCGCGGCGGTTTCCTGCGCGAAAGCCTCGAAGGCGCGCGGGGGATGACCGAGCAGCCGCGCCTGGCGAGCGATGGCCTCCGGCGAAGCCTTTAACCCCTGTGTCTGGAAGTAGTGAAACATTTCGCGGAATCGAACACCATCCAGTCGGGCATGTACTGCAGCGACTGCTTCTCCCACGCGTCGAGGTCGTTGCCGCCGTAAGCGATCGTGCGGCCGAGCACGCCGCTCCAGATCTGCGCGGTTTTCGTCGCCGTGATCGGCTCCGGCCCCACCAGATCGTAAACCTGCCCGTCGTGACCGGACTCTGTCAGCGCAATGGCGGCCGCCTCGGCGATGTCGCGAACGTCCACCCGCGAGACGCCGGCATCGCCAAACGGCTGGGGATAGACGCCGTATTGCAGGATCGCGTCCTTGAACCAGTAATCGTTCTGGAAGAAGTTGTTGGGGCGCAGGATAGTGAACGGAATCCCCGAGACCTTCAGCGCCTCCTCGACGCCGACCTTGGACCCGAAATGCGGCAGCCAGGCCGCTTTGTCGGCGTGGTGGACCGAGAGATAGACCACTCGCTTCACGCCCGCCAGGCGCATCCCGGTAACCGCCATCAGCGCTTCGCTGGCTTCAGTGGGGCTGACAGCGCTGACCAGGAACACGGCATCGATCCCCTGAAAGATCTGCCTCACGGTCGCGACGTCCTGCAGATTGCCCTGCACGGCGGTCACCCCGGTCGGCAGCGGCTTCGTGGCGTCGCGGGTCAACACCCGCACATCCCCCTTCCGGGCGAGGAGCTCCTTGACGACCTGGGACCCGACCGTGCCGGTGCCCCCGGTAACGAGAATCTTCATGCCTGAACCTCCGATTGCCTAAGACGCCGCCCCCAGAGGCGGCGGTTCGTCCGCACGAGCTTGCCAAGCTGGGCTCGAAGCGTAAACTCCTGTCAGGAGGGCTCCCCATGGCAGCCGCGAAATGCGCTCACCCTACGTGTAACTGCACCGTTGAAGCAAATGGGGCCTACGGGAAGTACTGCAGCGAACACTGCAAGGACGCGCACGGGATGACTGAGTTGCGATGCGGGTGCCCGCATCCGCAGTGCCGCGCGGCGTGATCACGACCGCGCTACGACCTTCACACCGTCGGTGATGGCGTCACTGGGATACACGATGATGCGCTCGTCGCCAGACAAACCGCCGGTGATTTCTGCTTCGAGACCGTTGCGGTCGCCGATCTGCACGATGCGGCGCACCGCACGGTCGTTCTCAACTGCGTAAAGTGCCCAGTCGGTACCATGCCGCACCAGGCTGCTGACCGGCACCTTCAGCACGTTCTCACGTGACGACACGATGATCCTGACTTCGACCCGGTAGCCGTCGCCGATCGCGGGTCGGCGCTCGGGCGGGTCGTCGAAGTCCACGATCGTGTTGACGCGCTGCTCTTCCACGCCAAGGGCGGAAATCTTGGTGAAGCCGGAGGGCTCCACGCGTCGAACGCGCCCTCTCAGCGGCGTGTCCCCGCCCCACTGTTCGATCAGCACCGACTGGCCCGCGCGCACGCGCACGGCCGCGCTCGACAGCAGGTCCGACACGATCTCGAGATCCTTGATGTCTCCGATTTCGAGCAGGGGCTGCCCGGTCGGCACGACCGCTTCACTCTCCTGCAAACGGCGCAGGACCACGCCGTTTACCGGCGAGTAGAGCGGGATCGTGGCGCCCCCGCTGCGGGAGGGGGTCAGGCTTGCGCGCGCCTGCTGGAGCTGGAACTCGGCGGTGCGCACCGAGAACTCCGCCGATTGCACCGCTCGCTCCACCGTCTGCGCCTGGCGCTCCGCGAGCTCCAACTCGCGCGCCGAGATCACCTTCTCGGCGAGCAACTGCTTCGCGCGTTTCAGCTCCGATTCCGCGAAGGCACGTTCGGCCCGCATGCGGTCCCGTTCGGCCCGGGCCGCGCCAACCGCGGATTCGGCGCCGCTGACGCGCGCGTCGAGTTCCGCGCGCGTCCTGACGTCGAGCAGCGCCGGGGCCGAAGGCTCGAACTGGGCGACGAGCGTTTTGCGCGCCACGACCGGATCCCCGGGCTCCAGCTCGATACGACGCATGCGCCCGGGCACCGGAGCGGAAACGACGTAGCGATCCCGCACTCTCGTGCGCCCTTCCTCGTTCACCGTTACCTGCAACGCCCCGCGCTCCACGGTCCCGAAGTCCGCCGGCACCGGCGACGGGCGGAACGCCCAGTAACCGAGGGCCCCCAGGATGACCACTACAAGCCCAATCTTCAGCAGTCGTTTCGCCATTCGCTCGCTATCTCACTCCGCTCCCGGTATTCGGTATTCGGTGTTCGGTATTCGGTATTCGGTATTCGGTTATTCGGTGTTCGGTATTCGGTGTCGTATTCGGTGTTCGGTGTTCGGTGTTCGGTGTTCGGGCTACTCGCGCGTCTTCAGGACCGCGACCAGGTCCAGATGATCGAGGCGCCGACGCACGGCGAAGCCGGAAATCGTTGCCGCCACCAGGACGGACGAGGCCGCATACGCGAACGTTCGCGTGCTTACCACCAGTGGAAACCGATACAGCTCCGTGTTGAACGCCGTCACTAGCAGCCCCGCAAAAATGTAACCGAGGAGCATTCCCACCGGGATCGCCATCACCGTGACGACGGCGAGTTCGCCGAGCAGGATGAACGAAATCTCACCGCGCGTGAATCCAAGCACCCGCAGGCTCGCCAGCTCCCGGCTCCGCTCCGACAACGACACGCGCGCCGCGTTGTAGACGACACCCATGGCGATGACGCTCGAAAAGAGCAGGTTGAAGAAGATCATGACGTAGAACGTGTCCTTCAGTGTCTTGTTGAAGCTCTCGATCGATGTGCGCTTCAGCGCGACCCCCGCGACCGCGGGAATCTCCTTCAGCCGGTCGTAGAGGCTATCGGTCAGCGAGGCATCCACCTGGAGGAAGGCGCCGGTCAGCGTGTCGCCTTCCCCACCCAGCCGCCGCACCGCATCGATATCCATGTAGGCCGAGGTGCCCATGTATTCCTCGACGATGCCCGAGACCCGGACGTCTGCCACGCGCCGCCGGCCGTCGAGCACTTCGACCGTGATGGTGTCGCCGACCCGCGCGCCAAGCACCTCGGCGAGCTTCAGCGAGAGCACGAGTCCGTCGGGCGGCAGCCGCATGGCCCCGCCGTTCACGTCCACCACGCGATTCAGGCGAGGGTCGGCGACCAGCCCCTGCACCGAGACGATGCGTGAGCGTTGCGCCAGGCGCAGCCGTGCCGGCACGGCGCGCGTGGGTTCGGCGTGGAGCACGCCCGGTAACCGCTCGACCTCGTAAAACGACCGGCCAGATGCCGGCAGCACGAAGTTCACCGTGACATCCTGCCGCTGGATCACGAAGAACTGCTGGTCCATGAGGACGCCGATCGAATCGATGAAGAACGTCCCCAGGATCAGCATCGCGACCGCCGCCGCGATCCCAATCACCGACGTTCCCGCTCGCACGGGGTGACGTCCGACGTTGCGAATGATCATGCGCACCGGCGCCGAGAGCAGCCGCGCCAGACCGGCGCGTTCGAGCCAGCTGCGCCGGTAGCGCGCCGGCGGTTCCGGACGCATGGCTTCCGCGGGCGGCAGCGCGGCCACGCGGTGCACGGCATTCAGCGCTCCGAGGGTCGCCGCCAGGAAGCTGACGAGCACGCCCGTGACAACGACGTAGGGCGGCAGGTGATAGCGCAGCGTCGGAAAGCGGAAGAAGTCGTTGTAGATCGAGGTCATGCCGGAGCCGAGCCAGCCGCCGAACACGACGCCGATCACGCCGCCTGAAAACCCGATCAGCAGGCTCAGCTTCCCGTAATGCACACCCGAGCTCGCGATTCGTGTAGCCGAGCGCCTTCAGCGCCGCGATCTGCTCGCGCTGCACCGACACGATCCGCGTAAGGACGACGTTGAGCAGGAAGGCCGCGACGAGCAGGAACACGATCGGCAGGATCAGGCCGACGCTCTGGAGCTGCCGCAGCTCGTTGTCGAGATACCAGTGCGACGTCTGCAGGCTCCTTGGGATCGCCCCGAGACCGCCGAAGGTGGCGATCACCTGGTCCAGCCGCGCGATCACGTCGTCTTCCGAAGCGCCCGGCATCAGCGTGAGCGCCAGGTTGTTGAAACCGCCTTCCATGTCGAACGCCGCCGCCAGGCTGCGGCCGTTCATCCAGAAGATGCCGAAACGCGAATCGTCCGGCACCAGCTCCCCCGGGCGGATGCTGTAGACGTACTCCGGCGACAACGCGATGCCCACGATCTCGAGGTCGCGCCGCCGGCCGTTGATGATCGCGCCGACGCGATCGCCCGGACCGAGGTCACGGCTGATGGCGAAGGCTTCGCTGATCAGGACCTCGTCCGGATTCTCGAGCGACGGGAAACGGCCGCGCCTGAGGAAGAGATCGTTCAACATCGGCGCCGCCGGAATGGGAATGCCGATCAGGCGTCCGCTGGCGGGTTCCGACAGGTCGGGCACGTCGAGCGTCACGTCCACGACGACGCGGGCGTCCACGCGGGCGACGCCGGGGATCTCGGCCACGCGGTCCTGCAGGTAGAGCGGCGCGCGCGTGAGCCCGGCAAACACGTGCGCGAACCGGTAGCGCTCGTAATAGGTCGCCTGGGTGTCCCTGAGCGACGCGAACGTGCTCAGGTACATGATGAACATCGCGACGCCGGCGCCGATCACCAGGCTGATCGCAAGCGCTTGACCCTTGAGTGCCCAGAGGTCGCGCAGCAGCTTCCGATCGAGGGGCCGAATCACCATAAACACGTGCTACGTGCTACGTGCTGACGTGCGACGTGCACGCGTGCGGACGTGCGACGTGCGGACGTGCGGACGTGCAGGGTTCTCACCATTTGAGTTCGCTCGCCTTGAGCTTGGTCTCGTTTCTACGATCGCTGATCACCCGGCCGTCAGAGAGCGACACCACGCGATCGGCCATGTCGGCGACCGCCGCGTTGTGCGTAATCACGGCGGTCGTGGTGCCCAACTGCTGGTTGACCTGCTGGATCGCCTCGAGCACGAGGATGCCGGTCGCGATGTCGAGCGCGCCGGTCGGTTCGTCGCAGAGGAGCACGTCCGGCTGCTTGGCGACCGCCCTGGCGATGGCGACGCGCTGCTGCTCGCCGCCGGAAAGCTGCGAGGGAAAGTGGTCCAGCCTGCCGCCGAGGTTCACCAGCTGCAACGCATCCTCGGGCTTCATGGGATCGTCGACGATGTCGGTCACCAGCGCGACGTTCTCGCGCGCGGTGAGGCTGGGGATGAGGTTGTAGAACTGGAAGACGAACCCGACGTGCTTCCGCCGGTACATCGTCAGTTCCCGCTCGTCGGCGGTGGTCAGGTTCTGGCCGCGATAGATCACCGTGCCGGAGGTGGGCACGTCGAGGCCGCCGAGAATGTTGAGGAGTGTGGACTTGCCGCTCCCCGAAGGTCCGAGCAGCACCAGGAACTCCGACTCGCGCAGCTCGAGGCTCACCCCCCGCAGCGCGTGCACGTCGACCTCACCCATGTGGTAGGTCTTCGTGATGTCAGTGGCGGCGAAGACGGTTTGTGCGGACGTTTCAGCTGAATGAGCGGGCATCGGTGGATCGGGATTGGATCAGTGTAGCATCGAGCGCGGGATCGGTCCGAGATCTTCGGGCCACTGTCGGTTGACCCCCTTTGATCACGCTTGACGCCTTCTCCCAAGAGGACTGGAGGCGTCATGACCGGAAGAGTGCGCGTACTCGTCGCCTTGCTGGCCTGGGCCGCCGGTCCGGGCTGCGGGGTGGTCGGGCCCGGCTGCCGAGGCGAAACCGGCGGCGTCTTTGCGATCAACGCGCAGGTGCCCGCCGGAGGCGTCGCCGCATATACCGTGAGGTCGCCGAAATCTTCGAACCTGGTGATGCGGCTCACGTGGTCCGAGACGGCCGCGACGCTGGGCTTCAGCGCGACGATCACTGACTGCGGCGGTCATTCAGGGTGCTTGATGATCACGGTAACGCCGCCGTTCGGGCCTGACGGATCGTCTCCCGTTCCACAGCCGTGGCCCCCCGGCCTGCGCGAGATGGTCGTGGACGGCTGGAGCGGTAAGACCTACCGGGTCGAGATTGCGGGCGATCCTGACCGCGACGTGGCCTTCACGTTGAACGTGACGTATCGAATCACCTGTGAACGCTAGTTTCAGCGGCGTGACGGCTGCACGACCCTCCGCCCTTACGAGTAGTCAGGACCAATGCACGGCGATTGTGAGCTATCCAGTCACGCCTTCTCGCATTCTCGTCAGGAGGAAGTGATGACACGCACCTGGGCTGCCTTGTCGGTCGGACTGGTTTTGGTCTGCACTGTCGCCGACCCTGTTGCCGCGCAGGATCTGAGGCCGGCGATATTCGGCGCTGTCGGAGTAGCCAACGTCTCTCGGGCGGAGGATCAGAGCTTCGGCACGGAGCTGAATGTCGGCGGCGGGTTGGGGATCGAATGGAAACGCCTCGGCCTCGACGCAGAATGGCACCAGACCCTCGGTCTCACGCCCCGGCCTGTCCAATGCGGCGTCGTCAACGTGCTATGCGTCGGCTCGGCGCGTGAGGGATTGCTTGAGGCGATGATGCTCTCAGGGAATGTCAGCTACTTCTTCGGGGGACCACGCGTGCGCCCGTACGTGACGGGCAGCGTCGGCGTGCTTTGGACCGAAGGCGTCAATTCCCTGACGATTGTCAGCAGCACGGCGGCAACCCTGTCCGAGTTTCGCGAAAGCAACACGGGTCTCGCCCTTGGCGTCGGCTTCGGCGTGGACGTGCTGCTCACCCCGGCGTTCTCGCTGCGCCCGGAATTCCGAACCTATTCGTCAGTGGCGATGTCACGAGTGAATCTCGGCATGCATCGCGGCGCGATCAGCGCACGGTATCGGTGGTAGGCATTCACGGTAGGGGCGACCGAAACCGCTGACATTCACGGTCGAAGACTTTTTCAAGCGCGTCGATTTTCCGCTTGACGCCTTCCGGCTAGCAGCCCGCGAAAGATCCAGGACGAACAGTAGCGCTAGGGCTGAACCGACGACGTTGCCCGCAGCGTGGACTTCGACGGTGCTCCCGACACCAATGACTCGTCGGCGAGCGATAGCCTCTCCTGGGCATCGTCGTCGCTCGAAAAACGCCGTGATACACAGGGACATGACGACGAACGATTCGCTCTCGCGTCTCTCCGACGCCGAACTACTGGATGAAGTGAAGCGGCTCGCCGCGATCGAACGCGAGGCAACGGCCGACTTGATCCGCTCGTTGTGCGAGGTCGAAACACGCCAGTTGCATCTTTCGATCGGGTGTTCGTCCATGTTCGGTTACTGCACACAGGTCTTGCACTTGTCGGAACATGCCGCGTACGCGCGGATCGCGGCGGCTCGCGCGGCGTCGCGGTTCCCGCTCGTCATGGATCTGCTCGTCGAGGGAGCGATCACGCTGACGACCGTCACGCTCCTAGGGCGACATCTCACTGCCGAGAATCACGCCACGCTGCTCGAGTCTGCTTGCCGCAAGAGCAAGGGGGACGTGGAGATGATCGTGGCGACGCTGCATCCGCAGCCGGACGTGCCGTTTCAGCCGGCCGTCGTGCGTGCGATCGCTCCGGAACGTTACAAACTGCAGGTCACGATCAGCGGCAGACCCGCGCGAAGCTCCGGCGGGCGCAGGACCTTCTTTGGAACGCGGACGGTCGCGCAGACGAAGGCACAATCATCGATCGTGCATTGACGTTGCTCATCGACAACCTCGAAAAGCTGAAGTACGGCCGGACAGATCGACCGCGGCCAGCTGGGGCCTCCGATCCCGGCTCACGCTACGTTCCCGCGCACATGCGGCGCGCGGTCAGCGAACGCGACGGCTGCCGATGCGCCTTCGTCGGGCCCGAAGGCCGGTGCCCGGAAACGGCGGGACTCGAATATCACCACCGGATTCCTTTTGCCGATGGTGGGCTGACAACCGTCGACAATCTCCAACTGCGCTGCCGGGCCCACAACGTATATGAAGCCGAACAGTGGTTTGGGTCCGCTCTTCGTGCGGGAGGCGCTCACCGAGTGGGGCCTGTCCACCGAAGAGCGCAGCGCGAAGATGGGCGAGCTTGGTCTGGACCAAGTTCGCGCGACAGCGAACGTTGGGACACCCCCGATGCAGCGACGCTCCTACACGCGACAAATCGCTACTCGTCGCGACCGGCGTCATTTCCCGCGCACCATCGTGACCGTCGCTTGATGCTTGAACCGATCGTGTCGAAAGACCTGCGTCTTCGGGAGGAACCCTGGACACGACACGGAGAGCGTGGCATCGTACCGACCGGGCCTCGCCGTACTTCCGAGTTCGAACCGACCGTTTGCGTTGGACTTCGCGTGGCTCGTCCAAAGCTCCGCAGTCTCGGCATCCGGCCGCCGGGCCGGCGTCCATGGCTCGAGCGTGATCTCACATCCGCCGATGGGCTTCAAGTCGGCCGTGGTTGCAGCGGCTCGCTCGGCGTCAATCACCACGACGCTGTCACCCGTTGGTGTCGCATTGACGTTTTCGTAGACAAACCCGGTCATGCCCAAGTAACCGTCGCAAGCCGTGCAGCTCAGGACCGACAAGCCTACAAGGAATGCGTTCAGCCGCCGCGTTGCGTTACGCTGCCGGACCAAGCGGAGCAGGTTTGGAAGCATCAACAACCCAACCTTCCTCATGGCGCCTCAGCAAGTCGTGTCACGACGAGCATTCGCACGTCACGGGTGGCCGGCGTCGTCATGATCCCAGTCTCGCGCAGCGCCGCCAGGAGCGCGTCCACACCGCCATCGACGCGCAAGTCGACCTCGAAGCTGCCGTCGGCACCCGTTTCGTCCAGCACGAGAAGCTCCTGCAGGTGCTCCAGCATGTCGCGGATCGAGTCGACGGTAGCCATTCCGCCCAGACTAAGCTCGGACGGCGATCCCGGAAACATGGTGCGGCCCATCGACGCCTGCATGCGCCGCAAGAGCTCATCACGCATTTGATCGAGCGCTGGCATGGAGGACTCGTCCAGCTCGAACGATGCCGAGAACGACGACAGTCCACCGCCGCCCGACAGCCCCATTCCGGCGATACCGTTGGGTGCGCTCAGCACGAGGACGTCCATCGGCTGGTCCTCGAAGGACACATCGAAGCCGAAGTGCGTCGCGATGCCGTCACGCAACAGCGCCTCTATCTCCACGCGCCCCTGATCCCGCGGAACCAGCACGAGATCGAAGCGCGCATCGTCGTCGAACGAGCCGCGGAACGCGATCCGGGACTCGGGAACGTCCCAGACTTTGGCGAGCAGCCCTCGCAGCGTGAACCCTTCGTACTTGCGGAATTCCGGTGTGGCAACTGAAACGATCCCGGCTTCGAGATTCCTGGCCGGGCTCACATAAGGAACATTCGACGGAACGACGTTAGGCCTCTGCGGGGGCGCAAATTGCCAGCGCCCGGGTTCGTCGTTCGTTCCATCAAATTCATCACCAGTCGACATACGGCATGGCCTCGCTTGTGGGCCTGAGATTACCGCACCACCGTGACACAATGATGGGCTGTGGCAACGATCCTTCAATCACTCCCCGCGGGCCAGAAAGTCGGCATTGCGTTCTCCGGCGGTCTCGACACCAGCGCGGCGCTCCACTGGATGCGCGCGAAGGGGGCCATCCCCTACGCCTACACCGCCAACCTCGGGCAGCCGGACGAAACTGACTACGACAGCATCCCCCGCCGCGCCCTCGAGTACGGCGCCGAGCACGCGCGCCTGATCGACGCGCGCGCGCAGCTGGTCTCGGAAGGCCTCGCGATGCTGCAGTGCGGCGCCTTCCACATCTCGACGGCCGGCGTCCCCTACTTCAACACCACGCCGATCGGCCGCGCGGTCACCGGGACGATGCTGGTCGGCGCGATGCGCGAAGACGACGTCAACATCTGGGGGGACGGGAGCACCTTCAAAGGGAACGACATCGAGCGTTTCTACCGCTACGGCCTGCTCGCCAATCCGAGTCTCAAGATCTACAAGCCCTGGCTCGATCAGCAGTTCATCGACGAGCTCGGCGGACGCGCCGAGATGTCGGCCTACATGACGGCGGCCGGCTTCGAGTACCGGATGAAGGCCGAGAAGGCGTACTCGACCGACTCGAACATCCTCGGTGCGACGCACGAAGCCAAGGACCTCGAGCGCCTCGACACGGGGATGAAGATCGTCGAGCCGATCATGGGGGTGGCACACTGGAAGGAAGACGTCCAGATCCGCCCCGAGCAGGTGACCTTGCGATTCGAGGAAGGCCAGCCGGTCGCCATCAACGGGATTACCTACAAGGACGGCGTGCAGCTCATTCTCGACGCCAACCGCATCGGCGGCCGCCATGGGCTGGGGATGAGCGACCAGATCGAGAACCGGATCATCGAAGCCAAGAGCCGCGGGATCTACGAGGCCCCCGGCCTCGCGCTGCTCTTCATCGGCTACGAGCGCCTGATCACCGGCATCCACAACGAGGACACCATCGAGCAGTATCGCGAAAATGGCCGCCGCCTCGGCCGCCTGCTCTACCAGGGCCGCTGGTTCGATCCGCAGGCGATGATGCTGCGCGAGTCCTCGCAGCGTTGGATCGCGCGTGCGGTCAGCGGCGAAGTGACCGTGGAACTGCGCCGCGGCAACGACTATTCGCTCCTGAACACCGAGTCCCCGAACCTCACCTACAAACCCGAGCGCCTGACGATGGAGAAAGGGGAATCGACGTTCTCGCCGCAGGACCGCATCGGGCAGTTGACGATGCGGAACCTCGACATCAGCGACACCCGCGAGAAGCTGTTCACCTACGTCAAGTCGGGCGTGCTGGCGCCGTGGACCGGCACGGCGCTGCCCCATCCCGTCGAGCCGAAAGAGGACGGCGATTAGACGCGGAACGAGTACGGCACCGCCAGCGATTGGTGGAAGGTCAGGATCTGGTGGATGTCGTACGGGTGCGTCTGCTCCTTGGTGATCCAGTGATCGAGCACCTGGAACGCGTGCTCGATGCCGGCCGCATCGTCGATGTCGGCATCGACGCGGAATCGCTTCGGCGCCTCCTTCGAACAGAAGAACGTGAGCTGCAAGTTGCCGTAGCGGTCGTTGCGCGTCTTGAATGAGCCCGCTGCGTCGCAATCGTCCGGCGGCTTGTGCAGCGAGCCGTCGACCTCCTTGAAGCGCCCGCTCGAGACGGCGCTCTTCACCAGGTCACGAAAGTCGACGGTGACATTCACAAAAATGCGGTCGCCGCGGACGCGATAGATGTCTTTCACGTAGTCCCACGTCGTCTTGTTGCCGAGCGGCGTCGCACTCATCTTGCTGAAGACGTTCAGCA
Source organism: uncultured Acidobacteriota bacterium (assembly GCA_963762995.1). Lineage (GTDB taxonomy): Bacteria > Acidobacteriota > Vicinamibacteria > Vicinamibacterales > 2-12-FULL-66-21 > JACDCA01. The sequence continues at coordinate 71,957 of CAVXMQ010000025.1, read as the reverse complement.
AGCCTGCCTTGCGCGTTGACGAGAGCCGCTTGTCCCACAATGTCTGCCCGGGGGTCGCCCCCGCATCCGCCGCCACCGGGGTTTCGTCGGGATCGAGCTCCAGCGTGCTGGCGTCGAGGACATCGCGCAGCGTCTTGGGCAGCGCCTTGAAAGAGGGATAGATGACCTCCGACACGCGGTCGGGATGCACTGGGCAGAACAGGTCAACCGTGCCCGGCTCGTCGTCCCCCCCGCCGGGGTGCGGATCGACGTCGCGACCGGACGGTGGCGCATCGGGTAGGCCCGGATGATGTGGGCGCGGTTGGGAGCCAGGCCCTTGACGAGCATGGCAGCCTTCCCCTTGACGTTCTTCTTGATGACGACCGGCTTGCTCGTCTGCGCCTCGAAGATTTGCAGATCGAGCACATCGTCCAACGGTTCCCGGTTCGCGTTCATGAACCGTAGTCGCAGCGAAGCCATGTGGCGGCGAGTTTTGGCTGGAGCGGGCGCGGCTGTCAATTCAAAAGGGGGCGCGCTTCGATGCGAAATGCGCCGAAGGCGAGTACACTGACAAGGCCTCCCCTGCCCTTCGGAAACTTGAGAAACATGGCACTACTCCGCGCTTTGACCGTCGTTGGCCTGCTGGCAGTCCTTACCGCGTGTGGCGGAGGGAACGACGATTCACCGACCCCGACCAACCCGGCGCCGATTCCGGCTGCGCAAACGTGCGGCAACCTGGGAGGCACGGCCATCCTCAACGGGGCCCCTTGCTCGGCTGATACATCGTCGGTCGTCCTGCTGAACATGCGCGCCGCCGATGGGATTCAGCTCGGCGCGTGCACCGGCACGATCATCGCGCGGCGCAAGATCCTCACAGCCGCCCACTGCCTCGACGAAGGCGTCGGCATCGTTCGCGTGTGGCTCGGGAGCGGCGCCGAGATCGTCGCCCAGTCGTTCGTCCACTACCCGGGATACGTCTTCAACCAGTCGGGATTCGACGTCGGCGTGATCACGATGGCAGACGACCTGCCGCGCAATTCCGTGCCGGTCCTCCTGAGCCGCGACGCGCGCGTGGGGGAAACCGCGATCATCGCGGGCTGGGGGCGGGATCAGAACGACGCGGGCGCCACGCTGCGGTCCGGCAGCACGACGGTCAGCTCGGTGGGCAACCTGCTGCAGACCGCCTACGCCCCTCCCTCGAGCTCGGTCTGTTCGGGGGACTCAGGCGGCCCCATCATGGTGCAGGAGGGAGGCGCATGGACGGTCACCGGCATCACGTCGGCGACATCCGCGAACGTTTGCAACACCGGGACGAACTTCTACCAGGCCGTGCGTCAGTCGAGCGTCAGCGCGTTCATCCTCCAACACGCGCCGGACAGCCGCGCAGCGATGACGCTGCGCGGGTGGCAATGCATTGTCACGCTGCGCGTCCGCGCAGCTTTTTCAGCGCTTTGGCTTCGATCTGACGGACGCGCTCGCGAGACAGGTTGAAGCGGTGTGCGACTTCGGCGAGGGTGTACTCGTGGTCTGAGCCGAGGCCGAAGCGGAGGCGCAAGACCTCCTTCTCGCGATCGTCGAGCGGCGCGAGCGCCATCTCGACGCGCTCGGCGATCTCGCTGCGCAGCAGCTCCTCCTCGGGTGAAGCCGAGGCGGCGTCCGCCACGCGGCGCCCCAACTGCATCTCCTCGTCGGCATCCTCGTTCGCGGTCGAATCGAGCGAGAGCGGTACCTTCGAAGCCTCGAGCAGCAGCCGCACCTTCTCCTCGGGCATTTCGAGGGCCGTGGCCAGGTCTTTCTCGCTGGGATCGCGGCCGGCGGCCTCGCGCATCTTCTTGCGCGTGCGCTCTAGCTTGCCGAGCGAGTCCACGACGTGCACCGGCAAACGGATAGTCCGGCCGTAGTCGGCGACCGCCCGGCCGATGGCCTGGCGGATCCACCAGGTCGCGTAGGTCGAGAAGCGGAAGCCGCGGCGGAACTGGAAGCGATCCACGGCCTTCATCAGTCCGATATTGCCTTCCTGGATCAGATCCAGAAACGACAGGCCGCGATTGAGATACTTCTTGGCGATCGAGACCACGAGACGCAGGTTCGCCTCGATCAGCATCTGCTTGGACGAGCGCAGGGCTTCGTCGGCGCGTCGCAGCCGCGCGTACGCCGGGACGAACTCGTCGGCCGGCATGCCGACGTGTTTCTCGACTTCGCTCTTCGCCGCAGCCAGGCGTTCGCGATCCCGCGAGGCTCGCGCCGACTCCAGTTGCGCGTGCAGCTCGCCGAGCCGCTCCACCAGTTTGTCGACAACGGACGGCCGGATTGGCAGATCGCGCAGGATGCGGCCGATGAGCGTCTCCGCCTTCTCGTGCCGCTCGGCCGCCCGATCGCACGACATCTTGTCGAGGCGGGTTCGAAAGTCGTCGAGCCGTTCGACCCGGGAGAACGCATTCAGGACGGGTGTGACGCGTTCGGGCTCGAGCTCTCCCCCCTCAGGCAACAGGATCAACTCCGCCGCCGGCGCCTCGCCGTTGCGGACGCGCGTGGCCAGGCGAATGAGGCAGCACACCGCACAGGGCACGTGCGCCAGCGCGACGAGCGTTTCCGCGCGGGCGTTCTCCATTTGCTGGCCGATCTGCACTTCCTGTTGCGCGGCCAGAAGCTTCGTCTTGCCGATCTGTACGAGATAGGCGCGAACCGGGTCGACGTCCTTTGTCGTCAGGCCTTCGTCCGGGGCTTCGCGGAACAGGACGGCACGCGAAAATTCTTCTTCCTCGGTGTCGTTTACCGGCTGAGCTAAGTCCGCTTCCGGTTCCTCGTTCGCCAGCAGGCGCTCGGCCCGGAAAAGGTCCGGTTCGCCGTCTTCTTCCTCCTCCCGCTCGCCGGGGGCCAGCCCGAAGTGAGCGGCGCGCTTGCGCCAATCGAGGACGTCGATCTGCGGTTGGGTATCTTCCCAGGGAATGAGCGCAGGCTCATCCGTTCGGGTTGTTGTCTGTCGGCGAGGCATGAGGAAGCCGATTGCAGAGTTCGGGCCAGCCGGATTTCGTGGATTCCCCCAACTCAGTTAACGTGACACAGCTGAGGCACGTCTTTTTCGCGACACATGAAGCTCAAGAAGATTGCAAAGACTGCGGCGCTGCTGGTACTCGCCGTCGCCGTTATCGGAGGTCTTTTGTTCGTGCTGGGCCTTCGCCTGGTCCTGGATGGTGGCGGCGGAGTGTCCCTCGCCTTCCCGAAATCGGCCTCCAAGCAGGCTGAGGATCTGGCGAAGCATCGGGAGGCGCAGCGCGCGCAAACCAGTGCCGCGCCAGCGCCGAACTCCGCCATCTACTGGACAAGTTTTCGCGGCCCTGACCGGGACGGGGTTTTCCGCCAGCAACCGGTTCGCACCGAGTGGCCGACAGGCGGGCAGCAGCCGCTGTGGAAGCAGCCGATCGGCGGAGGCTACGCGTCGTTTGTCATCGCGGAAGGACGCGCCTTCACAATCGAGCAGCGCGGCCAGCAGGAAGTGGCCTCGGCCTACGACCTGCTGACTGGACGCGAGCTGTGGACCAACAGCTGGACGGCAGTCTTCAGCGAAGTAATGGGAGGCGATGGCCCCCGCGCGACTCCCACGTGGCACGACGGGCGGGTCTACGTCCTCGGCGGAAAGGGCGAGTTCCGCGCCATCGATGCGGCGAAGGGGACGACGATCTGGCGCACGAACATCCTCGAGGACGCTGGCGGCCAGCAACATCCAATGGGGCATGTCGGCCGCGCCGCTCATCGTGGACAACACCGTCGTCGTGCTTCCAGGCGGCGCCAAGGGCCAATCGGTCGTGGCCTACGACCTCGCGACCGGGAAGCGCGCGTGGAGCGCGCTGGACGATCGCGCCTCGTATTCATCTCCAATGCTGGTGACGCTCGACGGGGTGCGCCAGATCCTCACCTTTACCGCGTCGCGGCTGGTGGGGCTCAGCGCGGATCGCGGCGAATTGCTGTGGGAGTTCCCCTGGAAGACGCAATACGACGTCAACGCGTCGCAGCCGTTGATCGCCGGCCCAAACCGCGTCTTCGTGTCCACCGGGTACGGCACCGGCGCGGCGATGATCGAGGTGGCCCGTGGGTCGGACCAGCGCTTCACCGCGCGCGAGGTGTGGCGCACCAACCGGATGAAGAACCAGTTCACGAGCTCGGTGCTTCACGAGGGTTTCATTTATGGGCTCGACGAGTCGATCCTCGCCTGCCTGGATGCCGCCACCGGCGAGCTGAAGTGGAAGGGAGGGCGCTATGGCTACGGACAGGTCATGCTGGCCAGCGGCCACCTCATCATCGTGTCCGAGCAGGGAGATCTTGCGCTCGCCCGTGCGACCCCTGAGAAACACGTCGAGATCGCCAGGTTTCCCGTCCTCGACGGCAAAACGTGGAATCACCCCGCCATGAGCGACGGCTACCTGCTCATCCGGAACATCAACGAGATGGCGGCGTTCGATCTCCGCCGCTGAGGCAAGGCAGGACTAAAGTCCTGCGCTACGGGAATCTGGTAGCGCAGGACTTCAGTCCTGCCATCTATAATCCGCGCTAATGAGAGGCCGCCTCCTCGCACTCGCCTGCGCGCTCCTCGCCGGTGCAGGCGTCATTGCGCAGCAGCATCCGGTGGCGCAGCGGATCAGTCGCGTCGAACGCGGCCTCGTCCCTCCCATCGTTGTCTCCGGGCGTCCGATCAAGCTCGCGAATCTCGACGACCGGATGCGCGAGCTGAAGGTGCCTGGCGTCGGCGTCGCGGTCTTCCACGACGGCCATATCGAATGGACGAAGGGATGGGGATTCGCAGACGTTGACGCGAGACGGAAGGTAGACGACGACACGTTGTTCCAGGCGGCATCGATCAGCAAGCCGGTCGCGGCTGTCGCGGCGCTGGCGCTCGTGTCACGAGGGCGCCTGACCCTCGACGATGACATCAACAAGGTGCTGAAGTCGTGGAAGGTTGCCGACAGTCAGTTTACGGCGACCGAGAAAGTCACGCTGCGCCGCTTGCTCACGCATTCGGCCGGAACCACGGTCTCGGGCTTCCGCGGATATGCCGTGTCTGAAGAATTCCCGACGCTGCTGCAGGTGCTGGGCGGAGTCAAGCCGGCCAACTCCGCCGCGATCGTGGTCGACATTCCGGTCGGCTCTCGCTGGCGGTACTCGGGCGGCGGATTCTCGATCGTGCAGCAACTGATCGAAGACGAAACCGGCAAGCCCTTCGCGCAGGCGGCGCGCGAGTTAGTCCTCGAACCGTTCGGCATGAAGCGGAGCACCTTCGTGCAGCCGCTTGCCGCCGACTTGCGTGACAAGGCTGCGACTGGGTACCGCGCCTCGGGGCAGCCGGTCGAAGGGCGCTTCCATACGTACCCGGAACAAGCGGCGGCGGGTTTGTGGACGACGCCGGAGGACCTCGCGAAGTTCGCCATGGAGGTCCAGAAGATCGCGTCCGGGAAGTCGACGAAGGTTTTTTCGCAGGCGCTCGCGCGCGAAATGATCCAGCGGCAATTCGAGCAGTGGGGCCTCGGCGTCGCCGTGGAAGGGGACGGGGCGGCGTCCCGCTTCACTCACGGGGGATCCAACGAGGGCTTCAGGTGCCAGCTCGCCGCCTTCCGTCTCACCGCGTCCGGCATCGTCGTGATGACCAACGCGGATACGGGGGGCGGGCTCGCCTCGGAGATCGTCCGCGCCGTGGCACGCGAGTATCGGTGGCCGGGGCTCGGCCCGATCGAGCGGACCCTTGGAACGGCGGACCCGGCGACCTACAAGGATTTTGCCGGACGCTATGAAATCGGCGTCCGGTCGCCGCCGATCGTACTGCGCGTGGAGATCGAGGGAGATCGCTTGTTCGGAGCGACGGGATCGCTGCGCGCCGAGCTGCTCCCGGAAAACGGCGACACGTTCTTCTCGACCGAGACGGACGTCCGGGTGCAGTTCGTGCGCGACGCCGCCGGCCAGGTCACGGAAGCCCGCATCTGGCAGGGCGGCGTCGAACGCAAAGCGGTCCGGATTCGTTAGGGGAAGACGAAGAAGCGCGCCACGCGCTTCCCTTCCGCCGGGGTCGCTCCCTTGGCGATCGCCGCTTCCAGGTCTGCGGCGTTCTGGTACGAACGGCCCGCCTTTATCTTCTGCACCAGCGCGGCGTTGGCGCCGGGGATGGTCATCAGCACGTCATCGCTTGCCGAATTTGGATCGATCGGGATGTAGGTGTACTGCGCAAGCTTCGACGTGGCTTCGGCGCCCACGTATTTCCCGATCTCCTTGTCGAACTGCGCGTAGTTCCGCCACGGACGGTACTCAGGAAACTCGCGGGACATGCGGCGTCCGGCGTTCGGCACGAGCAGGATCTCTTCGACCGTCGCGGTGTTCAGGTTGATGTGGACGAACGCCTTGCCGTAGAACTCGGTCGCCTGCGCCTGGGTAAGCCCTTGCGAGAGCAGGAACGCGTTCAGATCCTTGATGCTCATGAACGGGCGCTTCGCCACCAGCTCCTTGGCGATGGCGGGTGTCATGTGCGGATACGTCGCAAGTTCGCTCGGCGGTACCGCATTGGCATCGGCGACACCCAGCGACTTGCCGACCTGGGCGCCCGCGCTGGCTGCACTGAGTACCCACCGCCGCGACCCCCGCCACTAACGTCGATCTAAAGCTCATTGGCATTCTCCTCCAGCAGGCTTCCTCCCCGCGCCATGGCGGGGTGCCTGAAAGCGTATGCGAGACCAATCAATCCCAGTTGCGCCATGACCCCCGGTGCGAGTGCCGGAGGTGTCTTGGCCTGCAGTGTTTGCCATAACAGCTTACTGCCAGCCAGTTGAGGATCCATCTCGAGCTGGAACTCTACGTTCGCCTGGTAGTGAAACATCATCCCGAGCAGGCCGCTGGCGATGAAGCACACCATGACGATCTGGAGCGCGATCAGGCTCAAGCGTGTCCGGCGCCGTGCGTTCCACGCCACCGCGGCAAAGCCGGCGCCGAGCAGGATCAACGGGATCAGTTGGGTCGCGTCTTCGTCGTGCTTCAGCAGTAGAAGTTCGGTCGTGGTTCCGGCCATGCCGAGCAGAAGAACTCCCATCAGCACACGGCGGAGCGCGCTGAGCGTCGAGGCGGCCTCGGTCCATGGCGTCATGCGTACTGCATTATCGTTGAAAGATGTCTGCGCGTGATCCGCAGGAGGGCCTGCGTGACGACGTCAGGATGCTCGGGGAGATGCTCGGGCAGACGCTGCGGGAGCGCGGGGGCTCCTGGCTCCTCGAGACCGTCGAACGCGTGCGTGCGCTTTCCAAGGCGGGGCACCAGGAACACGAACGCGATCTCGACGAGCTCGGCGAGCTTCTGCGGTCGCTGCCGGTCGAGCGCGCCGTGCCGGTCGCGCGCGCGTTCGCCCACTTCCTCACGCTCGCCAATATCGCCGAGCAGCACCAGCGCGTGAGACGTCGACGCGAGTATCGGCGGGATGCCACCGCGCCTCCTCAAGCCGGATCCTTCGATGACTCGTTCGGCCGCCTGTTCGCGAGCGGCGTCACGCCGGACGCACTGCACGCCGCCGCCGCCTCGCTGCGAATCGAACTCGTCCTCACCGCGCATCCAACGACGATCATGCGACGCACCCTGGCCCATAAGCAGCGCCGGATCGCCGATGCGCTCGCCGAACAGGACCGTCCCGACCTGACGGTCGAGGAACAACTCGACCTCGACGAGACCTTGCGTCGCGAAATCGCGGCGATGTGGGAGACCGACGAAATCCGGCCGCAGCGACCCACCCCGGTCGAAGAGGCGACCAGCGGATTGCTGGTCTTCGAACAGGCGTTGTGGAATGCCGTGCCGCAGTCCCTCCGTTCGCTCGACCGTGCCCTCATTGCCGCGACCGGCCGCGGCCTTCCGCTCGATGCCGCGCCCATTCGATTCGGCTCCTGGATGGGGGGCGATCGCGACGGCAACCCGACCGTCACGGCCGATGTGACGCGGCGTGTGTGTCTCGTCTCGCGCTGGATGGCGGCGGACCTCTACGACGGAGAGCTGGCAGCCTTGCAGCTCGAACTCTCGATGATGGATGCGACACCGGAGTTGCGCGCCCGCTGCGGCGGTGCACGCGAACCGTACCGCGCAGTGTTGCGCGATCTGCGCCGCAGGCTGCGCGCCACACGTGCATCGCTCGATGCTCAACTGGCTGGCGTCCCCTACGAGGGGAAGGAACACGATCTGCTCATCGCCGCGGCGGACCTCGGCGAACCGTTGCGACTCTGTCATGCGTCGTTGGTAGAGACCGGACAACAGATCATTGCGAATGGCCGACTGACCGACGTGATCCGGCGCGTGTCGGCGTTCGGCCTCACGCTGGTGCGGCTCGACATCCGTCAGCACGCGTCGCGGCATGCGGAGACGCTCGACACGATCACCCGCGCGCGCGGGATGGGATCGTACCTGACGTGGAACGAGGCGGACCGGCAGTCGTTCCTCGTCCGTGAGCTTGTCGCGACCGGTGAGGCAGGACTGAAGTCCTGCGCTACCACGATGGACGACGAAGTCGTCGGAACGCTGCGCACGCTTGCCGAGATTCATCCTGAATCGCTCGGGGCCTACGTCGTCTCGATGGCGCAGGCGCCATCGGATGTACTGGCAGTCGAATACCTTCAGTCCTTGACTGGCTGCCGGCTTCGAACGGTGCCGCTCTTCGAGCAGATCGACGACCTCGGGCGCGCCCGCGAGACCGTGAAGGCGCTGCTCGACATCCCTGTGTATCGTGCGCGCATCGACGAATCGCCAGGAGGTCATGATCGGCTACTCGGACTCGGCCAAGGACGGCGGCCGCCTCGCGGCGAACTGGGCGCTTTATCGTGCGCAAGAGGAGCTCGTCGCGGTGGCGCGTGAGGCCGGCGTGGAGCTCACGCTGTTTCACGGTCGCGGAGGCAGCATCAGCCGCGGCGGAGGCCCGACCTCCCTCGCGATCCGCTCGCAGCCGCCAGGGTCGATCCAGGGACGGCTACGGGTCACCGAACAAGGAGAGATGATTCAGGCGCAGTTCGGATTGCCCCAGATCGCGGCGCGGACGCTCGAGGTCTACACGACCGCCACGCTGGAAGCCACGTTCGAACGGCCGGCACCGCCGCCGGAAACCTGGCGGCAGACCATGGACGCTCTCGCGGGGCACGCGCGGCGCGTGTACCGCGAGGTCGTCTACGAACACCCGCGCTTCGTTGAGTACTTCCGCATGGCGACACCGGAACCGGAGCTCGCCACGCTGCCGATCGGGAGCCGCCCCGCCCGACGCCAGAAGGCGGACGCCGGTGTCGAGTCGCTGCGCGCCATCCCGTGGGTCTTTGCGTGGACCCAGACGCGGCTGCTCCTGCCATCCTGGCTCGGCGCCGGCGAGGCGCTCTCGGAGAGGCTCGCGACTGACGCAGGGGCTGTGCTGCGGGAGATGTACGAGCAGTGGCCGTTCTTCCAGTCCACGATCGACCTGATCGAAACCGCACTGGCGGAAAGCGATGCCGAGATTGCCGCCGAGTACGACCGTCGGTTGGTGCCGGCGGATCTGAAGCCGGTTGGAGAGGACCTCCGTCGGCGGCTCGCGACGGCGATAGAAGCGATCCTGCGCATCACGGGACACGACCGGCTGCTCGCGTCGAATCCGGTGTTGCGACGGTCGATCGATGTCCGGAATCCCTACGTGGACCCCATCAATTTGGTCCAGGTTGAGCTGCTCCGGCGGCTTCGGTCGGCCGATACGCCGGACCCGGAAGTCTCCCGGGCTTTCATGATTACGGTCAATGGAATTGCGGCCGGAATGAGGAATACTGGATAAAGCTTCCCAGCTCAACGACGTTTCTGATAGGTTATGGGGCTGTCGTCCGCCGATTACGGACCAAGTCCTGCATACGGACCCTGACTACCCTACGCAGCGTCATAAGAATGCCTATGAACATCAAAGTTGAAGCCATCCGCCGGGCCAAGCAGGGCTTGCTCGAAGATGAAGAACTGCAAGCACTTATCACGGAACGACTCGAGGAAGACGGCTCGTTCTGGGTCGCTGCCGGCAAGTTCCGCACTGTCATAAACGTGGAGGTCACTGACGGCCACGTGACACTGACGGGAAACGTCCGGACCGCAATGGACCGCCGCCGAGCTGACCTGCTCGCCCGCGCCCTCGGGGCCGCCGGCGTGGAAAACCGCCTTCGAGTCGCGGACGGGAGTCCTGCGCCCAAGCGCGTCGCCGTCGCCTAGGAAACCGACGAACGGCGCTCGCGAGATTCGCGGGCGCCGTTTTCTATGTACACCCGATTCCGCCCTCGATTCTTCGCTTCGTAAAGGGCGCGATCGCTGGCACCGATCAGGTCCGACACGCCCGCATGCGTGTCGTTCGCAGTCGCCACTCCCAGGCTCACCGTCACGACGCCTTCGGGCGAGCCGTCATGCGGAATCCGCAGCGCCTCGATGCCGGCACGGATCGTCTCCGCCACCCTCACCGCACCCTCCCCGCCGGTATCGGCGAGGACAATCGTGAACTCCTCCCCGCCAAAGCGCGCTGCCAGGTCCGTGACCCGGTGGACCGCGGTCCGCAGCACACTCGCAATCTGACGCAGGGCCTCATCGCCCGCCTGGTGGCCGTACCGATCGTTGTAGGCCTTGAAGTGGTCCGCGTCGAGCAGGAGCAACGACAGCGGCTCTCGCGAGCGGTGCGCTCGCAGCCATTCCTGTTGGATGAAAACATCGAACCGGCGCCGGTTCGCGACCCCGGTGAGCGGGTCGATCGTCGCCATTTCTTCCAGCGCGGTGTTGGCGATCTCGAGCTGTGCCGTTTGCTCGGTGAGTTCGGCGGTGCGTTGCTCGAGGAGTTGCCTGAGCTGGAGCTCGCGGCGTTGCTGCCGCCGAACGCGGCGCGCGAAATACACCACCAGGAGCAGGAGGGTGAGGGTGGCGAAGAAAAGCAGCAGGGCGAAGAACCGGACCACGCGATGTAATTATCGCATCGCGTGGTCCGCGGGAACGGTTAGCTCTTTCCGACCTTCAGCTTGTTGACGACCGACTTCACACCGTCGGTCTCCTTGGCGATCGCGACCGCCTGCGTCCGCTCGTCGGCGGTCGGCACGGTGCCGGACAGCGTCACCACGCCCTTGCTCGTGTCGACGTCGATCTTCAGGCCCGACACCTTGGTGTCGGCCAGGAACTTCGTCTTCACCGCCGCGGTCAGCGCGGCGTCCTTCGTCGCGTCGCCCATGTCGTCGGCCTTGGCGTCGGCCTTGTCCTTGGCCTCGTCGGCCTTGGCGGCCGAATCGCGCGCCACCTCACCGGTCGTGGCGGCGGCCTTGTCGTCCAGGCCTCCCGGCGGCGTCACGCCCGCAACGATGGCGGTGTTGTCAACCACGTCGCGCACGCCTTCGACGCCGCGCGCGATCTCGACTGCGCGCGCCTTCGCGACGGCGTTGTCGACTTCACCCGACAGCGTCACGACGCGGTCTTTCGTATCGACGTCGATGCGATAGGCCTTCACCGTGTCGTCTGCCGCGAACTTGCTTTTCACGGCGGTCGTGATCCCCGGGTCCGACTGGGAACACGCCACTGTCATGAACGCGAGCGCCGCCGTCCCTGCGAGCACTCTCAAACTCCCTCGAAACATGCACCCCTCCTTGCGTTGACGTAACCGCACCCCAGGAGCACTGCAGCACGCGTGCCGATCACCGCGTTGCAGAGCTTCCTGGTCGTCGTAGCGAGAAAGGCCAAGTCCGGCGCAATTTCGACCGGCTGAGCCACACGCCACTGCTGAGGCATCGTTGAAAAGATGAGTAGCGTGGACACCGGAACTGATGCCTCGGCGTTCACACCGTACGTCTTGGCGGGGTGCAGGCAGACCGCCGAACATCGAACAAAAGTCCTGCGCTGGAGTGCCGGCGGGACGTATTACTGTGCCACGCAGACTTTAGTCGCGCACCGTTCAGATGAAATGCACCCGACGCCGCTTGACGTGCATGAAACGCACAACGTCTGGGTTACGCTGAGCGCGTGATCGACGAGGAGAAACTGCGGCAGATCGGCCACATCGGGCACGAGTTGCGCAACGCGCTGACGTCCGTGCTGGCCGCCGCAGAGATCCTCAAGCGCCGCTGCGGCGACCAAGTCGAGAGCGAGTACGACGTCATCACCCGCCAGGTCGCTCGGATGCGGAAGTGCGTCGACGAGATGCTCGAGATGACCGGCCGGAAATAGCTCCCCCGCCAAATTCCCTCGATCCGCGTCACAATGACCACGCATGCGCGAATCCGTCGTGCGCGGCGTCGGGTTAGGGGCGGCACTCGTGTATGCCGTGCTGATCGTGTGGATCTACACGCGGCAGCCGGCGACGCTCGCGCAGATTCGCGGCGGCATGTCGGCGAGTATCGGCGCTTACCAGGTGAACTCGCAGGCCTTCGCCGAGGGCCTCACCTTTTTTCGCGCCGATCGCTTCGTCGAGGCGAGGGCCGCGTTCCAGCGCGCGGATCCGGCCGAACGTGACGCGGTGACGCAGTTCTATATCGCGTACACCTACTACCGTCAGGGCTGGCATCGCATGTATAGCGACGACGAGTTGTTTGCGGAAGGGCTGAAGGTCGCCGAGAAGGCGGTCGCGCTCGACCCGGAACAGAAGGTCTCGGTGAACGCGGTGGGTCTCCAGTTGCGAACCCCGCTCGAACTGCGAGCCGAGCTCGAGGCCGGTCTCAAACAAGAGCCGTCGGATTTCAATCCCCTGCGACTGTTTGGGGACCGGAAATGACCGCACTCACGGAAGCCATCGTGCTTCCCTTCGTATTCCTGACCATCACCTTGCTGGGGGGCCTGGAGGTCAGCGCGGCGGGGGCCGCGTGGAGCGGACCGTCGCTTTTCTCACTTGTCCTCGCCCTGCTGCTGATCGGGGCGCTGGTGAGGAGCGGAACGCTGGCACCCGACCGGCTGCTCCACGCCTCGCGGTCCTCGCTGGCGAACGCGAACGGCGCTGTGCTCCTGGTCTCGGTGTTTGCCGCGGCCGCGCAGGTGTTCCACATGCTCACCCCGCACGAGGGGCTGCCGTTGCTGCTGGTGGGCGTGCTGCTCTTCGTGCTCCTGGTGAACGCGCTGGCCGCCACACCGGATCGCGTCAGCCTTCTCCGCAGCGTCGCCATCGTCACTGGATCTGCGTTCCTGTTGAAGTTTGTGGTACTCGCGGCGCTCGCTGACGCTGAAGGGAGCCGGACCAAACGCGTCATCCTGGCGCTCTTTGACGTCGCGACGTTCGGGACCATCGCGCAGGCCCCGCTGCATCCCGCCGCCGGCTACCTCGCCTTCTTCGTCACGTTAGTGTTCCTCATTGCCATTTCTGTGTTGCCGCCAGCGTTGTATACGGCTGAGCCATACCAAACAAGTGTGATCGCGCCGCGCGAATCGTAATCACCCCACGCCGCGCAACGAAGCGCACCTGTCTGTTTTTCCTCTGAATCCCGGCAAAAAATTCTGATCGCGCACGTGGCAATCGCCTTGCCTTCCTCTTAGCTGGGGCGTATCCTGCGCCTCTCAGCAATAAAAAAATGAAGACCTGCACGCCCGGCCCCGTACGCGGGATCCGTCTGGCTAGCTGTGCGTCGACGTCCGCCTTCGCGATCGTCGTCGCCGCCGTACTCTCGTCGACGCAGGCCCACGCCGCGCAGATCGTCGTGCCCTCCGGCGCGTCGATTCGCGATGCGGTCGCGATGGCACTGCCTGGCGACGAGATCGTGCTGCAAGCCGGCGGCATCTACACCGAGTCCGTGACGCTTCCCGACAAGGGGGGCGGTTCTCCGATCACGATCCGCACGTCGGCGACGTTGCCCGACCGGCGCATCGGCCCCGCCGACCGCGCGCTGATGCCGAGCGTCGGGTCCGGAACGTCGATGGCGGCATTCCTCATTACGGGAAGCCACTGGCGTCTCGTTGGCCTCGCGTTCCGAGCCAACAGCAATGGCGTGGGGAATATTGTCGAGGTCGCCGGGTCAGCCGCCAACATCGTGATCGACCGCGTGCTGATCGAGGGAGGCGCGCAGGGCCAAAAGCGCGGGGTGGCGATGAACGGCGGCGGCGCCATCACCGTGAGCCGCAGCCACATCGCGAACATCTGGAAGTCAGGGCAGGATTCGCAGGCGCTGGCCGCGTGGGACGGCCCCGGCCCCTTCACGATCACCGACAACTATCTCGAGGCCGCGTCGGAGAACGTCCTCTTCGGCGGTGCGGACTCGACGAGCGAAGCCCGCATGCCGGCCGACATTCTCGTCGAGGGCAATCACCTGGCCAAGCGACTCGCCTGGAGAGGGGTCGCCGGCTACGTCGTGAAGAACCTCTTCGAGCTCAAGGCCGCGCGACGCGCCACCATCCGTAACAACCTGATGGAACACAACTGGGTGGACGGTCAGGCCGGATGGGCCATCGTCGTTACCCCGCGCAACCAGGACGGCCAGGCGACGTGGACCAGGATCGAAGACGTCCTGTTCGAGAGGAACATCGTCCGCAACACCACGCGCGGCATCAATATCACCGGTCGCGACGACCTCGCCCTGTCCGGCCAGACGCGCCGCGTCACGTTCCGGCACAACATCTTCGCCACCGACCTGGAGTGGCTCCAGGCGATGGGAGAGATCGGCGAGCTGACGCTCGATCACAACACCGTCGCCAACGGCGGCACGTTGATGAAGCTGGCGATTCTGCCTGTCCACGAGGGCACCTACTCGCGACCGGCGCAGTACGCCGTCAATACCCTGACCATCCTGAATTCGCTGATGCAGCACGGCGCCCAGGGCTACGGCATCTGGGGTGAGGCGTCGGGCATCGGCACGGTGGCACTGGCCTTTCACACGCGCAGTTACGACATGCGCCGCAACGTCGTCGCTGGTGAAAACGGATGGGGGTTGCCCTATCCAACCGGTACGCTCCAACCGGGCTACGCCGAACACGCAGCGAATTTCACGCCCGACTTCGGTCTCGTGGCGGGTAGTTCCTATCGCGGTGCTGCCCTCGACGGTTCCGATCTCGGCGCGCTAATTGGCGGGCTGCCGGCACCTGAGCCACCGCCAACCGAGCCGCCGCCACCACCACCGCCGCCACCGCCACCGCCGCAGCCTGTCCCGTCGCCGTGGGTATCGCAGGATCTGGGCGCAGTAGGCCTCGCGGGTAGCGCCTCGGCTGCGAACGGCACGCTGACGCTTCGCGCCTCGGGAGCGGACGTGTGGGGTACGGCTGACGAACTGCACTACGTGTGGCAGCCGGTCAGCGGCGACGTCGACGTCATCGCTCGCGTGGCTTCGGTCGAGTACGTGCACGTCTGGACGAAAGCGGGGGTGATGATCCGCGAACGTCTGGCCGCGGACTCGCCGCAGGCGTTCATGCTGGTCTCACCGGCGAAAGGATTAGCGTTCCAGCGTCGCGTCGCATCGGGAGGTCTCTCGACGAGCACCGGGGTGGCCGGCATCGCGCCCGCGTGGGTAAAGCTCGAGCGACGCGGCGCCACCATCACGGCGTTTCACTCAGCCGATGGCCTCACCTGGACGCTGGTGGGCGCCGACACCTTTGCGATGCCGCGCGATGTCTATGTCGGGCTGGCGCTCTCGAGCCACGATGACACGCGGCTCGCCTCGGCAACGTTCGACAACGTCACGGTGCGGCCGCTCAGCTCGCCGGTCGCGATTACGCCGCCGTCGCTGCCGGGTGGTCGCGTGGCAGAGGCCTACTCGGGAACGCTGTCGGCCACGGGAGGCAGCGGCACCTTCGTTTGGAGTCGCGCCTCCGGAACGATTCCCCCCGGGCTGGCGCTGAATTCGGTAACCGGAACCCTCTCGGGAACGCCGTCGCAAGCGGGCGCCTTCTCCTTCATCGCTCGCGTCACGGATGCGGCCGATCCGCAAAATACGGCCACGGCTTCAGTCACGCTGGCGATTGCACCGCCTCGTGTCGCATTCGCTACCACAGCCTTGCCGAACGGGCAGGCAGGCATCGCATACTCGGCGTCGTTCCAGGCGACCGGCGGGAGCGGGACATTCACCTGGCAGCTCACATCTGGAGCGTTGCCGTCAGGCCTGGTCTTCAGTGCAGCGAACGGCACCATCTCGGGAACACCTCAGCAGGTTGGCGCGTTCGCGATTGTCATCCGCGTGGCGGACGCTTCGGATTCCACCAACACCACAACGGCCGCGTTCACGCTGTCGGTCGCGGCCGCTAGTGTCTGGAGCGCCGGGGACATTGGCGCCGTGGGTGTGGCGGGCGCGTTTTCGGAGCAGGCCGGGACCTTCAGCGTCCGCGGGTCCGGCAGCGACGTCGGGGGCACGGACGACGAACTGCACTACGCGTGGCAGCGCGTGAGTGGTGATGTGGACGTCATCGCCCGCGTAACGTCCATCGAAAAGGTCAACGTGTTGACGAAGGCTGGCGTCATGATCCGCGCGAGCCTGGCGCCCGGCTCGGCGAACGCATTCATGGTCGGGACGAGGAGCAGAGGACTCAGCTTCCAGCGTCGTCTCGCGACGAGCGGGGCCTCCACGGCGACCAATGGCGGCTCGGGCGGCGCACCCGTCTGGGTGAAACTGGAGCGCCGGGGCAACACCATCCGGGGGTTCCGGTCGGCGGACGGTGTCGCGTGGACGCTCATTGGCACCGACCAGTTCACGATGGGGCCGGACGTGTACGTGGGCCTCGCCGTGTCGAGCCACGACGACACCCGCGCCGCCACCGCGACGTTCACGAACGTCGTCATCCGCCGCCTGCCCTGATCGGGGCGGCGGGTGCTATCGTTTCCCGCATGAACAGGGCGACTCTTCTTCTGTGCGGGATGCTCGTACTGGCGGCGCCGACGCAGGCGCAGGCACCCGAGCGCCCCTTCGGTACCCTCCGCGAGCAGGCCGCGATGCAGCAGGAGTGGCTGAAGAAGCGGCTGGACACCTTCCTCCCCGCGCTCATGCGCAAGCACGGCATCGACCTGTGGGTCGTACCGATGCGCGAATACAACGAGGATCCCGTCTTCACGGCCCTCGTGGCCCCGGAAACGTTCGCGGCGCGGCGCCGCACGATCTACGTCTTCTTCGACAAGTGCGCCCAGAAGGCCGCGACGCCAGCGCCCGCCTGCGTCGAGCGCATCGCGCTCGGCGGATCGGCGCAGGGGGGGGTCTACGAGGCCCGGCGCTCGATGAAGAAGGCCGCCGGCGACGTCGGCCGCGGCCAGCAGGCGGAACTCTGGGGGGACGAACAGTGGCAGGCGCTGAAGGCCGTGATCGAGGAACGCGATCCGCGGATCATCGGCATCAATCGTTCGACCGTGTTTGCGTTCAACGATGGCCTGTCGAGCGGCGAGCTGCAGGGGATGACGGCCGCGCTCGGCGAGAAGTGGGCCTCCCGCTTCAAGGACGCCGAAGCACTGCCGCTGGAGCTGATCGCGTCACGACTACCGGAGGAGGAAACCTTCTACCGCCGGATGCAGGAACTCGTGTGGGCGATGACGCAGGAGATGTTCTCCTCGAAGCACATCACGCCCGGCAAGACGAAAACGAGCGAGCTGGTGTGGTGGTGGCGCCAACGCGTCAACGACCTCGGGCTCGGCACCTGGTTCCAGCCAAGCGTCAGCATCCAGCGCCGTGGAGTCTCGGCCGACAAACTGGGCGAGGATCCGGTGATCCAGCCCGGAGACGTCCTGCATTGTGACGTCGGAATCACGGTGGCCCGCCTGAACACGGACACCCAGCACAACGCGTACGTGCTGGGTCCGGGTGAGACCGACGCCCCCGAGGGCATTCGCCGCGCCCTCACGAACGCCAACGCGCTGCAGGACATCGTGATGGACGAGATCAAGCCCGGGCGCACCGGTAACGAGATCCTCGCCGCCTCGCTCGCGCGCATGCGCGAGAAAAAGATCAACGGCACCGTCTATTCGCACGCCATCGGCCTGCACGGCCATGGCGCCGGCCCGCTGATCGGCCTCTGGGACTACCAGGACGGCGTGCCCGGCCGCGGTGACGCCAAGGTCATCCCGAGCATGTGGTGGTCGATTGAGCTGCAGGCCACGACCCCGGTTCCCGAGTGGGACGGCCAGCCGGTTCGAATGGCGCAAGAGGAGGACGCGATCATCGGCGCCGACGGCAAGATCCGCTGGGCGCTGCGGCGCCAGGACAAATTGTTCCTTGTGAAATAGCTCCTGGCGCTGGCTTATTGATCATTTCCGGACGAAACGCGGACGCAACATGGCGGCCTCATAATGCCGGTGGGAGGTTGACATGCTGTTCAGCATCCTCGCTCTCGCTATCAGCGTGATGGTCGCGGTCACCATTGTCAGGGCCCTCACAGGCTCCTCGCAGCGCCAGCGAAGGACCGACACGAGCGGCGATGGTGGGCACAACACCTGGCTGTTCATGGATACCGGCAACTACGGCAGCAGCAGTTCCGACTGTAGCGATGCCGGGTCGTCCGATGCGGGGTCGTCCGGTGCGGGGTGCGACGGGGGTGGCGGCGGGGATGGGGGCGGCGGCGGTGGCGGAGATTAGGAGCCGATGTCCTCGTTCCAGAGCTCAGGATGCGCGGCGATGAATGCCGTCATCATCTCGATGCAGCGAACGTCCTGCACAACGGTGACTTCCACACCTCGACTGCGCAGCAGATCCTCTTCACCCATGAACGTTCGATTCTCGCCAACGATCACGCGCGGGATGCCATACAGCAAAATCGCGCCTGAGCACATGGCGCACGGCGACAGCGTCGTGTAGAGCACGCACTCCCGATACACCGCCGCCGATCGCCGTCCGGCATTCTCGAGCGCATCCATCTCGCCGTGCAGGACGACGCTGCCCCGCTGCACACGCCGGTTGTGCCCGCGGCCGATGATCTTGTCAAGGTAGACGACGACGGAGCCGATCGGAATCCCGCCTTCGCGCTCCCCTGCGCGAGCCTCCTCGATCGCCGCAGCGAGGAAGGGATCGGACCCGGTCACTGGTAGTACTGCTTATACATTCCGCGACGGAACAGCCACCCGCCGAGCGCACCAAACCATCCCAGCACGTAGTACATGTGGCGCAGGTCCATGATTTCGATCAGGTTCCCGTCGGGATCCTTGCAGAAGAAGAGCCACTGGCCGCGCGGCGATTGTTCCGGCTGGCTCACGCATTCGACGCCCTTGCGCTGCAGGTAGTCGTACCACTTGTGGACGTTGCGTACGTTGAACGAGATGTGCGTCAGCCCGACGCGATTCCAGGGGATGGGGATCGGCGGCTGCTGCGGGTCGAAGTGGAAGATCTCGATGACCGCGCCGCCGGGGATGCGGATCCAGCCGATCTTGCAGCGCGGAGCGTCTCCCTGCACGCCGAAGAAGCCTCGCACGCGGTCGAGGTCGCTGTCAGCGACGCCGACCAACGGGCATCCGAACACGTCCCAGTAGAACTTCACCGCCGTGTTGAAGTCCGACACCGTGATGCCCGTGTGACTGAACGATCTCACTTTCACTGAGGCCCAGCTCTTTCTGTTTGATGTGGTCCGCCACGCGCAACGCCTGCGCGATGATCGTCAGCCCCGGGTTCACGGCGGCCGACGAGGGGAAGAACGACGCATCCACGACAAACAGGTTCTCGACATCGTGGGTCCGGCAGAAGGTGTCGAGCACCGACTCTCGCGGATTGGTGCCGAACACGAGCGTGCCGCACTGATGCGTCGTGTTCCGCGTGCCATGCGAGTGCGCCACGATCAGCGGAAAACCAAGCCGTCGCAGGATGCGTTTCGTTTCGCGCACCAGTTCGCGGTGCGGCTTCAGATTGTTCGGCGCGTAGTGCAGCTGGATCTTGCCATCGGACGTGAGCGCGATCCGGTTCTCATGACGGGGCAGGTCCTCCGACATGACCAGCCAGTCCACGCCGCGAGCGACCCAGGCGTCGTACGCCCACACCGGAACCCAGGGCACCACGGTCTGCGCCATGACGCCATGCGTTCTGCCCTGCGACTGGATCGCCCCGAGCGGATACGGCGACTTCCGGCCGCGCAGGTAATAGTCGTTCACCGCCACCGTCTTCTGAAACACGGTGGTGTTTTTCTTCAAGGGATGAAAGCCCTGCATCATGGTCGCCAGGTGCGCCATGTAGCGCCGGCCAACCAGTCCTGAGGAGTTCGCCAGCCCGGTCGGGTGACGGTCCGATTGCGACCGCAGCAGCAGCGCCGCGGAATTGATCGCGCCGGCCGCCAGGACGAAGACCGGCGCCGCGACACGGGCCACACCGCCTTCGCGCGCGATCTCGGCGGCGACAACTTTCTTCCCAGACGGGTCGGTGTGAAGCCTGGTCACGCACGCGTTGGTCCACAGCGTGACGTTGCTCCGCTGGATGGCGGGACGGACGCAGATGACGTCCGCTTCGCTCTTCGCGTGGACCTTGCAGGCAAACGAGTTGCACGTATTGCACAACTGGCAGCCGTCGGCTTCGCCGGGCCGCTGCAACCCGAGCGGCAGCGGCGATGGGTGCAGACCCATCGCTTGCAGCTTGCCGACGATGACCTCCATCCCTTCCGCGTGCGGCACGTGCTCGAAGGGGAACGCGCCGCGCTCCGGCTCGGTGGGATCGAGGCCGTGCGCGCCCCGTACGTGGTACAGCCGCTCGGCGCGGTCGTAGTAAGGCGCCAGCGTGTCGTAGTCGATCGGCCACGCCGGCGACACCCCTTCGGCGTGCTCGACCGCCTGGAAGTCCTCGCGGCGCAGCCGGTAGAGCACGCTCCCCCAGAACTTGGTGTTCCCCCCGACGCAATAGTGCGTGTAGGGACGAAACTCGCGACCGCGGTCGTCGACCCAGCGTTCATCGGTCTGGTAGCGCAGGTGCTTCCAGACCGCTTCCGGGTTCCAGTTTTCGTCTTCCTGCGGGATGAAGTCGCCGCGCTCCACGATGAGGACGCGCGCGGAGGTCTCGGCGAGCGCGTGGGCCATCGTCCCCCCACCCGCGCCGCTCCCGATAATGACTATGTCGAACTGATGATTCACGGCCAACTAGCAATACTCTCGCACGTGTCAGAGCCACTGCAACCACGTACGTTCCTCGGCGTTCCCGGGGCCACGCTCGCCTCCGGCGTCGCGCGAAGACTCGAAAACGCGAAGCTACGAAGCTATTTGGTAGTTTAGTATCCCATCTCTGGAGAGATCGGGCGGTACAGCCCTAGCCTCGCGCTTGGCTAAACGATAGAAGTGGTGCGAGATGGAAACATTACGAGCGATAAACGGCACGAAGTGCGGCACGAAACGCCTTAAGAATTCAAGGATTTGATTGAGCACGGCGGTGACCTCTGCGTCCACCAATTCGATCTCGGGTTCGTCGAACGTTACAAGCGTGCTCATCTTGGCCTTCACATCCATTTCTCGGCCTTGGGGCGGGAGGGAGTAGCTACCGAGTACCGCGCCATCGCGGAGCATGGCCCGACGCGCCGAGGTGGTGGACCAGTCTCCGTCGTCGGTTTCCAGCAGGGAGTCTTTAGCGCGCCCAACGGTGAGGGTGAGCCGTCTGTGCTTGTCGATGTTTTCCAACTCATCCAGAACCCACAGCGTGCTCTTCGTGTAATCGAGACCCTTATTCCTTCGGTGGTACGGCTGCGCGGTGTCGATGTGTGCCTTTGCTCCGTCGGTAACGCCCTTGAGCCGTTGGAGGACGTCGATTTGCTTCCGCCATTTTTCCTCGCTGTCTCTGATAGGAAACATGGTGCTCTTGTTGGGGACACCGCTAGGGCGTCTGATTAGGAGACCAGCTCGTAAACGAGATGGTCCAATGCAGATCGCATGTTGTGGACGGCGTCACCGATCAGAAGTTCGTGACGCTGGCACGGGAGGAAGGCGCGCACTGACGTCTATCAGTTTCGTGTTTGGTTACGCTCACGGACTACTCGGCACTCGTTACGAATGAAATTGCTGACGACGTCCTTCAGCGTACCGATGTGTTCTTCCGCCCTGGTGAGCTTTGCGTAACGCCGTCGAGTGTGCGCATATGCTAACAACTCAGAAAACTCCACGGACGCAGAGATTCCGGTCCCAAAGCGCGGCGACTTCTTCAGCGATCTGAAGAAAGCCGCCCCGCCAGCCCAGAGTTAAAGCCGCCCAGACGGCCGAAGAAGAAGCGTTGAGAACTTCGCACGCGGGGTGTGGCGTTGGTTGTAGCGCGCGCGTACTCGTTCAGATAGCCCTCTATTTATACAGTCAAGCGATATTTACCTTTTGGTTTCTTTTAACCAAAATATCTTCGTGGACTTCGAGTCTTCGAGTCCTTCGCGCCAGCCGCAGGCGAATCGTGACACCGTGACGATGTGAGCGGCTGTCGGTCGGCTGGTTAGAGTGTCGCGTAGACCTGCTCCATCAGGCGCTGATCTTCGATGGCGCGCTCGAGGCTCATCTCGGGTTGCGCGCCTTCTCTGATCGCGCGAGAGAAATCCCGATACATCGCCTGGTAGCCACGAATGTCTTTGAAGCCGGGGAGAATGAAACGCGGCATTCCCTGGCCGCGGACGATCACGAAGGCGCCATTCGATTCGAACGTGATGATCCCCTGCCGGCCGAACAGCTTCGACAGCCGCAGGCCGCGCAACAGCGAGGGCACCTCACGCGAGTAGTAGAGCGCCCCGACCGCGCCGTTGTCGTAGCGGAAGGCGACCATCATGCTCTTCGCCCGCGTGTCGGGCCCTTCCCGCGAAGGGGAAGGACGATGGCCGTGGATCATGGTGATCTTCGGGCCCAGGCTGTTGGCGATGTGCAGCCAGTGGATCCCTTCTTCGAAAAAGGCATCCCCCCCCGCCATCGCCTCGTCGTTGCGCCAGTCGTCGGCGGCTTTGAGCCGATGCACCAGCGTGGTGAAGTGCGCGAACACCATCTCGCCGATCACCCCGTCGGCGACCAACCGGCGTAACGTCACGGCCAGCGGCTTGTAGTGATCGTTTTCGCCGACCAGCACCACCCGCCGGGCCCGATCGCGCGCCACGCGCACGGTCTCGAAATCGGCAAGCGACGGGAACGCCGGTTTTTCCACCAGCACATGCTTCCCAGCCGCGAGCGCCTTCAATGTCAGGTCCAGGTGGAACTTCGGAGGGACCGCTACAACGACAGCGTCGATGTTGGGGTCCGCGATCGCCTTCTCGTAATCGCCAAAGCTGCCCACCCCCTTGTGGGTGCGGCAGTACTCCGCCGCTTTCGCCGCGTCACGGCTCGCGTAGCTCGCCACAATCGATGAGCCCAGCGCTTTCAGCTGGCGGCTATGGACGTTCGTGATAAATCCGCAGCCGAGGAAGGCGATATGCAGCGACTGACATTCGAGTGAATGATAGCCGCCGGCGTCCGGTAGTTCGGTATATCGGTATTCGGTGATTCGGTCCTCGGTGCTGGTCTGGGTACTCGGTGTCGTCGGTGTTCGGGTCCTCGATACCGGCACGAGACTATTCGCGCGCTTCCAGCTCGCGTAGAGACGGCTGGAACGAAGGAAGCCGCGTGACATGGAGTGTGACTCCGACTCCGACGGCCATTAGCACGAGGCGCAGCCACCAGCCGTCGGTCGTCCAGATCATCGTGGCGGCCAGGCTGGCCCAGAGAACTCCGACAATCGTGACCTTCTGCCGCACAGTGAGCCCCCGCCTCTGGCGCACGTAGGGTCCCAGCCACGGGTGATCCACCAACTTGCGATAGAAGCGCTCCGAGCTGCGTGCGTAGCACGCCGCCGCCAGTAGCAGGAACACCGTGGTCGGCATCAGCGGCAGGAAGATGCCGATCACCCCCAGCACGACGCACATCGTGCCGCAGCCGAACAGGAGCGCTTTCATCAACCTAGACGTCATGCGGTCCCTAAATCTTACCGCGGTGTCGGTATTCCGAGAACCGAGACACCGATACCGAACACCGAACACCGAATACCGGCTCACGGCTTCGGCACGCGGATGGTGCTGATCATGAGGCTGCCGCTGACGAAGAACAGCACCGAGAACGGGTGGAAGCCCTTCCCCACCAATGTCGACGTGCCCCCCGGCGAACGCCTCGCCGGTCCGATCGAAGTAGAAGAGGATGGCCATGACGATCACCAGCAGGATGCTGGTGGGGATCGGCGTGCCCTCGAAATACCGAACCTTGCCGGTCGCGACGTTGGTCAGGGCCGCGGAGGTAACGTTGAAGCGGGCCAGACGACTGATGCCACAGCACACGAAGTAGGTCAGGAAGAGCACGTCCCACAGACCGCGCAGGCCGAGGGTGTAGCCGAGCACCGCGGGGGCGACGCCGAACGACACGATGTCGGCCAGCGAATCGAGGTCGGCGCCGAGCCGCGACTGGCGAGTGGCGCTGAGTCGCGCCACGTAGCCGTCGCAGTAGTCGAGCACGAGCGCCACCACCGGCAGGGCGAAGGCCGCCCACATCGGGGCGGAGCGATCGCCTTCAATGTAGGTGAGGCACGCGAACATCGACAGCGTGCCGCACGCCGCGTTGCCGAGCGTCAGCAGGTCCGCCGGCGTGTACGACCGCAACATCGAGAGACGTTCTTGCGCCATCCTCTTAATACTGCCTCAGGCGCGTGGTAATCTTCGCGCGCCAGCCCGCCGGACCCGGTTTCGTCCATGCGCCCATTCGTTACCGCCCTCGTCACGGCGCTCGTCCTTGCCGGAGCGCTGAGCGCCCAGGTCCCACGGCGGCCAGGCCAGCCAGCCGTCCCCGAAGCACCGCCGCCCGTTCCTCAATTCAAGTCCTCGGTCGACGTCGTCCATCTCGATGTATCGGTGCTCGACCGGAACAGACGCCCGGTGCGGGGGTTGAAGCCGTCCGACTTCACGATCCTCGAGGAGGGCAAGCCGCAGCAGATCGCGGTGTTCGAGGCGGTGGACATCCCGGAGGTCGAGCCGCCGACGGCCAGCGTGGCATGCGCGACGTGGCGCCCGACGTGCGGGTCAACACCGACGTCCAGGAACGCCGGCTATTCCTCGTCTGATCATGATGACTCGACCGTCCAGTCGAGCGGGTTCGCCGTCAACACCGCGCGCGAGATCGGCCGCAAGGTCATCGATGGTTTCGGTCCCGTCCGATCTCGCGCGGTGGTCTTCACGCGCGACAACCGCAATGCCCAGGACTTCACCGCCGACCGCGCGCGCCTGCGCGCCGCCGTGGACAAGTTCACGGTCGGCTTCCGCGACATGGGCGCTTGGGATCCCGAGAAGCAAAAGCCGATGCCGGGCCAGGACGACGGCTATTTCATCGCGTCGGTCAACGTGCTCGAAAATGCCGATCGTCTCGCTCTAGCAGCCTGCCCGACCGTCGCAAGTCGATCATCTACATCGGCCAGGGTATTCCCGTGAATCTCGAGGCGCTGTTCGCGCCCGGAGACCGCCGGGACGATGAGCCCCGCCGCGACTGCGACGCAGAACTACCTGACCATGCTGCAGGGCACCCTGGAACAGCAGGAACGCGTGAAGACCCAAATGGAGCGGATCTTCCGGCGAGCCGCGCGTGCCAACGTCACGATTTACACCCTCGACGTCTGTGCGGCGTGCGGCCCTTCACCGGCGTGTTGCTGGCAATCCACCCCCGACGTGTATCGCGGGCCTCGAGACCGACCTACTTGCAGACCGTCGCCGAGAACACCGGTGGCCGGGCCGTGATCAACACCAATGAGTTCGACACCGGCGTGCAAGCGATCTTCAAAGAGAACGCGTCTTACTACCTGCTTGGCTTCAACCCGAGCGGCGCCGCGGCAGGATGGCAAGTTCCGTCGTCTCGAGGTGAAGGTCAACCGTCCCGGGTGACGTGCGCACGAGGAACGGCTACGAGGCGGAGAAGGCCAGCGACATCGCGAAACGAAAGACCGCCCTCGCGCAGTCGCCGGCGGGTGTGGCGCTCGCCGGGATCCTGCCGAAGAGCGACCTGCCGCTGCAGGTCACCGCGGTACCCTTCGCCATTCCCGGCCGCAAGGAATCGGCAGTGGCGGTCACTGTTGGCATCCGGCAGCCGATCCGCCAGAACGACACCCGCGCAGTCGAACGCGTCGACCTCCTCATCAGTGCCTTCGGTGTCGAAGGGAAAGCATTTGGATCGAAGCGGCTCACCGCCACCGTCGCGATTCGCGCCGGCGCCAGCGGCCTTGCCGAGTACCGAGGTCCTCTCACGCATCGACCTCAAACCCGGGCGCTACCAGCTGCGCATCGGCGCCAGCGTCGGCAGTCTCTCCACGCAAGGCAGTGTCTATTACGACGTCGACGTCCCCGACTTTTCTTCACCCGCGGTGTCGATGTCAGGAATCGTCGCTGAGCGCCCCTGGCGGCGGCGAAGTCGCCCCGCGCGATGCCCTCGCCTCCGTCATGCCCGTTATCCCCACGTCAAGACGCGCCTTTGCTCACGGACAGCAAGTGTCAGCCTTCGTGCAGGTCTACCAGGGCGGCGACCGGCCACTCGTCGCAGTGCCTACGCGTGTGTCCCTCGTCGATTCCAACGGCTCCGTCGTAATGGATCGCCGCCAGGACCTCGCCGTCGCTCAATTCATCGCAAAGACCCGCGCCGCCAACATCATCGTGCCTGTCCCCGTCGAGCGCCTCACTTCCGGCGAATACCTGCTCAGCCTGGAAACGTCGCTGAACGGCGCCGTGGCCCGACGGCACACCCGCATCCACGTGCGGCCGCCGGCCCCGTGATAACCTGCGCGCGCCAGCCTGACCCATGGGTTTCTCGCATGCGACGACAGATCCCGGTCTTCATCACGATCACCACGTTCGGTATCGCGACGCTCGGCGCGCACGTGCCGCAGCGTCCCGGTCAGCGGCCGGGTCTTGAAACGCTGCCATCGACGGCCCAGTTCAAATCTTCAGTCGACGTCGTCCATCTCGATGTGTCAGTCCTCGACCGCAATCGCCGCCCGGTGCGGGGGTTGAAGCCGTCCGACTTCACGATCCTCGAGGACGGCAAGCCGCAGCAGATCGCTGTGTTCGAGGCGGTAGACCTCCCCGACGTCGAGGCGCCCACGGCATCATGGCTCCGCGAAGTGGCGCCCGACGTTCGCGTCAACACCGACGTCCAGGAACGCCGGCTATTTCTGCTGATCCTCGATGACTCGACGATCCAGTCGTCGCCGCGAGCGCTGAATACCGCGCGCGACATCGCGCGCAACGTGATCGACGGGTTCGGCGAGTCCGACCTGGCAGCGGTCGTCTTCACGCGCGACAACCGCAACGCCCAGGACTTCACCGCCGATCGCGCGCGGCTGAAGGCGCGCGGTGAACAAATTCATCGTCGGCTTCCGCGACATGGGCCTGGAGGCTCCAGGTAGGGGGGGCTGGCAGGCCAGGACGACGGCTATTTCGTCGCGTCCTCGACGACGCTCGAACGCGCGGTGCTGACGTTGAGCCAGTTGCCGGACCGCCGCAAGTCGATCATCTATGTCGGCCAGGGCATCCCCGCCAATCTCGACGATATCGGATTTGCCGCACCCGGACTTCCGCCAGGCGGTGGCTCTTCGGCGCTGATGGCCCAGGCGATGAACTCGCGCATCAAGACGCAGATGGACCGCGTCTTCACCGAGGCGCGTCGCGCGAATGTCAACGTCTACACGATCGACGCCTGTGGGCTCCGCGTGGCGGGGGAAATGCTAAGCCCCCAACGTCGCCGATTTGCGTTCCCGGTCTCGAGGTGGAATACCTGCGTATCCTCGCCGACAACACGGGAGGACGCGCGATCGTCGAGACCAATGACTTCAAGCCCGGCGTGAAGGCCATCCTCGAGGAGAACGCCTCGTACTACCTGCTCGGGTTCAATCCGGCCGGCGGCCGGCAGGACGGCAAGTTCCGTCGTCTCGAGGTGCACGTCAATCGCCCGGACGTCACCGTGCGCACACGGAACGGCTACCGGGCGGAGAAGGCGAGCGACGTGGCACGTCGGAAGGCGGCATTGGAGACGTCCGCCGCCAGCGTCGCGCTCGCGGGGATCCTGCCGAAGAGTGACCTGCCGCTGCAGGTCACCGCGGTGCCGTTCGCGATCCCGGGAAAGAAGGAATCGGCAGTGGCGGTCACCGTCGGCATCCGGCAGCCGATCCGGCAGAACGCCGAGCGCGCGGTCGAACGTGTCGACCTGCTGGTCAGTGCCTTCGGCGTCGAAGGGAAGGCGTTCGGATCGAAGCGGCTGACGGCCAACGTGGCGATCCGCGCCGGCACCAGCGGCCTTGCGGAGTACGAGGTCCTTTCACGCATCGACCTCAAGCCTGGCCGCTATCAGCTGCGGATCGGCGCCAGCGTCAGCAGCCTTTCGACACAGGGCAGTGTCTATTACGACGTGGACGTTCCGGACTTTTCGTCATCCGCGGTGTCGATGTCAGGAATCGTCCTGAGCGCCCCTGGCGGCGGCGAAGTCGCCCCGCGCGACGCCCTCGCGTCCGTGATGCCGGTCATCCCCACTTCGCGGCGGGTCTTCGCCCCTGGGCAGCAGGTGTCGGCCTTCGTCCGCGTGTACCAAGGCGGCGATCGGCCGCTGATCGCGGTGCCCATGCGCGTGTCCCTCGTGGATTCCAGCGGCGCCGTGGTCATGGATCGCCGCCAAGACCTCGCCGTGACCCAGTTCTCCAAGGCTCGCGCTGCGAACATTGTGGTCCCGGTGCCTGTAGACCGGCTTGCCGCCGGGGAATACCTGCTGACGCTAGAGGCCACGTCGAAGGGCCTTCTCGTCCGGCGGCACACCCGTATCCATGTTCGTCCTCCCCCGCCGCAATAATTGAAGCGGTTCGAGTCCGGGGGAAATCGTCAACGCGCGCGACTCATCCGGTAATGGATCCACGAACCCAGGACGGCGCGCGCGCCGACAGCGCCCCTATCGCAACGAACCTCGCCGAGGAGCGCGAGCTCGTGGCCGCAGTCCTGCGCAAGGACCGAAAGGCGGCTGCAGAGTTCGTAGCGCGCTACGCCGACGCAGTGTACGTGTACGTGCGGCACCGACTGACCTCGCGTCATGATCGTGTCGACGACATCGTGCAGGATGTGTTTCTCGCGGCGCTGCGGGACCTGCCGACGTTCCGTGGGGCGTCGGCCCTGCGCTTCTGGCTGCTGGGAATCGCCAGGCACAAGGTTGAAGATTTCTATCGCCGTCAGCTGCGCGAGCCCGACCCACTCGCGGAACCTGGCGAACCCGATGAACCTCCCGGCCACGAACCCGCAGTCGAAGAGATGATCGATCGCAGGCGAGCCACCAGGAGGACGCAACAGGTCCTGCGGCGCTTGCCCACGACGTACAGCACCGTGCTCCTCTGGCGGTACTGGGAAAGTCGCAGCGTGCGTGAAATCGCCGAAGCGACGAGCAAAACGGAGAAAGCGGTCGAGCGACTGCTGGCACGCGCGCGGACTCGCTTTCGCGAACTGTGGAACGAGGTAGGGTATGACTGAGGAACGCTGGTTCGAGGAACTGGCACGGCAGACGGACGTGGAAGACGCAGGTCTGGCGGTGGCTTCGGCGCGACTGAAGTCACGGATCTATTCGGCGCTGACCGACCAGATGGCGGTCGGCGGGCGCCTTTTGAGTTTGACGGCGACGAAGGCTGAAGGCGGTCAGCTCTGCGTCTTCGAACAAGCAGTTACCTTGATGCCCGTTAGTGAGGACATGAAATCTCGGAACCCCTGCCGCGTGTGTCATGCGCGAGGCCTCGGCAACCGATTGGAACATGCGCCGATTTTTTGGCCCGGCTGTCCATACTCGGAGTTCCACAACGGATAAAGCCTAGAACTGCATCACCAGGCCAAACAGATTCTGGAAGTTCGCGAATCCACGCTCGCCAGGGGGCGTCAGGTGAGGACTGATGGGGTTTCCGCTGATCGTCTCGCTGAAGCTGTATCGAAAACTCACGCGCTTCGAGATTTCCAGGTCGATGCCGACGTGTGAACGGACGCCGATTTTCGTCTCGCTGATCGCACCCGCCGGCGCCGCGAGGCCGCTTTCCACCTGTACGCCCGGCGTCGCTCGAGAATCGGATGATCGCGAGCCCCGTGCCCAGGTAGGGGCGGATGGCGGCCCCACGCGCCCGAAAATACAACAGCGTGTCGGCCACGAAGACGTGCTGCGAGCTGGACCGTTCCTGTTCGTAGAACCCGCCGGTTGGCGGCGAGACAAAGGACGAGACCAACGTGAGGTCGTTGCGATTCCACATGTAGTTCGCTTGCAAGCTGAAGTAGCGCCACAGGTGGGCTCCGGCGAACAAATTCACCGCCAAACCATTCTCGGGCTTGTACAGAGACAGGTCAGCCTGCGGCGCCGCGGCGATCGACCGGCCATCCGCAGACAGAGTCGAAACGCCGACCAACCCTCCCGCGAAGTAACGCGGCGGCTCTTGAGCGATCGCCTCGGCCACACTTCCTACGAGCGCACAGATCAGCAAGCACGTCCAGCGCATCCAGCCCTCCTCGATTGCGATCAGTGGCTGAGTGCTCTTGCACGAAATAGACCCGCTCGCTACGCGGGGGGTTTCTGCTGTTCGCGCGACAACCACCTTTGAATGACGGACAAGGAGGCAAATGATGGGGCGAAAGAATGTCGCGGGCGTGCTGGTGGTTCTCGGTACTGCTCGGGATTGTGGCGTCGGCCAGTTCACAGGGGGGCCGGCGGGGCGCCACAGGGACGATCTTCGTGACGAGTCAGGGACTCTACTTCGACACTTTTGTGGCGACGGATCCGCTGCCGATGCACGGGCCGTTTCAGCTCCTCGTGAACGGCACGACCGAGTTTGGCCCTGGTGATCCCGGCTATCTTGGCGGGCGGTGGTGGGAGGACCTGAATGGCAACGGCGTGCAGGACGAAGGGGATCACTTCTTCCTCTGCCCATTGCTGCCCCCCGGCCGTCCGAATCCCTAGACGCCCGAACCAGGCGGAGGGCAAGGACACCTTTTTTGCCCTCCGTCTAAACCTTCTCTCCTTCGGCTCCGTCTTTCTACATTGTAGAATGCACGGCCCGACCCGCCTGCCTCGTCCTCGTCACGACGATCTTCCGATCGTTGCTGCCGCTCGCCGAACGCGACGAAGTCGTCGCCGACCTCGAGGCCGAGTTCGCACACCGCGCGCGCCGTGTACGGGCGAGGCTGCGGCCACGCGCTGGGCGTGGCGGCAGGCGATCGGTTCCGTTCCTGCGCTGTTTCGGCGGAGCTGGTGGCGCGCGACGACGGGGTTTGAGCCGCGGGCGAGCCGGATGCGACCGGGAGGACCAATGTTCGAGAGCTGGATCATGGATTCTCGCTTCGCGGCGCGCCGCCTGATGCGCCGTCCGACGTACGCGCTGCTGGCGGTGCTCACGCTCGCGCTCGGCGCCGGCGGCACCGCCGCCATCTTCAGCGTCGTGCGCACCCTGCTGATCGATCCGCTGCCGATCGTGCGGGAAGACCAGGTCGGCGTCATGTACTTCGACGGCTCGTGGACCGAGCAGGAGATCCTCGGCCTGCGCGGGACAGTTTCCAGGGTTTCAGCGGATGGGCGCCTATCGGCCAAACGACCTGACGCTCGAGGTGCCGGGCGCGGCGATGCGGCTGGTGCCAGGCATCGCCGTGTCGTCGGAGCTGTTCGACGTGCTCGGCACCGCAGCCCGCACTTGGCCGGACGTTCCGCGCCGGCGAAGACGCGCCGGGCGCGGAGCTCGTCGTCGTGCTCAGTCATTCGCTGTGGCAGGAGCTGGGATCCGATCCCTCGATCGTCGGCAAGCCGCTGCAACTCGGCGGGCTGACGCGCACGGTGCGTCGGCGTGATGCCTCGCGGATTCTGGTTCCCGAGCCCGCTCACGCGGATCTGGTCGGCCGCACAAATGAGTCCGCAAAGCCGGTCCGGGCTTTACACCCTCGTCGGCCGTGTCGCCGACGGGGAATCGCTCGATCGGATGGGACCCCACCTCGAGGCGCTTACCGGCATGCTCAACGCGCAGTTCCAGTATCCGAGCCCGCAGTGGGATAAACGGAAGAATCCTTCGGTACAGCGCGCGCGCGACTTCTTCGTCGGTGACGTGCGGCCAAGCCTGGTCGCCACACTGGCCGCGATGGGCGTGATCCTGTTGATCGCCTGTGCCAACGTCGCTTCCCTGATGCTCGGACAGGTCGACGCGCGTTCGACGGAGCTCGCCGTGCGCGCGGCCCTCGGCGCCAACCGCCAGCGCCTCGTGCAACAACTCGTGCTCGAGTCGATCGTGGTCGGTGTGATCGCCGGCATCGTCGGCGCCGGGCTCGCGACGGTCGGGTTCGAGGTGCTGGTCGGCTCGCTGCCATTGGGAGCGCTCGCGGACAACGCGCGACTCGACTGGACGGTGTTCTGGGCCTCGATGCTCTCTGCTCTCGTCGCGGCGCTCCTGGTCGCGATCGTTCCCGGCGTGGCGTTGTGGCGCGGCAGCAGCCTGCAGGCCACGATGGCGACGACGCGCACCGGAGGCGTGTCCGGTCGGGGCGGCCGCCTCGAAGGGGGGCTCGTCGTTGTGCAGATGGCGCTCGCCGTGCTCCTCGCCGCCGGCGCAGGACTTCTCATCCGCAGCGTCGCCAACCTCCGCGCGATCGATCCCGGCATCGACGTCAACGGCGCCGTGATCGTCGACGCGACGATGCCGCTGCGGCTGACGCCCGCGGAACGACGCCGCGTGATTGCCGACATGCTGCCGCAGCTCCAGGCGCTGCCGGGGGTGATCTCGGTGAGCGCCGCGCAAAAACTGCCGCTGCGCGGCTCCGGCGACAACTGGGGCCTGCGGATCCAGGGGCGCACCGATCTCACGGGCAACACCACCGCATTCCGCATGGTGACGCGCGAGTACTTCACGACGATGAAGATGCCCATCCGCCGCGGCCGTGGCTTCGATGCCGGCGATCGCGAAGGCAGCGACCGCGTCGTCGTCATCAACGAGGCGCTCGCCGCAAAATTCTTCGGCGGGGAGGATCCCATCGGACGCGTGTTGCTGACTGGCTTCGACAACCGCGGCGAGCGGATCGTCGGCGTGGTCGGCAACGCCGCTGAAGCCGACCTCAAGGACGCGGCGGTGCCAGCGCGCTACATGCTCTACGACCACCTGCCGATGGCGTGGCACCGGGTGTCATTCGTGTTGCGCACGAACGCGGAAGAGACAATGCCGGCACTACTCGACCTCGCGCGATCGACGATCTCGAAGTCCGGCAGCCAGCTGGCCGTGCAGGAGACGACGACGATGAAGAACGTCTTCGACCTGGCGGTTGGGCCAACGGGGCAGATCGTGACGCTGTTGTCGCTGCTCGCCGGGCTCGCGCTGGTACTCGGCGCGGTCGGCGTGTACGGCGTGATCTCGCACTACGTGACGCGCCGTTCGCGCGACTACGGCATTTGCATCGCGCTCGGCCAGCAGCCGTCACGGGTGATCCGCCAGGTCGTCGGGCGCGGGGCGCTGCTCGTCGGCATCGGCAGCGCGATCGGCAGCGTCGCTGCCGTCTTCCTCACGAAGATCCTCGCGACGCTGCTCTACGGCGTGAAACCCACCGATCCGCTCTCGATGGCGGGCGCGGTCGTCGTGCTGTTGGTGGTCGGCATGCTCGCCGCCTTCGTTCCCGCGCGCCGCGCGAGCCTGACCGATCCCGCGGTCGTCTTGAGGGACTCCTAACCATGAAACGGCGCAACCCCGAACCGGTCCTCCTCGGCTCGCTCGAGGAGCAAGTGATGCTCGCCGTCGTCCGCACCGCCAGCGAGGCGTACGGCATGAAGGTGCGGCGGGAGCTCGAGTCGGTGACCGGACGCGACATCACGATTGGCTCCGTCTACGCCACGCTCGATCGCCTCGAGGCCAAAGGATTCGTCGAGTCCGAGCGAACCTCCGGCCCCGATGCCGTCTCGCGCCGTATCTTCGCCATCACGGCGCTGGGCGTGAAGTCGCTCGAGCTGACCCGCGACACGCGCGAGCGGCTGTGGGCCGGCGTGCGACTGAGCATCAGGTCGTGACGATTCGCCAACGAGTCAACGACCGGCCTTACGCCTGCTTCGCGAGCAATGAATCGAGCACCTGATAGCTCTGCTCCATGCCGTCGGTCATTCCCGTCGCGACCGCCGCGTCACGTGCTTCCTTCGATCCAAAGTCGATCAGCGTTGTCACCGTGGTGACGCCCGCTTCTTCGGTGAACGAGACCGTCACGATCGCCGGTTCCCCGGGGTAACTGCCCCCGACCGTGCCCGGTTCGTACGCCTCGCTGTGCACGAGCCTTGACGCGGGCTGCACCTCGCGGAACGTGCCCGAGAAGCCGAACTCCTGGTTACCCTCGTCGCTACGCCACCGCCACCGGTAACTCCCGCCGACGCGCACGTCCATCTCGCACACCGGCATCGTCCATCCGGGCACCCCCGGGAGCCAGCGCTTCACCAATTGCGGCTCCGTGTAGGCACGGTACACGAGCGCGCGCGGCGCCCGAAACGATCGCGTCACCTTCACTTCGCGGTCGCTCGGCGTTGTGACCTGGGCCTTCTCCGTCGTCATCGACATGTTCCTCTCCTCTCTGTCCATTCAAGTTCTGTTCAGTTTCAACGGCCTATCGCTTCTTACGCGCCCGCGTGGGCGCCCGCGCCGACCGCCGCGGCGCGCGTTGGAGCTCCTCGAGCAGATCGTCCAGGCGCTGGAAGCTGGCTTCCCAGATGTCGCGGTACTGCTCGAGCCAAGCCGTCGCCTGGGCGAGCGGTTTCCCTTCGATGCGCCGAGGCCGCCGCTGCGCGTCCTGGCCGACACTGACCAGTCCGGCGCGCTCGAGCACCTTCAGGTGTTTCGAGATGGTCGGCTGGGTGAGCGCGAACGGCTCCATGAGGGCTGACACATCCGCCTCGCCCAGCGCCAGCCGCGCCAGGATCGCCCGCCTTGTCGGATCCGCGAGCGCCGCGAACGTGAGGCTGAGCGGATCGGCCTGTTCTTGAAGTGCCATACGGCTATATTGCCATATGGCTATATACATGTCAAGCCCTCGCGGTCCTACAATCCTTCGCGTGGCTCAGACGTTGTCCTGTTCGCGCCGCGCCTTCATTGCCGCGGGCTCTTCCTGGCTCGCCCTCGCGGCGCTCGGGCGCGCCCAGGAGGCACAGAGGACGCGGCTCGTGATGCTGGGGACTGCCGGCGGACCGACGCCCAAGGCGAAGAGCAGCGCACCGGCGCAGGCCATCGTCGTCGGTGACCGCATCTACCTGGTGGACTGCGGCGACGGCGTCGCCAGGCAACTCGCGCTCGCGCAGTTGCCGATCGGGCAACTGCGAGCGGTGTTCATCACGCATCAGCACTCGGACCACAACGCCGGCTACGGCCCGCTGTTCCTGCTCGGCTGGCCTGGCGGGCTTTCGACGCCGGTGGACACTTACGGCCCGCCGCCGCTCACCGACATGACCGCGCGGCTGCTCGAGGCGTATCGCTACGACATCGAGTTGCGGATAGCCGACGAGGGACGTCCCGCTCTCGCGCCGCTCATCCGGCCACATGACATCACCGCGGGCGGCGAGGTGTTCAAGGACGACCGCGTGCGAGTGACCGCCGCACTGAACGATCACCCTCCTATCCGGCATTCCTTCGCGTATCGCTTCGACACCTCGGACCGGTCGATCGTCTTCTCCGGCGATACGCGCTACTCCGACAACGTGCTGAAACTCGCTCGGGGGGCCGACGTCCTGGTCCACGAAGTGGTGTCGCGTGACTTCTGGGAACGTCCCGATGCGCCGCAGCCGCCTGCGGTCGTCCGGCACATCCTCGCGAGTCACACGGATGTGGTCGATGTTGGGAAGCTCGCCGCCGCGGCCGGCGTCAAGACGCTGGTGCTCACGCATTTCGTCCCTACCGAAGGCCCGGGGACGCCGACCTATGAGCGAATGGCTGGCAGGCGCACGACGTCACTTCAAGGGAGACATTGTGATCGCCAGGGATCTGCTCGAAATCTAACGATGGCGTTCTCGATCGCACCACCCGTAGAACCGATGCTGGCGAAGATCTCGGAAGATCTTCCGGTCGACGGGGGTTTCCTGTTCGAGCCGAAGTGGGACGGCTTTCGCGCCATCGTCTTTCGGCGCGGCGACGACCTCTTCATCCAGAGCCGCGACCTGCGGCCGCTCGATCGCTACTTCCCCGACCTGCACGACGCCCTGCTGGCCGGTCTCCCGCCCGACCTGGTCGTGGACGGCGAGATCGTGATCGCCACGCCGCACGGCCTCGACTTCGACGCGCTGCAGTTGCGTCTCCATCCTGCCGAGTCGCGCGTCGCCAAGCTCGCGAAAGCCGCGCCCTCCTCTTTTATCGCCTTCGACTTGCTCGCGCTTGCGGGCCGAGACCTGCGGGGCGAAGCGCTCGCACAACGCCGGCGTCTCCTCGAGGAATCGCTCGCGCAGGTGAAGCCGCCGATCCACCTCACGCCGATGACGCGCGACCGCGCGGTGGCGGCCGACTGGCTGCAGCGCTTCGAAGGCGCCGGCCTCGACGGCGTCATCGCGAAACCGGAGAGCGGCCTCTACGAACCCGGCAAGCGGGCGATGCTCAAGATCAAGCACGCGCGAACCGCGGACTGCGTCGTGGCCGGCTTCCGCTGGCACAAGGACGGCAAAGGCATCCGCGTCGGCTCCCTGCTGCTCGGCCTCTTCGATGACCGCGGCCGCCTCCACCACGTCGGCGTCACCTCGTCCTTCACGATGAAGCGCCGAGAGGAGCTCGCAGCGGAGCTCGAGCCGCTGCGCACAGACGCGATGAAGAATCACCCCTGGCGCGAGTGGGCCACGCAGGCCGGACAGGAGATGTCGCGCATGCCCGGCGGCCAAAGCCGCTGGAGCGCGGGCAAAGACTTGTCGTGGGAGCCGCTACGCATCGAGCGCGTGTGCGAAGTGAAGTACGACCACATGCAAGGCGACCGCTTCCGCCACGCCGCCACCTTCCTGCGCTGGCGCCCCGACAAGCCCCCGTCGGAGTGCCGCTACGACCAACTCGAGGTCACCGCGCCCTTCGAGCTAGAGAAAGTGTTCGGCGCGCGCGCCTAAACTTATCGGCGGACTGCAGGCACGGCGGCGGGGCTGCAACAGTCTCGCGGCGCTCCGGCCGGACGCGCGGAAAACCGAACCTCCGGCGATTACCTCACGGACACCGCGTGGCCTGGGGTTGTTCGAACGACATCTAACAATCAGTTGGGCGGAAGGGTTTTCCCGTCGTCAGTGGCGAAAGGGCGGCCACGCGGCTCGGTTCGCCTACGGTTCGGTTTTCGAACTAACGCACCGCGCTGGCCGGACTGCGCCGCGACACTGTCGCAGCCCCGCCGCCGTGCCTGCCGGCTCGGACCGGCACTTCCGCCGCGGCGAGGGCACATTCAGTCCGCAGGCGCAGTCCGCCCAGGCCGGGCGCGGCGGCCGGAGTTGCGCGGGTTCACTTCCGCCGCTTGCGTGAGGGTTGCACCCTGGCGGGTTCACCCTCTTGTTTTTCGTAGTGCGGCGGCCAGGGGGCGTCGCCCAGGCCTTCGCGTTCCTGGCGGGCGGAGAGTTCCAGTAAGGCATCGAGTGAGAAGGCATGCGCGTCCATTGGCGCTTGCATGTCGCCCACCTTCGCGAAGCGCGCGGGGACCGTCGCGAGCGTGAAGTCGCGGGGATCGCAGTCGGGGACTTCGTCCCAGGTGATCGGGGTCGACACGCGCGCGTCGGGCTTGGAACGGACCGAGTAGGCGCCGGCGATGGTGCGGTCCTTGGCGTTCTGGTTGTAATCGAGGAACACGCCGTGTCGCTCTTCTTTCCACCACTTGCTGGTGGCGAGCGCGGGGACGCGGCGTTCGACTTCGCGCGCGAATGCGAGCGCGGCGCGGCGGACGTCTTTGAACGGCCAGCGTTGCTGGATGCGCACGTAGACGTGCAGGCCGCGCGAACCTGACGTCTTCGGCCATCCCGTCAGCCCGAACTCCGTCAGCGTCGCATTGACCACCTGCGCCACGTCTCGCACCTGGGCCCACGGAACATCGGGAACAGGGTCGAGATCGACCCGCAATTCGTCGGGATGGTCGAGGTCTTCGGCGCGAACGGGATGGGGGTGAAGTTCGAGGCAGGCCAGGTTCGCCATCCACGCCAGCGCAGCGGCGTCGCGCGGCACGACTTCCTCCGCCGTCCGGCCTGAGGGGAATTTCAGCGCGACGACCTCGATCCACTCGGGACGCGAGGCCGGCGCGCGTTTCTGGTAGAAGAACTCCTCGCCGACACCGTTCGGATGCCGCACGAGCACGTTGGGCCGGCCGCCGGATCCACGCAGCGCGCCGTCGGCGACCGCGAGGTAGTAACGGACCAGGTCCATCTTCGTGAACCCGGCGTCCGGAAAGAGCACCTTGTTCGGGTTGCTGATCGAAACCTCGCGGCCCGCGACCGTCAGGATCTCGCGCTCAGCCTTGGCCACGACCTACGACAGGTGCTTCTTGAAGTGCGCGATCGTCCGCTCCCACGCGACCTTCGCCTGCTTCTCGTCGTAGCGCGGCGTCGTGTCGTTGTTGAACCCGTGGCCGGTGCCGGGGTAGACGTGCGCTTCGTACTTGATCCCGGCTTCCTTCAGCGCGGGCTCGTACGTGGCCCACGACTTGTTCACGCCGGGATCGTTCTCGGCCATCTGCACGAGCAGGGCGGCTTTGACTTTCGGCGCCTCGGTCGGCGCGGGCGCACCGCCGTAGAACGGAACCGCAGCCGCCAGGTCGGGCAGTAGCGTCGCGAGCCGATGCGACTGGCTCCCGCCCCAGCAGAAGCCAACGACGCCGAGTTTGCCCGTGCTGTCGGGCCGCCCCTTCAGATACTTCGCGGCGTTTTCCATGTCGACGTTCGTCTTCTCGCGTTCGAGTTTCTGGAACTCGGCGCGGGCCTGCTCCTCCGTGCCCGGGTAACCGCCGATCTGCGCGAGCGCGTCGGGTGCGAAGGCCATGAACCCGTCGAGCGCGATGCGGCGCGCGATGTCCTCGATGTGCGGGTTGAGCCCGCGGTTCTCGTGAACGACGAGGACGCTCGGCAACTTGCCGGTCGCGCAGTCGCCGGCCGCACCAGGTAGCCGCTTGTCTTCTCGCTGCCGCCCGGCGACGGATACGGAAGCCGTTCGATCTTGAGCCGCTTGTCGTCGGCAGGGACCTGCTGCGCCTCGGCGAAGTTCGGGCTCAGCTGCTCGAGCAACATCGCCGCCGTCACGCCGCCGACCGCGTACTTCGTCGCCTTGTCGAGGAAGCCCCGGCGGTCGAGAGAACCGTGGACATAGGCGTTGAACAGAACCAGGACCTCGGGGTCGAAATCTGCTGCTGTCTTGCGTGCCATCGTTTTCTCCTTCGATCGAATGCGAAAGTCTACGTCATCCGCCCCGCACCGCCGCAAGCGCTTCCGCATCGTCTGGCACCAGCTTCAGCACTTCTTTGTATTCCTGGAGAGCACCGTCCCGGTCACCCTTGGCCTGTCGCAGCTTCGCGAGCCGTTTGTGCACGGCGGCACGGTCGGCGGCCGCAGGTACCGGCGTCTGCTTGTCGGCGACCCGCAGAGCGGCGCGAAAGCTGCGTTCCGCATCGTCGGGACGATTCATCGCTTCGTACGATCCACCTCGCAGCACCTCAGCTGAGAATGGCAGCGTCGCGGGGAGTCGATCGGCGACGGCGAAGACGACATCGGCGGGATCCGCTTTCACGTCGGGTTCCACACCGACGCCTTCGAGCCGACGGCCGTCGGCCGTAATGAAATCCGCCTGCGGAATCGTCACGACCCAGCCGTCGCGCAGCGGGTGCGGCAACGCGGTAAGCATCGCGCCGGCGGTGCGCTCGCCGATCACCGTCGCACGCTTCGCCACCTTTAACGCGTCCGCCAGCGGCTCCGACGCGCTCGAGGTTCTACCGTCAACGAGCAGATATACGGGCCCGGCGAAGTGCGGCTCGCGCGGCACGGCAACGCCCGTGACACCGCCGTGCGTGCGAAGGTCACGGATCAACTGGGCCGGAGACGCGTTGGCCTCCAACACGGGGAGATCGGAGAGCGGCGACTTGATCGTGGCGGCGCGCTCGAAAAATGGGCGCGCACGGAAGGCTCCAATGATGGTTCGTTCGCGCACGAGATGCGTGAACGGCGCAATCGAGGAGGCGTCCCCGCCAGGATTGCCGCGGAGGTCGAGGATGAGCACCTGCGCCTTCGACGACGCGATGCGCTCGAACGCGCGATCGACATGCGGGCCGACGCGGTCCCACTTCGTGATGCGAAGAGACGCGACGTCGGCGGCAGGGAACGTGAGGCGAACGAAGGTCGCGGGATCCACGCTCGGATCGCCGGCCAGGATGTCCTCGAGCGAATGCGCGGCATACCGGGGGTTCCGGATGAAGTCGAAGTGGGAGATGCCGAGCGACAGCGTCAGCGCCTGGAACGCGACGATCGCGTCGAGATCGTCCCGCGCGCCCGCGAAACGCTTCTTCAGGTCGCCAAAGAAACGGACGAAATCGCGACTGGTGAGCAGCGACGGGTTGTAGAAGTCGGCGCGGATCGCGGCGTCGAGTTCGGCCGCGAGCGCCACGTAGTCGCGGATCGCCCCTGCACCGGGATCGCGCGTGCCCTGCATGGTCCCGGCCTTCGCGCCAGAAGACGCGTGCGTGAGTTCGGCGCGAAGCTGGTCGTTGTCGATCGTGCCCACGAACTTGCGGCGTCCGAGGAAGGGAGAGTCGAGCATGCCGGTGAGATGGGTGACGCGGCCCTCGCGCCGCATCGTCCCGTCGCCGATGTGAATGAGCGCTTCCTTCGGCGGCATCTTGCCGAACATGCGTCCGAGCAATGCCACTCCCCCGCCGACCATCTCGCGCGCGGCCCCCTGCCGGGACCACGCCTCCCAGCCGCTTCCCGCGGCGGCGAAGGTCATCCGGAAGTCGATGTCGAACCCGTCCGGCTCGCGGAGAGTGATCCGCCACACCGTACCGGCCCCGAACGCCGGTTGTGGGGTAACGTCCTGCGCAACAGGGGTTAAGGCGAGTAGCACAATGCCGACGACTGTGGTATACAGCGTAGACATGCCGCGAGTATACAGCGTAAACAGCGCCGGCCCGCGCGATCGCATTATCGAAGCGGCCGAACGGGTTCTTCGGTCCGAAGGGATCAGCGCCCTGACGACGCGGCGGGTAGCTGGCGAGGTGGGGGTAACGGCCATGGCGATGTATCGGCACTTCCGCGACAAGGATGCTCTGGTCCAGGCGCTGATCGCATCGGGGTTTGCCCGCTGGGAAGCGCGCCTTGCAGAAGCCGTCCGAGCGACGAATGCGCACGAGCGGATCGCGAAGGCTTTACACGCGTATCGGGATTTCGCGCTCGAGGAGCCGCGGTATTTCGAGCTGATGTTCCTGGTCCCACGCCCGGGGCTACCGCTCGCGCCGGAGTCCGTGCGCGCGACGCCGTCCCCGTCGTTCGCCGCAGTCATGGCGTCCGTGCAGGAGTGCATGGCGAGCGGAGAGTTAGTCCCCGGAGACCCGGGACAAACCATCCTGATGATGTGGTCGCTTGCCCACGGCATGATGGCTCTGCACTTCACCGGCCGTTTTGGTTTCGACGATACCCTCTTCCGCCGCCGCTACGACGAGGCAACCACGTTGCTGCTCGCTCGTCTCTCTGCAACAGCGCCCAGCTAGCTACGGGGAACTCCCCCCGGTTCGAGCGAGCAATTCCACCAGGTATTCCTTCCAGACGGCCGCCATGGTGTGCGTGCCGTGGCCGGCGGTGCGATCGCTGGCCGGAACGGTGATCGCGCGGCCGTTGGGCACGCGCTTGATGGCGGTCTCCAGGATCTGCAGCTCGGGCGGATTGATGATGTCGTCGGCAAAGTTGATCGCGACCAGCGGCGCCTTGATCTTCTCGAGGCCTGGCGCCGGATCGTAGTCGCGCGACGCCTCGATGGCGTACAAAATATCGTTCGCGTCGTTGGACTTCAGATAGCTCGCGATGGTCGCGTCGAGCGCGCGGTCGGCCTCCGCGATCGTCGGCGCGGCCGCCTGCCGCCGCACGGTGTTGCTGCTCACGAGCCACAACATCAGCGCGGCCGTGCGCAGGCTCTGCGGCTGCGTCGTGTACTCGCCGTTCTTCCACTCCGGATCGCCGCGGATCGCGTCGATCACCACCCGCCTCCAGCCACGATTGCGTCCGGCGATCTGCGTCGGCAGGCTCGCCAGCGGGATCAGTGCATCCATCATGTCGGGATACATCGATCCCCACATCCACGTGTGCATCCCGCCCATCGACGTTCCCATCACCAGCCGCAGGTGGTTGACGCCCAGCCCCTCGGTCAGGAGCCGGTGCTCCGCTTTCACCATGTCCACGTAGCCATAGCGGGGAAACTTCGCGCGCAAGCCGTCGCTCGGTTTGCTCGAGCGGCCGTGGCCGATGTCGTCGGGAAGGATGATGAAGTGTGTTGCCGCGTCGAGCGGTTGCCCGGGCCCGAACAACTCTCCGGCGAAATTGCGCCCGGTAAACTGCCCGCCGGTCCCGCCGGTCCCGTGCATGACCAGCACGGCGTTGCGGACGATGCCCTGCGCATCCTTCCTCGGCGTCCCATAGGTGCGGTAGTGCATCCGCAACTCGGGGAGCGTTTCGCCCGAGGTGAAGGTGAAGTTGCGGATGACGAAATCCCCTTCGACCGGGATCGGCGCGGCCGGCTGCGGCGCCTGTGACAGGACGAGCGTGAGGAGCATCCACATGTGGGGAATTTTAGCCGGGTCTGAAGACCCGGCCTACTCCTATCCGCTTACTCCGGAAGTCCCCGGCTGATCCGGAAGACGTGACCGTCAGGATGGCGAACGTGCATCTCCCGCACTCGCCACGGCTCGTCGGTTGGAGGATGCGTCACCTCGATACCATTTGCCACGCACTCGCGGTAAACCTCATCCACGTCGTCCACCCAGATCGTCATCCAGACGCCCTTCTCCTGAGAATCATCGTCGGTGGTGGACGCGAGCGCGCTTTTGCCGCGCCCGCCCTGGCCGCCCCGGCACAGGAAGATCTCGCAGGACCCCGAGCAAACGGCGCCGAACCCGGGCGGGTCGCCGTGCTGCCAGCCCTTCTGCCATCCGAGTTTCTCGAACCACTCGAACGTCTGCTGAAGGTCGGACACATTGAGGATGGGCGTTAAGCCCTTAGCAATCATGGTCGGATTGTGCCATCCCTTCGAGCCGTCAAGGTTGGGGTTGACGATTGCGCGCGCCCTTGGTCAACTAACGTCGTGAATGAGCGACCCGATGACGGTGTGACCCAGCCGACACCCTTCGACGAACGCGCCGCACTGGAAGAAATTGAACGAGCACGACTGGAAATCGGGCGCTACCAGGCCCTGCGCCAGGAGGTGATCGACGAGTTCGATCGCTTTCTGAAGTCGTTCAAGCAGCCCGAGCCGCCCGCGACGGCTGTGGTTCCGACGCCACCGGCTCCAGCCCCGATTGAACCTCCACAGGTCGTCCCACCCATCGCGGTGCCGATCGCACAGCCGATCGTGGAACCGATCGCTCACACGCCGCTACCAGAAACGGCCCCCGCGGGGACCCCCGAAGAGGCGCTCGACTCGATGGATCTGCCGCCGGAACCCGAACCCGGGGTGGTCATCGTCCCGTCGCCGCCGCCACTACGACAGTCGCGCTCGACGACGTGGTTAGTCGCAGCCGGCGCGACTCGCGATCCTGTCGGTCGGCGGCTACGCCTGGACGACCCGTGGCAGCCGGAATGTGACAGCGAACTCGCCGCAACCAGCCCCGACGACAGCACCGGTCCCCGCGCAAGAGCCGCCAGCGCCTGCAGCCACGGCCCCGGCCGCACCTGCACCCTCCCCCTTCGATTCGGTGCTGGTGACTACCGACCCGGCGTGGGTGCGCGTGGTCGCCGACGGTGAGAAGATCGTTGAGCGCGAGCTCGCCGCAGACACGCGGATCCCGATCAAAGCTCAGAAGACGATCCAGATCCGCACGGGAAACGCGGGCGCGGTGAAGCTGATCATGGGTGGCGTCGACCGGGGCCCGCT
Organism: uncultured Acidobacteriota bacterium; assembly: GCA_963762995.1. Taxonomy (GTDB): domain Bacteria; phylum Acidobacteriota; class Vicinamibacteria; order Vicinamibacterales; family 2-12-FULL-66-21; genus JACDCA01. The sequence continues at coordinate 28,083 of CAVXMQ010000025.1, read as the reverse complement.
CGGACGCGAGGGAGAGGTCATCACGCGGACGTTCACCGTCCCGCGCTGACGCCTCACCCGGCCTTTTCGAACAGCTCAGCGAATTTCCGTCGCTGCTCCAGGCTCCCGAGCATTAGGAGCAACGAGTCGGCCTCGAGCGGCGTCTGTGCCGTGAGTCGCGTGACGAGCGCCCCTCCCCGCTCGAGGGCGACGACGCTCATGCCAGTGGCCGAACCGATCCCGGAGTCGGCCAGGCGTCGTCCCCGCAGGGACGCCGGCACCGGGACGGAGAACAGCTCCACCCCTTCCCCGAGCACCACCAGCTCGTAGCCGCGCAGCGCCGAGATCACCGACTCGACGCCGAGCGTGGTGTAACTCAGCGCGAAGTCGGCTCCGGCACGATGGATCGCCTCCACGTTACGCTCGTGCGTGATGCGACTCACGATGCGAAGCGATGGGTTCAGCCGCCGGCAGTACACCGCCAGATAGATGTTCATGGCATCGTCGTTGGTCGTCAGCAGGACTGACGAGACGCGGTCGATGCCGGCGCGCTCGAGTACGTGACGATCCGCGGCGTCCCCCGGGAAAAGGGCCACGCCGTCGGCGCGCATCGGCTCCAGGGCCAGCTCGCTGCGATCGATGGCGTGAACCTCGACGCCTTTTACTCGGAGGGCTTTGGCTGCCGCGTACCCCACTTTGCCCGCGCCGATGATCAAGACCGGCGGAGGCGCGTGTCCGCTGGGAGGATGCATGGCGCTGAGCGCGCTCATCTGCGCGTGGCTGCCCGCAACCACGACCACGGCGTCGGGGTGCAGCACGGAATCTGGAAAGGCCGGCTTGAGCTTGCCGCGCTCCCACAAACCGACGACGCTGACGCCGGTGGTTTCCCGCAATCGCGTCTCGCGCACCGTGCGGCCAGCAAATGCCGTATCGCGGGCCGGCAGCTCGGCGATCTCGAGCCCTCGATAGACGCCAATGACGTGGGCCTCGCCACCGCCCGTATTCACGCGCGCGGCAAGGTATTCGCCCAGTTGGTGCTTGAGCGGCAGCACCGTGGTGGCGCCGCTCAATTGCAGCACGTCGACGGAATCTTCCTCCTCGACGATGGCGACGATGGGCAAACGTTCGGCGATCTCTCGAACGGTGATGGTGATGTTGGTGTTCGTCGTGTCTTCACAGTTAGCCAGGAGCAGGCGGGCGGCGACGGCGTTGGTGCGCTGATACGTCGCGACGCTGTCGTTGTCACCGGCCACGACCCGGATACCCTCGCTGACCATCTGTGCGGCCTTCGCAGGGTCGGGCTCGATGACGTAGTACGAAATTTGCTCGGTGCGCAGGCGCTCGACGAGACTCGCCGCGATCGCATCGTATTCGGTGAGGATGATGTGCCCCGTGGTCCCCTCCGGTACTTCGCGGGGAGCGCTGAGGCGCACGCGCGCTTCGAGCCACGGTGCGTAGAACAGGCTGATGAACAGAAAGGGCAGCATCACGAGCAGGAGGAACACGCCCGAGAGGAGGACGACGATGCTGAACAGTCGTCCAACGTCGCTCGTGAAGGTGATGTCGCCGAAGCCCAGCGTCGACATCACGACGAGGGTCCAATAGAACCCCGTCATCCACGAGTGCTGTTCCCCTTCGACGCGGATTTTGATGACGTGAAAGATGATCGCGTAGAGAGTGATCAGCCCCACCAGCATCAGCAGGTACTTCAGCAGTGCGCCGATGTTGGATCGCGCTTGACGATCCCGCATCAAGTACGCGAGCTGGCTCCCTACGAATTTCATCGATATGCTGCGCGGCAGATATTCTAGCTTCAGGACGCGATGCAGGCGGAGGGGTGACTGATGAACACGAAATGGAAGTGGTTCCAATGAATGCAGCGCAGTTGACCGAGACTCTGGCGCTGGGCGCGCTGACGGGCATGCGAACGATGGCCGGCCCCACGACCCTCGCGTATCAACGGGGCGGCGTCCTCGCCGGGCTGCTTTCGACGGTCGCGGCTGGCGAATTCATCGCGGACAAGACCTCGCTGGTGGGCAACCGCATCGACACGTTGCCACTGACCGCACGGGCAGCGATGGGCGCGATGGTAGGCGGCACGATCGCCCGCGAGAATCGCGGCAACGTCGTGGCCGGGGCGCTGGTCGGCGGGGCGGCCGCAGTGGCAATGGCGCATATCGCCTTCCGCCTGCGCAAGCGGCTGCCGAGCGGCGTGCTCGGCGGCGTCATCGAGGACGCCGTCGTCATGGGCATCGGCGCGATGTACGCGCGGCGCCGGCCACAGGCCGGGTCCGCCAAGTACAAATCAGCGTAACGCAGCGGGCGCCGCTTCCGAGCGCTGCAACATCCAGCGGTAGAGCCACACGACGAGCCCGACGAAGCCCAGCGTGCCGAGGATCTTCGCAGGGCCGAAATCACCGGGCACCAGTGCGATCGGCGCATCGTTCGAGAACGCGACGATCAGCGCTGCATTCAGCACGCCAAACAGGCTCTCGCCGACGATCAGGCCTGACGCCACAAGAACGCCGAGGCGTTGCGAGCGATCCGGGTTCCGCATGCGAGCGGCCTGCTTCTCGTACCAATGCCCCACGACCGCGCCGAGCACCACGGCAAAGGTCGAGGACATCGGTAGGTAGATGCCGATGCCGACCGCGAGTGGGGGGATGCGCAGTTTCTTTGCCAGGCGCAGCGATTCGTCAATGGCGATGATCACCAGGCCAACGACCGCACCGATGCCGATCATCTTCCAGTCGAGGTTGCCGCCGATCACGCCCTGGGCGAGGGCCGAGATCAAGGTCGCCTGTGGCGCCGGCAGCGGGTTCGCGGCGACGACGTTGACGTTCGCCGCACCGGCGAAGCCGTAGGCGCGCGCGAGCAGATTGAGCACCGGTGGGATGACTGCCGCGCCAGCCGCCACGCCCACGATCAATGCGATCTGCTGCCGCATCGGCGACGCGCCGACGAGCTGACCGGTCTTCAGGTCCTGCAGGTTGTCGTTCGAGATCGTCGCGCACGCAAACACGATGGCCGTCACAAAGAGTGCGAACGCCACCAGCGCGGAGTTGGTGCCAGGAGTCGGCGCGGTCGCCGCGACGAGGATCGTCGCGAAGGTCACGATCGACAGGATCCCGACGCCAGAGATGGGACTGTTCGACGCACCGATAAGGCCGGCCATGTAGCCGCAGATCCCGGCGATCAGGAAACCGCCGATCAGCACGAACGGCACCGCGAGGAGCGTCAGCTTAACGGCGTCCCCTTCCAGTGGCGTCCCCGCGACGAAGCGCATCGCCAGCCACCCGGAGAGCGCGAGGCAAACGATCGTGAGCCCGATGATCCAGCCCGGCGACATGTCGCGATCGCGCTCGTCATGCGTCGCCGCCGCTCGTGACGACGCCAGCGTTGCGACGAGTCCACCGACCACCGGCCGGGCGAGCTTGGCCAACGTCCAGATCGCCGCGACCCCGATCGTCCCGGCGCCGATGAATCGAACCTGCCGTCGCCAGACCTGTTCCGCGTGCGTCAGCAGATCCACACCCTCGGGCGGCGGCTGGAGGTAGGTCAGGATCGGAACGCCAAACACCCAGGCGATCAAGAGTCCGGCCAGCATCGCCATGCCGACCGACAGCCCGACGAGATGTCCCGCACCGAAGAGCGCGAGAGAAAACGCCACGTCGTAGCCGGTCGCGACGCGGGCCGAGAGCGCCACGAAACTCGACACACTGGCCGCAGCGATCCGGGTTGCCGACACGATCGCCAGGCCCGCCGACGCCACCGTCCCCAGGACGACAGCGGTCAGTCCTTCACGCGATTCGCCGCTCTCGTCTTTCGTCTCGCCGCGCTGCCCCGACCCGACCTTCAACACCTCCGCGGCCGCAACGCCCTCGGGATACGGCAGGTCGGACGTCGTGACCAGCGCACGCCGCAGCGGGATCGTGAAGAGCACGCCCAGCACGCCGCCCGCCAGGCACACCAGCGCGGACGTCCAGAACGGAAACCCGGTCCACCACCCGACGATCACCAACCCCGGCAGGACGAAAATGATCGCCGAAAGCGTGCCCGCCGCCGAGGCGACGGTCTGCACGATGTTGTTCTCGAGGATCGAAGAATCGCGCACGCGGCTCAGGATCGCCATCGAGATGACGGCCGCTGGGATCGACGACGCGAACGTCAGGCCGACCTTGAGACCTAAGTAGACGTTGGCGGCGGTGAAGACGGTGGTGATGAGGATCCCGAGGATAAGACCGCGAAGAGTGAGTTCTTTTTGTGCCATAGCAATGCTGAATGCTGAATGCTGAATGCTGAATAGTAACTAGAATGACCCCGCCGTGCAGCGAACCCCGGGATCGCGCGTCGGACCGTATGAGATCGTCAGCTCCCTCGGCGCAGGAGGCATGGGCGAGGTCTACCGTGCACGGGACGCCAAGCTGGATCGGGACGTCGCCATCAAGATCCTGCCTCCGCTCGTCGCGGCCGATCCGGAGCGGCGGGTGCGATTCGAACGCGAGGCCCGCGCGCTGGCCTCACTCAACCACCCCAACATCGCGCACATCTACGGCGTCGAAGAGACCGCCGGCGAGATGGCGATCGTCATGGAACTCGTCGAGGGAGAAGACCTTGCCGCGCGTCTCGCGCGCGGTCCCCTCACCTGGGCCGAGGCGCAGCCGCTGGCGCGGCAACTCGCCGATGCGCTCGACGCGGCACACGAGCGCGGCATCGTCCATCGCGACCTGAAGCCCGCCAACATCAGGATCACGCCCGACGAGACCGTGAAAGTGCTGGACTTCGGCCTCGCGAAGGCCGTCGTCGGCAACGAGGCGGTTCAGTCCGACCCAGGGTTGTCGCCAACCTTCACGTCCCCATCCACGCGCCTCGGCACGATTATCGGCACCGCCGCCTACATGGCGCCCGAGCAGGCCAAAGGGAAGGCGGTCGACAAGCGCGCCGACATCTGGGCGTTCGGATGCGTGCTCTTCGAGATGCTGAGCGGACGGTCTCCGTTCGGTTCGGAGACTGCGGTGGAGAGCCTCGGTCTCGTGGTGACGAAGGAGCCGGAGTGGACTGCGCTGCCGCCGACGGTTCCTGCCGCGATCGTGGACCTGCTGCGACGGTGCCTCGCGAAGGATCCGAAACACCGTTTGCGCGACATCGGCGACGCTGGTCATGTCGTCGCGCACCCCGAGAGTGGTCCGGCGGTTGTCGTCCAGCGTCACACCTCCAGCCGTCGTGGCGTCCTGGTGGGCGCAGCGCTGGGTCTGGTCATGGCGGCGATCGCCGGCATTCTGTCGTGGACGCTGAAACCTGCGCCGCCGCTGCCTCTCCTCCGCCTCGAGTTACCGGTAGCCGTCGGCGCCGCGGGTCCGATCTGGATCGCTCCGGAAGGGAGGCGCCTCGCGTATTTTTCCGGCGGCCGCCTCCACGTGCGCGCCCTGAATGAAGCCACATCCCTCGATATCGCCGATGCGCCGCCGACCGCGGACCACATCTTCTGGTCCCCTGACAGCCGCACGATCGGTTACGTCGCCGAGGGCACGATACGAACGGTGCCGGCTTCAGGAGGTCCTCTCTTCACTGTCTGCCGTGTTCCCGGTGTCGGACGGGTCCTGGGCATCGTCTGGCGCGCTGACGGCACGATCGTGTTCTCCTCGTGGCGGGACAGCCTCTACACGGTGGCCGCGTCCGGCGGACAACCCCAGGCGCTGCTGGAGATCGATCTGAAGACGGAGGTGGATTTCCACGAAGTATCTTTGGGTAGCGGCGGACAGCTGCTGGTCACGGTGCATGCGAGGGCTGGAGATGCCATCCGCACCGACATCATCGACGGCAGCGAACGTCGTCCGTTTGTGAATGAGCCGACGGCGCGCGATCTCCGTTACGTGCATCCGGGCTTCCTGATGTTCCGGCGGCTCGGGAACAACCAGGGCCTGTGGGCACTCCCGTGGACGGATGCACAACCCGACCTCTCGAAGGCCGTGCTCGTGGAAGCGGGCGCCACCGACTACAGCGCCTCTACCGACGGCACGCTGGTCATCCGATCTGGAATGGTGCCCACGTCCACGCTCGCGTGGGTAACCCGAAAAGGCGAGACCACATCAACGACCAGCATCCGCGGCGCCCCTCTCCCGGAACTGCTTCCGATCTTCAGCCTCTCGCCAGGCGCAGACCGCGTCGTTTACATCGCCGGCGAGAGGAACCGTGGGAATGTCATCGTGCGCGACCTCGCAACAGGCGCAGACACGCCGCTGACCACGGACCTGACTGGGACGGAGAGTACCGGAGCAACGGACCAGACCTTGATGTACCCCGACTGGTTCCCGTCGGGCGATCGAGTGCTTTACAGATGGGGCCCCGTGGAGTCGTCCAAGATCATGGCGCAGCGCGCAGACAGTGCTGGCGGCCGCTCGGAGATGAGCGCCGGCATCTTCGGTCGCGTGTCGCCGGATGGGAAATGGTACCTGTGGTTGGACGACGAGCGGGGCAAGGGGCGGCTCTATTACGCACCCCTTGACGCCAAGGGGACGCCGACCGAGCCGAAGCGTTCGTTCCCGGGCCTGGAAGACCAGGATGTGCGGACGGCCGACCTCTCGCCCGACAACCGGCTCGTCGCCTACACCGTTCGGAGTCTCAGCGGCCAAAGCAATGTCCACCTGTCTGATTTCCCGGCAGGAACGGCGCGATGGCAGGTGACAACGAACGGCGGGATCAGCCCGCGTTTCTCGGGTACCGGCCGCGAACTGTTCTTTTTCAGCGGCAGACGCAGCCCCAGTGGCAGGAGCGAAGGGCTGGTCATGGTCCTTCCGTTGACCGTCGAGCCTTCCGTCAAGCTTGGCGTCCCGCGCGTCTTCTACCAGGGCGAAGAGACGCCGTCCGGCTTCGATGTCGCTCGCGATGGGCGTCTCCTCATTGCACGACGGTCCACCGACGGCCCCACGACCAGGGCTGTGCTCGTGCAGAACTGGCCGGCGTTGCTCGACCGGCGATGAGCGGCTTCCTGCTGCGCAGCGCGGCGACCCTGACGGTCTTGGCTGGTCTCTCGTCCCTGGTCGCAGGGCTGGCCGCATTCGGCGTCCTCCGGGCCGACTCGTCGGCACACCCGATCGTCTGGATCGTGTTTCAGATCGCCGTCCTGTTCGTCGTCGGCGGCGCCGGCACGCTCTACCTGTCCCGCACTTCGCGCGCGGTCATGCCGAATGAGCGCCAGCTGTTGTCGGAGGGCGTGCAATCCGAAATCGGCAGCTGGCTGTACCTGCTCGCGATCGCCCTCGTAGCGCTGCCGGTGTCGATGGTGCTGCGTCTCGAACCGTTCCTGGCCGAGTGGCGTCATGTCCTCACCCTGGGTGCGGAAGCCAAATTCTGGGAAGACGCCGGAAGGGGCTTGGGGGGCGTGGTACTGCTGCCAATCTTCGTGGCACTCACGCCGCCGTTGCTCGAGCTCGCCACGATGGTCGGATTCATCCTCGCCTCGACGTCGTTGCTGACGTCGTTCGTGACGCGGAGCCGAAGATTTCCGCGCTTCTACGTCGCGTGGGTTTTCCTGCAAGCCGCCCTGGTGATCGCGAGTGCCCGGGGCGCGGCGGCGGGCTCGATCGCCGGGACCGTCGTCGAGCGGGCGGTGCAGAATTCGAGCCGCGGAGGGGAGGAAGCCGCCCAGATCATGGACTTCGTCGTCCGCTACGTCTCCACCGTGAACTCGGCCTCGTCGGTGCTGACGTGGACGCTCTGTCGGCTATCTGATTTGGGTACCGGTGATGTTCCTCTCAGGCCGGATTCGAACGACCTTCCAGCGATGACGCGACGGTGTGCATCGCCTCGAGGACCTTGCGCCATTTCTCTTCCGAGAAAGCACCGGGAAAGATGAACAGGCCCTTCGGGCTCCACAGGGCCCGAAGCCAGCCTTCCTCCACGGTGAGTTGAAGATCCTGCATGGCGAGCACATACAACGCCCGGCGCGCCGCGTCGTCGCTGGCTCGCGAGTCCACCTGGGTGCCAGTGAGCGACTCGACGCCGGGCGCCCTAACCTTCACGACGAGGTAGGACGTGCCGTACTTGCTGCGCGGCAACTGGATCTGGGCCGAGACGTCCCTGCCACGGAACTGCCCGCTGAGCGCGGAGCGCCCGCTCAAGAACGACAGCCCGCCGCTGTCTATCTTCGGTTCGGTCAGCAGTCGCGAGAACTCGGGAAGAAACCGCTGGCCGGGCGTGACGAACTTCCAGACGAGCACGCCGATCCCGACAACAACGAGAAGGCCGAACACGAATCCTCCTCTTTATTTCGCGAGCGATAGCGGCGGTGCTGCGGCCGGTACCGCCGACCGGAAGTCCTCGCCGACAAGGGAGGCGATCGTGGCCGCGATCTGCGAAGTCGTCACGTTGACTTGCGTTCGCACCCCGGCCGCGGGCACACCCGCTCCGAGCAGCGCCATCCACGTCCGCTCGGCTGCCGGGACGTCACGACCGTGATTCATCCAGTCCTTCGTGGTCGCCCCGCGCCCGTGGTCAGTGGTCAGCACGAGCGTGGTGCGGTTTGCGTACTCGGGCATCGACTGCACCGTCTGCCAGATCCGCTCGATGAAACGATCGGCACGCTGGTTCGCGTCGAGGTAGAGGTCGTACCGTCCTTCGTGCGCCCATTCGTCGCCTTCGCCGAGCATCAGGTAGAGCACGCGGGGCCGCTCGGCGCGCAGGTGCTCGAGCGCCGCGTAGACGATCGGGGCGTCGAACGGACCGTAGGACCAGTAGCGCGGCAGGTCGGCCGCCAGCTCGTTGATGGCCCGCTGCTTCTCGGTCGCGGCCGCCGGCATCGGGTTCCAAGCCGGTTCCCACGCGCAACCCGCTGCGCTCCGTGTTGAGCATGAATGGCAACACGTCCCACGAGCCGAAGGCCGCGACCTTCCCTTCGAACCCCGGACGTCTATTGAGCCACTCGAAGACCGTGATGTTGGGATTCGGTTTCTTCGCGTTGCTGTCGATTCGCGGATCCGCAACACCCGCAAACATCTCGCTGTATCCCGGGTAAGAAAACCACAGTCCGTTCGTGACCCGTGACGTGCTGCCCGCGCCAGCATCCCCGAAGATCTGCCCGCGGTTGGCGACGGTCTTCCAAACGAACGGCATCAACACCGCGCGCCGCTCCTCTGGCGTCCCGCGCCAGAAGCGTTGCTCCGCTTCTCCGCCGCTCCCTGTCTTGTCTCGTTTGAAGTAATCGCGATCCGCGCCGGTGAAGAACTCCTGCCACCGAAGTCCATCGATGGTGATGAGGATGACACTCCTCGCCGGCGCCTGCGACTGGCCAGTCGCAACCGTAACCACCGCCAGCAATACCGCCGCGAAGAGTCGACCTGCCGTCATGTCTTTTCCCTACTTCCGCTCGAACACCACGCCGCCGCCGACGAGCGTCATCTCGCACCGCAGGTCCTTGAGCTGTGGGGTCGGCACCTTGTACATGTTGCGGTCCCAGACAGCGATGTCGGCCTGCTTCCCCACTTCGAGCGAACCGACCTCTGATTCGAGGAACATGAGGCGCGCCGCCCAGATCGTGTAGGACTTGAGCGCCGTACCAATGTCGATCGACTCCCCCGAGCCGAATGGTGTCTTCCCGTAGGTGCCGGCTTGTGTTTCGCGTGCCACAGAGGCCCACAGGCCGTAGCGTGCGGGATAGGGCGTGACGCTGTAATCCGACCCGCCGCCCCAGATGACGCCGTGCTTCACGTAGGACGCGAAGGGCTCGAGGCGCGGGTTTCGTTTCGGCCCGAAGTTGCCCGCATAGGTGTCTCCGATCCACCAAAGGAAGGGCGCCTGGGCCTCCGGATATCCTGCGTCGTAGGTCTTCTGCAGCGACGCCATCAGGCGCATCGCGCGATCCGTCGGCACGTTGGCGTGGATGATGGAATGACGCAGCCCCTTCTTCGGGTGCGCTTTCAACGCTTCGGCGAACGTGTCGACGACGAAGTCGATCCCACGATCGCCGACCGCGTGCGCGCCGACATGCACGCCCGCAGCCGTAAGCATCGTCACCTGTTGCCTGAAGATCTCGGGATAGGTGTCGCCATTGGCGGGATAGCCCTTGTTGCCAGCGTCGGTGCCGGTCAGGTCCTTGTTCCAGTCGTCGTACATCCAGGCCGTGCGCGCCCCGCCGCTGCCGTCGATGTAGAGCTTCACACCGGCGCGAGACGCAGCCGGTGCGCTCCGAAGCGCCGCCTTCTCGATCGATGCCATCGCCTGCTTGGCGGACTCGACCGTGCTGCCGCCGCGCCAGAGCACAGCCACACGGACGTTCAGCTTCCCTTCGTCGAGGAGCTGCTTGTACAGGTCCCACTTCGCTTCACTGACGTTGAGGTCCTTGGCGCCGGTCATGCCTTCGCGGTTGAAGCCGTCGATGATGCGCAGCACGTTCTCGCGCATGTTGCCGCGTCCGCCGCCACCACCCCCGCCGCCCGTGCGGATGAGGCCCGTCGCGCGCTCCTTCATCACGCCGGTTGGATTGCCGTCCTTGTCGCGGTCGATCGTGCCGCCCGGAGGATCCTTGGTCTCACGCGTGACGCCGGAAAGCTTCAGCGCCAGCGAGTTGGCGACCCCATAGTGTCCCGTCGTGTGCGTGAGGTAGACGGGATGATCGGGCGCCGCCTTGTCGAGATCGGCGGCGGTGATGTAGCGGCGTTCTTTGAGCTTCCCCTCGTCCCACCCGCCGCCGCGCACCCACGTGCCCGCCGGTACCGTCGCCGCGCGCGCGCGAACCTTCGCAATCACGTCGTCCATGTTGCGAGCGTCGCCGAGATCCAAGGTGTCGGCGGGTTCGGAGAAGTGAACGTGGGTGTCGATGAGACCGGGGGTCGCCGTTCGTCCCGCGAGGTCGATAACGCGCGTCCGCTCACCTACCAGCTTGCGCGCCGCCGCCGTCGTGCCGACGAATACGATCCGCCCGTCGCGCACGGCCACCGCCTCCGCGATCGAGTCGCGCGGATCGACGGTGATGACGGTGCCGTTCAACAAGACGGTGTCCGCGGGAACGACCTGCACCACCGCAGGCCGGGTCTCCTCCGCCGTAGGCCGGGTCTTTAGACCCGGCAAGACCGCACCCAAGACGATGACACCCAGGAGAACAACGTGGCGCATCGTCAGCTCGCGAACAGATCGCCGGCGAGGTACTTGAGCCCGGTGTCGATGGCGACGGTGGCGACGCGCCTGCCGGGGCCGAGCTCACGCGCGAGTTGGAGCGCAGCGACGACGTTCAGGCCGGTGGAGGTGCCGGCGAAGAGACCTTCCTCTTTCGCCAGCCGGCGCGCCATGACGCGCGCTTCGCCTTCATCGATCGCGCGCGCCTCGTCGTAATCAGCCGCCGTCAGGTGTGGGGGCACGAAGCCCGGCGCGATACCCTCGACACGATGCGGTCCGCCGCGGCCGGCCGTCAGCATCGGAGAGCTATCGGGCTCGAGCGCCACGATCCGCGCGCGGCTGCCGCCTTCCTTCAGCGCGCGCGACACGCCGACGAGCATGCCCGCTGTCCCGACGGCCCCGCAGAACGCATCGACGGTCCCGAGCTGTTCCAGCAGCTCGGCGCCGATTTTACGATAACCGTTCAGCGCATCGGCGTTGTGGAACTGGTTGGTCCAGAAGGTATCCGGCTCGTCCTTCATGACAGCGATCCGCGCCTTAAAACGGTCGAACAATGCCGGCGTCACCTTGCCGCCGTCGCTCGGCACGATCTCCACCTCCGCCCCGAATGCCTTCATCGTCCGGATCTTCTCCTGCGCAAACGCATCGGACGAGAGCGGCACGAACTCGTACCCCTTCACCGCGCACACCATCGCCAGCGACGACCCGGTGCTGCCGCCGGTGTATTCGACGACCCGCATGCCCGGCCGCAGCGCACCGCGCGCCTCGGCTCCTTCGATCATCGCGAGGGCCATGCGGTCCTTGTAAGAACCGGTGGGATTGAAGTATTCGAGCTTGACGAAGACGTCCGCTCCATCCGGCGGCGCCAGGCGCTTCAGCCGAACAACGGGCGTGCGTCCGATGGCGGCAAGGACGCCGTCGACAACTTCAGGCAGAACCATCGTCACTCCTCCGGCGCTGGTCAGCGTAGCACGCTGTCCGTTGTCCGTTGTCCGTCGTCCGTAGTCCGTTGTGCGGGCTTGTTAGAATGATTGAATCCATGCGCACGACGTTCAATCCCGATGCGACGACCCGCACCGCGCGGCAGGCGCCGGGTGGCTCGCGAACGAAGGAGCTGCTCCTCCGTCCCGGGCAGATCATCGCGAGCCCTGAGAGCACACTCAACTACGAGGTCGGCAAGCTCATTGGCCAGGGCGGGTTCGGACAGGTCTTCCTCGCCACGCGCCTGGGACGCTCAGACGATGTGCCGCAGGAGGTGTGCATCAAGGTCAGCGAGCACCAGGAGACCTGGCTGCGCGAGGCGTACTTCGGTCTTGCGCTGAACGATCATCCACGCGCGATCCGTGTCTTCGATCGCTTTCCGCTCTCGACAGTCGATCGGCCGTTGCTCTACTGCCTCGTGCTCGAGTGCGCGACCCATGGAGACTTGAGCGCCTTCCTCGCGAAGACAGCGAAGGCATGGAGCGAGCCCGCCGCGCGGCGTGAGATCGCGGGCGTCCTCGAAGTGCTCCGCAAGCTTCATCGCGGCCAAACGCTGCATCGCGACCTCACCCCGATGAACGTCTTCGTCTGCGACGGCCATCGCCTCAAGCTCGGCGACTTCGGCATCGTCCGCCAGCAGAGCGACTCGCGCGGGGTCACGGCGCGAACGATGAACCTGATGACGGCGCCGTCGGAGATGATCGACCGCGCCGCGCCGAAGTGGCAGGCGCGAGACGACGTCTACCAAGTCGGTCAGCTGCTCGCCATGTTGATCAAGGGGGACGCGCGGGCGCGCCTGCGGACCGCGGATGTGCGCGGGCTCGGATGCAGCGACCACTTGAAGGAGATCGTCTACCGCTGCATCGGCGAGCGGAGGAAACGATACGAAAGCGCTGACGAAATGATCGAGGCGCTGCGCAATCCGCCGGCCGTGCTGAAGCCCGGGGTCCTGCGCACGCTGAAGAGCGCACACGTGGCGTTCACCGGCATCCTGAGCAAGACGCGCAAGGAAGCGATGCGCGCCGCGAAGCGCGCCGGCGCGATCGTCCATAGCAGTCCGTCTGCGAAGACCACCGTCGTCGTCCGTGGCCGCCCGAACGCGTTACAGGCCGCGGGCAAGGACGGCGGACTGAAGCTGATGGAGATCAAGCGGCTGCGCGAGAAGGGCCACCGGATCACGCTGCTAAACGAGAAGCAGTTCTGGCGGCTGGCCGCGAAGAAGCCGTAAAAGTCGGAGTGAGGCGCTAGCGCTTCACGAACTCCTCGACCTGCATCAGCACCCACGTGTTCGGATCGAGCGTCACCGACGCCGGTTCCGGCTCGTTGTCGAAGACGAACACGTGGTTCAGCTCCGTGAGCTCCACTTTCACGAGGCGCGGTTGTCCGGTCGCGCGGCCGATGGCGATCTCCAGCGGCATCCGATAGTGCATCGGGTTCTTCACCTGCGAGACCTCGATGCTGAGCTTCTTCGCCGCGGCGTCATAGCGCCATCCGCCTTTCAGCGTCGGCATCCCCGGCCGCGTCATCCACTGGTCGAAGAACCAGGACAACGGCATGCCGGAGGCACGCTCCATGACCTGGCGAAAGTCGTCAGTCGATGCATTCTGATTCCTGTATCGGCTGTAGTAGTCGCGGATGCCGATCCAGAACTTCTCGGTACCGACCGTGCCGCGCAGCATGTGCAACACCCAGCCGGCCTTCTGGTAGACGAGGCGGTTGAGGACCCTGCTCATGTCGGCGAGGTTGCGGTGGATGATCGGCTGCTCCGGCGCCGCCTTCTGCGCGGCGAGGATCGTCTGCACGTCCGCGCGCAAGCCACGCACGAAGGCGTCGCGCCCCTCGAACTGCTCCGTGTAGAGGTGCGTGAAGTAGGTCGCGAACCCTTCACTCAGCCACACGTCGTCCCAGTCCTTTTCGGTGACGGCATTCCCCCACCACTGATGCGCAACTTCGTGGACGACCGGCGCGCGTCCACCGGCAACGCCTTTCTCTCCGTAGAAGATCGCCGATGCGTGCTCGGTGCCGCCGCCGAGGCCGGCCGCCTGCACGTGGGCGAGCTTCTCGTAGGAATACGGACCGATCCAGTCGCTGAAGTACTCGAACGCCTTGCGGCCGGTGAGCTCGAAGATCTGGTAGCCGCGCTCGCGATCCTGCGGAAAGACCCAGACCTGCTGCGGAATGCCGCGCACGACGTCGTAATGGTGGACGGCGAAACGTGCGACGCCGAGCGCGTACAGCCACGACGAGATGGGCACCGACTGTTTCCAGTGCGTCCGCCGAGTGCCGCCCGCGAGATCCTGCTCTTCGACGAGCAGCCCGTTGGCGACCACCTGGTAATGCGCTGGCGCCGTGACGATGAACTCACCGGTGGCCTTGTCGGACGGATGGTCGATCATCGGCAACCACTGGCGCGCGCGGTTCGGCCAGTTCTCGCTGAACATGGTCCGTTCGCCGTGAATGTTCTGGATCAATCGGAGTCCGTTGGCCGGCACGCCGGTGTAGGTCACCACCGCCTGCACTTCTTCGCTCGCGCCGGCAGGGGCATGGAGTGGCAGCGTCAACCGGTCCGCCGTGTGTTTGAAAGCGACGGGTCGGCCGCCGACCGTCACCGCAGACACCGTCATGCCCTTGTCACCGGCCGCTGACGCGAGGTCGAGCGCCACCTCGCGGACGCCTTGCGCGAGCCGAAACGTAATGGTCGTCTCCCCCGCGATCCGGTTGGAGCTGTCGTCGACGACGAGTCGGAAGACGTAATGGACGGCGTCGACGCCCGGCTGCCGCGGATAGGTGTCGGCGCTACCGGGTGCTGCGATCAGGAGGGCGGCCAGCGCGGTCCACAGGGTGCGTGCGGGCATGACGGTGGAGTATATCCGCCCGCTTCGAGCGCGGGTGATACACTTCGTTCCCCCTGTTTCGAGGTGCGCCATGCCCGATACATTCGTGCTCGTCGTCGACGACAATCCGGAAACGTTGAACTTCCTGGTGCGGGCGCTCGAGGCTGAAGGACTCAAGGTCCGCGCGGTCAACAGCGTCTTCAAGGCCCTGGAGGTGCTGCACGACGGAACGCCGCGTCCGGCGGTCATCGTCACGGACCTGATGATGCCGCGCACAACAGGATGGGACTTCCTGAAGCACCTGCGTTCCGAAACGGCGCTCCAGGGGCTGCCGGTCATCGTCATCACTGGCGCCGACGTGGGCGACAGCGAGGGGCTGGCCAACATGGTCCTGCAGAAGCCGATCGATCCGCTGCACCTGGCCGAAACGGTCCGCTCGATGATGCTGCTGCCGTCTTCATAGAAGCCCGCGTGTTACGCCTTCTCACGGCCATCCTGTGCGTCGCGGCGCTCGCGGCGAGCACGCACGCACAGAAAGGCACCTACCAGGAGCTCGTCGCGCTCTTCGAGGAGTTCGTCGCCTTCGAACGGCCACCCCTGAAGGACGGCGCTCCCGATTACACGGCCGCAACGCTGGCAGCCAAGCGCGCACGCCTGAAGACGTTCCAGTCACGGCTTGACCGCCATCGACCCGAAGGCCTGGCCGGTTGACCAGCAGGTCGACCATGCGCTGACGCGCGCCGTGATGAACGGCCTCGAGTTCGACCTGCGGGTGCTGCAGCCCTGGGCACGAGATCCAGCGTTCTACCAGTCCGTCTGGACGGAGATGAGCGATACGCCTGCGCACGAGGGGCCGACGCATCATGCGGTGGTCGAGGTCTGGACGTACCGCTTCCCGCTCTCCGCCACGGATCAAGCCAGGCTGGCGGCGGAGCTCCGCACGATCCCGCCGCTGCTCGCGCAAGCGCGCCTGAATCTCACCGGCAACGCGCGCGACCTTTGGATCACCGGCACCGGCACGATGGCGGAACAGGTGTCGGACCTCGATGCGCTCGGGAAACGGGTAGCGGACGGCAGCCCTGAGCTGAAGGCGGCGATTCAGGGCGCGCGATCGGCGACCGCCGACTTCGTGGCGTGGCTCGAGAAGCAGGCGCCGTCGAAGAAGGGGCCGTCGGGCATCGGCAAGGAGCACTACAACTGGAACCTCCTCAACGTCCACCTCGTGCCACTCACCTGGGACGATGAGGTCGCCATTCTCAAACGCGAGCTGGCGCGCGCGCACGCGTCGCTGAAGCTCGAGGAGCATCGCAACCGGCATCTGCCACCGCTGACCGCGGCCGCGACCCCCGAGGAGTACCAGAAGCGCGCCAACGATGCGGTCACGAAGTACATCGCGTTTCTCAAGAACAAGGACGTCGTGCGCGTCGACGACTACCTCGATCCGGCGTTACGCGAACACCTCGGCGGGTTCGTGCCGATCGAACGCCGCAATTTCTTCGGCATCGCGAGCCATTACGAGCCGATGACGCTCTTCGCGCACTTTTATCACTGGTTCGATCACGCGTGGATGAAGCGGACGCCGCACAAGAGCCCGATCAGGCGCGGGGCGACGCTCTTCAATGTGTGGGACAGCCGCTCGGAGGGAATGGCCACCGCGATGGAGGAGCTGATCCTCCACGCCGGGTACTACGACGACAACCCGCGGGCGCGCGAAATCGTGTGGATCATGCTGGCGCAGCGCTGCGCACGCGGGCTCGCATCGCTCCACGCGCAGGCCAACGAGTTCGACATCAAGGAAGCGAAGGCGTTCCAGGTCCAGTGGACACCGCGCGGCTGGATGCGGCCCGACCTCGACCTGCTGGGCTTCGAGCAGCAGCTCTACCTGCGCCAGCCAGGCTACGGCACCAGTTACGTCACCGGGAAGTACTTGATCGACGAACTCATCAAGCAGCGCTCGCACCAGCTCGGAAACGACTTCACGTTGCGCCGCTTCCTCGACGAGTTCAACGCCGCCGGCGTCATCCCCGTGTCCCTCATCCAATGGGAACTCACCGGCCGGCGCTAATCTCTTCGGCCGACTTCAGGAAGCGGCGCATGCGTTCGAGCTCGGCCTCGAGCGCTCGCGTGAAGACCCGTTCCTTCGGGGGCGCCTTCGCGACATAGCCGACTTCCGACTGCAACCGACCGTCCACGAGCGAGAGGTTTGCCCAGCCGATCACACGGTCGCGCCACAGCATGGGCAGCGCATAGTAGCCGAACCTGCGCTTTGCAGAGGGCGTGTAGGCCTCGAACCGGTACGGCCAACCCCAGAACAGCTCGAAGCGACGGCGATCCCAGACAACGGGATCGAACGGCGCCAACAGGCGGAGCGTGTCGTCCGCTGCCTGCGCACGTCCGCGCTCGCCGGACGGCCAATACCAATCGATGCCGTCCACATGCGCGTGCGCCAGTCGCTGGCGCGCGCGCGCGAGCGCGTCCTTCACGAGTCGCCGCCACTGCGGCACCGCGTACCGCAGGCGCGAGACGACATACGAAAGCGACGGATCCGGCAACGGTGCGTACTTGTTCACGACCACGTCGACCAACGCGTCGACACGATCACGCGGAGAGAGGGCGTCATCGGATGGCAGGGCCTCGCGTGGTGCGTAAACGCGGATCCCGCGCTCACGTCGCGTCACCCGCAGGCAACCGCGGTAGTGCAGGTCCTCCAACAGGCGCGTCGTGGCCGCCGAGGATCCACCCCAGTAGTTGGTGACCGTTCCGTGTGAGAAGTGCGCGTCCACGTCCCGTGGGTGGACCTCTCCCCGCTCGCGCACGAACGCCAGCACCTTGTCGCGGCGCGTGCGCGGCCTGTCGGTCAGGCGGACCTTCTCGCGCGGGTGCATGAGGGCATACACGCGGCCGGATACGAAGCCGTAATTGATCAGGACGTCTTCTTCGATCCCAAGGCGGGCGTAGCGCCGCTCGAGGTCCCCGGCGCGGTAGTCCTTCACCCGGTGACGCAGCGTCAGGTCCTGCGCTCTCGCCGGCGAGCGGATGGGATCGGCCTGCACGAAGCCGAGCGTGTCGATGGCGCGCTTGAGCGGCAGCGGCCCGAAGAGGCTGCGTGAAACCGCGAACGCTCTCAGATCGTCGAGCGTCACTTAACGGATACGTCGCGCTTTCACGAAGACGTCGATCGAATCCGGACGCGGGTTCACGTACGCCAGCCGCACGCGTCCGTCGCTCGCCAGCGACACCGTGGCGGGGATCGAGCTCGTCGTCACGCGCCAGCCGGCCGGAAGCACGATGTCGTTGCGCGAGCGGCCGAAGTTCCGATACCAGACCAACCCACCGTCGACCAGCGCGTAGCGGGCCGGATCCGTGTAGGTCTCTTCGATGCGCAGCCGGATCGACTGCCCCTTCTTCACCGGCGGGAACCTGATGACGACCACCTCGCTATCGGCCACGACCGGTTCGCCAATGTCGATGGCGGCCTTGGTAATGGCCTCCCCTTTGAGCGTCTCGACCTTCAGCGTCTCCCCGGTGTCCAGGTTCTTCGCGGAAGGATTCGACACCGTGCTGCCGCGGCGGACGACGTTCAGGTACTTGTCCACCCCTTCGCGCGTCTCGGTGTAGTCGTGGTAAAGGCTGAAGGAATGCGTGGCGGGATCGTTGAGGAAGTAGACGATTTCGCGATCCTGGAAGGCCCGCTCGCCGACCGTGATCCGGTTCAACGGCATATCGCGCGGCGCGGCACCGCCGGGGGCGACGGGCACCGCACCAGGGCCGGCCGGCGCGACGACGTCTTTGGCGTAAGGGCGCGCGCGTAATACCAGCGGAGCCGATGCCGGATACGTGTTCATGAAGCTGATGCCGACACGGCCGTCCGGCTCGGCGAGAATCTGCGACGGGATGTTGCACGCAATCAACTCGTACATCGGCGGCAACACGACCGCGTTGCGCTTGATGCCCAGCGGACGGTCGAACACGATCGCGTCCCCGTCCTTGAAGTAGCTCTTCGGATCCTTGTAGGTCTTGATGATCCGGATGCGCGCTTCCCCACCCTCGGGCACCGGGCGCGCCAGCGTCACCTTGATGTATTCCCCCTCGAGGTCGGCGTTCGACAGCCCTGCCTCCCGCGCCGCCGCGCCGGAGATCTGCTCGAACTTCAGCGGCGCACCGCTGGCGAGGTCGATCACCGACTCGTCGCTCGCGATGCTCCCCTTGCGGATCGGATTGAAGTAGAACTTCGCGCCCGGCGTCACCGCCGTCACGTCGTAGATGATCTTGAAGGACGCCGTCTCCGGCGCCAACAGCTCGTAGCGCGTGTACTCGTCGTCGGACCGGTTCTGTGCCGCGGCTGGCGCCGCGAGCAGAAGCATCATGATCACCGCAGTACGCATGGGTGAGATTCTACCGGGTTCGAGGCGGCCGGCTGCGGCGAAGAGTGGGGTTGTTCGCCGCGACTCTAAAACTCGAACTACGAACTCCGAATTCCGAACGATCTGGTGGAATGGCTGGTGTAGTGCCGGGTCTTTAGACCCGGCAAACAAGAGGGCCGACGCGAGCGTCGGCCTTCACAAGATCGTTCGGAATTCGGAGTTCGTAGTTCGGAGTTTTAGAGTCGCCGCGATACCCCACTCTTCGAGGGAACCACGAGCCGCAAATGCGTAAAATAGTCACATAGTGATTTAAATGCACTGGTGACTGTAGGAAGAGGACGACATCGATGTTTCTCATGGCCCTCAAGACCCAAACCCTGGCGGAGTTCGAGCTGCTCGTGCTGCTTGCGGCCCTGCGCCTCGGCCCGGACGAGGCCTACACCGTGGCGATCGCCGAGCACATCGAGCAGCGCACCGGCCGATCGGTGAGGCGCGCCAACGTGTTCACTACCCTCCAGCGGCTCGAGCAGAAGCGACTCGTGGCGACGCACCTCGGCGAGGCGCGCGCCGAGCGCGGCGGCAAGCCGCGGCGGCTCGTCACTGTGCGCCCCGCCGGCATCGCGGCCGTTCGCGCGATGACTGGAGCGATCCAGGCGATGGTCGGCGAGCTCGGGGACGTGCTCGGAGAGACCACGTGAGAGCCCCGCGCTGGACGAGGGCGTTGCTGCGCTGGCTGGCGCCGCGCGACCATGCCGACAGCGTGCTCGGCGATCTCGAGGAGACGCACCGGCTTCGCGCGCAACGCCACGGACCGCTGGAAGCGCGCGTGCGCACCAGCCTCGACACACTCGACATGGCGAGCGCCCTCGTGCGCACTCGCGTCGACATATTCGGTCTCTACAAGGGGAGCGGGACGTTGCAGGACTACAAACTCGCGTTGCGAATGCTGGTGAAGTTTCCGGGGCTGACGCTCGCGGGCGGATTCTCGCTGGCCATTGCCATCGGGCTGGGTGCCGGCTGGTGGGACTTCACGCGTGACTTGTGGCGGCCGCAGCTGCCGTTCCCCGCCGGCGAGCGCATCGTCACCCTCGAGATGCGCGACACCGCGGGCGGGCGGCGACGAGTACCGCATCGCTCACGACTTCCTCGGCTGGAAGCGCGACGCACGCATGATCGAAGAGCTCACCGCCTACCGGACGGTCGAGCGCAGCATGAGCCTCGGCAGCGCCACGCCGGAACGGATCACGACAGCCGAAACGACCGCGTCGATGTTCCGCGTCGTCCAGGTGCCCCCGGTCCTCGGCCGTCCGTTGCTCGAGACCGATGAGCAGCCCGGCGCACCGCCGGTCGTGGTGCTTGGCTACGACGTGTGGCAGCGCCGTTTTGCCGGGCGTAGCGACGTGGTGGGTCAGACCATGCAGCTCGGACGGGTCACCGCCACCGTCGTCGGCGTGATGCCGGAAGGATTCCGGTTCCCCATCAACCATCGGATGTGGGCGCCGCTGCAACTCGAGCGATCCGGGTACGCGCCGCTCGACGGGCCGTCGATCCGCGTGTTCGGGCTGGTGGCGCCGGGCGCGACGCAGGCCCAGGCGAACGTCGAGATCGCGACGCTGACCCAGCAGGTCAAGGAGGCGTCGCCCGCCACACACCGGCACTTCGTTCCGCGCGTGCTCGCCTACGGCGGCGAGTCGCCCGGCGACCGCTCCATTCTCGAAATCGCGATCACGTATCTGCCGATCATCCTGGTGCTGGTGCTCGCGTGCGCGAACGTCGGCACCCTGGTCTACGCGCGCACGGCCACGCGCGACGCCGAGATCTCCGTCCGCTACGCGCTCGGCGCCACGCGCGGCCGGATCATCACGCAGCTCTTCGTCGAAGCGCTCGTCCTGGCATCGGTGGCGGCCATCGTGGGGCTCGCGGTGGCGAACTGGACCTTGAAGTGGGCGCTGACCTCCTACTTCGCAGGACAGCTGCCCTTCTGGCTGAATCCCGGTCTCAAGCTCTCCACCGTGCTCTTTGCGATTCCGCTCACCGTCTTCAGCGCTGCCATCCTGGGCGTGCTTCCGGCGCTGAAAGCCACCGGGAAGAATGCCCAGGCGCAGTTGAAGAATCTCGGCGCTGGGCGGATCGACGCTGCGATTCGGCAAGGTCTGGACCGCGGCGATGATCGGACAGGTGGCGCTCACCGTCATCCTGATTCCGCCGGCCATGGGCATCTCAGGGGAATCCTGGCGCGACCGCGAGATCCGGTCGAAGTTCCCCGCCGCGCAATACCTCGCGGTCGAGATCGACCCGGAGGCCGCGCGAAGAGTCGGCGAGGAATCGGCCCCGGAGTTCACCGCCCGACTCGAACGCACCTACCGGGAGATCGAGCGGCGCAGTCGCGCAGCAACCCGAAGTCGCCGCGGTGACATATGGCGATCGGTTGCCGGGCATGGACGTCGACACCGACACTGTCGAGATCGAACTGGCGCCGGACTCGCCGCCGGTGCAAGTCGACACCGTGTGGCTTGCGGCCGTGGGCCCCGGATACTTCGAAGCGTTCGACGTGCCGATCGTTGCCGGACGCGGGTTCCACGATGGCGACCGGTCCGCACAGGCGCGCACCGTGCTCGTGAACGAGAACTTCGCGCGCGTGCACTTCAAGGGCGCGAATCCCGTCGGACGACGGGTCCGATCCGCCGCGAGAAACGGGGCGCCGGCCGAGCCGTGGTTCGAGATCGTCGGGATGGTGCGCGACGTCGGCATGCAGCCCACCGATCTCGGAGAAGCGCCGTTCCTCTATAGCGCGGCCTCGCTGGCGACGACGCGCCCGTTGGTCATCGGCATTCGCCACACCAGCGACGCGGCGACGCTCTCGCCACGCGTGCGCTCCATTGTCGCCGACGTCGATCCCGACCTGCGGCTCGTCGAAGTGCGGTCGCTCCAGGACCTGGCGTGGGCGCAGGACCTACCGGGAGTGGTCGTTTCCGCTGCGATCGCCGCCATCGTCGCCCTGGGTTTGATCCTGTCGGCGTTCGGCATCTTCTCGCTGATGTCGGTCAGCGTCGCGCGACGGACGAAGGAGATCGGCCTGCGCGCCGCGCTCGGCGCCACCCCGACGCGCCTGCTCGCGGGCGTCTTCGCCCGCGCCATGATGCTGATCGGCAGCGGCATCGCCGCCGGCAACTCGGTGCTCCTGCTGTTCGTGGGTCTCTCTGACGAGGTGTCGATCGGCTACGTCGCGAACGCGCTGATGGGCACGTCGGCAATCATGCTGGCCGTCGGCCTGCTCGCGTGCATCGAGCCCGCCCGCCGCGCGCTGCGGATCCATCCCACAGATGCCCTGAAGGAAGCCTAGCACGTGCAATACGGGACAGCGCCGGTCGCCCTTGGGCCTGTATGCTGAACGAAATGACTACCAAGTGCGCGCACTGTCAACGGCCCGCAACAGACACCGTTCCGGAAAACCCCGGGCCCGTCTGCGTCACGCACGCGACCGAGTACTGGACGGCATTACTGGCGTACGTGAAAAAGATCCGAGTGGATGACGCCGCGGGGCGCCAGACGCCGCCCGCCGCTTGCGCGGCGTAGCGCCGCCGTAGAGTGACGCTGCGAGAACGTCTGTGCAATACCGGACACCGACGGCGATCGCCGCTACTGATCCCGGAGCGCGGTCAGCGGATCGATCCGGCTCGCCCGGCGCGCGGGTAAATAACAGGCGACGAACGCCGTCCCGGTCAGCAGCAGGGTGATCGCGCCGAACGCGATCGGGTCGGCGGGACCGATGCCATAGAGGAACCCCGCCAGCAGCCTCGCCACACCGAAGGCGCCGCCAAGGCCGAGCACCAGGCCAATGAACGTCCACAGCATCCCCTGGCGTGTCACCAAATGAATGACCGACGCTGTGCGTGCGCCGAGCGCGATGCGGATGCCGAGTTCGCGCGTGCGCTGCCGCACGATGTAGGACATCACACCGTAGAGACCGATGGTGCCGAGCACGAGCGCGAGTCCCCCGAGCGCGGCCGTCAACGACGCGGCGACCTTGACCGGGAGGAACGAGACGCTGGTGGCTTCGTCGAGCGTCATCACGCCGAAGATCGGCAGGTTCGGATCGAGTCCGGCGACCGTGGCGCGAAGCGCGGGAAGTGCCTCCATCGAAGGGCCACGGCTCTTCACCAGGATGTTGGCAGACGACGAGTACGCCTGGGCGAGGGGCTGATACATGAACAGCTTCGCCTCCTCGCCGGCGGTCGCGTACTTGCTGTCGCGAGCAACGCCGATCACCTCGAGCCATGGGCCGAAGGACTCGAGGCCGGTGCGCTGGCGCATGCGTTTGCCGACCGGATTCTCATTCGGCCAGAAGCGACGCGCGAGCGTCTCGTTGATGATGACGACCTCGAGAGCACCGGCACGATCTCGAGCATCGAAGTCGCGGCCCGCGACCAGCGGGATCCCCAGCGTCAGGAAGTGTCCCGGCGACACCGTGTTTCTGATAAACGAGCCGCGTATCGGCTGCCGTCGCCGCGGCACCGGTAGCCTCCTTCGCCATCTCGTTCGCGCGATTCGAGAGCATGAGCGGCACCATTTCGACGATCGACGCCGCGGCAATGCCGGGCGTCTGCTCCAAGCCGTGTGCGCAACTGTTCGAAGAACTCCAGGCCCCGCGCCGCTGAGTACCCCGCGGATCCGAGATCCACGCTCGTGACCAACACGCCGTCCGTGACAAAACCTCGGTCCACCGTGTGGGCGCTCATCAATCCACGCACGAGGAGCGCCGCCAGAACGAGCAACAGCGCCGACATCGCCACCTGCGCCGTCATGAACACGGCGCGCAGCCTGCCCTGTCTCGGTGCGGCAACGACGGCACTTTCCTTCAGCGCCGGCAGGATGTCGGGCTTCGAGGATTGCAGCGCCGGCACCAGTCCACAGGCCAGTGTTGTCATCACCGCGAGTCCGATCGCGAGGCTCATGAGGCGCCAGTCGACACCGAACGTCAGCGCGAGCGGCACCGGCGACGGGATCGCCGCAACCGCAGCGGTGATCGGCCGCGACGCCAACAGCGCCAGGACGGCTGCCGCCGTCCCGCCGATCAGTGACAGCAACAGGCTTTCGGCGAGCAATTGGCGCAGCAACTGGCGGCGGCTGGCGCCGAGCGCCAGGCGCACGCTGATTTCACGAACGCGATCCGCGGACCTGGCGAGCTGCAGGTTCGCGATGTTGACGCACGCGAGCAGGAGCACCAGACAGACCACGACCAGGAGGAAGCCGGAGAAGATCCCGGCAGGCACTGCGAGTTCGGGCATCAGCGCTCGCGCGGCGTACACGGTCACCATCGGCGGTAGCCGGTCGTCCTGTCGTGTCGTCGCCAGTTGGCCGGCGAGCGTCGTCAACTCCGCCTGGGCCTGGTCGATCGTCGCCTCGCGACGCAATCGTCCGATCATTTGCACGCTGGCATCTTTGTGGATCGACCCTGCGAGCGGCAGCCAGAAGTCGGGGACGAGCGGCGCCATCGTCCCGGTGAACTCGGGCGGCGCGATGCCAACGATCGTATGCGGCCGTCCGTTGATACTCGGAGTAAGGCCCTTCAGGGCGCGCCCCACCGAATCGCTGCCGCCAGAAGCGATCGCTCAACACGACCACGGGAGGCGCCCCGGGCCGGTCGTCCGCCGGCTCAATCATTCGCCCGATTGCTGCGGAAACTCCGAGTGTCGAAAAGTAGTTCCCGCTCACGACCTGACCGAAGAGTTGTTCCGGCACCGCGTCGATTCGGAGGTTCACCGATTCCGGCCGAAAGGCCGCCAAAGCCTCGAAGCTCTGGTTTCCGTCACGGAACGCTTCGTAGTTACGGAACGGGGTGGCTGAGAAACGGTTGGTAAACGCCCGCACGACGCGGTCCGCGCCACTGATCCCGGCCGGGGGCCTCAGGAGCAGCGCGCTCGCAAAGCCGAAGATCGTCAGGTTGGCGCCGATACCGATCGCCAGCGCCGCAGTGGCCACGAGCGTAAAGCCAGGACTGCGCCGCAGCAGACGCGCCGCGTACCGGATGTCCGCAAGGAAAGTCCGCATTGCAGGTACTACGCAGGCCGCGATCAGCGGTTAGCAGCGGCGGACGACGAGCGCTCCTTCTTTTGCTTCTCCACCATTGCCGCGACATCCGCGAGCAGCTTCTTCGCGTCGTAGACGATGCCGTCCTTGATCGTGTAGCGCACGCCGCCGACCCGCTCGAGGCGGCCGGTCGCGTCGTTGAGACGCGGGAACCCGGTCCCGTAGAGCGTCAACAGGTTCTGAAGCGGGTTCTGATCCACGAGCACGAGGTCCGCAAGCATCCCGGCGCGGACGATGCCGAACTCGAGGTCGATGCCTTTGGGCTCGTGCAGCGCCTCCGCGCCATGCATCGTCGCGGCGCGGATCACTTCGAGGGGATGGAAGCCGGCCTCCTGCAGCAGCGTCATCTCGTGGATGTAACCGAAGCCCCACGTGTTGTAGATGTAGGCCGCGTCGTCGCTGACCGTCACGCGGCCGCCCATCTTCTTGTAATCGTTGAGCAGCCTGAACCACACCTGGTAGAAGTTGCGCCAGGCGACTTCGTCGTGCAGCGTCCAGTCAAAGAAATAGGAGCCGTGGTTGGTGCGGTTCGGCGTGTAGAAGTCCATCAGCGACGGCAGCGTGTACTTGTCGTGCCAGTCGGCGTTCCGCATGCGCATCACGTCACGGCCCGCCGCGTACGCGGTCATCGTCGGATCGAACACGGTGCCGAGTTTCACGTGCTCCTTCAGGTACTCGTTCCACTCGGGACTTCCCGGCGGATGAATGAGGTTCCACAGCCGAGCGACCTGGCCGAAGCGCAGCTGCTCGTTGTTGTAGTTCATCTCGTCGGGCCAGGGCTGGACTTCGTAATCGCGAAGGAGCGCCTCGAAGTGGCCGTAGAAGTGCGTGACGTTGCGTAGCCCGAGCTTCGCCGCCGTGAGCGCGTTCATCTGCGCGACGCCGCGCTGCTCGAGATGCGCGGTCGATCCAAGGCCGTGCTTCTTCGCTTCGTCGAGGAGCGCCTCCATGATCTTCGGGGGATAGGCGACGAGCTTCATCCCGTCGACGCCGTTGGCCGCGCACCACTGCACCCACTCGCGCGCCTTCGCCGGCGTGTCGACGACACCCTTGCCCCATCCCGCCCCGGGCCGCTGATAGTTGAAGATGCGTGGCGCCACGATCTGGTTCTTGGCGCTGCGCTCTTTCTCTTTCAGCGCGAACGGCTGCGCCGTGAGCTCGACGCCGCGGATCGTCGTCACGCCGTGCGCCATGTAGAGCTTGTAGACGTATTCCGCCTCGCGGGCCTTGTTGTTGTCGCCCAGATGTGCGTGCAGGTTGACAAACCCCGGCATCAGATACATGCCGGTGCCGTCGATCACGTTCGGCCCGGTGGGTGGCGGCGGCGCGCCTGGCCGCGGCGGCACACCCGGCGTGCCGGCGCTCGTAATCCGCGCGATGCGGTTGTTCTCGACGACGACGTTCATGGGGCCTGCCGGGGGCGCGCCCGTGCCGTCGATCACCATCACGTTGCGGATCGTCAGCGTCGGAAACGGTCCGGCGCCTTCGCCCGCGCCGCGATCCGGGGCTGGAACGAGGCGGTCCTGTTGAGCGGTGAGCCGCGGGCCTGCGAGAACCGCGAGGGCCAGCACCAGCGAGAGGTTCAGAAATCGCTTCATGGAGACGAATGATATCCGTCCCGGCGAGAATGGCGTAGGGATGATCATTCGGACCAGCGGACTGGAGCATCTATTCGTCACGCAGCCTGACCACGCGCATCTGGCGCGACGGGTGATGGAGCACAGTCGTGGCCCTGCGCGCGCATCCTCGGGCCGCCGCGGTCCTGCGCGCCATCGGCGAGCACGACAACGGGTGGGCCGAGACGGACGCCGCCCCGTCGATCGACATCACGACCGGAGAGCCGCACGACTTCGTGAAGGCGCCGCTCGCCGTGCGGCACGAGGTCTGGCCGCGCGGGATCATGCGTCTCGCCCGCGATCCGTGGGCCGCGGCCCTCGTCGCGCAGCATGCGATCACCGTCTACGACCGTTTCCGTCCCGATCCGGCGTGGACGCCGTTCTTCGCGCACATGGAAGCGCTGCGCGCCGACATGCTGCGCGCGAGCAGCGGACGAATGAAGGACCTGCTCGACGACTATCCGTTCGTGCGGCTCGGCGACTTGATCTCGCTGGTGTTCTGCACCGGATGGACCGATGCGCAGCAGTTCGCCCAGTGGACGGTGAAGGGCTCAGGCGATCGCGTCACCGTGACGCCGGATCCGTTCGGGGGTGTTGCGATTCCCCTGGAAGTCGATGCCCGGCGTCTACCCAGTGGACCCTACCGGAGCGATGACGAGTTGAGAGAGAAGCTCGCTCGTGCGGAAGCGACTCGGCTGCGAGGCGAACTCCGCTAACCTTCCACTTGTAGGCTTTTGTCTGCCGCAGCTCGGACTATCGTTCGAACACGGCGCAATTGCGCGTGCAAAACAGCGACGGTCCAGTGGGATCCGGTTTTGCTCGGGAAGGACGCATGACCCTCGGGCGCTTCGTCGCCTACTGCGTGCACCCCGCGGCTGCCTGGCGGCGGCTGTCGAAGAGCGACCGGACGTTGCTCGTGGCGGCCTATGCCGGCACCAGCTACGTCCTCACGCTCGTGGCCTTGCTCGCCGTCTAGGCCTCACCCGGCTCGTCCCAGAGCAGGGGCAACTCGATCTCGATTGCCTCAAACGGCTCCGCGCGAAAGACATCGCGTCCGGTGAACGTCCCAACGAGCAACCAGCGTTCGTCCGAGCGCCGCAGCACTTCACG
>CAVXMQ010000024.1:0-94281 GCA_963762995.1 uncultured Acidobacteriota bacterium | reverse complement strand
TTGAGGACGCCGTCCCACGGGTAGCTGCCGCACGGCTGCTCGCGTTCCGCTTCGTCGCGCTCCAGGAAGCGCGGCATGAAGAACTCCTTGGTGAGCGTCGTCAAACGCACGCGGCCGGTCTTCCCGTAATCGACGACGCGGGTGGGCTCGTCGGGGTCGACGACTTCGATCATCGCGCGCGGGGCCGGCGGGTAATAGATGATCGCGAAGTTGTCGGCCGGGTCGCGCGGCTCCTTTGGGTCGCGAGGCCCATCAGGGTGTTGCCGTAGGTCGGCGCGAAGTAGATGCCGTCGAGCAGTTCCTCGACCGCGAAGCGGTGGAACTGCGGCGTCATCTCGGTGCCGCCGCAGAAGACGCCGGTGATACCCATCTTCTTCAGGTTCACTTTCTCGCACAGCGCCTCGAGCAACTTGGGCGTCGTGAAGAGGCAGCGGATGCCGTCGTGCGCGCGCAGCAGCGTGAGCGCCTGGTCGATCACGTGGCGCTTGTAGCCTCCATCTGGTCCATCTGCCGCGCCTTGATCAACTTGATGACCCAGCGCGGGTCGAGATCCACCATGAAGCAGATGCCGCCGCGGTGTTGCGCGAGGTGCTCGATCGCCAGCCGCAACCGGCGCGGACCGCTGGGGCCGACGTGCAACCAGTCCGATCCCTTCGGGAAGTACTGTCGGGCAGGGTGTCGCTGAAGTTCTCGTAATCGGTGCGGAAGTCGTTGACGTTGATGCGCGACTTCGGCACGCCGGTGCTGCCGCCGGTCTCGAAGGTGTAAATCGGCGAGGTCGCAAAGGCTTTCGGCACCCAGCGGCGCACGGGCCCGCCGCGCAACCATTCGTCCTCGAAGGGGCCGAACTTATCGAGGTCCGCGTAGACCTTCACGTCCTTGACCGGATCGAAATCGAACGACTTCGCGCGCTCCAGCCAGAACGGGCATCCGGTGGCCGGATCGAAGTGCCAGCGAACGATGTCGCGCACGTGAGCGTCGAGGCGCTCGCGAGCAGATTGAATGGCGGACTCGGGAACGGCCGTTGCTGTAACCATACCGGTGGAATCTTACAATGCTGAATGTTGAATTCTGAATGCTGAATCCTTATACATTTGCACCTTCATTCAGCATTTAGCATTCTGCATTCAGCATTGCGAGCTAAGCGCGGCGAGTCGCGCGCGCGAGCCGCTCGAGAAATTCCGCCCGCTCCATAGCGTCGCTCTCGTCGCGCATGGTATCCACCGGCCACGGCAGCCGCCACGACCAATTCTCCTTTGACACGACCGCGGGCGTGTTGATCCGTTCGCACCATCCAAAGATGTCCTGCAGCGGTATCAACAGCAGGTCCGAACCGGCGCCGTACAACGATGTCAGTAAGGCGTCGCGCAGGCGATCCGAATAGGTCTCGTCAGGGAGCACGGCCGCTTCCACGAGCGGTGGGAGCTCGACGGCGCGGCAACGTTCGAGCTCCTCGGCCTTCTCCCACCATTCCCGCAGCGTCTCGGTATCGTGAGTGCCGCTGATCGCCACAGAGACCTCGGGATACGAGGAGGGATCCTTGAAGGGTTTCCCCTCGCTCTCCCAGTCCCGCTCCCAACGCATCACCTTCATGCCGGGAATCTGCATCGACGCCAGCGACTCGCGGACGAAGTCGGGGACGACACCGAGATCTTCGGCGATGATGGCCGCACCGCTCTCGCGAAGGAGGGGCATGAGGCGCTCGCCCTGCGCGAGCTGCGCGGGCTCGTCGGGGGGAACGAACGCTGTCCGATCGTCGTTCTCGCGCACGAAGGTGCGATAGAAGCCGACGAGATGATCGACGCGGAATCCATCGAACAGTTCCGCGCAGCGTCGCGCCCGCATGCGCAGCCATTCGTACCCGTTCGCTTCGAGCACGTCCCAGCGATACACGGGCAGGCCCCAGTCCTGCCCGGTCTCCGAGAACGCATCGGGCGGAACGCCGACCGACGCGTCGAGACGGAACTCCTGTTGCCGTGACCACACGTCGGCGCTGTCCCCGCTAACCATGAACGGGAAATCGCCGAGGATCGCGACACCGAGATCCTCGCATTCGTTTCTCGCGTGCTCCCACTGCTCGTCGGCCACCATCTGCAGCCAGGTGTAATAGAGGATTTCGCGCTCGAGACGCACACGCGCCTTGGCAAGCGCCTCGGGACGACGATCGCGCATCCCTGTCGGCCACTTGATCCAGTAGCGTCCACCAGTCTCGGCGTGAAGCGCGCGGAAGAGCGCGTAGTCGTCGAGCCACCAACCCTCGCGTTCCATGTAGGCACGCATGCCCTGCGCGCGCGCCGACCCGGTCTGCCATTCGCGCTCGACAAACGTCTCGAACGACCCGCGCAACGCCCGCTGTTTCAAGGTCCGCACCGGGCGGTAATCCACCGTTGTCGAGGCGCGCGCCGCGGCGAGGTGATCCAGCTCCTCATCGGTCAATTTCGCCTCGCCGCCCCAGTCGTAGAACTCGGGCACGTCGCGCAGCGCGATGTAAATCGGATCGATCGCCATCGCGCTCAACGCCGAGTAAGGCGAGGTCTGGTTGTCCCCCATCTCGTTCACCGGCAGCAGTTGCACGACCGACAGCGCCGCATCGTGCAACCAGCGCGCAAGGATCGGAAGATCGGCGATCTCGCCGATACCCCAGCTCTCGCGCGACGGCATCGAGAAGAGCGGCACGAGCGCACCGGCCCGACGGCCTTTGATCCTCGACTCAGCCATGCACGCGATCCATCAAGCGACGCACGCCGTCACGAAAAAGGTCAGGGGCGGGAAGCAGGCTCACGACCAGGAACGCTTCGTGCGAGAAGTCGAAGAAATACCCGGGGTGCACCAGCAGGTCGTCTCGCTCGAGCAGGTCGAGCACCATCTCTTCTTCGCTCTGACGGGAAGGCACGCGTAGCACGGCTGACCAGCCGGCGTCGGCCGGCAGGACGTCCACCGAAGGGTATTCCGCTGCCGTCGCATGCAACATCGCCATGTTCGCGCGGACGCGCGCGAGGATCGCCTCGCGGACCTCGGCCCCCCGCGCGATGAGCTCCGGTGCCGCCACCTGTACCGGCGTGGAGACCGACAGATACGTATCGCAGATCACTTCGAGCCGCTCGATCGCGTCGCGCACGAGCGTTGCGGGACCATCGACCACGACCCAACCGAGCTTGACCTGTGGGAGGCCGGCCGACTTCGACAGTCCTCCCAGGCGGAAGGTCAGCGCGTCACCGGGAGCCTCGACGGGATTCGTCCCATCCTCCGAAAGTGGGTAATCAGCGAACACTTCATCGACGATGAGCGCCGCGTGCCGCTCCGCACACCGGGCTGACAACATCCGCCATTCGTCGCCCGAGAGCGACGAACCCGTGGGATTGTTCGGGCTGACCGCGAGCAGCGCACGCGTGTGCGGCGTCCAAACAGTATCCACGCTGTGTCCGTCAACCATCCACCGGCCGTGATACTCGAGGTGATAGTTGTGCACACGGACCGCGTCGAGCCGAGAAAGATGATCGAAGAGCGGATAGCTGGGTATGGGCACCAAGACGTCGTCGCCGGGATCGCAGATCAGTTTGAACAGCAGCGAGTATGCCTCGCTGGTGCTCGCCGTGAGCACGATCCGGTCAGGAGCAACACTCGTTCCGCGTCGCGCATAGTCGGCCGCCACCGCTTCCCTGGCCCGCCGAAGCCCGAACGGCTCGGGCGCGTAGCGCAGCGCCTCGACCGCGGCGAGCGGCGCGAGAAGGTTTTCGGGATACCGAATACCGGCCGTGGTGGGATTGGTCAGCGTGAGGTCGATGAACGGCTGCCCCGACGCCCGCCGCGCACTCACCGCCGCGCTCAGGCGGTTCGCACGCAAGTCGGTCGGCACGCGCTGAGAAAACATCCTCGCTAGTCTGCCACGCCAACGCGACAAGCCGCGGAGCGGCAGGCATGCGGGTTCGGGGCCCCCGTTCGACACCGGCACCGCGATCGGCGGCAGGCGAACGCGTCCGCGGCGCCGACGTCGGTACGCGGGGTAAATCGCGTCCTCCGGCGCTGGCCTGACGATCAGGCGGCGCCTTTGATAATCCGCTCGACAGCCCCGATCGGTTGGGCAACGAGCTGTTCCACACCCCCTGAGACGAATCAGCGGCGCCGCCACTCGGACCGCCTGCGGACGCGATTTAATTCCTTCGCTCGCCCGCTACTCCTACGGCGCGGCGGCCGCGTTCGCCTGCCGCCGCTCGCGATCCGTCGGTGCCCCATAGTCGGTCGCTGCGGGGTGGCAGGCATGCGGGTTCGCGGCGACCTGTGAGCGCCGTGAGAGCGAAGGAACTAAATCGGGGTCGGAGGCGGTCCGGGCGGACGCGGCGCTGTTTCGCCACTGTCCTTCAGAGGGCCCGTGCATCCAACTGATCGTTCACCGGCTCTGTGATAACCCGAGCCGCGGCCGGACCGTAAGGCTACGCGCCGGAGGCCCCGATTTACCACGGCGTCGAACGGGAGCCGCGAACCCGCATGCCTGCCACCCCGCAGCGAAGCAGTCGATGGAATCACTTTGGCGGTCGAAACGCGGCGCGGCGCTCGGCGGCGGAGCGGAGGTAGTGGGCGGGCGCCCAGGGGAGGGCGCGGATGCCTTCGTCGGCGGCGATCAGCAGCGGTTCGGCTTCCTTCGGGTCGCGGCGCGCGAGGGCGGCGCCGAGCAGGCTCTTTGCTTCGAGCTTCATCCACGGTCTCGTTCTCGGCGTGAGCTTGTCGTAGAGCGCGTTCGCCTCGCGCAGGTGCGGTATCGCGTCGTCCACACGACCCTGGCCGAGCAGCGCGGCGCCGAGGGCGACCAGCACCAGCGGGCGCTGTGCATGCTTGGGATCCGGAATCGTCGCGAGCGCCGCGCGCGCCGCCGTCTCGGCTTCGCGATAGTCGCGGAGGTGATAGAGGCTTTCCGAGAGACCGCCCAGGGCGCTGGTCGGCGTGTGTCGGGCGCCGGCCGCCGTGCGATAGCTTTCGACCGCCGCGCGAAACTGCTCCGCCGCCTCGCGGAAGTTGCCGGTGTCGGCCAGCACGCGGCCCAGGTTGTGATGCTGACGGCCGGTATCGCTATGCGCCTCGCCCAGACTCCGCTGGACGATGGCGAGCGCCTCGCGTTTCATCGGCACGACCTCATCGCGCTGGCCGGCTTCCCACAGCGCGGTCGATAGCGGATCGAGCCCTGATGCCAGCGAGGGATGGTCGTTGCCGAGGACCTTGCGCCGGATCGCGACCGCTTCGCGCGCCAGCGGTATCGCCGCCTCGTACTGCCGCTGGTCCATCAGAAAGACGCTGAGGTTTGCGAGCCGCGTGGCGACTTCCGGATGGTCATTGCCATGGATGCGGCGGTCGATCTCCAGTGCCTCGCGCATCATCGCTTCGGCCCCCTTGACGTCTCCTTTCTGGCGAACGATGAAGGCCATGTTGTTGAGCGCGACGGCCAGCTTCGGATCGCTCGCCGACGAGACTTCGCGCCGCATCGCCAGCGATTCGCGGAGCAGCGCTTCGCCGGCCTCCACCTCCTTGTTGGCGAGCTTCATCGTGCCGAGATCGGCCAGGCTGGTGGCGATGTCCGGATGCTTCGGCCCCAGCAGCTGCCGGCGGACGTCGAGCGCCTCCTGCGCGAACGGAATCGCCGCGCGGTAATTGCCGCTATTAAAGAGGATGCTGGCTAGCCGCGCCTTCAGCTTCGCGAGGGCGACTGGATCGCCCCCGGCAGGGGTGCGGTCGATGGCCGTCCGCAGCTGACGCTCGGCCTGCGCGAACAGCCCCAGCTCCTCGTAGGTCCTTCCGATGGCGTCGCGCACCGCCACCTCGACCTCGGGCTGGTTCGCCACGGTCCCGCTCTCGATCTGAGCGGCCGCGCTGTCGAGCACCTCTCGCACCGTCACCTCACGGCCGCGGGCGGCCGACGGTTGGGCGGATGTAAGCATCTCGGTTAGAAAAGCGGTGACTGCCTCGGCGCTCGCTTTTTGCGCCTGCGCCACCTTTTCGGCGCGCGAAGCGCGGACCGCCTGCCACACGCTGATGACCCCGCCGATCACGATCGTCAGCAAGACCGCGGCGACCGCACCAACGAGAGCCTTGTGGCGGCGCGCGAACTTCTGCACCTGGTAGGACGCGCTTGGCGGGCGCGCCACGATCGGCTCGTCACGCAGGAATCGCCGGATGTCTTCGGCCAGTTCGGCGGCCGACACGTAGCGTCGCAGCTTGTCCTTCTCCAGCGCCTTCGACACGATCGTCTCGACATCAGTCGGAACCGAACGGGTGACCGACGTCAGACGCACCGGGTCGTCGTCGCGGATGGTGCGCATGGCCTCGGGCAGCGACTTGCGGCTGAGGTCGTACGGCAGGCGCCCCGAGATCAATTCGTAGAGGAGCACGCCCAGCGCGTAGACGTCCGACCGCGTGTCGAGCTCCATCAGGTCGCCGGCGACCTGCTCGGGGCTCATGTAGGCCATCGTCCCGACGACTTCACCGGGCATCGTCTGCACGGACTCGAGGTCCGCCTGCACCGCGCGCGCGACGCCGAAATCGAGGATCTTCGGATTGCCGGCCTCGGTCACCAGGATATTGGCGGGTTTGAGGTCTCGATGGATGACGCCGCGGTGATGGGCGTGCTGCACGGCGTCGGCAATTTCGGCGACGAGCGACAACCGCTCGGTCAGCGAGAGCTGCCTCGCGCGGACGTATTCATCCAGCCGCCGCCCGCGCACCAGTTCCATCGCGAAATACGGCTGCGGGCCCAGCGGCGACTCGACGATTCCTGCCTGGTAGACCTGGGCGATCCCGGGATGCTGCAGCCGCCCGAGGAACTCGTATTCGTGCTCGAACCGCCGGAGCATCT
The DNA here is from genome assembly GCA_963762995.1 of uncultured Acidobacteriota bacterium. Lineage (GTDB taxonomy): Bacteria > Acidobacteriota > Vicinamibacteria > Vicinamibacterales > 2-12-FULL-66-21 > JACDCA01. The sequence goes on along the minus strand of CAVXMQ010000024.1, from coordinate 87,440 downwards.
TCGGATTGACGAGGCCCGGCCGAATGACTTTCAGCGCGACGCGCCGTCTCGGTCGATCCTGTTCCGCTTCATAAACGACGCCCATCGCCCCTTCGCCGATGGGGGCCACCAGGCGGTACGGCCCGACCTCGGGGCCGTAGGCCGTGGCAGGATTCTCTGGAGCGTGGTGTGTTGTGGAGTCTGCGTCTGTGGGATGCTGGTCCCGGCCGTCGCTATCCATATTTGGTTGTATGAGAAAACATAACATCGATGCTGGCGATTGAATTCGCGGAGTTGATGCGCTACACCGAAGAGGAGCGCGCGAAATGGCGCCGCTTCTTCGTCGAACACGACCAGGCGCTCGATCTTCCGCTGCAACCGGGCGGTCGTTTTGCCACTGTTGGCAAACTCGTGGACCACATCTTCCTCGTCGAGCAGCGGCACCTGCAACGATTGCGCGGCGAGAAACTGGCGGAGCACACGGGGCTCACCGGCAGCAATGCCCCGCCGCTCTTCGACTACGGGGCGTCGGTACGACGCGAGCTCGAGCAGTTCATCGGCGACCTCGACAGCGATCAGGCCAACGAGGTACGAACGGTGCACGTGCGAGAGCAGGACTGGCCGATGACACCAAGGAAGCTGCTGTTTCACATCCTGCTGCACGAGATCCGCCACTGGGCGCAGATCGCTCTCGCGGTGCGGCTGGCGGGCGTGGACCCGCCCGGCGACCACGACCTCTTTTTCAGCCGCGCGCTCCGCTGATGCTCGAACAACTCGCCCGCCTGGGCTACGCGTCGAAAGCGCTGATCTATGCGATCGTCGGCTATCTGCTGCTCTCGGTTGCGCTCAACCGCGGCGGCCGGATCACCGACACCAGCGGTGCCCTGCGCGTCGTGCTCCGGCAGCCGTTCGGACGTTTCCTGCTGATCGTGCTCGCCGTAGGCCTCTGCAGCTACGCGCTGTGGCGCATTCTCGACGCCATCCGCGATCCAGACCGTCACGGGACCAGCTTCAAGGGCATCGTCACGCGCATTGGAAACGCCGTCCGCGCGGTGATTTACGGGGGACTCGGCTACGAAGCCTTCCGTCTGTTTCAGGGCCTCGGTGGATCGAACGGCCGGGAAGCAGAGATGTGGACCGCGCGGTTCTTCCAGTTCCCGCTCGGCGAATGGCTCGTTGGCCTCGCCGGTGCGATTGTCGCGATATACGGCGTGTCGGAGGTGATCTCCGCGTTAAAGGGAGGCTACAGCGATACGCTCGACCTCTCCCCCATCGCCCCGCAGTTCCGGCGAACCGCCGAGAACATCAGCCGCATCGGCATCGGCTCGCGCGGTGTGATCATCATCATCCTCGGCGCTTTCCTGGTGCGCGCCGCCCTGCAGCAAGATCCATCCGAAGCCCACGGCACGCGCGAATCCATCCTCGAGCTGGCCAACGCCGTCCCCGGCAAATGGGCGTTCGTCTTCATGGGAATCGGCCTGCTTGCCTACGCCTTCGACCAGGCCATCCACGCACGCTGCAGACGAATTCGGCCGGTTCTCTGACGCTGACCGGCCCTCAGATTCCGAACTTCACAACTCCCAACTCCCAAGAGACATCTCGGGCAACGGCGACATGCAGAGCACCACTGAGGATGCGCCGAGCGCGCAGCGCGAGGCGCCACCCCAATTTGGGAGTTGGGAGTTGCGGAGTTGGGAATTTGGTTTGTTACCGCAAGCGCTTGCGGATCGCTAACACCAGTACGTCTTGGGGTGAGAAGGTGTGTTCGTAGAAGGGACCGTCGGGGCCCATCACGAAGTTCACGGCGTTCCCCGCTTCCATGTTTTGCCAGATCGCTTCGGGGATGTCGCTCGGGAACGTCAGCTTCACGCGCGTCGTGCGAGCGCCGTCGTGAAGGGCGATGATCACGATGGCGTCCGGGGATTCGAGGATGTGGGCGACGATGGCGGCGGCTGGGTCGATACGGACGGTATTGTCACGCGTACGCACGACGAGGGGCACAAAGAGCGCCTCATTCTTGGTGATCACGGCGGCGGTCTCACCGACCGCCAGGAGATCGGGCGACAGCTTGCCGGCGGCGTCCAGTGCGATGTGACGGGCGCCTCCTACAAAAGCCTTCCAAATTGCCAGCCGGGCCTGTCGAGCTCCCTGGGAGGGGCCAGATGTCATGTCGATTCGAACGACACCGGTCCCGACGGACGTGAAAATGGCGTTGAAACCCGCGCGACGGGCCGATTCCTGCTCGGTGGACGAACAATCGCAGCGCGGTCCGATTTCGATCCGCGCCGGCGGTTGCCCGCCGGGCCAAATAGTCAGGAATAGACACACCAGAAGAAACCGCATCACTCGCAATTCTACGGGTGTAACATCGGTCCGTCTTCGGAGGATCTGATGCGTGTAAAGTTCGCGACCTTGTTGCTGGCCCTTGGCGTTGCGGCCTCGCTCTCGGCACAGAACGCTGGATACATATCGCCGCCGAAGAACATCGTCGACATCATGACGGCGGAACCGCTGCCGACGGTGTCGGTCAGCCCGGCGCGCGACGTGATCGCGATGATGTCGCGCACCAGCATGCCGGCCATCGCGGAAGTGTCGCAGCCGATGCTGCGTCTCGCGGGCTTGCGCATCAATCCGCGCACGAACGGGCCACACCTTTCCGGCAGCCTCATCGGCTTGACCTTCCGAACGGTTGCGACCGGCGCGGAGCGTAAGGTCGTGGTGCCGGCAGGCGCGAAGCTGGGCGGCTTCTCGTTTTCCCCCGACGGCAAACGCTTCACCTTCACGAACACGCGTGACACCGGCATCGACCTCTACGTCGGTGATGTCGCGACCGGGAAGGCGAGCCTCGTCGCGGGCGCAGCGCTGAATGGCCTGACCGGCGGATGCCAGTGGCTCGACACGAGCGCGTCGCTCGCCTGCGGCTTCGTACCCACGACTCGCGGCGCGGCTCCGGCAGCGCCGAAGGTTCCATCGGGACCCAACATCCAGGAAAACGTCGGCAAGCCTGGTCCCGTGCGCACCTACCAGGACCTGCTGGCCAGCGCGCACGACGAAGAGCTCTTCGACTACTACATGCAGACGCAGATCGCGTTGGTCGACGCCGCGACGCTGCGCCGCACGCCGGTCGGCAAGCCGATCATGCTGCAGGGGCTCAGCGTGTCGCCGAACGGCGACTACCTCGTCGTGCAGACGGTGAAGCGACCGTATTCGCGGCTGCTGGTGTACTTCGAGTTCCCCGGGGACGTCGAGGTGTGGTCGCGTGCCGGCGAAAAGGTCCGCACGATCGCGGACGTGCCGATGGGCGACACCGTGCCGATCAACGGCGTCATCGTGGGTCCGCGTTCGTATCAGTGGATTCCCACCGAGCCCGCCACGTTGATGTGGGCCGAGGCGCTCGACAAGGGTGACCTGAAGAACAAGGTCCCGCATCGCGACCGCATCCTCACCCTCAAGGCGCCGTTTGCCGGAGAACCGTCAGAGGTCGCCAAGACGGAGTATCGCTTCGGCGGTGCGACGTTCACCGACAAGGGCACGATTCTGCTGAGCGAGAACGATCGCGCCTCGCGCACGACCCGGACGTGGGTACTCAATCCTTCGTGGGGCCAGCCGCGCAAGCTCTGGGACCGCAAGCAGCAGGACAGCTACTCGCATCCGGGCTCGCCGATGTTCAGGCCCGGCAAGGAAACGATCCTCCAGGTCGGCGATTCGATTTACCTGAGTGGCGCCGGGGCGTCGAAGGACGGCGATCGTCCGTTCCTCGATCGGCTCAATCTCGCGACGTTCCAGGCCGAGCGGCTGTTCCGCTCCGACGACAAATCGCTCGAGTCGGTCGTCGGGTTGCTCACCGAGGACGCCAAGCGCGTCATGACCCGCGCTGAGACCCGCACGCAGCCGGCGAACTACTTCATCCGCGAGTTGCCGGGGGACTCGAAGACCGCGATCACCGCGTTCAAGGATCCACATCCTCAGATCACCGCCGCCGAGCGCATGTTCGTCACCTACCCGCGCAAAGATGGCGTGACGATGAGCGGCACCATCTACCTGCCGCCCGGCTACACCAAGGGTCAGCGCGTGCCGATGCTCATGTGGGCCTACCCTCGCGAGTTCGTGGATGCCGCGGCCGCCAGCCAGGTCGTCGGCTCACCGAACCGCTTCACAACGGTCGGCGGGGCGTCCCACTTGCTACTGCTCGCGCACGGCTACGCGATCTTTGACGGACCGACGATGCCGATCGTCGGCCCGGGAGAGACGGCCAACGACAGCTACGTCGAGCAGCTCGTGTCGAGCGCCGAAGCCGCCGTCAACAAGGCCGTCGAGCTGGGGATCGCCGATCGCCACCGCATCGGCGTCGGCGGCCACAGCTACGGCGCGTTCATGACCGCGAACTTGCTCGCGCACTCGGATCTGTTCGCCGCCGGTGTGGCGCGCAGCGGCGCGTACAACCGCACGCTGACGCCGTTCGGGTTCCAGGCCGAGACGCGGACGTTCTGGGAGATCCCGGACATCTACGCCCGCATGTCGCCGTTCTACCACGCGCACAAGATCAACGAGCCGATCCTGCTGATTCACGGCGAAGCCGACAACAATTCGGGCACCTTCCCGATCCAGTCGGAGCGGCTCTACATGGCGCTCAAGGGCCACGGCGCAACCGTTCGTTACATCACGCTGCCGCACGAATCGCATGGCTACTCCGCCAAGGAGTCCAACATGCACGTCGTCGCGGAAACGATCAACTGGCTGGATAAGTACGTGAAGAACGCGTCGCCCAAATCGACGACGACGTCGAGTTCTCGGTAGCGCAGGACTTTAGTCCTGCCAACGGAAGAGCAGGCCGCTCGTGCCTGCCGTCACGGGCCACAGGGGAACACAGGGGAAACACAGAATGGTTGGGTACCCAACCACTGTGTGCTTCCGGTGTTTCTCCTGTGGCTAGTGTTCTATGTTCAGTGTTCCTCTGTGTCTCCCCTGTGGCCTGTGTTCTTCCTGCATTCCCCTTGTTCACCTGTGTTCTCCTGTGTTCTTCTGTGGCCATGGTGAGGCTGAAAGACATCGAAGCGGCGCGGGAACGAGTCCGCGCCATTGCGCGCGTGACGCCGATGGTGGATGTCTCCTCCGTCGCGGGGCGCCCCTTGTTTCTCAAGTGCGAGAGCCTGCAGCCGGGAGGCGCCTTCAAGATCCGCGGCGCCTACAACATGGTGGCGCAGCTCACCGACGACCAGCGGCGGCGTGGCGTGGTGACCTATTCGTCGGGCAACCACGGTCAGGCGATGGCGCTGGCGGCGCGCGAGCTCGGCGCTCCCGCGGTCGTGGTGATGCCAACGACGGCGCCGCAGATCAAGATTGACGGAGCCCGGTCGTTCGGCGCCGAAGTGATCTTCGCGGGGACGACGTCGATCGAGCGCCGGAAGCGCGCCGAGCAAGAAGCCGAGGCGCGCGGGCTCACCATGGTCCCCCCCTTCGATCACGAGATGATCATTGCGGGGCAGGGCTCGCTCGGCCTCGAGATCCTCGACCAGTTGCCCACCGTCGAGACCGTGCTCGTGCCGGTCGGCGGCGGCGGCCTGCTGGCCGGCGTGGCCGCTGCCATCAAGCAATCGCGCCCCGGCATCCGCGTCGTCGGCGTCGAACCCTCGGGGGCCGATGCGATGAAACAGTCGCTCGAGGCGGGTCACGCGGTAACACTGCCCTCTACGAAGAGCATTGCCGACGGACTCATGCCCGTACGCCCCGGCGACCTGACCTTCGCGCACGCGCAGCAGTTCGTCGACGAGGTGATCACGGTCGAAGATCCGCAGATCATCGACGCGGTGCTCTGGCTCTTCACGTCGGCCAAGATCGTCGCCGAACCCTCCGGCGCCGCCACCGTGGCTGCCGCGCGCAACGGCGCGGCGAAGGGCGTCACCGTCGCGATCATCAGCGGCGGCAATATCTCGATGGAGAAGCTCGAAGAATTGCGAGCCGCACATATCCATGGCCATTGAACTCTTCGAAATGGAGCGGATGCAGTCGACCTGGGAGAACCTCGTCGACTACGACATGAGCGAGAGCGGCGTGCGGCCGCTGACGCTGCGCGAGCTGGTCGAGATGGGCTTCGATCTCGATCGCTTCCTGGACGTTCCGCTCGGCTATAGCCAGTCCAACGGCACCATCGAGCTGCGCGAGGCCGTCGCGGAGGGATACGCCGGCGCGACCGTCGATCACATCGAAGTGACCAACGGAACCTCCGAGGCGAACTACCTGATCGCCCTCAGCCAGCTTCGTCCGGGAGACGACGTGGCGATGGAGGTGCCCAATTACATGCAGATGCCCGGCGTCGCGCGGAGCCTGGGCGCCAACGTGAAGCCGTTCCGACTACGACAAGACACCGGGTGGGAGCCCGACTGGGACGACTTCGAGCGTGCGGTCACGCCGAAGACGCGGCTGCTCTACCTCTCGAACCCGAACAATCCGACCGGCGCGGTGCTTTCAGACGACGCGATGAAGCGGATCGCGGACCGCTGCACGCAGACCGGCACGTGGCTGCTCTCCGACGAGGTGTATCTCGGCGCGGAAATCGACCGGCCCCGCACGAAAAGCTTCTGGGGACTCAGCGACCGCGTCATCGTCACGAGCGGCTTGTCGAAGGCCTACGGGATTCCCGGCGTGCGTGTGGGATGGATGGTCGGTCCGCCCGATCTCGTCGCCGCCTGCTGGACGCAGCACGACTACATCACGATCGGTCCGAACAAGATGTCGGACCGTATCGCCCGAATCGCCGTCGAACCCGCGAACCGCGAGCGCTGCTATCAACGGACCCGCGACATCCTCCGCCACAACCTGCCGATCGCCAGGGAGTGGATCGAGCACTTCGGCGGTCAGCTCACGTGGCGCGAGCCGCAGGCCGGGGCGATTGCGTTACTGAACTACAACGCCCCCACCCCAAGCCTCGACCTCGCCGAACGCGTCCGCAAGAACCAGAACACCCTCATCGTCCCCGGCTCACATGTAGGCCTCGAGGGCTACATCCGCGTCTGGCTCGGTGGACGAGAGGAGTTCCTTCGCGAGGGCTTGCGCCGCATCGGCGCCGAGGTGCAGCTCCTGCAACCTGCCTGAATCAGCAGTGGGGTGATTCGGGCCTCGGCGCTCAAGCTGTTAACCGGGCCGGCGGGCCCGCGTATTAACCGTGTGAGGTCATTTACCGATGTTTCACACGAGAATTCGCGCGGCTTTCGCCGCTTGTTCGTTTGCCGTGACCCTAGCGGCCCCTGCGGTTGCCTACGCGCAACAGTCCACGCTCGAACGGACGCTCGTCGCACGCCAGGCCGACCGGCAGCCCGTGCCGGTTCCGCAAGCGGCGCCCGCCGGCCTCACCCAGAATGCCCAGGAGACTCGCCAACAGCTCTACCGAGTGCTCGAGAAGTATCCGCCGGCGCTCGGTCGGGTGCTCCGGCTCGACCCGACGCTGATGACCAACCAGGGGTACCTGACTTCGTATCCGCAGCTGCAGTCGTTTCTCAGCCAGTATCCGGACGTACCACGCAATCCGGGCTACTACCTCGAACGCTACGACCCGAACTATACGTTCCCGGAACCTCCAGACTCTCGGCGCGACGCCATCCGCATGTGGCAGGGCTACCTCGAGTTCCTGGGAGCCTTCTCCGTCTTCTCTGTCGGGGTGTTCGCCCTCTTCAGCATCATCAAATACATCGTTGAGTACCGCCGCTGGCACCGTATATCCAAGGTGAACGCGGAAGTGCACAACAAGATCCTCGACCGGTTCGGCTCCAACGAAGAACTGCTCGCCTACATCGACAGCCCCGCAGGGCGCCGCTTTCTGGAGGCAACCCCCATTGCCCCGAATGCCGCCGTGGCGAGCCGCGTGGCCGCGCCGTATGGCCGGATCCTCCTTTCGGTCCAGATTGGCGTCCTGCTGCTTGGGCTTTCGCTCGGGTTGATGTGGGTGAGCAACCGTGCGATCGAAGAGGTCCGTGAGGTGTTCATGGGCCTTTCCATCATCGGCCTCATGCTCGGCCTCGGCTGCATCGTTTCGGCTGGGGCCTCCTACGTGTTGTCACGTAAACTTGGGCTCTTGCAGGACACGTCGGGTCGCCCGGCGCCGTCCGCCTGACACCATGCGAATTCTGGCCATTACGAACGTGGAACAGCTCGAAGCTGCCGCCGGCGAGCTCGACGTGCCGTTCGAGATGGACGAGGATGCCTTCCGCGCCTTCTACGACCGGACGGCGCGGGCCGTCTGGGCCTACCTCGCACGCATCACGGGGGACCGGCAGGCAGCCGACGACCTGCTGCAGGAGTGCTACTACCGGTTCCTGCGCGCGAAGGTTGCGCACGACGACGAGACGCATCGACGCAATTACCTGTTCAGGATCGCCACGAACCTGGCGCGGGACCGCTACCGGCGGCGCGCCACGTCACCGGATGCCTCCACCGAGATCGACGAGACGCACGGCGCCGACACCGGTGCCGCGGCTCGAGTCGAGACGCGGACGGATCTCAACCGCGCGCTCGGACAGCTGAAGCCCCGGGAGCGCGAACTGCTCTGGCTCGCCTACGCCCAGGGCTCATCTCATCAGGAAATCGGCGAGACGCTCGGGTTGAAGACCGGCAGCATCAAGCCGCTGCTTTTCCGCGCTCGCCATAAGCTCGCCGCCATCCTCCGCGGAGGATCGCATGCATAAGTTCGACTGCAACCACGAGGCGTTCGTCGAAGGCTGCGCGTCCTGCATGGAACTCGCGGCGATCGAGCGGGCGTTCGCCGAGGACCGTGATGCGCTGATCCAGCAGGCGCAGGTTCCCTCGTCGGCCATCGTGTGGTGGCGGGCGCAGATGCAGTCGAGGCGTGACGCCGCGCGCACGGCCACCGAGCCGATCACGTTCGTCCAGGGCCTGACGATCGCCTGCTTCCTCGGGGTGCTCGTCGCCGCGATCGGGTTCTTCAGCCCGGTGTTTTCGCGAGCCGCCGCATGGCTACGCGGGGCGTCGCTCCCCGATGCGTCGCTGCCGACGCTCGCGCTGCCGACCGAGTTGCTCGCCAGCCCGATCGTCATCGCCGCCGTCGCGGCGATCGGCCTCAGCCTGATCATCCTGCCGCTCGCCCTGTACTTCACCTTCAACGAAGGAGACTAACCGTGCGGTACGCGCTCCGCTCGCTGGCGGGCGCGCGCGCGTTTTCCGTCGGCGCGCTCGTGTGCCTGTCCGTCGGCTTGACCCTGACCATCGCGGCCTTCAGCGTGATCAACGCCGTCTTCTTCCGCTCCATGCCCGGCATCCGGGATCAATCGTCGCTGCGACACATCTGGGTCGGCGCCACGGGACGGGAGGGTCCGCAGATGATGCCGCCTTCGCTGAGGGACTCCGAGGCGTTTCGCACGTCGCTGGCAGATGTTGCGGACGTCGCGGCGGCGGTCCAGACGCCGGTCGCGGCGAAATACGACGGCGCAGCGATGGTGACGCGTGCGGTCTTCGTCTCTCGCAACTACTTCGACGTCCTGGGCACGACGCCGCTGGCCGGCCGCGTGCTGCACGCGAGCGAGAGCGAAGGCGCGGTCGTCGGCGAGCTGTTCTGGCGCCGCCATCTGGGTGCCAGGCCGGACGTGCTCGGACGGGCGCTCTTCGTGAACGGCCATCCTTTCACGGTTGTCGGCATCGCGCCGGCCAAGTTCGTCGGCGCGTCACCGGGGGAGTTCGAGGACGACCCCTCGACGATGCCCTCGATCTGGCTGCCAGTAGCGGTGCATCCGCGCGTGGCCGGAAGCGACGTCGCGCGCCCCCCGTTCGTCCAGTTGACCGCGCGTCTCTCGACGGGCACCTCAGACGACGAGCTGGCGTCACGCGCGAACGCGCTGGCCGCAGCGCTGCCGGCGGCTGACGGTCAGGCACGACGCGACCCGTTCGCCAGGGTCAAGCCGATTCATCGCAGTGCGTACGACGACGACAGCGACATGGCATTGGCGGTGTCGGGAATCCTGGCCGTTCCACTGGGCATCCTCGCCATCGGATGCGCCAACGTCGCGAACCTGCTGCTCGCACGCGGCACGGCGCGCTCACGGGAGACCGCTGTTCGACTCGCGCTCGGTGCGTCGCGCGCCCGGATCGTGCGCGAGCTGCTGGCGGAAAGCCTGCTCCTCGCCGGCGCCGCCGCTGCAGTTGCCGTCGGCCTGTGCGCTCTGACCATCGACTTGATCGAGGGGTGGATCCCGATTCCAGTTGCGGTGGACTGGCGCGTCGCGAGCTTCGCCGGCTCCGCCGCTATCCTGACCGCGCTGCTGTTTGGGCTCCTGCCTGCCCTGGGACAAGCCCAGTCCGGGATCAGCTTGCGGCTGCACGACGCACGACCGCTGAAGACCCGCACGCGCCGGGCGCTGGTCGGCTTCCAGCTGGCGGTGTCGACCGCGCTCCTGGTGATCGCTGCGCTCTTCGTGCGCACCGTCACCAGTCTGGCCGCAACAGAACGCGCCGAGGATGCGCATGTGCTGAGGGCCTCGTTTGCCGTCCACCTGGTCAAACACGACGGCGCGCGTATCGAGCTGTTCGAACAGGCATTGCTCGAACGTGTGCGCGCGGTGGGCGGAATCCGCGATGCCGGCATCGGTCCCTATCGTCAACGTGAGGGAATCATCGTGCGGATCCCGGGTGAAGGCGGGAGAACCTATGCGGCGGGTGGCCACATCAGCGACGGCTGGCTCTCCGCCGCGGGCCGCACGCTGCAGGCAGGACGCGATTTCGCCGCGCACGAACGCCGCGGCGCCCCGATCGCGGCGATCATCAATGAATCCCTGGCCCGGCGCGTGGCGCCGGCCGGCGACGCGCTCGGCAAAACGATCCTGGTGTCGCGCTCCGAGATCGCCCGTGCACCGCAATTCGAGGTACAGATCGTCGGCATCGTTCGCTCGGGAGATGCCGAGGGGATCCAGCGGCGGGAACCGCCGCCGACCGTCTACTTGCCCGTGGCCATCTCGGACGCCGACGAACGCACGCTCATCATCCGAACCGAGGCGCCCGCTGCCGGGATGGTTTCGACCATCCGCGCGATCGGTGCCGACGTCGCGCCGAACGTGCCGATCACCACCTTGCAGACGGCCGAGGAGACGAGACGAGAAGCGGGACTCGAATACCGGATCCTCGCGCGCGCCATGAGCGCCGCGGGCGTCCTCGCGCTCCTGCTCGCTGCATTCGGCTTGTTCTCGCTGCTCACCTACCTCGTCGCCCAGCGGCGGCGCGAACTCGGCATCCGGCTGGCGCTGGGCGCGACCCGTGAAGACATCGTGCGGCTGGTGGTTGGCGAGAGCGCGGTGGTCGCCATCGCGGGGGCCGTCCTCGGCGGGATCGCGGCAGCCGGCATAGCGCTGACGATGCGATCGATGTTCGTGGGTGTGGGGCCTGCGGATCCGGTATCGTATGCGGCCGCGGCCGGCGTCCTCGTGTTCGCAGCGCTGGCCGCCAGCGCGCACCCGGCGGTGCGTGCCTCGCGCACGGATCCGGCGTCGGTGTTGCGGACGGAGTAGGCTGGGTCTTTAGACCCGGCGCTTACCGCCGCCGCAACACCACCCCAGGCTTCGCCCCTGTGTGCTCGCCGTCCTTCACCACCGCAACACCGTTCACGAACACGTGCGGGATCCCTGTCGCGTAAGCGTGCGGCTTCTCGAAGGTTGCGGCATCGGCGACCTTCGCGGGATCGAAGAGGACGAGATCGGCGGCCAGGCCTTCCTTGATCGCGCCGCGATCGGCAAACCTGAAGTGAGCCGCCGGCAGCGACGTCATCTTGCGGATCGCTTCCTCCAACGAGATCACCTTCCGCACGCGCACGTACTCGCCGAGCACGCGGGCGTTGTTGCCCATACCCCGCGGATGCGGCACCCCTTGCCCTTCCGCAATCACGCTGGCGTCTGACGCGAACGAAACCTGCGGATGTTTCATGATGCGGTCCACGTCGTCGTCCGACATGAAGTGGTAGACCATCGAGGCACCGCGATTGAGCATCATCTCGCGCGCCGCTTCGAGCTGTGCGTCGAAGGTTCCAGAACCCTTCAGTTTCTCGGCGACCTGCTGCATCGAGAGGCCGTTCAGCGACGGGTCGGCGCGATAGGATGCGACCCTCGCAAACGAGAGATCCTTCAGCCCGCGCTCGGCGAGCAGGCCCTTCATCTCTTCCTTGATGCGCGCCCACGTCGCCGGATCGTTCAACCGCTCGTCGATCTTCGATTGACCTCCCTCGAGGGCCCACCCGGGAAAGCGAATGCCGAGCGTTGAGCTCGCGGCGGTGTAGGCGTACTGATCGGCGATAACGACCATGCCGCGAGCGCGCGCAGCGTCGATCATCTGGAGCGCCTTCGCACTCGCTCCCCACCGGCTGGGGCTATCTACCTTGAGATGCGACACCTGCACACGGGCGCCGGTCGCTTCCCCGACGCGCAGCGTCTCCTGGATCGCTTCCTCCAGCGCCGTCCCTTCGTTGCGCATGTGGGACGCATAGACCCCACCCTCGTTCGCGGCCACGCGTGCGAGCTCGACGATCTCCGGCGTTCTTGAGTAGGTGCCTGGCACGTACTGCAGACCGGTCGAGAACCCCACCGCGCCGTCCGCCATCGCCTTCCAGACCGCGGACTTCATCTTCGTGAGTTCGGCCGCCGACGGATCGCGGTTTTCGCTGCCCATCACGGACGAGCGAACGGTGTTGTGCCCGATAAGGGTTGCGAAGTTGACCGAAGCCTTCGCATCCGCGATGCGCGCCAGGGCTGCGGCCACATCGAGCGCCGACCCACCGCAGTTCCCCGCGATGATCGTCGTCACTCCCATCCGCACAAAATTGGTCGCCAGCGGCCGCTCGTCCAGGCTGTCGGCATGCGTGTGTACGTCGATGAACCCCGGCGCCACCACGAGCCCCTTCGCATCGAGCGACTCCTTCCCAGACGCGGCCGACACATTCCCAACTGCCGCGATCTTGCCGTCTTTGACCGCAACGTTCGCCCGCCGCCCTGGGCTCCCAGTGCCGTCAATCACCGTCCCGTTGACGATCACCAGGTCGTACGCCGGCGCCTGACCGCCAAGAGCAGCGACAGCCACGGCACCGAAAATCGCAACAACGAGCTTCATAGCAGCACCTTAAGGGAACGCGGATTAAGAACGCAGATTAACGCGGATTGACGCGGATTCTTCCACAGTTCAAGCTGCCGGGGCCGCGCTTCGCGCGGTAGGGTGAATAGAAAACCGGAAACGCAAGCCACATGGAACAGCGAGGTGGCTTGCGTTTCTGGTTTTCTATTCACCCTGCCGCCGGCCGCAGGCCGGCGGCCCCGGCAGCGTCAGTTCGTTTCACGGAAGGCGAAGCTGCAGTCCCAAGTCACCGGGGTCAATCCGCGGGAATCCGCGTTAATCCGCGGCTCTAATCCGCGTTCCCCACGCGCTACGAGCAGCCCGACCGCCACGACGACGATGACGCCGAGGGGGTTGTGCCAGAGGAACGAGACGTTCTTGGTAGCTGGGTGTGAGGCGAATGCGGTGACCGCAGCCATGCCAGCGAGAAGGCCGATGAAAGCGCCGGTGCCGGTGGCGCGCTTGAATCCGAGCGCGAGGACGAACACGCCGAGCAGCGAGCCGTAGAAGAACGAGCCGAAGCGGTTGACGACTTCGATCAGCGACCCAAGGCCGGCGGCGAAGGTAGCGACGACGCAGGCGAAAAGGCCCCAGAAGAGCGTCGCGGCCTTCGAGATCCGCAGGTAGTGGGCGTCGGTTTCCGCCGGGCGGATGTGTCGGCGGTAGATGTCGATGACCGTGGTGGTGGCGAGGGAGTTGAGCTCCGCGGCGATGCTCGACATCGCGGCCGCGAAAATGGCGGCGATGATCAATCCCACCAGCCCGATCGGCAGTTTCGTGGTCACGAACGTCGGGAACACGTAGTTCACGTCGGGCGTCGGCGTGTCGCCCATCTGTTTCGCGTAGTTCTCGTCTCCCGTGACCGCGTGGACGAGGGCGGCCGCCTCACGGCGGACGGCTTTCACCGACGCGTCCGCGTCGCGGAATGCGGTCCGCGCCGCGGCAGTGGCGTCATCGGTGTCCGCGGAGGCGAGCGTGCTGGCGGCCTGCCGGCGCGTCTGGAAGGCCGCCCCGAACTTCGACTCGAGCGCCCGGAACTCCGCGGCTCGGCCGCTCTCTTCCACCTTCTGCGCGTGCACGCGGTTGAAGAGCATCGGCGGCTGGTTGAACAGATAGAAGACGAACACGAGCACGCCCGTGAGCAGCACCAGCGCCTGCAGCGGGATCTTCCAGTAAGCGCTCATCATCAGCGACGAGCGCGCCTGGTCGATGGACTTTGCGGTCAGATACCGCTGCACCTGGCTCTGATCGCAGCCGAAGTACGACAGCATCAGGAACAACCCGCCGAGCAGCCCCGACCAGAAGGTGTAGGTCTGGTTCCAGTCGAAGCGAAAATCCACGGCGTTGATCCGCCCCGCGGCCCCAGCCACGTGGAGCGCCTTCACAAAACTCACGTCGTCTGGAAGGCCGACGATGAGAGCGATGACGGCCGCGAGCACGCCGGCGACGATGACCCCCATCTGTTTGACGTCGGTCCACGTCACCGCCTGCACGCCGCCATGCAGCGTGTACAGCACCGTGGGTGCACCGATAGCCAGGATCGTCAGCGTCAGGTTCCATCCGAGGACGATCGAGAGGATCACGGCCGGCGCGGCGATGATCACGCCGCACGACATGCCGCGCTGCAGCAGGAACAGGAGGCTCGCCAGCGTGCGCGTCTTCAGGTCGAACCGTTGCTCGAGATACTCGTACGCCGTGTAGACGCGCGCCCGATGGAAGAAAGGCACCACCGTGAGCGAGAGGATCACCATCGCGATCGGCAGTCCGAAGTAGAACTGCACGAACCGCATGCCGTCGGCGTAGCCCTGTCCGGTGCCGCCGACCAGCGTGATCGCGCTCAACTGCGTCGCCATCACGGACAGCCCGACCGCCCACCAGGGCAGCGAGCGATTGGCGAGGAAGTAGCCTTCGAGTTCGTCGGTGCGGTGGGAGCGGCGCAACCCGTCCCACACGATCCAGACCAGGTAGGCCCCGACGACGAGCCAGTCGAGCGGGTGCACTAAGAGAAGACCCGCCCAAACGCCCAGAGCGCGGCGATCACGACGATCTCGACGAACACAACCAGCACGTACGTCCGTGTCACAGTCGAATTGTAGCGGAGCTAGCCCGTGGCGCCCCGGTGCCTTGAACAGTGGGGTAATTCGCGGCGGGAAATTAAACTATAAACTCAGAACTAAGAACTGACCGGGTATATCTTCAGGAAGAGGGCCACAGGAGCCGACAACAAATCGTTCTAAGTTCGGAGTTCTTAGTTCTTAGTTTGAGAGTCGCCGCGATTCACCCCACTGCCCGAACGAAGTTCAGGCGATGGGTGAACCCAGGCCGTCGTCGGTACGGGGGAAACGGGGGCGGGAGATGCGGGAAGCGCCGATCACGAAGTCGGCATGCGCGTCGACGTCGCTGCGATTGAGATTGATGACGCCAGGCTTCTTGACGAGCGCTTCACCCTGCATCAGCGCGATTTCGACGCGATACTTCCCCGGTTTCAGCTTGAAGCTGAAGCCGCCGGCGGGATTGGTCGTCACGCGCTGGCGCTCGCCGGTATCGACGTTGATCACCGCCACTTCACGGTTCTCGATCGGGCTCGTACCTTCGGGTCCACGCACGGTGCCGCTGATCGTCCCGTCGGCTTGGGTAGGTTTAGGGGAAGTATCGAGAACGGGAACGCCACTGCGGCAGGCGCCGATGCTGAGGAGAACGGCCGCGCCGATAATGAAACAGATCAGCCGTAACAGCGAAGCGTTCCAACGAGTTACCAACATCGCTCCCTCGCTGGAGAGTTGTGCAAGTGGAGGGCCATCGAGACGGTATTGGTGTTGCAGCGCAGCCTTTTCGCAGTGCGACTCGACGTCCTCGTCCCCAGCCGTAACCGGTCCGGGCTTCTCGCCCGTGCGCTCGGCTCCTTACTCTCCGCGCCGATCCCGCCCGGCCTCGACGTCCGCGTCTTCGTCATCAACAACGGATCAACCGATTCGACCGCCGCGCTTCTGGAGTGGACGGCCGCCCGCCATCAGGGCCGGATCGAGGTCATCAACGAGCGCCGCCGAGGTAAGTCGCGGGCGCTGAACGCCGCCATCGCCAGATCGACGGCCGACCTCATCGGGATGATCGACGACGATGAGGAAATCGATGACGCGTGGTACGCGGAGATCTACCGCGCCTTCCAGGATCCGTCGCTCGACTTTATTGGCGGTCCCTACCGGCCTCGCTGGTCCACGGCTCGGCCTGACTGGCTACCTCAGGAGTACCTGGCGGTGATTGGCTCCGTGGACAGCGGACCTGAAGCGCGCGACTTCGGACCCGACTTCCCCGGCATTTTGAAAGGGGGGAACGCGGTTATTCGGCGCGCGGCCCTCGTGCGCGTCGGCCCCTATGCTGAGCATCTGGGCCCATCCGGTATGGCTCGATTGCTCTCGTGCGAAGACGAAGAGATGTATCTGCGGCTCCTCAAATCGGGTGCGCGCGGACGGTACCTGCCTACGCTCATCGTCCACCACCACGTCTGCGCGTCGAGGATCACGCCGGCTTACTTTCGGAAGTGGTGTTTCTGGCGTGGTGTTTCGCGCGGATTGATGGATCGCGCGCATCCCATGCCGGTCGCCTATCTCGGCGGTGTCCCTCGATTCCTCTATGGACGAGCTGCCCAGGGGTTGTTCAACCTGTCGGCCCGCGTGTTGGGCTCGAATCGGCCTCGAAGCTTCGCAGATGAACTCAGCCTTTGGGATCTCGCCGGCTATTGGTGGGGGCGTCATATTTACACGCTCGCTCGCTACTCCCCCGTACGGAGCCGGAGAAACCCGCGAGGAACTTGGACGCAATTGCCTGCTGAGAGCTGGACGCCTTCTTGCTATCCCACCCATCCATATGGCCAGGGCTCAGGCAGCGACGATCACCATCAGGCCTGCGGGTGTGGGGTGGTTGAGGATCGACGAGCATCTGCGCCGACTCGCTGAGTACCTCGGACCTTCTTCGAACCCTCAACGCGCATCGCATCAACGTCCGCTACCGGCAGACGGTGCTGGGTGTTACCTGGGCCGTTCTTCAGCCGCTGTTGATGATGACGATCTTTGTCACCGTCTTCTCTTACCTGGCGCGCGTGCCCAGCGAAGGCGTGCCCTATGCGGTCTTCGCGTATGCGGCGCTTCTGCCGTGGACGTTCTTTTCTACGGCGGTGACCAACGCCACGGGCTCGCTGGTCGGCCATACGCAACTGATCACGAAGGTTTATTTCCCTCGGGAGATCCTGCCGCTCACGTACGTGGTCGCGGCCTTTTTCGATTTCCTGCTCGGCCTCGTCGTCCTCGGCGGACTGATGATGTGGTTCGACATCCCGCTGACGATCGCCACCGCACATCTCATTCCGGTCGTGGCGTTGCTGTGCGCCTGGATCGTTGCGGTCTCGCTGCTGGTTTCGGCGGCACAAGTGCGCTGGCGCGACGTCGGCGTGGCGATCCCGGTGCTGGTGCAACTCGCGATGTTTGCGTCGCCGGTGATCTACCCGCTCGGACTCGTGCCGGACGCGTGGCGCCCCTGGTACCTGCTGAATCCCCTGGCGGGAATCATCAACTCGTTTCGCGACGTGCTCCTGCGGGGGCAGCAGCCCGAGCCGCTGCCGCTCGCCTATGCCGTGGCCGTGACCGCGGTCGCGCTACCGCTCGCCTACGTGCTGTTCAAGCGCGCCGAGGCGACGATGGCGGACGTGGTGTGACGCTGGGTTTTTCATGATCGACGTCTCCTTCGACCGCGTTTCGAAGCGCTACCGGATCCGGCAACCGGTGAACGGCCAGTCCGCGCTCACGGATTTCTGGGCGGTGCGGGACGTGTCTTTCGAGGTCCAGCAGGGGGAAACGTTCGGCCTCATCGGGCACAACGGCGCCGGCAAGAGCACGTTGATGAAACTGCTCTCGCGGATCACGGCGCCCACAGCCGGCGAGATCAGGCTGCATGGACGCGTGGCCGCGCTCATCGAGGTGGGATCGGGATTTCACCCTGAATTGACCGGACGCGAGAACGTCTATCTGAGTGGATCGATCCTCGGCATGCGGCGGCGGGAGATCGCGGAGAAGTTCGACCGCATCGTGGAGTTCTCAGGCGTCCGCGACTTCATCGACACGCCGGTGAAGTGGTACTCGTCGGGGATGTACGTGCGGCTCGGGTTCGCGATCGCCGCGCATCTCGACGCCGACATCCTGCTCGTGGACGAGGTGCTCGCCGTGGGCGACGCCGCGTTTCAGTCGCAGTGCCTCGACCGCCTGGACCAGCTGCGACGCGCCGGCATGACCATGCTGTTCGTTTCCCACGACTTGATGTCGATCGAAAAGTTGTGCGACCGCGTGGGGTTGATGCAGAAGGGGCAACTCGTCGCGTACGGTGAGCCCTCAAACATCGTGCACGACTACCAGAAGATGGCGGCACGAGTGGACGTCGCGGCGCTTGCGGATGCGACGGTGACCGGCGCAGGCCCGGGACGTGCCCGAATCGAGCACGTGACCTTCCATGACGAACATGGCGCCGAGGCGCTGTGCACAACGACCGGTGCGCCGCTCGTCACGCGGGTGCACTATCGCGTGGATGCGCCGGTGCGCAATGCCGTCATCGAGGCCTTCTATTACTCCCGCGACGGACGCACGCTGCACTGTCAGCACAGTACGGCGGTCGCCGGCGGCGAGCTCACGCTGACGCCGGGAACCGGAGCGATCGAGTTCTCGACGCCCGGCCTCGGCCTGCAGCCGGGCATCTACGCGATTGGCGCGACGATCCGAGAGCGGACCGCGCCCGACACGATCGATTGGTACTGACGGACGGACGCTTTTGTACGTGGAGCCGGGGAAATCGGTCCGCGGCTATTTCTACACACCGCACGAATGGCGGCAGGTGGAAGATGCGAAAGCTCGCGATCATAGTTCCCACGTATAACCGCGCGGCGTCGTTGGAGCGCACGCTGCTGTCTGTGGCAGGGCCCGCCGGCGACGCGGTGGCGTTCGCCCGGGCGCGCGAGCAGGGCGCCCCGGCGGTGATTGTGGTGGACAACAATTCCAGCGACGCGACACCTGACGTCGTCGCGTCCTTCGGCCCTGCGGTCCGCTACATCAAGGAAGGGCGCCAGGGATTGTCGTTCGCGCGGAACACCGGCATCGAGGCAGCGCGAGCGCTCGACGCCGAACTGGTGGCCTTCGTGGACGACGACGTGGAGGCCACGCCAAACTGGGCCGCGGCGCTGATGCGCGCCTTCGACGAGCAGCCCGAGGTGGACTGCATCGGCGGGCGCGTGTTGCCGTCAAACGCCGAGGAGCTTCCCGCCTGGCTGACGCCGGAGCACTGGGGCCCCCTGGCCCTGCAGGACCACGGCCCCGGGCCGCTGGTCTTCGATGCGACGCGTCCGCGCGGATTGATCGGCGCCAACTTCGCCTTCCGGCGCAGGGTCTTCGAAGGGCTCGGGGAGTTCTCGCCAGACGTGCAGCGCGTGAAGGATGGCATCGGGTCCACCGAGGATCACGAGATGCTGCAGCGGTTGTACGACGCGGGCGGCCGCGCGGCCTACGTCCCCAACGTCGTGGTGACCACGACGGTCCCAGCCGAGCGAATGACCTACGAGTACCACCGCCGGTGGCACCTGGGCCATGGCCGCTTCACGGCACGCATGAGGAATCCCGAAACCGAGCAGACGACCCGAGGGCGAGTGCTCGGCGTACCGGCTCATTTGTTCCGCACCGCCCTGTTCGACGGCGTGCGCTGGGTGACGTTGAGCGCCGCGCGCGACCGCGCACAGGCATTCGAGGCGGAAACACGTCTCTGGTTCTTTTCCGGTTTCTTCAAGGAGCGCTGCGGGTGCGTACTGCGCCGCTAATTTCGGTCGTCATCCCCTGTTACAACCACGGGCACTTCCTGCCGGAAGCGCTGCGAAGCGTGGCGACGTCTCTTCCGACTGAGATCATCGTCGTTGACGACGGGTCCACCGACGCGACCGCGGACGTGCTGGCGACCGTCCAGACTCCGCACCAGTTCCGCTCAGTGCGTCAGCCGAACGCCGGACTCGCCCAGGCCCGCAACCGAGGCCTGCGCGAAAGCCGTGGCTACTTCGTGGTGTTCCTCGATGCCGACGATCGGCTTGCGCCTGGCGCCCTGGACCTGGCCGCGGCCGCCCTGGACGACCACCCGGAGTGCGCGTTCGTCTTCGGCCGCTGCACGATGATGGACCGCGACGGCAGCCTGCTCACGACTCCCCGTTACCCGAGGATCCTGCGCGACCACTACCGGGAGCTGCTCCGCCGCAACTACATCTGGACGCCCGCGGTCGCGATGTTCCGCCGGGAAGCGGTCGAACGAGCAGGGGGATTCAACCCGAAGGTAAACGCGGCGGCCGACTACGAGCTGTATCTGCACATCGCGCGGCATCATCCCGTCTACGATCACGGCGCGATCGTCGCCCATTATCGGCGTCACGACGAGAACATGAGTGGGGATGCCGGGCGGATGTTGCGAGAAACCCTCGAGGTGCTGTGGAGTCAGCGGGCGTTTCTCGAGGCCGACGAGGCGTCGCTCACCGCGTATTGCGAGGGCTTGCGGCTGTGGCGCGACTTCTACGGCACGCAGCTCGCCGACGAGATCCGCACGGACGTACGTCGTCACGAGTGGGTCAGCGCGCTCGCCAAGGCCGCCGTCCTCGCCGAGTATCACCCGCGGGGCCTCTGGCATCACTTCACGCGCAAAGCGACGCGCGTGATGCGCCACATCGAGCGCGAAGCCCGCCCCCTGGCCGACGCCCCCGCCATTACTCGTAGTAAGGCCCTTTAGGGCCGTCCACGCCGACACAGGAAAATCTCATCCGTCACGTCGTCATCGAACGGACGACGGATCCCCTCGACTTCAAACCCGGCTTCGGTGAGCAGGCGCATCCACGTCGCTCTCGGAAACACGCCTTCGATGTGTCGATCGTGTACGGCCGAGACCGACGTGCCTTCCCGGAGCAAGTAGGCGTAATCGACCACGTAGGTCGTGTCGGACGGATCCGGATCCCACGTCCACGCCAGGCAGCGCATCGCGCGGTGGCCTTCAGCGCCTTCGATCACCTCGGTCATTTCTCGCAGCGCTTCGCGCACGAAGTCCGGGGCGAAGATCGCCGCGCCGCCTGGCGCGGTATGAAGGGCGGCGGTGCGCACCGCTGCGGCAAGATCCTCTTCGGTCGTGAGGTACATGACCGCGTCGTGCACGAAGACGGCGTCGAAGGTTCGGTTCAGCCGAAGTGAACGCATGTCGCCCGCAAGGTGCTCGCATTCGGGATTGAGCTCCTGGCTGAGCGCCTGCATCGCGGGTGACACGTCGGTCAGGGTGCAGGCAAACCGGCGCTTGAGGAAGCAGGCATTGTGGCCGGCACCGGCGCCGAGTTCCAGAAGGGTGGCGGGGCGGTCGCCGAGCACCCGCTCGAAGCCCTGCTGGTAGCTGGCCGCCTCATCTTCGTGGTCGGCGACGGGGTCCACGAGGCGATACCATGACGTCAAATCCGAGTAGAGCCGATGGGTCATCGTCGGTATTGTCACATCCGCCTCCGCCGTGTGTCTTCTCAGTGAAGACCGTTTTTGGAGTTTGGAATTTGGAGTTTGGATTTTGGAGTTGAAGAGCCTGGTCGAGCGAGCTCGGGCGGGCGATCTCGATAGCTATGGTCGCTTGGTGCAGGCCACGCAGGTGATGGTGGTCGGCGTCGCCCGAGGTGTGCTCCGCGATGGCGGGTTGGCGGAAGATGCGGCGCAGGAAGCGTATCTCCGGGCGTTTCATCGGCTCCGCGAGCTCGAGGATGCGGGGGCATTCCTCGCGTGGCTCCGGCGGATCGTGATCAGCGTGGCGCTCAACATGCGCCGCGCCAGGCGCGTGACGCTGTTGCAGCTCGACGACGAGCTGGATGTGCCGGTGCTCGATGAATCCGAAACGTCCTGGACCGATCAGCAGCGCCACCGGCTGGCCGGTGCGCTCCTGACCCTCACCACGGACGAGCGCCGCCTCTGCGATCGGCGGTATCACGGCCGCTGGAGCGTCGCGCGCCTGGCGAACGAGTCAGGCGTGGAAGAGGCCGCCATGCGAAAGCGCCTACAGCGCATTCGGGACAAGCTGCGCAAGGAGATCGAAGTGTCTGAACAACGAGCGATCAAGGGAGAAGAGATTCGTCCGGACTTTCCGGCCAAGATCGTCGAGCTGCTGGCGCGGCCGCAGCTTGCGGATCTGCCCGAGAACCCCGTCGGACGCGTGGTTGACCTGCTGCGCTTGGTCTATGCGGATTTCACGGAGCAGGAACTGCCGGAGATCGTCGACTTCGCCGAAGCGCGGAAGACCATCGGCGACGTGGCGCTCTACATTGAACCCGGCGAGCTGCATCGCGTGGACGCCGAGCGCATCCTGCGCTACGACTTGACCCTGCCGCTGCTGATGACGGTGCGCTATGCGGGCAGGCCGCTGCGACTCTGGGCCTCGGGCAAGACCTACCGCGCGGGAAAAGTGGATGCGACGCACCTCGAAGCCTTCCACCAGGGGGAAGTGCTCTACGTGGACGAGCGCGACCGTCTCGACGCGTGGGAGGTGACGGCGCGGGTGCTGAAGTCCGTGGACGTGCTGCTGCCGGGAAGCGCGGTCAAGATCGTGCCCACCAAGTACGCGATGTGCACGCAGTCGTGGGAACTCGAAGTCGAGAAGGACGGCCAGTGGTACGAGCTGCTGGCGTGGGGCGTGTTCAACGACGCGATCGTCCGTCACCTCGGTGGAGATCCCGCCCGGCACACCGCGATCGGTGTCGGGCACGGGCTCGAACGCCTCGCGATGCTGCGCTTCGGGATTGACGATATCCGCAAGGTGGAAGACGCCCGCGTAGCATAGGAGACAGGAGACAGAAGACAGGAGACAGAATGAAGGAGGAAGGAAGAAAGCCGCCGAATGGTGTCGATCATCGCGATCGGCGGATAAATGCATGCACGACCAGCACAACGAAAGCGATCACGAACATCATTCCCGCGAATAGGGGCACATCGCGCCACGCTTGGGCGATTGAATGACGATGCTCGAATCCGCGGGAACGTCCTTTGTAGCCGGTGAGGTCGCTGAAAAAGAAGTATGCCCCGAAAAAGGCGGCGATCCCCACAGCCCAGGCGAGCGGCTCGAGGAAGTAACGCACGATCGGGTGGCGCCTCGCCTGTCTCCACCGTCGACCTCTAACCTTCATTTGCGCTCTTATTCTGTCTCCTGTCTCCTGTCTCCTGTCTCCTGTCTCCTGTCACGCCGGGCGGGCGATTTTCGCGGCGGAGATTTCTGCCGCCACGGCGCGCGCTTCATCTTCTCCCGGCAAGTCGATGCTCGAGCGGCGCGGCGACGGCCGTGCAAACGACCGTTTGTGCAAAGGCTTCCGTGGCGCGGAGGTCGACGCGGAAACCCGCGGTTTTCAGCAGCGACTCCAGGCAGCTCGGTGTGAGACCCCAGAACCAGTTGCCGTAGCCGTCCTCGGATCGGAACTCATTACTGATGCCCGCCTGATGCAGTACCCCCAGCGGTTTGAGGTTCCACAGCTCACGGCCCCTCGCGTCGAGCATCGGGAAGTAGACTGCCGCGTTTGGAAGGCCGCGCACCTCGGGGATCGTGGACGTGCGAAGGATCAACGTCTCGCGGCAGATGCGGCGGAGCGCGACGAGCAGATCGAATGGGCTGGGATGGTGGTAGAGCACGCCGGCGCAGAACACAACGTCCACTTGCCCGACACGGCGCAGGGTCTCGGCACCGGTGATGTCTCCGAGCACGAACTCCACTGCCGAACGACGCGCGCGATGCTGCTCGTCGAACTCCGGCGTCGGGCCGAAGACGTCCACGGCCACCACGCGGGTCGCGCCCGCCGCCTCGGCAAGGAATGCATATTCGCCGTTCACGCCCCACATGCAGCCGATGTCCGCGAACGATTTCCCGGGCGCATGTGCGCGGATGAAGTCCGGCAGTTGCGAGTAGTTCCCGACCGCCTGTCCGCGCCACCCGCACAGCCGCCGCCAGAGACCGTTAAGCCGCGGAACCTTTAGAGAACGGACCTTCCATCGATACAACATTCGATCGCTCCGAAAGAGCCGGCGCGCTGCGCCCCCAGCGCCGCACCCGGCGGCGGGCCTGCCACAACGCAAACGGCCCTTCGAGATTTCCCCGGATCTCCAGCAAGACCATCGACAACGGATAGCGGCTCCAGCCGCGCATTCGATGCAGCGCGCGGCGCAGGTAGACCATGGGCAACGAATAGAACAGTCGGACTAGCGATCGGTGGTCACGGTCGCGCAGCAACGTGGTCAGGTGATAGGCCACATGCCCGCGGCTGTAGGCGCGGATCTGCGCGCGCAACGCCGCCATGCTGGTGCGATGCCGGTGCCACACATACGCCGACGGGTCGTAGACGATGGTGCCGCCGGCCTTGAGGATTCGATAGAACAGGTACGTGTCTTCCGAGCAGCCGGTCGGCATCCCGGCGCCGAGCGCTTCGTCGAGCAGGCCGACGCGGGGATCGCGGAAGACCGTGGCGCGGAATGCGGCGTTGGCGGTCGCCCCGAGAAGCCACGTCGGCACCGCCCCCCGCCGCGTCGCGAACCAGGCACCATCGGCCTCGATCGCGGTGAAGCCCTTGCCGAGACCACCATAATCTTCGAAGCGAACCTGCGCTTCGGTCTCGAGCTCCAGCGGCAGGACGTTGCCGGTGACGCACATGACTTCGGATCTCACGAATGGCGCGACGAGGCCCTCCACCCAGCCTTCCGGGGCGGTCACATCGTCGTCAGTCGCCACGATCACGGCGCCGGTCGCGGCAGCGATGCCGGCATTGCGGGCGTACGACAGTCCTGGACGGTCCTCGATGATGAGCCGAACAGATGGGAACTCCTTCGCGACGGCGCTTCCCGCCCCACTGGCAGGACGGTTATCCACCACGATGATCTCGACGGTGTGCCGCGTGCGCTGTGTAACAAGGGACGCGAGACAGCGGCGCAGATCGTCGGGGCGGTCGCAGGTCGGTACGACGATCGAGACGACCAGAGATGCGACCTGCGGCGGATCGGCAGCCGCCGCACCCAGTTGGCGAACGATGTCCTCCTTCACGAGCAGATCGGCGAAGCGAGTCGCAATGGCCTGACGAAGCCGCGTAAGCGAAACCGTAGCGCCGCCGTCATTCCAGATGTCAACCGAGCCCAACAGGCGCGTGTCGCGCGTGACAAAGACACGCACCGCGGCGTAGCGCGCAAGTCCAGTCAGTGGATGGAGTGGCCGATCGAGATTCAGCAAACGGACGGCGATCGGCCAACTCGGGCGGCTCATGATGCGGATCGCGTTTGCGGACCGTGGAGTTCGAGAACGTTCTCGGCCACGCGCCGGGACGGTGCGTAGCGCCGCAAGCCGGCCAGGGCGCCGCGCGCCTCTGCAAGTGCCAGATCACGAGGGAACCATCCGGGACGGACCAGGGAGTGCACAACCCGCCGGATGTTCCACCGGTAGTACCAGGCGGCGCCGAGCCTGAACAAACCGCGGCGCTCTTCTGGATACGCGCGCGCGCTCCGCACGAGGTACGAATAGAAGCCGACGCCGTTGTTCGCGAGTTGCGTGCGCAGTTGCTCGTGCGTCTGGCGATGGCGATGGCGGACGAGCGCGGATGGTTCGTAAACCAGCGTGCCACCGGACTTCAGGACGCGAAAGAACATCTCCAGGTCGCCGCCGCCATTGGTTGGTGTTCCCACGTCGAGCGCGGGATCGAACGGCCCGATCCGGTCGAACACGGAGCGCCGGAACGCCATGTTGGCGCCGGTGCCGAACATCCCCGCGCCGGCGTGCCGGTCGGCAGCCAGCTCGCCCCCGGCGCCATTCACGCGGAAGTAGCGGCGCTCGAAGCCACGCCCGAAGCCTCCGTACTGCTCGAATAGTTGCTGCGACCGGGTATCGATCGCGTCGGGCACGACGAGACCCGTGACGCACTGCGCGTCGGGCTCCTCCGCAAAGACCCGCGCGATCGCGTCGGCCCAACCTGGATCGACGCTGACGTCATCGTCGGTGAACGCGACGATGTCGCCGTGTGCTTCGAGGATGCCGCGGTTACGGGCCCAGTTGAGGCCTGGCCGCGGCTCCGAGATACAGCGAATGCGGGGATACCGGGTCGCGATCAGATCCGCGGTGGCGCTGTCCCTCGAGGCGTTGTCGACGACGAGAAGATCGAGCCGGTTGGTCGGGTAGTCGATCGCGACGAGCGCGTCGAGGCATTCGGTGATCCGCTCGCTGCCATTGCGTGTGCATACGACGACGGTCATCGACGGACGCGGGAAATCCTCACGCTGCGGGCACCGCGCGGGAATGCGAACCGCATCGTCGAAACCGGTGAGATCGGTCAGGCGATCGATCGTGAGATGACGTAGGACCTGGGGCGCGAAGCGCTCGCCGATCGTGCGGGCAAGCTCCGCCGCCCGGCAGCCGCTGCGCGTGAACTGCAGCATGCCGAGCGGCGCACCATGCAGCCGCACGAGTACCCACTGTTGCCCCACGGAAGGGGCGGGGATGTCAGGCAGCGCCCGTTCGAGATCGACGGTGAGAAGTTTCACCGTGCTGGACGGATTAAAGGACGCCTTCGTCGAGGAGTCCGGTCGCCGTCGGCGTGTTATCGAAAATCACATTGCCGCGGTCGCGGACCGGCGCGCTGTTGATCGCGCGCTGGCGATTCCACCACCAGGCGCCAAAGGCGAGTGCCCCGGCGAGAAGTCCGTAGGTACGTTTGGTCACAATGAGCCTCCGCCGAGGAGGAGCAACGCGAGTGCCAGTCCGGCCGTTAATCGATGCCGATGAGTTTCATCAGGCGGAGGGCATTTCGAGAGGTGGCGAGCCCTGGGCGCAGTGTGTAATCGAAGCCCATATTTCCGGCGTCGTCGACCGTTTCAGTGAAATGGACGAGGACGGCGGCCAAGCTCAGCGGTTCATCGCTGGCGACGCCCAGGTCGTGGGTCGTAATGGCACCAATTGCCGGCGCGGAGAGAAGGTGCCGGGCGACGGCCTGCACCGCCATGCCGCGCTCGACACTGTTGGTGCCCTGGAGGATTTCGTCGAGCAGGTAGAGCAGCACCCGATCCTCGGATTCGCGTTCGGCGGCGTCCACCACGGCTTTCAGGCGGGCGAGCGCAGCCATGAAGTACCAGATCCCCCGTTCGAGTGAATCCTGGATTCGGATGCTCGTGTAGAGATCGGCCGGCGGCATTTCCAAGTCTGACGCGCAGACGGGGGCACCCGCCTGCGCGAGCACCGCATTGAGACCTATGGCGCGCAGGAGCGTGCTCTTGCCAGACATGTTCGACCCGGTGATGAGTAGCGTGGTTCCAGGCGGGCCGACCGTGACGTCGTTCGCCACACGACGTGTGTCAGGGATCAGCGGGTGCCCGAGCGCGGTCGCGCGCAGCACGCGCTGTTCGACGAGGCGCGGTTGACACCAGGACGGGCTATCGTGACGGACCGCCGCGAAACACGCCAGCGCATCGATCTCAGCCGTGGCTTCGAGCCAGTCGCGGATGTGGGGGCCGATCGACCGGCGCCACCGCTCCAGCGCGAACAACACATGGAAGTCCCACAGCGTGAGCGCCTGGATGGGAAAGTGCAGGATCGCCGATCCCTGACGCAATTCCGCGAAGCCGAGGATGGCGTTCAACCGCTTCATCGCGTGTGGGGCCGGCTCGGAGTGCGAGCCCAGCCGCTCCTGGATCGCGTCGAGCCGCGGTGACTCGAATCGCGGTGAGACAACGTGCGCCAACAACGCAGCGTATTGCCTGAGAGCCGTTTGCCCGGCGCCAGCGGCGTTGAAGGCCATGTGAATGCTGTAACCAGCAGCAAACGACACGATCATCCCGATCACGAGCGGAATGGGCCAAAACGCCGGCGTCACGCCGGTCGCGTGCAGCGCGATGAGCACCCAGATCGAACCGGTGATGGCGTAGACGGCGATCCGGATCGCCGACAGGTACGGCAGCGGCGGCACGCGGCTCTCGGCCCACGTGAGGAAGCCCCCAATCGGCAGCGGTGTGGCGCCCGTATCGACCGCTCCGAAGGCCGCGAGATGCTCCCGCCACTCGTCGCGCGGCGCCAGCTCATCGACCGCGTGTTGACGCAGCCGGATCTCCTCGGGGGTCGCGGCCGCGAGCAGCCACCGCGCGAGGGTGTCGGCGCCGGTTGCAGTCGCGGCGGGCCCGATCCACTGGTAAAGCGACGCCCGTCCGAAGATGTCGAGATCATCGGCATAGGGGTGCTCCGCCGGGGCGGTGCGCTCCCCTGACGGCAAGTCGTCCCACCGTCGTTCGATACGCGCGATCGCCCGCTGGTTCACGAGCCGCAGTGCCTCGAACCAGGCCGCACGTTCGTCCACACGCGCATGGCGTACAACCAAGACGAAGAAAACCAGGAAGAGCACCGCGGAGCTCACGAACGCCAGCAACACGCCCGCTTGCATCGCCCAGATCAAGAGTGCGAACGCCGGCAGGAAGGTCACCAGCCGCCAGCGCGACAACGTTACCGAAGCGCGGCGCTCCGCATCGCGGCGCGCGGCATGTTGCCTGGCGCGGGCGGCGTAGGTCTCAACCGTGGACGGCATCGGCATTCAATCGCCAGTAGTCGAGCGTGAGGGGCGGGTCGTCGTCTGCCGCCTGGAGCGCCAGCTCGTGGACAAACCGGCCGCGCAGATCCTGCGGCAGACGTTCGACGTGATGACGCATGCACACGGTGGTGATGAAGTCCTCATACCCGCGAATGTCCGGGAACGGCGTCTGCGCGGCCTCGAGCGACACGTCGATCGACTTGAATCCAGCCTTGCGGAGCCGGGCCTCTGTCGCCTCAGGAGACGCAAAGTTCCAGGGATCACCCCAGCCTTCGAAATACTCGCGGTACTTCGGCGACATCCGCGCTTGCTGCGCGCGCCGATAGAGCTCCTGGAGGTTCGGACCGCCGCCACACTGCGAGACCAGGCGGCCTCCCGGCCTCAACACCCGATAGATCTCGCCGAACAGCCGGTCGTGATCCTTGATCCAGTGGAACGTGGCGGTGCTGAACACCGCGTCAAACGTCGAATCGGGAAACGGCAGGTAGGCGCCGTCTGCCTGCGCGAACTCCGCAGCATCCGCGTAGTGGGCATGCGCCTGATCGAGCATCGCGCGCGAGCGATCCGTGCCAACCACCTCACAATCGCCGGCCCGTTGCGCGATCTCCGACGTCAACCGGCCGGTGCCGCACCCGATGTCCAGGATCCGCTCACCCGATCGCGGCGCCAGGCGGTCCAGCACACGAATTCCCCAACCGTGCTGTGGATCCGAGAGTCTGTGATATTGCGCGGCATTCCAGTCGCCCATCGATCGTTCAGTTTACATTCCGCGGCACGCCGGGTCCAAAGACCTACGGCACAACATGCAGTCGCTGAAAGACCTTCAACACAGAGACCCAGAGGGCGCAGAGGTCCCAGGAGGACAGAAGGGTGGGCTCCGGGTACTTCGCTGGGCGACGTTGCAGAAATTGCACCGTTGGATCTCTCCGACATAGGCAGCGGACATCTGGGTTGCAATCCGGTCCGGCATGGCTTTGTTCTCGCGCACGCACATCGCGCATTCTCCGCTGACAAGATCATCGAACGCAGCGATCGAAGTACACCGCCGGCTCGGGGCCGGCATGTTCGAGTCGGTGTACCACAAGTGCATGGCATGGGAGCTACGGCATCGCGGCGTCAAGTTCATCTCCGAGCACCCCGTTCCGATCGTCGATAGGTCTTTCAGTTGCGCATCGCGCCAATAAGTTCTTTGACGAACTTCGCAGCGACGCGGGCAGTTAGGTCGCGCACATCGAAGCGCGGGTTGTATTCCACGACATCGGCGCCGATGACCTCGGTGCGCAGCGCGAACAGGACGTCGAGCACGTCGCGCACCGATAACCCGCCCGGCTCGGGGTGCGCGAGGCCGGGCGCCAACATCGGTTCGAGGACGTCGATATCGAGGGACACGTAAACCGGCCCGCGAAGCCCGGCGACGACAGGGATCGCGTCACGCCAGCGATCGGCGCCGAAGATCTCCGTGCCGAACTTCTTCGACTGCTCGCGCTGGTGCGGCGTCAGGGTGCGCAGGCCCACCTGGATCAGCCGGACTGCCAGCCCCTCCTCCATCACTCGCGCGAAGGGACACGCATGGGAGAACCGGTCCCCTTCGAAGTTGTCGTAGATGTCGCCGTGCGCGTCGAAGTGCAGGATCGCGAGGGGACCGCGGTCCTTGAACGCCCGCAGAACCGGATACGTGATCGAGTGATCGCCGCCGAGGACGAGCGGCTTCGCGCCGCTCTCGAGCACGCGCCGAACGCCGGCCTCAATCGCCTCGCGCGCCGCGGCTGGTTCGTCGGGAAGAATCAGGTCTCCGGCGTCAGACACCAGCTGCGGCGACGACGTGTCCTCGCCACGCTCGTTAAAGGAGTTGGACGACGGCGAGCGGAGCGCGGCACGGATGCGAGGCGGGGCCTCAGCGGCCCCGCGCTCGAACGAAGAAGAGGCGTCCCAGGGAACGCCGAGGAGCGTGATCAGCGCTTCGCTACCTTGTCAAAGAGCGCGATGGCGTCGTTGAGCTGCTTCTCGAGCGCCGCCAGTCGCGTGAGTTGCGATTCGGTGGGGCGTCCCTCGTACATGTTCACGTTGCCGTAGAGCGTGCCGAGTTCCTCGCGAAGCTTCTCCTCAC
This sequence comes from uncultured Acidobacteriota bacterium, assembly GCA_963762995.1. Lineage (GTDB taxonomy): Bacteria > Acidobacteriota > Vicinamibacteria > Vicinamibacterales > 2-12-FULL-66-21 > JACDCA01. Next base: position 56,649 of record CAVXMQ010000024.1, on the reverse strand, counting down.
CGGAGATGCCTTCGCCCTGCTTCGACGACACCAGGGCCACCCGCTGGCGCTCCATCTCGTCGGCCAGCTTCGCGTCTCCCGCGGCCCGCGCTTTGTCGCGCGTCGCGATGATCCCTTCGATCAGCCCTGCCAGTCGCTCCACCATGCCGAACAGTTGCATCACCGTTTTGCGCTGCATCGCCTGGTCGGCGGCGCTGTGCTTCGAACGGGGGTCGTACTGGAGCGAGAAGGTCGAGGAGAAGGTGTCCTTCCCCTTGATCATCTTCACCGTGTATTTGCCCGCCGGCACGCGAGGGCCCATCAGCGAATACAGATTCGGCACGAGCGACGCGCCGGGCGCGGTCTTCGGCGCCGCCAGGCGCATCGGCCATTCGACGCGGTTGATCCCGCGCCGCTTGCCACCAGGGACCGTGGCGATCAGCTTCTGTTCGGCGTCGTAGATTTCCAGCTTCAGGTCGCCGAACATGTGCCGCCGCTTCAGGTAATAGGCGATCTGCGCCACTTCATTGGGCGTCTCGCCGACGAACTCGCTGTCGCCGTTGAACCCGAATTCGAAGACCGGAATCACCATCGGGGATGGACGCGTCTCGAGGAACACGACCTCCTGTTCGAGCGCCGCGGTATCGAGCTTTCGCAGCGGGCTGATGTCGTCCACGATGTAGATGCCGCGGCCATGGGTGGCAATGATCAAGTCGTGCTCGCGCGGATGGATCGCGATATCGCGAACGGCCACGTTGGGCAGGCCGGGAGAGAACTGCGACCACTGCTTACCGCCGTCGAGCGACAGGAATAATCCCATCTCCGTTCCTACGAAGAGGAGGTTCGGATTGAGCGGGTCCTCCTTCACCACATGCGCGTAGCCGCGCAGCGACTCGAGCGCCAGCGCTTCCCAGGTCGCGCCGAAATCGCGCGTGCGATAGACGTACGGCTTCATGTCGCCGGTCAAGTGCCCATCGAAGGTCACATAGGCCGTCCCGTCGGCGTAGTGCCCGGCCTCGACGCTGCTCACCCAGGTATTGACCGGCACGCCCTTGATGTTCTTGCTGACGTTCGTCCATGTCTTGCCGCCGTCGCGCGTCACCTGCACGTATCCATCGTCGGTGCCCACCCAGATCAAGCCGGGGGTCTTCGGCGACTCCGAGATCGCGAAGATGGTCGTGTTGTTCTCCGCCGTGGAGTTGTCGAGGGTCAGACCGCCAGACTGATCCTGCCGCTGCCGCATCGGATCGTTCGTGGTCAAGTCGCCGGAAATCCGCTCCCACGACTCACCCATGTCCCGCGTGCGAAACAGGAACTGCGCGCCGTAATACATCGTTCCCGGCGCCGCGCGGCTCAAATGGATCGGCGTGTTCCAGTTGAATCGATACTTCGGCTCGCCTGGCTTGGGGGATGGACGGATGTCCTTGCGCTCGAGCGTTGACTTGCGCGTTCGAAACAGGTTGCCGCCCTGGATCTCGTCGTAGACGACATCTTCATCGCGGGGATCGACGAACGACCAGAAGCCATCGCCGGGCGACAGTGACTGCCAGTGCCGATTACCGATGCCACCGGAGCGGCGCGACGGACCGAACCAGGTGCTGTTGTCTTGCAAGCCGCCGTAGACGTTGTACGGCCACTTCATGTCGTAGCTGACGTGGTAGAACTGCCCCACCGGCAGGCTTTCGACGAAGCGCCACGTGGTGCCGCGATCCGCGGAGAGGTAAACGCCGCCGTCGGTGCCCATCACCAGTTGCTCCGGATTCACCGGATTGACCCACAGCGCGTGTACGTCGCTGTGGTAGCTCGGACCGAAGGCCGACCCGGCGCCGAGCGCGCTCCACGTCTTCCCTCCATCGTCGCTGACCGATACCTGGAGGCCGGGTTTGTAGATGCGATCCACCGACTTGGGATCGGCGACCAGCAGGGCGAAATAGAAGGGACGCTGGGCGACGACGGAGGAGTTGTTGACTTCCTTCCAGTTCTCGCCGCGATCATCGGATCTAAAGAGGGCCGTACGCGCGGACTCGATGATGGTGTACACCACCTCGGGCTTCGCGGGCGAGATCGCGATCGCGATTCGACCGAGATTACCGGCGGGAAGGTCCTTCTTCAGACGCGTCCATGTCGTGCCGCCGTCGGTGGACTTGTGCAGGCCGCTATTCGGCCCTCCAGAAGTAAAAAACGATGGCGAGCGGCGGAACTGCCACATGCCTGCGTAGAGAACTGACGGGTTCGACGGATCCATCGCCAGATCCGCGCAGCCGGTATCGCGTGCCGCGAACAGGACCTTCTCCCAGGTCTTACCGGCGTCTTTGGTTCGATAAACACCGCGGTCATCATGGTCATCGAACAGATGCCCGGCGACGCACGCGTACACGATGTTGCCGTCCGTCGGGTGGACGACGATGCGGGAGATCCGCTCGGTGTTCTCGAGTCCCAGGCGTGTCCAGGATTCACCGGCGTCCAGCGACCGGTAGATGCCGTCGCCAACCGATACGCTGTTGCGCACCCATGTTTCGCCGGTTCCGACCCAGACGGTCTTCGCATTTGAAGGATCGACGGCGAGGGCGCCGATCGACATCGAGTGCCGATCGAAGATCGCCTTGAATCGCAGGCCGCCGTCGATGCTTTTCCACACGCCGCCGCCGGCGGAGCCCGCGTAGATCGTCATGCGGTCACCGGGCACGACGGCCAGGGCGGCGATGCGGCCGCTCATGACGGCGGGGCCGATCGAGCGCGCCTGCAACCCGCCGAACGTCTCGGAGTCCACAACCGCCGGCGCAGGCTGCTGCGCGCTGGCGGCGGCGGTGAAGGCCAGGGTGAACGCCGTCGCGGTAACGAGTGGTGACCGCATCCCTCGCCTCACTTCACGTCGGGCATCTTGAATCGCGAGGCGTCCAGCGGCACGTTGAGCTCGATCTTCTCGACGACGAGCTTCTGGCGCTGCGCGGCCCCCTTCTGGCCGCTGTCGACCGAGTGCGGGAACATCATGCCGCCGACTTCCTTGTAGTCGCCGACGATCGTCTCGGTCTCGACCTCGCTGCCTCGCACCATGCGCTTGCTCTCGTCTTTGATCTCGAGGAAATGCTCGGCGTCGATGTAGATATTCCGAACGGTCCCGTTCTTCAACGTGAGCCTGAGCTTGTAGGCATCGGCCCCTTCGACTTTCTCCTTGCCGAGCAGCTCCACCTTGTTGCCCTTGGCCTTGTAGTCGATGAGCGGACCGTCCATGTCCGCCTGCTCCGCGGCCATCGCGGCGTCCTCGGCAGACATCTGCTGTGGCACCGGGCTGCCGGCGAAGGGCATCAGCATCCAGCCTTTCGTGCCGTCGTACGCCTGCGCGCCGACCATGCCCTGGACGGTGACGTCCATCCGCATCATGTTCGGGCGCTTCAACTCGAGCACGACCGGCGCCTCGATGCCCGGACCGAGCGTCATCTTTCCCGTCATGCGGACCGTCTGTACCGCCTTGATCTTGTCCATCCCTCCCTTGGCGGCGACGTTCTTCGCGATGATGTCGTCAACGGTCTGCGATGCCGCCGGCGCGGCGAGTGCGAGCCCGAAACCCAGCGCCACGATTACCTTGCGCATTCCATGCCTCCTCGAATGAGCAGCAATTATGTCCCCGGACGCCATCCGGCGTCAGGACGGCAGGCGAAGCACCGCGCGGCAGCCGCGCGCGTCGGGCCGATTCTCGAGCGCCAGCGTGCCGCCGTGCGCTTCCGCGATCTGACGGCTGAGCGCCAGGCCAATCCCTGATCCGGCCGGCTTGGTGGTGAAGAACGGCACGAAAAGGTTCGTGGTCTCCGGGAGCCCTGGGCCTTCGTCCTCGATCGTGATCTGCACGGCGCTGTCGACCTGCTGCCAATCGATCCAGACCCGCCCGTCGTTCTCCATGGTGGCGTCTACGGCGTTGCGGACGATGTTGATCAGGAGCTGCTCGATCTGGTCTGGATCGGCGTTCACCGTCGCGTCGCCGGCGGCGCGCACCGTCACCGGCAGCCGTTCCTCCATTTCGGCCACGCGTTTGGCCATTCCCATCATGCTGAAGGGACGCTGCTGCGGCTTCGGGAGGCGCGCCAGTTGTGCGTACGAACGCAGGAAGCGGCCGAGACCGCCGGCGCGCGTTTCAATCAGGCTGAGTCCCTCTTGAATTTCTGACGCTCGGGGCAGGTCGGGTGCGCGCGAGAGCATGCGCCGGATGCTGTGCGCGATCGATTTGATCGGCGTCAGTGAATTGTTGATCTCGTGAGAGAGCACGCGCACGATCCGCTGCCAGGCCTGCTGCTCTTGTTCGCGCAGCGCGCGACTCAGGTCGGCGAACACCAGGAGGTGATGCGGCCGGCCGTCGCGGCGAAACGTCGAGCGGCGCAGCTCGAGGCGGCCGCTCTCGGGCCCAAAGGGACGGTCGATCAACCGCGGCACTGGCCCCTCGAGGTACGCGTCCAGCCGAAGGTCGGTCGCGTTGGCGCCGAGCAACCGGGCGGAGGGCTGGCCAAGCAGCCGCTCGCCGGCCGGATTCACGAGCACGAGGTGTTTTTCGGTGTCGAAGGCGAACACGGCGACGTCGATGGCGCCCATCACGCTGGTCAGGAGCGCCGTGGATTCGACCGCCTCGGTGCGCTGCCGCTGCAGCGTATCGCCGAGGGCGTTGATCTCCGCCATGACGAGCTCGACGGCGCTCCCCGGTGCCGCGCCGATCCCGCGGATCGAGTAGTCCCCCTCGCGTAACGCCCCCAGCAGGTTCGAGGCGACGAGCAGTGTGTTCATCACCAGATGGCGCGCGAGAAACGCCGCGCCAAACCACACCGCTCCGACCAGCGCGGTCACCGTCCAACGCACTTCGAAGCTGTAGGTGTCACCCCAGGTCAGCGCGACGAGCGCCAGCGCCGCTGGCAGGCCGGCGATGATCGCGAGCACCAGGACCGACCGCTCGAGGCTGCGATGGACGCGGCTATGCTTTGATCCCATAGTGCTGCAGCCGGCGATAGAGCGCGCTTCGGCTCATCCCGAGTTGCTCTGCCGCCAGTCGCACGTCGCCGTCGTGCCGCGCCAGCACCTTTTCGATGAACACGCGCTCGGCCTCTTCGAGCGTCAGCGGGTCGTGCGCCTTCCCTCCGCCCCCGCCATCGAGACGAAGATCGCGCCGTGCGATGCTGGTCGCGCCAGGGTCTGACATCAACACCGCGCGTTCGATCGTGTGGGCGAGCTCGCGAACGTTACCCGGCCACCGATGCGCGCGCAGCGCGCCTTGTGCGTCCGCGTCGATCGACACCAGCGGTTTCCGATAGCGGGTGGCGTAGTGGGCCAGGAAGTGATCCGCGAGCGCCGCGAGGTCGTCGGGACGATCCCGCAACGCCGGCAGGTGAATTACCACGGTATTGAGCCGGTAGAGCAGGTCTTCGCGGAAGCGCCCCTCTGCGACCTCTTCAGCGAGGTCCGCGTTGGTGGCCGACAGCACGCGCACGTTGACGTAGCGCAGCCGCGACGACCCGACGCGCTGCACTTCTCCGGTCTGGAGCACCCGCAGCAGCTTCGCCTGCAGGCGCACCGGCATGTTGGCGATCTCGTCGAGGAACAGCGTTCCCTCGTCGGCGAGCTCGAAGCAGCCGAGGCGGTCGAACCGCGCGTCGGTGAAAGCCCCCTTGACGTGACCGAAGAGCTCGCTTTCCGCGATCCCCTCGGCCAAGCCGCCGGCGTTCATCGTGACCAGCGGTCGGCCCTTGCGGTCCGAGGCGGCGTGGATCCACGACGCGACGACTTCCTTCCCGGTTCCGTGCTCCCCCGTGATCAGCACCGAAGCGTCAGACGGCGCCACACGCTCGATGGTTCGTTTCACTTCGCGGATGGCCGCCGACTCGCCGATAAAGGGCGGAGCCGCGCCGCGCTGGAGCCGCGTGTTCGCCTCCTGCAGCCGCTGGTTCCGTCGCAACGCGCGCCGCAGTTCCACCTGTGTGCGTACCGTCCCCAGCAACCGCTCGTCGTCCCACGGCTTCTCGACGTAGTCGCGCGCGCCTCGACGCATCGCCTCGACGGCCCCACCGACGCTGCTCCACGCCGTCATCACGAGCACGGGGAGCGTCGAGTCAATGCCGCGGATCCGCTCGAGCAGATCCAGCCCTTCTTGTCCCGACGTGGTGTCGCGCGTGTAATTGAGATCCAGGATCGCGGTGTCGAAGTCGGTGGCCTCGAGCCGTTCGAGGACCTCCGCTGGCGAACGAGCCGTGGACACGTCGTATCCGTCGTCGGAGAGCAGCAGCTGCAGCGCGTTCAGGATGTCGGGCTGGTCGTCGGCGATAAGCACCCGCGGGTGCGTGGATGATGTCATGGACTGAGGGATTGTCCCGGCAGGTGGCATTCAATTTCAACGCCATAGCGTCACCAGCTACGCCGCCGCGAGAGATGAGCGTCCACGAACGGTGGGACGAGTCGCACGAACGCGAATTGGAGTTGCGCCGGCGCGACTTCGATAGGCCCAGCGCCGTCTGATACCGAGTATTCTGCCGCGATGGGCGCTGGTACGGGTCTTGGTCTCGACCCACCACGCGCATGTCAGAGCTGTTCAGGGAACTCCGAATGACGTCCTCGCCCGAATCCCGTTCTGCACGTGTGCTCGTCGCCGACGACCAGGCCGATATCCTCGAAGCGCTCCGCTGGCTGCTCACCGGTGAGGGGTACGAACCGACGTTCGTCTCGTCAACCGACGCGGTGCTCGAGCGCCTGCGCGACGACGCGTTCGACCTGCTCCTGATGGACCTGAACTACAGCCGCGACACGACGTCCGGCCGGGAAGGACTCGACCTGATCCCGAAGGTCCGGACGCTGGCGCCGGACCTTCCGATCGTGGTCATGACCGGGTGGGGGAGCGTCGATACCGCGGTCGAGGCGATGCGGTGCGGCGCGCGCAGCTTCGTGCAGAAGCCGTGGGAGGAAACGACCCTGCTCGAGATCATCGACAGGGAAATCGCCGAAGCACGCGCGGAGAAGCGCCGCGATCGCAAACAGACGCGCGACTTCGAGGAAGCCCGCCTGATTCAGCGCGGACTGTTGCCGACCGCCTTCCCACAGGTGCCGGGGATCAGCGGCGCCGTGAGCTGGCAGCCTGCCGACGGCGTTGGCGGCGACTGCTTCGACACGATCGGCTTCGGCGGCTCGATCGGCGTATCGGTGGCCGACATCGCCGGGAAGGGGCTGCCTGCCGCGCTCCTGATGTCGAACCTCCAGGCCGCCGTGCGCGCCTTCGCGCAGGACGCCGCCGCCCCCGCGTCCATCTGCGCCAGCGTCAACCGCTTGCTGTGCCGCAACATGGCGCCGGGCCGCTTCGCGACGTTCTGCTACGCGCGGATCGACGCTGCCGCGCGCCGCCTGGTGTATTCCAACGCCGGGCACAACCCGCCGCTGCTCGTCGGTCGAGACGGGACGCTGACCCCGCTCAACTGCGGCGGGATGGTGCTCGGCGTGTTTACCGACACGGGATACGAGCAAGCGGAACTCCCGTTGAATTCCGGCGACCGGCTGGTGTTCTACACCGACGGCATCACCGAAGGACGCGATGCCGGAGGTGAGGAATACGGCGAAGAACGACTGATGGCTGCCGCACTCGACACCCGCACCCAGCCGGTCGAAGCCATGAAGACGGCGCTGCTGACCGACGTCACCCGCTTCACCGAGGGGAAATTCGAGGACGACGCGACGCTAATCGTCGTGGGGGTGGACTAAATCGTTGTCCGTTGTCCGTTGTCCGTTGTCCGCGGTCCGCGGTCCGTTGTCGTATGGTGCTGACATGACCCGCTTCGCTGGTTTCGCTGTGGCCTTGCTGATCTTTACTCCTGCGATGCAGCCGTCCACAGTGGCCGAGGAGCTACTGGCGGCCGATCGTGCCTTCTCCACATCCGCAGCCTCGTTGAACCTCGTTGACGCGCTCGGTGCGATGTTCCGCGAGGATGTCGTCATGCCGGCGCCGCCGGGCTTCACGTCCAGTCGCACCGAGGCGCGCGCGGCGCTCTCGGCCAACGCGGCCAACCTCACGTCGCGCGCGGAGTGGACGCCGCTGCGGGCCGGAGTTTCAGGCGATGGTACGCATGGATTCACGTTCGGGCTCATGACGATCCGTCTCGCGGACGGCACCACCCGCCCAGCGAAGTACATGTCTGTACTGGATCAAGGAAGCCGGGACATGGCGGGTTGCCGTCTATAAGCGCGCGCCGGCGGCGGACGGCACTGCCCAGGCAGCGATGCCGCCTTCGTTGCCTCCGTCTCTTGTGCCGGCCTCTACCGATCGCTCGCGGATCGAGGCGTTGCGACGATCGCTGATCGAAAACGAGAAGGCGTTTTCCGACGAGGCGCAGGTCATCGGGATCGGTCCGGCCTTCGCCAAGTACGGCCGCGAGGACGCCGTGAACATGGGGTCCCCTAAACAGCCTGGATTCACCGTGGGCGCGACGGCGATCGCCGCGGACGTTGGGGCTGCGGTCACCGGCACTGGACTTTCGTGGAGCGCCGATCGCGCCATCGTCGCGTCGAGCGGGGATCTTGGCGTGACGATCGGCTACATCCGATCCAACGATGCCGCCGCGAATCGGCCGCCGTCTCCCTTCTTCACTATCTGGCGACGAAACGCGACGACCGATCCCTGGCGGTACGTGGCGGAATAACGTGTTTATTGCCGCTTGAGCACGAAGCTGCGCTCGCGCTGGCCGTTGCCGGCGCCGATCGTGGTCTGAAGCGATCCGTCTGGAAGCTTCGCATAGCGGATCATCTTCGGAAAATCGTGGGCGGGATTCTCGAAGGTCACCGAGTCGGCCGAGACCGCGGTCGCCGTGAAGTCGGTGGCCGGTGAGCGGCCGCCCGGCATCGCCTGGTAGACCAGCGTGCCGCCGCGCTCGACGATGCAAAGGAACTCGAAGCTGCCCATGACGGTGTCGCGCATGGTGCGCGCGACGGCGAGCATCGAGCCGCCGGACGGCGGCGTCCACCGCTCCTCCACCGTCGTCGTCTTCTCGACCCCGCTCCACGTACCCGCGATCCACGCCACCTGGGCGATCGTCGCGGGCGCTTTCGTCGTGCTCGCAGCGGCCGCCTCCGCGATCGTTTCAGTAGATCGCTTGTAGACCGTCGCGACCGGACGCAGCTCGCCCTGGACGGCCATCCGCGTTTCGACCACGAGGGTGTCCTTCTCGGGCTGCCGGAACGTTCGCCGGATCTCGCGTTTCATCACGGGGCCGCCGCCGGCGGGGATCGATCCGACGATCGACAACACCACGGCGTCCCCCTCACGGGCGCCGGTTTCAACGGTCTCGGCCTCGCCAAGGCACAGCGCCCCCGGGATCTTCACGCGGACCTCGCGCCCGTCGAGGACGAACGGTGTGACGACTGGCGCCGCGCGCGAAACTCGGACGACGGTGAGCGTGTCGCCGCTCTGGCGCATCGCGAAGCGCTCGCCAAAGGCGGGCGCCGGTGCGCGCGGCACAGCCGGCGGTGTGGCGTCGCTGGCGACCCAGGTGCCGGTCAGGTCGGGCGCTTGACGCATTGTGGGATGAACGCTCGCGCCGGCGACCAATGCCGCTGTGAGAAGAACTGTTGTTCGCATGGCCGATAGATTACTCGACCCGGCCAAGCTTGCGTGAGCCAGCGGGGTGCCTGTTCCGGCGGTCTAGCTTGGTTTGAACGACTCGTTCAAGGGAGAAGGGAAAAGGGATAAGGGAAAATGTTCGGGCCGGATCCGACACCAGACTCTCCCTTTTCCTTTTCCCTTTTCCCTTTTCCCTTCTCCCTTGATGTGGCGCACAGATCACATCCGGAGCACGCAGCAGATCAGATCCGCAAAGCTCACAAGAGTCTTGGTCCGCTTCGCCCTCCCGCCGATCCACTCCGCCACAAAACTGCTGCGCGGTTGCCATCGCTCTCTTAGGATCGCGACGTCTCAGGAGGCCCGATGCTTCGATTACTGACGCTCGCGATGGCCGTGTTACTTGCCACCCCGGACGCGCCACCACCGCAGCCGGCACAGCCACCGTGGACACCACAAAACCTGCAGCACTTTCCGAAGACCATCACACGCGACCAGATCGTGCAGCGGATGCGCGAGTTCTCGTTCGCGCTCAATGTGCGGTGCCAGTACTGCCACGCCGGCGGCGATGGCGTGTCGCTCGAGGGGGTGAATTTCGGCTCCGATGAGAAGCCAGCGAAGTTGAAGGCACGAGCGATGCTGAAGATGGTGGACCAGATCAACGGCCCGCTGCTCGCGTCGCTGCCCACGCGCGCCGAGCCGCGCGTCGCGGTCGATTGCGTCACCTGCCATCGGGGCCTGCCGCTGCCCAAGACGCTGCAAACGACCTTGTTCGAGATCGTGAACAAGGACGGCGCCGCCGCTGCGACGACGCGCTATCGCGACTTGAGAAGGGACCAGTCCCTGCTGGGGCGCTACAACTTCAGCGAGTGGGAAGTGAACGAGCTGGCGAGACGGCTGCGCGATGCCGGAAATCTCGAGGCGGCCATCGCGATCCTCGAAATGAACGGCGAGTTCTATCCGAAGTCTGCCGACATCGAGTTCCACCTCGGAGAGTTGCACCTGACACGCGGCGAGAAGGACAAGGCGCTGGCCCGCTACCGAGCCGCCCTCGAGAAGGCGCCGAACTACATGCCGGCGAAGATGCGCATCGCCGAGATCGAAAAGAAATAACCTCTAGCCATGCGTGGCGCGCGGGCATGGCTCGCGATCTGGGGAGGGTGGACGGCGCTCGCGGTCTTCTTTGCCGTCACCACCTCCCTCACCTACCGCTCGACCGGCCGGCCCGGGAACTGGTCGCTGACCTTCCGCCGTTCGCTGTCCGAGTGGTGGCTGTGGGCACTTCTGACGCCTGCCGTCGCATGGTTGTCGCGACGCTTTCCGCTGCAGGGATCGCGCCGCTGGCGCCATCTCGTCATCCACATCGCCGCGGCGCTCGTCGTCTCGATCGCCAAGACGCTCGCCGACCGCGCCGTCTTTGCGATGCTGACCGGCTTCAACACCTACATTCTGCTCAGCACGATCGCGCTGAACTTCACGCTCTACTTCGCGATCGTCGCCGCGGCGCATGGCATCGAGTACCTACCGGCGCAGCCGCGAACGCGAGCAGCTCGAGGCGCGACTCTCGCAGACGCGCCTGCAGTTGCTCAGCATGCAGCTGCAGCCGCACTTCCTCTTCAACACGTTGAACACCATCGCCGAATTGGTGCACGAAGATCCCGAGGCCGCCGATCGGATGATCGCGGGTCTCAGCGATTTGCTTCGGAAGACACTGGATCTCGGCGCCGCCCACGAGGTCTCGCTCCACGACGAGCTCGCTGTGCTGGATCTGTATCTCGATATCCAGCGGATCCGGTTCGGCGATCGCCTCCAGGTCGAGATCGATGTGTCGGACGACGCGCGCCAGGCCCGCGTGCCGGCGCTGCTGCTGCAGCCGCTGGTCGAGAACTCCATCCGGCACGGCCTCGCCGCGACAACTGCCGCAGGTCGCATCCAGATCCGGGCACATCAACACGGAGGGCGACTGACCATCGAGGTCGTTGACGATGGGGAGCCGGTCGTCAGCGAACCGGCGGGCGGACGAAAAGGGATCGGTTTGAGTAACGTGCGGGCGCGGCTCGAAGCGCTTCATGGATCGGATTTCTCCCTGGAGCTGGCGCCCGCGCCCGGGCGCGGCACCCGCGTCACCATCGAGCTTCCCGGCGGCCGCGCGTGACGGCGAAGCTCCGCGCCCTGATCGTCGACGACGAGCGCGTCGCACGGCAGCGCATTCGGCGCCTGCTCGCGTCTACCGCCAGTGACATCGCCGTCATCGGTGAATGTGCAGATGGGGTCACCGCTGTCGAGACGATCGCCCGCGAGGAGCCCGATCTCGTTTTCCTGGACGTCCAGATGCCGGAACTGGACGGCTTCGGTGTGGTGAGCGCCCTCGACCCCGCCGCGCTGCCGGCGATCATCTTCGTGACGGCGTTCGACAAATACGCGTTGCGAGCGTTCGACGTCCACGCAATCGACTACCTGCTCAAGCCCTTCACGACGGAACGGTTCCGGACCGCGGTACTGCGTGCCCGCGACCGCATCCAGAGGCGCACGCTCGACAATGGACTGGCCTCGCTGGCGCACACGCTGCGCGAGAGGCCCCGTTACCTGACACGCGTGTCGGTGAAAACCGCGGGAAAGATCGTGCTCGTCGATGCGGCGACGGTGGATTGGATCGAGGCGGCGGACAACTACGTCCGCCTGCACGTGGGCACGCGCGAGTACCTGCACCGGGAAACCCTGGCAGGCCTCGAGAAGCAACTGGACCCCGAACGCTTCGTCCGCATCCACCGGTCCGCCCTTGTGCAGATCGACCGCATCGTCGAACTGCACCCAGCCAGTCATGGGGATATGGATGTCGTGTTGCGCAATGGGAAAACGCTCACGCTGAGTCGAACCTTCGTGGAAGGGGTGCGGCGGGTGCTCTAACGCTCGAGGTTCGGGGCTGCTGGGGGCTCGGGACTCGGGCTATGGGTGCTAGGGTGCTCGGGTGCGTTCAGATTGGTTGGCTTGATGTGGGCGAGACACGCGCGTGTGGATGCGGTGGAGGATGGCGTCGGCGACGATGGCCCAGTAGGACTGGGGTTGCATGCGCAGGGAGTGACCAGGTGCGGCCTTCGAGGCGTGTGCCTCCGTTGGGAAGCGCGACGAGGCGGAATTCGCCGCGACTGGTTGTGAAGAAGCCCTTAACGTGGGGAGCGTAGACGGTGCGGTACGGGCTCCACTCGCGGAGCGGCGGCGGCTGCTCGACGACGTCGAAGGCGAGGCGCGTGGGTTGTTCCCAGGCGGTGATGGGTTCCACGAAGGCGCCTGTCGTGAACTCGCAGTAACGGACCGCGCCGACGCCGCTGCCGTTGATACGCGCGCGGAGCGGGTACGACAGGCCGGTGCGGAAGTACCACGCGGGGGGCGTGTCGATTTCGGAGAAACTGACGACGTTGCGCCAAACGGTTTCGGGTGGGGCTGCGATCTCGATCGCGGTCAGCACTTCGCGTTGCGGGGTCGTGGCGATGGCGGCGTCGATCGCCTGTCCGCCGGGCACGGTCGCGATCATCATCGCGATGGTGGCGCCGCTGGCGCCGGCGCGCGCAATCGCATGGCCGAGCATGCCGCCCAGCATCGCGATCGGGATCATCAACGGGGCCGCCATCGCAAGACAGACGACCCCTTCGAAGGCCACCAGGACAAACGTCCCAGCCAACGCCGCTACCGTGCAGAGCACCACCGCGATAGAGCCTCGCGGCCCGCGGATTCATTTTCGCTTCGACGAACGCGCTGACGGCCCCACTCACGAACGGTGTGGCGACAAACAATGACAGTCCGTAGGTCGTAAGCGCCAACGTCCCAAAGGCGCCGAGCACGACGCCGGTGACGACACCACTCGCGATTCCGAGCAGAAATGCCGTCCGCTCCCGACCGCCCCCTGTCTCGTCATCCGCGTCGACATACGGAAGGACGGTGACAATCGAGGCGCTGGGGTACGCCGCGAGCGTCAGCATCAAGACGTAGTTGGCGCCGGGAATGAAGAACAACACCACGAGCCAGATCGGCAGCCCGGCATCGCGGGCCCGACGGACGCTCAGCATCACGCCGATCCAGATGAACGGCACAGTCCAGAGCAGGAGCGCCAGGCTCAGGCCAGAAGGAAAATGCGCGGCTTTCGCGCCGCTCAGGCTGGCCAGCGAGAGCACGTAGTCGACCGGCGTCCAGAAGATGCCCGTGATGGCCCAGATCGCCGCAGCGTCCACGGCGTACTTCAGCGCCATCAACGCCAGCCCGATCTTCACGTACTCGGCACGGCGGAGGGGCAGGCGTCCCGGCTCTGGAATCCGCATCAGCTCGCGGCCCGAGAGGTTCAACATCGGCGGGAGTTTACGACATACTCTCCGCATGTTCAGACGCATCCTGATCGTTTCGCTCCTCGCTTTGTCCAGCGCTTCGCTGAGTTCTCAGCAAACATTCGACGTGATCGTGAGGAACGGGACCGTCTACGACGGCACCGGCGGCGCCGGCCGTCGCGCTGATGTTGGGATCCGCGGCGATCGGATCGTCGCGGTAGGGGACCTCTCGAGCGCAAAGGCGCCGTTGGCAGTCGATGCGACGGGGCTCGCGGTGGCGCCCGGCTTCATCAACATGCTGTCGTGGTCAACCGAGTCGCTGCTCGTGGACGGCCGGTCGCAGGGGGAGATCCGCCAGGGCGTGACCACGCAGATTTTCGGTGAAGGCAACTCGATGGGGCCCATGAACGAGGCGATGAAGAAGCGCGCCTACGAGCAGATGGGAGACATCAAGTACGAGATCACGTGGAACACGCTCTCGGAATACCTGAAGGACCTCGAGCGCCGGGGCGTGTCGCAGAACGTCGCGTCGTACATCGGTGCGACAACGATCCGCGAGTACGTGATCGGGCTCGAAGACAAGAAACCCACGCCGCAACAGCTCGACGAGATGCGCGCTCTGGTGCGCCGAGAGATGGAGGCGGGCGCGCTCGGGATCGGGTCATCGCTGATCTATGCCCCGGCGTTTTACGCCAGCACCGAGGAGTTGATCGAATTGTGCAAGGCCGCCGCCCCGTATGGCGGCAAGTACATCTCGCACATGCGGAGCGAGGGGAACAGACTGCTCGAAGCGGTTGACGAACTGATCCGCATCAGCCGCGAGGCAAAGATTCCCGCCGAGATCTACCACCTGAAGGCGGCCGGCCAGGCGAACTGGTCGAAGATGGACCAGGTCATAGCGAAGGTCGAAGCGGCGCGGAAGGAAGGTCTCAAAATCACGGCCGACATGTACACGTACCCGGCGGGCGCGACCGGGCTGGACGCCGCGATGCCGCCGTGGGTGCTGGACGGCGGCTACCAGGCCGCATTCAAGAGACTGCGCGATCCGGAAACGCGCAAGCGGATCGCCGAAGCCATCCGCAAGGGGGGCAGCGATTGGGAGAACCTCTACCTGGCGGCGGGCTCGCCCGACCGCGTGATCCTGGTGGAGTTCAAGAACGAGAAGCTGAAGCCGCTCACCGGCAAGACGCTGGCAGAAGCCGCCAAGCTTCGTGGAGAGGATCCCGTCGAGACCATCATGAACCTGGTGCTCGAGGACGAGTCGCGGGTCGGCACGGTGTACTTCATGATGTCGGAAGACAACTTGAAGAAGCAGATCGCGCTGCCGTGGGTGTCATTCGGCTCCGACGCATCGTCGATGTCACCCGAGCCTCCGTTCACGAAGTCCTCGGCTCACCCGCGCGCCTACGGCAACTTCGCGCGGCTGCTGGGCAAGTACGTGCGCGAGGAGAAGGTGATCCCGCTCGGGGAGGCGATCCGCCGCCTGTCGGCCCTTCCCGCCACGAACCTCGAACTCCAGGGACGTGGCTTCATCCGTGAAGGGATGTTTGCCGACCTGGCGATCTTCGACCCGCAATCCATCGCCGACCGCGCAACCTTCGAGAAGCCCCACCAGTTCGCCGTCGGGATGAAACACGTCTTCGTCAACGGCGTCCACGTGCTGAAGGATGGCGAACACACCGGCGCAAAGCCCGGGAGAGCCCTCCGCGGACGCGGCAAGTGCCGGGTCGGTCTCAAGTAGGCCGGGTCTTTAGACCCGGCACCAACTCAGTGGAGAGGACTGGCGGCGCTGGCGCCAACGATCCGAGCGCCGCGACGCTGCTGGAGGAACACGACGACCTGCAAGTTCGCCGTCGACCAATCGGACGTGACCGGCACCGTGGCGGTGAACGTGCCCGAGCGGGCGCCGCGCGACAGCGTGCCGATCCTGTCCAACTTGCGAACCACCGCGTCATGTTCGAGACGGCGGCGCGCGTTCTCGCCCTGCTTGACCTCGACGCTGAGGCCGTTCTCGACCACGGCCAGCATCACGTCCACGTCGCCGGAGGGGTCGCGCGGAACATCGGCGACCGTGACGCTCACCGACACCCGTCCGTCAGCCCTGCGGGTCTGGACGTCAACCGTGGCCTTTGGCGCATCCGCGGCCGCCACGAGCGCCTTCCGCACCGCCTGCCAGTCATTGCCGACGACCTGCCAGCGTCCATCGATCACCGCTTGCGGGGTGTACATCCCGTTCCCGTCGAAGTGCTGCGCGTACTCCTCCTGCCGTTCCGTGAAGCGCGACGAGGAGAACGGATCCTTCCATCCGAGGCGGTTCCAGTAGTCCACGTGCTCGCTGAGGGCCACCACTTCGACACCTGGAATGGGCTGCTCGCGGATGAGCCGCCGCAGCAAGTCGTCGGCTGGCGGGCAACTCGAGCATCCTTCCGAGGTGAACAGCTCGAGCACCACCCGCGTGCGGGGTGGCTGGACGGGACCGTCACCCCCCGCGGCTGACAGCAGGGTCGCGGCCAGCGCAATCTGCAAAAGGCGCATAGTCGGATTATCAGATAATCAAGGACGAATCATGCAGATCGAACATCACCACTGGCATTCACCTCGCCTCGGACACGAGATGGGCGTTGCGGTCTTCGGGCACTGGGGCCTCCCCCTCCTCGCCTTCCCTACCAGCCAGGGCAGTGAGTGGGAGGTCCACGACCAGGGCATGATCGGCGCGCTCGCCGACTTCATCGATGGCGGTCGCGTGAAGGTGTTCTGCGTCGGCTCGAACAACAACGAATCGTTCATGAATCGCAACGCCCATCCGTCCCATCGGAGCTGGCGGCAGCGGATGTTCGACGACTACATCCGCAGCGAGGTGATCCCGTTCATCCACACGCATTGTGACGGAGCCGTCCCGATTGCGACGATGGGCGCGTCGCTGGGGGGATATCACGCGGCGAATACGCTCTTCCGCTATCCGCATCTCGTGAAGCGCTGCTACGCGCTGTCGGGCATCTACGACATGCGCGACCACATGGACGGCGGCTACGACGAGAACTTCTACTTCCACAACCCGGTCGACTACCTGTCGAACCTTAGCGATTCGTGGTACTTCGAACAGTACGCGAGCTGCGAGATCCATCTCGTGACCGGCACCGGCCCCTGGGAACATCCGCAGATGACCTACCAGCTCTCCGGTGTCCTCTCGCGCAAGGGCATTCCTCACCACCTCGACGACTGGGGCCCGCAGGGGGGACACGACTGGCCGTACTGGAAGAACCAGATGCGGGAGTACCTCTCGCGCTGGTAACACATCGCCTCCCCGCATCGCTACATGGCTGCCTCTCCATTGATGTAGACTCGCGCGCATGTTTCGAGTAGCAGTGCTAACCGTTGCGCTGCTGATCCTTCCGTCGGGCGTCGCCTGGTCACAGGACCCGTCGACGCGTGCGGAGGCCGACCGGCAGCGGCGCGAACAGAGGGCCAAAGAGATAAGGCCGTACGAGCCAAACGGCCTGGAGCGGGCCCTGAATTTCGCCGAGGACAGGGCGATTTTCATCCTCGACCGCGAGGGCTTCCATCCAAAACTCGGCTCGTTGACCACGGGCAGCGGGTTCGCCTATGGCCTCGGCTTTCGCGATCGCGATCTCTTCTCTAATACAGGGGCACTTGAACTCTGGGCGGCCGGTAGTCTCAAGCGGTATTGGGCGACCGAGGCGCGGCTCAAGTTTCCGCGGCTTGCGGATGGCCACTTGTACCTCGAGACCTGGGCCAGCCGCCGCGACTATCCGCAGGAAAACTTCTTTGGCCTCGGACCCGACTCGAACCGAGACAATCGATCCGACTACGCGATCCGTACGAACCATTTCGGTGGGCGCGCCGGCGTCAGACCCTTCTCGCACCTGCTCGTCGGTGGCGGGATTGAGTACCTGACGCCGCATCTCGGCGAGGGGCAGAACGATCGGTACCCGGACGTGACGGATACGTTCAGTCCGTCCGAAGCGCCCGGCCTCGACACCCGCGCGGATTTCCTGCGATCCGACGCGTTCATCGAAGTCGACTATCGTGAGCCGCTGAATGCGAAGAAGGGCGGCTGGTATCGCGTCGACTTTTCCCATTACGACGATCGCACCGCCGGCCAGTTCACGTTCAACAAGATCGATGCCGACCTGCGTCAGTTCATCGGTTTCCTGGCCGGCCGTCGCGTGATTGCGGCGCGGCTCTTCCTGTCGACATCCGACACCGACGCCGACCAGACGATGCCGTTCTATTTCATGCCGACGCTCGGTGGGAACGACACGCTGCGCGGCTTCCGCGAGTATCGGTTCCGCGGACCGCATGCCATCCTCGCCCAGGCTGAGTACCGCTGGGAGATTTGGAGCGGCCTCGACGCGGCCCTCTTCTACGATTCAGGAAAGGTCGCGAACCGTCGTGAAGATCTCGATTTCGAGAATCTCGAATCGGACTACGGCATTGGGTTCCGGTTCAACACCAACAGCGGCGTCATCCTCCGTGTCGATGCCGCGTTCGGGAGTAAGGATGGCAAGCACCTGTATATCGTCTTTGGCGGCGTTTTCTAGAATGCCAAGGGTGGCGCTTGCCGGTTTCGTCGTCCTGCTGGCCGCCGCCACCGTCGTGTCGCCACGGTCGGCCTCGCCGCGCTTTTACCCCGACGATCCGCTCTGGACGGATGACGACCGCGCAATGGACGCGTCGAAGGCCGCGCCGATCGAGGACTCCGACGGCTACGACTTCGTCGTGAATCAGCTCGGACATCCCGGAGAACGACGAGATATACGCGCGCTCAACGTCAACACGGTCGACGAAGTCCCTGATTCGAGCTGGTTCACGAATCGAATCGGCCGGAAGCCACTGGGCGCTGGAGAAATCGCGAGAGGACCGGATCGCGCGGAGCCCCTGACCATCGATGGCTGGAAGGTTTCCGCCGGCAAGAGCAGCGGCGCACAGCCGGGCTTCCGAATGACCGACCCCGCGGGCCAGACGTATCAGATTGAAGTAGACCCGCCGTCGAATCCCGAGCTGGCCAGCGGAGCCGAGATGATCGGCACCGCCTTCTACCATGCGATCGGGTACAACGTGGTGGACGTCTATCTCGCCGAGCTCGATCGGGACTCGCTCGTGATCGCGGACAAGGCCACCATCCGCGATCCACTCAACGGCCGCCGGCGCCAGCTCAAGAAGTACGATCTCGACCACGTCTTCAGCCGCGCCGCACGCCTCGAGAACGGGCGGTACCGTGTGCTGGTCAGCCGATTCGCAGCTGGCAAGCCAGTCGGCAACTTCCGTTATTACAGCCGGCGCCCGGACGACCCGAACGATCTCGTGCTACACGAGCACCGGCGCGAGCTGCGCGGGGCGCGGGTCTTCGCCGCCTGGCTGAATCACGATGACTCGCGAGGCATCAACAGCCTCGACATGCTCGAGACGACCGACGGGCGCGCCTGGATCAAGCACTACATGTTCGACTTCGGGTCCATTCTCGGCAGCGGCACCGTCTATGCCCAGCGCCACCGTCCGGGAAACGAATACATGTTCGAGCACAAACCGGGGTGGCTGACGCTGGCCACGCTCGGCCTGTACGTGCGGCCGTGGATGACGATCGACTATCCTCGCGTGCCCTCCTCGGTCGGACGTCTCGAAGCGGAACGCTTCGACCCACTCGAGTGGAAGCCGGAATACCCCAATCCGGCCTTCGACAACATGCGGCCGGACGATGCGTTCTGGGCCGCGCGCATTGTGTCGAAGTTCTCGGACGAGGCGATTCGTGCGGTCGTCGAGAAAGCCCGATACAGCGATCCGGCGGCGACCGATTACATGACGAAGACGATCATCGCGCGCCGCGACAAGGTCGTCGCCACCTGGATCAACCAGGTGTGCCCGGTTGTCGATACGGCGTTGTCGGCAGACGGCACCCTGACGTTCACGAACGCCGCGGTCGATGCGAAAGCCGCCACCGCACCCGAGCGGTACGAGCTTCGGTGGTTCCGGTTCGATAACGCGACCGATCAGCGAACGCCTGTCGGCGAGCCGATGATGGTGTCGCGCGGTTCGGCGCGCGCGCCCGACGGGCTGATGGTGGGGGACTTCGTGGGCGTCAGCGTGACGGCTGCGCACGCCACGCAGCCTGGATGGGCGACTCCATCGACATTCTTCTTCCGCCGCGCCGGGGCGAGCTGGTCGCTCGTCGGCGTCGAACGAGGGTGCTGGCGAAGCCGTCAAAATAATCGCACGCGATCGTGATCGATCTCGCTCGACGTTCTGCAGACTGCTCGACGTGCGTCGCGGAGCGGCGATGTACCAAGTGCCGATTGTCTGACGCCGCCGTCGGTTTCTGAAGTTCGCTTGAAGCTCTACCGCGGATGCTCGCGAATCCGGTAAGCCGTAAGCAGGCCGTGAACCGCTCCCGTAGGCAACCACTCGATGCGGGAAACCTTTCAGCCAAACGGACGATTGTGCAGTCTCCGTGTTGAGTTGTGCCGAAGGTACCCAGACTGCGGGAGTCCATCGAGACGCCGCGAATCGTCCGCTATCGACAGCGCGGGAATGCACCCGAATCTCGTCGACATCGCCAATCGGCAATCGATCCAATGCGGCACGCTCGCAATCAGACGGACGAGAGCGCGAAGCGCTCGAGCAGGTATTGCCCTTTGGCGATGACCTGCTCGTCGTCGATCCACACGTCGCAGCCGCGGGTGAGGACATCGACGTGCGTACAGGATTTCCAGTCGGCGTGCGTCTGGCTGCCGTAGGGGTCGCCGAAGGCGATGTGGACGCCGGGGACCTTTTCGTCCTGGAGCAGGATCCCGATCATCTGGCGCAGACCGAGATTGGTGCCGAAGGCGAGCTCGCCGACGCGATCGCTGTGGGGATCGGTGTGGCAGTAGTCCCAGAAATCCTGCTGCAGGTCCTTGCGATCGCAGGTCGCGCTGACCAGGCGGCCGCCGCGGATCTCGAGGACGAGCGGCGTGCGTTCGAGGCTGCCGTACTTGGCGTTGAAGTAGTCCCCGGCGGTGCCATCGCACACGAATGTCCCGTCCACGGAAGCGGGCGTCGTGAAGACCTCGCCGGCCGGCAGGTTCGACCAGTAGCGCGGATTGATCAGCCCGCTCGTTTTCACCCAGGCGAGCGCCGGTCGAAGGAGGCGGTGAAGTTGGTGCCGCCGACGGTCTGCACGGTGAGCAGTCGCGCGTGCGGCATGCGCTCGCAGAGCTGCTCGCTCAGACGATCCACCTGGCGGTAATCGGCGCGCATCCCCTGCTGCATGATCTGCGGCGTCACCCCGACCATGTGGGCGTAGCGAATCCGGCGCCGCTCGACGACCGCGACGATCGCCATGCGCGCGCCAAGCTCCCCTTCCTGCGGCTGCACGCAGAGGATTCCGGCGTCGGCGCGTTCGAGGCTGTCGAGGATTTCCTGCGGCGCCGTGCGAATGGGGCGACGGGCGATCGACTCGATCAGCAGCGGCCGGGCATGGGCGCCGCGCAAGGCCAGCGCGTGCTCCAGGCTTGCGGCCACCTCGCTGCTGGCCTTGTCTGCGATGAGCGCCACGCGCTCGCCGGGTTGGATGTTGAGGCAGACGTCAACCGCATTGCGCGCGCCGGGGGCGAGCTCATCTGAAAAGGACCCGAAGTACATCAATAAATTCTAGACCTTGAACACTGTCGAGATGAGCGTGATGCGGTTTGACGTTGGTTTTATTGGCGGAAACGGTACTCCACGTCCTGTCTCATGAGGTTTGATTTCGTCGTGTATCGACACCGTTCTTTGACGAATATTTGCCCGGGCGAAGAAAATGTTATGACTGAGCAGTCCCTTCCACTCCGAAAACGGCAGCTCAAGAAGAAAGGCTAGGTCATGCCAGGAAAAGCGAAAAAACGCAGGAAGAAAGCAGCATCCAAGCCTGCGCTCGCTCAGGTGGGTCCGCCCAAAAATCTCAAGGATGCCGTCGATGCGGTCTCGAGCGCAATTGCGATGAGCGTCATCGCTCGACATGGCAGCAAAAAGGACCGGGCGGCGGCAGTCGCTTGGCTGAAAGCGTGGTGGATAGGGCAGGACGTCTTTACCGATTCGAGACGTTAGGAGGCGCGGCAGGAGACGCGCAGGAGGCTTAATGGTTCCGAACCGGCAGACCGTGAAATGTGTGGACTCGGCAGCGATAGCAGTGTGGATTGACCACATCGGCGACTGGAGAATCGTCGGCTAGAACCCGGCTCAATTTGGGACCAACGCGCTTGGCGGCCCAGAGCGTCAATCAGTCTTTAGCGCATGTCCCACGTGCGCTTCCTCGAAATCCCACACGGACGCAGCCTCTCCACCTTGAAGCAGGTCGTAAACCTTGTAAATATCTGCCTCTGGTGGGACGTCGATTCCTACCAACCGCTCGGTCGCTCGCTCGAAGGTGCAGCCCAGGAGCTCGAGCGGTAGCCAAAATTCGCGGAATCTCGTGGGAGAAGAACTATCGGACACAAAAATGCGGTAGGTAGAGTGCCCTCCGCGCTGCACGACCGCTCGCATCACATTCTGATTGTCGATGGTTGGTGCTTCGACGATGTCGTCATAGCTGAGGCCATACGCATAGAACGGCACGTTTTGAATTCTGAATCGGTTTTCGCCGAGAGGCTGAGCCCACATTGTCTCGTTGGCGTGTTGGTGCCGATCTGAAGGGGCGAGCGGGACGGTTACCTTGGCCAAGCCGCTCATATCAATAAATTGTAAGGGGAAGCGTGACTTCGAACTCAGCGCCGCCCTCCGGGCGGTTCCGGGCGGCTATTCGCGCCGCCATAACCCGTGACCACCGCTTTCGCGATCGCCAGCCCTAAGCCCATGTGC
Source organism: uncultured Acidobacteriota bacterium (assembly GCA_963762995.1). Taxonomy (GTDB): domain Bacteria; phylum Acidobacteriota; class Vicinamibacteria; order Vicinamibacterales; family 2-12-FULL-66-21; genus JACDCA01. The sequence goes on along the minus strand of CAVXMQ010000024.1, from coordinate 33,954 downwards.
TCCCGGCGGTCGGTGCCTGGGCGGTAGGAGAAGAATCGGTCGAAGACCTGCTCGAGATGCGCGGGTGGAATGCCGGGGCCCCGATCGGCGACGACCACCACGGCGTTCGTGTGGCGCAATTCCGCGTGCACGGAAATCGGCGCGTCGGAAGGTGAGAAGCTGGCGGCGTTCTCGAGAAGGTTCAAGAACACCTGCGTGAGCCGTTCGCGTGAGCCGGCGACTCGAATGGGCTTCGCCGGAACGGTCAGCTCGATTGGCGTGGGCGACACCAGCTGTCGGCCTTCGACAATCGTCCGCAGGAGCGCCGTCAGATCGACAGAGGCGCGACGATCGGCAGAAACCTCTGCGTCGATGTGCGCCAGCTCGCGAACGCCCGACACGAGCGCTTCGAGGCGGTCCACATCCCGCAGGAGCATGCGATGGAATCGCTGCCGCTCCTCGTCGGAGGTCGATTCCGAGATCGTCTCGGCGGCGGTTCGAATCGCAGCCAGCGGATTCTTGAATTCGTGCGCGACGTCCGCCGCCACCGACTCGAGCAACTTTATGTGTGCGTCGAGGCGAGCGGCCAGTTCCTCGAGGCTCTTGGCGAGATCCCCGATTTCATCTTTTCGGTTGACGCGGCCGAATTCCCCCGCCAACTCGCCACGTCCGGTCGCGAGCGCTGCCGCCGTCCGGCGCAGCCGCACGATCGGATTGACGATGGTGGACGAGGCCAGCCGCGTAAGGACGGCCGCGACGGCCATCGAGAGCAACACGATCTCGAACAGCCGCAGGCGCACGTCGTAGAGCGCCTGCAGAATCCGGTATGTCGACTGCGAGACGACGACCGCGCCGAGGACCTGATCGCCGTGGCGCACCGGCACGGCACTGCTCAGTGTCAACGAGCGCTGACCGGGTGTCGGCCGCGACGCCGCTGCATATCGTCGTCCCGCCAACGCCGCGCGCACTTCAGCCGGAACGGCCCCCGCATCCACGCTGGAGGTCGGCTGCGTCCTCGCATTTCCGAACCATCGCCGTGGCGCCTCCGTCAGCCAGGTCCTGGCACGCACGAACACGGCGCCCACTCGATAGAGCACTCGCCGGCGGGGATCGGCGATCTCCGAGTACTTGGAGTACTCCGTCGGGCGTGGTGGAGCCAGGGGACCGAATCGGGCGGAGTCCGCCAGCAGCCGGCCGTCGGCGCGCGAAAATCTTGATCCGGGCTTCGCCATGATCTCCCAGCGCGCGAAGGACGGCGGTCGCCAGCGTCTCGTCCAGCGTGCCAGTCGCGCTCAGCGCAGCGGCGGCCACGCGTGCCTGCTGCACCATGCCGCGTTCCTGCGTTTCGAGCAACCGGTCCTCGTAGACGTCGAGGTAGAGCATGCCGGCAATCGGCACGAACAACACCAGCAGATTGAACGCGAACAGCCGGACGCCGATGCGTGACGGCCGGCGACGCCTCAGCGCGCGCAGGCGGTCGAGGATCCTCATGCCTGCGGAAGGAAGCGGTAGCCGGCCCCGTAAACGGCCTCGATCCGGTCGAACGCCGGATCCACTGCCTGCAGCTTGCGGCGAATGCGCTTCACGTGGCTGTCGATCGTGCGGTCGCTGACCGACACGCGGTCGGGATACGCGTCCGACATGAGCTGGTCGCGGGTTTTGACGACCCCGGGCCGCGAGACGAGCGCCTGAAGCAGCATGAACTCCGTCACCGTCAACGCCACGCTCCTGCCCTTCCACGTCGTCGAGAACCGCAGCGGATCGAGGACGAGGTCACCGCTCGCCAGCGGCTCCTCGGCTGGAGTCCGTTCGACAGCGCTGGCCCCGCGGCGCAGCAGCACCTTCACGCGCGCCATCAGCTCCCGCATCGAGAACGGCTTGCACAGGTAGTCGTCGGCGCCGATCTCCAGGCCGAGCACGCGGTCGAACTCTTCTTCTCGTGACGTCACGAAGATGATCGGCAATGTGTCCGACCGCGACCGGAGCCGCCGGCACAACTCGAGGCCGTCCATGCGCGGCACGCCGATGTCGAGCATCGCCAAATCGGGAAGACCCGAGGCGAACGCCGTCCAGGCGTCTGCCCCGTCGGCGTACACCTCGACGCGATGCCCTTCGCGCCGCAACGCTGAAGCGACCGCTTCGCGGATCGTCTCTTCGTCTTCGACGACCGCTACCAGTTTTCCCACGGCATTCACGCCCGACACTCTAACCCGTCAGCCGCGCGGGCGCGCCGCCTTAGTTCCGCCGTAATGTGCCGCCGCCTTTCCTTACAAAGGTCATCCCCTCGTCTACCCCGCGTCGTCCAATGCTCATCAACGGAGGTGTGAAGGTGCGGACATCAGCGGTGGCACGGATTGGGATGATGGCGGTGTTGATGGTGGGACTCCTGATCCCGCTGATGATGATTTTGAGCCTGGTTTCGGAGCGAGCGGGCCGGCGGAACGAAGCGGCGCGCGAGATCAGCGGGCAGTGGGGAGGCGGCCAAACCGTCATCGGACCGGTCCTGTCGGTCGAATTCCGGGTCACGACCACGGGGCACGACGGGCAATCGAAGACCGTCACCGACCGTGCCGCGTTTCTGCCGACGACGCTCAGGGTCGATGCTGACGTCATACCGGAAGAGCGGCAACGCGGCCTGTTCGAGGTCATCGTTTACCGCTCCCGGCTGAAACTGACCGGCCGATTTGCGCCGCCGGACTTTTCGCGCTGGCGGGTGCAGCCGGAGGACGTACTCCTTTCGACCGCTACCGTCAGCGTGGGCCTCTCGGAACCGCGCGGCATCGCGGCGCCGCTCTCGTTACGATGGGATGGTCGCGAGCAGCGGTTCGTGCCTGGCACCCCCGACTTATCGATGGGCGTTCCGGGCATCAGCTCGGTGGTCGCGCTTCCGGGCGAGGCGCGTGATATCCCCTTCGAGATCACGATCGAGGTGAACGGCACGCGCGATCTCCGTTTCACGCCTGCAGGAAACGAAACGTTCGTGAGTCTTCGTTCGAACTGGCCGCATCCCAGCTTTGCCGGAGCGCCGCTTCCGCAGGAACGGACGATCACGGCGTCGGGATTCACGTCGACGTGGAACGTCCCCTACTACGGCCGGAGCTTCCCCGCGCTCGTGGTCCGTCAACACCGTGAATCGCGAGCAACTGACACAGTCGATCGCCGCCGCCTCCTTTGGCGTTGCGCTGGTGCGGCCGGTGGACATCTATCAGCAGAGCGAGCGGGCGGTGAAATACGCGGCGCTCTTCATCGTCATGACGTTCGTCATCGCGTTCCTCTGGGAGATCATCCACGGCGTCCTCGTCCACCCGGTGCAGTACCTGTTTGTCGGCTTCGCGCTGTGCGTGTTCTACCTGTTGCTGCTCGCGCTGTCGGAGCACGTCGGGTTCGACGCGGCCTATGTGACGGCGGCGGCAGCGAACGTCGGCCTGATCGCCTGGTATTGGAACTGGGTGATCCGCGGCGGTGCGCGACATGGCCTCCTCATGGGAGTGGTCCTGTCCGCGCTGTATGGGTATCTCTATCTGCTGCTGCAGGCTCGAGGATTACTCGCTGCTCGCGGGTGCGGTGGGGCTGTTCGTGATGCTCGCCGCCGTGATGTTCCTGACGCGGCGAATCGACTGGTACACGCTGCGCCTCGGCCGCGAAGAACCGACGGAAGCCGTAGCTCGGTGACTCGGTGTTCGGTGTTCGGTGTTCGGTGTTCGGTGTTCGGTGCCGTATCCGAGTACCCGAGCACGCGAGACAACGGTAGGCAGGCGTCAGTCCACCACGAACGCCGGTACCTGGCCGCCTCCGGACGTGACGTTCGCGAGGCCGGTGGCGCTCAGGCGCGTGAGGTAGCCGGCCATTTTGCCGCGGAACAGGTACGGGGCGAGATCGACGAGCATGTCGCGCATCTCGACGCGGCCGGCGGCGTCGAAGGCTGGGAAGACTTCCCGGCGCACCGGGATGCGCTCCTGGATCACCCACGTGCCCGGTGCGTCCTTCAGCGCGGCGTCGAGCGCGGCGTCCCACGGCGCGGGCGACGTCTCCCACCCGAGAATCACGCCCTTGCCGCCGTACTCGTCGTTGGGCTTCAGCACCAGCGACTCGCGATCGGTGCGCGCGATCTCGAGCAGCGACGCCTGCTGCCCCTTGCGCTCCGTGCGAGTGTCGGACACGAGTCGCGTCCACGGGACGTGCGCCGCGATGACGGCCTTCTCCGGTTCCGAGAAGAGCGCGGCGTTCACGGGGTCCGTGAGGACGGCAAAAAACGCCTTCTTGTGCGGCAGCTTGCAGCGGAACGTGTTGGCGACGCAGACGGCGCGCTGCTCGTACGCCTTCACCAGCGCCGCGCATTCCTCGGGCTGCGCGAGGATGTCGTTGATCAGCACGCGCCGGTAGACGAGATCGATCGTGCGTCCGCCGACGCGCAAGGCCCGGCCATCGAACTCCAGCTCGCCGGGATCGCAGACGATGGTGGGAACTCCGGCGGCGACGAACGCGTCGCGCAGCAGTTCGAACTCGGTCCACGTCGGAACGTTCCGCCAGTCCACGATGGCCATGGTCGGCGGCTGCGCCCGGCCTCCCCACTCGCGATAGCTCTCGAGCAGCGCATCGAGGAGCAGCGGGATCGTCTTGTGGAACCGCACGGCGTGGGACTCGCGGAAACGCTCCATCGCCGGCAGCGCGTCGAACAGCTCGCACAGGCGCTGCGTGTAACCGGGGCCGGCCGGTGATTCCGCGTTGTATTCGGCGAAGTGCAACCCGCCGGGCAGGAGGAACGCGTCGAGCCGCGAGGCGGTGCTCGCGGTGTCATATCCGGGGTCGAGCCGTATCAGGCGCTCCTCGGCCTCCGTGATTCCGAGCTGGGTGAACAACGAGCGGGAATTCAGCGCCTCGCGCACCACACGCTCCCCGACCGCCGCGATCGTCTCGGCGGCACGACGGATGCGCGCTTCGTCGGAGGCACTCAGGAAGAACGGGCGCAGAAACGGGCTGTGCACGCGGTCGCCAAACGTCAGCTTCCGCGCACGCATCGAGGCGGCGAACTCGTTGCAGAACTCCGGCGTGAGCTCGCGCCCGCGCTTCAGTTCCTCGTTCCACCTATCAACGACTGCCACGCGTCTCCAACCTATTTTTTTCCTTCTGGTCTTATGGCCTTATGTGAAGAGGGAGCGGCTGTCGTTGACTGGGGGGCGCCGGTGAAGCCGCTCGCGGGGCCCATGCCCAGCATCTCTTCCCAGCGCGGCCAGGATTGCGATGGTTGGCCGGTCAGGGCGCGGTCGATGACGAGGGTCGCCATCTTCTCGACCACCATCTGGAAGTAGAAGTCGGTGATCCGGTCGCGTTCGAAGTCTGGCGCCGGGTTGAGGAAGTCGATCGCGTAAGGCACACCATCCCTGATCGCGAATTCGATGGTGTTCATTTCGTACCCGAGCGCCAGGTTGATCAGCTGCGCATCACGCACGACGCGGGCGCCAACCTCACCACTCAAGTAGTCATGAATGACTTCGTACTTGCGCTCCTTGACGTCGTAGCGCACCGGGGTGATGTCCGTCTTGCCGAACGTGAAGCAGCGAACGTACTGGTCGAAGTCGATGAACTCCTGGAGCGTCATCGGATACGGCGACGTCCGGTCGTAGGCCTCGAGCAGCTCGCGGACGTCGTTCACCTTGTAGACGTGTTTCCAGCCACCGCCGGAGTACGGCTTGAGGATCGCGGGGCGGCCGACGTAATCCAGCAGCCCCTCCCAATCCACCGGGAAGTCGAGGTTGCGCAGCGACTCGGAGGTGAGGTCCACGTCGGCCGGGTACCCCTTCTGCGGCAGGAGCACGGTCCTCGGGATGGCGCAGCCCAGCTTCGACATCACCGAGTAGTTGAAGTACTTGTCGTCGGCCGTCCACCAGAAGGGGTTGTTGATGACGTAACCGCCGTGCAGCACCGCGTGTTTGAGCGCGCCGCGGTAGTACTCGACCTCGTGCGAGATGCGATCGACGATGACGCGATACGGGGACGGCGCGTCCATCTTCGTGCCGCCGAACATCGCCATTTCGGCGGTGATGCCGTGCGACGCGCCGAGCTGGTTGACCCGATCGATGAATGCCGGGGGAAAGCTGTATTCTCGTCCGACCAGCAAACCAATCTTCATCGCGAGGCTCCTCGGCGCTCTATGCTGCTGCGCGTCTCTTCTATCAGGTGCGCGACGACTGCTTTCATATCGCCGGTCTTGCGGTAGACGGCCAGTTGCCGATCGGCGCTCGTGCCTTCTGCAAGCACGGTGTGAATCTGTGACACCGCCTCCCGGCTCCCCAACTCATCCACCACGTCGTCAATGAACTCCAGCAGCTCGAGGGCCAGGTCGCGCATCGGCACCTCCGCTCGCTTACCGAAGTCGATCAGCTTGCCGTCGAGCCCCCATCGCGCGGCGCGCCACTTGTTCTCTTCGATAAGGGCGCGGCGATAAATGCGGTAGCCCTGGTTGCGCGTGTACAGCTTGTAGAGCTTCACGATGATCGCCTGGCACAGCGCGCCGAGCATGACCGCCTCTTCCGGCCGCGTGGGCACGTCGCAGACGCGGAACTCGAGCGTGCCGTAGGTCGGATGCGGCCGCACGTCCCACCAGATCTTCCGCGCGTCGTCCATGCAATGCAGGTCCACGAGCAGATTCACGTAGTTCTCGTACTCGCTCCAGGAATCGAAGCGGTCCGGAACACCGGTGCGCGGGAACCGGCGGAAGATCGTGGTGCGATAGGACTTCAGGCCGGTGTCGCGTCCCATCCAGAACGGTGAGCTCGTCGACAGCGCGAGCAGGTGCGGCAGGAAGTACCGCGCCTGGTTCATCAGGTCGATTGCGGTCTGCTTGTCGGGCACGGCGACGTGGACGTGCAATCCGAAGATGAGCAGCGACCGCGCGAGCTGCTGGAGCTCTTCGACGATGCTCTCGTAGCGGACGCCGGGGGAAAGCACCTGGTCCTTCCAGTGCGAGAACGGATGCGTCCCGGCTGCGGCGACCGCCAGCCCGGCGCGGTCGGCCGCCGCCGCGAGCTCGCTGGCGGATGCGGAAGATTTCAACCTGGAGCTCTCCCACGTCCTGGCAGATTTTCGTGCCGACCTCGACGATGGACTGGTGAAGTTCCGGCTTGATCTGCGACCCGAGCGATTCCGCGCTCGAGGCCAACAAGCTCCGTTACGTGCGACTTCAGTTCGCCGGTCGCCGGATCGACGATCTGGAATTCCTCCTCGACGCCGACCGTGAATCGGAACATTCAGAAATCATATGTCATTGCCGACTGGCGATTGGCGATTGCCGATTGGGGATTGCCGAGTGCTGAATGGCGATTAGGATTGCTGATTGAGGATTGTGGAGTGGATGACGTCACGGGCTTTCTCGAAGATGCCGCGCACTTTCCCGGCGGCCACGCGCAGGCCGTGCTGTTCCCACGATCGACCGATGAGGTCGCGGACGCGGTGGCCGGCCATCAAGCCGTCCTGCCGATCGGCGCACAGTCGTCTCTCACCGGCGGCGCGACGCCGATGGGCGAAACGTTGCTCTCCACGTCCAGGCTGAACCGAATCCTCGGCGAGACCGACGGCACGATTACTGTCGAAGCTGGCGTCACGGTGGCGGCGCTGCAGGAGCACCTGGCCACACGCGGTGCATGGTTTCCGCCAGCGCCGACCTACACCGGCGCCACCGCTGGCGGGATCGTCGCCACCAACGCAGCCGGGGCCGCCACCTTCAAGTACGGGGCGACGCGCGAATGGGTGCAGGGGCTCACCGTGGTCCTGGCGGACGGCACCGTGTTTCGCATCACCCGCGGCGAGGAGCGGGCGCGGAACGGCCGCTTCGACTTCGCGACGCCCTTCGCGCGCTACCGCATCGACGTGCCTCGCTACGAAATGCCGAACGTCCCGAAGCGCTCCGCCGGCTATTACGCGACGAGCGGCATGGACTTGATCGATCTCTTCGTCGGATCGGAAGGCACGCTCGGCGTGGTGACGGAAGTCACCTTCCGGGTGCTCTCGCCCGCTCCGCAAACGGCGCTCGCATTGATTCCCTGCACGAGCGACGGACAGGCGCTGGCGATCGCAGGCGCGTTGCGCGCGGCATCGATTGCGACGTTCCGAACCGCAGATCCCGCCGGGTTACAGGTGGCGGCCATCGAAGACATGGACCGCCGGTCGATCGAGATCCTTCGCGAGGACGGCGCCGATACGAAGCACAACGTCACGTTTCCGCCCGGCACGGCGGTCGCGCTGCTGGCACAAGTCGAACTGCCTCACGACCTCGACGCGCCGCGAGCCTACGATCAAATCGAAGGCTTCGAGGCAGCGGGCGCCCCCGACACGCCGATCGTGCGTCTCTGTCGCTTGCTTCGCGACATGGGGGTTCTCGACGTCACTGAGCTTGCCCTGCCGGGGGACCGTCGTCGTGCCGAGCAACTGGTGGCCATCCGTGAAGCCGTTCCCGCCGGCGTCAACAATCGGGTTGGCGCCGCGAAACGCACGATCGACGATCGCATCGTCAAAACCGCGGCCGACATGATCGTTCCCTTCGCGCACTTCGGCGAGATGATGGCGGAGTACCGGCGCGGCTTCGAGTCGCGAGGACTCGACTACGCCATCTGGGGCCACATCTCCGACGGCAACGTGCACCCGAACGTCATCCCGCGCTCCTACGCCGATGTCGAGCGCGGACGGGAAGCGATCCTCGAGTTCGGCGCGGAGTGCGTCCGCCTCGGCGGTTGTCCGCTCGCGGAGCACGGCGTTGGCCGAAGTCCTCTGAAACAGCAGCTCCTGCGGCAGCTTTATGGCGAGAAGGGGATCGAGCAGATGCGTGCCGTCAAGCGCGCCCTCGATCCGAAGTGGAAGCTCGCTCCCGGCGTGATCTTCGAACGCTGATTGCGTTCATCCGCGTCAATCAGCGGGAGATCCGCGTAATGTCTCATGGCATCCGTTTCGGCTGCACGAACTGCCATCCGAACCGGCCCTTGATGCAGAGATTGCCGCGCGTGATGTCGTTCTCGAACGGAGAGGTCGCCTTCACGATCTCGCCGTCCTGCATGTGCAGGCGCAGCGTGCAGCCGACGCCGCAGTACGGGCAGATCGTGTCCCCCGATGTCTGTCGCGCTTCGTCCCAGCCGCCGCTCTCGCGCAGCTCGTGCTCGCGGCTCGCCATCAGCGCCCCGGTGGGGCAAACGGCAATGCAATTGCCGCAATAGACGCACGCCGAATCGGGCAGCGGGACGGCGAACTCCGTCGAAATTCTTGCGTCGAATCCCCGGCCCGCCACGGCGATCGCGAACGTGTTCTGGTGGTCTTCGCCGCAGGCCTGGACGCACTTGTAGCAGAGCACGCACTTGCCGTAATCGCGCATGTACAAGTCGTTGTCGATCTTGGCGGGCTGGGCGACGGTGGCCGCGTACTTCACGTCCGGCGGATGGTGGTGGCCCGGCACCGCGACGTCGCGCGCGGAGCTCGGCGGAGCAGGCGGGCCGTAGCGCGCCGGTGTACAGCCGTATTCCGCCAGCAACTCCGCCAACCCTGGCGCCGTGGACAGGTCGACCGACGACGCGAGGAACTCGAGGACGAGCCGCCGCGAGTGCACGACGCGCGGCGAACGCGTGTGGACGACCATGCCCGGCTCCACGGCGCGCGCGCAGCTCGGGACGAGCACGCGCGAGCCTTCGACCTCCACCACACACAGTCGGCAGACGTTCGCAGGACTCAGGGTACCGAGGTAGCAGAGGGTCGGAATGGTGATGCCGAGTCGGCGCTGCCGCCTCGAGAATCGTGCGGTCTCCGGGAACCGACAGAACCTGCCCGTCGATGGTCAGCGTCACCGGCGGTGCGTCGATGCGTGCTGGTCTGCTGATATCGATGAGCGTGATCGTCATGACACGGGACCGTAAAGGCGCAGGCGCTTGATTGCCGATTCTACGGCCGCGTAGGCGGTCTGGCCGAGACCACAAATCGACGCGTCGCGCATCGCGACGCCGACGTCCTCGAGAAGCGCGAGTTCCGTTGTCACGTCGCCTGGCGCGCGGCCGTGTGAGATCCGGTGCAGCGCTTCCTCCTGCCGGACCGTGCCGACCCGGCACGGCACGCACTGACCGCACGACTCATCGCGGAAGAAGGCGGCGATTCGCAGGATCAGGTCGCGCAGGTCGACCGTCTCGTCGACGACCATCACGACGCCCGATCCGAGCGTAGTGCCGGCCGCACGGACGTCTTCGTGCGTGAGCTTCAGATCGAGTTCGTCCGGTCGTACGAATGTCCCGGCGGCGCCACCGAGCAGCACCGCCTGCAACCGCTTGCCTTCGCGAAGCCCGCCGGCCATCGCGATGACGGCGCGAAGGGTGGTGCCGTAGGGGGCCTCGTAGAGCCCGGGGTGCTGGACATGTCCGGACACGCAGAACAGGCGTGTGCCGGTCGATTGCGCGGTGCCGATCGCGGCGAAGGCTGCGCCCCCCTCGAGAACGATGGCCGGGATGTTGGCGAGCGTTTCGACGTTGTTGACGACCGTCGGCTTGCCGAAGAGCCCGGCACTGACCGGAAACGGCGGCTTGTTGCGCGGCTCGCCGCGCTTGCCCTTCGATCGATTCGAACAGCGCCGTCTCTTCGCCGCAGATGTAGGCGCCGGCACCGCGCCGGATCTCGATATCGAACGACACGCCGCGCCCGAGGACGTTCGGACCGAGCAGCTGGTGACGGCGCGCCTCGGCGATGGCGTGCTGCATCCGCTCGAACGCCAGCGGGTATTCACCTCGGACGTACAGGTAGCCCTGCGTGCACCCCGTCGCAAACGCCGCGATGGTCATCGCTTCGACCACCGCATATGGATCGCCCTCCATAAGGACACGATCCTTGAACGTCCCTGGTTCCGATTCGTCCGCGTTGCAGACCAGGTAGTGCGGCTGCGCCGGCTGGGTGCGTACCGCCTCCCACTTCCGGCCCGTCGGGAAGGCGGCGCCGCCACGGCCGACGAGCTTCGACGCCACGACTTCAGCGATCACCGCCTCAGGCCCGATGTCGAGCGCACGAACCAGCGCGTCGTATCCGCCCGTAGAGCGGTACTCGTCGAGGCTGGTCGGATCGATGCGCCCGACGCGGCGAAGCAGCCGCAACTCACCCAGCGGCTGCCGCACCGCCGGCCGGTGTGCGGGAGGACCGACCTCGGCCCCGGCAACAAGTCCCGCCAGTTGGTCGGCACTGACGCGGCCCAGTAAGCGCTCGCGCGGCGCCTCGCCCGCGTCGGTTACGAACGCGGCGGGGGCCTGCTCGCACATCCCCAGACACGGCGACCGCATCCATACGGCGCCGTTGCTGGTGAAGACGTGCGCTCCCTGGGGCTCGTGGTGCAGCGCGGTGCCGGCCGTCGATTCCAGCGCGGCGACGATCCCGTCAGCGCCAGCACACTTGCAGGCGATGTCGTCACAGACGTGGACGACCCTCGGCGGACGCGGCGAGGTGGCGAGGAGCGCGTAGAAGGTCGCCACACCCCAGGCGTCCGCAGGCGGCACGTTCAGACGATCGCAGACGTAGCCAAGCCCACCCTCGCTGATCCAGCCGACGCGTGACTGCAGCGCCTGCAGCGCCGGCAGGAGCAGGTGCCGTTGCGCGCGGGTTTCGTGTCCGCCGACGTGAGCCACGTGGGCGTCGCGCATGCTGCCGCGTGCGCCCCCTTCCCACGGCGATTCCGCCGGGCCGAGCAGCCCATCGACGGCTGCACGTTCGTCTGCCGTGGGTTCGGCCTCGATCGGACGAATGTCCATCAGCGCGCGCCTTCTGCCACGACGCGCGTGAGACGGACCGCGCACGCTTTGAATTCGGCGGTCCCCGACTTGGGATCCGACACGTCGATGGTCAGGAGATTCGTCGCCACTTCGTCAGGGAAGTGCAGCGTCATGAAGACCATCCCGGCCCGGAGGCCGTGATCGATCCGCGCCGGCGCCTCCACCGTGCCGCGCCGAGACGCGATCTCCACCAGGTCGCCGTCGCCGATGCCCAGGCGGGCGGCATCCTCCGGCGAAAGATCAACCGTTTCTCCACGATGGAGCGGCGATTCATAACTCGAGGTTTGCACCCCCGTGTTGTACGACTCGAGGCGGCGTCCCGTGGTCAGCACGAATGGATACTCGTCGTCCGGGCCTTCGACGGGAGGATCGTGATGAACGACGGAGAATGGCGCCGCCGCCCCGCGGCGCGGCACTTCCCAGAGCCGGCCATGGAGAAATGTCTCGCCGGGGTGTGATTCATCGGGGCACGGCCACTGGATGCCGTTGAGCGCCTCGAGGCGCGCGTAGCTCATGCCACCCGCAAAATGCGGTGCGACGACGCGGAACTCGTTCCAGACCTGTTCGGCGGTTGGATGGCCCCACGTCGTGACCCAGGCGCCGCGCGATCTCCGAGAGGATCCAGAGTTCGTCTTTCGCGCCCTCCGGGGGTTCGACGACCTTGCGGACCCGCTGGACGCGGCGTTCGCTGTTGGTCACCGTGCCCTCACCCTCGCACCAGGTCGCCGCGGCGGGCAGCACCACGTGGGCGTACTCCGCCGTCTTCGTCATCACGATTTCCTGGACGACCAGGTGATCGAGACCGCCGAGCGCGTCCTGCACGTGGTGCAGATCGGCGTCCGACTGCGCGGGATTCTCACCGATGACGTAGAGCGACGTGAGCTCGCGCCTCGACATCGCGTGCAGCATCTCGGTCAGGTTGTAGCCGTATTTCGGCGGGATGGTCACGCCCCACAGTCGGCCGATCCGCTCGCGCGCCTCGGTGTCACGTTCGATGTCCTGGAAGCCGGGCAGCTTGTTGGGAATCGCTCCCATGTCGCCGCCCCCTTGCACGTTGTTCTGACCGCGGAGCGGGTTGCACCCGCAGCCCCAGCGTCCCACGTGCCCGGTCAGCAACGCGAGGTTGATCAGGGCGAGCACGTTGTCGACGGCGTTGTGGTGCTCGGTGATGCCGAGCGTCCAGCACACCATCGCCTTGTCGGCGCGCGCATAGGTCAGGGCCGCTTCTCGGATCACATCCGCGGGAATACCCGTGGCACGCTCTCCGAACTCGAGCGTGTACGGCTCCACGGCTGCTCGATACGCATCGAAGCCCTCGGTGGCGTTCGCGATGAACCGCTCGTCAGCCAGGCCGGCATGGATGATCTCGCGCGCCATCGTGTTGGCCAGCGCGATGTCACTGCCGACATGAAGCCCCATCCATACGTCCGCCCACTGGGCAGACTCCGTCCGCCGCGGGTCGATCACGTAGAGCCTCGCGCCGTTTCTGATTCCCTTCAGGAGATGGTGGAACCAGATCGGGTGCGCCGCGCGCGCGTTCGATCCCCAGAGGAGCACGACCTCCGTCTCCTCGACCTCGCGGTAGGAATTCGTCCCTCCGCCTGCGCCGAACACCGTCGCCAGACCGACGACGCTGGGGGCGTGTCAGGTCCGGTTGCAGCTATCGATGTTGTTGGTGCCGAACGCGACGCGGGCGAGCTTCTGTGCAAGGAAATTCACCTCGTTCGTGGATTTCGAGCACGAGAAGATGCCGAGCGCATTCGGTCCACGCGCATCGATGTTGCGCCGGAACCCGTCGGCCGCCCGATCGAGCGCCTCGTCCCAGCTGGCCGGACGGAGCACGCCATGCTCACGCACCATCGGCTGCGTCAGGCGATCGTATCGACGGGCCGGTCTGTGTTTTGTCGCCATGGGCACATTATCCGTGATCCGCTGCGCTCTGTGCAGCGCCCATGGCGGGGACCTAGTGTCCTGTAACTGCGGAATATCCCACGTCGCGCGCGCGATTGCGCACCACGGTCAGCAGCCATCCTGGCAGCAGCGACTGGTCGATCTTGTCGAAGTTTCGGTACAACGCGAGAAACGCCTCTGACGCCAGGTCTTCCGCGACCTCGCGCCGGCCGGTCACGCTCAGGGCAAAACGGAACACCGCCTGGATGTGGGCGCGATAGGTATCCTCGAATGTGCCCATGTGGGATACGGATCAACCCCCGGGTTCGGAAGAGCGCGGATCGCGGCGAGTCGGCATTCTACCTTTCTTCCGTTTCCCCTAACGGTCCGTATTCGTAGCAGCACTTCCATTGACAACGGGGGATATCACTCATGGCGCACCGCCTCTTATTCCACAAGCGTGTGGTTTGTCTGATCACGCTGTGTGTCTTGCTCGCGATGACCTTCGGGTCACGTGGCATCTCGCAAGGAAGCCAGACGATCGGTGGCTTCGAGCTCGTCAGTGAAACGCCCCAGATGAAGCCGACGATTCTCTACACATATCGCGCGACAATCACCAACACCGGACCGGCACTCGCCGCGGCGACCGCCACGGTCACGAATTCCGGCAACATCAAGATTGTCGACGGTACACTGAGCTTTGGGCCAGTCGGTTCTGGCGGAGTTGTCACCAGCAGCGACACATTCTCGTTCACCCGCAACCCGAACCAAAAGGTTGACCTCTCCAGGATTACGTGGGCGATTTCCGCGACGACGAATCATCCACCCGTCGCGAATGCCGGACCCGACCAGACCCGGCAGCTTGGCGACACCGCACAGCTCGACGGCAGCAGTTCGAGTGATGCCGACGGCAACCCGCTGACCTATCTCTGGAGTTTCGCCTCGCGCCCTGCAGGAAGTCTCGCGACCCTTTCCGATCCGACCGCCATCGCGCCGACGTTTGTCGTGGATCGGCCCGGAAGCTATGTCGTACAGCTGGTCGTCAACGACGGCTTCTCCAACAGCACGGCCGACACGACGACGATTTCGACGGTGAACTCGGCGCCGGTCGCGCAAGCTGGCGCCGATCAGACCGCGTTTGTCACGCAGACCGTCTCGCTGAATGGCGGCGCCTCATCAGATGCGGATGGCAATACGCTGACCTTCGCGTGGAGCTTTGTGAGCCGGCCGGCGGCAAGCACTGCGGCACTGACGAATCCCAACTCGGTCACCCCGACATTTGTCGTCGACACGCCCGGCACCTATCTCGTGCAACTCGTCGTGAACGATGGCTTCGTCGACAGCGCGCCGGATACGGTCTCCATCACAACGCAGAACTCGCCGCCAGTGGCGAATGCCGGCGCCGACCAGACGGTTTTTGTCGGAACGACGGTGACGCTCAACGGCAGCGGATCCACCGACGTCGATGGCGACCCGATTACGTATGCGTGGGCACTTACCAACGTGCCGGCCGGCAGCGCAGCAGCGCTGAACGACCCGACGGCGGTGCAGCCGACCTTCCTGGTCGATAGACCGGGAACCTATGTTGCGCAGCTGATCGTCCACGATGGCAGCGGCTTCAGCCTGGCAGACACCGTCACGATCACGACTCAGAATTCGCGGCCGGTTGCCAATGCAGGATCGGATCAGAGCGCGCGCACCGGGCAGACCGTTCTGCTCGATGGCACGGGATCGTCGGACGTCGATGGCGATCCACTGGCCTTCAGATGGTCGTTCGCGAGTGTTCCAGCGGGCAGCGCCGCGACCCTTGCCGGCGCCGACGGCGCAGGCCCCTCGTTTACGCTAGACAAGTTCGGCACCTACACGATTCAACTGATCGTGAACGACGGGTCGATCGACAGCACACCCGACACGGTGACGATCACGACGACAAACTCCACGCCGACCGCGCGCGCCGGTGCAGATCAAATAGGCGTGCCCGTAGGCACCCTGGCCACCCTGAATGGCTCCCAGTCGAGCGATCCGGATAATCAACCGCTGACGTACTCCTGGGCGCTCATCACGCGGCCGCCCGGGAGCAGCGCGACGCTCGACGGTGCGAGGACGTCGTCTCCAACATTCACTCCCGATGTCGGCGGCGACTATGTGGCCCAGTTGATCGTGAACGACGGGTTCGTCGACAGTGCACCCGACACAGTGCTGATTAGTGCGAACAGCCCACCCACTTCCAATGCGGGACCCGACCAGCAGGTGGAAGTGGGCGCCACGGTGCATCTCGATGGCAACGGCTCCAGTGATCCAGAAGGCGGTCCGATCGCATTCTTCTGGGAGTCTGTCTCAACGCCGGAAGGCAGTGCGGCGGCGCTGCAGAACGCGACCACCGCCACGCCGAGCTTCGTGGCAGATCTGGAAGGCGTCTTCGTCATTCGGCTTACCGTGACCGATACCTTCGGGGCGGTCGCGACTGATACCTTGGAGGTGAGGTCTTCGCGCGCGACCGTCGGTCCTGTTGTGACTCTCAATCCAGTCGATCTCACTGTCACCCTTACTGAGACGGCTACGTTCACGGCGGCTGCGACGGGAGATCCTTCGCCGTCGGTGCAGTGGCAGTCCAGTACAGATGGTGGTGTCACGTTTACAGATATTGGCGGCGCAACCTCTTCGACTCTGACTTTCGTCACTGTGGTGACTGATGATGGCAAGAAGCTCCGGGCGGTGTTCACCAATATCGCCGGCACAGCGGCCACAACAGCTGCGAACCTGACCGTCATCGACAATCGGCCTGTCGTCACGATCGCCGCAGTGGATCCGGCGGCGTCGGAGTTCAACACCGACGGAGGCGTCTTCACGATTACGCGCGCCGGCGGGGACATCAGCAGCGACCTGGTCGTCGAGCTCGGGGTTCAAGGCACCGCCACGGCAGATCTCGATTTCACTTTCAGCGCCAACGTCGTGGGAACGTCTCCGAGGACGATCACGATCCCAGCCGAACAGCTGTCGGTCAGCATCACGGTAAGCCCCATCGACGATATCGTGCCCGATCGCGGCGAAACGATTGCGTTGACCCTGGTGCCCGGTGCCACTTATGCGGTCGGCGCCTCGGCCGCGACAGTGACGATCGATGACGACGACTTGCTCGTGACGAACACCAACGACGCGGGCATCGGATCGCTACGGCAGGCGCTACTCGACGCCAACGTGTACGGCGGCGTGCAGGAGACGATCAGGTTCGCGATTCCTGGAGACGGGGCGCACACGATCGTGCCGGCCTCGCCGCTGCCGCCGATCACCGACCCGGTCGTGATCGACGGTACGACACAGCCAGGTACGTGGCGTCCGAGTCGATGATAGAGATCGACGGCACGACTGCGGGCTCCGAGGCCAATGGCTTAGTCGTCGTGGTGGGTTCTACGAGGATTCACGGGCTTGTCATCAACCGATTCGGCGCTGGCGGGGTGGATGCCGGCGGCGGGTCGGGCATAAGGGTCGTCGGCCCCGCCATCTTCAACGTCGTCGTTCAG
The DNA here is from genome assembly GCA_963762995.1 of uncultured Acidobacteriota bacterium. Classification (GTDB taxonomy): domain Bacteria; phylum Acidobacteriota; class Vicinamibacteria; order Vicinamibacterales; family 2-12-FULL-66-21; genus JACDCA01. Next base: position 16,787 of record CAVXMQ010000024.1, on the reverse strand, counting down.
GCAAACGTGATCGGCGCTGATGTCACCGGCGTCATCGCGAGGCCGAATCGCGGCGATGGCATCCTGATCGACTCAGCGTTCGCCACGATTCAGCAGAATCTGATCGCTTTCAACCAGGGCGCGGGGGTCTCGCTGGCGGGAACGCCGGGGAGCTTTGTCGTCGGAAACGGAATCTTCACCAACACGGCAGCCGGTGTCTCGATTCTTTCCGGCACCGGACACGTCATTTGGGCGAACGGCATCTCCGGCAACGGCGGGATCGGGATCGATTTAGGAAACGACGGCGTGACGCCCAACGATCCCGATGATGCGGATACCGGCGCCAACGATCTTCAGAACTTCCCGGTGGTGACCTCGGCTCGCAGCGTGGACGGCACGACGACCGTCGCGGGAACGCTCGCTAGCACGCCGAACAGTGACTTCACCGTGCAGTTGTTCTCGAGTCAAACCTGCGATCCATCCGGTTATGGGCAAAGGAGCTTCGGGTTCGTCTTGGGGTCGACCTCGGTGACAACGGATGCAGCGGGGAACGGGCAGTTCGCTTTCTCGATTCAGTACCCCCTGGCGACCGGCACGTTCGTTACCGCGACGGCCACCAAGGCGAGCCCCCCTTGAGTGGCACCTCAGAGTTCTCGACGTGTCTCGAGGTGAACGCGCTCATCAATCTGTTCCCGACTCCGCTCGATCTGTTGACGCGCGACAGCGGTTCGCTCGACATTCAACTCAGCCGACCCGCCGGTCCGGGTGACATGACCGTAAACCTGACGACGTCGGATGCCACCATTGCGACGGTGCCGACGACGGTCGTGATTCCCGAGGGGGAGTTGAGCCGGTCGGTCACGGTCACAACTGGCACTACGGCGGGAACGGCGACGATCGGCGCCACCGCCAATCAGTTCCACGCGAGCACCGGTCAAGTGATGGTGACTCTGCGACCGATGACGCTAACGGCGCCGGGGCCGCTCGTCGGTGTGGGCCACACCCTGCCGGGCACCGTCACGCTGACGCAAGCAGCGCCCGCGGGTGGCGTAACGGTCGCCCTTACGAGCGGCGACACCGGCCTCGTCTCGGTCCCTGCGTCCGTGTTCATCCCGCAGGGCGGTGACTCAGTTTCGTTCCTCATCACGGGCGTCGCGGTCGGCTCCACGACAATTTCCTCGAGTGCCGACGGGTTCGAGCCGGCCACGCTCCCGATTGAATCCACGGCAATCGCGGTCGTCACGCTAGGATCCGGTGTGGTGGCTCCGGGCCTCAACACGTCCTTGGCGCTCAGCATCGGAATTCCGGCGCCGCCTGGTGGCGTGACCGTCACCCTCTCGAGCAGCGATGCTTCGATCGTGTCGGTCGTGACGCCCACCGTGTTCATTCCTGAAGGGTTGCAGATTCCCGCGGTGAATCCCGTCGTCCATGGCGTCGCTATTGGCACGGCGCAAATCACTGCGACGACTCCGACGCTGGCACCCGATACGGCGCCCGTGAATGTCACCCTGTCGACTGGTTTCGCACCGAATCCGTTGACCATCATCGAAGGGCAGACGGGTGAAATCACGTTGTCTGTGTCGGCGCCGGCGCCTGCTGGGGGTCTGACGTTCAGCACGTCGATTGCGAACACGGCCTTCGCGTCTGTTGCCCCAACAGCCCACATCGCCGCCGGTTCGACGTCGGTGCAGCTGGTTGTGACCGGTGTGGCGGTTGGAAGTACCACGATTCGAGCCACCGCAGCGGGAATTGCCGATACAACTGCCGCCATCGTCGTCACGGATGCTCCGCCGATCAACCTCGGGAACGTGACCGTTGGTCAGAACCTGCAGGCCACGCTGAGCGGGTCGCTGGGCGCGCCGGCACCGGCTGGGAACCGGCAGGTGACGGTGACGAGTCAGGATCCGACCAAGGTGCTGCTCGCCACCAGTGCGACGGCAGTCGGCACCGCCAGCATCACACTGGAGGTCGGCGCGGGGACGATTGGCATCCCGACGTTCTACGTGCAGGCGCTGGCTGGGGTGGGCACCGTACAGCTCACAGCAACAGCGTCCGGATACGCGTCCGACACGAGTGACGTGACGTTGACGCCGTCGGGCTTCATGTTCCCGGTGGGGACGGCCAACATTTCAACGACGACCTTCTCGAACAACACGGCGCTGAACGTCGTGGCGGCACGGCTCAATCCTATCGATCTGACGTTTGGGCAAGGGCAGGAAGTGCGAGGCGGACTGACGGTGAACGTGCCGATCGTCAGCTCGAACACCGTCGTTGGTGTGTTGGTCGATACGGGCAACGACCAGATTCTCATCGACCATCTCACCTTCAACGGTGGAGATTCGTCCGCGAGCGCGGATTTCGATCCGAAGGAAATCGGAACGGCGACGATCAGTTTATCCGTGCCGGTGGGTTTCTCGACGCCGAGCCATCTCCGCCAGATCACAGCCAGCGTGACGGGGCCACCGATCAATCTCGGGAACGTGACAGTTGGCCATAATCTGCAGACCACGCTGAGTGGATCGCTGGGCGCGCCGGCACCGGCCGGGAATCGGCAGGTGACGGTGACGAGTCAGGATCCGACCAAGGTGCTGCTGGCCACCAGTGCGACGGCAGTCGGCACTGCCAGCATCACGCTTGACGTTGGCGCCGGGACAGCCGGGATCCCGGCGTTCTACGTGCAGGCGCTGGCTGGCGCGGGTAGCGTACAGCTCACAACGACGGCGTCGGGATACGCACCCGACACGAGTGACGTGACGCTGACGCCGTCGGGCTTCATGTTCGCGGTGGGGACAAGCAACATCTCGACGACGACGTTCTCGACGAATACAGCGCTGAATGTCGTGGCAGCACGGCTCAATCCTGCCGATCTGACGTTTGCGCAAGGGCAGGAAGCGCGAGGCGGACTGACGGTGAACGTGCCGATCGTCAGCTCGAACACCGTCGTTGGTGTGCTGGTCGATACCGGCAACGACCAGATTCTCATCGACCATCTCACCTTCAATGGTGGAGATTCGTCGGCGGGCGTGGATTTCGATCCGAAAGAAGGCGGCACGACGTCGATTAGTCTGTCTGTGCCGGCGGGTTTCTCGACTCCCAGCCACCTTCAGCAGATCACGGCCACCGTAACCGCGCCACCGATCAATCTCGGTAACGTGACAGTTGGCCACAATCTGCAGACCACGCTGAGTGGATCGCTGGGCGCGCCGGCACCGGCGGGGAATCGGCAGGTGACGGTGACGAGTCAGGATCCGACCAAGGTGCTGCTGGCCACCAGTGCGACGGCACTCGGCGCCGCCAGCATCACGCTTGACGTTGGCGCCGGGACAGCCGGGATCCCGGCGTTCTACGTGCAGGCGCTCGCTGGCGCGGGCACCGTACAGCTCGAGACAACGGCGTCTGGATATGCGACAGACACGAGTCTGGTGACGCTGACGCCGTCAGGCTTCACGTTCTCGTCGGGCAGCACCAACTTCTCAACGACGACGTTCTCACCCAACACGGCGCTAACCGTCGTGGCGGTACGGCTCAACCCGGGTGATCTGACGTTTGCGCAAGGGCAGGAGTTGCGCAGTGGGCATCCAACGGTGAACGTTTTCGTCACGAGCTCGGTTCAGACGGTCGGCACGATCGTGAACAGCCCGGCCGTCTTCGAGCCTGGGGACTCCTCAGCCAGTCTGCAGTTCGATCCGGCCGCAGGCGGTAACACGACCATCAGCATTGGGGCACCCGCCGGGTTTACGACGCCGAGCAATCTTCAGCAGCTCACGGGAACGGTCACGGCGCCGAACATCACGGTCAGCGGCAGCGGCCTCGTGGGTCGGGATCTGCAGACGAGCATCAGCCTCTCGCTCGGCGCGACCCCACCGAGCCGGCTGGACGTGACGGTGACGAGCAACAACCCGGCAATCGCCACGATCACGAAGACGTCGACGGCCGCAGGAGACGGGACACTGATCTTCGAGGATGTGCCGGCGACGCTGCCTGGGACGTCGATCGGGACGTTCTTCCTGCAGGGCCGGAGTCTCGGTACAACAACGCTCACCGTGCAGGCGCCTGGCTATAACGGCGCCACCATCAACGTCACCGTGCAGCCATCGGGCTTCGCATTCACCCCCGGGACGGGGAACATTCCGACGACGACGTTCTCGACCAACACGACGGTAACCGTCGTTCCGGCACGGCTCGATCCGGCGACGCTGAACGTTGCGCAGGTACAGCCACTACGTGGGGGACATCCAACAGTGGATGTGGCGGTGACGAGCTCGCTCACCACGGTCGGCACGATCGTGGGCAGTCCAGCCGTCTTCGATCCCGCGGAGCCGTCAGTCAGTGTGCAGTTCGATCCCGCGGGCGGCGGCGCGACGACCGTGAGCCTCGTGCCTCCCGCCGGGTTCACCACGCCGAGTAACCTGCAGCAGATTACGGCGACGGTGACAGCGCCGAACATCACAGTCGGCGGCAGCGGCCTGGTGGGTCTGGATCTGCAGACGAGTATTTCCCTCTCGCTCGGCGTGGCACCCCCGAGCCGGCTGGACGTGACGGTGACGAGCAACAACCCGGCAATTGCCACGATCACCAAGACGTCGACGGCCGCGGGGGACGGCACGCTGATTTTTGAGGATGTGCCGGCGACGCTACCGGGAACGTCAATCGGGACGATCTTCCTGCAAGGCCGGAGTCTGGGCACAACCACGCTCACCGTCCAGGCGCCCGGCTATAACGACGCCACCATCAACGTCACCGTGCAGCCATCGGGCTTCGCATTCAGTCCTGGCACGACCAACTTCTCGACGACACCCTTCTCGGCCAACACGACGCTGACCGTCGTGTCGGGGCAGCTCGATCCGGCGACGCTGAACTACCTTCAGACGCAGGCCCTGCGCGGCGGCCATCCAACGGTCAACGTGTCGGTTACCAGCTCGCTGTCGACGGTCGGCACGATCCTGAACAGTCCAGCCATCTTCGATCCGACCGACGCGTCAGCCAACGTGCAGTTCGATCCCGTGGGCGGCGGCGCGACGACGGTGAGCCTCGTGCCTCCCGCCGGGTTTACCCCGCCGAGTAACCTGCAGCAGATTACGGCGACGGTAACGGCGCCGAACATCACCGTCAGCGGCAGCGGCTTCGTGGGTCGGGATTTGCAGACGAGCGTCAGCCTATCGCTCGGGGTGGCACCCCCGAGCCGGCGCGACGTGACGGTGACGAGCAACAACCCAGCGATTGCCACCATCACCACCACCGCCGCCGACGAAGGGACCGCGACCGTGACGTTCACGAATGTGCCCGCGACGCTGCCGGGGACGTCGGTCGGAACGTTCTTCCTGCAGGGCCGGAGCATTGGCACGACGACGCTCACCGTACAGGCGCCCGGCTATAACGACGCCACCTTCAACGTCACGGTGCAGCCATCGGGCTTCGCATTCACTCCTGGCACGACCAACTTCTCCATGACAACGTCGGCGTCGGATAGAACCCTGACTGTTCAGCCTTTCCGGTTGGATCCGACATTCCTCACTGTTTTAGGGGCGCAGGCGCTGCGCGGTGGTCTTGGACCACTTGATCTGTCCGTCACGAGCTCGCTGACCACGGTCGGCACGATCCTGGGAAGTCCGGCCATCTTCGATGGCGGGGGCCCATTGTCGAAGAGCGTGCAGTTCCATCCTGTAGCCGTCGGCTCGACGATCATCGCCATCGAACAGCCCGCGGGGTTCACGACGCCGAGTAATCTTCAACAGATTACGGCAACGGTGAACGCCCTCGTCGGTGGCGTGGTGGAACTGGATCGGCAGATGAGCATCACCGCTCTCGCTGGGCGCGTCGCGCCCAGCGACCACGCGGACGCGCTGAGCGTAAGAGTGAGGCCATCCGCCTTCTCATTCAGGTTGGGAGCGATCAGGTAAAACCCGTTCGTCGACGCAGAACACGGCCGCATGCGCGGGGGGATCCAGATACAGGCCGACGTCAACGCAACCTTTGGGCGTCCCTTTCGCATGCTCGCCTCCTTGTACGGGGGTACGGTGGGCCGCGCCATTTTGTTTCACTATTTACGGTTGCAGGACACTGGACCCGGGAATCCAGCAACGTGCCGTGTTCGGTCACGATCGACGGGATGCGGACGTCGTGGGGCTCCATCGGCACCTGGTCCACGACCTGCACCGCGAACGCGCCGGCCACCAGCGTCGGTGAGCCGCCCGCCTGCGTGGACGCGGCGAGCAAGCGGTCGTAATAGGCTTTTCCGTACCCGAGCCGGCCGCCGCGCTCATCGAGCGCGACAGCGGGAACGAACACGAATTCGAGCCCGCCGGGGTCGATCTCGCGGCAGGTCTCGGGCCGCGGCTCGCGGATGCCCCATCGGTTGGTGTCAAGGTCGCGGCCGAGGTCGCGCACTTCGTAGACGCGGATCGCATCGCGCGTCTTGTCCACCCGCGGCAGCAGGAGCATCTTGCCTTCCCGCAGCACGGTTTCGCACAAGACAGACGTGTCCACTTCGCTGCCGAAGCTCGCGTACGCCGTCACGCTGTGCGCGTCCCGGAAGTCGGCGCGCGCGAGCACGGCATCGACGATGCGCCGGCTCGCAGCCTGCCGGGCGGCAGGATCGAGCCCGTCGCGCCGCTGCAGCACCAGCGAGCGAAGCGCGGCCTTCCGCGCGAGAGCGACGAGCGTGCCCGGTTCGCGCGCGTCGGTCAGCGCTCTCCGGTGAATCAGAAGAGCCCGATGACCTTGCCGTCATCGTCAAGATCAATACGCGCGGCCGACGGTACCTTCGGCAATCCCGGCATCGTCATGATGTCGCCGCAGAGCACGACGATGAATTGCGCGCCGGCGGAGAGTCGTACCTCGCGGACATTGACGGCGTGCCCGAGCGGCGCGCCGCGAAGCTCCGGATCGGTCGAGAAGGAATACTGCGTCTTGGCGATGCAGACCGGGTAGTGACCGTAGCCGCCGTCCTGGAGTTTCTTGATCTGCTTGCGGATCTTGACGTCCGCGGTCACCTCACCCGCCCCGTAGAGCTTTTTCGCAATCGCCTCGATCTTGCCCCAGAGCGGCATCTCGTCCTCGTAGGTGAACTTGAAGTCGGCGGGGGTCGAGTCGATCATCTCCACCACCGTGCGCGCGAGCTCCTCGGCGCCTTTGCCGCCCTCCGCCCAATGTCGCGCCAGCACCACAGGCACGCCGTGGTGTGCCATCTTCCGTTGCAGGAGCTCCACCTCCGCGGCGGTGTCGAAGGGGAACTGGTTGATCGCCACGACACACGGCAGGCCGAAATGCACGCGGACGTTGTTCACGTGCCGCTCGAGATTCGGGATTCCGCGGTCCAATGCCTCGAGGTTCTCCGTCGCCACCTGTGTGATGTCCAGCCCACCGTGATACTTGAGCGCCCGCATCGTCGCCACGATCACGACGACATCGGGCCGCAGCCCTGACTTGCGGCACTTGATGTCGACGAACTTCTCGGCGCCGAGATCCGCGCCGAAGCCAGCCTCCGTGACCACGTAGTCGGCGAGCTTCAGCCCCGTGCGCGTGGCGATGACGGAGTTGCAGCCGTGCGCGATATTGGCAAACGGTCCCCCGTGGATGAAGGCCGGCGTCCCCTCGAGCGTCTGGACGAGATTCGGCTTGAGCGCGTCCTTCAGCAGCACCGTCATCGCGCCATGCGCCTTGAGATCACGCGCGGTGACGGCGAAACCCGCGCGGGTGTAGCCGACGACGATGTTGCCGAGGCGCTCTTTCAGATCGTGCAGGGACGTCGCCAGGCAGAAGATCGCCATGACCTCGGACGCGACCACGATGTCGAAGCCGTCCTGGCGCGGGTACCCGTTCCCCGTGCCCCCGAGCGAGACGACGATCTCGCGCAGGGCACGATCGTTCATGTCCACCACGCGCTTCCAGGTGATCTTCCGCATGTCGATCTGGAGCTCGTTGCCATGGTGGATGTGGTTGTCGAGCATCGCCGCGAGCAGGTTGTTGGCGAGCGCAATGGCGCCGAAATCGCCGGTGAAATGGAGGTTGATGTCCTCCATCGGCACCACCTGCGCATAGCCACCCCCCGCGGCGCCCCCCTTCAGGCCGAACACCGGGCCGAGCGACGGTTCGCGCAGACAGACGACGGCCTTCCTGCCGATCCGGTTGAGGGCATCGGCGAGGCCGACGGATGTTGTCGTCTTGCCCTCTCCTGCCGGCGTCGGGCTGATCGCCGTCATCAGGATCAGGCGTCCGCTCGGCTTCTTCTCGAGTGCCTGGACGTAGGAGAGCGAGACCTTCGCTTTGTAGTGGCCGTACTGTTCGAGCTCGCTGGCGGGGATGCCCAGCTTCTCGCTGATCTCGGTAATGGGTCGTAGTGTCGCCGCTTGCGCGATCTCGATGTCACTCAACATGCAGCTCGAGCATATTACAGCGGTGCTCACCGCCGGAGCTCGCCCGGGGGGGAGCACGCGCTCTTTATCCTCCGGGGGGAGTCGCAAGAGTACAATTTGCCTGCCGCACCCGAAGTGCCCACCGTGCACCTGGCACCTGCATGGACATCGGCGGCGGTGACGGCCGGGCTCATGCTCGTCGGCGCGGTGTTCGCATTCCTGGGGTCTTCTGATGCTCCTCAGCGTTCTGATCGGGCTCTCGCTGCTCGCCCCCGGCGGTGAGGGACGTCGCCTTGCGGTCATTGGCGTCCTGCTCGCGCTGTGGCCGTTCCTGCGCTCGCGCAAGCCTGCGGAGAGCGGTGGAGAGGCAGCACCGTCGATGCCGCGGATGATGCTGTTGAACCTCGCGCCCGGCGACACGGTGGAAGACATCGAATCGGCACCGCCGCTGGGATCGCAGGACGAGGTGCGCGAGCAGATTGCCGCCGTGCTGCCGGGCATTACGTTCGATACGGAGGGACGGGGAACCTTCGCCGAGCGCACCGGAGCGGTGGACATTGATCTGCGAACGGCGGAACCTGTCTACACCGCCGTGCTCACCATTCGCGGCGCCGCCGGCCCGACCGTCGCGCGACTGCTCGGCGAGACCCGCTGGCGCGCGTTTGCCCCGCGCCTCGGCGAGTTCGTCCCCGTCAAGAACCTGCGCAAGAGCCGGCGTTGGTGACGACGCCGCGACGGGCGTCGTCCTGTCGACCTACACCGGCGTCGCGCCTGGCGTGGATTCGCGCTGGTCGAGAGTAGGCCGCGGATTACGCGGATTGAACGCGGATCTTCACGGATCACACCGGGCTAGCGGCGACAGCCGTTGAGCGGTCGCAGCCGGCCCTGCGGGCCGGCGTAATGACGGGCAGAAACACGAAAACACAAGCCACGCGAAAACCAATCAGTGGCTTGTGTTTTTGTGTTTATGCCCGTCATGGCGCGCGCAGCGCGCCGCGACCGCCGACGAATCAGCGGCAATCCGCGTTAAATCCGCGTAATCCGCGGCTACGCGAACGCGACGACGTTCCCCCGCCGCTGAACCGAGGTTGTGCGTAAAGCGCTCGCCAGCTTCTGCATCGCTTCGTCGATGGCCGCAGGCTCGACGCTCGAGAAGCAGAGGCGCAGCTCGCTCTCCCCAGCGGGATCCGCGTAGAAGGCGTGGCCGGGGACGAAGGCGACGCCGTTGGCGAGCGCGGCATCGAGCAGGGCCCGCGTGCTGATGCCAGACGAGACGCGACACCACAGGTAGAGACCACCCTGCGGACGCATGACGCGGACAGAACCGGGCGGCACGTGTTTCTGCATCGCGGAGAGCATCTGGGCGCATCGGCGTGCGTGCTCGGCGCGCAGCTTCTTCAGGTGCGTGTCGAAGCTGCCGTCGCGGATCATGCGCGCCAGCGCGAACTGCACGAGATTCTGCGTGTGGGGATCCAGGCGCTGCTTGATCAACGCCATTTGCTCGATGATCGGCGGGGTCGCCGAGAGCCATCCCAGGCGCAGCCCCGGCGCGAGCACCTTCGAGAAGCTATTCAAGTGGATCACGAGGTTCTGCGTGTCGAGCTCGTTTAACGACGGCGGCGGCGCTTCGCCAAAGGACAACTCGCGATACGTGCCGTCTTCGACGATCGGGACTCGATAGCGCTCCGCCAGCTTCAGCACTTCGCGGCGCGTGCGGATCGGCATCGTGATGCCGGTCGGATTCTGGAACGTCGGGTTCGTGTAAATCAGCTTCGGGCGATACCGCAGCAGCGCGTCCTCGAGCTCGTCGACGTCGCCATGCAGCACGTCCCACCCGATCAGCTTGGCGCCCGCGGCCTGGAACGACTGGATGGCCCCGAGATAGCCGGGACGATCGACGATCACGGCATCGCCGGGGTCCACGAGGCAGCGCGCCAGGAGGTCGAGCCCCTGCTGCGCGCCGGCGAGCACCAGGACGCTCTCGACCGGCACGCGGAAGCGGTCGGCGATCGCTTCACGAAGCGCCGGCTGTCCTTCGGTCGGACCGTGCCGCCAGAGCGCGGCGCCTTCGCGCGCGATCGACTGATCGACGGCGCTCTGAAAGGCAGCGGTCGGAAAGCAATCGATCGCCGGCTCGCCCGCCGCCAGCGACAGCAGCCGCGCGTCCGACGCATGCTTCAACGCATCCCTCATGGTCGAATCGCTGGACCGCAGCGCCGCGGATGCGATCTTGCCGCGCCACGCGAATGGAGTGCCCGAAGGCTCGGGCGTGGCGCAGACGAACGTGCCGCGTCCCACGTAGCCGCGCAACAGTCCCTTCGACTCGAGTTCGCGATACGCGCTGACGACCGTGGTGCGGCTGATGCGGAGCCGAGTGGCGAGCTCGCGTTCGGGAGGCAGACGCGCGCCAGACGGCAGGTCGCCGCGTGCGATGGCCGATTCGAGGAGCGTCACGAGATGGCCGTAGAGCGGCCGCGCCGTCCGCACGAACTGCCGTTCGATCAACTGAATCATCGGGCCCTCCGAGACCGCGAAGTCTGACGCCACGAAGACCAATCGGGGAGGACCAATGATCGATTGGGCTGGGCCATTCGGTCAAATCACGGCAATTTGCGGGCGTTCGACAGTCCAATTCTTGTAACAGCAGTCCAATTCGCGGCTGCTCCCACGGGGACAACGGCCCGCCTCCGGCGTGGCGCGAAGACACGAAGACGCGAAGCCACGAAGACAATTCTTTGGGTTTAAACCCAAAACGCTTCGTGTCTTCGTGTCTTCGCGTTCTTCGTGATTAGCCGTGGGCCCGTGGAGCGTGTGAGTGAACGTTGGTCAATCGGACCGAGCGAGGTCTTCTTTGATCAGGTCGGTGTTGATCGCGAACGCCGCCTCGGCGCCTTCGGAGGCCGCGACGACGACCCACTGGACAGCGCGCGACGCATCACCGCAGACGAACAGGCCCGACAGGTGGGTGCTCTCGTACCTGCCGGTGCGAACGGTGCCCTTGTCGTTGAACTGGCACCCGAGGTTCACGGCAAGCTCCGACTGCTGGTATTGGCCGGTCGTGAAGAACATGGCGCGACGGGGCAGCGGAGGGCCACCGGCAAACACGATCCGCGTCAGGATGCCGTTCTCTCCGTCGAGGCCCTGCACTCGCTCTTCACGGATCGCGATGTTGAGGGCCTGCAAACGCGTGCGTTGTTGGTCATCGAGCTCGCAGGGGCCGTCGGTTATGAGTGCGAGATCGCGCGACCAGGCGGTGAGCTCGAGCGCGAGGCCGTAGCCGCGTTCGCCGCGGCCGTAGATCGCGATCGGCTGGTTGCGAATCTCCCACCCATCGCAATACGGACAGTGGAAGACGCTGCGGCCGTAGAGTTCGGCAATGCCCTGGAGGTCCGGCACCTTGTCGCGGACGCCGGTGGCAATCAACAGCTTGCGCGACTCGACGGTCTCACCGGTTTCGAGCGTTGTGAGGAACCGGGTGTTCTCGCAGCGCGCGTCCACCACGGTGACGTCCCGGATCTCGACCGTGTCGTAGGGCGCCAGCTCCCCGCGCGAGATACGAATGAACTCCAGCGGGTTGATGCCGTCGCGGGAGAGATAGCCGTGCATCCTCTGGGACGCTTCGTTGCGGGGATGCCCGTTGTCGCAGAGCAGCACGCGGCGCTGGCAGCGGCCGAGCACGAGGGCGGCGCTCAAACCGGCGGGGCCGCCACCCACGATCACGACGTCATACACGCGCGAGGAGCTCCTGGAACGCGGGCTCGTCTTTCAGCGACGCGAGGTCGGGGTCTCGGCGGGCGCGCGCCGCCGTGAGCTCCGGGTACTGCTGCGCGGCGTGGCGCAGAGAGTCGATGGCGCGCTCGGCGTCCCCACGCAGCGCGAGCATGTTGGCGATGTAGTAGCGCGTGAACGGGTCGTCGGCGCCGCGCGACACGCGCGCGTCGAAAGCCTTCTGGGCCCGATCGAAGTGGCGCTTGGCGTCTTCCGGCCGTCCCTGGCGATGGTACGCGGACCCCATCTTGACGTGCAGTTCGATTTGCGTCCGCTCGCGAAGCGCGTGATCGCTCGATCCAATGAACGAGAGCTCTCGTTCGTAGGCGCGCAGCGCCTCGTCGTAGTTGCCGCGCAAGTAGTGGACGTACCCCAGGCGCGAGTGCGCGCCGACGATCTGCAGGCCGGCGTTGCCCGAGATGTACTGCTCCTGCAAATCCACGGCGCGGCGGGTGACCTCTTCCGCGCGGTCGTATTGCCCCTCCCAGGCGAGCAGCATCGACAGCTGCAGGTAGGAATACCCGGCCTCCGGGTTCAAGGCGATCGCTCGCTCGAACTCCGGGATGGCCTCGGCAAACTGACCCTTCCCGACCCAATACGCGCGCGCCAGACCCTGGTGCGCCTGTCCGTTGTCTGGCTCGAGGCGAATCGCTTCGCGGATGGCGTCGATCGCCTCATCCGCACGCCCCAGCGAGAGCAGCGCGGAGCCGAGCCAGATGTGGGCGTCGGCCAGCTCGGGGTCGATCGCGATCGCCCGCCGTTCGAGCTCGATGGCCTTCTGCAGCATGTCCTCGATGCTGAGGAAGCTTCCCTTCAGGCTGTAGGCGCCGCCGGCTGCCGCCCAGGCGATGGCATATTCCGGGTCGTGGCGGGTCGCCTCTTCGAACGCGGCGATCGCGCGATCGATGGAGTCGCGCGTGGCCTGGCGCAGGTTCATCATGCCGCGCGCATAACTCTCGTACGCCTCGACCGAACGCGTTTCGCGCTTCTCGATCTCGGCCACCTCGCTTCCCTGCAGCGCGAGGTTGAGCCCCTGGCTCAACTCGTAGACGATCTTGTCCTGGAGGGCAAAGATGTCGTCGATCTTGCCGTCCACCTTGACGGTGCCGCGCAACTCGCCGCTCGCCACGTCCACGAAGTTCGCCGTGATGCGGATCATCGTCGCCATCCGCTGATACCCGCCGACGACGACCCACGTCGCGCCGAGCCGTCGCCCGATGTCGATCGCGAGCGAGTCGTTCAGGTGGGCATCGGTACTCAGGTTACGCAGCGCATCGAAGACACGCGCGCGGCCAATGACCGTGAGGCCGTGGATGTTCTTCAGATCCGAGCTGACGGTCTCCGCGATGCCCGTGCCGATCCAGTCGTCGGTCGCCTCGCGGGTGATGTTGGCGAACGTCATGACCGCGACGGAACTGTCGATCCGCGCGCTTGCGGCAGCGGCGACGCGCGACGTTCGGCGCGGACCGGAATCGAGAATGGTGGCGATGTTCTTCAGGTCCGCGTGCATCTCTTTCGCGGACTGGAAGCGGAACTCCGGCGACTTCTCGAGGGCGCGGGCCATGACTGCGTCGAGGGCCGGCGGAATGCTGCTCGAGAACCGTGACACCGGCGGTGGATCGAAGTGCAGGATGCGGTCGATGATCTCGGTCGGCGACGTGCCTTCGAACGGGACGCGTCCCGTCAGCAGTTCGTAGAGGACGATGCCGAGGGAGAAGATGTCGGCGCGGTGGTCGACGGGACGGCCGAGGGCCTGTTCCGGCGACATGTACGAGACGGTGCCGACCACCATCCCGGCCATCGTCATCTGCGCCTGCGTGATGTCGGTGGAGGGGTGACCGCTGATGAATTTCGCCAGGCCGAAGTCGAGCACCTTCACGAGGCCGCGGTTGGTGCGAATGAGGTTGCCGGTCTTGATATCGCGATGAATGATCCCGCGCGCGTGCGCTTCGTCGAGCGCATCGGCGACCTGGATGGCCGCTTCAACCGCCTCGCGAACCGGGAGCGGCCCCTTCGCCGTGCGGGTGGACAGCAACTCCCCCTCGACGAACTCCATCACGATGAAGTCGGCGCCGTCGGCTTCGCCGATGTCGTAGGTCACGGCGATATTCGGCGAACGGAGCAGCGACGCGGCGCGCGCCTCGTTGAGCAGCCGGGCGCGGCTTTCCGGGTCCGACTTGAGCGACGCCGGCAGGAACTTCAGCGCGACCGGACGGCCAAGTCGAAGGTCGTCAGCACGATAGACCTCGCCCATGCCGCCGGCGCCGAGGCGGTCGATGATGCGGTAGTGCTGAACGGTTGTACCGACCACGTCAGTAGGACGCCGTGGAAAGCGGCCGCGGTCCCATCCGACGGATCGTACCACGCGTTTTGACCACGGCCGTGGTTCCGCTTAGGCTCTACGCTCCGTGGCTGAACTTGCGCGCTCGCTGACACGCCTCAACGCAACCGCGATGGTGGCCGGCACCATCATTGGCGCCTCGATCTTCGTGCAGCCGTCCGAGATTGCGCGGCATCTCGACACGCCGACCGCCATCATGACGGCGTGGATCGCCTGCGGCGTATTGACGCTCTTCGGGGCGTTCGTCTGCGCGGAACTCGCCTCGGCCTTTCCGCAGACCGGCGGGATGTACGTCTTCCTTCGCGAAACCTTCTCGCCGCTCGCCGGGTTCCTCTGGGGATGGGCGATGTTCTGGAGCGTGCATTCCGGCATCATCGCGGCCATCGCGGTTGTCTTCGGCCGCTATGCGTCGGTCTTCCTGCCGCCGGAGATGCAGACGGATACCACCGTTCGCGTGCTCGCGGTCGGCGTGATCCTCGGGTTGTCGGCCGTCAACTACGTCGGCGTTCGGTCCGGCGGCCGCGTGCAGACCGTGCTCACGATCGTCAAGGTGGCGGCCATCGCGGCCCTCGTGATTGCGGGTTTCCTGTTCGCCGCGCCGGTCTCGGCAGTGCCGGCCGCGGACCTCTCCGGCGAGGGCGGCGTGACGCCGTTCGTGCTCGCCATGGTCGCCGGCCTCTTCGCGTACGGCGGCTGGCACATGGTCACGTATACGGCGGGTGAAACGACGATGCCCGCGAAGACGGTGCCCGTGGCACTGGTCGTGGGCGTCGGGATCGTGACCGCCTGCTACGTGCTCGTCAATCTCGTCTACCTGCGGCTCCTGCCGCTCGACGAGATCCGCGCGTCCACCCGGATCGCCGCCGACGCCGCCGACGTCGTCCTTGGACGTGGAGGCGCGATGATGCTCGGCGTGCTGGTGATCCTGTCAACGGTCGGATCGCTCACCGGCATCATCCTCACCGGCCCGCGCATGTATTACTCGATGGCGGGGGACGGCCTGGCGCCCCGCGCGCTGACCTACGTGCATCCGCGGTTCCGCACGCCATCGATCGCCATCATCGCGCAAGCGATCTGGGCGAGCGTGCTCGCCGGCACCGGCGTGTATCGCGAGCTCTTCACGCGCGTGGTCTACACCGAGTGGTTGTTCTTCGCCCTCATGGCGGCCGGTCTCTTCGTGCTCCGCCGCCGGCCGAACTACAACCCCGAATACCGCACCTGGGGGTACCCGGTCGTCCCCATCGTCTTCATCCTGGCGTCGCTCGGCATCGTGCTTCACCAGTTCGTCATCGACCCACGGCGAAGCGGTCTTTGGCCTCGGACTCGTCGCGCTCGGCGTGCCGGTTACTACTATCTGCGGCATGCGAATCGTCGACTTCCATAATCACTACTACCCGCCCGAGTACGTCGAGGCGTTGCGCAGCTCCCGCTCGGCGGTGCGCGTCACCTACGATGCCGACGGCAATCCCTGCGTTCACTACCCGGGGGATTACAACATCCTCGTGCCCGGGCACCGCGACATCGACTACCGCGAGCAGGTACTGAAGGACCACGGCGTCGACACGCAAGTGGTCAGCTTCACCACCCCCGGCGTGCACGTCGAGCCGCCGATGACCAGCTACGCGCTGGCGCGCGAGATCAACGACGCCTTCGCACGGGTCGTGCGCGACAAGAAGGGACGCTTCACCGCCCTCGCGACGCTCCCGCTCAACGATCCCACCGCGTCAGTCGTGGAGCTCGAGCGCGCGATGAAGGACCTCGGGCTCCCCGGCGCGATGGTCTTCAGCAACGTCAACCACGTCGCGCTGGCAGACGACGTCTTCGCGCCGCTGTGGAAGAAGGCCGACGAGCTCGGCGCGGTGATCTACATCCATCCAACCGATCCGCAAGGGGTCGAGGCGATGCTCGATTACTGGCTGATGCCGCTGGTCGGATTCCTGATGGACACGACGCTCGCGGCCGCCAAGCTGGTCTTCAGCGGCGTAGTCGAGCGCCATCCGCGCATCAAGTGGGTGCTCACGCACATGGGCGGCGCGACCCCGTATCTCGCCGAGCGCTACGACCGCGGATATCGCGCGTTCGCGGAGTGCCGGAAGAACATCAGCAAGCCGCCGTCCGAGTACCTGAAGGAGTTCTATTACGACACCGTGAACTTCAACCCCGACGCGGTGAAGTTCGCGATCAGCTTCGCCGGCGTGGATCACATCCTGGCCGGCAGCGACTACCCGCACCAGATCGGCAGCATTCCGTTGATGCTCGAGACGATCGACAAGCTGGGGCTCGATAAAGCGTCGAAGGAAAAGATCCTGGGGGGAAATGCGTCGAGGCTGTTGGGCTTCACTGCG
>CAVXMQ010000023.1:0-144680 GCA_963762995.1 uncultured Acidobacteriota bacterium | reverse complement strand
AGTGGCGGTCCGACTCCAGATCGATGAACAGCACCTCGCCCATGATCGAAGAGACCGGTGCCAGGAACGGTGGCTCGACGTTGGGGGGCAGCGACCCGGACACCAATGCGAGCTTCTCCGTGACCGTTTGGCGGGCGCGGTTGATGTCTTGCCCCCAGTCGAACTCGACCCACACGACGGCGACGCCGACTGCAGTCGCGGACCGCACACGTCGAACGCCCGCCGCGCCATTCAGGGCAGATTCGATCGGGAAGGTGACCAGCGACTCGATCTCCAGCGGGTCCATGCCTGGCGCTTCAGCGAGGATTGTCACGGTCGGCGCGGTGAGATCCGGCAGCACGTCGAGGGGAATGCGCGTGGCCGTCCACCCGCCCCAGAGCAGAAACGCTGCGGCGAGAGCGATGACAATCGGGCGATGCCTGAGCGACCAGCGAATGAGTCCGTCAATCATGTTCAGCTCCAGGCGCTCAATGCACGTGCCCGTGGGCCGGAACTGACGTTGACAATGACGCGAGACGCACGAGGTAAGCGCCTTTTGTCACGACGCGATCCCCAGGCTTGAGACCCTCGGTGATCTGCACCACGTCGCCCGATCGCGGGCCGAGCGTCACCGCCCGCCGCTCGAAGGTTTCGCCTTCGCGCTGCACGAACACGATCGGCCGCCCGGCATCGTCCACGATGGCTGTCGCGGGGACGACCGGACGCGCTTGCGTAGCCTCCAGCAGCAAGTGGAGGAATGCGGCCTGGCCGACCGGCAGTCCGATCGTCCGGTTCTCGAAGGCGAATGTAATGGGTAACGTCCGGGACTGTGGGTCCAACACCTTGCCGACGCTCACCAGCCGACCGGCCGGAAGGCGATCGGCTTGCCCGGCGATCTCGATTTCGGCGGCCTTCGCGAGGCGCGCACGAGCCGCCTGTGCTTCGGGAACCTGACCGACGACGTGCACCTGTGCGGCATCCACCACGCGGAACAGCACGCTGCCGGCGGTGACGTTCGCTCCGGTTGCTGCATTGCGTTGAGCAATGACGCCGCTCACGGGGGCGCGGACGATGAACAATCCTTCGGCGTCGGTGGCGCTTCCCGTGCGTGCGGCGTTGTACTGCGCCAGACTTGCCTCGGCCGCCGTCAGGCGAGCCTTCGCCTGCTCCTCGGCGGATCGCGCCTCCTCCAGGCGCCTGGCAGGCGCCGCTCCCGCGGTCGTTAACCGCTCGGCCCGTTCGCGATCACGGGTCGCCAGGGCAAGCGCCGTTTGTGCTTCCGTGCGCGCTCGTTGCAGCTGCGGAAGGTCGGCTGGCGCCGAGGGTGGGGGCAGCAGTCGCGCGAGTTCTTGCCCCCGAGATACGCTGGCGCCAAGCGCGACCTCCACGACCCGCGTCAACCGACCGTCGATGGGTGCCGCCACGTCGGCGGCGCCGCCAGGTCTTGCTTCGAGGCGCGCCGGAACGCGGATCGATTCTCGAACCGCCTGTTCCTTCACGAGCGCGGTTCCGAAGTCCAGGCTCCATTGCTGTTCCTTCAGGAAGCTGATGCCTGGCGCATCCTCGGCTCCGGCTGGCGCAGCAGCACGGGCGGCTTCAGCATTCGGGTGTACATCGACCTCACCAACACGATGTTCGTCGCTCAATCCCGTGGCCTTGAGCACGATCACGAGCTGGCGCTTGCCCGCATGCGTGGGCTTTACGTCGACACCGAAGATCCCTGGGCGAGACGGCGCGTCGACCCGGAATACTTCCGGTTGCGCAGAGCCGCCTTCCAGGCGAACCTCCACATTGCCTTCAGTGAGCGCCTTGAAGCCCTCCAGCCGCGTGAGGTGAATGGCGAATCGTGAGGGGGAACCGACGGCGAGAGGCGGGTACTCAGCGAAGAGCTCCGTCTTCTCCGTCCATCGCGTGACGCTCAGCCCCTCGGGTTCATCCAGCGCGGCTTCAGGCGCCGCGGATCGATTGCACCCAGCGGCCACAATGGCGATGAGTAGGATCGAGAAGAGAGAGTTCAGGGCCACAATGTGCCTCCCACTGCGCGTTCCAAGGCGATTTGTGCCAGGCGCGCGTCGAGCCGCAGGTCGATGCTGCGAGTCCGTGCTCGTGATGCGGTCCGAGCCGCGTCGAGCAGCTCCAGAATGCCGACCTCACCCTCGCGATACGCGACCACGGCGATCTGCACCAGCTCCTCAGCGGTCCCCTGCTGCTCTTGGGACAACGCGGCTTGCCGAAGCGTCAGCACCTCCGAGGCGCCCGTGATCTCACTGCGGATGCGGTCTTCAATGAACATGCGCTCCGCGTCTACTCTTGATCGCTCAGCCTCCCACCGCGCGGCGTCCCGGCCGCCATCGTCGAACAGGGGCAGCGCAACGGTCACCCCGAACACGCCGCCGGTCTTGCGTCCCGACAGCTCGTCCGCTCGTTTCACGCCACCAAACAGATTCGGGGAAGGGAGCCGTGCTTTTCGAGCCGCGTCGCCTTCGAACGTTGCGCGTTGACCAAGCTGCTCAAGCGCACGAAGCTCTGCGCGACTGGACGTCGCTCGGGTGAACAACGTCTCGAGGGCGACCGGCGGCTGCTGCGTGGTATCAGTGGCCGCAACTGTGGTGAGCGAAGCGTCACGCGGCAGCATGCCGGAGACCGTTGCGCGCGCTTCGGCAAGTGCGACCGCCGCGGACGTCACGACCTGATTCGTGTCGCGGAGCTCCTGCTCTGCGCGCAACCGATCGAATCGCGAGCCTTCGCCTTCTCGCTCACGGGTGCGAAGGATCTCGATGAGCCGCTCGACCTCGCGCATGTGGGCGCGAAGGGACTCGAGGCGTTCTTGCTCGGCGACGACGCGAGCGACCGCTGCGGCGGCATCGGAGCGGAGCAGCCAGAGCCGCCGGTCACGTTCGGCCTCTGCCGCGGCAGTCACCGCACCGCCGGCTCGTGATAGCGCGTCGCGCGCTCCGAACAACGACAGCGACTGCTCCGCCTGGAAGAATTCGGTGAAGCCCGCCCCTTCGCGGCTGTACGTGACGGAAGGATTCGGATACGAGAGCCGCGCGGCTTGCTCGCGGCGCGTGACCTCCGATTCGGCCCGGATCGCTCTGGCCTGCGGCCCATCACGCACAATCAGCTCCACGATTTCGCGCTCGGTTCGGCCCTGGCCGGTAGCCACAGATGGCGCCAGCAGGCCGGCCGCAGCGATCCAGGTACAGACCTGGGTTCGGGTCGGCATACAAACGGTCCTTGTTTAATCGAACAGACGGACGACCAGCGAAGCGCCGGTCAGGTGATCAGGCGAGGTGGGTTAGCGGCGGGGCGCGCGCGGGGACTTGAGCATCAGTGGGCGGACCGTGAACGCGCACGTCAACGACGGGCGTGGCGGATCGGATAGGTGCGGCCGGGACGATGAACGTCGGCCCTGGCAATTCGGCGAGGTCGATGTGTGTCTGTGGAACGTGGGCGCAACCTAAAGTGGCGGCGACGGCATGGCGGCCAGGATCGCAGGATTCGGCCTGCAACGCCGGGTGGTCTTCGTCTGTCGGCGGGTGGTCCTGATCGGCTAGCGTTGAATGCTTGTGCTCGTGAGATGCCGGCCCGTGATGGTGCTCAGGGTGATCGTGCTCCGCGTACTCGTGCACGTGCATCGAGGCGCCGAGGGTCGAAGACCCGACCAGCGACGAGACAAGCAGGAGTGCCGCAAGACGGCGCACGCAGTGAGTCTACTACGCGCCGTAAAAGAGCATGCCGGCGCGGGACCGCTAGAAGTTCAGGCGCGCGAGAAAGGTCGCGTAGCGCGGATCGCTCCGAAGCGTGTCCATCTGTGGATCGACCTTCAGATAGCCCATCCACTCCGCGCGAGCTTGATAACCGTTTTCAAGCGCCGCGAAGGCCTCGTCAGTTTGGCCGAGCGCGGCATGGACCGCGGCTCGATCGTAGCCGGAAACAAATCGTGCCGCCTGCTTGTCGATACGAGCCATCGTGGAGGCTGCGGTCACCTGGTCGCCCGCGAGTGCCTGGGCTCGAGCCAGGGCCAATGTCGTCCATGCGTTCGGTTGGCGTTCGACGGCTTGCCCGCAGGCCTCGAGCGCGGCCTTCGTATCGCCATTTGCGGCCAGAACCCAGGCGAAACAAACATAGCTGGGGACGAAGGTCGGGTCGAATGTGATGGCCTGACGGAACTGATTTATCGAGTCGTCGTATTGCCTGGCCCAGTACAGGACAAGCCCGAGGTACGCATTGATTTCACCCGATAGCGGATCGAGTTCCTGCGCGCGCTGCAGTTCCGGGATGGCGCGATTGAAGTCGCCCATCTGCGCGCGATAGGTGCCAAACCACAGGTGCGCGGTTGCGAGGTTCGGATCGATGGCGAGCGCCGCCTGAAACTCTCGCTCGGCCACCTCCCAATCCCATTCGTACTTTGAGGCGATCAGTCCGAGAGACACATGCGCAGCAGCGAGAGACGGGTCGAGTTCAACCGCTCGTTGAGCTGCGGCCTTCGCTCTCGGCATCACGTCCCTGGGCGGAAAGACCAGGTTCGAGGCGTCGTAGAAGAGATCAGCCAATCCGCTGTGCGCCAGGGCATAACCTGGATCGCTGTCGATGGCGGCTTGCAGGTAGTCGAGGGCCCTGCGGAACCCGTCTTCCGAGTATTTCTTCGCGTAGTAACGGCCGCGAAGGTAGTTGGTGTACGCGGACGGGTTCTCCGTTCTGCGCCTGTTCAATGCGCTTTGCTGTTCACCAGTGAGTCGCCCTGAGAGGTGGGAGACGATTCGTTCGGAAATGGAATCTTCAAGAGTGAAACGCGTGATCGGTGGTGACATCGAAATTCTGCGCCCATAGGGGCTGGCTGTCGCGGACGCGAAACAGGTGGACTGAAACTCGAATGAGATCGTCCGCCGCCCGGACGCTCCCGACCACGACTGCGTCCACCCCGAGATCGCGCCCTGTCTGAATCGGATCCTGGCCGGCGAATCGGCTCACGCTTGCAAGCGGCCGGACGATGAGTGGCGTGTTACCGAGCCGAGTGATGACAGCGTCGGCCAGTCCAAGGCCCAGGTACTCGTTCCTGCCATCCTGATTCAGGACGCTGAACGGCAGAATCGCAACGGAGCGAAGCGGTTGGGACGCGGCCAGGCCAACGAAACTGTAGCCTCGGCCGGGTATCGTCACGATCCACTTGGCGGCATGAGGAGTTTCGCCGAGCGCTTTGCGCAGCGCAGAGATGGCAACAGTGATGTTGTTCTCTTCGACTGCGGTGTCCGGCCAGACTTGACGCATCAGGTCGTTCTTGTCAACCACCTCGCCTCGCCGTTCGAGCAAGACTGCCAGGATCTCCAGGGCTTTGCCAGAGAGGGCGATCGGTTGTCCGTCGCGTTCGAGTGAGCGACGGAGGAGATCGAGACGGAATGGGCCGAACTCGAGAATCGAAGCCCCCTCCCGCATTAAGGAATTTTTAGCTTTCTTAGGAGGCTTTTCAAGGACTCTTAGCCGCCTTGTTAGCCAGGATTGACACTGGTTCCGATGGTCGGAACCGAATCAGGAGGAGAAGGTCCTCATGCAGAACATCGAAGGTGTCAAGAACGTGCTTCTCATCCACGGAGGGTTCGTTGACGGGTCCGGTTGGCAGGGCGTCTACGACCTTCTCAAGAAGGACGGCTACAACGTGTCCATCGTCCAGAATCCAACCACGTCGCTGGCTGACGATGTCGCGGTCACCAAGCGCATGTTGGCCGCACAGAATGGGCCCGCGATTCTGGTCGGCCACTCGTACGGCGGTGTTGTGATCACGGAGGCCGGCAACGATCCCAAGGTCGCCGGACTCGTCTACATCGCCGCATTCGCGCCGGACCAAGGCGAGTCGGTCTCGTCGCTGATCAAGAACCCGCCGCCCGGCGCTCCGGTGCCGCCAATTCTTCCGCCTCAGGACGGCTATCTGTTCCTCGACAGGGCGAGGTTCGCTGCGTCATTTGCCGCAGACGTCGCCCCGGCGGAAGCGGCGTTCATGGCAGATTCTCAGGTGCCGTGGGGACTCGAAGCTCTGAACGGCGCCGTCACGCTACCGGCGTGGAAGGCGAAGCCAAGTTGGTATCTCGTCGCGACCGACGACAAGATGATCCCTCCCGATGCTCAGCGTGCAATGTCCAAGCGCGCTGGCTCAACGGTTGCGGAGGTCAAGGGCAGTCACGCCGTCTACGTATCTCAACCGCAGGCCGTCGCGGCCATCATCACGAAGGCCGCACAGGGAGCGGCCTTGGCAACGCGATAGGACCGCGGGCAATGAAGGCCCTCTGGCCGAGGGCCGTCATTGCGGCATCGTCGTGAGACTGAGTCAGGTGCGCCAATCCCAGCGCGAGGGCCCAGCCGCGGGCGCGGATCTTCAATGCATCCGGGTCCTCGCCCGCCCATGCCTCGAACCTCGAGCGAATCGATCGCGGGAGCATCCAGAGAACGGAGAGGTCCGTTGCTGGATCGCCGGCCGTGAGATCGCCGAAGTCGATCACACCCGACAGCTGGCCATCACTCACCAGCAGGTTGCCCGGATGAAGATCCCCGTGGATCCACAGCGGAGGTCCGTGCCACTTCGGCGCCGATAGCACGCGATCCCACAGGCTGAGCACCGCGGTTCGGTCGACGACGCCGTCAAACTGTTGGAGATGCGCGTGCAAAGCGGCGGTGCGCGCCTCGAGCGGCACACCTCGCCACGGGTTGCGCGGGGCGTCCACCGGCGCGGGCTGATGGAGCGTACGAAGAAAGCGCTCCAACGTTGTGGCTGTTGTGACCGAGTCCAGGAAGGCGGCATGCAGGGCGCTCTGGCCGGGAAGCCATCGCACGACGGACCACGACCAGCCGAACGTGGCGCTGGGAACCCCGACACGAATAGGTACGGGCACCGGCACCGGCAATCGCGCGGACAACTGTGGCAGCCACCGGTGCTCGTGCTCGATCAGCGTCGCAGACGCCGCTCGACGAGGTAAACGGACGGCCAACTCGTCCCCCAAGCGGAAAAGGAAGTTGTCCCAGCCCTCGGCGACCTTCACTGGCACCAGATGCGCCAAGTCCGGATGCTGTTCTTGGAGGAGGGCACGAACGAGCGAAGGGTCGACGATGACGTCGGCCGCCGGCTTGGTCCCGATGGTCATTCCTGGTGGTTTTCTAGCGTAGCCCTGCGTAGTCTTTCTTCGCATCGATGAGGAATGGCAGGTCCTCGTCGGCGTCCTTCCACCGTGCGAAGAAGTCTTGGTAGGCTTTCCGCGCTTTCTCCGTGTCGCCCCCGATCGCGGACGCGCGCGCGAGGCCAACGTACGAAATCGAATAGTACAGGCCCCAATTCGGAAAGCGCCATGTGCTGCCCCAACTGGCGCCTTCGTGATCGAGGATCTTTTGAAACTCCGCGGCCGCCTCTGCGCCTTTGCGCAGACGCAGGTATGCCAGCCCTCGCAGGTACACGGCCTCGGGGTACGCACGCTCGTAAGGCGAGGCGGTGGCCAGGAGTTCTACCGCCTTGGCAGGCCGACCGCGCTGGAGTTCGATCGCCGCGCGAATCGCGGGTAGCTGCACCGCATTCCAGATGGTTCCATTCGGAGAACGCTGAGATGTCTCCGCTGCCGCCTTCTCCGCTTGAGCCGCATCTCCGCACATGGCCAGCGCCAGTGCGGGACGCCCCAGGCGACGCACGGTGTCGCAGTTCCCCGACAGCACGTCGGCGCGCGCATTCGCTTCTTCGAAGTCCGCGGCAACGTCCCGGAGCCCCTGTCGCAACGCATTCTCCGCGGCTCGCTGGTACAACTTGCCCGGACTCGATCCGCTGGCCGAGAACATTCCGATTCGCCGCCTGTAAGCCGAGGCTGATGTACTCCTCCGGCTTGCCTGAGAACCATTGCGTTTCCCTCGCGACCGCGGACGCATCACCCTCGATGTAGGCCATCTCCAGGAACCGCTGGTGGATTCTCCCCCCACCGATTCCCAGCGTCCGCACCTGCTCCGCGACCTTCTTGGCCTCGTCGAGCCGATCCAGGCACATATAGGCGTCCAACAGCCGTCGATAGGGCGGTTCCGCGTTCGGCTGCAACTGATTCGCCGCGTGGCCTTGGTTGAGTCCCTCTTCGAATTGACCCAGAGCGATGTAGTTTTCGCTCAAGTTGTTATGGAATCCCCAAATGCGAGGATAGCTCCCGACAGCCACTCGCAAGGCGTCGATGGCTTTGTCCAACTCGCCAGTCGACTGGTAGTAGCCGGCCGCGATGCCGTGCCGCTCATGCTCGGAGACGCGGTCGATCAGCGAAAACGCCTTGCGCTTGTACTCAGCCTCGAGCCGTGTGTCCCCAGCATTGTTGAAAGCGGTCGAGAGGCGCTGGTAAGCCATGGCGAAATTCGGATCGAGCGCGAGGGCGCGCTCGAACAACGGAACCGCCGCGAGAAACCGGCCCTGGCTCAACTCGGCGTAGCCCGCCGTGTAGCTCTGGAGAGCTTCCAGCGAACCCGTAGTGGCCTGCTCCAGCGGACGATTCGACCTCTGGATCGAGCTGCGCGATTCTCCGAGCTTGGTGCGCATGGCCGTCGCAGCGGTTTCCACGGCATTCAGCACGTGCTCCTTGTCGTCCGCTTGGATCTGCTCCCTCGCAAGGGTTTCGCCACCCTCGCACGTGATCGCCTGAAGCGTGATGACGTAGCGCTTGCCCAGACTCGCGATGGAGCCGCCGATGGTCGCGGCGGCTGCGTCGCGCACGCAGATCTCATGCGCCATCGGGTTGGTGATGCGCACTCCGCGCGGCAGGTTCATCAACCTCAGGTCCCGTTGCACCTGCTCGTCGTCCATGATTTTCAGGAAGGGCGACTGTTCGAGCTGGATCGCCAGCGCCTGGCGTAGCGTGTCGTCGAATACCGGATCGCCGGTCGTGTTGGTGAAGTCGGCGAGCACGAGCACATCTCTCTCGGTGAGCGGTTTCGCTGCCGGCCGCTGCTGACTGGAGAAAAAGAACCCGGCCACCGCAACCACCAGTGCGGCGACAGCAGCGATCCCAGGCTTCACGAGACGATTCAGCTTTCGGCTGGCGGGCGGCAGCGGCGCAACCGGCGTCACCCGCTGATCCGTGGCCGCTTTCAGACGCTGGAGGTCGACGCGAATGCCTGACGCGTGCTGATAGCGCAGCTCACGATCCTTTTCGATGGCTTTGAGAATGACGTCCTCGAGCCCAACTGGTAGATCCGGCCGGACGACCCGCGGTGTCAGCGGCGGCGTGTGCAGAATCGCCGCGGAGATCACCGCGCTGGTCGCGCCGGTGAATGCCCTTCGCCCGGTCGCCATTTCATAGAGCACCAGGCCCAGGGAGAAGACGTCGGTCCGCTCATCGAGCGGTTCGCCACGGAGTTGTTCGGGGGACATGTACATCACGGTGCCGAGAACGCCACCGGGCTCTGTCACCATCGGCCCCTGTGCTTGCGTCGACTGCATCGACGCCGCGGCGTCAACAAGTGGCGCGGCTTTCGCCAGCCCGAAGTCGAGGATCTTCGGTCCGTGCACGGTCAGAAAGATGTTCGCAGGCTTGATGTCGCGATGCACAATGCGGACACGGTGCGCGGCTTCGAGCCCAGCCGCCAGTGCGATCCCCAGATCGACGACGAGCGACGCGTCGAGCGGGCCGCGCGCGAGGCGTAGCTGTAGGGTTTCACCCTGCAGCAATTCCATGACCAGGAACGGGTGGTCGTTGCCTGTGACACCAACGTCGTGCAGCGTGCAGATGTGCGGGTGCGTGAGCGCGGCGATGGTCTTGGCTTCTCGCTCGAACCGGTCACGAAATTGCTGGTCGTCGGCAACGTTCGCGGGGAGCACCTTGATCGCGACCGTGCGATCGAGACGCGTGTCGCGCGCCGTGTAGACCTCGCCCATCCCGCCGGCACCGAGCGGAGCCAGAATTTCATACGGACCGAGGCGGGTGCCGGACGTGAGGGCCAAGCTGTGACCGCAGTATATGGGCGGCGATGTCATTGTGCCCCTGCTCCTTGCAACCAAATCGAGTGGCCCTTTCGTCTAAGCTGGGTCTAGCAGTCTGACCGCGAGCCGATGCAAAACATCCTGTCCCTCGTCGAGACGCTGGTGCGCGATCTGCGATATGCCGTGCGAACCTTGCGGCGCGACGCCGCGTTGACGACGTTCGCGATCCTGATCATTGGGGTTGGCGTCGGCGCCAGCACGATCGTCTTCAGCGTCGTCAACGCGCTGTGGCTTCGGCCGCTGCCGTTCGACGACCCGGGACGCCTGGTCTGGATCGCGAACGGACCGTCGGAGAACCTGTCGAGGCAGACCGTTCAGGTCGGGCATGTCGTGGATCTGCGGGCGCAGAGCCAGTCGCTGGCTGGCCTCGCAGGGTTTTCGCCGTTCTACGGCGTCGGCGACATCAGGCTGGCCGGCGCCGGCGAAGTCGAGCGCGTGACCGGCGTGGCCGTGACGGAGGGATTCTTTCCGCTGCTGGGCGTGCGTCCCTGGCTTGGACGACACTTCACCGCCGAGGAATGCCTGTGGGGCGCGCCACGGACGGCGATCCTGAGCTACACGTTCTGGCAGCGCCGCCTGGACGCGAAGGCCGACGTGATCGGCGGGTCGATCACGCTCGACGGCGTACTCACAACGGTCGTCGGCGTGTTGCCGCCATCGTTCGACTTCGGCGGCACGTTTTCGCCGGGGCGCCCCGCCGACCTGTTCCTGCCCTTTCCGCTCAGTCCTGAAACGAATCGAAAGGGGAACCTGCTGGCCCTCATCGGCCGATTGAAACCGGGGATCGATCTCGAGACTGCCGCCGCCGAAACGGCCACGGTTGTCGATCGCATTGTCAGGACGGCGCCCGAAGTCGAACCCGGTCGGCCCCGAAACGCGTTCCGCCCGATCCTCAGTCCACTGCAGGACCGCATCAGCGGCCGGTTTCACACCACGCTTGCGCTGCTGGCGGCGGCGGTCGGGTTCCTGATGCTGCTGGTCTCGGCGAACATCTCGAACCTGCTTCTCGCGCGGGCGTCGGCGCGCCACAGGGAAATGGCCCTGCGGATGGCGCTCGGCGCCAGACGCAGTCGGCTGGTCCGTCAGTTGCTCGTCGAAAGCCTGGCGCTTTCCTGCAGCGGCGCGGTCCTGGGACTGGCGCTTGCGCTCGGCGGCACGAGGCTGATCGCGCAGCTCGATGGCGCGAGCATTCCACTCCTCCAGGACGTCCGTCTAGACGGACTGGCGATGGTATTCATCGCGTCCGTCGCGGTGTTCACCGGGGTTGGCTTCGGCGTGCTGCCGGCGCTTCAGGCGTCGGGATCCGCACCGCAGGACGCGCTGAAGGGCAGCGGCCGTGGCGCGACCGGAGGAGGCAGCTGGATGCGCCGCGCGATCGTCGTCACCGAGATCGTGCTGGTCTGCGTCCTCCTGACCGGCGCCGGCTTGCTCACGCGGAGTCTCAGCCGCGTCCTCGACGTGCATCCCGGATTCACGACCGAGAACGTGATCTCGTTGCGCGTGGACCCGTCACGCCTCGAGCATCCGACGCTCGCGACGCGAAACGCCTATTTCGATGCGGTCCTTCAACACGTGCGCTCGGTGCCGGGCGTCGAAACCGTCGGCCTGACCGACGCGCTGCCACTCGGCGACAACTTCGGGTGGCGCGGATGGACCGTCTCAGCCAAAGATCGCGCAACCGATCCTGGCGCGCGCGCGAACCCGCTCGTTCGCATGATCGACGACCGCTATTTCTCCGCGATGCGCATCGCTATGAAAGCCGGCCGCGGCTTCACCTCCGACGATCACCCGTCGTCCGAACGGGTCGTCGTCATCAACGAAGCGTTGGGGCGCGCGTTGTGGCCGCATGAGGACCCGCTGGGTCGCGTGCTTCGAGCGTCCGGCCGGGACTATCGCGTGGTCGGCATCGTCAACGACGTTCGCTATTTCGCCCTCGAACGGGACACCGGGCAGGAAATGTACATGCTTCTCCGACAGACCGGCGACTATCAGACCGTTGATCTCGTCGTGAGGAGCGCGGTTCCGCCAGCACGCTTGATCCCCGACCTGCGAGCGGCGCTGAAACGTGCCGATCCTGGTCTGCCGGCCGTCGAGTTCCGAACCATGGAGCAGCTCGTGGATCGGTCGGTGTTCACCAGGCGAATCGTCGTGCGGTTACTCGCCGGATTCGCCGGCTTCGGACTGGTCTTGGCGTCGCTGGGGCTCTATGCCGTCATCTGGTACTCGGTGAGCCAGCGAACGCGAGAAATCGGCATCCGCGTGGCGCTTGGCGCCGCACCACTGGCCATGCAACGTCAGATACTGACGCAGACGATGACCCTCGCCGCGATCGGCCTGGCCATCGGCCTTCCAGCTGCCTGGATCGCTGCGAAAGCGATCCAGGGCCTGCTCTTCGGTGTCGTCTCGTCGGACCCGGTGACGTTCGGCGGTGTCGTCACGGTTGTCGCGATAGTCGCCGGGGTTGCCGGCTACGTGCCGGCGAGGCGGGCGTCGCGCATCGATCCTGTGTTGACTCTGCGATCAGAGTAAGCGGCTGACATCGCCCTTCTAGAACCCGATTCGCAGTTCGGTGATCTTCTCTTCTGCAACCTCGAACTCATGGTTCATCACGAGAGGATCGGGCAATCCCGTTCGATCGAACGTGCCGTCAATCTTGACTGTGACGATGGTTCGTCCCTGGCGCTCGGTGACGTCGAGGACGTCGAAGTGCACGTGAGCCTCGAAGATGTCAGTGCGGGCCCAATCCGCGATCGCGGCGAGACCGGACAGCTCGCGGTTCACATCGACGACCACCGCATCGTCTGCAAAACTCGCCCGAAACTCGTCCGGGGAGCCGGCGTTGACCGCTTTCACGTAGTTGGCGACCGGTTCGGGAAGGTTCAGTTTCATCACTCACCACCCTTTCTGAGTCCACTGTGCCAAAGGTCGACAGATGCGTCCAAGATATTGTTCGTATCGGACTAATCGCGATAAGGTATCGGCGTGGAACTGCGGCATCTTCGATATTTCGTAGCGGTTGGGGAAGAAGAACATTTCGGGCGCGCCGCACAACGGCTGCGAGTGGCTCAACCCGCGCTATCGCGACAGATTCAGGATCTCGAACGTGAGATCGGTTTCAAGTTGTTCGATCGTCTCAGTCGCGGCGTGAAGATCAGTTCAGCGGGCAAGTTGTTTCTCGAGGATGCACGCGGCATTCTTCAACAGCTGAACGAAGCGACGGAACGCGCGCACCGTGTGGCGCGCGGCCAATCAGGAACGCTGCGCGTCGGATTCACTGAGAATGCCTCATGGCGTGGCGCGGTACCCGACTCGATCCACCTCTTCCGGGAGGGCTGCCCCGACGCAGAGCTGCAGCTGAATCCGCTGCCGAGTCTGCAACAGCTCGAGGCCGTTCGATCTGGCCGACTGGATGCCGCGTTCATGTTCAACCCGCCGGAGCCAGATCGGGAGCTGGATCAATTGCCGGTCGCAGTGCACAGCCTGGCATTGGCGGCGCCTGCCGCGCATCCGCTCAGTAAGTCCAAGAACCTCCGGCTGCGCGACATGACGGACGCGCGTTTCATCTGGTTTCCGAGGCGCGAGAGCGCGGCCTTCTACGACCGCTTGATGTACGAATGTTTCCGTGGCGGCCTGAAATCCCCTCGGATCGTTCAGGAAGCGTCGAATGAAGCGACGATACTGACGCTCGTCGCTCAAGGCATGGGCGTCGGCTTCGTCGTAGAAACCGCCCGCTGGCGATGTCCCGACGGCGTGGCGATATTGAAAGTCGCCGACCTCAAGCTGTCCTTGCCATTGGCTCTCGTCTGGAGAAAGGACAACCTGTCCCCGCTGCTCTCCAGATTCGTGAGCGACGTGGGGAGTTTGGTGAAGCCAAGATCGACGACGCGGCAGCTGCGTGCTGATCAACAGGACTAGTCTTTCGGGTGCCGCGAGGTTCGAACTCAAGAGTTGACCATCCGGCGCCGCCGCGACCTCCCAAGCTCTGCCCTACGCACCCCATTTTTTCGGCGCCCATTTGTCAGATAGCGAACAGACCGTTTCACCAGCTGGGTTTATCGTCGGCCCTTGCGGAGTTGTCGAGTCTGCAGGACTACATGGACCGCCGTCGCCCCCGGAATCCGCCTCTGCGGCCGCTCGTGTTGCTCGTAGACGACCACGAAGACACACGCGCGATGTATGCCCTCGCGCTGTCGGCCAGCGGGTTTGACGTCATCGCTGCGCCCCAGGTAACCGACACGTATTCCCGGGCGTGGGAAATTCATCCAGACATCATCGTCGCCGATCTCCCGACGCCGCACCATGACGGCTGGGGGTTTCTGGAAGCTCTGAAACGGGACGCCCGCACACGGGACATTCCCGTCGTCGCGGTGAGTGGATTCGGACGGTCGTCGCTCCGTGATTCTGCGCAGTGCGAGGCATTTGCTGCGGTCTTTTCGAAACCTTGCCTGCCAGACGAACTCGCCGCGGGTCTTCGTCAGGTACTTGACGGACACCGCGACGTCCACGCCTAACCAGGATGCGCCTAGCAGCCACCACCGGCGCGTTGGAATGCCACTGATGAAACGTGCCGCGCCGTCCGTACGCATCTGGGTGGCCATTGCAGCCCTGGCCGTAGCGGCTGCCTTCCTCCTCTCGTATCGCAGCATCCGGCAGAACCAGATTTCGATCGCGGCCGTAGAGCACACGCAACAGACCCTGTCGGCGCTCGTCGCACTCCAGGAGGCGATATCGGATGTGATTTTCGCGTCAGGTGATGAAGCCGTGGGTCGAGCCGAAGCAGCCGCTGGTAAGCGAGTCGACGATCTCGCGGTCCTAACGCTGGATAACCCCCGGCAACAGCAGCGGCTCACCCGCCTGCGTGGCGAGATCGACGCGGTGGCGATGAGCCGTCGTCGCAGCCTGCGCACGGGAATCGACAGCCGCGCGGAGGCGCTGGTACCTCAAAGCCTTTCTCGGACGGTGCGAGACCTACGGCTCGAAGAGTTGCAGTTGCTGACGATTCGCGTGCAGGCGAGCGACCGGATGTCTCGTCGGTTGACCAATATCCTGGTTGCGGTGGCGGTCGGCTCGGCTCTGTTGTTGGTGTGGGTGTTTGCTCTCGTGCTTCACGACGAGCGACACCGGCGGCAGGCCGAGCAGCTCCTGAGGCGCACGAATGAGGATCTTGATGCCCGCGTCTCGGCCCGAACCTCGGAACTTCACGACGCACTGGAGCGCGAGCACTCGTTGCGACGTGAAGCGGAGGCCGCCAGCCGTCTGAAGGACGAATTCTTGATGACCGTCTCCCACGAGCTGCGAACGCCACTGAATGCGTTGCTGGGATGGTCGGACATGCTGCGACTCGGTATCGTGGCAGAGGCTCTTCGACAACGAGCCGTGGACGCCATCTACAGGAATGCGACGCTTCAGGCGCAACTGATCGCTGATCTGCTCGACACATCACGTATCCTGACCGGCAAGTTTCGTATCGAGCCCGCGTTTGTAGACCTCGGCCGGATCGTGCAAGACGCCGCACTGGTCGGCGCCCCCGCGGCAGCCGCCAAGGGGCTCGAGCTCAAGATAGAAGTGGATCGGCACGGCTGTGTCTTCTTCGGTGATGCTGTCCGCTTGCAGCAAGTCGTGGTCAACCTGGTTTCCAACGCGGTGAAGTTCACCGAGCACGGAACGGTATCGGTACGGCTGTCGCGAGGTGACTCTGAGAATCACATGCAGCTCGTCGTCGCCGATACGGGGGTTGGGATCGATCAGAAGTTTCTGCCGCATGTCTTCGACCGGTTTAGCCAGGAAAAAACCGGGACCGACCGGCCGTACGGTGGACTCGGGCTCGGTTTGGCGATTGTCCGACAGCTCGTCGAATTGCACGGTGGCACCGTCCGTGTGCACAGCGATGGTGAAGGACGGGGCGCCTCATTTTCCGTGAGTCTTCCGATTGTTTCAGGTCACAAAGACGCCATCGGACCGGCGCACATGGAAGACGGCCAGGCGGGGATCGTCGAGACCCCCAAGATGCCGGCACTTGATGGCGTGCGCGTGCTCGTTGTCGATGACGATGCAGGCGCCCGCGAAATGGTGACCGCGGTCCTCGAGCATTGCGGCGCAGTCGTCGCGGCAGCCGCATCCGCGGCAGAAGCCAGGACCGCCCTGGCGGGCCGCGAATGCGACGTCCTTCTCGTCGATCTGGCGATGCCGGCCGAAGATGGATATTCGTTCATACGGCGAATGCGAGCAGACGGTCTGCGACAGCCGGTGGCCGCATTAACCGCGCAAGCCCAGGAGACGGAACGCGCGCGCGCCCTCGAATCCGGCTTCGACGTCCACATCCAGAAGCCTGTTGCTCCCCACGCCTTGGCCCTGGCCGTCGCGGAACTTGTGAGCTCGCGCGCGTACGCGAACTGAAATCGCTGATTCGGTATCGATTGGAGCCGCTGGAGCCCAAAAAGGTAGACCGCCATGATCAGAGGCGGCAACAGCGACAGCACGGCAATGCCAGACGCCAAGAGCTGATCTCGAGGCGTCAGTCGTCGGAAGTTCCAAATGGTTGCCCCTATCGCGAACGGCGCGCATAGAAGCGAAAACCCGGCGCCAAATATGAGGGTGTAGCCCAACCCATTAATCAGCCCTTGACGCCCGCTGAGGACTGTCCTCGGCAGGTAGAGGTCTGCCAGCCATCCAAGCATGAACACGGCGGCCGGCAGTGCCAGAAGCGCGATGCCGACAACGAGCCGAGATGACGCGCGAGGATCGACGCTCATGACTTGATCTTGTGTCACGACCGGCCGGCTGCGCAAAGGCTGCCGATTCGGGTACAATCGCGGCGCGTTATGCCCGGTCGACTGTGGCGGAGACGCCTCACGTTCTCCGCCATCGCGGCATTCGTCAGCGCCGCGTGTTCCGCCCCGCCCGCCGCGACTCGAGGCGCATCGGACCGTCCCCCGAACATCGTCTTCGTCCTGGTGGATGACATGCGATGGGACGAGTTCGGCGCGGCCGGTCATCCCTTCGTCGAGACGCCCAACATGGATCGCCTGGCCCGCGAGGGCGCGCGCTTCCTCAATGCGTTTGCCACGACGCCGCTCTGTTCGCCGAGTCGTGCCAGCCTGCTGACCGGCCAGTACGCGCGCACCAACGGCATCGTCGACAACACGGCGCGCCAGAGCCACGAGCTGCCGACGTTTCCGCGCGACCTCCAGCAACACGGTTACCGTACGGGCTTCTTCGGCAAGTGGCACATGGGTAACGATGACAGCCCACGGCCGGGATTCACGCGCTGGGTCGCGATGCCGGGCCAGGGTGAAGCGATCGACCCGCTGCTCAACGTGGACGGCACGCAGCAGCGCGTCAAGGGCTACGTCACCGACGTCCTGACCGATTACGCGGAGCAGTTCATCCAGTCGGCAGGCGATCAGCCGTTCCTCGTCTACCTGGCGCACAAGGCGCTCCACCCGAACATCGTCCAGCAGAACGACGGCAGCCTGGCGGCGGTGCCGGGACAACCGGGCGGTTTCGTGGCCGCGGAGCGGCATCGTGGACGTTATGCGGGCCGGCCGATGCCGAGACGCGCCAACGCGTTCAAGCCGCCGCTCGACAAGCCCGCGCTGCTGCGCCCGATCGACAACCTGCCGCCGCTCGGACGTGAAACCGCTACGACCGACGACGAGATTCGCGGCCGTCTCGAGATGCTGCTCGGTGTGGACGATAGCCTTGGTCGGCTGCTGAAGGCGCTCGAGAAGCGGGGCGTACTCGACAACACGGTCGTCGTCTTCACGAGCGACCACGGCTACTTCTACGGCGAGCACGGGTTGAACGAGGAGCGCCGGCTCGCCTACGAAGAGACCATCCGCATCCCGCTCCTCGTCCGCTACCCGGGGCGCGTTCCAGCCGGTGCGACACCTGGCGAACTCGTGTTGAGCATCGATCTCGCGCCGACGCTGCTCGCGTTCGCGGGCCTGACGCCGGCGGCCACGATCCAGGGACGCTCGCTCCTCCCGATCGTGGAGCGGAGCGGCGGCGACTGGCGGTCGTCGTTTCTGGTCGAGTACTACAGCGATACCGTGTTTCCGCGCATTCGGAACATGGGGTATGCCGCCGTGCGCACCAATCGCTACAAGTTGATCGAATACCGGGAGCTCACGGGGATGGACGAGCTGTACGACCTCGAGACCGATCCGTTCGAGGAGCACAACCTGTTCGGCCGCGCCGAGGCGGCGGCCACGCTCGCGCGGATGCGGTCGGAGCTCCAGCGGCTGCAAGCCGGGACGGTCAGCCGCTCTGCCACATCGAAATAGGATCGAATCGTTGGCGGTTGTTCGATTCTGGGATGCCACCGTCCATCACCGGTCGTCGTGTCGCAGCTGTCTTTGGAGCTTGCTGCTTTCGAATGGTCTTTCGACCATTGGTGTCGGCATGACTTTTCCATTACTGTGCGAATGATGCTGTCCGATCTCCGGTACGCCCTGCGGATGATGGCCAGAAACCGGTGGTTCACGGCAGTAGTCATCGGCGTGCTCGCACTCGGCATTGGAGCGAACACGGCGATCTTCAGCGTCGTCGAGTCCGTCAGCCTGCGGCCACTCCCCTTTCCTGATCCGGGCCGGCTCGCGTTTGTGTGGGAAACGAGCTCGAAGAGTTCGACTCGCATCGGACCATCCGGTCCGAATTATCTCGATTTCAAGGAACAGAGCCGGTCGTTTGACGACATGGCGGCGCTCGAACCCGGATCGGGCACGGTCACTGGGTTCGGGGAGCCGCAGCAAGTACCCGCCCTGCGTGTCACCACGAACTATCTGTCCGTGCTGGGTATCCGTCCCATCCAGGGTCGCGATTTCCACATCGGTGAAGCCTGGAACGATCGTCTCGTCATTATTTCGTACGGTTTCTGGGAGCGAAATCTCGGACTGGCGGCCGATGTGATCGGACGTCGTCTGATGGTGGATGACCTCCCGTACGTCATCATCGGCGTGACACCAAAGACGTTCTGGTCGCCGGTGCCGTCAGAGTTGCTCGTACCGTGGAGCGCCGCGGACCTGCGGGCGCGCAATCGCACGAGCCACGATTTCGGCGTTATCGGTCGACTGAGCCACGGCGTCTCGCCTCAGCGCGCAGCCGTGGAACTCACTGCGATCGAGAGACGGATCGCGCAAGGCGTGCCGCAGCTCACCGGGTGGGGCGTGACGGTCGTGTCATTGCAGTCTCTGGTCGCCGAGAATCTCGAGTCTTCCCTTCTCGTGCTTCTCGGCGCGGTGGGTCTCGTGCTGTTGATCGCGTGCGCGAACATCGCGAACCTTCTGCTCGCGCGGGCCGTGTCGCGCGAACGCGAGACAGCGATTCGTCGCGCGGTCGGTGCGAACCGGCGACATTTGATACGGCAGTTTCTGACGGAGAGTGCGTTGCTCGCCGCCGTCGGAGGTGCGGCAGGTCTGCTGATCGCCCTCTGGGGTGTCGACGTCTTGGATCGCGCGCTGCCGGCGACGATGACGGTCACTGACGGCGGCGTCATCGCACGTCCTCCAGTCGCAATGGATGCGGTCGTGTTCGGGTTTGCTGTCCTCGTGTCGGTGGCGACGGCGATCGCGTTCGGGCTGGCGCCGGCCTTCGCGGCGGCAGGTCGGGACGTCCACGAATCGCTCAAAGAAGGTGCGCGCACGACGCCACACGGCCACGGCCGCCTCCGCCGCTTGTTGATCGTCACCGAGATCGCGTTGGCACTCGTGCTGCTGACCTCAGCGGGGTTAACGATCAAGAGCTTCTCGCGGCTGACGCAGGTTGATCCCGGCTTTGTGCCCGACCACCTGTTGGCGCTCGAGATGGAGCTGCCGACCGATGCCCGATACCGGGAAAGCGCGGAGCAACGAGGGTTTTTCTCGCGGATCTTGGAGAGGGCCGCTATGGTTCCTGGCGTCCAGAGTGCCGCGATCACCTCCATCCTGCCCCTCGATGCGACCATCGCGCACGGGCAGCGCTTTGGGATCGTGAACCGGCCGCCACCCCCACCGGGAGATCCGCCGCTATCCGCAGAGCGGCGTTCGGTCAGCGCGAGTTATTTCCGGACGATCGGTGTACCGCTTCGACGAGGCCGGACATTCACCGAAGGCGACCACGACGGCCGGCCGTTTGTCGCCATCATCGACGACACGTTCGCGCGCGTGTTACTTCGGCGGCGTCGCCAATCCAGTCGGGCAGCGATTGCGCATAGGACGGACCGACCTCGAAATCGTTGGGGTCGTCGGAGCGGTGAAGCAGACCGGCCTTGACAGGCAGCCTGAACCGACACTCTATCTGTCGCTGTTGCAACTGCCAGAGCCAAG
This sequence comes from uncultured Acidobacteriota bacterium, assembly GCA_963762995.1. Taxonomy (GTDB): domain Bacteria; phylum Acidobacteriota; class Vicinamibacteria; order Vicinamibacterales; family 2-12-FULL-66-21; genus JACDCA01. The sequence goes on along the minus strand of CAVXMQ010000023.1, from coordinate 124,412 downwards.
GATGAGCCTCGTCGTGCGGACTGCCGGCGACCCTCTGAGTCTCGTTACGGCCGTCAAGGCGGCGATCTACGCGATCGATTCGGATCAGCCCGTCTACCGAATCCGAACTATGGATCAAGCGCTGAGCGACTTGACCTCGCCGCAGCGGCTCACCGTGATGCTCCTCACACTTTTTGCCGCCGCCGCCGTGTGTCTGGCTTCAATCGGCATCTACGGCCTGGTCGCATACACGGTCGTACAGCGGACGCGCGAAGTCGGCATCCGCATCGCCCTCGGCGCGAGACCGGAGGAGATCGTACGGCTGATCGTCGGCGAGGGCATCGGCCCGACCGCGATTGGCATCGGCGTTGGCGTGGTCTTGTCCGTTGCCGCGACGAGCGCCCTCGCCTCGATTCTGTACGGCGTCAACGTGCATGACCCGATTGTGTTCGTCGCGACCGCTGCGGCGCTCGGCTTGGTGGCTGTGATCGCCAGTTATGCGCCCGCGCGCCGTGCGGCGGCGATCGATCCCATCATTTCCCTACGAAGCGAGTAGGCCGTCGGCGGACGCCGAAGCGGAGCCGCCTCAAAGCTCGTTGAAATACCACCGCCCGTCCACGTAGCGGATGAATTCCAGCTTCGAGATGCGAAGGCCGATCCCTGAAAGATCGATCGTCCCCTTCACGCCATTCACCGTTGGCTGTGCGCCGAGCGCCAGACGCATCGCCATCAACACGTCGTCGAGATTGCCGCGATCCTGCGCCGAACACTTCCGTCCTTTGCGATACGCGTCGAGGTCCTTGATCTGTTCCCGCTTGATCGGACTCAGGAACTCCACCGCAAAGGTCTCGCACTTGTAGGCCTCGAGGAGCGCGATCGCCCGGCGCAGCGTCTCGTGGACGCTGCTGCCGGGTTGCTCGGCGTCAGGCCGCGCATTCGTCGAGGAGGTCGCCGCGCCGCATCCGCTGAGGCAGCAGATCACGGCGGCGGCGAGCGCAGAGGGGCCGACGACGCGCAGACGACCCACCATCAGTTCCCGCAGAAGAACTTGCAATCACCCTGCGTCGGAAGTGCGTTCTTGATCGTGTTCACTACCTCCTCGACTTTGTTCAGCAACGGGCCAAACGGTTCGCTGGCGACCAAATCGCAGATCTTACCGATCGGACCGCTCAGTGCCGGAGGCAGGTCGATATTGCAGATCCCTTGATTACGCAGTTCGGCGAACTTGTCGAACAGCGATGCCGGATTCTCGGCGATCGCACGCAGCTTCTCGGGAAGCGGAACGCTCTGCGCGATCTGACGAAGGATCCCGCCCTCTCCCAGGATCCCGAACGGGCTGCCGTCGAACGATATGTCGCCAAGGCTCTCCAGCGTCCCGAGGAAGCGGTTCGGATCGATCTGCAGGCGGTTGGCGAAGGTCTGCAGCTTCTGCTGAAGAGCGGCGAGATCGAGGCCGGCGACGATGTCCGCCAGGTCACCGGTCGCCGCGGCCTTCGACGAGGGGGCTAACGGCGAGACCGGCTGCGCCCGTCGATTGCGCACCGTCGCTCCGATATCCCAGCACACGCCGAGCTTGAGGATGTCCCAGCCCCCCTTGATCTTTCCATCGAGCTTCGCCGCCGGCGCCCCCTTCAAGCGGATCATGGCGCCGTTCCCGAAGCCTTCGGCGCCCGCCCGCCCCTCGATCGTTCCATCGAGCGTGATCTGGGATCCCAGTTCGACTTCACCCTGAAGCGCGGGTTCGGTACACAACACGAACGAGAATGCCGGTTCGGGCTCGTTGAGGATCGTGAGAACGTCGTTGAGACGGTTGAGGATCTCCTGGTTCGTCGGGGGAGGCCCGCCCGGCCGCTGGGACTGGGAAGCAGTCACCGTTTCGGTCTGGCTGCTGCCGGTCGATTCGACTGATGGCAAGGGTGCGACGCTGAAGCGCATCCCCTCCGACCACCCGCCGGCGGGCTCGGCCGCCTTGCCCACTTCCCGGATGAACCACATGTATTCACGGTTCGGGGAAAGGCAGTCCTCGTTCGCGGGCGTCCACGCGGCCGCGGTGCCCGGGACGATCGTCCGCAGCACCGGGGCAGGGTCGACCTGCGCCTGGTCGGTGAGCTGATGGACCACGAGCTCGTACCCGACCGCCCGCTGGGTGGGCGCCCAACTGAAGCTCGGACACGCCGGCGCGCTCGTGGACCTTGCGAAGCTCCCGGGAGACACCGGCTGCAGGCCCGGTGGATGCGTTGCCGGCTGGGCCGAAGCGGGGGTCGGGTGCAGCAGTAACCCGATGCCGATGGCCAGAAGGGATACCCGGACGTAAGACATCACAGACTCCAGTTCTTAACGAGTCGGATTGTTGAACCGGGGGATAGGAGGCCAAACTCTACTGTTCATTGCCGGCGCTGGCAAATGGATGAGGTATCGCCCTCCCCCTGACTATCGCGTAAGGTAAGCCCATGCAGGAAGCGATCAGCCTGGAGTCACCAACGCCGGCAGTGGCCGACCAGGAGCTGCTACCGGTTACCGCGAATCAGCGAATCGAAGCGCTGGACGTGGTGCGGGGATTTGCGTTGCTCGGCATCTTTTTGATGAACGTCGAGTACTTCAATCGCACCCTCGGCAGTCTCGGCCAAGGCATGCCGCCGGGCCTCACGGGCATCGACTGGTTGGCCAGCTGGTTTATCGCCTACTTCGTGCAGGGCAAGTTCTGGACGATTTTTTCGTTGCTGTTCGGCATGGGGTTCGCGGTGATGATGACGCGCGCGGAACGGGCCGGGCGCGAATTCAAGATCGTTTACCTACGGCGCGTACTGGCCCTGGCCCTGTTCGGTGCGGCGCACTTTCTCCTTCTCTGGGAAGGCGACATCCTGTTCAGCTATGCCGTCGGCGCGTTGATGCTGATGATCGTGCTCTACGGGAAGACGTGGCCGATTCTTATTGGCATCGCGGTCGCGGTCGGCCTCGCTTTCATTCCCAAGTGGGGACACGTGGGTGCGGTCGGCGGCGGCCTCGCGGCCGCCGGGCTGCTCGCGATCTACCTTCGCAGTAGTAAACGCGTGCGGATCTTCCGTCACCGTCTTCCGCTGTTCTCGTTCCTGCTGCTATTGGTCGGCTCGCTGCTCATCGTGGCGGCGGCGGTGTTCTGGTTGTTACCGAATGGACCGATCGAGCCACGGTTGCCACTTTCGATCTTCGGACCCTTGCTCGTCCTCGCGGGATGGCTTTCGTGGAGATACTACGAACCAGAAGAAAAGCGAGCGGTGAGACTGGCTGTCAGTGTCTACATGTTCCTGGCGATCGCGATGACCGCAGGCGGGCTCATTCAGCGTTTCGCACCCAGCCCAGACGCCGGTGTCACTGTGGAGCGCGCCGCAGAACGCAAGGCGGAGAGGGAGAAGCGGCTCGCCGAAGCGCAAGCGAAAAACGAGGAGGAACGACGCATCTTCACCAGCGGCAACTACTGGGAGACGGTGAAATGGCATGGCGGTCGTTTCCCGGAGAAAGCCACTCAGGATTTCCCCTTCGCGATCGTCCTGGTCGGGATGTTCCTGCTCGGGACGTGGTTCGTGCGTTCGGGTGTGATGGAGAATCCCGGCGCGCATCTGCGATTCTTCCGCGAGCTGGCCCTTTATGGATTGCCAATTGGGATAGGCCTGGGATTGCTCGGTAGTCTGATCGCCATGTCTCACACGCCGGGCGACCGATACGATGGCTGGGGAATCGCGGTCGGACTGTCGGTGATCGGCAGTCTCCCCGCCTGCCTGGGGTATGTCGGTCTGGTCGTGCTGATGCTCCAGAGCAAGACGACGTTCTCTCGTATCAGCGTGTTGGGGCCAGCCGGCCGAATGGCATTGACCAACTACCTCGCTCAGTCACTGATCTGCGCGATCGTCTTTTACGGCTATGCCATGGGCCATTGGGGTATGCCGCGTGCGCAGCAGGTGCTGTTCGTGCTCGTGGTCTACGCCGCGCAGATTGTCTTCAGCCACTGGTGGCTCTCCCGATTCCACTACGGTCCGATGGAATGGTTGTGGCGCGGCTTCACCTATTGGCAAATGCCACCGCTGCGCCGGCTATCGGGTTCCAGACCCGCCTTCACCGGCCTCAGCGTGATCTCTTTCACGTCCACGCTGGACGGGGTGACGTCAATCTTGACGTCATCGGCGGTCCAGATCGCGCGCTTCTCGGAGACGATGGCGCCGCGCACGACGTACGTCACGCCCGCGACCAGTCTGTAGCGTTCCACGGTGAACTCGAACGGCACCGGCGACTGTTTGCCCTCGAGATCGATCCGCAACTCGGCGGCCGCCGGGGCATTTGGGAGCGCCGGGAGATGGCGCAGCTCGATGACCATGCGGCTGCCGGGCGGCAGCGCCGCGCCGGCCTCGTAGGTGACCGAGCCCTTGATCGTCAGTTTCTGAATCGGGTTGTTCGCCTGCGAGCGCGCCATCGGAGTGGCGGCCGTCCACCCCGCGAGCAGGATGATTGAGAGACTGACTCGAAGCATGGGCGTGTCCTTTCTGAACCGTTCACTTGATCTTGTGTCACGACCGGCCGCCTGCGCAAGGCGGCTCGTCGCGCAGGCGGCACGCGGAGCGGCGGGCCCACTCCGGGTCGATCCACGCACCGCCTCCCGTCGACAGGTTAGGCCGAGCGGCCGCTCAGCTGGCCCCGCCGCGCGGCCTCGATGGTGGCGACGTCGATCTTCTTCATCGGCATCATCGCTTCGAAGGCACGCTTGGCCTCACCGCCCCCAGCCGCAAGCGCGTCGGTGAGCACGCGCGGGGTGATCTGCCAGGAGAGGCCCCAGCGGTCCTTGCACCAACCGCACTGACTTTCCTTGCCGCCATTGCTGACGATCGCGTTCCAGTAGCGGTCCGTCTCTTCCTGATTGTCGGTCGCGACCTGGAAGGAAAAGGCCTCGCTGTGCCTGAACTCCGGGCCGCCGTTGAGACCGAGACAGGGAATGCCCAGAACGGTGAACTCCACCGTCAGCACATCACCCTCCTTGCCGCCCGGGTAGTCACCGGGGGCCTTGCGAACAGCGGTCACTTTACTGTCCGGAAAAGTGGCGGCGTAGAAGCGCGCCGCCTCAAGCGCGTCCTTGTCGAACCAGAGGCAGATTGTGTTCTTTGGGTTCATATTCGTCTGCTCCTTTGTGCTGGCGCATGCAAGTTTTTGGACACCTTGAAACGTGATAGTCTCGCGCCTCATCCCACGCTGTTTGCTCACGGGATCCCCTATGCCGTTGAGGATTCTCGTCGTCGAGGACCACGCGCCGTTCCGCCAGCTCATTTGTACGGCGCTTCAGCGAGGGACGGATTTCCAGACCATCGAAGCGGCGGATGGGCTGGAGGCCGTTCAAAAGGCCGACAGAGCTGCAGCCGGATGTGATTCTGCTCGACATCAACTTGCCGAAGATGCATGGATTCGAGGTCGCGCTACAGACTCGCAGGCTCGCTCCCGCCGCACGACTTCTCTTCATGAGCCAGGAGTCCTCGCCGGATATCGTACGAAAGGCGCTCAGTTTGGGCGCCCATGGTTACATTCAGAAAGTATCTGCCGCGACTGACCTGCTGCCCGCGATCGAGGCCGCACTCGCGGGCCAACGATTCGTGAGTCGCAGTGTGGCGTTCATGGAACCGACCGATGCTCCCGCTCCACGTCGTCACGAGATTCGCTTCTGTCCGGATGACACAGCGATTGTCGAAAGCTTTACTCGCTACATCGCTGACGCTTTGAACGCCGGCGACGCAGCGATCGCCCTGGTGACGGAGCCTCACCGAACAGATCTTCTGCAGGAGTTGCGCGCGCAGGGCGTGGACGTTGATGGCGCCATCGAGCGCGGCACCTGCCTTTCATTTGATGCTGACGTCGCACCCGACTCCGTCCAGTTTCTCGCGGCGATCGACGGTGTGCGTGCGGCCGCAGCCAAAGCCGGGAAAGCACATCCCCGCGTCGCGTTTTGCGGGGAACGTGCGGGACGCCTGTGGGCCGCGGGCCGAACGGCGGAGGCGGTTCAGCTCGAGCAACTCTGTGGCGAACTGGCAGCTGACGTCGACATTCTGTGCGCATATCCGGTGCCGTACACGGACGACGATCAGGCGCTCACGCGCATCTGTGCGGAACACACCGCTGTTTCTGAAGGCTAGATGATGCAACGTGAAGCGCGTGTGGCCGCGGACATCACCGCCCTCAGGCGAGCGGAGGAGATCCGGGCGCAGTATGCGGCGATCGTCGAGTCCTCGCATGACGCGATTATCGCCAAGGATCTCGGCGGCGTGATTTCCGCGTGGAACGCCGCGGCCGAGCGGATGTTCGGATATACCGAGCACGAGGCCCTCGGACAGCCGATCAGGCTGATCATCCCTCCAGACTTGTACGATGAAGAGAACGACCTTCTGAGACGGCTTCGTGCCGGTGAGCGAATCGAACGGTGTGAAACCGTGCGGGTCACGAAAGCCGGCAGGCGCATCGATGTCTCGCTGACGATCTCGCCGTTGCGAGACCCTGCGGGCAGGATTGTCGGATGCTCCAAGATTGCCCGCGACATCACGGAGGCCAAACAGGCCGAGGCCGCGCTGCGGCAAAGCGAGCGCCGGCTGGCACACGAAGTGGCGGGCGCCAAGACCCTCCAATCGATCAGCACGCGCTTGATTTCCGAGTCGACGCCGGAATCCTTGTACGCGCAAATTCTCGGCGCGGCCATTGAGTTGATGGCGTCCGATGCGGCCAGCGTCCAGATGCTCGCAGCGGACCAGACGTCGCTGAGGCTCCTCGCGTGGAGGAATTTCCATCCTGACTCTGCGGCAGTCTGGCAACGGGTGGTGGTTGGAGCAGGATGCGCAAGCAGCAAGGCGCTCCACGACAACGAACGCGTGGTTGTGTCCGATATCGAGGCGTGCGAATTCATGACCGGCACGCAGGATCAGCAGGAATATCGTCGCTCGGGAATCCGCGCCGTGCAATCGACGCCGCTGCAATCGCGATCGGGCCGGCCGCTCGGCATGCTCTCGACGCACTGGCGGACGCCGCATCACCCGACCGAAGAGGATTTCAGATTCTTCGACGTCCTCGCCCGCCAGGCCGCGGACTTGATCGAGCGCACCCTCACCGAAGAGGCCCTGCGCGAAAGCGAAGAACGCTTCCGCCTCATCGCGAATACCGCTCCGGTCATGATCTGGATGTCAGGCGTCGAGAGAGAGGTCACGTTTCTCAATCAGATCTGGCTCGATTACACCGGGCGGCCTTTGGAGACCACGTTGGGAAGCCGACAGGTCGACGTCCTCCACCCGGACGAAGCGGAGCGGTGCCGCGCGGTGTACTGGAAGGCCTTCGAGCAGCGGGAACCGTTTCAGATGGAGCATCGGCTCCGCCGCCACGACGGCGAATACCGCTGGGTCGTGACTGCGGGCGTGCCGCGATACACCGACGAGGCGTTTGTGGGGTACATCGGCACGGCCGTCGACATCACGGAGCAGAAGCTGGCGGAAGAGGCTCTCTCGACGGTGAGTCGGCGATTGATCGAAGCCCACGAACAAGAGAGCACCCGAATCGCCCGCGAGCTGCACGATGACATCAGCCAGCGGCTGGCGTTGGTGAACGTGCGTCTCGGTTACCTGAAGCAAAACCCTTCGGCTTCAGCGGCCGATCTCGAGCAGCAGATCGGGGACGTCAGCCAGGAGATTGCGGATCTTGCGGCCGATATTCAGGCGCTGTCGCACGGCCTTCACCCGGCGCGACTGGAACTCCTGGGACTGGAAGCCTCGGCAGCGGCGTTCTGCGAAGAGGTGTCCGATCGACATGAGGTAACGATCGACGTTCACCTCGAGAACATCCCGAGCGTGCTCTCACCGGAAATCTCCCTTTGTCTCTACCGGGTCATGCAAGAGGCCCTGCAGAATGTCGTCAAGCACAGCGAGTCCCGACACGCCCACGTCTCTCTGGACGGCCACATCAACACCATCAATCTGACCGTCAAGGACTCGGGCGCCGGCTTTGACCCTCACGAAGCGATGAAGGGGCCGGGGCTCGGCTTGACCAGCATGAAGGAGCGATTGAAAGCCATCGGCGGGCAGCTGGCCATCCACTCGCAGCGCGGACACGGCACGACGATTCACGCAGTCGCGCCGCTCCGTTAACTGATCAGCGTGATTGCTGGATCGTCACTGTCTGTCCGGCCACCGTCATCGAGCCGTTTCGCTTCTTCGGCTTTCCGACGTACTGCGCCACGGTGTAGGTGACCGTACCGGTGCCGGTACCGCTGGCGCCGGTAATGGTGATCCAGGGACTGTTGCTGCTCGCGGTCCAGGTGCATCCGGACGGCGCCGTAACGCTGATCGTTCCGCCGCCACCTGACGCGGAATAGGTGACACGCGTCGGCGAGATCGAATACGTGCACGTCGTCGTCTGCCTGGCGATACGGCTCACGCTGCCGTTGAGATCGACGACATAAACTTCGCCTTGTTCGTCTTCGCCGAAGGACGAAATCCGCATCGCGGTGTCCAGCAGCACCGACGGCGGAGTGCCGCTCCCCGCGAAAATCTCCCCCGAACAGTAATCGCCATACAGGTAGGTGCCAGCCGGCACGGCGTTCTGGAGACCGCGGTAGACGTATCCACCGGTTAACGAGCAGCGGCCGCCGATGTGTTCGTAATCAAAGAGGGGAAAGCGGTACTCGTCCTGATTGGTGCACTGGTTCGCGGTCTGTCCCTTCGTGGTGCACAGGTTCCCCTCGAAGAAGGGCCATCCATAGTTGCCACCGTTCTCTATCGAGATGTCGACTTCCTCACGCGCGCCCTGGCCGACGTCGCCAACCCACAACTGATGGGTGCCGCCGCGATCGAAGCTAAAGCGCCATGGGTTGCGCAGGCCGTAGGCGAAGATCTCGTCGAGTCCGGCTATGTTGACGAACGGGTTATCCGCAGGTGATGTGTAGGTGGTCCCCGAATTCACGTCGATGCGGAGGATCTTGCCAAGCAGCGTCTCGACGTTCTGGGCGTTGTTGTTGGGATCGTTGGCGCCTCCGCCATCACCGACACCGGCGTAGAGGAATCCGTCCGGTCCGAACGCGAGCATTCCACCGTTGTGATTCGAGAAGCCGGGATGGGGAATCGTCATCAGGAGTTTTTCCGTCGCACTCGCCGTATTCGAGCTCGGCGGAGAGGCCGCGTATTCCGCGATGACCAGCGCACCGTCACCGGCGCGAGTGTAGAAAACGAAGAACCGGCCGTTGCTCATGTATTGCGGATGGAACGCCAGTCCCAGCAACCCGCGTTCTCCACCGGAGAGGATCCTGGTGCGGATATCGAGGAAGGTGGTCGGTACGCTCTCGCCCGGCTGCAGCACTTTAATGATGCCCGCCTGCTCGACGATGAACAGACGGTTGAGGTTGTCGCCTGCATGGCCGACAAACACCGGACTCGAGAGTCCTGACACAACCGGAACGAGCTCAACCTGCGCGAACGCAGCGGTCGGAACGGAAAGAACGGCAACTACAGCGGCGGCGAGATACTTAGAGCTGATGCGCATCGAGACGGTCCCTTTCGCAGGACCGCGGCGTACGCAAGAGTCCTACCGTCGCTGATAGCCTGTCCGCCCACTTCAACCCTGATTCTTCCGTCAGGCCTACCTCGTTCGTATCCCCCACGACACCGTTCGGTGCCCGCCTACGCCCTGGCCTGACGACAGGAACCGTCGCAGCCCCGCGGCGCCGCCGCGCACAGACCAGGAGCAGGGACGATGACGCGAGTGAACTGCGCGGGGACACTGCTGCGGACCACGCTGGCACTGGCTCTTCTCGTTGGCGCCGCCCCTCGAGTGCAGGCTGCCGGGCAAGATCCGCCCAACGGCGCTCCGCTGGTGGATGCCGGACCAGACAGTTCGGGGGTGGCGACATCACCCACCGGCGCAACTCTGGTCTTGTTCGGCCAGGTCAGCGATCCTGACAACGACATCCTCACGGTCACCTGGACCGGCAACTTCCCGACCATTCAGTTCGAGGTGTACCCACCCTACTTCTCCGGCAACGCAGCGTTGTACGCGCGCCTGCCGATCGGCGTCACCGAAGCGACTCTGACCGTGGACGATGGAAACGGCCATATCGTGAGCGACACCGTGATCGTCACGGTAGCCGGCACGAATACGGCGGTGGGGACCGCCATCGACATGATCCTGCTCGACGACCGTGTCGCCGAGTACTACGGCTTTACGCCGGGACGGCTCAAGCTCACGTTTGACAGCATTACGGCCGCGGGGTTGACGTGGATGCGCACGCGCACCGATCAACTGCCGGCGCCGCCTGCCGGGAAGCAGCTGGGGAGCGCGCCGTACTACTACGACGTGGAGTCGACGAGCGCGGGCAGCGGCAACGTGCGGATCTGCGTCGACTCCACGGGCATGAGCTTCGTGTCGGGGCAATCGGTCCGCCTTCATCGCCTGAACGGCACCGCGTGGGACGACATCACACTCCCGTCCTACGCCGGCGGAATCCGCTGCGCGTTACGTGTGCGGCGCGACACCACTCTTCACAACGCGCCACGTTCGCGCTGTTCACGGCCGCGGACGAGTCCATGCGAGTGACGACCATCCTCGACAACCTGCCCTCCGGAATGCTGACCGTCGATCCCGCGCGTCAGTATCTCTACGTTGCGGGGGGCTATGAATTGCGGCGGATCGATCTGCAGACCCAGGCCAATATCAGGGTTGCCGGCAATGGCACCACCGACGTCAGATACAACGTCGATGCGCTCGACACGTCTTTCTTTGCATCCGGCAGGATGGCCGTCGACCAGGCGGGCAATATCTACGCGCCCGACGTCAACGGCTGCGGCGTGCTCCGCCTCGAGCCCCGCAACAACTTCACCAGCTACTTCCTCACCCGCGTCGCCGGCCAGGGTCCGGACCCGGTCACCCTCACCTGTGGATATGGCGGAGATGGGGGCGCCGCCATCGACGCGGACGTCGCCGTGGTGGGGGAGATGACATTCGACCGATTCGGCAACTTGTTTTTCGTGCAGAACGCGTTCGCCGGAGGCGCCGTGTTGCGGCGTATCGCGGCTGGCGCCGATGGCCTGATCAGCGGCGCGGCTGACGAAATCATCACCACCATCGCGGGCGGAGGCACGACCTGGCCCCCCAACGGCAATCCGCACGAGGTGGGCTTCGGTGGCTCGCTCAAGAGCGTGACGTTCAGCCCGCAGGGGGACTTGTATCTTGGCGTCTCCAGCCAGGTCAGCCGGCTCACCCGGGCGCCTGGCGCAGAAGTGATCGATGGCCGACCCGGCGAAGTGCTCGCGAGCGTCTCGGGCGGCACGTCGCTGGACTTTGCGGCGTTCCAGGGGGACGGTGGTCCCGCGAGAGACGCTGACTGGTTTGGCACCGGGAGCGTGGTCATTCTGCCCAACGGCGACTTGATCGTCTCCGACTCCGGTTTCAATCGGCTCCGCCGCATCAGCGCCGGCGCCGACGGCATTGTCAACGGCGGAGCCGACGAGATGGTCTCCACCTTCGCCGGATTCACGGAGAACTTCCCCAACGTTCCGTTCAACGGCGACGGTTACGCCCTGTCGACGTCGTTGTTCTATCCCGACCTTGTGCTCAACGACCCACGCGGCGGCCTCCTCGTGGTTGACCTCGGGCACAATCGACTTCGGCACATCGGCGTTGGGGTCGCCACTGGGACAGGCGCGGATCTCGCCGTCACGGTCACCGCACCGGCGACAGTCGGTGCTGGCGGAACGATCCACTACACCGTGGTGATCACCAACAACGGGCCGTCGCCAGCCACGCAGGTCGGCCTGTCGCTGCCGGTGAGCGCGGCCAATCTGCTCGGCGTCACTGCCACGTCACCCGCTGGCTTCTGCGTGGTGCCGCTGCTGTTCCTCGTCCCGGCGGGCACGGTGTCCTGCGATGCCGGCACGCTCGCGCCAAACGCGTCGATCACGCTGACCGTAGACGCGACGCTGCGGACCAATCCCCTCTTCAGCACGGAGACCGCCACCTTCACCGTCGGCGGCCACGAACAGGACATCGTGACGGACAACAACACCCGCACGGTCGAAACCGAAATCGAGCCATCGGTGGATCTCCTGGTCGTCCCGGTGGCGCCGGCGTTGACGGGCACCGTGATTGTCGGCGCGCCGGTCACTTTCCGGATGACCGTCACCAACGTCGGCGGCGCCGCCGCGCAAACGGCGCGGCTGAACTTTCATCCACCGGCCGGCCTGCAGTTTGTGAGCGCGTCGATGCTCGGGGCCTTTTGCGAGTTCGTCGGCTTCCTCGTTTGCGACATCGACAACATCGCGCCGGGCGCGAGCGTTGATGCCCTGGTGGTCGTCACGCCGCTGGCCTCGGGCCCAGTGACCGCGACCTTTACCATCTCGAGCCCCAATTTCGACCTCGATCTGGCCAACAACGCGATCACGTTCAACGTCAACCGCGCACCAATCGCCAATGCCGGCGCCGACCAGAACATCGCGATCAACCCCACAACCGGCACGGCGGATGTCGTCGTCAGTTCGGCCAGTTCGTCGGATCCTGACGGCGACCCGCTGGTATTCACCTGGAGCCGAAATGGGGAGCTGCTCGGAAACTTCCCGGCCGTATCGCAACTTCTGCCGATTGGCAACTATGTCTACACGCTGACGGCGAACGACGGCCGCGGGGGCATCGCGACTGACACCGTCGAGGTGATCGTGCACGGAACCGGGCTGCCCGCGCCGACCAACGTGAGCGCACAGGCCACGGCGCCAGGCACGGTGACCATCTCCTGGAATCCGGTGCCGGGCGCCAGCGGGTATCGCATTCTGCGCAGCCCCGATCCGGTGACCTTGCAGATTCCTGTCGAGCCACCGGTCCACGTCATGATTGGCAGTCCGGTCACCTTCGATGTCACCGGCACCAGCACGGTTGACTCCGGCTTGCCGACACTCGTTCGCCAGTACTACGCGGTGCAAGCGATCAACGGGGCGATCGTGTCGCTGCCGACGCCGGCGCAGGGTGGCGAGGTGATGGTCACCGCCGAGCCCGATGCCGAGATCTTCGGCGTGGCCGACTTCCACAACCATCAGTTCGCCAATCTCGGATTCGGCCGCAGCCTGATCTGGGGCAGCGCCTTCAGTCCGGCCGGCATCCTCAACGCGCTGCCGGCATGCGACGCCGTTCACGGACCCGGCGGACTGCACGACCTGATCGGCAACTTCGCAACCACGCCACCGGGATCTCTACCCTTCCCCGTGCCGATCACCGTCCCGTCGATCACGTTCACACCACCCAATGAGCCGCCGATCACCACGCCGTCGCTCACGGTGCTGATGGCCGGCCATTTCACCAATGGGGTCACCGCCAACAACAGCATCCCGTTCAACGGCTGGCCGCGCTGGAACAGCATCACGCATCAGCAGGTGTACTACGAGTGGTTGCGCCGCGCGTTCGACGGCGGCCTGCGCCTGATGGTGATGCACGCGCTCAACAACAAACTGTTGTGCCAGATCAGCGGCACGGTGAACCAGACGCTCGGGAACTTCAGCTGCAACGACATGGACAACATCGACGATCAGCTGAACATGGCCAAGGGCCTCGAGGCGTTCGTCGACGGTCAGTCGGGCGGGCCGGGCAAAGGCTGGTACCGCATCGCCTACTCCGCGACCGAAGCGCGCCACATCATCAACAGCGGCAAGATGGCGGTGATCCTCGGCGTCGAGGTCGACGACCTCTTCAACTGTTCGTTGGCGTCCGCGTGCACCGAACAGTTCGTGCGCGAGCGGCTGAACCACTACTACAACATGGGGGTGCGGCACCTGTTCCCGGTGCATGTCTTCGACAACGCGTTCGGCGGCACGGCGCTTTACAGTTCGCTGTTCGACGTCGGCAACCGGCTCGTCGAGGGGCAATTCGTCGAGAGACGCGAGTGCGACCCCGAAGGCTACGATTACAAGGCTTTGCTCGATCCGCTGGCGCCCACTTTAGGCCTTCCGCAGGCGGCAATGACGACCTTCGCTGCGGACTGCAATGAACGTCCGCTGCAGCCGCTCGGTGACTTCCTGATCAGGGAAATGATGGCCAAGGGGATGATCATCGACATCGATCACATGTCGGCAGCTACCGCACACCTCGTCATGGCGCGCGCGGAGCAGTACGGCTACGCCGGCGTCATGACCGGCCATAGCGGATCAATGTCGGTGCTCCAGGGCACGGTCAAGTCTGAGGGCGCAAAGACACCGGCGCAGCTCGCCCGCATTCGCGCGATCGGCGGCGTCAGCGGCATCTTCGCCGGCCAGGGGGATCGCGTTCGATCGGGCAACCTGAACGGCGTCCTCACCCATCCGGGCAGCACCGTGGTGAACGACTGCGGCAACTCGTCGAAGACGTTTGCGCAGGTGTATCTCGCAACGGTTGACGCGCTCGGCGGACCGGGCACGGCATCGGTCGGCTTCGGAACCGACTTCAACGGCATGGCATCGATGCCGGGCCCTCGGTTCGGCTCCGAGTCGTGCTGGGGCGACAACGAACAGTCGCCACAGGCGAATCGCGTGACCTATCCGTTCACAATCGCGTCACGGCCTGGCATCTATGCGGGCCGGTTGGGGCAGCCAACGTCGCCGCTGGAGCCACCCCCGAACGTGCGACAGAAAACGTGGGACATCAATGAGGACGGCCTCGCGCACGTCGGCATGCTGCCCGACTTCATCCAGGAACTGCGCAACGTCGGCGTCACCGAGACGCAGTTGCAGCCGCTGTTCCGCTCGGCCGAGGGCTACATCAGGATGTGGGAGCGCGCGGAGGCCACCGCTCCGGCGGTGACGCCGCCGGCCAGTGTCACGGTCGCGTCCACCGAGTCCGGGGGCGCGCGCGGCAACGCCTCCACGGAGCTGCAGTCGTTCCTCCTCGGCGGATCGGCGGTCGGCTTCGGTTCAGTGACGCGGCTCGCACCGCAGGTTGGCGGCGTCGTAGCCAACGACCAGACGCTGTTCCCGCTCGGCGCCACCGAGGTCACCTTCCGCTTCTCAGACAGCGCGGGACACATCGGCTCAGCGACCGCCACCGTCACCGTCGTCCAGGGCAGCGGCACCGTCGTGATCGACGACGGCGTTGACGTGAACCTGTTTGCGGATGGGGGCTCGCTGATCGGCACGCTCAGGTTCAGCGATGTGCAACAGGAAGGCTTCGTCACCGCAACCGTACCTGACGATCTTTCCGGCGCTGCCGATCGAGTTCGAGGCGCTCACGCCGGTCTACGACATCGTCACGACGGCAATCTCTGGCGGGGTCATCGACGTGTGCCTCAACGGTTCGGGCTTCCAGCCCGACGATCGGCTGCTGCATCACGAAGGTGGGGCGTGGACCGACGTGACGAGCGGCGTGACGGCGCTCACCATCTGCGGCCAGGTCACGTCGCTCTCACCGTTTGTCGCGGTGCGGCGGGTGAATCGTCCGCCGACGGCCAACGCGGGATCGTATGGACCGTTCGAAGCCACCTCTCCGGCCGGGGCGAACGTGACGCTCATCGGAAGCGGAAGCGATCCCGACGCCAGTAACACGCTGACGTTTGTGTGGACGAAAGGCGCGACGACGCTCGGCAACAACGCCACGATCACGGTGGTACTGCCGATCGGTTCGCACGACCTGACGCTCACCGTCAGCGACAACCACGGCCTGTCGGCGACGGCGTCCACCCAGATGGTCGTTCGCGACACCACGCCGCCAAACATCGTGGCGCCGCCCAATCAGTCGGCGAGCACCACCAACGCTGGCGGCGTCGCGGTCACCTACCCGCCGGCGACCGCCACCGACACGGCATCCGGTGTTCAGTCCGTGCAGTGCGCCCCGGCGTCGGGATCGGTGTTCCCCATCGGGGCCACTACCGTCACCTGTACGGCGACGGATGTCGCGAGCAATGCATCCACCGCATCGTTCACCGTCACCGTGCAGTTGACGCCAACGCTCGACGGTCGAATGTTCGGCATCGGCTTCATCGCTGCCGGCAGCCAGCACCATCACCTGCTCTTCCACGTGATGCAGCGCGACGGCATCGACAGCGGCCGGCTGGAGTACTGGTTCAAGGACTCGCGTCTCTGTGGGGAAGATGATGACTTCAACGTGGCTGACGGCAGTCTGGACAACCAATACGGCCACGATCACGCCGCGCCGAAGCGGTTCCAGGCCACCGCCATCACCGAGGTGATCGTCACCGACGACCCGGCGTTCCGTCCGGGCTGGGCGCTGGGTGGCGAACCGCAGGGGGACACGGTCCACGTTCAGGGCACCGGCACGTGGAACGGCGAGGCGGGCTACACGTTCGAGATGTTCACGTCAGACCGGGGCGAACCGGGGCGCAACCGCGACCGGTTCTCACTCGTGATCAAGAACGCCAGCGGTCAAACCGTCGCCAGCGTCAATGCGACGCTCGGCGCGGGCAACGTCCAGGCGGCGAACGTGCTCAGATAACCGCCCCCTTGCGCCAGGTCGCCGGCGGTGAGCCCGTCGAACGCTTGAAGGCGCGATTGAAGGCGGCTTCGGATTCGTACCCGACACGTGTTGCGACGTCCTGGATGTTGTGGGCCCCTTCGCGCATCATCTGTTTGGCGAGCTGCATTCGCCAATTGGCGAGGTAACGCATCGGCGTTTCACCGACCAGTTCGGTAAACCGCTGCGCCAGCACCGAGCGCGACACCGCGGCCTCTCGCGCGAGCTCGTCGACGGTCCAATCGTGTTCCGGGTTCGTGTGCAGCACGCGCAGCGCCTTGCCGACATGCGGGTCGTTCAATCCCGCGAGCCAGCCCCCCTGGTGTTGGGGAAGGCGGTGCATGTATTCACGCAGGATCTCGACGAACATCAGCTCGGTCAGCCGGCCGAGCATCGCGGCATTGCCCGGGCGCGCCGCTCGCGCTTCGTTGATGGTGAACTTCAGCGTCGTCCCCAACCAGGTCCCTGATCCCGGCGGCACGACCAAAGGGTGGCTGCCGCTCGCGTCCACCGCTTCGATCGTCGAGTAGTCATCGCGGCTGCGCACGATCAGCATGGTCGGCAGCGCTTCGACCAGCGGACCGAATCGTTGGTCGCAGTTCAGGTAGCCACACACGAACTGGGACGCTCGGCCACCGCCGCCGTACGACAGCTGTGCGGGTTCGTGCCCGCCCGGCGAAAAGATGGACGTGATCGGCGTCGTCGTCGCCATCCCGTGCGTGCGCATGGTGTGCTGATCGCCGCGCAAGAAGACGATCACGTCACCGCTCGCCATCGTGGTCAGGGGATGCCCCGGGCACTCAACCTCGCACTCCCCGTCAACCAGAATGTGAAACAGGACGACGCATTCGGCGTTGGGCATCAGGGCCGGGATCAGCATTTCGGGGATCGGCGATTGGAGCGACCACGGGGACGAGAAGTCGGCCGTGAAGAACACCGCGCCAGACAAGCGCACAACACGGAGGACATCGGACAAAACATCCATCTCGACCCTC
The DNA here is from genome assembly GCA_963762995.1 of uncultured Acidobacteriota bacterium. Classification (GTDB taxonomy): domain Bacteria; phylum Acidobacteriota; class Vicinamibacteria; order Vicinamibacterales; family 2-12-FULL-66-21; genus JACDCA01. The sequence continues at coordinate 106,980 of CAVXMQ010000023.1, read as the reverse complement.
TTTCGGAAGATTCAGCGGGGGGAACGGCCAAGGATTCCAGAGTCCCAATCAATGCGCAAGCAAATCCGGGGTTTCGGGCAAGTCCCACGGCGGAGCAGTCATAGATGCACCGGCATCAGTGGATGGACGATGCTGCAAAGGAGTTTTTATGCCACTGCTGACGCCCGACCCAACCTTCTACCCGTCGCCCGCGATGGCGGCGCAGTCGCCGCCGGAAACGTTCGCGTATGTCGCCCTCATCAACCCGCAGGCCGACGGGCGCCCTGACGCGATCGGTGTCGTCGATCTCGACCCCGCTTCGAGCAGCTACGGCCGCCTCGTCGGCCAGACCGACATGCCGCACGCGGGGGATGAACTGCACCACTTTGGCTGGAACGCCTGCAGTTCCTGTCTCTGCCCCTACGCACCACACCCGCACATGGAACGGCGCTACCTGATCGTGCCGGGGATCAATTCTTCTCGCATCCACATCCTCGACACGAAACCGGATCCCCGCCGGCCGAAGATCGTGAAAGTGATCGAACCCGAGACGCTGGCCCAGCGGACCGGATACGCCGGCCCGCACACGGTTCACTGCGGACCGGACGGGGTCTTCGTCAGTGCGTTGGGTGCGCCCGATGGCAACGGTCCCGGCGGCACGTTCATCCTGGATCCCGAAACGTTTGACATTAAAGGCAAGTGGGAGATCGACCGCGGACCGCAGGCGCTGGCCTATGACATCTGGTGGCACCTCGGGCTGGACACGATGGTCAGCAGCAGCTGGGGCACGCCGAACATGGTGAAGGATGGCGTCAACCCGGAACTCCTGCTGGCCGGCAAGTACGGACACACGCTGCACGTCTGGGACCTGCGCCGGCGACGCCACGTGCAGGAGCTGGATCTGGGCGCGGAGCAGCAAATGGTGCTGGAGCTGCGACCCGCGCACGATCCGACGCGGGCGTACGGGTTCGCGAGCGTGGTGATGTCGCTCAAGGACCTTTCGTCATCGATCTGGCTGTGGTACCGCGAAACCAGCGGAAACGGAACGAACGGGAAGTGGGCGATCAAGAAGGTGATCGAGATCCCGGCGGAGCCCGCGGATCCGGAAAAGCTGCCGCCGCTCCTCCAGGGGTTCAAGGCCGTCGCGCCGCTCGTGACCGACATCAACCTGTCGATCGACGATCGTTTTCTCTACGTCTCGTGTTTCGGCACGGGCGAGTTCATCCAGTACCGACGTGAGCGACCCGTTCCATCCCAAGAAGGTCAGCTCGATCAGGCTCGGCGGCATTGTCAGCCGCGCAGCGCATCCCAGCAAGCCAGGGCAGCCGCTGAACGGCGGGCCGCAGATGGTCGAGATCAGTCGGGACGGTAAGCGCATCTACTTCACCAACAGCCTCTATTCACCGTGGGACAACCAGTTCTACCCGGATGGTCTGCGCGGCTGGATGGCCAAGGTGAACGTGCGACCCGAGGGAGGCATGGAACTGGACCCGCGGTTCTTCCTCGAGACAGGCGGTATGCGCCCCCACCAGGTGCGGCTGGAAGGCGGCGACGCGTCCTCTGATTCGGTACTGTTACGCCTCGTGAGGATCTGACCATGGACTGGCTATCAATGCTGTTTCTCGGAGCCTTCCACGGCATCAATCCCGGCATGGGCTGGCTGTTTGCCGTGGCGTTGGGGATGCAACAGGGCAGCGCGCGCGGGGTATGGCGCGCGCTGCCGCCCATCGCGCTCGGTCACGCGCTGGCGGTCGGCGTCGTCGTTCTGGTCGTCGGGTTGGTCGGTCTCGCGGTGCCGGTCGCTTCGCTGAACGTCCTCATCGCGCTCATGCTGATGACGCTCGGGGTCTACCGGCTCTGCCGGCATCGGCATCCACGCTTCGGCGGGATGCAAGTGAGGTGTTGCGATCTCGTGGTCTGGTCGTTTCTCATGGCCTCGGCCCATGGCGCGGGATTCATGGTGCTGCCCTTTGTGATGTCAACGCCGGCGACCGTAGCCGCCGCTGGCCACGATCACGCACATCACATGGCCGCCGCGAGCCTGAACGTCGCCGCGGGTTCGGTCGGCCTCCACACGCTGGCGTATTTCACGGTCATGGCGCTGGCGGCGTGGGTGGTGTACCGAAAACTCGGCCTGGGCCTGCTTCGCAAAGCCTGGTTCAACGTGGACTGGCTGTGGGCCGGCGCGCTGGTCGTGACGGGCGTGGTGGTGCTGCTGAAGTAGATCCGTCATGCCGATCGACTCAACAACCCCCGGTTAATGGCCACCGGGACTCCACCGACGACGACGCGAGTACAAGTCTTTCCGTGCCCCATCGCGTACTTCACCGTCGGATAGATGCGCGCCGTGGTGATGGCGAACGCCAGGCTCACGACGGCTCGCGGGCCCCACAGCTCGAGGATCACGGCGCGGTAATCGTCGGCAGCGGGATCGTGCGCCAGAACCGCTTTCGTAAACCGCCACGCGAGCGCCACATCGTCCGGCATCGCGGCGACGTCATCCTGCAATATGGCCCGGAGGATCTCCGGACGCACGCCTTGCTGTTCAGCCATCGCCGTGCCCAGTTGCGTGCACGGACCGCAATCTTCCGTTCGGACGGCCGTGATCCCGGCGGCGACTAACGCTTCGAGCGGAACGTCCCTTCGGTAGTTCCCCAGCCGGGCGGCGCTGAAGAACCGCCACGCCGCACGAGGGCTCGCCTCAATAATGTCCCGCAGATAACTCGCGTCGTAGTTCCACTGCCGCTCGAACGCGCTCACCATGCGCCGTAATAGCCATCTCAACACTACCGCCTCCCGCTTTTCGCTCTCTCTAGTAAGACGAAACAGCACCGGCGTTTGTGACACGCACAAAAGGCCGAGCCAAGATTGATTGGCCCCATCACCCATTGATGGCAGTTGACGAAGCGTGCCCCTGGGCGCTACAGTCCCATCAATCGCTGATGGGACTCACCAATACTGCTTCAGATCTCCTGCCGGGCACGCTCGAACTCCTGATCCTGAAGACGCTCCTTAGTGGCGCCCAGCATGGCTATGGCATCGTCGAGCACCTGCGCCTGGCGTCCGACGACGTGTTGCGCGTCGGCGAGAGCGCCCTGTATCCCGCGCTCCAGCGGTTGCTCTTCAACGGCTGGGTGAAGGCCGATTGGGGCACGTCGGAGAACAATCGCCGCGCGCGCTACTACACGCTGACCGCGGCCGGCCGCAAGCAGCTCGCCGCGGAACGTGCCGAGTTCGACCGCATGGTCGGTGTGATTCAGCGAGTGTTGGGGACGACTTGAAGAGGCCGGTGTCATGAACACACTCCTTCGCGGTCTGCTGCACCTAGTTCGCCGCTCGCGCCACGACGCTGACTTGCGCGAGGAGATCGAGACGCATCGCGCCCTCCGACAGGCGGCGTTGGAGCGTGACGGCCTCGATTCCGACGAGGCGGCGTGGGCGAGCCAACGTGCCATGGGGAACGTGACGCTTGCCGGCGAGGAGGTGCGGGACGTATGGGTGGCGCGCGCCGTCGATCAGTTGTGGCAGGACATCCGGATCGCGGTTCGCGGGTTGCGCAAGAACCCGGTCTTCACGCTCGTCGCGATCGCGACTCTGGCGCTGGGCATCGGCGCCAATACCGCCTTGTTCTCGATCTTTAACGGCCTCATCCTGCGCCCGCTGCCGGTACGCGACCCAGGCCGTTTGGCGCTGCTCCTCGAAGGATCGTGGTCCTACCCGGTCTGGGCGGAGATCAAGGCTCGTGAGAACGATCTGTTCGACGGCGCCCTCGCGTGGGCCAACGAGAGATTCGATCTGTCTCGCGGGGGGCGGAGCACATTCGTGGAGGGGGCCCATGTGAGCGGGCGCTTCTTCGAGGTGCTGGGCGTGTCCGCCGTGCGCGGCCGCATGCTCACTCCGGCCGATGACACTGCCGCTGCGCCGGATGGCCCCGTGGCCGTCATCAGCCATCGATTCTGGCGCGATCAGTTTGCCGGCGCCGATGACGTGATCGGACGCCAGATCACCCTGCAGCGGAGGGTATTCACCGTCGTCGGCGTGATGCCACCAGGGTTCTTCGGCGTGGACGTCGGGCGAATGACGGACGTGATGTTGCCTTTTGCCGCCGAGCCACTCATGCGAGGCCAGGAAAGCCAGCTGGCATCCGTCGCTTCGTCGTGGCTCGACATGATCGTGAGGCGGAAGCCCGGGCAGAGCCTCGAGCAGGCGAATGCCGCGCTCCGCGGAGTCCAGCCACAGATCCGTGCCGCGACAGTGAGCGGTGTCGCCGCAGCGAGAGCCGGGCGCTATCTTACGCGTCCGTTGACCTTGGCGGACGCTGCGACCGGCAGGTCGTCGCTACGCGGAGATTTCGAGAGGCCACTCATCGCGATGATCGTGGCCGTGGCGCTCCTGCTACTCGTGGCCTGCACGAACATCGCCAGCCTGCTGGTCGCGCGCGTTCTGGCGCGGCACCGCGAGCTCAGCGTGAGGATGGCCCTTGGCGGCTCGCGGGGGCGTCTCGCGCGGTTACTTTTCACCGAGAGCTTGATTGTGGCGATCGCCGGAGCGGCTCTCGGACTGGTCTTCGCGCGCTGGAGCGGTGCGCTGCTGGTCCGACAGTTGAGCACGTGGGAGGGCGACGTATCGCTGGAGCTCGCGCTCGATTGGCGCGTGCTCGGATTCAGCGTCACGCTCGCCTGCGCGTCAGCGATTGTCGCCGGCGTCGCGCCCGCGCTCGGACTCAGGAGCATTGCCGCTGGTGAGGCGCTCAAGGATGCCGGTCGAGGACTTGCCGGCGACCGTCGCTTCGTCGTACGCGGCACGCTCGTCGTCGCTCAGATTGCGATGTCGCTGATGCTGGTCACTGCCGCCGGACTCTTCCTCCGCTCGTTCGCATCGCTCAACCAGCTGCCGCTCGGCTTCGTTCCCGAGCCTCTGCTCGTCGCGGAGTTGGATCTGCAGGCGACTGATGCACCGATTGAGCAACGCGGTCCGCGGGCCGAGCGCCTGCGCGCCGCCGCGGCGGCCGTGCCCGGCGTGAAGTCGGCATCGCTGTCTCGAGTCCCGTTGCTCACCGGCGGTGGCTGGGGAGCCAATCGCGTTGCCGTCGACGATAGGCCTATGCCCGTGGAGGATTTGAGCGCGAACCGGCTTTGGCGCAATGCCACCACCCCGGGTTGGTTCGACACCATGGGGACGCCGCTCGTGAACGGCAGGGATTTCACCGACGCCGACCGCGTGGGAGCGCCGCTCGTCGCCATCGTCAACCAGGCTTTCGTGCGCCGCTATCAGCTTGGCCAGCAGCCCATCGGCCGGACCGTACGCATTGGCTTGTCGAACGGTGAGAGGCGCTACGAGATCGTCGGGGTGGCTGGCGACAGCGCTTATAGGGAGCCACGCGACGGGATGATGGCCACGATGTACGTGCCGCTCGCCCAGGTCCAGCCACTCGGGGAAACGGTCATCTTGACCGTCAACGCGGATCGTGGCCGGCGAGCCGCTCTGGAGCGCGAGGTGGCTGCCGCACTGGCCCGGACCGAGCCGGACATCGCGTTCGTTTTCAGGACCTTCGATCAGTTCATCGACGCGAGGATCACACAGGAGCGCCTCATCGCACTGCTCTCGAGCTTCTTCGGCGGACTCGCACTCCTGCTGGCGGGCATCGGACTCTACGGCATCGTCGCGCAAGCCGTGCGCGCGCGTCAGGCCGAGATCGGTTTGCGTTTGGCGCTCGGAGCGCAGCCCAACGGGATCGTACGTCTGGTGTTTCATCGCGTTGGCGTGTTGGTTGCCGCCGGGCTCACGCTCGGACTGGCAGGCAGTCTCTGGGCGACGCAGTTTCTGGGGCCGTTGTTGTTTCACGTGGAGGCCCGCGATCCGGCGACGTTCGCGGCCGCGGCCGGTGTGTTGTGGGCTGCGGGTCTGCTGGCGGCCTGGTTGCCGGCTCGGCGTGCCGCACGGCTTGATCCTGCGACCGTGCTGCGCGAAGGGTAGGAAGCCCGAACCGCACGAAGGGCTACAGTGTACAGCCGCGTCATGGCTGACACGCTCGACTCACAAGCCGCGGCATTTGCACAGCTGCTCAAGCTGTCGGGCGACCCCGATGCGGCCTTCACAAGCGCGGTCGCACTCGCCGATGGGCTCTTCCCCCACCAGATCGAAGGCGTCGCGTTCCTGCTCGGCCGACGGCGCGCCATCCTCGCCGACGACATGGGCCTGGGCAAGACGCGCCAGGCGATCGTCTCGCTGCGGCACATCACGCCGGGCGGCCCTCGGCTGGTCGTCTGTCCGGCGTCGGTCAAACGAAACTGGGCGCGCGAGATCTCCGTCGTCGCCCCGGACGCCTCGATTCTGGTGATCGAGGGAACGAGGCCAATATCGCTGGCGGCCGAGTGGGTCATTCGTCAACTACGACATCCTCGGGCGGCATCTCGATGACCTGCTGCGCGTGCCGTGGGCGGCGATCGTATTCGACGAAGCGCACTACCTGAAGAACCACACGAGCGCGCGGAGCAAACTGTCGCGCCAGCTGACGGCAACCGCTGCCACGGCAACGCCCGCGCTCGCCGTGCAGCTGCTGACCGGTACACCACTCACCAGCCGCCCTCGAGATCTGTTCGTGCTGTTGCAGCTCGCCGCCCATCCGCTCGGCCGCAGCTTTCTCTCGTTCGCGAAACGTTATTGCGCAGCCGAGAAGGGAGAGTACGGCTGGAAGACGGGCGGCGCCTCAAACGTCGAAGAGCTGACCGTGCAGCTGCACGGCGTGATGCTGCGGCGCTCGAAAGACGACGTGCTCGCGCTGCCGCCGAAACTGCGGACGTGGCTGCCGGTCGACGTGCCTTCGGGCACCGGCGCGCGTGCCATCAAGAAGGTCTTCGAGCTTCTCGCCGGAAAGGACACCAGGCCGGTGCCATCGCGGGACGTCGAGTTTCATCGCCGCGGCAAGCTGCTCGCCTTCCTCGTAGAGGCACGCCAGGCGCTCGCCTTTGCCAAGGCGACGGCCACGCTCGACTTCGTCAGGGGCGCGATCGATCAGGGGGAAAAGGTCATCGTCTTTTCATGCTTCGACGATCCCATTCAGAAGTTCGCCACAGAGCTCGGCGAGACCGCGGTCGTCGTGACCGGCAAGACGCCGGCGGCAATGCGGCAGCCGCTGGTCGACCGGTTCCAGAACGACTCCGATGTGCGCGTCTTCGTGGCGAACATCATCGCCGGCGGAACGGGACTCAACCTGACCGCGGCCACGCAGGTAGTCTTCAACGATCTCGACTGGGTGCCGGCCAACCACTGGCAGGCCGAGGACCGCGCGTACCGGATCGGCCAGACGCGGACGGTCAACGTCACGTACTTCGTGGCTCGGGACACCATCGACGACTTCGTCCAGGCCGTTCTCGAGACGAAGGCGGCACTCGTCAACGCGATCGTCGACGGGCATGCGCTGGCGCCGGGCTCGGGCGGCGACGTCGTCGACGAACTGCAGCGAGTCCTCCACGCGATCTCGGCTGGCAGCGACGTCGCGGCCGAGGACAACGAGTTGATCTCACAACTGCTCCACCGCGCCTCAGACGAGTTCCGGGCCATGCACCGCGCCGACCCGCACCGTCCGGCAGCCATACATGGCGAGCGGGAGGTTCAGGCCCTCGCGCGCGCGCTGGAAGGGCTGGTCAAGGTGCTCTCCGGGCCTTCGGCCCGACGCTTTCGCATCTCGAGCACGTCTCACGAGGGTGTCGACTACGAGGTCGTCGTCGTTGACGCGGACGTGACGTGCAGCTGCCCGGGGTTCGAGTACCGAGGCCAATGCCGGCACGCCCGCGACATCAAGACTGCGCTTGCCGCGGGCCAAGCCATACCGGCGCGGTATACGGAGGACTCGTAGAGTCGTCCGTCCCGTTGACATCGCAAGGGAGTCCCCCTGATACTGCCGGGAGCGCGCTGACAGGGCGCCACCCCCCCGCGGCAAGGGAACATTCCCACCTGTTTGACTGAGTCGCGTGCGTCCGCACCTTCTTTCAGCCTGGTTTCAGCGGGGTACAGGCGTTTGATGAAAGGAGGTCGCAATGACCACTTCGAAATCCCTGCCTCCTCGTCCGTCCCTCGAGTCCCTCCGCAAGCAGGCAAAGAAGCTCGCGCGCGATCGGTCAGTATCGCTGCGCGATGCCCAGCTCGTGCTCGCGCGCGAGTACGGCTATGCCGGGTGGCAAGACCTCACCGCCGAAGTGGCCAAACGCCTTGGCAAAGACCTGGAGTGGGCGGCCGCACAGGCTCGACGCGTCATTCACGACAACGACGTCGAACGCCTGAAGCAGCTGGTGACGGAATACCCGGCATTGCTGTCCTGGCAAGACGACGAATATGAGGGCGGCCTGCTGGGGTTCGCCACTGGCGCTTATGGAGACGCCGGCGATCCGGACCGAGAACAGTGGTTCACCCGCGCGGAGTGTGCCGAGTTGCTGATCGATGCCGGCGCGATCGTCGTGCCATCGGTGTGCGAGGGGCTCCTCCAATCCCGCGCCAAGGGGCTGCTGCAGTTGTTTCAGCGCAAAGGCCTGCTGCCCCGCACGCTCACGTTCTTTGCGGCGCTTGGCGATATGGACGCTGTTCGCACCGCACTTGACGAAAAGCGAAACGATCTCGCGGCCGTCACTGAAGCGTTCCTATGCGCCTGTCGCTTCCAGCACGAGGCCGTCGCGTCAGTCCTGCTGGAGCGAGCCATCGCGCTCGATCCCGAACTCGGCAAACACGTCGATGCCAGTGTGGGACGCCCCGCCTTCATCAAGTACTTCATCGAACATCGCCCCGCGCACGTGACATCGGTCGGGCCATGGAAGGCGTTCGTCATGGAGCAGGTCAGCCGCGCCGTCGTGGATGGCGACCTGACGGCGTTCGTCACGGGGTTACAGCACGAGCCGTGGCTGCTTGGTGACGCCTGGGTCGGCTTTCAGGATGGGCTCATCGGGGCTGCAACGCTGAACGATCGAGAGGAATTCATCGTCGCTCTTTTCGACCTCGACCCCGCAATCCTGCGGCGCCAGCCGCCGCCCCCGTCGCAGGCGATCGAGCACGCATTCACGTATGCGAACGCGCACCTCATTCCATTGCTCACCCGCATCTGGCCGCTGCCGGACGATCTGCCCCATGCGGCGGGCATGGGCGACCTCGCGCGCGTGAGACGCTGGTTCGACGCGCAGGGCAAGCCTGCCCTGGGCGACGTGGCGAATCATGCGCCAGCCACAAGCGTCCACCCGCGCGAACCGCAATGGGGCGGCGTCGGTGTGCAGCAAGTGCTCGACACGGCGCTCGCGTGGTCCGTGCTCAACCTTCACTTCGACGTGGCCGACTTCCTGCTCGAACACGGCGCCGACATCAACACCAACTGGAACTCCCACGAGCCGGCGAGCATCCTGCACCATCTGGTCTTCCTGCCGCACCCTTACGAGTCGATGCAGTTCCTCATCGACCGCGGGATCGACATGACCATCAAGGATTACCGCTGGAATAGCACCGCACAGGGTTGGGCGTTCTACGCCGCGAAGGACGAGAAGATGGCCCAGTGGCTAAAAGATGCGTCACTTTCTCGGCGAGGATCGTAAACGGGCGTTGGCGACGATCACGCTGTTTGAGAGGTCGAACAGCACCGGACCGAACGCGTCGAGGGATATCACCCCATCCTCGATGCGGTCCTCGACGTGCGGAAGGAGTCCCGCCCACGGCACAGTGAACCGAGATCCGCCGGAATGAAACGCAGTCAGGGGAACGATGGAGACCTTCTGCCGTGAAATGACGGATTCCAGGGTCCCGTGCATCCGCTCGAGCGCCGACGCTTCGGCGGTGCGCCTGGCCACCTCGCCGAAGAGGACCAGCCCATTCGCCCCTGAATCGATGACCAGACGGATGCTGGAACTGTTCCACCGGAGTCCTGCCAGGTAACCGGTGATCGCGGGGCGGCGGCCAGTCGATTCAACGGACAGACGCTTGCCGTCGATCCACGATTGCAGCATGCCGGGTGGCGCAATCCGCGCCAGGACTGGCGTCTTGCCGGGATCGATCCAGAGGTCAACTTGTGAAAGCAGATCGGCGCCGAGGAGGCCGTCGAGATCCTCGGCGCCGGCAAGTTGCATTTCGTCCGGCAGCCAGCCCAGGCAGTCGGGAACGAGCGGTATCCCGTGAAGGTGGAGCACCGGAGCCGCTCCGCAGTAGCCGTCCCTCGATCCTCCACCGGCGGAACCGATCGACAGTCTTTGCGTGGGCCTGAGTCTCAGTCGGGTCGCCGCCTCGGCCGAAACCAGGGTTCGCGACGTACCTGTGTCGAGACCCAGCCGCAGAGTCTGGAGGCCGGCCTGAATCACGACGACCGGCAGGCCGCGCCGTGACCTGGCCAGCTGCAGTGCCTCTCCCGGCGGACCGCTGGCAACGAGCGACGAGGACGTGACGACCAGCACGACGACCGCTTTGAGAACTCGCACCAGAGGACCTCCTTGTGAGGTCCTTCAGGCTGACGGTCACCAGCGGTGATGTCGTGATGGTGTTGTTATGACGTGATGATGTTTCGCGAAGGATTTCCTTAGTCGGGCTCTGATATTCCAACTTCGCGCAGGATCCTGGCGATCTCCGGTATGGCCCGCAGTCTGTTGTACTCGGGCCAGCAGCGCGCCTGCAGCAGGGTGTAGTCCTGCTCGCGGTGGTATTGCTGCACCAGCCGCACGGCCGCAGCGTCCCCCTCCAGCGCGAGCAGGACGTAAGGCGTCGGCCGGCCGCCGAGCTTCTTCAGCTCTTCGATGGCCTCGCGAGCGCGCGGCTTCTGGTCCGACCTGGCGGCGGCCCAGGCGAGCACCTGAAGGAACGTCGTCGCGCGATTCACCAGAAGATCCTTTCGGTGGGCGTCGAGCGTCTCGACGGCTGTCGCGTACTGCCCTTTGCCCGCCTGAACCATGGCATTGACGAGCGCAGCGTCAGTTTCGGCGCCGAAGCGCTCCCGCAGCGTGTTCGCCTCCGCCTGCGCTTCGTCATACCGTCGTGCGCAGAGATATGTCTGTGCGATGTGAAAGCCGGTCAACGGAGCCGTCGGCCAGCGCTCGAGCGTGTAGTGCAAGCGCGCGAGCGACTCGTCGAAGCGGCCTGCGTATGCCAGGAAGATCCCGTAATTCCAGTCGGCATTATTCGGTTCGAGCCGCAGCACCTCACGGTAGTGCCTTTCGGTGGTCTCCCAGTTGCGCTCGAGGAAGAATGACGCCCGCGCCAGCGCGAGCCGCGCCCGCACGTTGGTGGGATCGAGCTGCAACGTGCGTTCGGCGATCTCGTCGGCGAGACGGTATCGCCGGATTCGCTCGGCGTGGTTGTCGGACATTCCCGCCAGGCGCAGGTGTGACTGTGCAAGCGATCCATGCGCCTCGGCCCAGGTTGGTTCCTGCTTGATCGCGGACTCGAAGCGGCGCACCGATTCGTTGAGATTCGAGAACATGTTCGCGTCGACGGCCAGCGCACGTTCGTAGGCGAACAACCCCAGCAAGTAGTCCTGATACGCCGCGGGGTCGATGGTTTGCGACGCTGCCAGCCGCGTGTCTTCGTCGGACGTCACGCGCACGCGGATCTCGCGGACGATCTCCCGGGCGACTCGGCTCTGAAGTGCCAGCACGTCCCGCAGGTCCCCTTCATAACTTTCAGCCCAGAGCGTCTGGTCGGTCGCACCGTCGACGAGACGGGCGGTGATCCGAACCTTGTCGTTCGCCAGAAGAGCCGAGCCTTCGACGAGCCTCGTGACGCCGAGCTCCCGTGCAATCGCGGACGGTCGCGGCCGGTCGCCGCGGTAGCGCATGACGGCGCTGCGCGAGATCACCTTCAACGCTTCGAGCTTCGCCAGCTGCGTGGTCAACGCCTCGGTCATCCCGTCTGCGAAGTATTGATGCGCAGCCGGTCCGAGGTTTTCGAGTGGGAGGATGGCAATCGACGTGGTGTTGCTGGCGACCACGGCAGCGGCGGGTGGTGTCGCGACGTATCTCGTCGTGAGCCAATAGATCGACGCAACTGCGAAGACCAACAGGATCGCTGCGAGCGACCGCCTTCTTACGTTCCAGCCAGACGGATTCGAGCCAACAACTGCAGGCGGCGCACTCTTCCTGGTAACGGGCGCGAGAAAACGGTAGCCCCGGGTGTGGACCGTCTCGATGTACTTCGGTTCCTTCGAGTCGTCGGAGAGGGCCGCCCGGATCTGGGCGATGACCCGCACCATGGCGTTTTCGGTGACGGCGGTGTCCGTCCACACCTGGTCGAGGATCTCCGCCTTCGAGACGACCTCACCCTGGCGTTCGACGAGCAGGGCGAGCAGGGCCACCGCCTTGGGTTCGAGGGGCAGCGTGCGGCCGCCGCGCGAGAGCCGCCACGCGCGAAGGTCCAGCTCGAAGTCGTCGAAGACCCACGCCTGCTGCTCGTTCATGATCAGTCTGCCGAGGAGATCTTACCGTGTCGCAGAAATGTGACGTCGTTGTCGCGCAGTCGTGACGTCAATCGGTTCTCTTAGTGCTCCGCACACGCGGTCACTTCGAGAGAGGACGACGCCATGCCGAACGGCAGTCACGACACCATCTGCAACAGATCGGGAAATCCAACGTTTCAGGAAATCGTCGAGGTCCGGCTGTCGCGCCGGCGGTTCATCGGCGGCGGTCTCGCGACCGCTGCGACGTTGTCCCTTGGCAGCGTCGGCACGTTGCTCGACGTCGTGCCCGTCTCGGCCAAATCCAGACTGACGACGGACCCACTCCTCGGTTTCCTGCCGATTGCGGTCTCCAGCGCCGACGAAGTCGTCGTCGCTCCCGGTTACACGGCGAAGGTGCTGGTTGCGTGGGGGGACCCGGTGTCGGATGGGCCGGAGTTCCAGCCGGACGCGAGCAATACCGCCGCCGAGCAGGCGCAGCAATGGGGCATGCACAACGACGGGCTGGTCTACTTTCCGCTCGACCGCGGTCGGGGGGTTGGCAACAACGCGTCGGACCACGGCCTGCTCGTGCAGAACCACGAGTACACGGATGACGGGCTCCTGTTTCCCGATGGCAATGCCAACTGGACGGCCGAGAAAACGCTGAAGTCCCAGAACGCGCATGGCGTGGGAGTCATCGAGATCAAACGTGAACGCCGCCGCGGGCGAGGCGGCAGCGTCGAGCTCGGGGAATGGCAGGTCGTGCGGCCGTCCGCCTACGCGCGCCGGCTCACGGGTCGGACCCCGATGGCGATGGCCGGGCCGGTCGCACGGTTGGACCAGGAGACAGGCGACCCGCGACTGATTACGAGCGCGGATCCCACGGGCCGCCGGGTGCTCGGCACGATCAACAACTGCGCGATGGGCTTTACGCCGTGGGGCACGTATCTCGCGTGCGAAGAGAACTTCAACGGCTATTTCAGGAAGGCCGGGACCCAGACCCCGCTGGAGCAGCGGTACGGCATCAATTCCGGTGGCGCCGGTTACCTGTGGCACACCACCGACCAGCGTGCGCCTCCTCCTCAGCCACGGCACGCCTGTACCGTTGACGCCGAAGGCGTTCGATACGCTGGTGCTGCTCATCGCGAACCGCGACCGCGTCGTCACCAAAGACGAACTGCTCCAATCGATCTGGCCCGACATCGCGGTTGAAGAAGGCAACCTGACGCAGCAGATCTTCCTGCTCCGCAAGGCCTTGGGAGAGAACGCGCAGCAGCCGCGCTACATCGTCACGGTGCCGACTCACGGGTACCGGTCCACAGCACGCGTGAGGGAGATTTCTGGCGAAGCGCCGCCACCGGTGGCCGCGCGAGGCGCAGTAAGAGGCTTATCGGGGCGGGTCTCTTCGTCCTTTTTGACTCCCGAAGCGGACAAGGCCCTAGGCTGCACTCGATTTGCGGGCAATAACGAGCAAGTATTGATACGGCATCTCGATTCGCGCTCCAGACCTGTCACGATTCCAGCGGCTCACGAACTCGAGAAAGTCTCGATCGAGCTTCGCCGCGGCCTCCGGTCGATCGGCCAGGCTCGCGTAGATCGCGACCATGGGACCAAACGAGTCCCTGAACAACTCGTGGTACTCGCGGGCGCCCCTCGCCCTTTCGACGTACTCCTTCCGTGTAAGCTCCAATGATTCCACCCGTTCGCCAAAAAGATCCTCGACGTGTTTCTCGCGTCCCCACAAGAGAGGCGGAAGTGCATCGGCTGGTGGCGGCGGCATGTAAGGCGCCAACAGACGAAAGAAGTCGCCGCCCGCGCCCTCCGGCGTGAAGTTGATCATCCCGACCACACCGCCTGGACGGCAGACGCGCAGTAACTCATCTGCGACCTTTCGATGATCGGGAGCGAACATCGCCCCGAAGCACGTCGTGACGACATCGAACTGTGCGTCCTCGAAAGGCAGCGCTTCCGCGTCGCCTTCGACCCAGGTCAGATCGACCCCCTCGGTGCGTGCCGCACGTCGCCCCGCATCGAAGTGCTCGGGCGTCACATCCGAAGCGATCACCGTGGCCCCGGCGCGGGCCGCTCGGATGGCGACGTTGCCTGTGCCAGCGGCCACGTCGAGCACGCGCTGTCCTGGGCGAATCCCGCAGGCACTGACCAGCACGGGACCGAGTCCCCACACGGTCGAGAGCGCAAACCGGTGATAGTCACCCAGGGCCCACATCGCGCGTGCAGCCGTCGAGAAGGCATTCGCCATGATGACTGACTGTAGAATCCCGCCGTGGCACGACGCCATGACCTATCGTCCACGTTCTCTGCCCCGGCGTCCTTGCCGGCAGACGTGGACGTTTTGTCGGATGTGCTTCGGACCGTCAGACTCACAGGTGCACTCTTCTTTCCATTGAAAGCGTCGTCGCCGTGGGTCGATGAAGTCCCGCCGGCGTCTGCATTCGCATCCCTGCTGCTGCCCCGCGCGCAACACGTCGTGTCCTACCACGTGGTCAGGCGGGGCGCCTGCTGGGCGGGTCTCGTGAACGGTCCACCGCTGCACCTCGAGGCCGGGGATATTCTCGTGATCCCGCACGGCGACTCGTACTTCATGTCGAGCGCGCAGGACCTGCGTTCATCCTCGGCACAAGCCGATGCGGTTCTGACGTTCTTCCGCGAGATGACCATGGCGTCGGCGCCGCGCGTGGTCATCGAGGGCGGAGGCGGCCCGGAACGTGTCGAGGTCGTGTGCGGATTTCTTGGATGCGACATACGGCCGTTCAATCCAGTACTGGCGAGTCTTCCTCGGGTGGTGCATCTGCGCCCGCAAACGGCAAAAGGCTCCGAACGCCTGGCGCAGCTGATCGAGTTCGCGCTCGCAGAGTCACGGGACGGGACATCAGGCGCAAAATGCGTGCTCCTGCATCTCAGCGAAATTCTGTTCGTCGAAGTTGTCCGCCGGTATCTCGAGACCCTCACGTCGGGTCATACGGGGTGGCTCGCCGGCTTGCGCGATCCCCTCGTCGGGCACGCCCTCGCTCGGCTGCACGATCGACCGGCCGATTCGTGGTCGCTCGAACGCCTCGCAAAGGAGATTGGGACTTCGCGCTCGGCGCTCGCGGACCGATTCACTCATCTCGTGGGACAGCCGCCCATGCGTTATCTCACGCAATGGCGGCTGCAACTCGCGGCGGGGATGCTCGCTGACGGCGCTGCGAAGGTATCGGCCGTGGCCCAAGACGTCGGCTACGACTCAGAAGCGGCATTCAGCCGCGCGTTCAAGAAGTTCGTCGGCACCTCGCCCGCGGCGTGGCGCCAACAGTCAACGGCCTCCTGACCTCATCGAATCGGCTCGGGCGGCTCCGGCTGCGGATTGAAGCCCACCGCCACGAACGGCATCGTGTACACGGTGCGTCCCGTCGCCGTATCGAAGACCTCCAGCGTGAGATGGACATCGCTGCGGCGCGCGCGGGGGGGAGCTGCCGGATCCGGTGGGTGCACCGCTGGAACAAGCTCGACCTCGACACGCAGCTGCCGGCGGAATCCTGGAGTGCGCGTGGGCCCCGGCGGCAGCGGATCGAAGTCCATGAACGCGCCCACCCCAGCGGCCACTGGCTCGGGGACCGCCTCGAGTAGCAGGGTGCCGTCGAGATCTAGGAAGCGGACGCACGGGGCGATGATGCCGCCCACCTCGCCGGCATTCAGCACGCTCACGCGGATCGCCTGGCCCTCCTTGATGCCGAACAGGCCTGTCCTGAATGGCTGAGGGTCAATGCCGGCGACGGGCACGAACGGTGTCGGGTCAATGCCGGCGACGGTTGCGAAAGGCTGTGGTTCGATACCGGCGACGGCCGCGAACGGCATGGTGAAAAGGGTCTGCCCCGTCGCGGTGTCGAACACCTCGAGGGTGACGAGCACGGATCGCTGGCGCAACAGAACCGCAATCGGATCCGGCGGGTACTTGGCCTCATTTGCCGAGAGCCGTCCTCGGCACTGCAAAAGACCACCTCTGCGCGCACCTGAGTGCGCACGCCGCTGCTCCAGCCGGCATAACGATGAAGTCGACGAACGTCCCGGCGCCGCTGGCCAACGTTCGTCCGTCCACTTCTGACAACAGCGCGCCGGTCGCGTCAAGGATGCGCATGCACGGTTGATCACGCCGGCCTCGCCGCATTCAGCACGTTGATGCGATCGATTGACCGCGGTTACGCCAAATAGCCCCGTGCGAAAGAGCTCTGGCTGCATGCCGGCTGACGCGGCGGGACGTAGAGAAACGTGAGGAGGCACGCGGTCGCGATCTTTTTCATGATGTCTTTCCTCCGTAAAGGCGTTCGACTATGAATGCGCCATCAGGAGGGAAGAACTGTCATAGCCGAGAGCTCGACGCGAATTGAACGGCTTGATCCAGCGACATGGCGCGGCCTTCCGCCATCGCCTGGTCGAACGCGCCCTTGCCGAGCGACGCTTCCGCCGCCGTGATGAAGCGGTCACCAATCCACATCTGGTGTGAGGGTTGAAGAGGCGACCCGACGCTGTCGAGCAGTGCGTGCATCGCTCCCCACAACTGCGCGGCCCGACGTGGCGGCCCTGCCCCGACTGCGCTCCCGCGAGAAAGCTCAGAAAAAACGCGGTCAGCAGGCGATCACCGAGTTCCCTGGTCGCCGCGAGAGCTTCCCCACAGAAATGCTCGGCCTCGGTGTAGTGCCCCTGAAGCACTCGGAAGAGCGCGAGGTCGGAGAGGCACATGCCGATGCCCCACGTGTCTCCCTTCCGACACAGTGCCCCAGCGCTTCCTGCGACATCCGGCAGGCCTCGTCGAAGTCACCCGCTTGCATCGCCTGGTAGGCGAGGCACTGGAGAGCCGGCTCGCGCGCCAGGTTCGCCGCACGTCGCCGCCGCATCCAGGCACTCACGAGCGAGATGCACGATCGCTCGACGTCACCGGACTCGAACGCCAGACCGACAGAAGGCCGAGCGACAGCACCGCTTCGGCGGCGCATCGACTGCGCGGCCGATCTCCAGGCTGCGCTCAGCGACCTGCTTCGTCGTCGGATAGTCACCCTGGAAGAAGGTGATCGAGCCAAGGCCGGCGAGCGCTTTCGCCGTCAACCGCGAAGACGCGCCATCGTTCGCCAGGCACGCTCCAACCATACGCGCCCCTCGCCCAGGTGGCCGCGCTTGATCCAGAACCAGACATCGCCGCCGCCATCTCTAGTCCGGCGTCTTCGTCGGCATGCCCTTCCAGGCTCCACTCGAGCGCCGAACGCAGTTGTCGTGCTCGCTCTGCATGCGCGTCAGCCAGCGCGCCTGGTCAGCCTCGACCAACACTGGCTCCGCCCGTCGCACGAACGCGAGGAAGAACCGCGAATGCCGGTCCCGAACCCGTTTCGCATCACCCGATTGGAGCAAGCGCTCGCGTGCGTACTGACGCACCGTTTCGAGGCAGCGATATCTACTGCCGTCGGCGCCGTCTTCCACGTTGACCAGTGATTTGTCTACCAGGCGCGACAGCAGGTCCAGCATCATCTCGCTCTCGAGGCCGGAGCCGCCGCACACGTCTTCCGCAGCTTCCAGGTCCAGCCGCCGGGAAACACCGAGAGGCGGCATAGCAGCAGCCGCTCGACCTCTGCCAACAGGTCGTAGCTCCAGTCGATCGTCGCCTCGAGCGTGCGCTGCCTGGCGATGGCCGTGCGGCTCCCGCCGGTGAGCAGGCGGAATCGATCGCTCAGTCGGGCCTGAACCTGGTCGACCGACAGCACGTTCAGGCGGGCCGCAGCCAGCTCGATCGCCAGCGGATCCCATCGAGGCGACGGCAGATGTCCGCGACGGTCACGGCGTTCTCGTCGGTCACAGCGAACGCAGGCTGCACTGCGACGCGCGATCCGCGAACAGGCGGCGCGCTTCCGGCGTGGCCATGGATGCACGCGCCAGACGTTTCGCCAGCGATACCCAACCCCTCGCGACTCGTCGCCAGTACGCGCAGGTGAGGCGCCGCACGAGCAGTGGCTCGACAAGTGCGCGCACGCATCTATCAGGTGCTCGCAGTTGTCGAGCACGATGAGTGCGTGGCGTGAGCGGAAGTAATCCCCGAGCGAGTCGTGAGAGGCCTGTACGACCCCTCGCGAATTCCGACCGTCGCTGACACGCTATTCGCGACGAGCCCGGGTTCCGAAACCGGGCCAAGGTCGACGGCCCAGATACCGTCGCGGAACTCGCCGGGCAGCTCGGAGGCTACCTGCAGCGCCAGTCGTGTCTTCCCACACCCCCCCGCTCCGGTGAGGGTCAAGAGTCGTGAGGTCCCAAGCAAGCGCCGTATCTCGTCGATCTCCTGGCGCCGGCCCACGAAGCTCGTGAGCAGTGCCGGAAGATTGCTGCGGCGCGTCTCTTCGACGCCCCGCGCGATTTCGTCGCTCACATGTTGCAAATCTGCGCGAAGCTCGCGCGTGCTCTGGTACCGATGTTCTCGGTCCTTCTCGACACACTTGAAAATGATCCGCTCGAGCTCACCAGCGATTCCGCCGTGCAGCCCGGTGATAGGTTCCGGCTGCGCGTGAAGAATCAGGTGCATCGTCTCGGCACGATTCGCACCAACAAATGGCCGGCGGCGCGTCGCCATCTCGTAGAGCGACACGCCAAGGCTGAAGACGTCGCTGAGACAATCGACGTCGCGGCCGCGCACCTGTTCCGGACTCATGTACGGTATCGATCCGATGACCACTCCTACGGCGGTCTCGTGTCCCTCGGTGATCTCGCCACGTGCGACGGATCCTCTCGTGGCGCCGTTTTGGCCACTCCGAAATCGAGGACCTTCACGCGGCCTGTCGGCGTGAGCATCAGGTTGGCCGGTTTGATGTCGCGATGCGTGATGTCCTTCCCATGTGCGGCCTCGAGCGCGTCGGCCACCTGGATGGCAATGTCGACGATCTCCGGCGCGGTGAACACACGGTCGCTGACTCGCGCCGCGATGGTCTCCCCTTCCACGTATTCCATGGCAATGAAGAGCACGTCGTCGCTCTCGCCGAGTTCGTAGATGGTAGCGACGTTCGGATGATTCAACGCCGACGCCGCTCTCGCCTCTCGAACGAACCGCTGCATGCGCTCGCCGTCCATCGCGAGATCGGGTGGCAGGATCTTCAACGCGACGGTTCGCTCCAGCCGTGAGTCGTGCGCGAGGTACACCTCTCCCATGCCGCCGGCGCCGAGCAGAGACTGGACCTGGTAGTGTGCGAGCGTCCGGCCAAGGAGGGTTTCCGACGATTCGCGGCTCATCCCCCTGGCGACGACCTCGAGCGCGGGTGACTCCATGAACACACCGGCGGCCTGCTCGTACGCCAGCAGCGACTGCACCTCGTCACGCAGCGTCGCGTCTTCCGCGCAGGCGTCGTCCAGAAACGCGGTGCGGCGCGGCGCCTCTATCGCGAGCGCCGCTTCATAGAGCCGTTTCACGGTCTTCCAGCGGTCCATCGTCTCACATCCTACGTCCACATGCATTTCTCCGAGACCGCGAGGGTCAGTGAGCGCCCCTGACCAGCCAGGCCGCCGTCTGGTGCCACGCGGCGGAGCGCGGGACGACGGCGCAGAGCGCGAGCACCCACGCGATCAGCAGAAGGGGAACCCACAACGACACCGGATGAATGCGACCATATGCGACGCGATCGTGAATTGCGCTCGCGAATAGAAGAAGTAGTTGGAGCGCCGTGCCGCTCATGGCGCCCGCCAGCCACGCGGAAGGCCAACGGCCGCTCAGATACCCGACGAAGTGGAAGATCGGTTCGAGCGCCAGAACGGTTACTGCCAGCAACATCAGGCGACGGTGGATCTCGGCGCGACGTCGATACCACAGGCCCGCCGCAACCAGGACACCGAAGGTCAGGAACTCGGCCAAAGGGATCCAGGCATCGAGCGCCCCGGGTGCTGGCGAACCGGGAGGTACAGCTCCCCGAGCAATGTCGCCACTGAGGTCGTAGCCGCGACGCAACATGGCCACGATCGCGAAGTAGCCCACGACGATCGACATCGGTGCCAGCACGGCACCGCCGGCTCCCAACAGCCGATGAACTGTTGTCCGCCCGATTGCAACGAGGAGCCCTTGCAGCAGAAACAGCAGCAGCCAGGCGCCGGTGAGCGCGCCGTGTGCAATCACCAGCGGCGTGACCGGCCCGTTCCGCTGTGACTGGTCGATCGTCGAAGGTCCGAACCCGCCGATGCTCAGAAGAATCATGAACAGCGCGACGCCGACGTAGAACCAGCGTCGCATCGGCCTATCGCGTGGCGACGAACTGGACGTCTTTGTAGCTCCCGACCAACTGGTGTTCGTCGGGCAGTCGGCAGTCTCCTGTGCCCCGAAGCTCCACGGCTTGCCCATCGTGGACGCGAATCCCGCCAGTCTGAGGGCACCGCACTCCTCCCGAAGTGAAATCGAATCGGAAGTTGTGGCCCAGGATCTCGCCGTTCTCGACCTGCAGCGCCGAAGGGAACGGACTGAAGACAACGCCGCCTTGCGTTCGGCAAACGGAGGACTGCGTTGCCGAGCCGACGAAGGTGGACTCGGTCTGCGGGACGATCGTCAACACCCCTCCCGATTCGCAGGTGATCTGCGTCATCGGTCCTTCTGGAGGGGATCCCGAAGATCACCTGCATCGCCAACGGGCGCGCCGCAATGTGCGTTGTTTGACGCCATTGCCAGGCGCCACCGATGTCAGGGGAGGCCGAGGCGGTCGCCACCGCCCGCCCGGCGGGGCCCGCCACCGAGGCGCTCATGGGATGAAGAGACAGCGCGGTCGGCTGTGTCACCGATGCGTCGCCGCAGGCGCCGAGCAGAACAGTTGTGAATACCGCGGCGATGGTTCCCGGAACGCGAGACAGTCTTGATGCCAGCATGACGATTGCTCCTTTGGCGTAAACTGCGAGCCAATTACCGTAAGAAGGCCACTGACTATGAATGCGCCATCTGGCCCGGGAAACTGTCATGCCGCCACGTTCGGACGCGACTGACCTGCTCCGAGCGTGGAGCAACGGCGACGAATCGGCGTTCGACAAGCTCGTGCCGCTGGTCTATCAGGAGCTGCGGGCGCTGGCCAGCCGTTACATGCGGCGGGAACGGGCGGACCACACACTGCAGGCAACTGCACTGGTCAACGAAGCCTACGTACGACTCATCGACGCCGGTGGAATCCGTTCGCAGGACCGCGCCCATTTCCTGGCCGTAGCCTCGCAGACGATGCGAAGGATTCTGGTGGAGTTCGCCCGGCAACGCGGACGGCAGAAACGGGGCGGCGACGTTATCCGGGTCACGCTCGATGACGCGCCGGAGCTGGCTCAGGAGCAGGGGACGGATCTCATTGCCCTGAACGACGCACTCTCCACGCTGGCGACCGTGGACCTCCGAATGAGCCAGGTGGTCGAACTGCGCTTCTTCGGCGGGCTCAGCGTTCAGGAAACCGCCGATGTGTTGAGCGTGTCGCCGGAGACGGTGATGCGGGATTGGAAGACTGCGAAGGTCTGGCTGCTTCGCGAGCTCAGTGAGCCGCAGCGTAGCGACTCGGCGGCTGACCCACGTGCCGGCTGAACGCGGTGCTGAAGGTGCTCGCCGAACCGTAGCCGACGCGTTCGGCAACCTCGGTGACTCCAAGGTCGTGGCGGCGCAGCAGATCCTTCGCGACGGCCATGCGCCAGGCGTGCAGGTATTCCATCGGCGGCAGGCCGACGGTACGTGTAAAGCGCTCGAAAAAGGCCGAGCGCGATAAGGCGGCGAGCCTTGCGAGTTGCGTCACCGTCCACGAACGCGCGAGCTGGCCGTGCATCTGCCGTATCGCTGGCGCGAGTCGCGTGTCCGCCAATCCATGCAGCAGGCCCGCGGGGGCATCTTCACCTGGTGCGGCGCGCAGCGCTTCGATGAGCAGCACCTCCACAAGGCGTGTCAGCACGAGATCGCGCCCCGATCTCTGTTCGCTTGCCTCTTCACCGACGAGGCGCACCAGTACCGAGAGCCGCTCGATACCGCGCAGGTGCACGAGCGGCGGCAGGAGCGACACCAGCAACGCCGAATCCGGTGAGTCGAAGGCGAACCAGCCGCCGAGCAACCTGACGTCCGGGCGCCCGCCTCGCCGGCCATGGCGAACGGCGCCCTGCACGGTTGACATCACCTTTGGATCGAGGCGCTCGAGTCTCACAGGCTCGAAGCCCGACATGCTGAAACGCGGCGTCGCTGGCAGGAGCACGAAGTCGCCCGCCTCGAGCGTCAAGGGACGCTGGCGATCGACGGTCAAACGGCAACCGCCTTCGAGCACCGCGCAAAAGCTCGGCTGGCCGAATGCTGAATAGCGAACGCCCCAGGGGCCAGCGCCGCTGATCTGCCTCGAAAACACTGCACGCGGCTGAAGCAGGGCGATGACTTCGGACAGTGGGTCGGTCATTTCTGGACGCTCGCCAACGAAATGTGGACTCCGCATGGTAGAGAGTCCGGTGTGGTTGCCGTAGGTTATCACCATGAAGATACACACGGTGCTTATTACTGGTTGCTCTTCCGGCTACGGTCTCGCGACCGCCCGCCACTTCCACACGCAGGGTTGGAACGTCATCGCCACCATGCGAACCCCGCGCGAAGACGTTCTTCCCCGGTCGGATCGACTCCGCGTCCTGGCACTTGACGTGACGGAGCCCGAGAGCATTGCGGCCGCTGTCGAGGCGAGCGGATCGGTCGATGTGCTCGTCAACAACGCCGGCATCGGAGTCGTCGGCGCCTTCGAGGCCACGCCGATGGCGACGACCCGCGAGGTCTTCGAAACCAACACCTTCGGCGCGATCGCGCTGACGCAAGCGGTCCTGCCCCAGTTCCGCGCGCGACGCTCGGGCGTCGTGGTGAACGTGACGTCGAGCGTGACGTTGGCGCCGATGCCGCTGGCGGCCGTGTACACCGCCAGCAAGATGGCCATCGAAGGATTCACTGCGTCGCTCGCGCTCGAGCTCGAGTTCTTCGACGTGCGGGTGAAGCTGGTTGAGCCGGGCTACTGCCCGAACACGCGCTTTACGAGCAATGGGGGAACGCGCATGGACGGCCTGATCCCCGAGGCGTACGCGCCGTTCGCGCAGCCGATCTTCGCGGCATTTGCGCACCCGGCCGCGGTGACGACGGAGTCCGACGTGGCTGAGGCCGTGTGGCGTGCCGCGAACGATGCGTCAAAGCAACTGCGATTTCCTGCGGGCCCCGACGCGGTAGCGCTGGCGCGGTCGGCATAGGTGACCGCGCCAGTCCGGGTGCAGGCGAGTGCGACGTGGATTACGAGCGCTGCAGCTCCGCCACCAGGTCTTCGAGGCGGTCGTAGCTGATGCCTGCGCCGGTCGACATGCCGGACGCGATGACCATGTCGCGGACGTCCTTCGAGGGATAACGCACGGTCGCCGTCATTCGCGTCTTGCCGCCTTCGTCGGCGAGGTCGGTGGTGACGACCGAGACGGTGTCGGGGAAGTCTTCGAAGATCTCGGTGAACACGAGCCGGCTTGGCGGGGTCACCTCGTAGTACTCCCCGTGGAACGCGGCCTCTCCCTTCGGGTGCCGATTCACGAAACGCCAGCGGCCTCCCGGGCGGAGGTCGATCTCGCACACGGGGACCGAGTAGCCGGTGCCCAGGCACCCCCACCAGCGTTTCACGTGCTCCGGCTTGGTCATCGCCTCGAAGACCAGGTGACGCGGTGCGTCGAACAGGCGCGTCATCCGAATCTCCTGGTCTGACGGCGTCGTGACGACGAAGGTCCCGCTATTTGCGGCGTTGCTTGCGATCATGATGCTTCTCCTTTGCCTTCAATTCCTGCAGGTACTTGTCGAGCCGATTGAAGCGTTGCTCCCAGAGGTGGCGGTAGTGTTCCGTCCAATCGGCCACTTCCTTCAGCGGTCCTGCCTCGATGCGGCAGGGCCGCCACTGGGCCTCGCGCCCCCTCGCAATGAGCCCCGCGCGCTCGAGCACCCGGAGGTGCTTGGAGACCGCGGGCATGCTCATGTCGAAGGGCTCGGCCAATTCGGTGACCGAGCACTCCCCCAGCGCGAGCCGGGCGAGGATGGCGCGCCGGGTGGGGTCGGCGAGCGCGGCGAACGTCGAACTGAGCTGATCAGCCATGTGCTGAACCATTGAGTTAATTAACCTATTGGTTTAATACAACGCCTGCCGCCCGAATGTCAAGCGGGATGCAATGAGGACCGGTAATGCTCGTCGAGATCACGGGCATAGCGCCGGAGATCGAACGATTCGAGCACATGTCGCCGGCCCACGGCGCCCATGTGACGCGCAAGCGCGGGATTCGCGAGAAGCTGCATGACCTGTTGCGCGAATGAGGCGATGTCCCCCGGCTCAATCGTGTAGCCCGTCTCGCCGTCGAGGACGGTCTCGGCGATGCCCCCACAACGGGACGCCACGACGGGCCTCTCGCAGCTCATCGCCTCCAACGGAACCAGACCGAACGGCTCGTCAGCGATCGTGGGATACAGCACGATATCGGCCCGCTCGTACAACGCGCGCATTTCAGAAAAGTGCGCGCGTACGAACTCGACTTGCTCGGCGAGACCCAGCTCGCGAATGAGGCCGTGAATCTCGTCGCGATACCGGTGGAGTTCGCGGTCCCAATCTGCGATCCGTTGGGTGTCGGTGAGCACCAGCCTGGGCCGTACTCCCCTACGCTTCAGCTCTGCGAGCATTCGCACCGTCGTGTGAACGCCCTTCCAGGGGAGCAAGCGCGCAGGATGGAGCAGCACCGGAGGCTCCGCATCCGAGAACGGCCGCCGTGTCGTGCGGAACACTTCAGTGTCGACCCCAAGGGGAAATAGCAGCGGCCTGAAGCCGATGCGCTGTTCACATCCGCTCTGGACGAACTTCGAGACGGCATAGTTGCCATCCCACGTCCGATACACCGGTCGGTCGGCGAGCACGTCCGGCCAGGTTTCATGAAACGAGTGATGCAGCGCGAAACCGAGTTTCTCACGCAGCCGCGTGAGCACGAGTGCGGGCTCCGGCGTGAAGTGGTGTAGATCGTGACCGTGGACGACGTGGGCGCCACACTCTTCGATCCACCGAGTCAGCGCGGCCTCCAGAGCGGTGGCGTACTCCGCATCCGGTGGCGCATCGCGGATCGAATCGAGCTGCAGCAAGCGGCGTCGTCACCACTTCATATGCCCCCGTCCTGGTGGGGTGCGGCTCGCCGGTCATGATCGTGACACGATGGCCACTCGCGCTCTGCAGGCGCGCCAGATCGAAGAGGTGCGATTCGACGCCTCCCGTGGTCGGTGGAAACGCCCAGTGGATGTGGACGATGTTCAGGGACGGCTCGTCAGCCACGAAAGCCCTCGATCATCCAGCGGACCAAGAACCATGAACACACGACGCTCAGGAGAAGGCCAAGCCCCCACAACGACCAGAGCGGTCCCGTCACGGATTGAAAAGGAACCAGAAGACCAGCAACGGGCGTGGCGACGAAGAGGATGAACAGCGCCAGCGTCATCGGTACTCGTCGGTATTCGTCGCGCTCGAGGTTCGCGATTCGTTCCTCGTAGCCGCGGTACACGCCGAGATCGTTGCGAATGTAGTCGCCGAGACTCTCGATGTTGCGGGCGTGGTCATACCACAGCAGGCCGATGGCGCTGGAGATGATTGGCAGCAGCAGCAACACGCGCGCGTCGCCGTACTCGCTGAGCACCAAGCCACCGGCGGCCGAGACGGCGGTGAGGTTCAACGTCAGCAGCGTGTGCTGGTGTCCGCTGCGGTCGAGAATCTCCTGCCGGTAGGCTTCAAACTGGACACGACGGTCATCGTGCCCGTTCGGTGAGGGAGCGTTTCCGCCCATCGTGTTGTCCTCTAGCGGAGCCAGGCCTTGATCGCGGCCTTGTCGAGGGTCTCGATCAGGGCACGATTGGCGCGGCAACCGGCGGGAGACGTCGAGTTCGCCTCGCGGTTGTACTTGTTGGCCGTGTCAAAGCAGCGCGTGATCGGCGTAATGATCACGACTTGTGGCGCCGACCGCGGCAGGGCCTTGTTGAAGTAGGCGTAGTTCGGCCTCACCAACGGATGACAGCCGGCCGACGGTGCCGTTTGGAACTTCGCGCGGAGCGTCGCGCCCTTCTCCGCGAAACACGAGGGTGCGGCCTGCTCGGCGGGCGAGAGCGCCGCGATCCACTCGGTCACCTCGGCGAGCGCCTTCCGGCTCTCGACCATCCGCTTGCCATTGCCGGCCGTCGGCGACAGCTCCTTCACCAGCATCCGCCTCCTCGAGGCGTATCGGTCTCCTCGATCTGCTTGATGAACGCCTGCGGATTTGGCATCGTCGAGGCGCCCTGCTCCGCCTCCTTCAGGCGTTTCGCGCGCCAGGCGGGGTCGCGGACGACGGCGAGCCGCGCGGTCTGGGCGTCGAGGTGCTGCTGGATTTCGTCCACTTCGAGTTGCCGCGCCTTCACCACGATGTCGAGCGCGGCGCGCTGGGAGAGCGGCGCCCATAGGGCCGCGGGATCGCGCGCGATCACCAGGCCGTCACCAAAGCGAGGCAGGCCAGCGATTTCACCGTTCGGCAGGGGCTGCAGGAACGCGTCGGTATCCACGGACCCCCACTCGGATACGTGGACTTTGTCGGTCAGACCTCGGCCGAACTCGTTGACGTGAAAGAGCTGCAGCGCGGTTTCCCCGGTGTCTTCGCGAATCGTCTTGCCATTCCGCTCGTACTCGAAGATGGGAAACGCGCCGAACGTGAGTCCGCCCGAGAGCGGTCGCCCGGCGCCAGTGGGCTGACCGGGTGCGTGCTCGGACACACGGTATCCGTTCAGGTTCCCCCAGGTCTCGACGCTGAATCCGATGGGTGACGCGACCGCCGGCGCGCGGCGCAGAATCGCATTGAGCGCCAGCAGTTCCGCCTCGAAGGCTTTCACGAGCGCCGGAGTCGCCGCCTGCTCCTGCCGCGAACCCCCGCTGGCAGAGAATGGCTTCCACGGTTTCCACGTACCCGGCGCGTCTGGAAGGCTACGCGTTTGCGTCCACGCGGGGACGCCGCCCGCCACGGCCGCGATGACCACCAGCACACCAAGGCCACCGCGCACCGAGTTCATCATCATGCCGAGGATTGTACGGTGAGTCCCATGCGCCGGAGGCGCTCGTCGAACCG
This sequence comes from uncultured Acidobacteriota bacterium, assembly GCA_963762995.1. Classification (GTDB taxonomy): domain Bacteria; phylum Acidobacteriota; class Vicinamibacteria; order Vicinamibacterales; family 2-12-FULL-66-21; genus JACDCA01. The sequence goes on along the minus strand of CAVXMQ010000023.1, from coordinate 79,484 downwards.
CGCGTCGACGCGCAACACATCCCATTGCGGCGCGACCGCCAGATGGACGAGCGCTGGATCGCGGCGTGCGATGGCCTCATCCAGGTGCGAGAACGCCGCGTCGAGATCCCCGAGCTCCCCGTGAAAAAGCGCCAGCTGCATGGGCGGCATGTTGGGGTTCGTCCGCAGCACGTAGCGCACGAGACCCGGACGCCCCTCCGAGGCGTACACCGCTTCGAACTGCTCGAGGAGTTCGCCAGGCGCACCAGCCGTCCGCGCATGCGCGATCGACTCGGCCATGTGCCGGTCGAACTCTCCTTTCTTGAGATACGCGCCGGCGATGAACTCGCGCGCGAGAAGATGCTCAGGATCGAGCGCCAGTGCGCGCAGGGCCCACTGGATCATGTCGTCGTAGCGTCGCTGGTTCCAGAACGACAGCGCGATCTGCAAGTGCACGGCGGCCGAGGCTGGATTGCGCTCGAGCGCCTTCTGCTTGGCTTGCAGGCCTTCGTCGAGCCTGCCGAGCGCCTCCAGTAAACGTCCGTAGAGGAGCCACCCCTCGGCATGATCAGGATCGGCCTCGAGCGCCCGTTCGAGACAGCGTTGCGCGCCCGTCCAGTTCCAGTCGCTGAGAAACAGCACCGTGCCGAGCGCGACCTGCGCGTCCGCGTTCGCCGGGTCCATCGCCAGCGCCCGAAGCGCCGAGTCCCGCGCGTCGCTGTACGCCTCCGCCGGCAATGCGAGGCGCAGTTCGGCGCGCGCGCAACAGGCCAGTGCGAGGCCCGCGTGCGCCGCGGCGTAATGCGGATCGAGTTCGACCGCCGCGCGAAACGCGTCCACGGCTTTCGGCACTTCGGCCCGGGACGCGGCGAACAGGTGCGAACGTCCTCGGCCGATGAGTTCTGAAACGCCGGGCTGCGCGGGCAGGACGCCGACCGGCCAGCGCAACGACAATGGCGCGGTCGCTTCGCGCCGCCGTACCGCCTCGGTGAAGCGATAGCCCGCCCGCGGCACGGTTTCGATGCAGTCCGCTCCGTCACGTGTCGTCAGCGCCTTGCGAAGCGCGGACACATGCACGGAGAGAATGCCCTCCTCGACGGCTGCGTCAGGCCACACCAGATCCAGCAGCTCGGGCTTGGTGACGAGCCTTCCGGCATGGCGAAGGAGCGCCACGAGGAGGTCGTGCGTCTTGGGCTGAAGAACGACAACCGTTCCCGCGCGGGACAATCGTCGCTCGCCCACATCGAGCACGAACTCGCCGAACTCGTAGACTTCCGAGACAGTCAATTAGGCAAACCTTCGGCGTTCCTTAAGGACGCCCCGCTCCTCCGCCGCTAACGTCGTATCGCAAGGAGGATCACATGCACGATCCATTTGTCGGCACCTGGGAGCTGAATAGGGCCGGTTCGCAGTTCGATCCGAAGCATAACCCTGCCCGCGCCACGATGCGCTGGGAACTCGAGACCGGCGGCGCCTACCTGATGTTTGCTGAAGGGGAAAACGAAAAGGGTGAACCCTGCGTTGAGAAGCCGCAGCGGCTGACGTTCCCGACGGTCAACCGTACCCGGTAGAGAACCTACCCGGCTTGCAGGCCGTGACCAGCCGGCCTGACCTCCATACGATTCGCGCCGAAGCCAGGCGCGACGATGGCTCGCTGGCCGGTGAAGGCACCTACGTCGTCGCCCCCGACGGCCGCTCGATGACGGCCACGACCTCGGGCTTCGATTCACAGTTGCGGCGCTTCGAGATGCGGACCGTCTGGGATCGCGTGCGGTAACGCCGTATTCAACGACAGCCACTCACTCTTCACAAGAGGTCAGGAGACCAGGAGTTCATTGGGTAAAAACCCTTTGGTCTCCTGATCTTCTGATCTCCTGTGAAGAGACCAGTGGCTGTCGGTTGGATTCAGGGGTGCCCTGCCCGTTTGGGTGAAGTGCGCCTGATCGAGACGAGGGACGATGGCGGCATGACAAATGCCTCTCTCTCGCAACTCTCGAACGAACTCGCCGATACGGCAGCTGCGGTCGCGGCGTCCGTCGTACAGGTGCGCGGGCATCATCGGCCCGGAACCGGAGTGGTGTACGCCGATGACGTGGTGCTCACGACAACGCGCGCGCTCGGGCGCGAGGATGGACTGCACCTCACCCGGCCCGATGGTGGGACGGTTGACGCCGAGCTCCTGGGATGGGATCCGGCCACGAACCTCGCGCTCCTGCGCGCCACCGGCCTTGGCTTGCCGGCGCTCACTCCGGGTGCAACGCCGGCACGGGTCGGCAACCTGGCGCTGGCCATCGCGCGATCGTGGAGTAACGCGCTGACTGCCAGCGTCGGCATCGTCGCGGTGATCGGCGGTCCACTGGCGACCGGCCGGCGTCGCGCCATCGAGGAGGTCATCCGCACGACCGCGCCGATGCACGATGGCTTTTCCGGCGGCGCTTTTGTGGACGCCGGCGGAGCCCTGATCGGCATCACGACGGCAGCGCGCATTCGCGGTTTCGGGGTCGTTATTCCCGCGGCGATCGCATGGAAAACGGCCGCGACGGTGCTGGAGCATGGCGGCGTGAAGCGCGGCTATATCGGGATTGCCGCGCAGTCCGTGAAATTCCCGGGGGAGCAGCGGCCCGCCCCGGACCGCGAGCGCGCGGTCCTGGTGACCGCCGTATCGGGCGGGAGCCCGGCGGCGCGCGGCGGCGTCATACTTGGAGACGTGATCCTCGAACTTGACGGTCACCCCCTGGCATCACCTGAAGATCTGTTGGATCTGTTGCAGGGGGACAGAGTGGGACGACCCGTGACCCTGCGGATTCTCCGAGGCGGAGCGCCGATCGACGTCGCGATCACGGTGGAGGAACGGCCTGCGTGACCTGCGCGTGATTCTGGTCGGAACACCCACGACGCGCGCCAGGCTTCGTCTGCTGGCTGACGGGGCGTTGTCTATCGTCGGGGAAGCGGCGGATCTGCGGCAGGCGCGAGCAGCGAGTCCCGAGGCGGATGCCTTTCTCATCGCCCCCGAAGCGGAGCTCGCCGACGACCCGCAGATCGAACCCTTGACGGCGCGGGAAATCGACGTGCTCGAGCTTTTGGCGGAGGGTCTCTCCAACAAAGGGATCGCGCGACGTCTCGGCATTAGCGACCAGACGGTGAAGTTCCATGTGGCCTCGATCACCGGCAAGCTCGGTGCCCACACCCGCACCGGAGCCGTCAGACTGGCCGTCCGCCGTGGACTCATCACCTTGTAGAACGAATTCAGGGGTGTGACTTGCGGAGCGTGTGCAGTGCGCGCCCCACCGGCTTGCCGTCGAGGCTGACGATGGCGCGCATCACGAGGTCGCCGGGAGGCATCCCGTCTATGGCAAATCCGCTGAACGCGATCCGCACATCGTCGCGCGGGCCCGGTGTCAACGGCACATCGCCGCCGATGAGCGCTGGGCCGTCGGCGGTGGCGGCGATTTCGAGGTTGACGGTCAGCGCGGCATTCTTCGCGACCTGGTAGATCTCGATATAACCGAACGCGCCCTTGTCCGCCGCGGTGAACTGCATCCGGGGGACAAAGCCATTGGGGCCTGATCCGCCGAGCATCAGACTGCTCATCGTCATGCCGCCCGCAGCCGAAAGTTCAGCGCGCACTTCGGTATCGACTGCGCCGGCCGCGGTGCCGGACGTAGCCGCGACGCGCATGCGGTAGGTGCCCGGCGGAACGATGATGCCCGCGAGGAGCGGACGGCTGGCGAGATCGGCCGCTTCTCCGGTCCACCGCGTGAGCCGTCCTTTCGCGTCGTAGAGACCGATCGACGCCGCGGTGACCTTGGTCGCCGGATCCTCCGGCTCGAAGAGGACAATCAGGCGGACTTTACCGTCGGCATCCACACGCGACGCGAATCCCGCCGCGCGCAGCGGGAGATCACGATAGGTCGTCGCTACACGAATCATCGCGTCCGGGGTTGGGATCGCCGGGCCGGCGGGGAGTGCCACCCGTCCGGCAATATCCGGTCGCGCGCGGAGCGTGACGTCACGGCGGCGCGAGCGGAGCTCGATGCGAAGAGGGGCATCCACCCGATCGTCCGGCAGGGCCTCGAAGGCCGCCAGATAGTACGCCGAGGTCTGGGTGGCGATCCGCGCCATCGCCGCCGCCGACGGCGTGGCGGCGCGGATGACGTCAGCGCCGAGCGCACCCGCGAGCGTCTCGACGCCGCGTTCGAGCTCGACGCGCGGCAGCTGTGATGCCGTGGCATCGGTGAGGTGAATCACGTACACGGACGCGTTGATCGCGCGTGCGGCGGCCCCGACATTCTCGAAGTCGAGGTTTTGCAGCAACGGGCACTTCCCGAAATTGCCGTACGACGTCACGCCGCCTAACGGCGGGCTTCCAAAGCCGGCGCTGACGATGACGAACGTGGGGATGGGACTTCCGGAGTAGCTGGTGAGCATCGACCGCAGCCTGTCGAGACCCGTCTGGGTTCGGCAGACAAGATCATCGGCGGTCTCGGTTGCCGTCGAGTGTCCGGTGAAACGACCCAGCGCATTCGGGACGTCGCGCAGCCCGTCTTCGAACGGCAGCACCGGTCCCACGGGCCGCAGGCTCATGAGCCGCACGCGGTCGCGCGGCGAGATTCGGCTGAGAAGATTCGCGAGCGCGTCTCGGAAAAGATACTCCTTCCCGGGCGCGATCGAGGCTTCGTCGATCAGGACCGTGAGGGCGCGGTGCTCCGACTCCGGTGCGAAATTCGTGGCGAAGGGGGCCGCGGTCACCGGAGCCGTCCCGGTGTCGCGCCGGCTGATCAACTGGAGCGACGACACTGGCCGTTCGCGCCCACCGACACGCAGGATCAGATCCGCCGGCTTCAGATCCATGACCGGCTCGCCGCCGGAGTCCAGCGCACGGAAATCCACGAGCAGGCTGCCGCGTTGTGGCTGCACGGAAGCCTTCGCGACGGAGTGGGAGGGGTTATCGACCGCCACCAGGACCAGAACGGTCACAACGGCTGCGGAAATACGTGCGCCGCGTTCAGATAACATTGGCCCGCCCCATCCGGTCCAGCATTCTACTGCGCTACTGCACGAGTTTCCCCGGCACGTATTCGATGAGCGCCGAGACGTACTGCGCACGGATCAGGGCGTCCACGTGCTCGACGTGCGTCGCGTCCTTGAGGCCGCGGATGGCGTCCACCGAGTCGTAGCGATTCGCGTCGAGCCAACGTTCGAGTCCTTCGCGCATGGTCGCGATGTGTTGCGGGCCGTGGCGCAAGAGGGCGGAAGCGGTCGTGACAACGTCCGCGCCGACGAGCAGGTACTTGATAACCTCGACGTCCGACTCGACGCCACGGCTGGCCGCCAGCGAGCAGCCGAGGCGGCGGGAGAGGAGTGCGATCCAGACGAGCGAGAGCGGCAACTCGGCGGCGGTCGACAGCGGCAGCGATCTCGTCACTCGCAGCGTCTGGAGATCGATGTCTGGTGCGTAGAACCGATTGAAGAGCACGAGGCCGTCGGCGCCGGCCGCCACGAGCTCCGCGGCCAGGTGCGGAAGCGACGTGAAGTAGGGGGCGAGCTTGACGGTGATCGGGATTCGTACGGTCGATCTGACCTGGCGGACGATCTCCACGTAGCGGCGTTCCAGTTCGGCGCCGCTGACCGCGAGATCGATCGGGATCGAGTAGATGTTCAGCTCGATCGCCGCGGCGCCTGCCTGTTCGAGGGCGCGCGCGTGCCCGGTCCACCCCTCGGCAGTCGTGCCGTTGAGGCTGGCGATCACCGGGATGTCGAGCGCCGTACTCGCGGTCTGGAGCGTCTCGAGGTACCCGGATATCCCGCAGTCGTAGTCGGCGAGCTCGGGAAAGTAGCTGCCCGCCTCGGCCTGACTGTTCGAGCCGAGCTCCGTGTAGAGCGCGTACGCCGTGTCTTCCGCGCGAATCTGTTCCTCGTAGAGCGACGCCATCACGACGGCCGCGGCGCCGGCGTCCTCGAGCCGGCGCATGCCGTCGACCGTGGACGACAGCGGGGACGCCGACGCCACAATGGGGTGCGCGAGCTGCAGGCCGAGATATCGCGTCGCGAGATTCATGATGGGATGTCCTGCCAGTGCGGATGGAAGCGGCTCCCGTCGCGCGACGCAAGATCCTCGTACATCCGATAGCGTTCCTCGAGGGCTCGCTGCGCCTGGTCGAGCATCCGCTTGGCGGCGTCGGGATGCGTTTGCGTCAGCGACTTGAAGCGTACCTCGTTGTAGCGGTATTCCTCGAGCGGAATACGCGGCCGCGGCGAGTCGAGCCGGAACGGGTTCATGCCCCGTGCGCGCATCGTCGGATCGTAGCGGAACAGCGGCCAGTAGCCGGAGGCCACGGCCCGCGCCGCCTGCTTCATGCCATGGCGCATGTCGGTGCCGTGGGCGATGCACTGCGAGTAGGCCAGGGTCAGCGACGTTCCGGGGTAGGCCTCCGCCTCGCGCATGGCCACGAGGGCCTGCTCGTTGTTCGCTCCCATGGCGATCTGGGAGACGTAGACGTTGCCGTACGCGATGGCCATCATCGCGAGGTCCTTGCGCGGCGTCGTTTTACCCGCTGACGCGAACTTGGCCGAGGCGCCCAGCGGCGTCGCCTTGGACGCCTGTCCGCCGGTGTTCGAGTAGACCTCGGTGTCGAGCACCAGGATGTTGACGTCCTTGCCCGTGGCGAGGACGTGGTCGAGCCCGCCGTAGTCGATGTCGTAGGCCCAGCCGTCGCCGCCGACGATCCATACCGATCGCCGCACGAGGAAGTCCGCGACGGCGAGCAGATTGACCGCGTCCGCGTCCGTCGCGCCCACGAGCCTGGCCTTCAGTGCGTCCACACGCTGCCGCTGCACGCGGAAGTCCGACTCGGTGACTTGCGGCGCCTGCAGGATCGCCGTCACCAGGTCGTCACCGATGCGCGCCGCGAGTTTCTGTGCAAGGGCTCGCGCCTGCCCGGTCTGGCTGTCGATGGCCAGGCGGTAGCCGAGGCCGAACTCCGCGTTGTCCTCGAAGAGCGAGTTGGCCCACGCCGGCCCGCGGCCGTCGGCGTTCGCGGCCCACGGCGTCGTCGGCAGGTTCGCGCCGTAGATCGACGAGCAGCCCGTGGCATTCGCGATCTGCAGCCGGTCGCCGAAGAGCTGCGACATGAGCTTGAGATAGGGAGTCTCGCCGCACCCGGCGCAGGCGCCCGAGAACTCGAACAACGGCTCGAGAAACTGCACGCCGCGCACGTTGGCGAAATTCACGCGCGTGCGGTCGGCCCACGGCAGCGTCTCGAAGAAGCGGATGCTCTCGCGGCCCGCCTCCACATGCTGGAGCCGGTCCTTCATGTTGATCGCCTTGATGGCGAAGTTCGTCGGGCTGTGCGCCGGACAGTTCTCCACGCAGACACCGCACCCGGTGCAGTCCTCGACGTAGACCTGCAACGTGAAGCGCGAGTCGGGATAACCGCGTGCGTTGATGGGAGCGGCCTTGAAACCCGCCGGCGCCCCTTCGAGCCGGCTCTCGTCGTAATACTTCGCCCGAATCACGCTGTGTGGACAGACGATGGCGCACTGGCCGCACTGGATGCAGAGGTCGGACTCCCAGATCGGTACTTCGTCGGCGATGTTCCGTTTCTCGTATTTGGCCGTGCCCGTGGGGTACGTGCCATCGACCGGGAGCGCGCTGACAGGAAGCGTGTCGCCGCGTAGCGCCAGGATCGTCGCGGTCACGGTGCGCACGAACTCAGGCGCGGTATCCGGGATCAGCGTGAGGCGGATGCGCTGCCCCTCCGCCTTCGCTGGAACACGAACCTCGTGCAGGTTCGCGACGGCGCTGTCGATCGCCGCGAAGTTCTTGCGAACGATCTCCTTCCCCTTCTTCGCGTACGTCTTTTCCGTGGCCTGCTTGATCGCCTCGATCGCCTTGTCGCGAGGCATCACGCCGGAGAGCGCGAAGAAGCACGTCTGCAGAATCGTGTTCACGCGGGAGCCAAGGCCGAGACCTGCCGCGACGCTGGACGCATCGATGACGTGGAGCTTCAGCTTCCTGTCGACGATCTGCTGCTGTACGTCGCGAGGGATCTCGTCCCAGACGTCGCCGGGGGCGTAAGGGCTGTTGATGAGTACCGTGGCGCCGGGGGCGGCGGCCTCGAGCGTGTCGAGCTTGTAGAGGAAATCGAATTTGTGGATGCCGACGAAGTTTGCTGACTTGAGCAAATACGGAGCGCGGATCGGCCGCGGTCCGAACCGCAGGTGCGAGATCGTGTAGGAACCGGACTTCTTCGAGTCGTAGACGAAGTAGCCCTGGGCGTGGCGGTTCGGATCCGCAGCCAAAATCTTCGTCGAGTTCTTGTTCGCACCGACGGTCCCATCGGCGCCCAGGCCAAAGAAGAGCGCACGCACGACGTCGGGCGGTTCGATATCGAAGCTCGTATCGACCGGCAGGCTGGTAAACGTCACGTCGTCGGTGATCCCGATCGTGAAGCCGTGCTTTGGCTGCGGTTTCTTCAGCTCGTCGAACACCGTCTTGGCCATTGCAGGATCGAAGTCCTTGGAGGACAGGCCATAGCGCCCCCCCACGATCACCGGCATGGCCGAGAGGCGCCCGGAAGCCACCGCCTCGGCGAAGGTGGTCAGGACGTCGAGATAGAGCGGTTCCCCAGGCGCGCCGACTTCCTTCGTCCGATCGAGCACCGCGATGCTCTTCACCGTCGGCGGCAACGCCGCACGAAAGCGCTCCGCGTCCCACGGTCGGTAGAGCGTGACGTGCAGCACCCCCACCCGGTCGCCGTGGGCGTTCAGCCAGGCCGCGGTCTCGTCGAGCACTTCGAACGCCGAGCCGATGACGATGACGACGCGCTCCGCCTCGGGATGCCCGGTGTAGCGGAACAAGCGATACGAGCGTCCGATCAGCGCGCCGATGCGATCCATCGTGCGCTGCACGATGTCGGGAACACGGGCGTAGTAGAGATTCGCCGACTCGCGAGCCTGGAAGAACGTGTCCGGATTGTGGGCGGTGCCGCGGATTACGGGCCGCTCCGGCGTGAGGGCGCGGGCCCGGTGCGCCCGCACCAGGTCGTCGTCGATCGCGGCCCTGATCTGTTCGTCCGGAATGAGAGCGATCTTGTTCTCCTCGTGCGACGTGCGGAACCCGTCGAAGAAGAACATGACGGGCACGCGCGATTCGAGCGTGGCCGCCTGCGCCACCAGCGCGAGGTCGTGCGCTTCCTGCACGGAAGACGCCGCCAGCATCGCGAACCCGATCATCCGCGCGCTCATCACGTCCGAGTGGTCGCCGAAAATCGACAGCGCCTGCGTGGCGATGGCGCGCGCCGCCACATGGAAGACGCAGGGCGTCAGCTCGCCTGCGATCTTGTACATGTTGGGCAGCATCAGCAGGAAACCCTGGGATGCCGTGAACGTCGTCGTGAGCGCGCCGCTCTGAAGCGCGCCGTGCACCGCCCCGGCCGCGCCCCCTTCCGACTGCATCTGCTGGATGACCGGCACCTGGCCCCAGATGTTCTTGAGGCCCTTGGCGGCCCACTCGTCGGCCAGCTCCGCCATCGTCGAGGAGGGCGTGATGGGAAAGATGGCGCAGACTTCGTTGACGCGATAGGCGATGTGGGCGGCGGCCGTGTTGCCGTCCATCACCACCGACTTGACCGACATGCGACGCTCTCCTTGCGCGCTACGCGCGGACCGTAAACCTTGCGGGCATTTTCTCGGGGTCGTGGTCTCCAACCAGGCGCACGGATCCAGGTTCCGGCGCCATCTCGATGGCATGGCACGGGCACTGCTCGAAGCACGCCGCGCACCCCGTGCAGAGATCGAGCTCGACGCGATAGAACCGGCCCTTCCCCAACTTGGTGATCGCTTGTTCCGGGCACGCGGCGTAACAGTTGTCGCACTCGAAGCAGTTGCCACAGGAGAGACAGCGCGTGGCCTCGTAGCGCGCGTCGCGCTCCGAGAGGCCGGAGACGATTTCGTCGAAGCCGGTGCGTTTCGACACCGGCAGCTCGGCGTGCTCGCTTCGATCGGCATCGAGGAACACGGTGAGGTTGAGCAGCTCGTATGGGACCAGCGGGTGCTGCGGCGGTTTCTCATAAACGCCGCCGCGCATCCACGCATCGATCTGGCGCGCGGCCTTCTTGCCGTGCCCGACCGCCGCCGTCATGGTGCGCGGGCCGCCGATCATGTCGCCGCCCGCGAAGATGCCATCGCTCGCGCGCATCTGCGCGTCCACTTCGACGACGTTGCCGCGCCCGATCCGGATGCCTGGCAGCTTCTTCAGGAACTCGACATCGGAGTGCTGTCCGACGGCCAGCACCAGTGAGTCAGTCTTCAGGGTCTGGAACTGTCCCGTGCCGACGCACCCGGAGTTGTCGGGGAGCATCTCCATTTGCTCGACGACGATTTCGTCCTGGCCGAACTGCTTCACCGTGGAGAGCCACTTGATCTTCACGCCTTCGGCGACGGCTTCCATGGCTTCGTAGGGATGGGCCTCCATCTGCGCCTTGTCGAAGCGAAAGATGATCACGGCCTCTTCGGCGCCGAGTCGTTTCGCCAGGCGGGCGGCATCCATCGCCGTGTTGCCGCCGCCGACGATGCCGACGACGCGCCCCAACGATGGGGCGCGCCCCTTTTCCACGCGCTCCATCAGCGTCACGGCGTCGATGATCTTTCCGCCGTCCATCGCCGGAATGTCGAGATGGTTCGCGACCTGGGCGCCGATGGCCAGGAACACCGCGTCGAACGCGCCCGCCGCCTTCTCGGCCTGGACGTCGTGCACGCGCGAGTTGCGAACGACCGTGACCCCCATCGCCTCGATGCGCGCGATCTCTTTGTCGAGGCCCTCGCGTGGCAGGCGATAGGCGGGAATGCCGTAGTGCATCATGCCGCCCGGCTGTGGGTTCGCGTCGCGGATCTCGACGGCGTGTCCGAACCTGCGGAGGTGGTAGGCGCACGAGAGGCCGGCGGGGCCGGCACCGACGACGAGCACCCGCTTACCGGTAGGCCGCCCGGGGGCGATCGTCCACCCCTTCTCGTTGGCGAGATCGCCGAGGAACCGGTCGAGCGAGTGGATCGAGACCGCCGAATCGAGAAACTGCCGGTTGCAGGCGCTTTCGCAGGGGTGATAGCAGGCCCGGCCGTGGGTCGCCGGCAGCGGGTTCTCCTCCATGTACTTCCGCCAGGCCCCCTCGTAGTCGCCCGCCTGGGCGAGCGCGAGCCATGCCTGGATGTTCTCCCCGGCCGGGCAGGCGTGGTTGCAGGGCGGAAGGAGATCGACGTAGACAGGGCGCTGCCATCGGCGAGCGCCGGCGCCTTTGCCGATCGTTTCGTTGTAAACCGGCGTCAGGTCCTTCGGCGTCAGACTCACGGATACCCCTCGCGTGCGATCCTGCTCATTTCTCGTTGAACATGCGGCTGACCGCCGCGAAGAAGAAGCCGGTCGACCACCCGCACATCAGGATGCCGGTCAACGCCTCGACGGCGCCGACCAGCCGCCATTCCGGCGGGAGCACCAGGTCGCCGTAACCAGTCGTGGTGTAGGTCACCGCGCTGAAATACAGGGAGGTCTGCAAATCCGGCATCGCCCCCTGGAACACGTAGTAGACCGCCCACACGCTGATCTCGGTCAGGTGGAGCAGGACGATCCACGCCGCCAGGCGGGTGAAGAGCCGCATCTGGGGCCAGAAGTGCCCGAGCAAGACCGGCTGCCGCCGATAGTGACGCAGCGCCACGCTCAGGCCCGCGGCGTGAACGACCACGCACGCGGCCATCAGCGCCCACGCGACGAGAAGCTTTCCGACCATGCACGGGTCGCCCGGTTACTTCGGCGTGATCTTCGTGATCTTGTTCCCCTGGATGCCGAGGCCTGCCATCAGTCCTTTTTGTCCGAAGATGAACGCGTAGATCTCTTCCTTGAGGGTCTTCGTGGTCGAGCTCTTGCCCATCCCCTCGTCCACGACAACAATGCTCGGACCCACGCCGACTTCAAACCCGTTCGCGTTGTTGAGTGAATCGACAGCCTTTGCGTCCATGAAGAACATCGCGTAGCCGTATTTCTGGCCACCGGCCTGCAGACCGAATGAGGCGCCGGTGGTCTTGTAGTAGGCCACCGCCGAGCCCTTCTTCAACAGTGCGCCTTCGCCGTACTGTCCACCGATCCCGAGGCCGGCCTTGGTGATGGTCGGAAAGACCAGGACGGCCACCGCGCTCTTCGTGAGCTGCGCGGCGAGCGGCACGCTGGCGTTCAGCTTCCGCAGCGCCGCCTGCGCTTCGCTCGCCAGTTTCGCGGCTTCGGTCTTCCCCTTGTCCTGCGCCCCCAGCGACCCAGGGAGACTGGCGAGCGTCGCGAGCGCCAGGGCGACGGCGAATCGTCGTGTCTTCATCTCGTGCTCCTTACCGGCGGTGGAAGGTCTTCATGGTGAACCCGTAGTGCACGCCAACCGCGAGGACGTCGAAGCCCTCCCCGCCTTGCGGACCACGGCTTTCGTCGAAAACGCGCGCTTCCGCATAGGCGTACATGTTGCGCATGATGCCCATGTTCACGCCGGCGATCCCGTATCTCTTGCGGAACCGTATGTCGAGGAATTCGTTGCGCCTCTCGGGCTTGTAGTAGATGTACCCGCCGTACACGGAGAAACCCGGGGCGTTGAATCGCACCAGCGCTTCGACACCGTGAGCGTCGAAGACGACCGATTCGATAGCACCATCCGATAACGTCACCCGCACGAGATCGCCGTTCTTCTGATCGGCATAGACGAAGCCAGCCTCGAACACCTTCCAGTTGATCTTGGCGCCAAGAGCGATGAACTCGGCGTCGTCATCGAGCCCACGAATGCTGGCCTTCGTGTCATCCGCGAAACGGGTTTTGGTGTAGGCCGCGCCCAGCCGAACTCCCGGCAGGATCGTCAGCTGCGCGGACGCACCCGCCCCGTCGAGGGTGTCGCTGGTCTCGGCCGACTTGAACTGCACCTGGCCGCCGAGACTGAGCACCTTGAAGAACGTGTTGCGATACGTCACCACCTGGTCGGCACGGCCGGTACCCAGGAAGCCCCCATCGGTGCCGGCGGTGTACGTCGCGCTGGCTTCACTGCCGAAGACGGTGAACTGGTCCGTCGTGTACAACGTGACATCGGTGTGGACCGCCCACTGCTTGCCGGCGGCGATGCGACCGCCATGCCCGAAGTCGATGCCGACGTTACCGAGCCGGTTACCGAACACCTGGTCTGACTGCGGATTCTCCAGGTTTGGAAAGCCGCCGCCCGTGGTGGTCGCGCCCGCATTGAACTCCTGCCCACCGCGTACGAGGCTGACCCGCCACTCGGTCTGCGCGAAGAACCTCACGGCCCCGCGTGTCGAGAACTTCAGCCCGAGATACGAGGAGTTGTCCTGCACCTCGACGTCCTCGTTGAACCAGGCGACCTGGCCGCGCAGTCGGCCGTAGGGCTCGAACAGCCCGAAGAAGTCATAGAGGTCCTTGTTCTCGGGCGCGCCGGGATCTGGATCGCCGAGCAGGAACTCGGCACGACAGCCCTTGTCCACCCAGATACCGGTGGTGTCATATCCCCACGAGTCGCCGAGCACACACGCAGCCGTGGCGGTCGGCCGCGCGAGAAGGACGCCGGCCGAGGTGTCGGCGGCGCAGTGCTGACGCGAGCCGTCCGACCCGCACTCGCGAATGCGGAGGTTATTGAGGACGAACGTCGCCTGGCAACCATCCGCCACCCAGATGCCGTCCTTGTCGTAGCCCCAGGTCCGGCCGAGCATGCAGGCGGGTGAACCTTTGACGAGCGACACTCCGGCGGACGTGTTCGCCTGGCAGACTTCGCGGGCCCCTGCGGCAGCCGCGCAGTCCACGGTGACACGAGCGTCGCTCAGCGCGAACGTGCCGCGACACCCGTCAGCGACCCAGACGCTCTTCGCGTCGAAGCCCCAGGTCCTGCCAAGCGCACAGTTGCCGTCGCCGGTCTGGCGGATCAGCACGACGCCGTACGAGGTGTCCGCTTCGCAGGTATTCCGGTCCCCCGCACCGGCGCCGCAGTCGATCGTCCGCTGCACTGGGGCGGCAGGCGGCGTGGCCTTGACGGTCGTCGCCTGTGCCCACGCCTCTGCCCCCGCAACAGTGATCGCTGCCACGACGCTGGCCGCGAGAAGCGGTCCTCCGCGCTGACCGTCCATCGCGCAACGACGTGATGCATGGATCTGCTCCTCTGGTTGTCTTCGGAGACCAGCCGCTCGCCTATGCGCCGCGCTCGATCGACACCAGCACGGCTTCTGTCCAGACGATGTCGACCTTGTCACCGACCTTCACCTTGCCGAGCGCTTCCTTGTCCTGCACTTTCGAGGTGTACTTCCACCCGTTCGGCCCGGTGAACGTGACCGACGGGATGGCCATGTCGATGGCCGAAATCGTGGCGGTGATAGTCAACTGCTTGGCTTTCGTGCCACCGGGAAGCGTTGCGGGCGCATACGTCGTGGCCTTCTGTGCGCTAGTCTCCTCCGGCTCGCCGGGCAGCTTCAGGCGGACGACGACGTTCTCATAGAACTTCGCGGTGACCTTGTCGCCAATTTTGAGCTCGTCGAAGCGCTTCACGTCCGGCCCCGCCACGGTTGTGACGATGGTGCCATCCGCTTTCCTGAGTGAGACCGTGCGGCTCGCGACTTCGATGGCCTCGATGGTGCCCGCCTCCGTCCTCACCTCCGACGTGATGGTCCTGGCCTGGGCCATGGCCGTCTGGGCCGTCGACACCAGGGCTGCCACTGCGATGATTCCTACAACAAGGCGTTTCATTTGTCCTCCTCCACCAGCGATTGCGAAGACCGTCACTCCGCGCTCGCCGAACGGGAAGCGGCTGCAGGGGGTATGCCGTAGGCGGAAACCCGAAATATCGCCGGAATCTCTAGGGATTCTGCGACTTCATGCAGGCATGCGCACCGAACCGCACCGGAGTTCGCCCCTGATTCCCGGAGGGCGCCCCGAAATGCCGTGCAATGCCCGAGCGTAGCTTCATGCCTCACCCGCGGCAGCACCGCGGGGTAGCAGGCTTGAGCCAACGTGGCGAGGCCAAGGCCCGCGCCGCCCTCCGAAGAACCCCGAATCGGAGCGGAAGAACCCGGAACCCTGAACCTCGAGCGAAGCGAGAGAACTCTGAACCCTGAACGCTGAACCTCGAGGCGCGCAGCGCCGAGCAGCCGCGAACCCGCATGCCTGCCACCCCGCGTGGCCTCATTGCGCGGCGGGTGGGAGGAGGTACAGGGTCATCGCGAAGATCAGGTAAACCATCAAAACGAGCACGCCGACGAACCACGCGGATCGACCGTTGTTGGTGACGAGCGTGGCAATGAACGCCGCGATGAGCATCATCATCACCGCCCCGGGCCACAAGCGGAGATCCATCGGAGCGGGGCCCATCACATAGCTCAGGAACACGAGCACCGGGGCCACGAACAACGCGATTTGCGACGCGCTGCCCAAGGCGATCCCGACGCTCAGATCGAGCCGGTTCTTGCGCGCGCCGGAGAACGCCGACGCCATTTCAGCCGCTCCGCCAACCAACGACACCACGATGAAACCGACAAACGCCGGGGTCATCCCGAAGGAGACGGCCGCCTGTTGCACCGACTCGACGAACACTTCGCTCACCAGGGCCACCAACACGGTGACACCAGCCAGCGTCGCGAGCGCCAAGCCCATCGGCCACGGTTCCCCGTCGTCGTGTCCGTGCTCGGTGGCCGCAAACAACTCGCGATGGGTCTTGAGCGAGAACAGCATCCCGAGCGTGTACGCCAGCATCAGGAGTCCGGACAACCCGAGACTCAACTGCTGCGTGAAGTTCGACGACGGTCCGGAATCGGCCAGTGTGACGGCCGACGGAATCAGCAACCCAATCGTGGCCAGGAACAGCAGGCTGGCCTGCAGGCGCGCGCTGACGCGATTGAACTCCTGCACGTGGTACTTCAGCCCACCGAGCAGAAAGGCCGCACCCAGCATGAACAACGAATTGGTGACAATGGCGCCCGCGATGGAGGCCTTGACCAGCATGTATTGGCCGGCGCGCAAGGCGGTGAGCGCGATCACCAGTTCGGTGAGGTTTCCGAGCGTGGCGTTGAGCAGCCCGCCGACGCTATCGCCCGTCTTCGCGGCGACCGATTCGGTGGCGTGACTCAATAACGCGGCAAGCGGCACGATCGCGAGGACCGACAGCACAAACAGCAACGTGTGTGCTTCGTGCGCGCGCGCCTGCACGACGAACACCGCCGGCACGAAAACGAGCAACCAGAGGAGCGGATTGTGACGAATCTCTGACAGCAGTGCACCCATGATTACAACCCCACCACTTTCGCTTCGGACGGTCGCCCCGCGTAGCGGACGGAGACAACCGTGATGTCATCGGACTGTTGCGCGCCTGCCGCGTGGCCCTGCACGGCCTCGAGGACTCCCCGTGAGATTTCACGGGCGCTGTGACCCGGCGACGCGTGCAGGTGCGCCAGTAACCGCTCTTCTCCGAAGAGATCCTCGTTGGGATCGAACGCTTCGCTGACGCCATCGGTGAAGAGGACGAAGACATCTCCCGACCGGAGCCGCAGCGTCTCGCTGCTGATCGCTTCGGAAGGCATCAATCCGAGCACCCGTCCGCACGATGTGAAGGCCAGTTCCGGCGCCTCCCCCGGCCCGACTCGGACAGCGGCGTGATGCCCCGCGCTCGCGCACGTGACCACGCCCGTCGCGAGATCGAACACCAGGCACCTGAAGCGTCACGAACATGCCGCGCGGGTTCTGTTCCAGTAATTCGTCGTTCAGCCGGCGCAGGATCTCCTCAGGTGCATGGCCCTGTCGCGCCAGGCTGCGCAGGAGCGTCATGGCCACCGCCATGAAGAGTGCGGCAGGAATACCTTTGCCCGACACGTCACCCACGGCCACGAGCACGCGGTCGGGACCGAGCCGCAGAACTTCGTAGAGGTCGCCACCGACCTGGCGTGCGGGTTCGAGCACCGCGTGCACGTCCAGCCCCGTTCCTCGCGTCTGGGCCGATACGTCGGCAGGCAGAAGGCCCATCTGAATCTCGCGGGCAATGCGAAGGTCGCGTTCCGCCGCGGCTTTCACGGCCTCTGCGTACGCCTTGGCCTTCAGCAGCGAACGCACGCGGGCCTTGACTTCGAGAATTTCGAACGGCTTCGTCAGATAGTCGTTGCCGCCGACCTCGAACCCGCGCGCCTTGTTCGTCACGTCTTCGAGCGAGCTGAGGAACATGATCGGCAACTCGCGGGTCGCCTCCGCCGCGCGCAGCGTTCGGCAGACCTCATAGCCGTCGATATCCGGCATCACGATGTCGAGCAGAATCAGGTCGGGCGGGCTGCGGCGAACGGCTTCGAGCGCCTGCTGTCCGCCGAGGGCCACCGACAACTTGTACTCACTGCTGAGTGCCTGCACCAGAATGTCGACGTTGGCCTTGACATCGTCGACGATGAGCACCCGGCAGTCGGTTAGTTCTTTCACCCCAGTCTCCTCAAGTAGGTCGCTCAAGACCCGCTACGTAGGCCGGGTCTTCAGACCCGGCATGTCAGTCGACGTCAGGTCTTGCTGTCCTGCACGCGCGCGAGGAGACGTGACGCAATGCCCCGCGCCTCGCTGTATTCGTACCCGTCGACGTGGCCACGCAGGCGGCCAAGATCCTCAGCCGCCCACGCCGGAAGGGCGGACGTTCCGAGCTCGGCCAGGGCTCCGCTCGCCGACGACGCGTCGTAGTTGTCCAGGGCGGTCGTCAATCGATCGAGCGCGGCGCCAGCCGCCGCGCGATCGAACGGACGTCCCGGGGTATCGGTCTGGCGTTCTACCGGCGGACGCAAGGTCTCGATCGAGCGCGCGACGATGGCCGCCCGTTCCTCGACGGCGGTCAGCAGGTCGGTCAAGTCCGTACGCCCGTCTCGCCCTGCCTGCTCGAGGTCCTTCGCCGCGGCGCGCAGGTGGTCCGCGCCGAGATTGCCGGCGGCGCCGGCGATCGCGTGCGCGTGCCGTGCGGCCGCCGCACCGTCGCCGGTGACGACGGCGGTGCGCAGGGCGTCCATGAGCTCCCGCTGTCCGTCGGCAAACCGCAGCAGCATCCGTTCGAGGCTGGCACGCTCGATTCCGAGACGCCGCAGCGTGCCGTCGACATCGATCCCCTCGAGCATCGGGCCCGACTCCTCCTGGGGCATGACGGTCGTGGCCACCGTGGAGGCCGCTTTCGTTCCGGTCGGCAACCAGCGCCGGAGCGTGGTGACGAGCGTTCGCCGGTCGATCGGTTTGGTGATGTGATCGTTCATGCCCGCCGCGAGACACGCGTCGAGATCGACCTTCATGGCGTTGGCCGTCATCGCGATGATCGGCACCGTCTTGAAGCGCGCATCGGCACGCAGCGCACGCGTCGCCGCGAGCCCATCGAGCTCCGGCATTTGCATGTCCATCAGGATGGCGGCGTATTTCGTCGGTGCGGCCTCGGCCATCGCGATGGCTTCCCGACCGTTGCGAGCCACGTCCAGTTCGATCCCCAGGCGTCCAAGAAGCTCGGTCGCGACCATCTGATTGGCCTCGTTGTCCTCCGCCAGCAGGGCCTGCACGCCGTCGAACTCCCGTTCGAGCGGCCCGTCGAGGCCACGCCGCGCAACGTGCACGCGAACGCCTTGCGAGTGGACGACCGCGTCGAACAGGGAAGACGCCGTCACCGGTTTCCGCAGGAAGACGTTGACGCCGAGTTCGGCGCAGCGCGCCTCCTCCTCCTTTCCGGCGTAGGCGCTCATCACGATGATGGGTAACGTGCTGATCTCGGGCCGGTTCCGAATGCGCTGCGCGGCGTCGAGGCCGTTCATGCCCGGGAGCATCCAGTCCAGGACGACGAGGCCAAACGGATCCGGACTGGCTGCGCGGTTCCGCTCCTCGAGGAGCGCCAGGCCCTCCTCCGCGCTCGCGACAGAGACCACAGGAATCGACCAGCTGCCGAAGAGAGTCTCGAGCAGCTCCCGGCTGGTCGGGGAATCTTCCATGACCAGCACCGGCTTCTCCCTGAGCGTAGAAGGAACGGCGGGCCTCGGGGCCGTTTGCTGCGCTTCAATGCTGAAGCGAGCGGTGAAGAAGAACGCGGTGCCGGCACCGGGGACGCTCTCAAAGGTGAGGTCGCCCCCCATGAGCCGCGCGAGTCGCCGGCTGATCGCGAGCCCAAGGCCGGTGCCGCCGTACTGGCGTGACGTGGAGCTATCGGCTTGCGTGAACGCCTGGAAGAGTTTGCCCTGCTGCTCGTACGGGATCCCGATTCCGCTGTCCCGCACGGTGACGCGCAGATTGACGGAGCCTGTGTGCTCGTTCGCGTCGGACACAGGATCCACTCTCAGGAGGACCTCCCCTTCGTGCGTGAACTTGAAGGCGTTTCCGACGAGGTTCGTGAGCACCTGGCGGAAGCGCAGCGCGTCGCCGACGAGCCGGTCGGGGACGGCCGGGACTGCGTGCGTGACGAGCTCGACGTGTTTCTGGATCACCGTGGCCCTGAAGGTCTCGGTGACTTCCTCGAGCACATCCCGGACGCTGAAGGGTGCTTCTTCGAGCTCGAGCTTGCCGGCTTCGATCTTCGAGAAGTCGAGGATGTCGTTGAGGATGCCGAGCAGATTGCGGGCAGACGAATGGGCGATGTTGACGTACTGATGCGCCTTCGGGGGCAGGTCGGTTTCCAAGGCCAGCGCGTTCATGTTGAGGATCGCGTTCATCGGCGTGCGAATTTCATGGCTCATCATCGCGAGGAACGAACCCTTCGCTCGATTCGCATCCACCGCCTGTTCGCGAGCCGCCACGAGGTCGCGATGAGAGAGCTGCAGTGCGACCACCGCGTCGTCGATCACGCGGCCGAGCTCCCGCAATTCGCCGCGCTCGTTACCGAAGCCGGTACGTGCCTCGAGATCGCCGGCCGACACCCGGCGCGCGGTGGCGATGATCGGTCGGACCTCACGGACGAACAGCGCTTCGCCGACTCCCCAGGCAATCAGGAAACAAAGAATCGTTCCCGTGCCCAAGAGGACGAGGTTGCTGCGAAGCGTGGCATTCAGGTCGGCGCGATAGGGCGCCAGGGCGATCCCCAGCGTGACGCGGGTGCCCGTGTGCTGTCCGCGAAACTCCAACGGCTCGGCCACGTAGAGGCGCTCGACGCCATCGAGCCCGGCAAAGCCCCGCACGCTCTGTGCGCTGCCGAGTGCCGTCGCCCACTCGCCCGCGTGTTTCCCGACGAACTTCTCCAGCTCCATCGACCGGTACTGGACGATGCCTGCACCGTCAAGAACCGTCAGCGCGGTGCTCGGAGGAAGGCCGGAACGTTCGATGAAACCGGATACCCAGTCGAGATCGACGCTCGCGAAGACGACAGCCGTCAGGCGCCCGAGCTCGTTCAGGACGGGGTGCGCGATGTTGAGACCGGGTTCTTTGGTGGCCGGTTCGGGCAGAAAGGTCGCCGGTCGCAAAGTCGAGCGTCCGCCGGGCGCTCTGGAACGAGACCAGGTCGCGCACGTTGGCCTTCTGATCCAGCGGTACGGCGCTCGCGCGCACATCGCCGCTCGTGCCGTCGGCGATCCACAGGTTGTTGTAGAGACGATCTTCGCGCAACGCGTCGACCAGCTTGCGGGTCTCCGCGGGAGACATGGCGACCACGTCCGGGTCGTCCGCGAGCACCGACAGCCGCTGCGCCGCTCGCGTAATGCGGTCGTCCATCTCGCGCTGGAGCAAGCGCACGACGCGCGTCGAGAGATCGGTCAGGGCGGCGAACCCGCGCTCTCTCGCCAGCCATTCGTCGTACACGAGGATCACGAGCGCAGGGATCAGGGCGACGAGCACGAGCGCGAAGAGACGCGCTCTCACCGTGGGCAGAACGGAGGCAACGCGGTCGAGGATCTGACTCGTCCGGCGCCTGATTCCACTCATCCTGTCTGCGTCGCTGAGGCTCATGGTCGGCAATCCTCTGCACGCAGCGCCGCGATTGCGCGCGGCAACAGGGAACTACGAACGGGCGCGGCCGGTCACCGGAGGTTCAGGAGCTGGGCTCTCGAGGAGCGACTTGTGGAGGAAGCCAGCGATCGCGGCGCCCACGATCGGCGCCAGCCAGAACAGCCAGAGCTGCTGAATGGCCCAGCCCCCAACGAACACCGCCGTTCCGGTGCTGCGTGCCGGATTCACCGAGGTGTTCGTCACCGGGATGCTGATCAAGTGGATCAGGGTGAGGCCGAGGCCGATCGCGAGACCGGCGAATCCGACCGGAGCCCGCTTGTGCGTGGTGCCCAGGATGATGAGCAGGAACATGGCGGTCATCACGACTTCGCACACGAGCCCCGCTTCGAGCGAATAGCCGCCCGGTGAATGCGCGCCGTAGCCGTTCGAGGCGAAGCCTCCGGCGAGGCTGAAACCCGGCTGGCCGCTGGCGATGAAAAACAGCACGCCGGCGCCGGCGATGCCACCGATGACTTGTGCCGCGGCGTACGGCAACAGCAGGTTCGTCGGAAAGCGGCCACCCGCCCACAAGCCGACCGAGACCGCGGGATTGAAATGCCCTCCCGAGATCGGGCCGAGCGCGTACGCCCCGCTCAGCACCGTCAGACCGAAGGCGAGTGAGACGCCGAGCCATCCGATTCCGACATCGGGAACGCCGGCGGCCAGGACCGCACTGCCGCACCCGCCGAGAACGAGCCAGAACGTGCCGAGGAACTCCGCAGTGAGCTTGGGGAACACGCCGCACTCCTTTGACGGACCAGAAAAACAGGCAGCCGCGCTCGCCCTCACGGCACGAGCGCGGCCACCCGGGGGAGCAACCGCGCGCCTAGTCGGCGACGCGGCGTCTGATGGTCAGTCCGAGCCCCATCGCCAGCGACAGGACGCTCAAGAGTCCCAGCAACGGCGTTGAGCTCGCGGTCTTCGGCAGAGTCTTGGCTGTTGGGGGCGGCGGAGCGGGCGCCTGCTGCGCCGGCGCTGCTGCCGCTGCCGGTGCTGGTGCCGGTGTCGCCGCGGCCGTCGGAACGGTCGCGTTCACTTCTTTCTGGGTCATGACCCGCGGCGGGGCGGCCGTCACGATGGTCGCCGTCAGCTTGTCGCCCTTGTTCAGATCCGACAGCTGGACGGGCTTGCCGTTCTTGACGATCTTCACGCCGCGCTTGTCCAGTTCCCCCTGGGAGAACATCTTGAAACCCTCGGGGGTCTGCACGATGACCGACCCACCGGAACGTTCGAACACGGTGCCGTTCTTGACCTCGGTCACGGTCACCGGCGTCACCGTCGTGCGCGTCGTGATGGTCGCGGTTCCTCTCATCCCCACTTTCAATTCTTGAACGGACAACTGCTGCCCGTTGACGGTGAAGCGGAAGTCATCCGGAACCGTCAGTTCCCTGGTGCCTTCCGGCAACCGGACGACCAGGTTGTTCCCGTCCACGGCGAGGATTTCGAACCTCTTGGTTTCAGATGATGTTGACGTTTGCTGCGCCTGCGACACGGCGGCCGTCACACAGACGAGCGCCGCCGCAAGGGCGACCCGATACATGACACCTCTCATCACTCTCTCCATTTCTGAGCGCTCTCAGCGATCACTTGCGTTTCGACACGACTAGTAGGCAAGGCACGAACGATGAACCGACTCGGGGCGGAGCCGATGAAGTAGAAGGGATAGCAGGTCACCAGCGTCAGGGATGGTGACGACGTCTCCTCGAGGACCGAGACGTCCTTGGGATCGACGACCCAGGTCCGCACGACGCGATACTCGTGTTTCTCGCGGAGCGTCTGAACCTCTATCAGGTCGCCGGGCGCGACGTCCTTCAGCCCCCGGAAAAAACTGTCGCGATGGCCCGCGATCCCCACGTTGCCGTCCGCTCCCGGAGCGGCCGTCCCCTCGATGTGACCGACGGCGCGATCGAGCGTGCGGTCGTCGGTGCCGGGCAGCACCGGCACTTCGAGCTGAATCCTCGCGATCCGAAGCACGGCGAGCGGAGCCGGGGCCGGGTCAGCGGCCGCTTTCCGCCAGAGCGCGACTCGTTCCGGCGACCACAGGGACTGGTCTGGCGCGGCGGCTTCTCCGTCGCCACCCCGGAGTGCGGCGAAACGCGCCAGGTCGTGCCTCGACGACATGGCGACTCCCGCCTGGAACGTCCCCCACCACACGACCCCGACAAGGCCGATGGCCCAGCATGCGCGCTCGGCGAACCGCAGAAATCGGAGTCGGGTTGTGTCCATGACCGTGTTGCCCACGCGGTCCCCCGTTTTCCGGAGGTCGACACATCGCCGGGGTATGGGGGGAACCGCGCCAGTCCGAAACGGCAAGTGGCGTGCCGCGGAGTAGGGACAGCGACGCTCGATGATTCATTAGGCTTTTGCGTGGTGCTGCCGGTCCCCGTTGGTCGGATCCGCGGCCACCCGGTCCGACCTGACAGAGGGCATCCGGAATACCGGAGCACGAAGGCGGTCATTGCCGTGGCCGAACCGACTGCCGGGATCGTGGGGCGTTTAATGCTGAGTCGGTGCCATAATCCCTCGCCGCCGCACGCACGAGACAGCGGCGGACTGAAGGAGAGGATTGTGATGAAGGTAGTGAGTCTGTTGGCGCGACTGGGGTTGACCGTCCTGATGGTGTCTGCCGGCCTGGCCGGGGTCGCGGCGCAGCCCGCGAACCAGACGGCATCGGAGTTTTACCTGACGTATCGGACCGCCTTCGCCAAGGCGAAAGCCATCGAGGACGTGTTGCCCTACATGTCGAAAGAGGTGAAGGCCCAGGTCCAAGCCACGCCTGCCGCCGAACGGCCGCAGATGTTCGAGTTCGTCAAGGAAATGTCGAAGATGACGAACGTGAAGGTGACCAAGGAAACCAAGACCGACAAGGGAGTCACGCTGACCGTTGAAGGCCCGGCTCCGACAAGGAAAAGATGACCGGGCAGATCCAGATCGTCAAGGAAGGCGCCGCGTGGAAGATGGGTAAAGAGAGTTGGTCGAACAAGTCGCGGCCTCCGCGCGCACGCCGGCCATGAACTCGAGCAACTGACTCCGATTCGGCCCTGGCATCGACACGGGAGGCGTGCCCGCCATCGCTCAGCGCGACAGCCACACCCCTGCATTCGAACGACAGCCACTCACTCTCAACAGGAGACCAAGAGACCAGGAGGTCATAGGGTTTAAAACCCTTTAGTCTCCTGATCTCTTGATCTCTTGTTAGAAAGTGAGTGGCTGTCGTTGATTAGTGTGCGTCACCGCGCGTCGCGGAAAATCCCACGGCCAGGACAAGAATGATCAGGAGTACCGATGCCGACTGGGCTCGTCATGTCGCCTTTCTCCCTTACGCGCGTTCCGCAATGGGTCGCCGCCGTGCTGGCGATCCTTTACGGCTTCGCGAAGATCAACGGGTCGCAGTTCACGATCCTCGACTCCGAGCTCGCGAGACCGATGGGCGACGTCAGCGGCTTCTGGCTCACGTGGTACTACTTCGGGTATTCGGCTGTTTACGGCACGCTCCTCGCCCTGGTCCAGATCGTCGCCGGCATCCTGATCGTGCTTCCCCGCACGAAGCTCGTCGGAGCGCTCATCTTGCTCCCCGTCGTCACCAACATCGTTCTCATCGACATCTTTTATGGTGTTGATCTCGGGGGGCTCGCCGCCGCGCTGGTCCTTCTCAGCTGCGTGCTCATGACCCTCGCTCCGCATGCGCGGCGTCTGACAGAAGCGGTGTTTCTCGAGAAGTCCCAGTGGCCCCCAGCCATCGGGACAGTCGTCACCCTGGCGGTCATCATTGCGGGATCGTTCGCGTTCACGTGGTGGGTGGCCAATTACAACAACCGCGCGCCGACCGTGATCGACGGCGTGTGGACGGTGACCGAGCAGCGCGGCCAGGACGGTCGCTGGGAACTCGTCTTCTTCGAACGCAACCGCGCGCACCTGGTGGTGTTCCGAACCCGCCAGGGATCGGACGAGAGGCACCACTTCGAGATCGATCGCGACGGCACGGTGCGTATCTGGGAGCACTGGTTACGGAAGGGAGAGTTGATCATGGAGGGACGGACCGTCAGTCCAACGGAGATGGTCTTGCAACGGCTGCGAGACGGCGGACGACTGGTGCTGACTCGACCAGTCGCGACCCGCTGAGGCTGATACCCATGAGACTCCACACCTTTCTGAACTACGGGGGGAACTGCGAGCAGGCGCTCCGGTTCTACGAACAGCATCTCGGCGGGAAGATCACGATGCTGATGCGCCGTCGCGAGCAGCCCGACCAGCCCGTCAAGTGGCCGGGGTGGGAAGACTCGATCCAATACGCCCTCATGGATCTCGGCGAGACACAGCTCATGGCGTCTGACGTTCCGCCCGAGCGCTTTCAGCCGATGCGCAGCGTCTATCTGTCGCTCACAGTTGAAAGCTCCGCGGAGGCAGAGCGGGTCTGGGCGCTGCTCGCCGACGGCGGACAGATCTTGATGCCCATGCAGGAGACGTTCTTCGCGAACCGCTTTGGGCAGGTCCGGGACAGGTTCGGAACGTCCTGGATGATCCTCGCGATGCCTAGCTCCTAAGCGGCGGTATCATTGAGGCACCTACCCGGTTGGGGTCTCCAGGGCTCATGTCTTTCGCTGCGTTTCATCCACTCGTCCACCGGTGGTTCACGACTGCCGTTGGTGAACCCACCTCGGCCCAGCTGCGCGGCTGGGAGTCGATCGCCGCACGCCGGCACACGCTAATCGCCGCGCCAACAGGGTCCGGCAAAACGCTGGCGGCGTTCCTCACCGCGATTAATTCGCTGCTCGAAGAGAGCCTTGCGTCGCCACTTCCTGATGAGGTCCGCGTGCTCTATGTGTCGCCGCTCAAGGCGCTGAGCGCGGACATCCACAAGAACCTCGCGGAGCCGCGCTCCAGCATTTACCGCCTGGCACAAGAGTCGGGGCTCGACGCACCGGGGATTACGGCCGCGGTGCGCACCGGTGACACGACGTCCTCGCAGCGGGCCGCCATGTTGCGGACGCCGCCACACATCCTGGTGACGACGCCGGAGTCGCTCTACCTGCTCCTCACGTCGGAGCGCAGCCGCCAGATGCTGCGCACGGTGCGCACGGTGATCGTCGACGAGATCCACGCCGTGATCGGCACGCGGCGCGGCGCCCACCTCGCGCTGACGCTCGAGCGGCTTGCGCAGGTGACCGAGCACCCGCTTCAGCGGATCGGGTTGTCAGCCACACAGACGCCCATCGAGGAGGTCGCGAAGTACCTGACCGCCGGCGATCCGGCCGGCTGCACGATCGTGGACGTCGGCCACCGCCGGCAGATGGACCTCGGCGTCGAGATCCCAGGCTCGACGCTCGACGCCGTGATGTCGCACGAAGTCTGGGAGGAGTACTACGACCGCCTCACCGCCCTGGTGAATGGCCATCGGACGACGCTGGTCTTCGTGAACACGCGGCGGATGGCGGAACGGCTCGCGCGGCACCTCAGCGACCGGCTCGGCGAGGATGTGGTCACGGCACATCATGGCAGCCTGTCGAAAGAGAAGCGCCTCGACGCGGAGACCCGGCTGAAGTCCGGTCAACTGAAAGCGCTCGTCGCCACCGCGTCGCTCGAACTCGGCATCGACATCGGGCATGTGGACCTGGTCTGCCAGATCGGCTCGCCGCATCGCATCGCGACGCTTCTTCAGCGGGTCGGACGTTCGGGTCATTCGATCGCCGGCACGCCGAAGGGCCGCGTGTTCCCCGTATCGCGGGACGACCTCGTCGAGTGCGCGGCGCTCCTGCGATCGGTGCGCTCCGGCCTCCTCGACGCCATCGTGTCGCACGACGCGCCGCTCGACGTTCTCGCACAACAGATCGTCGCCGAAACGGCGTGCCGGGGCTACTCGGAAGACGAGCTCTTTGCGCTCGTTTCCCGCGCCTGGCCCTATCGCGCCCTCGACCGCGCGTCCTTCGACAGCGTGCTGCGCATGACGGCGGAAGGCTTTGCCACGCGCCGAGGTCGTCGCGCGGCGCTGGTGCACCGCGACGAGGTAAACGGAACGGTTCGCGGACGTCGAGGCGCCCGGCTCCTTGCCCAGACCTCCGGGGGCGCCATCCCCGAGATCGCCGACTACCGCGTCGTGCTCGACCCCGACGACACCTTCATCGGCACGCTCAACGAGGACTTCGCCATCGAAAGCAACGCCGGGGACGTGTTTCAGCTCGGCAACGCATCGTGGCGCGTGCTGCAGGTGGCGGGAGGGAATGTCAGGGTGGCGGACGCGAAGGGCGCCCCGCCGACGATCCCGTTCTGGCTGGGCGAGGCGCCGGCACGCAGCGACGAGCTGTCCCACGCCCTCAGCACCCTTCGAGGCGAAGTGGATCGGCAACTGGAGAGCTCGGTCGCTCTCGCGGACGTGGTCGACTGGCTGACGGCGGAGTCCGGTCTCGAGAAGGATGCCGCCGAGCAGGCCATCGCGTACTTGTCGGAAGGCCGCCGCGCGCTCGGGGTCATCCCATCGCAGCAGACGCTCGTGCTCGAGCGGTTCTTCGACGAGTCGGGCGGCATGCAGCTCGTGTTGCACGCCCCCTTTGGCAGCCGCGTCAACAAGGCGTGGGGGCTCGCGCTCCGCAAGCGGTTCTGCCGGCAGTTCAACTTCGAGTTGCAGGCGGCGGCGACCGACGACGCGCTGATGCTCTCGCTCGGGCCGCAGCATTCGTTCCCACTCTCGGACGTCTTCCGCTATCTGCACCCGGAGACCACGGAGGACGTCCTCGTGCAGGCGTTCCTCGACGCGCCCGTGTTCAAAACGCGCTGGCGGTGGAACACCACGATCTCGTTGGCCGTGCCGCGCGCCAGGGGCGGACGCAAGGTGGCCCCCCAGCTCCAGCGCATGCTGGCGGACGACCTGATGGCGGCGGTCTTCCCCGACGCGGCGGCCTGCCTCGAGAACATCCCCGGCGACCGTCAGATCCCCGATCATCCTCTCGTTTCACAGACGGTGCGCGATTGCCTGCAGGAAGCGATGGACTTCGACGGCCTGCGTGCGGTGCTCCACCGGATTCATGCAGGGGAGCTACGGCTGGTCGCGCGGGATACGCCGGAGCCCTCGCTCTTCGCGCACGAGATTCTCAACGCCAAACCGTACGCCTTTCTCGACGACGCGCCGTTGGAAGAGCGCCGGAGCCACGCCGTGCAGTCACGCCGGGCCACCGATCCAGCGTCGTCCGGCGATCTGGGGGCGCTCGATGCGGACGCCATCGCGCGTGTGCGGGAAGAAGAACGTCCGGATGCCCGGGACGCCGACGAACTGCACGACGTGATGTTGACGGCAGGATTCCTCACCGCCACGGAGCTGGAAGCCGTGCGGCCGGACCTACTCGCAGCGCTCGTCGCCGCCCGTCGCGCCGGGGAAGCCGTGCTCGGGGGCACGGTATCGCACGTGAGTTTTGCGGTCGAGCGGCTACCCGAGTTGCGCGCCATCCATCCGGACCTCGTCATCGCGACGTCACTGCAACCGCCGGCCTCGCGCCTGGCGAAGACGTGGACGCGCAGCGAAGCGATCGCCGAGATCCTGCGCGGACGGATGACGCTGTCAGGCCCGGTGACGGCCCCGGCACTCGCTGATTCCCTGGGTGTTTCCGTCGCCGAAGCGGACGCCGCCCTGCTGCTGCTCGAGAGCGACGGCGTCGTACTGCGAGGACGGTTTACGCCTGGCGAACCGCAACTCGAATGGTGCGATCGCTCGCTGCTGTCGCGCATCCATCGCTACACGTTGAACAGGCTGCGCGCCGAGATCGAACCAGTCTCACCGGCGGACTTCATGCGCTTCCTCTTCCGCTGGCAGCACGTCGAGCCCACCTCACGTCTGACCGGACTCGACGGCCTTCGCGAGATCGTCTCGACTCTCGATGGCTACGAGCTTGCGGCCTCGGCATGGGAACGGTCGGTGCTGCCGGCACGGCTCGACCGCTACGAGCCGTCGATGCTCGACATGCTGTGTCTGTCGGGAGAGGCGGGTTGGGCGCGGCTCTCGGCCGACCTTGCCGGCGGACCGCCGCCGAGCCTGGTTCCGGCAACGCCGATTGCGCTGTTCCTGCGCGAGCACGCCAGCGCGTGGCGTGCGTTGCGGACAACTGACGGCGATCCCCCGATCGACGACACGGCCCGAACGGTGTTCTCGGTGCTGCAAGCGCGGGGCGCGTCGTTCTTCGGTGACCTCACCGCGGGATGTGGACTCGACGCCGACCGGTTGCGGCAGGCCATCGGCGCGCTCGTCGCCTGCGGACTCGTGACGTCGGATGGATTCTCCGGCATGCGGGCGCTGGTGTGGGCGGCGAGAGGACGGCCGGCGGCGCACGATCGGCGCAGCAACTTCGCCGGCCGGTGGACGTTCATCGCCGCAGATGACGAGGTCGCGCGCGACGACGCCATCGAGGTCCAGGCATGGGCGCTCCTGCGCCGCTACGGCGTCGTCTTCCGGCGGATGCTCACGCGCGAAACGAACGCCGCCACCTGGCGCGAGCTGGCGCGCGTGTATCGCCGGCTCGAGGCACGCGGCGAGATCCGCAGCGGACGGTTCGTCACCGGCATGTCGGGTGAGCAGTTCGCGCTCCCTGGCGCGGTCGAACAGCTCCGCGAGGTGCGGCGCATACCGGCCGACGGCAGCCTGCTCACCATCAGCGCCGCGGATCCGTTGAACCTCACGGGGATCGTGACGGCGGGCGACCGCATCCGGACCGCCGGACGAAATCGAATCGTGTATCGCGACGGCGCGCCCCTGGCGGCGCTCGAAGGGGACTCCGTGCGCGAGCTCGCGCCGATCGACCCGCGCATTGCAGCCGACGTGTCGCGGGCGCTCAAAGCGCGGCGCCAGCCCGCGCTCGCCATACACTAACGGCCCTGGAGGCCTTGATGTCGCGTCGTCGTGCCCTGTTCCTGCTGATCCTCATCATTCTCGTACCGGTTGTCACTGCGGGTCGCGCCCAGGAAGCGCTCCCCGCGCCCGTGTTCGTGACGCATCTGCAAACACCCGCCTTACCGCTGCTGAAGCCGGCGCAACACGAGGCGGCGATCGCGGGAGCGCGCTCGGAGATGTTCGACGTGGCCGCGCAATTGCGGAAACTGCACGGCGACAAGACGAGCAACTGGCCGCCCGCGGTCTGGACCGAGTTTTACGTCGCGGAGGACGCGCACACGCGCGCGGTGGCGCGACGCGACTTCGAAGCGCCCGAAACCAAGCTGCGCCTCGCCGATTCCGTGGAGGACTTCCTGCGCGGTGCCGGTGGGAACAAGGCGAATGACGCCGGTGACCAGCGCCGAGGAAGCCGCGCTCGTGGTGCAGATCACAGGACGACGATATATCTCGGCGGAAGGCCCTACCGACAACCGCTACTTCATCCGCTTCCGCGTCGCACCCGGGGCCAAGATGAGCAGCGAGCGCTTCATGGAACTCGTCAACGGTCACAAGTGGAACAACCTCTGGTCGAAGGTGATTTCACATCCCCGCGAAGGGTCGATGTATGCCGACCTCGAGGCCGGGTCCATGGCGTCGTGGAAGAACTGCGCCGGCACGGTGCGAGCCATCGTCGAGGGCTTCATCAGGACGCGAATGGATCCGGCCAGGAAGAAGTAGGATCGGCCCATGTCCGCTTTTCTCCAGGACATCCGCTATACCCTTCGGACCCTTCGTCGCAGCGCCGGCCTGACCGCGGTCATCGTCATCTCGCTCGCCATCGGCATCGGCGCCAACACCGCAATCTTCAGCGTCGTGAATGCGCTGCTGCTGAAGCCGCTCCCTTACCCGGACCCCGATCGTCTCGTCGTCCTCTGGCTGCGCTCGCCGGGCATCAACATTCCGCAGGACTGGCCGTCGCCCGGTCAATACGTCGACGTCAAGAACGAGAATCGCTCCTTCGACGAGATGTCGATCTCGCAGGGCCGAACGGCGACGATGCTCGGACTGGAACAGCCCGAACGGGTCGAGGTCCTGTTGACCTCCTCCACCCTGTTTCCGTTGTTGGGCGCCAGGCCGCTCTTCGGCCGGCTCCTCGTGGCGTCAGACGAGACCCCGGGGAAGCACACGGTCGCGGTCTTGAGCCACGGGTTCTGGAAACGCGCCTTCGGCGGCGATCCGACGATCGTGGGGAAGACGATCCGGCTGAATAACTTCGGCGTGCCTGGAACTGGCGATACGAAGAACCAGTTCGAAGTCGTCGGCGTGCTCGGGCCTGGTCTCCTGTTGAACCAGGAGGTCATGCCCACGGTCGGGAGCATCCAGCAGATGGATGTGTTCCTGCCGCTCGCCTTTCCCAAGGATCCGGCCACGCTGCGGGGCGACGAGAACTACAACATCATGGCGCGGCTGAAACCAGGGGTGACGCTGGCGCAGGCCGACGACGACGTGGCGGCGATCGCGGGGCGTATCCGCGAGAAGGACAAGCGCGATCGGACCTTCACCATCGACGTCGTGTCGCTCGTTGATTCGATGGTGGGCAACGTGCGGCTCGCGGTGCTCGTGCTCCTCGGGTCGGTCGCGCTCGTCCTTTTGATCGCGTGCGCCAACGTGGCCAACCTGCTGCTCACGCGGGCGACCGGGCGCCAGAAGGAAGTCGCGGTCCGCACGGCCCTGGGCGCCAGCTGGCAGCGTCTCGTGCGGCAGCTGTTGACCGAGAGCGTTCTGCTCGGCCTACTCGGGGGCGCCGCCGGTCTCGCGATTGCGTACGGCGCATTGCAGGTCCTGCGAACCACGAATCCAGGAAACATTCCCCGGCTCGAGGCCATCACGCTTGATGCCACCGTTCTCGCGTTCACGCTTGCAGTCTCCATCCTGACCGGTGTGATCTTCGGGCTCGTGCCTGCGACACGCGCCGTGCGGGTGGATCTGAGCGCGTCGATGAAGGCCGGCGGCCGCAGCGCGCAGGGAGAGGGGGGCTTCGGCAGCTCGCGGCGACGCCTTCGCAGCTGGCTCGTCGTCGCGGAAGTGGCGATCTCGCTGATGTTGTTGATCGGCGCCGGGCTGCTCGTGCGCAGTTTCGTTCGTCTCCAGAACGTCTCCCCAGGGTTCGAGCCCGAAGGCGTGGTCTCGATGCGGGTCGGTGTGAGCACCCGGCAGTTCGCGGACCGCGATGCCTCGATGGCCCACTACCGGCCCTTCGGTGACGCGCTGGCTGGCGTGCCGGGTGTCATCTCGCGTGGCGCGGTGTCGGCGCTCCCCTTCACGACATCGGTCGGCTGGGGCTCGATCAACGTCGAAGGCTGGACGCCAGAACCCGGCCAGGAACTTCAGGTCGATCAACGGGCCGCCACCGTCGACTATTTTCGGACCATGCGGATCCCGGTCCTCCAGGGGCGGACCTTCACGGATGCCGACCTGGCGAGTACCGCGGAGCAGGTGCTCGTCATCGACGAACAATTCGCGAAGCGCTTCTGGCCCAA
Organism: uncultured Acidobacteriota bacterium; assembly: GCA_963762995.1. Classification (GTDB taxonomy): domain Bacteria; phylum Acidobacteriota; class Vicinamibacteria; order Vicinamibacterales; family 2-12-FULL-66-21; genus JACDCA01. The sequence continues at coordinate 47,143 of CAVXMQ010000023.1, read as the reverse complement.
CGGCGACGCGCTCGGCAAACACCTGTGGGGGGACCCGGCCAGGAAAATGAAGATCGTCGGCGTCGTCGGAACCGTGAAGCAGTACGGGCTCAACATTGAAGGGCGTATCGTCTTCTACCGCCCGACGATCAATGCCCAGTGGCACGTGGTTCGGACGGCGTCGGATCCCACCGCCATCGGGCGGGAGGTCGTACGAAAGATTCGCGAGCTGGATCCGACGATCACGGTTGTCGACATCCAGCCAATGTCAGCGAGGATGAGCCAGTCGATGGCTCGCCAGCGCTTTTCGACGATGATGCTGGGCGCGTTCGCGGTGTTTGCGTTGATCCTGTCGATTGTCGGCGTCTACGGGGTGATGTCCCACCTCGTCGCGCAAGGCGCTCACGACATCGGTGTGCGCATGGCGCTCGGTGCGGAACGGAGCCGCATCCTGCTCATGGTGCTGCGGCAGGGCCTGGAGTTGACCGGCGTCGGGATCGTGCTCGGTCTGATCGGAGCCGCCCTGCTCACGCGGGTGATGGCGACCCTGCTCTTCGGCGTGAGCACCACCGACCTCGCCACGTTCTCGACCGTGCCGCTCATCCTGATCATGACGGCCGCCCTGGCCTGTTACATCCCGGCGCGGCGCGCTACCCTCGTCGATCCCGTCACCGCCTTGCGAGACGAATAGCGGGCTTGCCCACCGAAGCGCGCGCGGGACACAAACGCGCGAAGGTGGGAACGGGATGTAGATGATCTACGTCCAAGGCTGTAGACGCTCTACGCCTATGGCCAAGACTCCCGACGACAAGCGCCTCGAGCTGCTCCAGGGCACCCTGGACATGCTGGTCCTGCGGACCCTCCAATGGGGCCCCCAGCACGGCCACGGTATCGGCCAGGCGATCCGGACGCAGTCCGACGATCTCCTCAAGGTGGAAACCGGCTCCCTCTACCCCGCTCTGCACCGGCTCGTGAAACACGGCTGGCTGAAGGCCGAGTGGGGCGTGAGTGCCGCGAACCAGCGCGCGAAGTTCTATCGGCTCACGGCCGAAGGACGACGGCAACTGGTGCGCGAGGAATCCCGGTGGACGCAACTGGTCAACGCCATCGGCCGCATCATGAATCCGGCAGCGGCACCCGGCACCGAGGAGTGATCCATGGACATCCTGTCCTGGCTGAAACGGCGCCGGATCGAACTGGATGAAGAGGATTTCAAGGAAGAGATCCGTGCCCATCTGGCGATCGCGACCGAGGAACGAACGTCGGAGGGTGCCGACCCGACAGATGCGCGCTACGCGGCCCTGAGGGAATTTGGCAACGTCACGCACGCGACCGAGGCCACGCGCCGCGTCTGGACGCCGGCCTGGCTGTCGGCCCTGCACGATCACGTAAGCGACGTCCGCTATGCCCTGCGCGCCCTCGTCAAGAACCCCACGTTCTCACTGACCGTTATCGGCGTGCTCACCCTCGGCATCGGGTTGAACGCCGCGGTCTTCACGATGCTCAAGGGGTTCGCCCTCAGTCCGGTGGCGGGCGTGGAAGGCTCGACCCACATCGCCGTCATCGTGGCGAAAAGCGAAAGCGGGCGCGCGGTGCGCCTGTCCTATCCCGACTACCAATACCTTCGCGATCACGACACCGCGTTCGAAGGCCTGCTCGGCAGTGCCGTGACCACCGCGAACCTCGGTCGAGGCCGCGGCGCGCGACAGGTCTGGAGCGAGATCGTCTCCGGCAACTACTTCCAGGTGCTCAACGTGCGCGCGCAGCTCGGACGCCCGTTGCTGCCGTCGGACGAAGTCGCTCCGGGCCGCCATCCCGTCGTCGTCATCAGCGATGGCCTCTGGCGCCGTGACTTCGGCGCCGATCCCGCCATCATCGGTAAGACGATCGAGGTCAACAACAACACGCTGACGGTGGTCGGGGTAACGGACTCGACGTTCCATGGGACGTCGGTCGTGTACGACGTCGAGTTGTACATCCCGGTGATGATGGCGCCGCAGCTCGGGTACACGTTCGGAAGCCGGCAGCCGACACCGGCCGGCATCCTCGCGGACCGCCGCGCGACGGTCTTCTATCCCCATGGATACCTGAAGCCCGATACCTCGCGGGCCAACGCGGCGGCACAAACCGATGCACTGTGGAATGCCCTGGCCCTCGAACGGCCGCATACCGAGGTCGCGCAACGGCTCGAGATCGTCCCGTTCCTGAAGATGCCCGGGGGCGCGCCGTCCTACATCATGCCGACGCTGGGCGTGCTGAGCGTGATGGGGGTGCTCGTGCTGCTGATCGCCTGCGCCAATATCGCCGGCCTGGTGCTGGTGCGCGGCGTCTCGCGACGCGGAGAAATCGCCGTCCGGCTCGCGCTCGGCGCCTCCCGCACCCGCATCGTCCGCCTGCTGGTCGTCGAGAGTCTCGTCCTCGCGATCCCGGGTACGGCCTTCGGCATCCTGCTGGCCCGCAATGCGATGCCCGTGTTGATCGAGTATTCGCAGTGGCTGGCGGCACCCCAGCGACTCTTCTTCAATAGCGACATCGATACGCTCGTCGTGAGTTTCACGGCCCTGGTGGCGTGCGCGAGCGCGCTCGTCTTCGGCTTCGTGCCCGCGCTGCAGAGTTCGCGCGTCGATCTGGTGACGGTGATCAACGAAGACGCCTCCCCTCGCGGCGCGCCGCGCGGCCGTTTGCGGACGGCTCTCGTGGTCGCGCAGGTCGCCGTGTCGCTGATGTTGCTCGTCGGCGCCGGCCTGGTGACGCGGAGTCTCGAGGCGGCCCGGCGGATGAATCCTGGCTTCGACTCCAGTCTCGTGACCTCGATCAACGTGGACGTCAAGCAGAACGGGTACGACGAGGCGCGCGGCCAGGTCTTTTATCAAAACCTGCTGGACGCCTCGCGGCGCGACGCCGATGTCGAGAGTGCCGCGCTCGCCGCGTCACATCCGCTGGGTTTGCTCGAGACGCGACCGCAGCGCCTGACGATCGAGGGTTACGCGTCCGGTAAGGGGGAGGATCTGTTGTTCTCGTCCAACACCGTCACCCCCAGCTATTTCCGGGTGCTGCGGATTCCCATTCTCGCCGGGCGCGAGTTCGACGATCACGACGACGAAGCCGGCGCGCCGGCGGTGATCGTGAACCACACCCTCGCCCAACGTTTCTTCGGCGGCGCCGCCAACGCCATTGGCAAACGCCTGCGTGTCGGCGAAGAGGACTGGCGCACCATCACCGGCGTTGCCGCAGATGTGAAGTACGCACAGATCGGCGAGGCGCCGCGGCCGTACTTCTACCTGCCGTTCCTGCAGGCCTATCGTTCAACGATGTACCTGCACACCCGCGGCACCAACGGCGCGTCCATCGAGCAGCTCGTCTCGCGCGCACGTGGGACCGTCGAGCGCCTCGACCCTGACCTGCCGGTCCTGTCGGCGCGGCCGTTCGTCGAAGAGACGCGCGGCGCCTTTCTCTTCATGGACCTTGCCGCCGCGATGTTGCTGATTTTCGGCATCGCCGGGATGGTGCTCGCGGCACTGGGCACTTACGCCCTGGTGTCCTACACCGTCAAACAGCGCACGCACGAGATCGGGATTCGCATCGCGCTCGGCGCCTCGACGCGCTCTGTAATCCTGGACTTCGTCACCCGAGGCCTTCGACTCGGGCTCATCGGGGTCGCGATCGGCTTCGTCGCGGCTCTCGGCATCAGCGGGCTGCTGAGGGCCGTCCTCTTTGGCGTCAGCCCGACCGACCTCGTGTCGTTCACGCAGGCGCTCGGCATCGTGCTCATCGGCGTCATCCTGGCGACGATCGTGCCCGCGTGGCGGGCATCCCGAACGGATCCGCTGACCGCTCTCCGTCATCAATAAGGGACCTTTGATCATGTCCAAGCCTCTCCGCGTCTGGCCCGGCGTCATCGTCGCTGTGCTCGTCGTGCTCTTACGTTTCGTCGTCCCGCTCTTCGTGCCCGGCACCGGTATCATCGGCGTGCTGGCGGGAGTGGCGGGATTCGCACTCATCCTCTTGTGGTGGCTGTTCTTCAGCCGCGCGCCGTGGATCGAGCGCCTCGCCGCTGTTGTCGTCATGGTTGCCGGCGGCGCGCTCATGTGGTTCCTCGTCCACCCGTCGATCAGGGGCGGCATGATGGGCCGGATGCTTCCGATGCTCTTGCTGCCGGTCACGCTTGGCCCCGCCCTCGTGTTGTGGGCCGTCACGACGCGCCACTCCTCTCCGAATGTTCGGCGCGCGAGCATGGTCGCGGTGCTGCTGCTCGCGTGCGGGATCTGGGGACTCACCCGTACCGATGGAATCATCGCGGAGGCAGATTCCTTACTTCGGTGGCGCTGGACTCCAACGGCCGAGGAGCGGCTCCTGGCCCAGGAACGAGAGGAGCCCGCCGCTGCCGCACCGGTAGCCACGCCGGCGAAGCCCCCGGAACCAGCCGCGGAAAAGGAAACACCGAAGCCGAACGCCCCAGTGGCCGCCGATCCGGTGGTGCTCCGCGGGGAGTGGAGCGGGTTCCGCGGTAATCGCCGCGACGCTGTCGTCGAGGGCATTCGCATTGCGACCGATTGGTCGCAATCGAAGCCGGTGGAGGTGTGGCGCAAGAAGATCGGCCCCGCCTGGTCCTCGTTTGCCGCCGCGGGCGATCTGATCTACACGCAGGAGCAGCGCGGGGAAGACGAGATCGTCTCAGCTTACCGGCTCAGCACCGGTGCGCCGGTGTGGAAACATCGCGACGCGGCGAGGTTCTACGAATCGAACGGCGGCCCCGGCCCGCGTGGCACTCCGACCGTACACAACGGACGCGTCTACTCGTTGGGAGCCACCGGCATCGTGAACGCGCTCGACGCTCGCACCGGCGCCCGCATCTGGACGCGCAACGCTCGGACTGACACCGGGGCGCCCCTGCCAGAGTGGGGCTACACCGGCTCGCCGCTGGTCGTCGACGACGCGGTGATCGTGGCCGTTTCAGGACGGCTGGTGGGCTACGACGTTGACTCAGGAAACCCGCGGTGGACGCTCACGACCGTTGGAGGCAGCTACAGCTCACCGCATCTCGTGACCATCGGCGGCGTTCAGCAAGTCATCCTTCTGAGCGGCGCCGGGGCCACGGGCGTTTCGCCTGCTGACGGCACGCGACTGTGGCAGTTCAAAGCAGGCGACGGCACGAACATCGTGCAGCCGGCTGTCGTCGACGGCGATGTGCTCGTGTCGCCGGGGGACGCGATGGGCGGCATGGGGATGCGCCGCATTACCGTTTCGCGTGCAGAGGACGGGACCTGGAAGGCCGCTGAGCGCTGGACGTCACGCGGGCTGAAGCCGTACCACAACGATTTCGTCGTCCACAAGGGACACGCGTACGGATTCGACGGCACGATCCTCTCGGCGATCAGCCTCTCGGATGGCGAGCGGAAATGGAAAGGCGGTCGCTACGGCGCCGGCCAGATGATCCTGTTGCCTGACCAGGACCTGTTGCTGGTAACGTCCGAGGAAGGAGACGTCGCGCTCGTGTCGGCGACACCCGACAAACATTCCGAGCTTGCGAAGTTCAAGGCGATCGAGGGAAAGACCTGGAATCACCCCATGCTGCTCGGAAATCTCCTGCTGATCCGCAATGGCGAAGAGATGGCGGCGTTTCGGTTGCCGACGGCGGAACGCTGACCGTTACTGGCTCTGTACGCCCCGGCGTCCGTTCTCGACGATGAACGACGCGCGGGTAGCGACGGGCGCACCGGGCTTGCTCACGTAGGGCAGGACGCGATAGTCGGCGCTACACGCCGCCTGTGTCAGTTGCATCCGGACGTAGCCGCGGCGACCGTTGAAGAATTTCACGTGCGGGTTCATCGATTGGATGCGATCGGCCGCCCCCTCGCTGCCATCGCCGCCCGAGGACATCGACGTGCCGGTGAACTCGGTCGCCAGCGCCTGAGACGACGGGTTCTCGAAATCAGCCTTGAGATCGGCCACCCAGTTGGAGTGCACATCTCCTGTGACGACGATCGGGTTGATACGAGGCGTCTCCGACAGAATCCGCAGCAGGCGATCACGCGCCGCGACGTAGCCGTCCCACTTGTCCATCGCGTAGGTGGGGGCTTCCGGCGTGCCCCGCTTCACCTGGGTGATCATCACCTGGTTGGCCAGCACGCTCCATCTCGCGCGCGCGTCGCGTAATCCACGCTCCAGCCAGCGCTCCTGTTCCTCCCCCAGCATGGTTTGTGTTGACGCCAGGGCGTCTGCACATCGAGGTTTCGCGCCATCGCCACATGGCTGATCGCTGCGAAACTGGCGCGTGTCGAGTACGTGCATGTCGAGAAGACGTCCGAACCGCAGCCGCCGGAAGAGTTGCATCCCTGGACCGCGCGGCAGCGCCCTCCGGCGCAGCGGCATGAACTCGTAGTACGCCTGGTACGCCGCGGCGCGGCGCAACAGGAAGTCGCCGCTCGGAGCGGCTTCGGGGACGCGACCGGCGTAGTTGTTCGCGACTTCGTGATCGTCGGGTGTCACCACCCACGGGCATGCGGCGTGTGCCGCCTGGAGGGCCGGATCGGATCGATACAACCCGTAACGACCCCGATACTGGTCCAGCGTGAGGACTTCGCCCGACTCGTGCTCACGAACAATGACGGATGACGTGAATCGACGCTCGTAGATGTAGTCGCCGAGATGCACGACGAGGTCGAGATCTTCGGCGGCGAGATGGTCGAAGGCCGTGAAGTACCCGTGTTCGTAGTTCTGGCAGGAGATGAAGGCAAACCGAAAACGATCGTTGGCGGCGTCAGCGTCGGGCGCGGTGCGGGTGCGGCCGACCGCGCTGCTCTGACCGCCGGCGAGAAATCGGAACCAATACTGACGCGCGGGGCGAAGTCCCTCGACTTCGGCGTGGACCGAATACCCCAGCTCCGCGGGCGCGGGACTCGATCCGGTGCGAACGATCTTCGCGAAGCGTTCGTCCTCCGCGACCTCCCACCGTACCGGCACGACGGGAGTACGCGCCGGATCGGCGCTGAGCCGTGTCCACAACACCACGCCGTTGGATGACGGGTCCCCGGAGGCCACGCCTGAGACGAATGGATCGTCGCGCAAGCGAGGTGCGCCACGCGCATCCACCGGCAGGCCCGAAAGGGCCACACACGCGGCGACATCACGACCGATGCGCACGAAATCGCGGCGGCTGAGGGTTCGGCCGAACAGGTTGTACCAGCGGTCTGCGGCGTCAGGCATCACAGGGTTGTTCGCATCCTAACCCTTGTCTCCCCTTGTCGCATAGACGACGTAGCCGGCGACCGCAAAGATCGCGAAGTATCCGAGGGCCAGGATGGGCGCCGCGACCGGCAGGGCGTGGCTCACGCGGCTCTGGACGGTGGTCGTGTAATCGATGACGGCGTAGCTGTAGGGGATGACGTAGTTGAACTCCCAGGGGAGCGCGCCGATGCTCGTGATCCAGATGGCCATGCCGACGCCCATCGGCACCATGAAGTTCCGGAAGCGGAGCGCGAGGAGGAACTGCAGCCCAACGATCGGGAGGATGTCGACGAAGAACGTGGCGTTCTGCCGCAGGAAGAGCGCATAGGGGATCGGGCTGGTGGGAGCGTCCACGGTGCGGAACACCAGCGCTGGCGTCATCCCGGCGATGTAGATGCCGGCGTTGAACCACACGAAAAGCTGCACGACCATCACGAGGATGATCACCAGCTTCGCCACGTAAATGGCGGCGAATGGTTGCGGCGTCGCGTGCAGCTGCTTCCACGTATTGTTCCGGTACTCAAGCTGCGCAATGAGACTCGCGCAGAGAATGATGACGAGCGGCATGATGAAGACCGTCATCGATTCCCACGATTGCGTCCACAGCCGCTCCCAGAAGCCTGCCGCCCGATAGAGTTCTGACAAGCCCCGGGGCCGCAAGAGCCTGACGGCCAGAATCAGCGACGGAATGAAGAACCCGGCTCCCAGCACCAGCCAGGCGGTGAGGCTCCGCTTCTGCTTGAGCCACTCGCTGCCGATGCTGTGAACGAGAACGGTCATCGGTCGACGCCAATCAGTTCGAGGAAGATCTTTTCGAGATCCTTCCTGACGGTCGTGACCTCGTGCACGGCGATGCCTTCCGTCACCAGGCGGGTGACGAGGCGGCCAACTTCAGCGACCGGCATCGGGCGCACCAGGATTCTGCCGGCCTCCACCCTGCCGACGCTTCCGGCCGCGGCAATGACGTCGAGCGCACGCGCGTTGTCTGCCGTGTCGATGGCGGTGAAGGACGACTGCTCCGAGCGGGCGACCAGGGCGGCGAGCGCTCCCTGGAACACCAGCTCGCCGCGGTGAATGATGCCCACGTCGGTCACCAGCTTTTCGATCTCGGAAAGGATGTGGCTCGAGACCAGGACGGTCATGCCCCGTTCGCGGTTCAAGCGCATCAGCAGGTCGCGAACCTCGAGGATGCCATGCGGATCGAGGCCGTTGGTGGGTTCGTCGAGGATCAGCATCGACGGTTCGTGGAGGAGCGCCACCGCGATGCTCAGGCGTTGCTTCATGCCGAGCGAGAACTGCTCCGCGCGCTTTCGCCCGGTGTCAGCCAACCCGACCAACGCGAGAACATCATCGATGCGGCTCGCCTTGCACCGGAACACGCGCCGCCACACGTCGAGATTCTCGCGAGCGGTCAGGTGTCCGTAGATGGAGGGACTCTCGATCGACGAGCCGACCCGCCTGAGGATCTCGATCCGGTCACGATGGAGCGGCTTGCCGAAGATCTCGATCGCTCCGGCCTGCTGGCGGAGCAGGCCGAGCACGAGGCGAAGTGTGGTCGTCTTCCCGGCACCGTTCGGGCCGAGGAATCCATAGATCGTCCCCGTGCTCACCTGCAGGTTGACCTGGCGCAGCACCGTATCGCCTGAGAAACGGTGCGTCAGGTCTCGGGTTTCGATCGCGTAAGCACGGGTGACGGACTTCGACGGCGGGTGCGAGGGAAAAGTTCAGTCCGTCAGTACCGTCCTCTCCGAACGCCTCGTCCGGATAGCAATACAGCCATCGCTCGCCCGGTTCCGCTGAAGCGATAACCGGGTGCGCGGTGGCGCTCGCATGGGCGCTGGCGTGCCTGTTCGGCGACGAGTCGCAACACAGCGTCACGCCGCAGGTCTGACAGGTGCGCAAGTGCATCCAGGGACTGCCGACCTTCATGCATTCCTCGCATTCGTGACGCTTCGGCGGTTTGACCGTCGTCACGCCCTTGATATGTCCGCAGGATTCGTCCTTCACCGTTTCCTCACCACCCAGCACCTCCAGCACCCAGCACCTCCAGCACCCAGCACCTAGCACCTAGCACGTATAGTACGCTCCGGCTATGGCTCACGTCACCGAAGGAACATGGCCCGCGCTCGAGCTTCACGAGTGGATCGGCACGCGCGACACGCTGCAGCTCTGGCTGCAGGTCGTCGGCAAAGTGCGACTTGCCCTCTCCCCGGCCATCAACCATTCCTGGCAGGCCACACTGTATGTGACGGCGCGCGGACTCACGACCTCGCCGATTCCGCATGGCCATCGCGAATTCCAGATCGACCTCGATCTCATCGATCATCGCCTCGCCATCAACGCCAGCGATGGCCGGACCGGCGGCTTCGCACTACAACCGCAAACCGTAGCCGCCTTCTACCGCCGGCTCATGGACGAACTCGCAAAGCTCGACCTCGCAGTCCGCATCGTTGCCCGTCCGAACGAGTTGCCAGACGTCATTCCCTTCGCGGAAGACCAGGTCCACAAGGACTACGACGCCGATGCCGTCAATCGCTTCTGGCGGATCCTCGTGCAGACCGAGCGCGTGATGCGGCAGTTCCGCTCGCGATTCATCGGCAAGTGCAGCCCCATCCACCTGTTCTGGGGCGCGATGGACCTGGCCGTGACGCGATTCTCCGGACGAACGGCACCCGAGCATCCGGGCGGCATTCCGAACTTGCCCGATCGAATCACACGAGAGGCGTACTCGCACGAGGTCAGCAGTTGCGGGTTCTGGGCGGGAACACCTCCGATCGATTACCCGGCGTTTTATGCGTATGCCTACGCGTCGCCGGAAGGGTTCGGCGAGGCGCGCGTTCGCCCTGATGGCGCCTTCTTCAGCAAGGACTTCGGCGAGTTCATCCTGCCGTACGCGCGCGTGCGCGAGTCGGCGGCACCGGACGACACGCTGTTGGAGTTCTTTCAATCGACGTACGAAGCGGCCGCCACGCTTGCCCGATGGGACCGCGCCGCCCTGGAGCGGCGCGCGTGAGCGCACCCACAGGACCAGAACCCACACAACGCAGCTTCGCCTCAGCCCTCGCCGTCTACACCGAGCGCTCGGCGCTGGTCATGGTGGCGCTGGGCTTCTCCGCAAGCCTTCCTTACTTCCTGATCTTCGACACGCTGTCGGCCTGGTTCCGCGCGGCCGGCCTGGCGCTGGATGTGATCGGGTTCTTCAGCCTGGTCACCCTCGTCTCGACGTTCAAGTTCCTCTGGGCGCCGTTCATCGACCGCGCGCGCGTGCCGCTGCTCACCGACTGGGTTGGGCATCGGCGCTCGTGGATGCTCGTCTGCCAGGGCCTGATCATGTTCGGCCTGTGGCTGATCGCCGGCTCCGATCCAACGGTCAGCCTGGGACGCATCGCGGCCTTCGCATTTCTCGTCGGATTCGCCTCGGCGACGCAGGACATCGCGATCGACGCCTGGCGGATTGAAGCGGCCGAGATCTCCAAGCAGGGCGCGATGGCCGCTGCGTATCAATGGGGATACCGGGTTGGCATGATCGTCGCGGGAGCGGTGCCGCTGCTCCTTGCGACGTCCTACGGCTGGAACTTCTCGTACGCCGTCATGGCGGCGCTGATGCTGATCGGCATTCTCGCCGTCTTCGCGGCGCCGCGTGAGGAGCGCCACGCGATTCGCCCGATTCAGACCGCCGGCATCCAGCCGGCGCCCGCGCGCGAAACGCTCGAGTGGGTCGCCAGGCTGGCACTGCTGGGGGCTGGCGCGTTGATCCTCGGATCAGGCCTGGCAGCGAACGCCAGCGTGATCGGCCGCGTGCTGTCGGCAATCGGCGCGTCTGGGGCTCGCGACACCGTCCTGGCCGCATGGACGTCGGATGCCCGCGTGTGGATCCACCTCGGGGCGGTCATCCTCGGCCTCGCGATCATCGTGATCGCGACGTTGCCGCTGCCGGGCGTCCGCACGCGCCCTGGCGTCTACCTGTATTCGGCGCTTGGCGATCCGCTGCGCGACTTCTTCGCGCGCTACCAGTCCGCCGGCGGCCTGATCCTGGCGTTGATCTGCCTCTACCGGATTCCTGACTTCGTGCTCAACATCATGAATCCGTTCTATCTCGACCTGGGCTACACCCTCGTCGAGATCGCGGAAGTGCGCAAGATCTTCGGCATCGGTATGACGATGCTGGGCGTATTCGTGGGTGGGATCGCGGTGGCGCGCTATGGGCTGATGCGAGCGATGGTGATCGGCGCGTTCGCCGGACCGATCAGCAACCTGTTGTTCATCTGGCTGGCGTTCCAGGAACACAACCTCTGGGCGCTCTTCGCCGCCATCGGCCTCGACAACGTCGCGGGTGGCATCGCCGGAACCTGCCTGATCGCCTACATGTCGAGCCTGACCTCGAAAGGATTCACGGCCACGCAGTACGCGCTCTTCTCGTCGCTGTACGCGATCCCGGGCCGGCTCATCGCCTCGCAGTCCGGCCGCATCGTCGAAGCGGCGGCCCGCCACGCGGACGCCGGCGGCATGCTCTCGGGCATCAAGACCCTGGTCGCGTCGCAGGCTCCAGAGAACTTTGCGAAGGCCGTGGAGCGATCAGGGGTGACGCCGGCCGCACTCGGAACCGGCTACATCACCTTCTTCGCGTACTCGGCGGTGATCGGCGTGTTCGCGATCGTCCTCTCACTCATGGTCGACCGCCGCTACAACATGAATCAGCGACAGCCACTCATAGACCTTTAAACACAGAGGAACAGAGGAACAGAGGAACACAGAGCTGAAATGGTTTTCCTGCCCGGAAGTCGCGACTTCGGGGATCAAAACAAAACGTTCTCTGTTCGCTCTGTTTCTCTGTTCCTCTGTGGTGAAGGGTCTTTGAGCGGCTGTCGTTGAATTACTTGACGCGCGCTCTGACACCGCGGACGGCGCCGGCGATCATGCGGTTCAGGGCGGCGATCGACAAGCCTCCCTCGTCGGTCGACGGAATCGTCGCGAAGCCGATCGCGGAGGCTTTCGGGTAACGCGTGAAGATCGCTTCGAACAGCCGGGCGAGTTCCTCGCTCGACGGACCGCCGGGCACCTTGTTGCCGTGCGCCATGACCTCGCGCGGCTCGAGCACGTCCATGTCGATATGGATGTAGAGCTTGTCGCTGATGCGATTCAGCCGATCCATCTGGGTCCACACCGCGGGCGTCTGTTTCTGAAGATCCTCGACTGTGAGCTGTTCGATCTGAGAGGTGTCGAGCAGGTGCTGCTCGAGCGGATCGGTAAGGCGCACTCCACCCATCACGACGTGCTTATCCGGCAACGGCGGATCGAGTTTCGCGTCGAGGCGCATCACCTGTAACGCGCGTCCAGTCGCGACCGCGACGGGCATGCCGCCGAGCGACCCGCTGCGAGTGGTCTCGGGGGTGTTGAAGTCCGGATGCGCGTCGAGCCAGAGCATGCCGATGCGCAGTGGCTCACGCGTGGGCCCCGATCGCTGCAGTCCCGCGACGAGCCCCGGCATCGAGGGACACGTCGCGAGGAGGCCGACCGTGAAGTACCCCTCGCGCTCGTTCTTGGAGACGATGTCGGCGAAGTGGCCGAGCGACATCCCGAGCCGCTTCCATCCGCCGTACTCCTTGTCTTCGTCCGGCGTGAGGCGCGCTTCCTCCACGCGCACCACGGCACCGAGGTCGGCCAGGATCTTCTGAATCCCTCCCTCGGCCATCGTCGTCGGTCCCTTGGAAGGACCGTTCGGTGAGAGCGGCTGTTTCGCGAGCGCGACGCGCACCTGGCCAGAGGTGTCGCGGTACTTCTGCGCGGCCGCCGCAGGCACGAGTCCCACAACGGCCGCCACGGCGAGCGCGACGCAACGCGAAACCACTACTGCCCGCCGGTGCCTGGCTTCCCGGGCGTCGGCAGCGACATCGCCACGAGCGACGTATTCTCGCCGCTGCCTGTCGCGAAGACGAGATACTGCTTGCCCTTGTGCATGAAGGTCATGGGCGGCGCACTGGTCCTCGAAGGGATCTTCACGGCCGCGACTTGCTTCCCCGTTGTTTTGTCGACCGCGTAGATCTGTGGCTCGGCCTTCGGCGGGCCACCGCTGCGGCCGGTGCCGTAGATCGTCAGCGTTTTGGTATTCATCACCTGCGGTTGGCCACGCGCCGGCGCCGCATCGGGCAGCTTGACGCCCTTGAAGAGCGGATCCGCCGACGTCTGCGGCACCATGACTCCGCCGTTCGGGATCCACCACACCTTGTCGCCGGTCTTCATGTCGTAGGCAGTGATCCCGCCGAGCTCCTTCGGCTTCACGATCGAGATGCCGCCCAGCGTCGAGCCGCCGGCGCGGCGCTCGAACCCACCCTGAGCCGCCTCTGGTTTCTTGTATCCCGGCGGCGCCGGCAGTGCGCCCGGCTGGCCGCAGCTGTCATGCACAGACGTGTAGCGGAACTCCGAGCACGGATCCTTCGCGACGGTGGCCGTGCTGAGACCGCTCTGCGCAGCCACGTAGATCAGCCCCAACTCGGGATCGGCTGCCGCACCGCCGTCGATGTTGACGCCGCCACTCGCACCAGGCGCGTACCACGAGCACGGGTATTGGCTCTTGCCATCGGTCGACGAAGGAGGGATGAAATACGGTCCCATGCGGCATCGCTGTGCGAGCTTGAGCGCCGCCGCTTTGATTTCGGGTGTGTAGTCGATCAGGTCGCTCTCCTGCAGCCCCTGGTGCGAGTAAGGCGCCGGCTTCGAGGGAATCGGCTGCGTCTTGGCGGCGATTTCACCCGGCACGTCGCTCGGCATCACCGGCGTCTCCGGCATCGGCCAGATCGGCTCGCCGGTGACGCGGTCGAACACGTACATCCATCCCTGCTTGGTCGTCTGCGCGACGATCTTGCGCGGCTTCCCGTCGATGGTCACGTCGAGCAGGTTCGGCGCCATCGGCGTGTCGTAGTCCCAGATGTCGTGATGGACCATCTGGAAGTGCCACTTCTTCTTGCCGGTCTTCACATCGAGGGCGACGATGCTGTTGCCGTACAGGTTGTCGCCGGGCCGATGGCCGCCGTACTCGTCGCTGAGCGGCATGCCCACCGGGATGTAGACGGTCCCGAGGTCCGGATCCGCCGAGTACATCGCCCACGCGTCGTTCTTGCCAACGCCCTCGTCACCAACCTTCGATCCGTTCTTCCACGTTTCCGATCCTGGCTCCCCCGGCTCGGGCACCAGGTTGAACTTCCACAGCTGCTTCCCGGTGCGGACGTCGAAGCCGCGAATCCAGCTCGGAAGATTGCGCACGCGGATGGGGTAGTAGCCGTGGATGTGCGAGTTGCCGACGATGATCACGTCATTGACGATGATCGCGGGTGTGCTGGCGGCGATCTGACCCAGCGCCGGATCGATGCCGACCGTGCCGTCGGCGCCGGTCTTCGTCTTCTCGTCCCACTTCTCGCCGGGCTTCGCTTTCCGCGCTGGCGCCGCGTCACTGATGATGAGCGGACCCGCATCGTCAACCGCGAGGGGGACGAGCGGGAAGCCGAGGCCGTCCATCAGGTCCACGACGCCGTTCTTGCCGAACTTCGCATCGGGGATGCCGGTTTTCGCGTCGAGAGACGCCATGTGATACCCGGGCGTGACGACGATGACGCGCTCCTGCGTGCCATCGGTCCAGTAGGAGGGGCCGCGACCGGCGAACTGGCGCGGCGCCTTTTGCCAGCGGATCCCTTCGTCCAGGCGCCACATCCACAGCGTCTCGCCGTTCTCGGGATCGATCGCGGCCGCGATGCGGCGCGTGGTCGCCACGGTGAACAGCCGTCCGTTCGCATAGAGCGGCGTCGTCCGGTAGTACTCGTCGGCGCCGAAGGCGCCGGCGTTCCACTGCCAGGCCATCGTCAGCGAACCGAAGTTCGAGGCGTTGATCTGGTCCAGGGCTGAATAGCGCGAGCTCCAGGCGTCCGCGCCCCAGTAGCGCCACTCGCCGGGCTTGTTGCCACGGACCAGGCCGCTCAGGCGGTCGCCGGGCGTCGACTGTGCGTCGCCTCGGGTTCCGAGCGTCGCGATGCCGATCGTTCCAAGGGCGAAGGCGGCCGCGAGGGCGCGGCGGGTGATGCGATGCGACATTGAATGTGCTCCTAATTCACCATCGAGATCCGAATCCACTTCAGTGCCTTCTCGTCGGCCGGCAGTTCGGCCTTCCCTGCCGGCGCGCCGTTGATCTTCAACAGGTACGCGATGACGTCCGCATAGTTCTCGGGCTCGAGCGTACCGGGTTGCTCCTTCGGCATCTGCGTGCTGACGAACGTAAACAGCTCGGATACCAAGTGCCCGTTCCATTTCTCACGAAAGACCGGCGCCGTGTAGGTGCCCTTCGGGTGACACGACACGCAGATCGAGTAGTAGACCTCTTCGCCGCGCTTCGCCTGTGCGGCCGTGTAGACGCCGCTCGCCGTCGTCACCACCTTCGGCTTCGGCGGTGGCGGCGCCTGGGCGGCCGACGAGACAATCGCGCTTACCAGCATCAGCGATGCTGCAGGGATGAGCAGACGGGTCATCAGGGTTACTTGACGTACTTCTTGAGCGCCCGCGGGCCCACTTCCGCGCCGTAGATGTTTCCCGCCGCGTCCACCGCGACGCCTTCGGCGGCACTGGTGTTGGTCGCCTTCTCGTTGGGATCCGGAATCAAGGCGATGACTTTACCGTCCTTGATACTGCCGACGCGGATGCCGCGTTTCTCGGTCCGCTCGCGGCCGTTGCCGACCGATCCCGACTCCGAATCGGCCACGTAGATCATGTCGTTGCGGTCGATGTAGATCCCGCTGGGACGGCTGAACTGCGGCCATTCCTCGATGAACTTCCCGTTCTTGTCGAGGATCTGGATGCGATTATTGCTGCGATCGCCGACGTAGAGCCGCTCTTTGGAGTCGAACGCCAGCGCGTGCGGCTGGTCGAACTCGACGGGCCCCGTCCCCTTCTTGCCGAACTCGCGGAGGTATTTGCCGGTCTTGTCGAAGATCACGATGCGCGCGTTTTCGCCGCCGTGGCCTTCGGCCACGTAGATGTTGCCGGCCCGGTCGGTGACAACGTCGTTCGGCTGAAAGAAGCCTTCCGCTCCGGTGCCACCGCCAGCGACGCCCAGCGTCAACAGCAGCTTGCCGTCCGGACTGAACTTGAAGACCTGGTGACCGATCAGCTTATCGGGTGCCGGCGGCAAGGGGGAATCAGGGGGAGCCCCCCGCGCACGCCGTGGCTTGTTGTCCTGGCCGTCGGTCATCCAGACGTTCCCGTCGCGGTCCACGTGGATGCCGTGCGGGAAAATCATCAGGCCGGCGCCGAAGCTCTTGACGAGGTTTCCGTTGCTGTCGAACTTCAGGACAACCGGGAGATCTGAGTTGAGGCAGGTGTTGGCCCCGCAGCGCTCCCCCACCCAGATGGACTTGCCGTCCTTGTCGATGTCAACGGCGCTTGTCGCCCCCCACTTCCGTCCCTCGGGCATCTTGGCCCAGCCTTCGATCGTCCGGTAGGGGTTGGGCTGGGCGGCGACGACGGCCACGGCCAGCGGGGCGAGGATCAGGCTGAGTCGGGTTCGAGTGCAGTAATCGGGCATCAAGGCCTCGTGGGTGCCGCGTAATCTAGCACCGAAAACTCCTAACTTCTAATGGGAATTCGGGGTTAGAATCGCGCACTCTCGAAGGAGGCCTTCATGCTCCGCACGCGCCGTGCGTTTTTCGATGTCCTCGGCGGAAGAACCGATTATTCGGAGACGGCGGCGATGTTCGCCGCGCGGGGCCACGAAGCCTACGTCGCCGAGCTCCAGCAGGGTCGCGCCCCGCGCCCGCCGCTACCGCCCGGGGTGAGTGAGATCCGGATCAGCAGCAACGAGAACCCCCTCGGCCCCGGCCGGAGGGTCCTCGATGCCATCACGAAAAAGTTCCCCGAGGCGGGCCGGTATCCGTTCAACAGCACGCCCGCGGACCGCAACCTGGTCGAGACCATCGCGGCGCTGCACAAGTGCAAGCCCGAGAACGTCTCGCTGGGCGCCGGATCGCAGGAGATCCTTCGGAACTCGGTGCGCGCGTTCACCAACGAGACAAAGGGCCTTGTCACTGCGTTACCGACCTTCGAAAACCCGACCGGCTTCGCCAACCGGCTGAAGCACCCGGTCAAGGAAGTGAAGGTCGACTCGGCGTTCCGGCTCGACGTCGATGGCATGATCGCGGCGGCGCCGGGCAGCGGCCTGGTGTTCTTCAACAACCCGAACAATCCCACCGCGACCGTGCACGGGGCAAAGACGGTGAGCGACATGGTGGCGCGCATCCGCTCGTCGTCGCCCGCGTCGGTCATCCTGATCGACGAGGCGTATCACGAGTACGTGACCGATCCGTCGTACCAGACGGCGATCCCGCTGGCGCTGCAGTCTCCCAACATCCTCGTCGCGCGCACCTTCTCGAAAGCCTTCGGCATGGCCGGGATGCGCATCGGCTACGCGATCGGCACCGCCGACACCATCAAGCGCCTGGCGGCGTACAAGATGCCCTACAACGTCAGCGGGTTTGGCGTCGCCGCGGCGATTGCGGCGCTGGGCGATCCGGCACACATCGAGGCCGAACGCAAGCGCAACACCGAGGTCCGCACCTTCACGATCAAGGCGCTCGACGAACTCGGATGCAAGTCGGCGGCGTCGGAAGGCAACTTCATCTTCGTCGACGTCAAGCGGCCGGCCACGGAGTTCCGCGACGCGTGCGCCAAGCAGGGCGTGGCGGTCGGACGTCCGTTCCCGCCGTTCGAGAAGACCCACGCCCGCATCTCCATGGGGACGATGGAGGAAATGAAGCGGGCGGTCACCGTGTTCAAGGCCGTGTTGAAGCCGTCGACGACGGCGAGCCGATAGGAGGAGTGATGGCGCTGTCACGACGCAACTTCGTTCGCACGGCCGGCATCGGGGCCGCGGGCGCGCTGACCACTTCGTGGATCTCGGCACGCGGCCGCGAGAACATGATCTGGTCCGCCATCGAGACGCCGCTCCACGCGGTGGAGCCAGGCACCATCGTTGTCTCGAGCAACGAGAACCCGATGGGCCCGGGTCCGAAAGTGCTCGACGCGATCCGCGAGGCCTTCGGCGAGAACGGCGCCAGGCCGGGCCGCTACTCCGGCAGCTCGCGCGACCTGGTCGACGCACTGGCCAAGAAACACGGCGTGAAGCCGGAAAACATCACGCTCGGGTGCGGCTCGACGCAGATCCTGCGCACCGTCACCCACGTCTACACGGCGAAAGACAAGCCGCTGGTGGCAACGATCCCGACCTACGAGGAATGCGCCGACTACGCCACGCTGATGGGCAACAAGGTCGTCGGCGTGCCGCTGGACGCTGAGTTCAAACCCGACCTCGATCGCTTCGCCGATTCGGCCAAGGGCGCCGGACTCGTCTTCTACTGCAACCCGAGCAACCCGTCGTCCACCTACGTCGGCGCCAGGGCCACGCGCGACTTCATCAAGAAGCTGCACAGCCAGTCGCCCGACACCGCGATCCTGGTAGACGAGGCCTACTTTGACTACGTAACCGATCCCGACCACGACACGTTCATTCCGCTCGCCGTCACGGATCCGCGCGTCATCGTCGCGCGCACGTTCTCGAAGGCTTACGGCATGGCGGGCCTGCGGCTCGGCTACGCCGTCGGGCACCCCGATGCGATCAAGAAGCTGTCGTCATGGGATGCGGCCTCTGGCACCAGCACGCTCAACGTGCTCGCCATTCACGCCGGCATCGCCGCCGTGCAGCAAGACGACACGTTCATCACGAAGGAGCGCGCCCGCAACGCTGCCGTCCGCGACTTCACGAAGAAGTGGTTCGCCGATCGCGGCATGAAGCCGACCGACTCGCAGGCCAACTTCATGTTCGTGAACATCGGCCGTCCGGCCAGGGAGTTCCGCGACGCCTGCCGCGCCAAGAACGTCGTCGTCGCGCGCGACTTCCCGCCCTTCGAGAAGACCCACTGCCGCATCGCCTTCGGAACGATGGAAGAGATGCAGAAGGCCGTGAAGGTGTTCGACGAAGTGCTGAAGAAGCCGTCGAGCGCTGCCGCGTAACTCTTCGCTCTCGTTGTCCGTTGGCCGTTGGCCGTTGTTCGGCGCGGATTTGGACGGATGACGCGGATTGATTCACTGATGTAGGGCGGGGTCTTCAGACCCCGCCTTTTTTATTCCGACTTCAACGCCGCCATTGGCTGAATGGCGGCGGCGCGGAGCGCAGGGAGCGCGCAGGCCGCGACGGCGGTCGTGAAACAGACGGCCGCCACCACACCAAACGTCATCGGATCCCAGGGCTGCACGCCGAACAACAGCGTGCTCATGCCGCGTGCGGCCAGGTAGGCCACGAAGATCCCTGGAACGACGCCGATCAGTGCGATGCGCACTCCCTCTGACAGGATCATGCTCGCCACGCCGCGCGGGGTAGCGCCGAGCGCGAGGCGCACGCCGATCTCACGATCCCGCTGCGCCACTGTGAACGCGAGAAGACCGTGGATGCCAACGGCGGTGAGGAGCAGCGCGAGCATGGCCAGCGCCGCGAGCACGCGCAACTGCGCCCGGCGGGTCAGCGTCTGGTCGCCGACCACCTCGGCGAGCATGCGCACGTCCGAGACTGGTTGCTGCGGATCCACCTGGTGGACGATGGCTCGGATCGCCGCGATCAACGTGGGATCTGGACGGGCCGTGCGCACCACCAGGTCCTTGGGAAGATAGTTCTCACCTATGGGGTTTGGAGGCTGTTCGAACGGCACGTAGAGCTGTGGCTCGCTCGTGCGCTCGAGACCTCTGACTCGAATGTCCCCGACGACCCCGACTATGGTGCGCAGCTGGCCTCTCGCTTGGAACGTTCGGCCGATCGGATCCGCATCAGGCCAGTAACGGCGCACGAAGGACTCGCTGACCACCGCGACCAACGGGCGGTCTTGCGTATCGGCGTCGCTCACGTCCCGCCCGCGGCGCAGCGGAATGCGCATCGTTTCGAAGAAATGTGGCGTGATGAGGCGCAGGCTGACCCCCTCGTTGCGGCTTGGTCGAGGCGCGCCCGGCAGTTGAATCCCCGTCAGACCGCCCATCATCACCATGGGGATTCCGCTGGTGTATGCCGCGCTCTCGACGCCCGGTAGCGTGCGGACCTGCGCGGTGACGCGGCGGTAGAAATCGGCGCGACGTACGGGGTCGGCATACCGAGGAGTCGGCAGCGCGGTCTTCAACGTCAGCACCGCATCCGTCGAAAAACCAGGATCCACCGCCTGCACGCGCCAGATCGCGCGGATCAGAAGGCCCGACGATACCAACAGCACCACCGAAACGCCGACTTCGACGGCGATCAGGATCGCGCGAAGTCGCGTCCGATTGGCGCTGCCTCGTGCTCCCTCGCGGAGCGCAGCGAAGCCAGCCCCGCCGCCGGCGCGCACGGCCGGCAGAAGTCCAAAACCGAGAGCGGTCAGCGCGGAGAACGTCACGGCCAATCCGAGCACCCGCAGGTCAATCGACGGTTGTGACGTGAGGGGAAGCGTAGGGGGCACCATGTGGGCGAGCAGTGGAAGGACGATGACAGCCACCAACGCTCCGGCGACCCCACCGATGAGCGCCAACAACAGGCTTTCGGTCAGCATCTGACGGATCAGGCGCCCCCGACCCGCGCCGAGCGCGGCGCGCACGGCCAACTCGCGCGCGCGCCCGGCCGCTCGTGCCAGCCATAGGTTCGCAAGGGTCGCGCAGGAGAGCAGCAGCATGCAGACGCTGGCGCCGCACAACGCCAGCAGCATCGTCCGGAAGCGCGGCGACATCTCGTCGCGCAGCTTGAAGAAACTGAGCCCACGCTCGGCGTTGGTCTCGGGGTAGTCGCGGGCCTGCTGCCCCGCAACAGACATCAGGTCCGCCCTCGCCTGCTCGAATGTCACACCCGGCTTGAGCCGGCCCACGGCCTCGAGGTAATTGTTCGCTCGGTTCTCAAAGTCGGCCTGACGAAGCATGAGTGGAACCCAGAGCTGGACGTCCTCGGTTGGAAACCGGAAATGCCGCGGCATGACACCCACCACTACGTGCGACGCCCCGTCCAGGCTGAGCGTGGTGCCCACCACGCCACCGTCACCGCCAAAGTGAGATTGCCAGAGCGCAAAGCCGAGGACCACGGTGCGCGCGTCCGCGGTTGCGTTCGCGTCGAAGACGCGCCCCATCAAGGGGGAAACGCCGAGCAGCGGAAGCACCTCGTTCGTGACAAGGGTCGCGGGAATGCGGACGGGTTCACCGACGCCCACGAGATTCACCGCGACCCGCTGAAACGCTCCGACGACAGCCAGCGACGCGTTCATTGCGGCCAGGTCTCGATAATTCGCGGGGGACATCTGGTTATTGCACCCCCAGCCACCCCCCTCTCGGGGTCCGTCGCAGATCCGGACAAGGGTGTCAGGCTCTGGAAATGGCAGCGGGCGCAGGAGGACGAAATCGGCGACGGAAAAGGTTGCGGTGTTGGCGCCGACCCCGAGTGCGGTGACCAGGATCGTCGCCGCCGCAAAGCCGCGCGACCGCGAGAGCATGCGAACCGAAAGCCGCACGTCCTGCGCGAACAGCTCCCAGTGTTCCGACAATGCCTTCATAGCCGAACCCTCCCGATCCTTCGACGGTCGTTCCCCACACTTGGTTAGGTGAGAACCGTTCGCGGTTCGCTGCTCGCGGTTCGGGGTTCGGCTTGCCCGCCGTAGCCTTGGCGAAGGCGGGGGGCTCGGGGCTCGGGGCTCGGGGCTCGGGGCTCGGGGCTCGGGGCTCGGGGCTCGGAATGATTAGAGATGTAGGACGGGTCTTTTAGACCCGCCTTTTATTTCGGCGAGGGCGCCTTCGTGTATTCGAGGAACTCCCACAGATCGGGATCGCTGTAGAACTCCCAGAGAATCAGGGGTCCGTCCTCTCGCGCGAAACCCAGGGTCCACCCGAAAGGCCCATTCGGTCCATCAACCTCGAGCTTCAGTTGATTCGGGATCCGGCGGTCGTTGGAATCCGGCACGTCGTGCTCGAGGGTCCACGTGCACCGAACATCCACGTAGGCAGGTTTGTCGACACCAAAAAACGTATTGACTGACGCGAAGCGACACTGATTGTTTGGCTCGAAGACGATGGTGTACGCATGACTCGGCCCACGTCGAAAACCGTCACGCTCGAGCGTGCGAAGAGATTTTTCAGTCAACCGCCACGTCCCGATGACCGCGGCGTCCTCAACTCGCTCCGAGATATGGCGGTTGGGCATGAAGTAACCGCCACAGGCGAGCGTGACGAAGGCGATGAACGCGATGAACGGCCGGCGACATGTCGTCCCTGGCATCATCAAGTTAAACGTGCCGCTTCGTGTCTTGTGACGCCGGCTCCGTTGCAGCCCGCGCAATCGCTGCGTACCCGCCACACGACAGTCGTTGCAAATTCTGCGTTCATTCGACGACGACGCGTGGAATTCCGAGAGGTTTCGACGGCATCGGCCTCGCAAATGACGATGCTAGAATGCCATGCGCTACCGACGAACAATGCCTGAAGCCGCACGTTTGGTCACGGCGGAAGAACTGGAGCGGTTCCCGAGAGACGACCGCCGTTACGAGCTCGTCGAAGGCCGGCTGGTAGCCATGACGCCGGTCAGCTATGCGCACAGCCGGACGGTCATACGTTTCGGGTCGATGCTCGAGCGCCACACCCGCGAGAACAATCTTGGCGACGTCCACGTCGAACTCGGCGTTGTCCTTAAGACAAACCCCGATACTGTGTTCGCGCCAGACATCGCCTTCATCCGGCGCGAGCGAGTGCCGGCAGCTACCCCACGCGGGTTCTGGAAGGGAGCAGCGGACCTCGCCATAGAGGTGCTGTCGCCGGATGATCGGCCTGGAGAGATTCGGAACAAGGCCGCGGAATATCTTCGGCGCGGCACGCGGCTGGTCCTGGTGATCGATCCCGAGAAGCGGCTCATCATAAAGTGGCCGCCGTCGTCTTCACCGGTGACGCTGAAGGAAGCCGACCTCCTCGACCTGAGCGAAATCATCGACGGCTTCAGCTGCCGGGTACGCGAGATCTTCGATTAAGTCCCGCGTCATTTTCCCTTTTCCCTTCTCCATTTTCCCTTGACGGAGTCGGCTCTATTTAGGCCACACGCTCCCCTGCTCGCGCGGCACTGGCCCAATCCCCTTGTAAACAAACTTCTGCAGCCGCCGCCCCTCATAGGTCTCGGTGGTGAAGATGTTCCCCTTCGAATCGGTGGCGATCGAGTGGACGGCGAAGAACTGGCCGGGTTGGCGGCCGCCGTCGCCGAAGGCGGTGAGGATCTCGAGCGACTGACGGTCCATCACGTAGATCTTCTCGTTCTTGCCGTCGGCCAAGTACATGTACTTCTGCTGCGGGTCCTTCGAGAACGCCACGTCCCACGTCGAGCCGTCACCGAGGGTCTTCGGCGCGACGATCACTTCCTTCACGAACGAGCCGTCCGCCTTGAAGACCTGGAGGCGATCGTTCGGGCGATCGCACACGTAGACGAGACCGTCGTTCGACAGGTCGGCGCAGTGCACCGGCGTGCGGAACTGCTTGGCCGGCGGCGCGTTCGGGTCGTAGTTCCCGAGATTGGTGTCGTCGGGCTTCGCGCCGTAGGCGCCCCAGTAGCGCTTGAACTTGCCGCTGTCGCCGTCGATGACGACGACGCGCTTGTTGCCGTAGCCGTCGGCGATGTAGGCCTCGTTCGTCTTCGGGTCGACGTAGATCTTCGCGACGCGTCCGAAGGTCGTCGTGTCGTTGCTGCCGCCGGTCTTCCCCTGGTGGCCGAACTGCATCAGGAACTTGCCCTGCTTGGTGAACTTCAGGATGTGGGCGTCCTTCGCGTCGTTGCCGCCAATCCACACGTTGTTCTTGTGATCGACGAAGATGCCGTGATTCGAGAGCGGCCATTCGTAGCCGTCACCCGGCCCGCCCCAGTGACCCACGAGGTTCCCCGCGGCATCGAACTCGAGCACCGGCGGCGCCTTCTTACAGCAGGCGGCTGTTGGCGGATTCTGATCGGCGGCGGCTTCGTACTGCGAAAGCGTGTCGCCGCGATGCACGATCCAGACGTGATCGTTGGCATCCACGGTCACGCCGATCGCCATGCCGATGACCCAGCCGTTTGGCAGCGGCTTGGGCCACATCGGATCCACCTCGAAGCGCGGCGCCTGCACGTTCGCCTGTGCCGACGCGTCGCGCACCAGCGCCCGCTCGGCGACGACCAGACCGGCCAGGATGATGGACAGGCTCGTGCCAACAAAGATGTTGCTGCGCGCGCTCATCGCTGCTCCTTCGCGGCCGGACGGCCCATGCCCTTGGCGACGAACTTCTGAAGGCGCTTGCCCTCGTAGGTTTCACCGGTATAGAGGTTGCCGGCGGCATCGAGCGCCACGCTGCTCACGCCATAGAAGTGCCCGGGCCAGCGGCCGCCGGCGCCCACGCTCGAAACGACCTCGAGGGTGTCGCGGCGCAGGACCCAGACCTTCTGATTGGAACCGTCAGCCACATACACGAAGCGTTGCTGGGGATCGTTCGAGAACGCGATCGACCACACGGATCCTTCCGCGCGGGTGTCTTTCGCGACCGTCGCTTCCTTTACGAACTTGCCATCCTTGCTGAAGACCTGGACGCGGTTGTTGCGCCGGTCGCACACGTAGACCTGGCCGTCCTTCGAAAGCCTCACGCACGCGGGGACGTTGAAGGGGGTCGCCCCATTCGCGCCCCAATGCCGTTTGTACTTCCCGGTCTCGGCGTCGAAAACGACGATGCGATGGTTGTTCATGCCGTCGGCAACGTAGACCTCGTTGGCGGCGACGTCCACGTCGATGGCCGTCGGACGATGAAGCGCCGTCGTGCTCGCGTCGTCACCGGTCTGGCCGGGTTTGCCGATCTGCAGAAGGAACTTGCCGTCCGAGGAAAACTTGAGGATGTGGGCGTCGGTGGGCGGCGGCGTGGCGGCCGCGCCGCCGCGGCCCCTGCCCCCGCCCGCCCCGGGGAGTGGATCTGCAGGACCCGCCGCGGCGATCCAGACGTTGTTCTTCGCATCCACCGCGATGCCGCCGGGCGATAACGGCCAGTCGTATCCCTGCCCCGGTCCACCCCAGCTGCTCACAACGTTGCCGGCCGGATCGAACCGCATCACCTGTGGGGCCGGCACGCAGCACTTCTCCGATGTGGGCGGATTGGTGGCGGCGCCGATTTCTGTGCGGGCGGTCATCGAAGCGGTGCCACGATGCACGACCCAGACGTGGTTCTGCGCGTCAACCGCGACGCCGGTGATCGAGCCGAACAGCCAATGATTCGCCAGTGGCTTGGGCCAGAACGGATCGACCTGGAAGGTCGGTACCTGTGAGGATTGCGCCGTTAACGCGGCGACTCCCACCGCGAGCACCGCGCCGAGGGTGAAGACCCTTCGCATGCCGTCTCCTTGCCGGCCAAGTCTAAAGACCCGGCCTACAAACGCGCGGCAGTATACACTGCGCCGCGTGACCAGGGGCCGCGCGCTCGTCGTCTCGTTCGCCGTCGCGGCGCTGAGCTTCGGCGCGGCGGTCGCGGCGCACGAGATCCCGCGCGATGTCACCGTTCACGCGTTCCTCAAGCCTGAAGGTCAGCAGCTTCGACTGCTCCTGCGCGTGCCGCTGGCGGCGATGCGTGACATCCAGTTCCCTGAGGTTGACGGGCTTCTCGACGTCGAACGAGCACAGCCCGACCTGCTCGAGGGTGTCGGACGCTGGATTTTGCCATCGCTCTCCATACGAGAGGACGGCGCGCCGGTCGGCGTCGCCACGGTCTCCGCCATACGGGTCTCCCTTCCATCCGACCGTTCGTTCGAGTCGTACGACGCCGCGCTGGCACACGTCACCGCGCGCTCACCCGAACTGGACCTCAAGATTCCGTGGAACCAGGCGATGCTCGACGTCCTCGTCGAGTACCGCATCCAATCCGACCGCTCACGTTTTTCAATCCGCCCGGGGTTCGAGAGGCTCGGCGTCAGCGTGCTGACGGTGCTTCGATTGGTGACGCCTGAGGGTGTACGCCCCTTCGAGTTCCATGGCGATCCTGGGATGGTCAAGCTGGATCCGCGCTGGCACCAGGCGGCGTTCCAGTTCGTGAAGCTCGGGTTCCTGCACATCCTCGACGGCATCGACCACTTGCTCTTCCTCGTGTGCCTGGTCATCCCGTTCCGGCGCCTGCGACCGCTGGTCCTCGTCGTCACCGCCTTTACCGCCGCGCATTCGCTGACACTGATTTCGTCGGCGCTCGGTCTCGCCCCGAATGGGCTCTGGTTCCCGCCGCTCATCGAAACGCTGATCGCCGCCTCGATCGTCTATCTGGCGCTCGAGAACATCGTGCGCGACACGAGCGCCGCGCCGCGCTGGGTCATCGCCTTCGCCTTCGGCCTCGTGCACGGCTTCGGGTTCTCGTTTGCGCTGCGCGAGACGATGCAGTTCGCGGGGTCGCACCTGCTGATGTCGCTCGTCTCATTCAACATCGGCGTCGAGATCGGACAGGTTCTCGTCTTGCTCGTCCTGGTGCCGGTGCTCAACCTGGTGTTCCGCCGCGTCGTCGCCGAGCGGATGGGCATCATCGTCTTGTCAGCGATCGTGGCGCATACCGCGTGGCATTGGATGACGGAACGGTGGGACGCGCTGCGGCAATACTCGCTGCCGGTGCTGGGCACCACGCCGCTACTCATCGGCGTGCGCGTGGCGTTGGCGATCGTCGTGGTAGCGGCCGTCGTCTGGTTCCTGCGCCGCCGGCCCTTCGCGCCATTCAACGACAGCCACTTCCCCCGAACAGGAGACCAGGAGATCAGGAGAACAAAACCTTTTTGATCTCTTGATCCCTTGATCTCCGGTTCAGCGGCGAGTGGCTGTCGTTGAATGGCAATTCCTGCGGCGAATGGTGTTTCGACTGTTTGGAGTACCACGACGTTCACGCCAGTGGCTGGTATAGCGGGAGGACGATTGCGCGTTCACGAAATCTACCTGATACCGACACCAAAGACTGGCGGGAGCGAGCGCGTTGACGAAATCTACCTGATCGCCGACTCCAAAGACCGAAGAGACGAACGCAAAGGTGTCAGTGGCGATGTTGAATGTAATCGACGCCTCACCACCCACAATCTGTCGTCCTGGCGTGGTCAACGCCGTGGAGCCCGCAAATGGGTCAGTGGAGAAAGTGATGACGGTGGCATCGGCCGGGTTTGCAACGGTCAACAGCGCGGCGACTGCAACGCCGACGAGTGAAATCCTATTCATGCTCACTCCTCCACCCACAGGCACCTTCGGCCAGCGGATCAGTGCGGGTGTCGCGACGGTGCAATTCTCACGCCTTCGTGCAGAGTCGATTTACCGATACCGAGCACTGTCCTGGCCCTGGACAGTTCGCCCAGCGGGGCGACTTTTGTCGCTCGGTTGCGGCGCGCTCGTGATCTGCGGCGCGCCTCCCGACCTGCACCAGCGGCTCGACGCCGCTATCGCGGAAGCGCTGAAGTAGCGATCGTCAGTCGGCTCTCAACGCGACCATCGGATCCACACGGCTCGCGCGTCGGGCCGGAATGAACGTCGCCAGCATGGCTGTTCCGGCAACGAGCACGGCGACCGCACCGAAGACAGCAGGATCGGTGGGCTGAACGTCGAAGAGCATGGCGCTCACGAACTTGACGAGCGGAATAGCCGCCAGCGCGCCGAGAATAATACCGACGCCAGCCATGACGCCGCCCTGGCGCAGCACCAGCTTCATTACCGAGACGCGATCGGCGCCGAGCGCCATGCGGACGCCGATCTCGCGCGTCCGTTGTGCGACGCCGTACGCCGTCACCGCATACAGGCCGCCGAGCGCCAGGACGAGCGCCAGCGCGGCGAGCGCGCCAATGACCATCGCATCGAACCATCGTGACGTCATGCCGTCGCGGACCATCTGTTCCACGGTGATCACTCGCGTCACCGGTTGCGCCGGATCGATGGCTCGAACCGCTCCTCGCAGCGCGCTCGCGAGCGACGAGGCCTCTGTGCCCTCCTGAACCCGCATCGCGATCGACGCCGTAACCTGCGCGCTCGCTGCCTGCACAGCGTATAGACCATAGGAAGTGGCGGCGCCTTGGTCTGGATATTTCGAACGTCGGCGACGACGCCGACGATGGTTCGAACACCGAGCCCCACCTTCGACAAGTCGAGCGAGCGGCCGAGAGCGGATCCACCTGGATGCGCAAGGCGCGCCATGGAGGCATTGATCACTGCCGCCGTATCGTCGGCGTCACCGGCGCAGTCGCGGCCCTTCGAGCACCCGAATGCCAAACGTATGGAAGTGCCGGTCTCCGAGTCCTTCCAAGATACCAATCTCCGGCGCATCGCCAGGGCCGCGGCCGTCAGCACTCCATGGCATCGTCATCGACAGCCCGCTGAGGCCCAGGCCAGAGACGACGACCGACTCGACTTGCGGAATACCGCGAAGCCGTTCGATCAAGTCGTCGAAGAACGCGCGCCGGGAGGCGTTGTCGGCGTAGCGTGTGGTCGAAAGCGTGATCGATCCGGTCAACACGTTCTCGACCTCGAATCCCGCGATCCACGGCCTGGAAGCGAAGGAAGCTGCGCGCGAGCAGTGCGGCTCCGACCATCAGCACGACGGCGGCGGCGATTTCGAGAACGACGAGCGCGCGGCGAGGACGGCCGCCCGACGGGCTGCCGCGATGCCCCTTGAAACGTTCGCCAGGGTCGATGCGCGCAGCGCTCCAGGCCGGAGCCGTCCCGAAGAGCAACCCGGTACCAGCCGTCAGCGCAAGTATGAAGAGCGCGACCTGGCCGTCGATCGACAGCGATGGAAGCCGCGCCAGCGTCGGAGGTCCGAAGGCGCGGAACGCCTGCAGTCCAGCGAACGCGACAGCCATGCCTATGGCCGAACCGACGCAGGCGAGGAGGAGGTTCTCGATCAACAATTGGCGAAATAACCTGCCGTGGCCCGCGCCGATGGCGGCGCGGATGGCCAGCTCTGTGCGCCGGCTCGACCCACGCGCCAACAGCAGGTTCGCGATGTTAGCGCAAGCGATCAGCAGCACACAGCCGACGGTTCCCAGCAAGAGGATGAGCGGCCGCGTGTAACTGCCGTAGAGCCGCTCGTGTAGCGGCGTCACACGGATCTCGGATCGAAGCGCCGCGGCAGGCAGATCCCCTTTACGTGATTCGCGCAACGTCACGAGCGCCGCACGCGCTTGGTCCACAGTAGCGCCTGGCTGCAAACGGCCGACGGCGTCGACGTAGTAGAGACCGCTGGTGATCTGTCGTGGAATCAGCGGGAGCCAGAACTCGCTCGTGCCAGGAAAGCTGAAGCCCGAGGGCATCACCCCCACCACTTCGTACATTCCGTCGTTGAGCGCGATGCGCTCGCCAACGATCGTAGGTTGGCGTCCAAACCTTCGGATCCAGACGGCCTCACTCAAGACCACTACGTTCGGACCGCCGGTGCGGAGTTCGGCGTCGGTAAACGTCCTGCCGAGGGCAGGCATCACACCGAGGACGTGGAAGAAAGTCTCCGACACGCGTGCGCCGGCCACGCGCTCGGGGTAGTCCCCCCCGAGTAACGTCGCACCGGCGGCGTTGTACAACGCGAAGGATTCGAAGGCGGGCAGCCCTTCGGCGGCGAGCCTGGCCGTGGGTTCATCTATCCGCTCGACGTCGCGCCCCTTCTGAATGATGGACGGCACGACGAGGCGGGATGAGTCCGGATAGGGCAAGGCGCGGAAGAGCGCGGCGTTCGCGACGGTGAAGAGGAGGGTGTTGGCGCCGATCGCGAGCGCCAGGGTCGCGAGAATCGCCGTCACCAGGAGCGGCTGGCGCCGGAACTGCCGAACGCCGTACCTGAGGTCGCTGACGAAGCCTTCCATCGTCGCCTCCTTGTCCGTTCGCGGGTTAGACGCGCGCCATCGCAGATGGTTGGCCGTCAGCGGACGTACGTCGCCCAGCTGTCGTCCGGCAGTTCGGGCGGAAGCAGGGCGCACTGCGGCGCTTCGAACGGCGTCGGATCGTACTTAATCCGGAGCTGCCGGCCCTCGAGGAGGAAGCGCACCGAGTTGAACCGGGGCCCCTCGGGCGCGTGGTAGGGCAGGTCGTAACAATAGGTCCCACCGCTGGCGCGGACCTGGACGGGATCGGCGTTGATGCGCGTGTCAGGGGTGCGGTCGATTTCCACTCGGAAGGCATTTCTCAACTGCGCGATCGGGCGGTCAGGATCAGGGTCGAACGCCGAGAACCGGGAACCGGCGCCGAAGGCCAGCCGGACGTAGGTGAACGGCTCGCGATTGTCGGGGATGATCGAGAGCGCTCCCGATTCGAGGTCGCGGAGCGGCGGCACGGGCTCGTCGTCGATCGAGCGGTTGAACCACGCGCCACGGAGCCGTCCCGCCACGTCCCATCCAGCCTGTCCGCATGTCGGTCCGAGAAGCAGGCGTTCGTACATCGCGCGCAGGTCGGGCACCAGATAGTCGAGAAAACACCGCGCGTTGAGAGTTTGCTGGCCTCCGAAGGGTGGGTCTGCGACGATGCCGAGCAGGTCGAAATAGTCCTGGATCTTCGGGTAACGACGCTCACCGCGCCCGAGAAAATCCCCTCGCACCTTGGTGTCGATTACGCCTACGTCCCAGGCGTGCGAGTAATTCTTCGTGTAGCCCAGAAAGTCTCCCCCAGTGACCGGAATAGGGGCCGGGGCGCCCAGTTGACCCAGCAGCAAGACCTGGAGCGAACCGACCGCGATCCACGCGCTGGGATCGGCGGAATTGAGGATGCCATCGAGATTCGCGTTGGGCACGTGCAGGTGGAGCACGTACGAGGTGATCGATGCGGTGTGCCGGATGTAAACGCTGTAGTCGTAATCCGGGCGATCGTCGAACCGCTCGCGCGCGACCATGACGATCGAGCCGCTGCCCATCACGGTGACCGGATAAGAAGTCAGAGGCGCGCCCGGCGGCGCCGGATACTGCAAGTACATGTGATCGACCGCAAGGACGTGATCGTCGCCGGGATTCAATCCCCCGAGCGGCTCGATCCCGGCAATGTCAGAAAACGCCGCGGGCGCATGCGTGAACATGAAACCCGCTGTGTCCACGTCTCGAGGACCAGACTGAGACGCCGCGACGACTGCAGCGGCCGCTGACAATTCTCAGCGTCCGCATGTAGCCTCCCGGTGTGCCGGTTGTCCGTAGACCCGGTTGTACCGCGGTCCCGAATCCCGAGTCCCGAGTCCCGAGTCCTAACGACTAGCCGCTTCTCCCACCAGAACGGCAGCCGCCGCCGTCCCTTGTCGCCCACCTCGTTGAGCGTCTTCGCATCCATCAGGCGGCCGTTCAGCATCACCATCCCGATCGACTCGGAGTTTCGAATGTTCTCGAGCGGGTTACGGTCGAGCACGATGAGATCGGCGAGCTTCCCGGCTTCGATCGACCCGATGTCCCCGTCGAGGCCCAGGTAGCGGGCGCCGTCGATGGTGGCGGCGCGCAGCGCTTCCATGTTGCTCATGCCCCCTTGCTGCAGCATCCACAACTCCCAATGGGCGCCGAGCCCCTGTAACTGTCCGTGCGCGCCGAGCAGCACCATCCCGCCTGCGTCGGCCATCTGCTTCGCCCCCTTGGCGATGAGGATGTGATTGAAATCGTCCATCGGCGCCATCGTCCTGCGGCGCGAACGCGGATCGACGATCTCGCGCGGCACGAAGCGTGTCAGTTGCTCGTTCTCCCAGACGTTCGTGGTTTGGTACCAGTAGGTACTCACCCGACAGGCCCCCGTAACCGACGATCAAGGTCGGCGTGTAGCCCGACTTGCTCTTTACAAACAGCTCGATCGTGTCCTTGTAGATGCGGGGCACCGGCAGCGAATGCTCGACCCCGGTGTGCCCGTCGAGCACGTGGGTCTGGTTCATGTAGAGGAGCGAACCACCCTCGGGCACATTCATCATTTCGAGCTCACGCGCGGCTTTGATCAGCATCTGCCGCGAGTCGCGGCGTTGCTGGTTGTAGCTCTTCACCGAGAAAGCCCCCGCCGCCTTCTGCCGGCGCAGGTGCGACAGCGCGTCGTCGTAGGTCTCGACGATCGCCTTGAACGGTGTTTCGGCGCCGTAGAGGATGGTGCCGGTCGAAAACACCCGCGGCCCGAGCTTCGCGCCCGAGCGGACCAACTCGGCGTTCGTAAAGACCGTGACGGTATCGTTCGAGGGATCGTGCGAGGTTGTCACGCCAAACGCGACGTTGGCCGCAAGCGGCCAGCTCGATTGTGCGAGCAGGCCGCTCGACTCTCCGCCCAGGTGCCCGTGCACGTCGATGATCCCCGGCATGATCGTCTTGCCCTTCAGGTCGATGCGGCCGGCGCCGCCGGGAATGCGCACGGAAGACGACGGACCAACGGCGGTGATGCGATTCCCTTCGACCACGATCGTCGCGTTCTCGATGACGCCGGGCGCGCCGGCGATCGCACCGGGCTTGAGGCCGGCCATCGTGATCACGCGCGCACCGACGAGGGCCCACGTCGAGGTGGGTTTGTCGGACCTCACGGTGAACCCGATGTTCACGCCTTTGGCTTCGGGATCGTCGGCCTTGGCGATTCCCCCCTCGACGAAGGTGAACGTCCGCGCGAGGTCGCGCGTGAAGAGTTCCGGACCGAGCGTCCAGTAGAGCCGCTTGCTGTCGCCAGACCAGTGCAGGAAGAAGCCGGCATCGCGCGACACGCGCTGCACGGGATAGGACTGCGCGGACTGGCCGATCTCCACCGGGCGCCCGGTGCGCGGGAACGGTGCGATGAAGGTTTTGAAGCGCTCTTCGAACGCGATCCAGTTGCCGTCGGGCGAAACGGCAAACTGGGTGACGTTCGCCCCGCGCACGTGTTCGATCTCGTCACGGCCAGGCACGTCGCTATTGCTGGCGGGCACGCCGACGCTCAGGAGCGTATTGGCGCCGGCGCGAACTTCACGGAAGTAGATCCTGTTGCCGGTATGGTCGAACTCCGGCTCGCCACCCCCTTCGCGCACCAGGATCGGTTCACCGCCCGTCGTCGCGACGACGTGGATGCCGGCGTCCTGGGAATTGAACACACCGCGGGTGATGTCGCCGCCGGCATGACGGAAGACGATTCTCTGGCCGTTCGGAGAGAACGCCGGCTCCACGTAGTGGCCGGCTTGCGCGAAGACGATCCGGCCACCACTGCCATCGGGCTTGATGACGCGGACGCGACCCATCTCGGCGTCCGACCACGTGGTGTACACGATCCACTGACCATCGCGGGAGAACGATGGGTAGAACTCGAAGTGCTCGTCCTTCGTCAGTCGGCGCGGCTGGCCGTCTGGCAGCTGGCGCGTATAGAGGTGTCCCAGCGCGCTGTAAACCACGATCTTGCCGTCGGGGGAAACGCGCACATCGCGGAGCATGCGGACCGGGAACTCGTCGGGATGCACCTTCTGCGGGAAGCGAACGGCGTCGTTGATCGTCTGCTCGACTCGGGCCGTGAAGGGGATCTGCGTCCCTTTCCCTGAGGCGGCGTCAACCTTCCAGATCTTGCCTTCGCCCCAGATCACGATCGATTTGCCGTCGGGCATCCAGGAGTACTGCGGGTACAGCCCGTGGACAGCCCAGGCTTCCTGCAGGTCCTTGTCGACGTTGCCGAACAACTGGCGGTCGCGGCCGGACTCGAGGTCGCGCAGATAGAGGAAGCTCTGAAGGCGCTGGCGCCGGATGTAGGCGAGTGTCTTGCCGTCAGGCGAGATGGCCGGCGTGACCGATCCCCCCTGGACGCTGACCGCGCGCCGCTCGCGGCCCGTGACGAGATCGCGGCGCATGATCGCGTAGATGGTGCCGTTGGGATCCTTGTTGTATTCGAAGTTGAGACCGGGTGTGACGTCCTTGCTGTAATACAGGTAGCGTCCGTCCGGCGAGATCTCGGGCTCGCCGTTGTCTTTCTGGAAACCAGTCTTCTCGGTGACCTGCAGGCCATCGGACGGTCCCGAGGAGTGGTACATCCAGATCTCGCCGGCGCCGAGCGAGCGCTCGGCGACGAAGTGCCGCCGCGCGTAAATGTAGGTGCCGTCGGGCGACCACGTCGGACTGTTCACGAACCAGCGGCGATCGCGAGAGATCTGACGAGGGTTCTTCCCCTCCACGTCCATCGTCCAGATGTTCCAGAGGCCGTCGCGGTCGGAGGAGAACGCGATCCGTTTGCCGTCCGGGCTGAAGCGCGGCTGCATATCGAAGGTGGGACCGCCGGCAATCCGCGTCGCGGATCCGCTGCCGCTTCCGTCAACGGGCATCACGTAGATGTCGCCGAGCAGGTCGAAGACGATCCGCGTGCCGTCCGGGCTGACGTCGAGATTCATCCAGGTGCCTTCGTTGGTGTCGAAGGCCAGTTTGCTGGTCGGGCCCAGATCTGCCGTCACGTCCCACTTGCTCTGTTGCGCGTGCATCGGCGCGAGGAGCAGCGCCGCAGCGATCACCGGCAGCACACGTACGCGATTGATCAAGATGATTTCTCCTTCGAGTCCTTCTTCACGGGTTCGTTGTCGAGGCTGCGCCAGAGATACCAGGTCGCCACCGAGCGATACGGGCGCCACGCCTCGCCGAGCTTCCGCATGCGGTCGGGCGTCGGTTTCTTGCGAAGCCGATACGCCTTGTGGATCGCGTTCACGATCCCGAGATCACCGACCGGTAAGACATCGGGGCGCTGGAGACGAAAGATCAGGAACATCTCCGCCGTCCAGCGGCCGATGCCCTTCACCTTCGTCAATGCCTCGATCACCTCTTCGTCGGTCATGGCGTCCACCGCGTCGAGCGGCACCGCGCCGCTGCCCACCTTCTCGCACAAGTCGCGCAGGTAATCCGCTTTCTGGCGGCTGATGCCGGCCGCGCGCAACTGTGCTTCGGTCACCGCCGCCAGGCATTCGGCGGTGGCCTTCCCCCCCGGCATGCAGTCGAGCAGGCGGTTGTGGATCGTCGTGGCGGCCTTGGTGGACAGTTGCTGGAACACGATGGCGCGCACGAGCATCGCGAAATGGTCGAACCGGTCACGCGCCGCCCCGAGGCCGCAGGGGCCGTGACGCTTGATGATGGCCGCCAGTATCGGATCCCGCCGCATGAGGAGGCGCCGGGCCTTCGAGAAATCGTCTGTAGTCACAGGATCCGAATGATATCTGCACACGTGCTACGTGCTATGCGCACGTGCGACGTGCGAACGTCGCCAGTGCACGTGCGCACGCGAGCAGTGCACGTCCGCACGTCGCACGTCAGCACGTCCGCACGTCGCACGTCAGCACGTAGCACGTAGCACGTATCGGCCTGCACGCCCGTGCACGCGCCTGCCCGGATCGTCCCCCAACCGTTTGCAGGCCGGCGAATGTCGAGCCGATACGTTCCTCTGCAAGACGATGAACGGGGCAGGCACCAACCACCTCGGCGTGAACCTGGCGTTTACGAAGTTCCTCTTCGTATCGCCGGTCGGCGATGACGAGGCGGCGCGGGCGCGGCTGCGCGCGGCGGCCAGTGTGATCCAGCGCGGGTTCTTCAACGATTTCGAGTCCGAAGGCCGCGAAGCCGTCCCCCAGGAAACGATCCAGTTCTTCGTCAATGATCGAGGGCGCGATCAACCGGGTCTCGCGGGCACGCGCTACGTGATCCAGATTTCCTCAAAGTACCGGCCCAGCCTCAACGAAGCCGAAACGGAGCTGCGGCGGCGGCTGCGCGGACACCGCCGGCATCACCGCGCTCGACGGCGCGGTGCGCAATCCGCAGTACACCAGCGCGGAAATGCACGCCTACGCGTACCAGCCAGCGATCGGCCGCCAGTCTGGACGTCTGCAGGGCACCGTGATCATTGTGCCGATGAGCAAAACCGCGGAATGGTGGTTGAAGCACCCGCTCGAGCGGCACACCTATTTCTATCCCTCGTCGAATGGCAGCGGCCCGGTCAAGGGACATGCGCGCTCGGCGCACGAGGGCATCTCGACGATCTATCGCCGGCTGTACTACAACCCGGACGGCGTGAATCGCGCGGACGAATTCGATTTCATCACGTACTTTGAATGCGCGGATGAGCACCTGCCCACATTTGACAAGGTGCGGCAGGCGTTGCGCGATCCCCTGCAGAACCCCGAATGGAGTTACGTGGTCGAGGGACCGGAATGGCGCGGACGCCGGGTTCTCAGGTGGTAGACCCCGGCGCCCCCTCTACGCGCTAGCGCTCCGCCATCGATGATGGCTCTTCGCTCGCGCTGTCGCGGGTATCGTCCGCCATCGTTCCGGCGTCCGAGGTGCCGGCCGGCGAACCGGTATTGTGCTGCGCGAGTGCTTCGCGGCGGCGACGGTGGCTGGCGATGCCCCCCTTGCGGCCCGCGTCGCGCGCTTCTTCGCTCGTCCACTCGTGCGCGGTTCCCTTCTGGTGCGCAGCCTTGCCGCCCTTGCTGGCGATCTCACGCTGCTTCGCACGATCCATCGACGCAAATCCCCGATCTTCCTTGGCCACCTTGTCCTCCTCCGTCGACTCGAAATGTCCGCGAGCCCGCCCTCCATCGGCGGGCTTAGTCAGTCGAGCCCATCTTGTGCAACCGAAGTGCCACGAACTGTGCGGTAACTCGTTGTCTACGTAAGACTTACAGGCTGGATTTCAAGCGGTCAAAATGGCACTCACGTGCCGCTTCTGAGCAAGCGAGTGCCCTCGAACCGGGCTTGTGAGGCAACGGCAGAGTCGGCCAGGAGAACTAATGGGGAATTCACTTCCCAGCAGCCCGAGCGTGAGGACGAGGTGGACGCAGACGAACAGTGGAGCCAACGACCACTGTGTAACGAATCAAGCCGGTATGAGTATCGCGGCGCGCTCGAGCCTATGGATGACTCGGTCGCTCCCCAGAAGCTCGAGTACTTCGAAGAGGCCGGGGCTCGTGGCGCGGCCGGTCACGGCGACCCGCGTCGCGTGGATCAGTGCGGCCGCCTTCAGCTGGTGGCGGTCCGCGGTGTCGCGCAACCGTTGTTCGAGCGCCGCGGTGGTGAACGGGCCTTCACGAAAGGCCACGATCAGTTCGTCGAACGCCGTGGCCAGCTCCGGCTTCGCGAGATGTTTCCTGACCGCCGTCTCGTCGTACTCGATCTCGTCGGAGAGGAGCGGACGGGCCTCGATGCCGAACTGGTCCAGCTTCTTGACGCGCGGCTTGAACAGGTCCAGCAACGCGAAGAACCACTGGCGCCGGACGCCGGCGTACTCGTCGCGCCACAGCCCCTGCTCGCGCAGCACGGGCTCGACGCGGCGGGCGAGTTCGTCGGTGGAAAGCCGCAGCATGTGCTGCTGGTTGAACCAGTCCAGCTTTTCGGGATTGAACACGGCGTTCCCGCCGCTGATCCCTTCGAGGGTAAATCGCTCGATCAGTTCGTCCTTCGAGAACAGCTCCTGGTCGCCGCCGGGGGACCACCCGAGCAGGGCCAGGAAATTCACCATCGCTTCGTGGAGATAGCCGAGCCGCTGGTATTCCATCACCGACGTGGCGCCGTGACGCTTGCTCAGGCGCTTCTTGTCGGGTCCCATGATCAGCGGCACGTGCGCGAATGCCGGCGGCGTACGGCCGAAGGCTTCGTAGAGCAGCACCTGCTTCGGCGTGTTCGAGATGTGGTCGTCGCCACGCACGACGTGCGTGATCTGCATGTCGATGTCGTCCACGACCACCGACAGGTGATAGGTCGGCTGGCCGTCGGACCGCAAGACGACGAAGTCTTCGATGTTGGCGTTGTCGAATTCGATCGGACCGTGAACGAGATCCGTGAACGTCGTACGCCCCGCCGGCGCCTTGAAGCGCACCGCGCGCGGCACGCCCGCCGCCTCACGCGAGGCGCGCTCCTCGTCGCTCAACGCGCAGCAGGTGCGATCGTAGATCCATCCCCCGCCAGCGGTCTCGGCCGCCTGCCGCTTCCGCTGCAAGGTCTCGGGCGCGCAGTAACAGTGGTACGCGTGCCCCTGGGACACGAGCTGGGCCGCCGCACCGCGGTACTGATCGAGTCGCTGTGATTGAAAGTAGGGCGCGTGCGGTCCGCCAGTGTCGGGGCCCTCATCCCAGTCGAGGCCCAACCATCTGAGGCCATCCACGATCCCCGACACCATCTCCCACGACGACCGTTCCGCGTCGGTGTCCTCGATGCGCAGCACGAACGTCCCCCCGTGCCGGCGCGCGTACAGCCAGTTGAACAACGCCGTCCGCGCGCCACCAACGTGCAAGTACCCGGTCGGCGACGGCGCAAAACGCACCCTGACGCGATCAATTCCCAACTTCACAACTCCCAACTCCCAATTCTTTCATTAACGCGATTTGGAGTTTGAAGTTTGGGAGTTGGGAGTTGCGGAGTTTGGGACTTTAGAAGATCTCCCCGAAGGCCGCCCAGAACTGTTCCCGCACCTTGGAAAGCAGCGACCGCTTGCGCCAGGTGTCGAGGTCCAGGCGCTGCGAGGACTTCAAGTCCTTTTCGAAATCCGCCAGCAGGCGGGCCGCCAGGTCGCGGCTGGTCACCGCGACGTTGAGCTCGTCGTTCAGCTCCAACGATCGATTGTCGAAGTTGGCCGACCCGAACATGCTCCACACGCCGTCGACGACGAACGTCTTCGTGTGCATCATCGTCGGCTGGTATTCGTAGATCTCGATCCCCTGCTGGAGCAACTGCTCGTAGTGCTTCCGGGACGCGTACTTCACGGGCATCGCGTCGGTAATGTCTCCTTCGACGATGAGGCGGATTTTCACGCCACGGCGGCGGGCGTCTTCGAGTGACCAGCGGCTGGATTCATCGGTGACGAAGTACGGCGTCGCAATGTCGACCGTCTGGCGTGCCGAGGCGAGCGCCAGGAGGTACAGCCGCTTGAGATCGTTGGCGCCGCCACTCGGCGAGCTGCGAACGACGAAGGCGCCCCCTTCAGGATCGGTCTCCGGCGTCGCGTCGTCGAGCTCGGGCGTGATCTCGCCGGCCGCTTCGGCGAGATTCTCGTAGAACCCGCCTTCCATCAGCCGCGCCAGCGGGCCGTCGATCTGCACCATCGTGTCGCGCCAGTGTTCCTTGCTCTGCGCGTTGCCCATCCACTGGTCGTCGATGCCGGCACCGCCGGTGAATGCCGTTTGCCCGTCGACGACGAGGATCTTGCGGTGCGTGCGGTAGTTCAGTTCTTCGATTGAATACCACGCGGGGGTGTTGAAGTTCGCCACGCGGCAGCCGGCGCTCTCGAGCCGTCGCACGTGTTCGTCGTCGATTCCGCTGCCCACGGCGTCGAGTACCAGGCTGACCCGCACGCCGCGGCGCGCCGCCTCCTCGAAGGCCTTGGTGAACTCCTCGGCCATTTTTCCGGTTTTGTAGATGTAGGTCTCGAAGCTGACCCGGCGCTTGGCGTTG
The DNA here is from genome assembly GCA_963762995.1 of uncultured Acidobacteriota bacterium. Lineage (GTDB taxonomy): Bacteria > Acidobacteriota > Vicinamibacteria > Vicinamibacterales > 2-12-FULL-66-21 > JACDCA01. The sequence continues at coordinate 7,566 of CAVXMQ010000023.1, read as the reverse complement.
CGGATCGCGTTCAGCATCGCCGGAAAGATCTGGTCGCCGTTGGTCAACACCACGTAACGGTTGCCGCGGGTCAGCTGCGCGCCGAGCAGGCCTGCGATGTAGTTCTGGTGTGGCGGTTCAGCTGCGCCGGCTGCGCTTCGAAGCTTGAGCGTGACCTGGTCCTGCGCCAGCATCAGCAGCAGCGCCCCGACGAGTCCCGCGATAAAGAGGATTAAAAAGGCACGGCGGACGGGCGGCATTCCCATACCGCCCAGCTGTGCAAGCCGAGGGCCGTCGGGACTCGGGCTCGGGGCTCGGGATTCGGGACTCGCCGATCACCCGATCGACCGAGGCGATCAGCCGATCAGTCGATGCGATCAACCGATCGAGCGATCACCCGATGAGTCGATGGATGGCTTGCCTAGCCGAAGCTCGGGGTATGTTGACCGATGATGGGAGTCCGCCTACGCCCCTGGCGGGGCTACGGCGAGACAGCCCTTCGCATGGATTATCGAGCGAAGGCTGGCGGTGAGGGAGGGATTCGAACCCTCGGTAGGACTTTAAAGGCCCTACAACGGTTTAGCAAACCGCCGCCTTCGGCCACTCGGCCACCTCACCGCAGGGAGAATCCTAAGTATACGACACGGCAGCGATTCACCTTCGCGTCAGCCCGAGCGTCATGTCGGCCGACTGACAGCCCGAGGAAGCGACCGGGCACGGGACACCTGGAGGGCCTGGCGTCTGGCAGCATGGGGTACCGGGGGGCTGGAACGGACAGTAATAGATCCTGCTGGTTCCTGACGCATGGATGGTCGATCCATTCACCGGGCCAACGGCGCTGCCGATGATTTCCACCCACGGCCCCGAGGCGAACTGCTCCACGATATGTCCTCCGAAGCCATCATCGTTGTTGTTGGCGAGGTCGAATCGAATCAGATCTCCCGTTCTGTCGGCGGCGAACTGGTTGCAGCCGAGTCCCGTCCCGTTGTCGCAGATCCGGCCTTCGAGGAACTTCCCGCTGGTGAGTGTCACGACGTATTTCCCTTCGCTCGGCGACGCGATGGTCGCCTTGTAGCGGCGGGTTCTTTCGCTGTCGTGGATGACGCTGCATGCCGAGCCCACATCGAGCGTCAAGTCGTAATCTCCAGTCACCTCGTCTGTGATCGACCCGGATCCGGGTGGAGGTGCGGGCGGTGGAGGTGCGGGCGCTGGTTGCGACGCGCCCGCTCGCGGGGCGGGCGTCGCCGGGCCGCTTCGTTCACCCTCGCAAGCGCCGCATACGAGCATCGCGAGCGCCATCCCGCCAAACGTCAGCCGTCGAGCCATTTCCCACCTCCAGGCACTGTCGCCTCTACCGTATTAAACGTCAGGGAAGCGGCAATTCGGACAGAGGGTTCGGAACGACCCGAAGCTTGGAAGCCGCAACGAGGCGCTCAGCGGACCGTCACTGGGCTGCTGCGCGCCGCTTCGAGCAAAACCGCCGTCCAACAGGTAGCGGAACTCGTATTGCCCCGGCTGCGTCGGCGCAGTGAGAGTGAGCGTGCCGGACGTCGCACCATTCGTAAGCCCATACCAGTCGTCGTCGTACCTTGCTCCGACCTTGACCACGGCGATCCAGTCGCCCGCTCGACCCCCCGGGGCCGTCCAACTCACACTCATTTGGCCTCCGGCGTCAACGGCGTTGGTGCTGGGCGTAAGCGTGAATGGCTCGTCAAGGCATAGGTGAAGGCCGCGGTCAGGGTGCCGCCAAACCGCCTGGGTTGGTCACGAGGACGTCGGCCGGCCCGGAGGCGTGGGCGGGGACGATTGCGGTGATCGTGGTGCTGTCGACGACGGTGACACTCAGCGCCGTGGCACCGACCGTCACCGTGGCCCCGACGAGGAATCCGGTTCCGCTGATCGTGACGGGTGTGGGACGGACCGTTGAACCCATAGACGGCGAGATCGCCGTCACGGTGGGCGCGGCGGGTGGCGGCGGTGTCGGCCCTGACGGGGACCCTCCGTCGCAGGCAGCAAGCCCGATCGCGAACGCCAACAGCAACACTCCCCGATAGGTTATCTTCGTCATGGCCTGTGCCCTCCTATTGATGAAAGCGGCAAAGTGCCGTGAAAACGTGAAGGGCGCCTAGAATTGGGAATTACTGAACGCCACACGAATATCACCGCGCTCCTTCTCCAATGGGGGAAAGGCGACGTGGCTGCCCGCGAGCGGCTGATCCCGCTGGTTCATCAGGAGTTGCACCAGATCGCGCGACGCTGCATGGCGGGGGAGCGCGTGGGACACAGCCTGCAGGCCACGGCGCTCGTCAATGAAGCCTACGTCCGTCTTGTCGACGGGAAGGCGGTCGCGTGGCAGGACCGCGCGCATTTCCTCGCGGTGTGCGCTCGTGTGATGCGTCGCATCCTCGTCGACCACGCGCGCGCGAAGCACGCGCAAAAACGCGGCGGCGAGGACGCCCGCGTGACCTTCGACGAATCGCTCGTCGTGACCGACGAGCCGCGCCAGGACTTCGTCGCGCTGGACGACGCGCTCGAGGCGCTCGCGAAATTCGACGAGCGGAAGAGCCGCGTCGTCGAGCTGCGGTTCTTCGGCGGGTTGAGCGTGGAAGAAACCGCGTCAGTCCTGAACGTGTCAGCCGATACCGTGATGCGCGACTGGCGGCTGGCCAGGGCCTGGCTGCAGGGAGAGATGCGCGGCGATCACGCAGAATGACGCCTGACCACGTTACTTGCTTATCAGCCGCCCACCTGGTGGTCGGGCATTCGCCTGTGTTGATCGTGCCCACCGCGACTCCCGTCCGACACGATTCTGCCAGGATGACGAACTGTCGTCTTGCGCATGAGGAACGCCCGTCTCTTACGAATTGACTGCGGTGAGCGTCAACGTCACGCCGCCGCACGTGAAGCTCCTGGACCACGTCGGTCTCTATGGTGAATCGCATCTCCATGTCCGAATGGCGAGAACTCGACCCCGATCGTGGTTATCCGGGTGCGCGAGCGCATGGCCTTGCCATTCGAGCCGTTGAAATCGAACGACGTGCGGTGCAGCGTAGCGTTATATTCGCCGGTCGAAGCGTCACGACCTGACCATCAGGATTGCTCACCACGATCGCGACTGTCCCGCGCATCATGGGCCGCAGTCGTCACGGGATCGTCGTGCTGCTTAAGGACGGAAGCGGATTGCCGCTATCGACCGCCGAGCCGTCACGGTGGCGCCGACTCCTGGAATCCGGAACCCGTGATGGTCACCTGTCGTCACCGCTGCCGGTTGAGCCCTTCGGTCGGCGAGACCGCCGACGATCGACAGGCGCGGATGCTGAGCGGGCTGGGAGATGGTCCCGAGGCCCAGACGGGCCCCTGCACCTCACGCGCAGCCGGAAAGAGCCAACCAAGGGCGACAGAACAATGCTCGATTGGCATCATCGCATTTCCTGTTGCTCCTCCTGATCTGGATAGCGAGAAACGGCCGCCACATCGAACGAACCGAAAACAACTAGAATTGCGGCCGGATTCCCTGTGATCGCCCACGATGACGCCTGAACGCTGGCAGCGGATCGAAGAGCTGTATCACGCAGCCTACGCCAGGCCGACGGGCGAGCGTCCGGCGTTTCTCGCCGAGAGCTGCCGCGGGGACGAGACCTTGCGGCGCGACGTCGAACGGCTGCTGAGCCGAGTCGTCTCACGACGGATTTCTCGCGGCGCCGACGCTCGAGACGGCAACAGATCTGCCCTCCGGCATGCCACACACGCCGCCGGACTTGACCGGCCACTCGATCGGGGGGTATCGGCTGGACGCGCTGCTCGGCGCGGGCGGCATGGGTGAGGTGTACCGCTCGCACGACGCGAAGCTTGGGCGCGATGTCGCGATCAAGATCCTGCCACGAGCGTTCACGAGCCATCCCAATCGGCTCGCACGCTTCGAGCGCGAGGCGCGGATGCTCGCGGCGCTGAACCACCCCAACATCTGCGCGATCTACGGCTTCGAGGAAGCCGACGGCGTCCGCTTCCTGATTCTCGAGCTCGTCGAGGGCGGCACGCTCGCGCAGACGCTCGCGCTGCACCAGAAGGGTGGCGGGCTCCCGCTCGGACAGGTGCTGGGTATCGCGCGGCAGATCGCCGAGGCCCTCGAAGTCGCGCACGACAAAGGGATCATTCACCGCGACCTGAAGCCCGCGAACATCAAGATTACGCCTGACGGAGCGGTGAAGGTTCTCGACTTCGGCCTCGCCAAGACTGTTGGCGGCGATGGTCCGTCGTCCGATCTTTCCAGCGCACCGCTGGAAGATGGGGTGAGGCGCGAGGGGCCCATCATCGGCACCGCCGCCTACATGAGTCCCGAGCAGGCGCGAGGGCTGGCGGTCGACAAGCGCACGGACATCTGGGCCTTTGGCTGCGTGCTCTACGAGATGTTGACCGGGCGCGTGACGTTTGCCGGCGACACGATCTCGGACTCCATCGCGAAGATCCTCGAGCGCGAGCCGGACTGGTCGGCGCTGCCCGCTGCAACGCCGTCCTCCATTCGGCGGCTCCTGTTCCGGTGTCTGACGAAGGATTCGAAGCAGCGCCTGAGAGACATTGGCGACGCCCGGGTCGAGATCGATGCGATGGACGAACGTGCTGCCGGGCTCCGCGGCAGCGCTGGCGTCTGTTGCCGGGAGACGGGGTGTCAGGTTCTGGCTGCCGTGGGTGGCGCTCGCAGCGCTGGTGCTGATGGTCGCTTCGCGCGAAGTACTCCGGCCGGTCGGTCATGAAAACCCACTGCCGTCCGAAGGCTTCAGACCTTTGACGGACTGGCCCGGTTCCGAAGAGTATGCCGAGATTTCACCGGATGGAAAAGTCGTCGCGTTCCATGCCGACCGCGATGGGCAGCTCGATCTCTTTGCGGGCCTGGTGGCCACGGGAGATTTCAAGAATCTCACGGAGAATCTCGAGCCGTTGGTCAATCCGGTCGTCGTGCTGCGGAGTACCGGGTTCTTTCCCGACTCGGGGAGACTCTGGTTCGGCGCCGTCGCGAGACAAAAGGTGGAGATGTCGTGGTTAGGTGGCAGCCCTCGACCATTTCTCACGAACGGCGATCACACACCGGCGTGGTCTTCGGACGGTCGCCTCGTCTACTTCAACAATTCCTCTGGCGACTATCTGTGGACCGCCGACGGCGCCGGCAGAAATGCTCGAAAGCTCGAGATCGACTGGCCAGGCTCCACCCCGGACGACGCCTACCACAATCACAACATGGTGTGGTCACCGGACGACAAGTGGATCTACCTGGTGCATGGCACCACACGCGATCCGACTCGAGCGACCCCCGAAATGGACATCTGGCGTGTGTCGCCGTCGGGCGGCGTGCCGGAGCGACTGACGTACCTGAACGCCCCCTTGTCGTTTCTCGCGCTACTCGATCAGGACACCCTTGTCTTCATCGCCCCTGACGAGCGTGGGTTCGGCTCGTGGCTCTGGTCGCTGGACGTCGCGGAACCCCGGACGTTCGGACGATGGTGGGGAACAGAGCGGGCACTGCCAAAACGAATTCCCACCGGCACCCAGCAGTACTCGTCGATTTCGGCCAGCCGAAATAGGGGGCCGGTGGTCGTCACCCAGACCAACCCGACCGCCAGCCTGTTCAGCGTACCGATCCGCGTCGACAAACAGGCCACAGAGGCCGATGTCGTGCCGTTCCGGGTTCAAACCGAACGGGCACTGGCACCGCGCTACGCGCGGCGCACCGCATCGCCGCTGTTGTTCTTCCTGTCGGCGCGCGGCACAGGCGACCGCGTGTGGCGGTTCGAGAGGACAGCAGTTGAGATCACCAAAGGCGCGGAAGGGCACCTGATCGAGACGCCGGCGCCGGCGCCCGACGGCAGCCAAGTGGCGGTCGTCGTCAAGGAGTCGGGATCATGGCGTCTGACAGTGATGGACCAGCACGGCCAAGGGTCGCAGATCCTCGCCGGCTCCATCGACATACTCGGCTCCCCTGATTGGTCACCCGACGGGAAGTGGATCGCGGCCGGAGGTCGCAACGCCGAGGGGCCCGGCCTGTTCGCAATCCCAGTGGACGGAGGAGAGCCTCGTCGTCTGGTTTCCTCAGTCGCGACAGATCCGGTCTGGTCTCCGGACGGCGAATTCATGGTGTATGCAGGCCAATTCTCCGGAGGCACCGCGACCACACGCATGGCCGGCGCTCCGCTCCGGGCTGTGCGACGTGATGGTACCAAGCACGACCTCCCGCTTGTCAGGGGGGACACCGAATCCCGGGACGACCTCCGCGTCAGCCCTGACGGCTATCGTTTCCTTGACCAGACTCATCTGGTGTACCGGGAGAGACCTGAGGCGCTGGACTTCTGGCTGTTCGATCTCGTGACTGGCGAACGACGTCAGCTCACACGTCTCGGCAACAAAGGAAACGTGCGCGGTTTCGACATCACACCTGATGGAAAACATATCGTCTTCGATCGCCTCCGTCAGAACTCAGACGTCATTCTGATCGACCTGCCCAGGAAATAGATTCATCGCCGAACGAGTTGGATATCGAACCGCGTATCGCCGTTGACGGTGGCCATGATCCTTCCGTAAAGGTCCCTGAGCATGCCGGCGGGATCGAAATTTCGAAGCCGACTTTCTCGACGTAGAGAGGATGGCCGCCGTTGAGGGCCCAGTCCAGGCTGTAGAAACCGTTCGCATCGGTGTGGACAAAGGTGTGACCGACCGGGCTTCCGCACGAATCACAATAGATTTGAACACCTTCGATGGCACTTTCCCCGCTGCCGTGACCTCGAACACGACGCCGGAAAGGGTGTAGTAGGTGGGGGTCTCCGGCGGAGGCGGAGCGAGCCGGAGTCGAAATCGGACTGGGGATCCGAGCCGGCGAATACGGGGTTGAGGTTTCGTCGCCACAACCCGACAACATGATGGCGAGACTCACGAGTGCCGAAAGAGACTAAGTCTATTCATCGGTCTTTTCCCTTCTATCCAGAAGTGGGAAACGACGGCGAGAAGTTGAACGGGCTTAGCGCCCCAGATTGAGCCGCACGCTGAGCATCGCACGGCGTGGGTCGACGAAGATGTCGGGCTGACCCACGTTTGTGGCGGGGACGCGGACGACTTGATACTCTCCTCCGCCGTCTCGTTGAGCACATTCAGCACGTCCAGCCACAGTTCGACGCGTCCGACATCGCTGAAGCGGAACGCTCGCGAGACGCGCACGTCGAGCAGTGTCTGCGACGGCAGCCGCCGGGTACCCCGCGCTTCGATCAGCACCGGTTTCGCACTCTCGATGGGGTGGATGAGCGCGGTCATCGCCCAGGGTTTGCCGCTGAAGTACTGCAGGTTGGCCGCGACCACCAGGCCGGTGTGAGGCACGTCGACCGACGTCATCACCCGAGCCATGTGCGGACGATCGTTGGGCAAGCGGCCACGCGCGTTGGTGAGATCGTTCGGATCCTGTCCGAAGGTGACCCCGGAGCGAACGAGGCTGGCGGGGAACCCACGGTCGCGACCTGCGGGCCCGCGGCGGTCGTTCCGCTCGATGGCTGCAGCCCGTACGCCCTTGACAGCGCGTAGGAACCGAAGCCGGCCAGCCGTGGGACCGTC
>CAVXMQ010000022.1:0-311551 GCA_963762995.1 uncultured Acidobacteriota bacterium | reverse complement strand
GCTTCCGCAAGTCGCGTTTTACGACGACGGTGTCGGTACGGCGAACATGAAGTTCCTCAAGATCCTCGGTGGCGCCTTCGGCATCGGGTTGAGCCGCAACGTGCGCCAGCTTTACAAAGAGCTGGTGCGGATCTACGACGGTGGCGAAGACCCCGATCAGATTTTTCTCTTCGGATTCAGCCGCGGCGCGTTCACCGTGAGAACGCTCGCCGGCTTCATCGCGAACCAGGGCATCCTGCCGCGGCAGGCGAAAGACACGCCCGAGACGCTCGACCGCCGGATCAAGGACGCCTACAAGGCCTACCGCCGCTGTTATCGTCCTGCGCTCTGGCGCACGTGGCCGTGGAGCAAGCTCTTCCCCGTGCCACCGCGCGCCAGCGCCGAGGGAAAGCCGCGCATCCGGTTCCTCGGCGTGTGGGACACGGTTGACGCCGTCGGCTTGCCGTTCCACATCGCCGACATCTGGAACAAGCTGGTCTACCAGTTCAAATTCGACAACCGCGACCTGGGGTCAAACGTGGACCAGGCCTGCCACGCGTTGGCCATCGACGACGAACGGGCGGCGTTCAGTCCGGTGTTGTGGAACCAGCCGCCAAAAGAAACGCGCATCGAGCAGGTCTGGTTCGCCGGCGTCCATTCGAATGTTGGCGGTGGCTATCCCAAGCAGGGCATGTCCCTGGTCAGCCTCGACTGGATGATGGAGAAGGCCACGCACGCGGGCCTGCGCTTCCTGCAGTCGGATCGCCAGTTCTGCCGAGAGCACCTCAACGCCGACGACAAGTTGTACGACCCACGCGCGGGGCTCGGCATCTTCTACCGTTGGAAACCCCGAGACATCACGGCGCTGAGCCAGAAGGCGGGCATTCAGCGTCCCATCGTTCACATCAGCGCGCTCGAACGCATTGCGCACGGGACCGAAGACTACGTGCCCGGAAATATCCCCGACCTCGTCGACGTCTGGCCGACGCCGCAGGCCTCGCCGATGGCGAACGCGGTCATGTCGGCGCGGGCGGCGGCATTGAACATGGCGATTGGGAGCGCGCCCCCCAACATGTTGCCGCTCGTGCGGTCCACGATCCGTGCGGGACGCTTCTCGTACTACCTCTATCTGGCGTCCTGCACGCTGGGTTTCTTGCTGCTCGTCTCGGGCGGCGACGTGATGGTGGTGTGGCGCGAACCCCTGTCGATGGGAAAGAACGCCTGGCAACTGGTGTGGTCGCTTGTCACGGCTGATTTTTCAAGCCTGGCGGCCATCGCGCAGGGACCTACCGACCATCCCTATGCGTGGGGAACGCTGGCCGCGATGTTCGTGCTCTCGTTGTTGATCTCGCTTTACAGCGACAGCCGCATGAACGCGCACTTCGGCCTCTTCTGGCAGGGGCAGCAGCAGCAGCTGCGCGAAGCGCTCAAAGACGTCCGCGTCGCTGTCGCCGCCGAACTGACGCCGGACCCGATTCCGCCGCTGCCGACCGGTCCGCCGATCACGCCGCCCCCCACGGATCCGCCGAATACCTTCTGACGGCTCATCCCTCGCCCCGGAAGTGCAGCGCCTCGGCGACGTGCTCGGCCGCGATGCGGTCGGCGCCGGCGAGGTCCGCGATCGTCCGTGCCACGCGCAGCACGCGATCATGGCCGCGTGCGGTCAGGGACAAGCGGGTGAGTGCCGCGTCGAAGATTCGGCGCGCGTCGACGTCCAGCGTCGTCGCGGCGCGGAGCCGGCGGCCCTGCAGCCGGGCATTCAGCACGCCATTTCTCGACAGCTGACGCTCGCGCGCGGACACGACGCGTGCGCGGATCGCGCTCGAGGATTCGCCGCCTGCGGCTTCCGAGAGCTCGCGCGCCGGCATCGCCGCGACCGCCACCGTCAGATCGAGCCGATCGCGGAGCGGGCCCGACAGCCGCGCGCCATAGCGCGCGATCTGTTGCGGCGTGCATCGGCACACCCGAACGGCGTCGCCGTGGTAACCGCAGGGGCACGGGTTCATCGCGCCGATCAACATGAAGCGCGCAGGGAACGTGACCGTGCGGGCCGCGCGGGCCACCCGCACGCAGCCTTCCTCCAGCGGCTGCCGCAGCACGTCGAGCACGTGACGGCTGAACTCCGCCATCTCGTCGAGGAAGAGCACGCCGTGGTGCGCGAGGCTGATCTCCCCCGGACGTGGGGTGCTGCCGCCGCCCACCAATGCGACATCTGAAATCGTGTGATGCGGCGCCCGGAAGGGACGGGAAGGCAGCAACCCACCGCCGTTGGCGACGAGCCCTGCGACCGAGTGGATCGAGGTGGCTTCGAGCGCCTCGTCGAAGGTGAGCGGCGGCAGCACGCCCGCCACCCGCCGGGCCATCATCGTCTTGCCGGACCCCGGCGGCCCGATCATCAAGGTGTTGTGACCCCCGGCCGCCGCGATCTCCAGCGCGCGACGCGCGAGCGCCTGGCCGTGGACGTCGGCGAAGTCAGCTTCGTTCTCCGGTGTTCGGTACTCGGTGTTCGGTACTCGGGGTTCGGTGTTCGGTACCCGGGGTTCGGTGTTCGGTACTGGGGATGCGGAGGGCGGATTCGCGCGGATGAAAGCCTCCGGGTCGTTGAGGGCATCTACGGCTTCGACGAGCGAGCGGACGCTGAACAGGGTCAGACCTTCGACAACGGCGGCTTCGGCGCGGTTGGAGTGGGGGAGGAGGATGCCCTTGAACTTCTCGCGCCGCGCTGCCGCGGCGACCGGAAGCACGCCACGCGCCGGCTGGATGCCGCCGTCCAGCGACAGCTCCCCGATGAGCAGTACATCGTCGATGTCGCGACGGGTGACCGCTCCGACCGCGGCGAGTACGCCCAGCGCAATCGGCAGGTCGAACGACGATCCAGCCTTTCGCAGGTCGGCGGGCGCCAGGTTCACGGTGATGCGGTGATGGGGGAACTCGAAGCCAGAGTTTCGGATGGCGCTCCGAATCCGATCGCGGCTCTCACGGACCGACACATCCGGCAGGCCCACCATGTTGAAGCAGGGAAGCCCGAAGGAGACATCGACCTCGACCTGAACCGGTGAGGCCTCGATCCCAAACACCGCCGCGGAACGCATGCAGGCCAGCATGCCGACCCAGTAGTGCAAGTGAACGTGCGCGTGGAATTGCGAAGGAAGTTGGAAGCTGCTTCTGAAAGTACGCAACCGCTGCAACCCGAAGCGGTGTCGAACCTTGGCAGAAACACCAACTCCCAAGTCATCCGGCCTTTCGACTCGGCGACTTGGGAGTTGGGAGTTTGAGTAGTTGGGAGTTGCTACTTCCGAATGAGCAAGCGGGTGCCGGCGGAGATCGTGTTCCCGCGCAGGCGGTTCCAGCTCTTAATCTTTTCGACCGTCGTGTTGTACAGCTGCGCGATGCCGAAGAGCGTATCGCCGCGCTTCACCCGGTAATAGGTCGTCGATGACGGCGTCGATGCGCGCACGGCGTCGGGGACGGTGGCCGTGCCGCTGACCGGGCGAGAGGCGACCACGGGCGGAGCGGTCCGCTCCGTACGCGCCGCGAGCACCGTTGCGGGCGGACGTGGGATCAGTAGTTCCTGCCCCGTGCGCAGGCGCGAGCGCACGGAAAGATTGTTCGCCTCGGCGATCTCCGAGGCGGTCACTCCGCCACGAACCTTGCGAGCGATGGTCGTGATGGTCTCACCACGCTTCACGGTGTGCCATTTCAGCGAGGCGAGCTCTTCGCCGTTGGTTTCCGACAGCCGGTCGCGGAACGTCTGACCCGTCCCGTTCGGTACCTTCAACTCGTACCCGGGGTGTTTGAGCGGCGTCGTCCAGCGTCGCAGTTCCGGATTGAGCGACTGGATCTCGTCGACCGACGTGCCGGTCCATTCGGCGACACGGCGCAAGTCGATCGGACGGTCTACCGTGACCTTGTCGTACGCGGGCGGTTCGGCCGTCGCCAATTCGAAGCCGGTACTGGGCGGGGTTGCGGCCGATGATCATGGCGCCGAGGATGAGGGGCACGTACTCGCGAGTTTCCTTCGGCAGGTACTTGCTCGTCTGCGTGAGTGCCCAGAAGTCTTCTGTCCCGGCCCTCTTCATGGCCTTCAGCACGCGTCCCTGGCCGCCGTTATAGGCCGCGAGCACGAGATGCCAGTCGCCGTCGAACATCTTGGCGAGCATCTTCAGGTGCTTGGCCGCCGCGACCGTGGACTTCTCGAAGTCGGACCGCTCGTCGATGTACCAGTTGGTGGTCAGACCGTGGTCCCTGCCGGTCGGCACCATGAACTGCCACGGGCCCTTCGCTTTTGCCTTCGACAGCGCGTTGGTCTTGAAGCCGCTTTCGATGATCGGAATGAAGGCGAGATCCAGCGGCAGCCCTTCCGCGCGGAAGACGCTCTGGATCATCGGCAGGTACTTGGCGCCCCGCGTGAGGCTGTCCTGCACGTAGTCGCGCAATCGCCCCTGGAGCAGTTCGACCGAGGAGAGCACGCGTGAATTCTGCGGGATCGGGATGTCGTGCTCGTTGCGGGCCAGATCTTCCTCGACGGCCTGCTTCGTTTCTTTGTCGGCGTCCGGCTTCGGGAACGTGGCGATCTTCAGGAGCTCGTCGATCGCGGCCGGCTCGTACTTCTTTTCCGCGAATCCGTCCCCCTTGGCGAGGGCGCTCACTTCATGGGCGCTGATCCGGTCGATCAGGCGGTCGAAGTGCTCGCGCATCCGGGAGTCGGTTCGGGCGCCGTACGGCGACTCGAGAAGGACGTCCACCGCGCGGTCGAATTCGACCCGGGCGCGATCGAGATGTCCGAGCTTCAGCTCCCGCTCGCCGTTTTCGAAATGCTTCTGCGAAACGCCGATCAGCGTGACCACCGGATCTGCCGGCGGTGGCGGCGGCGGTGGCTGCGGTGCGGGCGGGGGAGTGACGGCGACGGGCTTGGCCGCCACCTGCGGGCGCGGTTTCCCGCTACAGGCGGTGCCGACGATCGAGATACCGAGGGCCGCCAGCACCGGCAGCCAGACGCGTGATTTCATTCCGGGTCTCCCGCCAGAGTCCGTCATACGCATGGGCCGAAACCACGTGCAACGAAGGTACCCTGTTGAGGTCGCCCGCCCGGCGAACCCCCACTACCGAGGAGTTGCCGCGCTGGCTCCGGTTTCGAAGTTTCGCCGCCCAATGGTGCCCGGAGGGCGACGGGTAGTACTGACCAGTTGCTGGGGAGGCAAGGATAGCAGGGCTCCCCCGGCAGGTCAACACTAACCCCAAAGGGCTCAACAGTATGAAAGGCGAAAGGGTGCCGAAAACCCTTAACCGCGCCAGTCTGCCTGCACGAAAACGTGGTGCTGCTCCCCCATGTCCCGGGCTGCTGGGGTAACGATGGTTCGTTCGCCGATGACGATCTTCCGACCGTGCCTCACCGCCTGGCGGACGTCCTCTTCGCATACGAAGTCGGTAGGTTTTTCCTTCTCGGCTCCGCTGGGGGGCGGGGGGGCGGATACAGGCGCGGCGATTCCCTTGGGCTCCGGCGCCGCCGCCGGCGTGTAGCCGCGCGAGGACAGGAATTGGTCGATCCGGCGGGCGAGAGACTCCGCGGCAATACCGGCGGGCCGGGCCTCTTGGGGAACCTGGGGTAGGGGATTGGGCCCTGCGGGCCGCCCGGGGTCGGCGACTCGGCGCGGCGCGGGGGACGTTTCATACGCCAGCCGCTTGATATTGAGCAGGTGCTGCGGGCCGATGTTGTCGGACGTGATGTTGCCTCCCCAGCCGCCGCATCCCAGCGTCATCGACGGATCGAGGGACGTCGTCAGCCCGATGGACCCCAGCGTCGTCGGGGTGTTCACGACGATCCGGTAGGCTGGCTTCTTCAGGCCGAACTGCAGGATCACGTCCTCGTTGCGGGAGTGGATCGACATCGTGTGGCCCATGCCACCGTACCGGAGGATCTCTTTGCAGCGCTCGCAGCCCTCTTTCCAGTCAGCGACGACATAAAAGGAGAGCACCGGGCAGAGCTTCTCGATCGACAGGGGATAGTCGCGTCCCACACCCGAGAGTTCGGCGATCAATACGCAAGTGCCGGCGGGGACCGCGATGCCCACTTGCTGCGCGATGTAGGTCGCGGGTTTTCCGACAAACGCGGGATTCGGGAGCCGCTGCGGCGTCACGAGCGCCTTGCCCAGGATGTCGATCTCGGAGCGCGAGAGGAAATAGCCGCCGTTGGCCGTGAACAGGCGCTTCACTTCGTCCACGAGCGGGGCGTCGCACACGACCGAGTTCTCCGACGAGCAGAGCAGGCCGTTGTCGAACGTCTTCCCCGTGATGATGTCGAGCACCGCTTTCGGCACGTCGGCCGAGCGCTCGATGTACGCCGGCGCGTTCCCCGGCCCCACGCCGTAGGCCGGCTTACCGGCGCTGTACGCCGCGCGGACGAGGCCCATCCCGCCGGTCGCCAGGATGACGGCGGTTTCGCGCGCCTTCATCAACTCCTGCGTGCCCTCGAGCGTGACGGTCGTCATCCAGTTGATGGCGCCCTCGGGGGCGCCAGCCCGTCGCGCCGCGTCATTCATCAATTCGGCGCTCCGCGTGATGCACCGGACCGCGGACGGATGCGGACTGATGACGATCGGACACCGGGCCTTCATCGAGATGAGGATCTTGTAAAGCGCGGTGGAGGTCGGGTTGGTCGTGGGCACGATCGCGGCGACCACGCCGAACGGCTCGGCGATTTCGACGACCTTGCGGTCCTCGAGCCGGCGGATCACGCCGACGGTTTTCATCGGCCTGATGAACTTGTAGATCTTTTCGGAGGCGAAGAGGTTCTTCTGGACCTTGTCGGCGACGACTCCGTAGCCGGTTTCCTCGAAGGCGAGGCGCGCCAGAGCTTCAGCCTGCGGGGTCGCAGCTGCCGCCATGGCATCCACGATCGCGTCGATCTGTTGTTGCGAGAATTCGGCGAGCACGGGCGCGACGGCCTTCGCGCGTCGGGCCAATGCGCGCGCCTCGGCGATGGACGCCAGATCCTTGTCTGTTTGTGCGGCGGGCTGAGCCATGTGTCGCCGATCAGCGGCGCGAAACCGCTACGACGCCTTGGCGTCCTTTGACTTGGGGAGGATCCGGTCGACTTCGCTGTGCGGCCGGGCGATGACGTGGACGGAGACCAGCTCGCCGACGCGTCGCGCGGCCGCTGCACCAGCGTCCGTCGCGGCCTTCACGGCACCAACGTCGCCGCGTACCATCACGGTGACGTACCCGGCGCCGATGTATTCTTTGCCGATCAGCACGACGTTGGCGGCTTTCACCATCGCGTCGGCTGCTTCGACCGAACCGATCAAACCCTTCGTCTCCACCATCCCGAGCGCTTCCATGGTCATCGTGGCCGAAAACTACCATATTGCAGTGGCTCCAACAACTGCGGTACCATCCACGCGCTCGTCGTTCACTTCCTGTTTCTTCTTCATGCGTAAGACGTTTTCAGTTGTTTTGTGCGTGTTCGCGGCCGTGCTCGCCGCGTGCTCGCGTGAGGAACCCGCTCAACCTCCCGCCGCGACGCCGACGGTCACCCTGAGTAAGGGCAAGGCCGCGATCGGCAGCCCGCTGAAGATCACGTACAAGTTCGAGGTGCTGCCGAACGCGACCTTCGACGCGAACTACGCCGTGTTCGTCCACGTGATGGACCCGGATGGCGAAAAGCTGTGGCAGGACGACCACCACCCGCCCGTCCCGACTTCGCAGTGGAAGCCCGGGCAGGTGATCGAATACACCCGAACGGTCTTCATCCCGAACTATCCCTACATCGGCGAGGCGATTGTTCGGCTCGGTCTCTACAACACCGCCGACTGGCGGCGACTCACGCTGAATGCCCCGGAGGCGTCCCCCCGGCATGAATACCTGGTAACCCGGTTCAACCTCCTGCCCCAGTCGGAGAACGTCTGGATCATTAATAAAGACGGGTGGCACCCCAACGAGATCGACGCCAACAATCCGACCTCGGAATGGGCCTGGACCAAAAAGGCCGCCACCGTGTCGTTCCGGAACCCGAAGCGCGACTCGACCTTCTACCTGGACTTCGACGCGCGGCCGGATCTCTTCAACCCGCCGCAACAGATCACCGTCTCAACGGGGGGGCAGGTCCTGGCGACCTTTGCCGCCGACTCCAAGGAGAAAACGCTGAAGACGTTCCCGATTTCGGCTGCCCAACTCGGGACGGGTGACATGGTGGATGTGATCATCGAAGTCGATCGAACCTTCAGCCCGGGCGGAGCCGACACCCGGGACCTCGGCATTCGGATCTTCCACTCCTTCATCGAGCCGAAGTGATCGCCGTCCAGTAAAAGACCGATACATCTCTACGGGGGATCGCCGACCCCAACAAAAGAGCTCAACTGTAGCGTTTCTGGACACGGGCGGCCGGAGGATGGTAAGATGTCCTTCTCATTCATGAAGCTCAAGGCCCTCATTCTCACTTCGGCGGTAGTCTGTGCCTTGGTCGGAACGGCTGTGCCGGCGTCCGCCGAGATCGCCTTCTTGACCTCTGGAAAGTCCATTTCGGTGAAATCTCACCGAATCGACGGTCAGTTCATCATCCTGACGCTGCGCGACGGCGGGGAAGTGACCTGCGCCAAGTCGCTGATCGAAAAAATTCTCCCCGACGAAGTTCCCCACGCGGAACTCAAGGCCCAGGAGCCGGAGCCCGCCGCCAGAGAGGCCCAGGCGCCGGAGCGGACGGTCGATCCGAGCGTGCTCGAGCGGACGCCGTACGGCGAAATCATCGCCGCGATGTCGGAAGCCCACGGTGTGGATCCCCTCCTGGTCCGGGCCCTCATCCAGGTCGAATCGAACTACCGCCCCAGGGCCAAGTCCCATAAGGGAGCGATGGGCCTGATGCAGCTGATGCCCGCGACGGCCCGGGAGCATAAGGTGCGGAATCCCTACGACCCGAAGGCCAACATCGGCGCAGGGGTCAAGCACCTCAAGGCCTTGATCGACCGGTTCGACGGTGCCCTCGACATGGCGCTGGCCGCCTACAACGCCGGTGAGGGAGCCGTGAATAAGTTCGGCGGCATCCCGCCCTACCGGGAAACCCGAAATTACGTCACCAAAATTCTTTCGCTGGCCGGAATCAAGTAGTGGCCGGCCCGGACGGGCGGCCCTGAAGGGCCCTACTACGACCGACATTTGGGTTGCCGATGAGGCAGCCCTTTTTTTATGTCAGCCGAATACGGCGAATTCCTGTCTAACTGTCAGCAGGAACGCCAGTTGGGGCGAACCACGATATATAATCCGCGGGTTGTTCGCGCCGATAATGTCCACAGAGACAATGTGTTGCGCCCATCTGCCGATTTGGCGGCGCTAAGTCCATGGAGTATCGCTGCAGGCTCGGCACGCCGGGCGGAGAAATCGTCGAAGGGGTCTACGTCGCCGAAAACGAGGCGCACTTGCGGCGGGAGCTCGAGGAGAAAGGGCTGTACCTCCTCAGCGTCCAGCGGGCCGGACCGCTCAAGCCGGGTGCGATCCTCGAAAGCCTCGGCATCCGCCGGCGGCGGAAGATCCCGACCCGCGAATTCCTGGTCTTCAACCAGGAGTTGGCGACGCTCCTCAAGGCGGGCATGCCGCTCGTCCAGTCGCTCGACATCCTGCGCCGTCGAATCACGAACCCGCTGATGAAAGCGGTGCTCGACGACGTTTACGACAAGGTGCGGAGTGGCAGCTCGTTGTCTGACGCGTTCGACGCGCAGGGCTCGCTTTTCCCCGGGATCTATACCGCCTCTCTGCTGGCGGGGGAGAAGAGCGGCAGTCTCGAGCAAGTCATCCGGCGCTACGTCGCGTATGTGAAGGTCGTGTCGAGCGTCAAGCGGAAGACGATTTCCGCGCTCGTCTACCCGGCGATCCTCCTCGCGCTGTCGCTGGTGGTGGTGGCGCTGATTGTGCTGAAGGTGGTACCGGCGTTCGGCTCCTTTTACGAGGGGATGTCGGGCGCGGAACTGCCGCTCTCGACACGAGTGCTGGTTTCGATTTCGAACTTCGCGGGTACGTATTTCAGCCTCATGGCGCTGACCGTACTGGCCGCGTTTTTCGTTTTCTGGGCGTGGCTGAAGAAGCCGGGGAACCGGGTCCGCTTCGACAAGTGGACGCTGAGCATCCCGATGCTGGGAGGCATTTCGCAGAAGTTTGCGACCTCCCAGGCGTCGAGGACGCTCGCCACGCTGCTCGGCGGCGGCATCCCGCTGGTCAACGCCATCGATATCGCATCGCGCTCGATTCAAAACCAGTACATGGCTCGCGAGCTTCAGCTCGCAGGGCAGCACGTGCGCGAAGGACGGGCGCTGGCGATGGCCGTGAACGACAGCGGCGCCTTCCCTGACGTGGCGATCAAGATGATCGAAGTCGGGGAGCAGACCGGTGCGTTGCAGGAGATGCTCAACAGCCTCTCGGATTTCTACGACGAGGAGATCGAAACCAATCTGGCGCGGTTCGTCACGATCATCGAGCCGACGCTGCTGATCGTGATGGGGATCATCATTGCGGGGTTGCTGCTCTCGCTCTACATGCCGTTGTTCCAGATCTCGAATGCCATTGGTTAACGCATGAACGGGAAAACACCCACCAGCGTGAACGGCGCGCCGGACGATCTCTACGTCGGCGTGCCGGAGGTCTCCGACGCCGAGAAGGCCGCGGAAGCGACCCAGGCGCGCCGGCTCGCCGAGCGGTACCGGTTGCCGTACGTCGATATCTCGCAATTCTCGATCGACCACGACCTGTTCCGCGCCATCCCGGCGGACCTGATGCTCCGGTACGGGTTTGTCCCGTACCGCCGCGAGGGCAACACCCTGGTGATCGTGGTGTCCGACCCGACCGACTTGCCGATGATCGACGAGCTGGCAATGCTTCTCGGCACACCGATCAAGGTCACCGTCGGCACCGCGACTGCCATCCAGTCGATGCTGAAGAAGAGTGAGAGCTCTCAGCGTGTGCTGGAGGAAGCGACCGAGAGCTTTCAGCTCCAGATCCTTCGCGAAGACGAAGGGAGCGACGAACAGCTCACGGTCGACAAGCTCACCGCCGACCAGAGCCCGGTCATCCGGCTGGTGGACTCGACGCTCTACAACGCGATCCAGCGCCGCGCCAGCGACATCCATATCGAGACGCAGGACGACGCCGTGTACGTGAAGTACCGCATCGACGGCGTGTTGCAGCCGGCCATGCGTCCCATCGACAAGCGCTTCCACAGCACGATCATCTCGCGCATCAAGGTCATGGCGGAGCTCGACATCGCCGAGAAGCGCGTGCCCCAGGACGGCCGTTTCAAGCTGCGCCTGCCGGAAAAGACCATCGACTTCCGCGTGTCGGTGATGCCGAGCGTCCACGGTGAGGATGCCGTCATCCGTATCCTCGACAAGGAATCGATCAGCGAACAGTTCCGCGAGCTGCGCCTCGACATCCTGGGGTTTCCCGAGGACGAGCTGCGACGCTTCCGGAAGTACATCGCGGAGCCGTATGGGATGGTGCTGGTCACCGGTCCGACGGGGTCCGGCAAGACGACGACGCTCTACGGCGCGTTGTCGGAGATCAAGTCCGTCGAAGACAAGATCATCACGATCGAAGATCCTGTCGAGTATCAGTTGAAGGGGATTACGCAGATCCCCATCAACGAGAAGAAGGGCCTGACGTTCGCGCGCGGCCTGCGCTCGATCCTCCGTCACGATCCTGACAAGATCATGGTCGGCGAAATCCGTGACCCCGAGACGGCGCAGATCGCGATCCAGTCGGCGCTCACCGGACACCTGGTGTTCACGACCGTCCACGCGAACAACGTGCTCGACGTGCTCGGACGGTTCCTGAACATGGGCGTGGAGCCGTATCAGTTCGTGTCGGCGCTCAACTGCGTGCTCGCGCAGCGGCTGGTGCGCAACATCTGCGCGTATTGCCGGCGGCAGGCGAAGATCACCGCCGCCATGCTGCAGGAGTCGGCGCTCGATCCGGCGCTGGAACACAGCGGGCTCTTCTTCGAGGGGAGCGGTTGCATCGAGTGCGGTGGCACCGGCTACAAGGGGCGAACGGCGATCTGCGAGCTGCTCGACCTGAGCGACAACATTCGTGAGTTGATTCTCGGACGGCGTCCCACGTCGGAGATCAAG
Organism: uncultured Acidobacteriota bacterium; assembly: GCA_963762995.1. Classification (GTDB taxonomy): domain Bacteria; phylum Acidobacteriota; class Vicinamibacteria; order Vicinamibacterales; family 2-12-FULL-66-21; genus JACDCA01. The sequence goes on along the minus strand of CAVXMQ010000022.1, from coordinate 299,465 downwards.
AAAGCCGCCCGCGACGAGGGGATGCGCTTCCTGCGCGAATCGGCGGTGGAGCAGGTTCTCAAGGGGATCACGACGCTGCGAGAGATCAACAAGGTGACGTTCGTCGAATGAGCAAGCCCTCCGCATTGCCGGGCCTCTTCGCCAGCGTACCTCCGCCGGCGGCGGTGGAGATCACGTCGCGTCGCGTAAGCGTCGTCGCGTTGGCGGTACGTGGAACCACGCGCACGGTGAGCGGTTACGCCGTCGAGCCGCTGGCGGAGGGGGTCGTGACGCCGGCGCTGAACGCGGTGAACGTCCACGACCCGGCCGCGCTGGGGGCGACGCTCAAGGCGGCGGTCGACACGCTCTCGCCTCGACCGAAGCGCATTGCGCTGATTCTTCCCGACACGGTGGCCAAGGTCTCGCTGCTCCGGTTCGAGAAGGTCCCGCCAAAGGTGCAGGAGCTCGATCAACTGATCAAGTGGCAGATGCGCAAGGCGGCCCCCTTCCGCGTCGAAGATGCGCAGATTTCGTGGACCGAAGGGGCGGCGCTCCAGGGGGGCGCCCACGAGTACCTCGTCGTCGTCGCGCGCCGTGACATCGTGGAGAGTTACGAGCGCGCGTGCGAGTTAGCGGGCACCCACGCCGGCATCGTGGACATCGCGTCGCTGAATCTCGTGAACGCGGTACTCGCCACAGGCGGGGATATGCCTGGCGATTGGCTGCTCGTCAACGCGCCGGCCGATTACACGACGCTGGCGGTCGTGCGGAACGGCCGGGTCATTTTCTTCCGCACGCGCACCGCCGACTCGGTCGACACGACGAGCATGGGCGACCTCGTCCACCAGACGGCGATGTATTACGAAGATCGCCTCGGCGGCGGCACGTTCAGCCGCGTGATCCTGAGCGGGGCCGGTACCGATGCCGGCGATCTGACGCGCCGTCAGATCGAGGAGCGGCTGGGGGTCAAGGTCGAGCCACTCGACGTGCGTGCCGGTGTCTCGCTGCGCGACCGCATCGTCGCCAGCGGCGACTTGCTGGATTCGCTGGCGCCGGCCGCCGGCGTGCTGCTGCGCGACAGGCCGCAGCCGGGCGGGCGCAAACCGGAGCGGGTCGCGTAGTGCTGAGGACGAACCTTTCCACCCGGCCTTTCTATAACGAGCGCGCCGTGCACATCGCGATCGGCGCCGTCGCGCTCGTCGTGCTCGCCCTGACGTCGATCAACGTGTTCCGCATGATCACGTTGTCGCGGCAGAACACGGAGCTGTCGAGTCGGATCAACCGCGATAATGCGGAAGCCGATACCCTGGCGAAGATGGCCACCGACCACCTGCGGCGTGTGGACAAGGACGAATTGCAGCTGGTCGTCGACTCGGCCCGTGAGGCGAACTCGCTCATCGATCAGCGGACCTTCTCATGGACCGCCTTCTTCAACCGCATCGAAGCCACGCTGCCGCCGGACGTGATGCTGTCGGCGGTACGCCCGATCGTGCGCGACGGCATCACGCGGGTGACCATGACCGTGATCGCGCGCCGCGCGGAAGACATCGACGAGTTCATGGAGAAGCTGGAAGCGACCGGCGCCTTCGAAGAAGTGGTTCCGTCGCAGCAGGACCGTACCGACGAGGGCTTGTTCCGGGTGGCGCTGGAGAGTGTTTACACCGGAACCGCGGAGGAACACGCCGCGCCGGAGACACCCGCAGCGCCGGAGACGCCGGCACCAGCCGCGACCCCGAAAAAGCCGGGAGGTGACCAGTGACCCCCTACCGGCGGATCTTCCACGAGAAGCGCGCCTTGATCTGGCCGCTCCTCGCGGGGGTGGTGCTGAACCTTGCGCTCTTCGGCCTCGTCGTCTACCCCCTATCGCAGAAGGTGGCGGCGGGTGAAGGGGAAGCCACGGCCGCGAACAACGCGCTGCTGACGGCGAAGCGCCAGTACAACAACGCCCGGCAGACCGTTTCGGGTAAGGCGCAAGCCGATGAAGAGCTCAACAAGTTCTACAAGCAGGTGTTGCCGCCGGATTTGAGCGGCGCGCGCCGCATCACGTACCTGCGCATTCCGCAACTGGCGAAGGAAACGAACCTGCAACTGGAGACGCAGACCGCGAACCCGGCCGGGGTACACGATAGCGCGCTGGGTAAATGGACGCTGACCGCCGTGCTGAACGGCGAATACCGAAACATCCGGCGCTTCCTGCATCAGCTTGAAACCGCGCCGGAGTTCCTCGTCCTCGAGCGCGTGGATCTGAAGCAGAGCGAAAACGACAGGGACAAGGGGATCACGGTGACTATCCAGGTGGCCACCTATTACCGGGCCGGAGGCGATGGCGACTGAGACGTCCGTCCCCGCTTCGAATCGCCCGCGTCCGTGGCTCCTGATTCTGCTGGCGTTGGTGGTCGCCGCATACGCGGTGTCGCTAATCTTTTCCGGCCCATCGGCGCCGGCTCCCGTCCCAACTACGTCGGGGACTCGGCCGGGACGGGGGGCGGCCAACGGTCCGGTCGATCCGAAGGACCTCGACGTGCGGGTTGAGTCGCTGAATCAGAAGCCGCCACCCCTGGGGGAAGGGGATCGGAACCCCTTCCGGTTCCAGCCCAAGGCGCCGCCGGAACCGCCGCCGGGATCGATGCCGCCGCCGGTGCAGAAACAGGCGCCGATCGTTCCGCTGACGCCGCCGGGGCCGGTGGGGCCCCCGGAGCCGCCGCGGATCGGCGAGACGGTGAAGTTCATCGGGATCGTCGAGACGGCGAAGGGGAAGATCGGCGCCTTCAGTATCTGGGATCCGCAGACCCGCGAATGTCGCGGGGTGCCGACTCCGGGCCGGGAAGGCGACGTGATCGAAGGACGCTATCGCGTCGTCCGACTGGGTATTGAATCTGCCGTCCTCACGTACCTGGACGGTAAAGGACAGGCCACGCTGCCCCTGAACGGGCAGGCGTGCGTCGTCAAGTAACGAATAGGGACTGTCGAATGAGACACAGGCTGATAGTGGTGGTGCTGCTGGCGGCCCTCGGCACGGGGTGCGCCGCGGGGCGCGCGTTCAGAAAGGGACAGGAGGCGTCACGGAACGGCGATTGGGACATCGCCGTGGAGGAGTACACGAAGGCCGTCCAGGAAGATCCCGACAACGCCGCGTACAAGATCTACCCTCGAGCGCGCGATGCAGACCGCGGCGCAGGAGCACATCAGCCGCGCTCGCGAGTTCGAGAGCAAGGATCAGCTCGACATGGCGCTGATCGAATACCGCCGCGCCGTGGAGCTCGACACCACCAACCGTTCGGCCGCGTCGAAGGTCATCGAACTCGAGAAAACCATTCGCGACCGCATCGAGGCCACGCGCCCCAAGCCGCCCATCGAGAAACTGCGCGAGCAGGCTCGGGCGATGGGGCAGCCGGTCATCAACCTGAAGGAGCAGTTGCCGAAGCTGTCGTTCAACAACGCCAGCCTGAAGGGGATCCTCGACTTCATCGGCACGAGCGCCGGGATCAACATCACCTACGAAGGCACGTATCGCGACGTGCCCTACACGCTGAACCTCGAAGACGTCACCGTCGAACAGGCGCTCCAGCAGATCATGCTGGCCAACAATCTCTTCTACAAGATCGTCAACCAGAAGACGATCATGGTGATCCCGGACAATACCCCCAACCGTTCGAAGTATGAAGACATCGTCGTGCGCGTGTTCTACATCTCGCACGGGGACGCGCCGGAAATCGCCACCATCATCAACTCGATGACCCGCATCACGACGATGCCGGTGCAGCCGCAGATCCTGCCGAACAAGACCGCGAACACGATCACCGTGCGCGCGACGGCGCCGGTCGTCGAGATCATCGAGCGAATCATCCGCGCCAACGACAAACCGCGCGCCGAGGTCGTGATCGACGTCCAGATCCTTGAAGTCAACCGCCGGCGCGTCAAGTCGTTCGGCCTGAATCTGACCGATTACGCGCTCGGCTTGACGTTCTCGCCGGAGCTGGCGCCACCGAACACCGCGAATTCGCCGCAGAACCCGCCGTCGCCGCCCCCCTTCAATCTGAACACGATCAGCCAGGGCATCAGTACCTCCGATTTCTATCTCTCGGTGCCCGCGGCGTTCGTACGGTTCCTCGCGACCGACTCGCAGACCAAGCTGATTGCCAAGCCGCAGCTGCGCGGCGCCGAGGGGGTGAAACTGACGCTGAACCTCGGCGACGAAATCCCACTCGTACAAACCGTCTTCGGCGCCCCGGTCGCCGGCGGGTTCGCGAGCATCCCGCAGTCGTCGTTCACGTACCGCAACGTCGGCATCAACCTCGAGATGACGCCGCGCGTGACCTACGAGGGAGATATCCGGCTCGAGCTGTCGGTTGAAAGCTCGTCACTCGGTCCAAGCATCAGCGTTGGCGGCCAGGACGCGCCGACGATCAGCACGCGCAAGGTGCTGACGACGCTCCGGCTGCGGGAAGGGGAGTCGAACCTGCTGGCGGGCCTGTTGCGGGACGACCAGCGCAAGCAGCTCACCGGGTTCCCGGGCATCATGCGCACGCCGATCCTGCGCTCGCTCTTCGGGTCCAGCAACGACTCGGTCGAGCAGTCCGACATCGTCATGCTGCTCACGCCGCACGTCGTGCGGACCCACGAGCTCACCGCCGCCGATCTGGCGCCGATCTATATCGGCACGCAGACCAATATCGGTCTCGGTGGTCCGCCGCCGCTCATCGCGCCGCAGCCCGAGGTACCGCCGACGGCGGCGGCCCCTCCCGCTCCGAACACCGGCGTGGCGACAACGATGACGCCGGCCGGCGCCCAGACACCGCCTGGTGCGGCCCCGCCGGGAGCGCAACCGTCGAATCCGGCGCCGCCGCCGGGCACGTCCCCGGTCCCGACGTTTGTGACGCCGTTGCCCGGGACGCCCCCGCCTGCGACGCCACCCGCCGCGGCCACGCCCCCCGGCACTGTTGCGGCGCCTGGGGTGCAGGTGCCGCCGCCGCGTGATCCCACGCTTCCGACACCGCCGCCGGTGGCGGGACTGCCCCCGGCCTCAACGCCGGCGCAGATCATCGTCACGCCGCCTGGAACGGACTTCAGAGTCGGCAGCGGTCCGTACCCGACGCCACTGTCGATCAATAACGCCTCGCGGTTGACGACCTTGACGTTGACCATCACCTATAACCCCGCGGTGCTCCGCGCGCGGTCGGTGCAGGAGGGCAGCTTCATGCGGCAAGGTGGAGCGGTCGCGTCGTTTACACCGAAGATCGATGCCGTGACCGGTCGCGTGGACATCGCCGTGACGCGGACCGGCGATACGATCGGCGCTTCTGGCGCCGGGTTGATCGCCTCATTGCTCTTTGACGCCATCGCGCCCGGCGGCTCGCTGATCCAGGTGAGTGGGATCGCGACGGGACCGGACGGTGCACCCCTGCAGGTGCAGTTCAGCCCGGTGACGGTGACGGTGAGATGAACGACGGCACGTGCGACGTGCGACGTGCGTCGACGTGCGACGTGCGACGTGCACGTCGCACGTTCGAACGTGCGCACGTGGCACGTGCACGTCGCACGTCGAACGTGCAGAGTGGCTTTACGTTCGTCGAGCTCCTCGTCGTCTGCACGCTGCTCCTCATCCTGGCGTCGGCGATCATGCCGCTCGCGAAGGTGACGGTTCAGCGGCAGCGCGAAGCGGAGCTGCGGCGCAGCTTTGCGCGAGATGCGGACGGCGATCGACAAGTTCAAGGACGCTGCCGACATGGGGCAGATCAGCATGTTCGACATCAAGACCGGCAGCGAGGGCTATCCGCCAGATCTCGAAACGCTGGTCGAAGGGGTGAGCGTTGTCGGCGATGCGAGCGGCAAGAAGCTCAAGTTCCTGCGACGTATCCCGATCGATCCGATGACGAACTCAACGGACTGGGGCATGCGGGCCTACCAGGACAGGCCCGACTCGACGTCCTGGGGCGGGCAAAACGTCTTCGACGTCTACACCAAGTCGAAGGGCACCGCGCTCGACGGCACGAAGTACATCGACTGGTGATCGCGCCACTGCGTGAAAGGTGAGTGGGGAACCATGGACGAAAACACTAACGCGTCAAGCCCCGCCATAGCTCGTCGCCGACCTTCAGGCGCCGAGCGGAGGCGGGCTTTACGCTCGTCGAGCTCCTCGTCGTGATCTCGCTGATCTCGCTGCTCGCCGCGATGGCGATGGTGCAGTACCGCAATTCCGTCCAGTCGGGGAAGGAAGCGGCGCTCAAGACCAATCTCTTTCGCATGCGCGACGCGATCGACCAGTACTACGCCGACAAGGGCAAGTATCCGTCGTCGATCGACACGCTCGTGAGCGACGGCTACCTGCGCGCCATCCCCGAAGACCCGATGACCCGCTCGCGCGACAGCTGGCAGACGATCCCTGCCGAACCCGATCCAGCCAACCCGTCCGCGGAGCCCGGCATCTACGACGTCAAGAGCGGCGCGCCGGGCCAGGCGCTCGACGGCTCCAACTTCACCGACTGGGATTAGACGTCGGGCTCGACTCGGGGCTCGGGGCTCGGCGAGTCCTTGATCTGGGGTCAGATCTCGATTTTCTATGTGCTGGAGATCTGGAAATTTGAGATCTGACCCCAAGTCAGGACTGGATAATCGAGATCTGACCCCGAAGGGACCGCGCGCAAGAGAAAGCGGCCGGAGCTCGAGTCCGGCCGTTTCATGTTCGGACTGGCGCAGGGCTTCGGCGCGGCTTCGAAGATCGGGCCAGTCCGAACTCGGGTCTCCGAGAGACTCGATCTGGCCCCCGGATCGAGTCAGATCCGACTCTGCGGTACGGCGTCTGGAAGATCGAGATCTGACCCCAGCTGTCTGGCAGATGCGATCGGAACCCACTCGGACGATCTACGATCCGGCCAGCCGCGCGGAGCCCGGCATCAACGTCGAGACTGGCCGCCAGGCGGTCGCCGAGTCGCGCTCAGCGCCGCAGAGTCGGCCGGCCGCTCCGACTCGCTTGCGGCGCGTGGCAGGTTGCGGCGTCCATGAACGAGTCAGTCCTCGGACCTTGAATTCTCCGTATCCGTGAACCTCGGGCACCTCCGGTCGCTTGCATTCAGCGCGCTAGCAACCTGGAGCCTGGAACTGGCAACCGCCGGCGGCGGTGAGCGCCGCCGGCGTTCAAAGCGAGCTACGGTCGGACGACGATGGCCGTCGTGCCTTCGCCGCTCGGACCCGTGGCCTGCACCACGCGGACGGTGATGACCTTGGTGCCCGCTGTGGTGTAGGTAACGGTCGCGCGGTTTCCAGTGGTCTCGGCCGTAGCCGGTACCGCCCCGGCGCCAAAGTTCCACTCGTAGCGCAGGATGGTCGACGTTGCCCCCTGTACCGTCGCGGTGAGGATCACCGTTTCTCCGATGGCCGGGCTGTTGTTCGACGCTGTGATGATCACCGACGGCGGCTGACCGGGCAGGATCGTGATCGCCGTACCTCACCTGTTCGGAGAACCCGCTCGCCTCCACAGCCGTCGCGCGGACGGGGTAAGTGCCCGACTCCGTGTACGTATGTTGGATACTCGTCGAGCCGCTGATCGCCCCGAGGGAGCGGCTCTCGCCGTCTCCGAAATCTATGACCACGTCGCGTACGTTTGCCGTGGCGCTCACGCCGACGGTAAAAGTGGCAGGGACGCCCGCTGAAATGGGCGTCGTCGGCGCGGTGAGCGTCACGCCGGTTCGCGGCCGAAGGGTGACATTGACTTCGGCGGTCTTCCCCGAGACGTTGGCGGTCACCTTGGTGGCCGCCGTCGTGGTCAGCGTCGTCGTCGCAAGGCCGTTGCTGTCGGTGACGGCCGTCGAATTCGTTAGCACGCCGTTATCGGTGGTGAACGTCACCAGGATGCCCGGGACAGCAGAACCGGTGGTGTTTTCCGTTCGAGCCTGCACGGTGGCGGTGCCGCCGTTGGGTGGCAGCGTTTGCGGCGAGACGGAAAGAAGCACTCGCTCGATCGCCGCGGAGCCGACCGCCAGGTTCTCGAGCTTTCCAGAGGCTCCGCCGGAGAATGCCGTGATCGTCGCGGCCCCACTCTGACCGTCAGCATGGAACGTGACGCGCACCTGGCCGTTGTGGGTGCGCGCTTCCCGTGGCTCGATGCGCCCAATCGTGGTCGTGAACGACACGAGGGTTCCGTTGTGCACCGGCGTTCCGCTGCCCGGTGTAGACGTTGTTGCTCCTGATCCCGGCGGCGTGCCGGTGGAAGGTGGCGTGGGTGCCGTGCCCTGTTCAATGACCGTGGCGACGATTTCCATCTGGCCGTTGGCAGGCACGAAGGTCGCCGCAGGAAACAGCGTGATCACGCTGCCGCTCGGCGCGAGCAACGGGACTTTGTCGCAGGCAGAAACCAACGAAAGCATTGCGACAGCCGTCAGAAGGGCGAGGGAAGTGGCGAGGCGGCCCAAGCCGCGGCGCCGGTCGTGTGATACCATACGTGACGCTAAGGATAATACTCTCATGTACTTAGAGGGTCAAGCCAGCCAGCGCGGATACGCCCTGGCGGCGGTGTTGGTGGGCATCGCCCTGTTGTCGGTCATCATGATGGCGATGCTGCCCGCCTGGCGGCAGCAGGTCCGTCGTGAGAAAGAAGCCGAGCTCGCGTTTCGCGGCGAGCAGTACGCGCGCGCGCTTTACCTGTATCAGAGGAAATTCCCGGGCGCTTATCCGCCGAACGTCGACACGCTGGTCCAGCAGCGCTTCCTCCGCAAAAAGTTCAAGGATCCGATCACCGGCGAAGACTTTCGGCCGTTGCTCGTCGGCCAGCAACCGCAGCAAGGTCCGGGAGCGCCGAATCCCGGCCGCGGCGGAGCCACGCCTCCCGGTCGCGGCGGGGCCACGCCGTCCGGACAGCCCGGTCGCGGTGGCGTGTCCGGCGGGGCCGTCGGTGGCCCCAGCAGTATGGGAACGACGGGGGCTGGCATCACGGCCGTGCAAAGCACCAGCACCGAGGCGTCGATTCGCATCTACAACGGCGCGGGTTACTACAACCAATGGCGCTTCCTCTACCGCGGACGGCAGAACCAGCCGGGAGCCGGTGCTCCGGGCGGCACCCGGTCGCGGCGGCGCCGATAGGCCGGGTGGTCCGGTAGGTCCTGGTCGCGGCGGCGTTGGCCCCGGCCGCGGAGGCCCGATAGCCGTACCTCCCGGCGGGCGGCCAGGCGGGCCGGGACGAGGACCGGGATAAGGCCAGGGGTTGCACTGGTCATAAGACGGGCCCACCCGGTCCGCGGACGAGTGATTTTTCACCACGTCAGCGGCGCGACAGGAGCGTCGCGCAGACGAGCGCCAGCGCCGCCAATCCCGCAAACACCGCGACCGTGCCGAACATCAGCTGACCGATCGCAAACAGCGTCGAATAGACGACGGCCATCCCGAGCAGCCAGTTCACGAAGTTCGGCGCCAGGCGCTCGGCCGGTGGCGTGGCGGCGACACCCGCTCGCGCCGCGATAGCGGACCATCCCGGTCCCGCCGGACGCACCCGGCGATAGAACTCGATCAACTTCGCGTCCGGTTCCGGCGCGGTCATGAACGTGGCCGCCAGCCAGATCACGGTCGCGATTCCCACGGTCGTGAGCATTGTCTGGGCAAAGCCGAGCGGCGTCGCGGCGTCAAACGTGCCACTCCAACGGAGGCCCAGTGAAACGATGAGCGCCGCCGACATCGCGGCGATCTCCGACCACGCATTGACCCGCCACCAATACCAGCGAAGGATGTAGACGAGGCCGGTGCCGGCGCCGAGCGTGAGCACCAACTCCCACCCACCGGTGATCCGGTTCATGTAGTAGGTCACCACCAGCGAGAGCGCCATCGTCACGAAGGTGGCGACGCGCGAGGCGAGCACGTAGTGCTTGTCGCTCGCGTCGGTCCTGATGAACCGTCGGTAGAAGTCGTTCACGATGTAACTGGATCCCCAGTTCATCTGCGTAGAGATGGTGCTCATGTACGCGGCGGCGAACGAGGCGAGCAGCAGCCCGCGGAAACCGACCGGCAGGTAATCGTTCATCACCTGCACGTAGCCAAAGGCTGGATCGACGACGCCGGTCTCAGGGTTGACGACGCCGTTCTGATAGAGGACGAGCGAGCAAAGCGCAACGATGATCCAGGGCCAGGGACGCAGCGCGTAGTGCGCGACGTTGAACCACAGCGTCGCGAGCACGCCGTGTCGCTCATCTTTCGCGGAGAAGATCCGCTGTGCGACGTAGCCGCCGCCACCGGGCTCCGCGCCGGGATACCACGAGGCCCACCAGTTCACGGCCAGGTAAGTCGCGAGCGTCACGACCGGAATCATCCACATCGCGGATCCGTCGGGCCACAGCGCCACCGCCGAGTGGCCGAATGGTTCCGTGGAGCCGGCCGGCGTGACGTTGGCAAGCGAGCTTTGCAGCGCGTCGAGCCCGCCGACCGCGCGTACCGCGAAAAACGCGAGCGCGATCGACCCGATCATGGCAATCAGGAACTGCACGGCGTCGGTGACGACGACGCCCCAGAGGCCCGAAAGGACCGAGTAGGCGAACGTGATCCCGAGACAAAAGCCGAGCGCCTGCCACTTCTCGAGGCCGAGGGTGCCGCTCAGGACCTTGGCCATCCCGAGATTCACCCACCCCATGATGATCAGGTTGATCGCGAACCCGAGGTAGAGCGAGCGAAAGCCGCGCAGGAATGCGGCAGGGGAGCCCGAGTAGCGCAGCTCGACGAACTCGACGTCGGTCATCACCTCCGCGCGGCGCCAGAGCCGCGCGAAGAAGAACACGGTGAGCATGCCGCTCGGCAGCATCGACCACCAGAGCCAGTTACCGGCGACGCCATTTCTCGCCACCATCTCCGTGACCGCGAGCGGCGTATCGGCGGCAAAGGTCGTCGCCACCATCGACGTGCCGGCCAGCCACCAGGGCAAGCTGCGGCCCGCGACGAAGTACTCGCCGATGTTCTCGCCGGCGCGCTTGTAGTAGTAGAGGCCGATGGCGAGCGAGAGCGCGAAGTAGGCGGCGATGATGAGCCAGTCGAGCGTCGTCAGCTGCATGCGGCGCGAATTGTGACATAGCGGCGCCAGTCACACCCTTCAATACTCGCGACAGCCACTGATGCGGGCCGACGGCTCCTGCCTCCGGCAGTGCGCGAAGACACGAAGACTCGAAGGTCACGAAGACAAATAATTGGTTTTCGTGTCTTCGCGTCCTCGAGTCTTTGTGCCTGCCGCAGGCACTGCCGTCGGCCCGTCTCAGCTGCTACTGGCTGTCGCAGCGACGAGCACCGCGTCATGGAAGCGGCGGCGGATCTGACGAATCCCCTGCTCGTTCTCGCGCGTGGGATGCACGCGATTGGTCAGCAGGACGACGTAGAGGTCGCGCTCCCAATCGATCCAGAGCGACGTGCCGGTGAAGCCGGTGTGGCCGATGGCGGTTGGGGACATCAGGGTGCCGCAGGAGGACGTTGGGAGCATCGTGTCCCAGCCGAGGGCGCGCGAGCTGCCGGGAATCTCAGTCCTGCGCTGGGCGAAGGCGCGCATGGTCTCGGGACGCGCCAGGATGGTGTCTCCGTTCAGCGTGTGTAGCACCGCGCGGGCGAAGGAGCCCACCGCGGCGGCGGTGCCGAACAATCCCGCGTGCCCCGCAGCGCCGCCGAGGGCCCAGGCGTTCTCGTCGTGGACTTCGCCGACGAGCGTGCGGCCGCGCCACGGGTCGTGTTCGGTCGGCGCGATACGGCTGCGCAGGTGGCGCGCGGGATGAAAGCCAAGCGGCTCCTCGGTGACGAGCGATGCCACCTTGCGGAATTGCGCGACGAACCCCGCCGCGGGATCGAACGCACCCACCGCGCCCGCCGCCGTACGCCGGGAGCGCACGTCGTCGAGGATGAATGCGAGGAGGATGTACCCCAGGTCCGAGTAAATCGATCTCGTCCTCGGCTCGTACTCGAGTGGCAACGTGCTGATGGCGTGCTGGAACTCGGCGCGCCCGCTGTAATCCCTGAAGAACGGCAAGTAGGCCGTCAGGCCGGACGAGTGCGACAGAAGATCGCGGAGGGTCACCGGCTCGCGATCGGTTCCTCGCCACTCAGGGATCCAGTCCGCGACTCGATCGTCGACTCGGAGGATGCCTTCATCCACCGCGCGCATGAACAGCGTGGCTGTTGCGATGACCTTGGTCAGCGACGCGAGATCGAAGATGGTTTCTATCGTGGTCTCGGCCGCATCGTCGCCGTGAGTCAGGCGGCCGATCGCGCTGCGCCAGACAACCCGGTCGCGCCGGCCGACCTCGGCGGTCGCAGCGGGGAAGGCCGCTGTCTGCGCGCCTTCGAGCAGGACGGCTTCAGCGGCGTCGAACGTCATCCCCGTCTGTGGACGTTTGCGGTGGTGGATCGAGGAGGAGCGAGGCCACGAGCGCGACAGCGGCGGTCACGCTGGCGCCGAAGAACGCGTACCACGTCCACGCGATGGCGCCGGTCTTCCACACGACGAACAACGCCGCAATGCCAACGACCATCCCCGTCAGCATGCCGCGCCCGCCGGCACGGCGTGACAGTACGCCGACCAGGAACGCCCCCAGGACGGGACCCGCGGCGAGCGACAGCACTGACAGGCCCGAATCGAGCACCGAACGCGTCACGAACTGCGCGCCCAGGGCGACCGCGATTTGCGCGATGCCCCACGCGATGGTCGCGCGGCGCGAGACGCGCATCAGCGTGGCTTCGTCCGCATCGGGTCGCACGTACTTTCGGTAGAAATCGTTCACCGTCGTCGCCGCCAGGGAGTTGATGGAGGGGGAGAGGGCGGCCGCCACGATCGCCGCCACGATGAATCCCGAGATGCCGTGCGGCAACGACGTGATCACGAAGAGGGGAAGCACTTCGTCGTTGCGGGTCAGCGGACGGGGCAGGGGCGTCTGCTGGTAGAAGGCGTAGAGCATCGCGCCGATGACGAGGAACAGCACAAACTGCGCGAAGACGATGAACCCGCTCAGCACCAGTCCAGTGGAGGCATCCTTCGCGGTTCGGGCTGAGAGCAAGCGCTGCACGAGAAACTGGTCGGTGCCATGGGTCGCCAGCGTCAGTGCGACGCCGCCGAGCAGGCCCGCCCAGAGGGTGTAAACCGTCTTCGGGTCAGTGCTGAAGTCGAACACCGTGAAGTGTGTGGCGGCTGTCTCTCGGACCTCCGCCCACCCGCCAGGAATCAACTGCAGCAGGCCGAAGAACACGAGCAACGCGCCGCCGACGTAGATGAACATCTGGACGACATCGGTCCAGATGACGGCCGACACACCGCCTCGGACGGTGAAGACGATCATCGCCGCCCCCAGGATCAGCACCGTCCACGTCACCGGCACCTGCGTGACGACGGAGATGACCAGGGCGGTGGCGAAGAGACGGATGCCGTCCGCAAGCGTGCGCGTCACCATGAAGATGATCGCGGCGACGTTTTTCACCGACGGCCCGAACCGGCGCCCGAGCAGCTCGTACGACGTGAACAGTTCTCCTCGGAAGTACGCCGGGATGAACAAGACGCTCACGAGGATTCGGCCGATGATGTAGCCGACGGCGAGTTGGAGAAACGTCATGTTGCCGGCGTAGGCGCCGGCCGGCACACCGATGAAGCTCAGCGTGCTGGTTTCGGTGGCGACGATCGTGAAGCAGATCGCCCACCACGGCACCGAGCGATCGGTCAGAAAGTAGTCGCGGGTGGTTTTTTGGAAGCGTGCGAACCAGGATCCGAACGCCGTGATGCCGAGCAAGTAGACGGCGATGACGACGTAGTCGATCCAGGTGAGGATCATCTCGCCGAGAAGGTTATCGCGATCCGCCGTCGGTCGTCCGCAGATCGAAGACCGCGCGGCCGACAGTCGTAAGATACCCGGCCTCGCCCTTGGCGTCGATCAGGCTGTCGTAAGAGAACAGGATGACGCCCGCGGCGCCGAGCTTCCGCGCCGTCTGGATGTTCTCGATTGTCTGCGCCGCGGAGAGCCGGTAGGCGCCGATGCCCGCCCACACCGGCCGGCCGCCGGCGATCTCGCGGGCCGCGGCGACCTGCTCGGCGAAGCGTCCGGCATCTTGCGTGTAGACCATGGGGCAGAGAGCGTCGATCAGCCCGCCGTTGAGCCATTCGCCCCAGTCCTGCATCTTCCTGGAGAGTGCTTCGCGCTGGTCCGGAAACGCCGCGAGGCTGACCGTCGCGTCGGGCCGCTCTTCGCGAATCGCGACGCGCAGCCGCGAGATCAGCGCCGTCATGCGCGAGACGCGGAAGCGCCGCCATTCCTCGGGCAGCGCGTCCGGGTACGCGAACAGGTCGATCGTCTCCTCGGAATCGAGCGCGCGCCGGCGTGCATCGTCCAGCTGTGGCCGGACCAGCGTGCGGAACTCGCGAATCGCCGCGCGGCTGTAGTCGAACCGGTCGGTGGGATAGCGCGCGTAATCGAAGTGAATGCCATCCACCGGGTAGCGCTTCGCGATGTCGCGCACCACCATCTCGGTATGCGCCGCGGCGGCTGGGACGATGGGTGAGACGTAGAGTCCTTCGACGTCCGCCGACTGCTGGCGTGTCCACCGCGCGAGTCTGCCGACGTAGGCCGGGCTCTGAATATCTTCCGCGGCCAGTTGCTGCGCGATGTCGCGCGGCACCATCAGCCATTCCGGGTGGCGGTGGACGACGTGTTCACGCGCCCCCGGCAGTTCCGCGGCGCTCGAGACCAGGTTGACGTTGATCCACGCATGCACGCGGAGGCCCGCCTCCCGTGCCGACTGGATGACCGAGGCGAGCGGATCGAATGTCGCCGGACGTCGTTGCAGGTCGGCGGGCAGCGGCTCGAGGGCGTTGCGGTAATACGCGTCGCCGCGCCCGCGCACCTGAACGAACAGGGTGTTGAAGCCGGCCTGTTTCGCGGAACGCACCATCGCCGTGATGCTTTCCGGAGAGGTGAGCGACGAGCGCAGCACCCACATCGCCCGAAGTTCGGATGGCTGGTCGGGTGCACTTGCATGCCCGGCCCTTCCCACGATCGCGCACACCCCCAGCAGGAGCGCCGCAACGGAGCGGCGCAGTGCGCCCTGTGTAAATGTCATAAAGCGCTGAAATGTAGCAAGTTAGGCGTCACTTCGTCAACGCTTTACGGCAGTTTCGTGAGATCGAGAACGACCTTGTAGCGATCGCCGCGCATGATCGATTGCGCGTATTCGAGCGGCTGCCCCTGCGGCAGAAACGTGATCCGTTCGGCGGCGAGCGCGGGGGACCCGGGGGGCACCCGCAGCAGGTTCGCTTCTTCGTTGTCGACGACGACGGCGATCAGGGTCTCCTTCGCGGCGACGGGGTGAAGGTCGTAGCGTGATTCGAGCAGGCCGTACAGCGAGAGGTCGGTGAACTGGACGTCGTCGATGCCGGGGAGCATCGCCATCGGAAGGTAGGCCGTCTGCACCCCTAATGGGACGCCATCGGCGAGGCGGAGACGGCGCAGGCGGAAGACACGATCGGTGGTCATGATGCCGAGTTTCGCGGCGACATCGGCGGGTGCCGCAATCACCCCCTTGTCGAGCACCTGGGAGGTAGCGACGAGTCCGTGCTCGCGCATTTCGGTGGTGAAGCTGGTCAGCTTGCGCGGGCCTTCTTCGAGCGCGGGTTTCTGGACGAAGGTGCCGCGTCCCTGCTCGCGGCGGACCCACCCGAGATTCGACAGCTCACGCAGCGCCTGGCGGACGGTGATCTTGCTGACCCGGAAGCGCGCGCTGAGTTGTTCCTCGGTGGGGAGCTGCTGATCAGGCTTCCAGGTGCCGGCCTCAATTTCCTGGAGGATCAGCGTTTTCAGCTGGTGGTACAGCGGAATGGGCAGATCCCGGTTGAGGGTAGCCATAAGCAGTACAGCCCAGCAGAAAAGGGTGGATTCGTTAGGTCATTATAATGATATGCTCTCGCCCCGTCTACCTTTCTTACCTTCTATTTCTGTGATCACCCGGCAACCATCCATGACCAATAAGGAGGCACAGATGCTCGGCGCATCTCCCCAGGGCCCTCGAACCTTCTGGCTGCTGACGTTCGCAGCCGTACTGCTCCTGGCGGCAACGCCTCGCGTGCTCTTCGCTCAAACGGTGACCGGCACGATCCAAGGCACGGTGTCGGATTCCAGCGGCGGGGTGCTGCCCGGCGTCACCGTTCTAGTGACCAACGCCGAGACCGGAGCGCAACGCACGGTGGTCACCAACGAGGCGGGGTTCTACATCGCGCCGTTCGTCCAGATCGGCCGCTACTCCGTTAAAGCGACGATGTCGGGTTTCGGCACGATCATTCGCGACAGCGTGGTGGTCGGGCTCAATGAAACCAAAGTCGTGGACTTCGCGCTCGAGCCGCGCGTCACGTCCGAAGTCACCGTCACGACCGCGGTGCCGTCGATCGCGCTCACGAAGGCCGAAGTGAAGTCGTCGCTGACCGCCGAGCAGATCTACGAGCGGCCGACGCTCAACTCCGGCAACTTCCTCGAGTACGCCACGACGTTCCCGGGCTTCCAGGAGAACCCGACGTCCGGGCAGAACAACCCCACGGCGTCGTCGGGGTCGTCGATCAACTTCAACAACACCGGCACCCGCGGCGCGACGTTCCAGATCAACGGCGTCAACAATGACGACTCGTCAGAAAACCAGAACCGCCAGGGGGCGGCGCTGGCGACGATCCAGGAATTCGCGGTCTTGAAAAACAGCTACTCGGCGGAGTTCGGCCGTGGCGATGGGGCGGTGGTGCTCGTGCAAACGAAGGCAGGCACCAACCAGGTGCGCGGCGACGGCTACATGTATCGCCAGGACGGCGGCTGGAATGCGCGCGGGTTCTTCGCCGCGCCGAACTCTGCCAAGCCCGAGCGGCAGCGCACACAGACGGGATTCACCCTCGGTTTCCCGGTGATGCGGAATCGACTGTTTGCATTTGGCAGCGTTGACGTGACGAAGTTGGACGGCGAGAACGCGTACACGCGCGACATCATCCTGCCGTCGGACATCAACGTCCCGTGGCTGACGCGCGGCAATGACACGCCGGAGAACCGCGCGTTCATCCAGTCGGTGCTCGATCGCTACCCCTCGTCCATGGTCCCCAACGACGGGCGCAGCCCACGGACGTTCACGGGTGTCGCCGGCATCAACTGGCCGGATTACGACTATTCAGGCCGCGCCGACTGGAACATGAGCGACGGCCAGACGCTGACCGGGCGTTACCAGTGGACGCACCAGCTGCGCGAGAACCAGGAAGTCGTGATCGGCGAGCAGACGGTTCAGGACAACACGCAGCAGAACTTCGGCGGCACCTGGACCCACATCCTCAGCAACGCGCTGGTGGGCGAGTTCCGCTACGGCCTCGGCGTGCGCTCCACGAACGTCAACATTTTCCAGGGGAACGACACCCCCATCATTCGCTTCGCCGGCCCGCTGGTGGCCCTCTCCGGCACGATCATCGGTAATGCGGGTCAGTTCCCGATCAACCGGGATCAGACGGATCACCAGTTCGTCTACAACCTGACGGCGCAAGTCTGGGGCAACCACTCGTTGCGCGCCGGTACCGACATTCGCCGCCAGCGACTGGACGACGTCGCGGACAACTTCTCGCGCGGTTTCTGGAGTTTCACGAACAGCTGCGGCGGGACGACCTACGCGAACTCGTACGCGGCGTTCTTCGACGGATGTGTCAACAGCTTTCAGAAAGGCTACGGTCCGTTCTTCCTGGAGAACCGGATCAACGAGTCGAACTTCTACCTGCAGGACGACTGGCGCCTGACCGACGCCGTGACGCTGAACCTCGGCGTGCGTTACGAATATGTGGGGGCGCCAACGGAGAAGGAAGGGCGCGTCGACTATGTCTTCGGCGCCGACGACAACAACATCCAGCCGCGACTCGGGGTCGCCTACGCGCCGAATTGGGAGAGTGGATTCCTGCGAACCGTCGGCGGAGGTCCAGGCAACATCGCGTTCCACGCGGGCTACGGCATCTACGATGGGCGCATCTTCCAGTCGATCTTCTCGCAGGGAGGCGCGAACGTTCGCTTCAATCCGCCGGACGCGCTGTTCCGCAACCTGACGACGCTCCCGAATATCCTCAACCTCTCCGACCCCTCGCTCGGTTTCGTTTTCACGCCGGGGCCGCAGGCCGTAAGGACGACGGTCACGCTCCCTGACGAGAACCTCGAGATGCCGTCCACCGACAAGTGGAACATCTCGATGGAGCGCGGCATGCCGTGGAACTCGACGCTCAAGATCGCGTACCAGGGGAACTACAACGACAAGCGGCTGAAGTACGCGCTCGGCAACTTACCGGTATCGCCGGCCAATGGGGGCTCGATCACCGTGGTCGACCACCCGTTCAACCAACCGGCGGCCGGGTTCCCGGACCTGCGCGGCAAGACGATCAACGCGATCGCGGCCGACGTCCGCTGCGCCGGCACCGGTCTCCCGGGGATCACGACGAACGCGACGTGCCCGGTCAACGTGCCGATCGCCGACAACGAGATCAGCCTGCGCGTGCCGCGCACGAACGAGCGTCGTCCTGATCCGCTGTATACGACCAACCTGTTGATCAGCAACGACGCCGAATCCTGGTACGACGGCCTGGAGATTACGTGGGACAAGCGGTTCAGCCGTGGTCTGCAATTCAACGCCGCTTACACCTGGAGCAACTCGGAAGACACCACGTCGGAGGCGACGTTCGTCGGCGCCGGCGACTCGAACCAGCAGGGACCGAACTCGGCCTACGCTCGCGCGAAATCACGATTCCACGTCCCGCACCGCTTCACGCTCAGCGGCAGCTACCGGTTGCCGTTCTTCGAGGATCGGCGCGACTTGGTGGGGCACGTGCTCGGCGGCTGGACGGTCTCCGGGATCATGAAGCTGGCTTCCGGTACGCCGTTCACGGTCACGTTTACGGGTACCGACCTCGACTTCGATGGGTTCCTGGAGGCGCGGCCCGTGGTGCTCGATCCGTCGGTGCTCTATCGCAGCATCGACACGCCAGCGACGTCGCAGGAACTGCTGCCGCGCAGCGCCTTCCGCGCGCAGGTGTACGGCGACACCGTGGACATGCTGGTGCCGCGAAATGCGTTCTACGGCGATGGCTTCCAAAACGTGGACCTGGCGTTGGCCAAGACGTTCTTCCTGCCGTGGGGGGGCGACCAGTTCTCGTTGCGCATCGAGGCGTTCAATGCGCTCAACGAGGTGCAGTTCGGGTTCCCCATTTCGGACTTCAATAACGCGGCGTTCGGCGCGCTCAACGGCGTGCAGTCGTCGTACAGCCCGCGCACGATTCAATTGAGGCTGTGGTACCGCTACTAGGCCGAATGGGAAATTGACAGTGCCGGAGGGCAGGACCAGAATGCTCTTCGGCTATTCATTTTATTGATGGTGTCTATCTGATGGGGGATTCGATGACCAAATCGTGTGTGCGCACGGTGCTGTGTAGCATCGCGCTGCTGCTGGCGCTGGTGGCGCCGGCCGCCGCGCAGGAGACCACGGGAACCATCCAGGGATCGGTGCGCGACCAGAGCGGCGCCGTCCTGCCCGGTGCGACAGTTGTCGCCAAGCATCTGCAAACCGGCCGCACGACCGATGCAGTGACGAACCAGGACGGTCTGTACACAATTCCCTCGCTGCAACCCGGCGCCTACGAACTGACATTCTCCCTGGCCAGCTTCCAATCGCAAACGGTCAAGGGCATCGAGCTCCACGTCAACGACCGCCAGGAGATCAACGGCAAGCTGGGCGTCAGCGGCGTGAGCGAAACCGTGACCGTGAGCAGCGCGACGTCGTTCGTGCAGCCGAGTCCCGCAGTGCAGACTCTCATCGGCCCGACACAGGTTCAGGAACTGCCGCTCAACAACCGGAACTTTGTCCAGCTCGCGACGCTGGTCCCGGGTGTGTCGAGCGATCTCTCCGATGAAGTCGGCATTGGGCTGACGAGCACCATCAGCATCTCGGTCAACGGTGGCCGCCGGAACGCCGTGAACTGGATGGTGGACGGCGTGTCGAACGTGGACGTCGGTTCCAACATCACGCTGCTCTCGACGCCCACTTTGGAGTCGATCCAGGAGTTCAAGATCATCACGAGCAGCTACGCGGCGGAGTATCCTCGCAGCGGCGGTGGCGTCATCAACATCGTCACGAAAGGCGGCGGTCAGAAGTTCTCGGGGACCGCGTACGAGTTCTACCGCGACGAGCGGTTCAACGCCAACACGTTCTTCCGCAACTCCAGTTCGAACCTGACCCTCCGCGAAGGCCCAGCACCGCTCGACTATCACAACTTCGGCTACACCTTCGGCGGTCCATTATTGCCAAGCAGGCAGAAAGCCTTCTTCTTCTGGTCGCAGGAGTGGCGCAAGATCGAACGCGCCGGAAGCACGACCGCGATTGTGCCGCAACTGGCGTGGCTCAACGATCCCACCAACGCGAATTACGTCGCGCCTGAAAACCGCGACCCGACGGCGGTCAAGCTGCTCGAGGCGTTTCCGGCGCCGAACGTCGGCGTTGGCAGCTTCTTAAATGAGGATCCGGGCATCAACGACACGCGGCAGGAAGTCATCCGCGTCGACTTCGACGTGACGTCCACGACGAAACTCGTCGGACGCTACACGCACGATCTCAGCAAGACTCGAGAGCCGGGCGGTCTGTTCTTCGGCGTTGTCGTGCCCAACGTGGCCAACACGAACACGCACGTGCCGGGACAGGTCGCGGCGTTCGAGACCAGGACCACCTGGCCGCGCGTGCTCAACGAGTTCAAGTATCAGTTCTCCAGCAACAAGATCACGAACTCTGATCCCGAGGGCGTGCGAAACACGCGCGAGCAATTTGGCATCGACAACACGGAGTTGTTCACCGAGAACAATTCCGATCGTATCCCTACGATCGTCATCGCCGGATTGTCGACCTTCGGCGCGACCCAGGGCTTCCGGAACGAATACTTCAATCATTCGTTTTCCGACACCATGACCTGGTTGAAGGGCAGGCACGCGGTCAAGGGCGGAGTCATGTTCGCCTTCGAAACAAAGAACGAGTACAGCAACAACGAAACGCAGGGGCGATACACGTTTAACGCGACCGCGAACGGACGGACGGCGTTCCAGAATTTCATGACCGGCAACCGGGACAACCTCTGCGCGACATGTTCGTACTCGGAACTGCAGACCGACCTGCTCAGCCAATTGAGCTTCAATCGTTACGAAGCGTTCGTGCAGGACACGTGGCGGCCGACGTCGCGTCTGACGGTTGATCTCGGCGTCCGCTACGCCCTGTATCCCGCCCCCACAGACAAAGACAACGTGCTGTCGAACGTCGATCTGTCGGCGTACAACCGCGCGGATGCTCCCACGCCGTCGAGCCCAACGGCCGCGGCGTTCATTATCGGTACCGGCGACCCACTGAACGGCATCATTGTCGCCGGGGATAACTCGCCGTACGGCGAGTCGATCTTCAAGACCGACAAGAACAACTTCATGCCGAGGATCGGGGCGACCTATGACCCGGTCGGCGACGGGAAGACCATGCTGCGGACCGGTTGGGGCCTCTACTATGACCAGCCGCTCGTCGGCATCTTCCTGCAGAATGCGTTCATCAACCCGCCGTTCAACGCGAGCGGGTCGGTCACCAATCCGGTCCTGGGCAACCCCGCGGCCGGGCAGCCGCCGGCCACGCGCGGCCCACTGGCCCTCCGCGGCACAGGACTGCCGTTCCGGACCCCAACCTCACAGCAGTGGAACATCGGCCTGCAGCGTCAGCTGTATCGTCAGGGCGCTATCGACGTGAGTTACGTGGGCTCGCGCGGCGACCACTTACTGCGGCCGATCGACGTCAACTTCCCCAATCCGGCAGATGTCGTCGCGGTGGGTGCGGGATCAGTGAACACGGTCCGCCCCTATTTCGGTTACGCGGGCATCACGATCATCGACACGACGGCGAAGAGCCGCTACTGGGGAATTCTGAGTTCCTTCCGGCACGACGCGGGTCGCGCGGGCACGGTGTCGCTTGCGTACACCTGGAGCCGCAATCAAACGGACGCGACGAACGACCGCGACGCGGTGGACGTTCCGCAGAATCCGTTGGATCTGGATGCCGAGTACGCGGATGCGCGATCCGATCGCCGCCACATCTTCAACGCCAACTACGTCTATGAGTTGCCGTTCTTCCGGAATTCCGACAACGAAATCCTGAAGGCGACGCTTGGCGGCTGGCAGGTTTCCGGGATCACCACGTTGCAGTCTGGTGCCCCGGTGCCGCGCATTCTCACGGCGACGACCACCAACTTCACGCGCGGCAACCGCGCGAACGTGATCGGCGATGCCCAGGCGGGCAACATGGATTTCCCGTATTGGTTCGATCCGGCGGCTTACGGTGTTCCGGCGCAGGGAACATATGGTGACTCGCCGCGCGCGCCGATTCGCCTGCCCGGCCGCAATCAGACCGATCTCGCCTTCTCGAAGAACTTCTACGGGTGGGGCAAGCGGCTGCAGTTCCGTGCGGATGCGATCAACGCCTTCAACCAGACGCAATTCACCACGGTGAACGCGGATTGTTCCGGCGCGCCTGTCGCGGCCGCAAACTGTGCATTCGCAAATAGCACCGTTGGTCAGATCACTGGCACCCGCGCACCCCGCGAGTTCCAGTTCAGCCTGAAACTCTTCTGGTAACGGTCTCCATGTAAGCTCTCACATTCAACTCCTCAACTCCCAACGCCTCCGTGGCTTTGGGAGTTGGGAGTTGAGGAATTGGGAGTTTGCCTCCGCCCCCACTCATGTTCCACGTCATCGGCATCGACGCAGGCGGCACCAAGACCGTGTGCCAGCTGGCGGATTCCCAAGGCGAGATCGTCGCCGAAGCCCGGGGTCCCGGCGCCAACCTCCAGGCCTCGGGTGAGCTCCAGGTCGAAAAGGTTCTGCACGACCTGATGGAGGAGGCGATCGGCGATCGCCCCATCATGCCTGCGGCCATCTGCCTTGGCATCGCCGGCGTCGATCGGCCGGACGATGCAGACGTGGTGCGCGGGATCATGAAGCGCATCGGCTACAAGGCGCGTGTGTTGGTGGTGAACGACGCGCTGGTCGCACTCGAGGCCGGTGTGCCCGGGCAGCCGGGGGTGGTCATCATCTCCGGCACCGGCTCGATTTGTTACGGTCGCAACGCGCGTGGCGAAGCAGCGCGATCGGGTGGATGGGGCTACGTGCTCGGTGACGAGGGGAGTGGCTACTGGATCGGCCGCGCCGCGCTTCGCGCGGTGCTCCGCGAAGCCGACGAGCGTGGGCCCAAGACGGCGCTGACTCCGCTGCTGCTCGAACACTTCGACGTGGACCGCGCGCAGAACATCATCCACCAGGTCTACCACACCAACCTGAAGCCGGCGGCCATCGGCGCGCTCGCACGCAGCGTGCACGCCGCGTATCTCGAGGGCGACCAGGTGGCCGTCGGCATCCTGCGCGGTGCGGCGAACGAACTCGAGGCGGCGGCACAATCGGTGGCACGCCGCTTGGACCTTCTGGGCTCGCCCTTCACCTTCATCCTTTCGGGGGGCATCTTTCGCGCCGTGCCGTGGTTGCAGGAAGAGCTCGGGCGCCGGTTGCCCGTGGTCGCCCGCGGCGCGGTGGTGCGGGTGCTCGACAAGGAGCCGGCTCGCGGTGCGGTCGCGCTGGCTCTCCAGGAAGCCGCCGGCGGCGCCGCGATCCCGCAGTACAAAATCGACTGATGTCGCTCGCGCACCGGATCTCCATCTTTCCAGACGCCCAGACCGTCGCGCGCGAACTGGCGACGCGCATTGTGGACGCGCTCGAAGACAAGCCGAGCCTCGTGCTCGGACTCCCGACCGGCCGCACGCCGCTGCTCCTCTACGAACAGCTCGTCCGGCTGGCGTCGGAGGCCAGGGCAGACTTCTCGCAGGTGACCACGTTCAATCTCGACGAGTTCCTCGGCGTTCCGGCCTCGCATCCCGGCAGCTATCGCAGCTTCATGCAACGGCACTTCCTGGATCACGTGGATATCGATCCGTCCCGGATCCACTTCCTGAACGGCGCCGCGGCCGACCCGACGGAAGAATGCTGCCGCTACGAGAAGGCGATCGACGACGCCGGCGGGCTCGACCTGCTCATCCTGGGAATCGGAACCAACGGCCACATCGGGTTCAACGAACCAGCGGATGGTCTCACCGCGCGCACGCACCGCGTCACGCTGAAACCCGAGACCCGCCGCAGCAACGCCGCACTCTTCGGCGGCGACCCGAACGCCGTACCGGCGGAAGCACTATCGATGGGGATGGGGACAATCCTGGACGCGAAGTCGGTCGTGCTGCTGGCGACAGGGGAGAGGAAAGCCGCGTGCGTCGAGCAACTGGTCATGGGCCCGATCACCACGCACTTGCCGGCGTCGTTCCTGCAGCTGCACCCTAGTGTGGAGATCTTGCTCGACTCGCCCGCCGCTGCCCGCCTCCAGCGCTAGGCCTCGGTCAGCAGTGGGATGCGGGGAGCGGCTCTAAAACTTAGAACTTAGAACTTAGAACTTAGAACGTACCGAACTGAACGAACGAATCTGGAGAACGAACCAAAGCACCGGCTCGAGCGGAGCGAGGCCTCAACGAAGACTTCGTAGTTCTAAGTTCTTAGTTCGTAGTTTTCGAGTCCCCGCGAACAACCCCATCTGTTCGCAGCACCCGGGCTGCTACGCACCAATGAGCTCGCGGAGTCGGGGCTCCACGTCTTCGCCGATCGCCTCTCTCACCGAGTCGTCGGCTTTCTTCAAGCGCTTGAGCGCCTGGGGCAGGGTGAGGCCGGCCTTCTGCATCACGATCGCGGCCTTCACGTTCCACTTGGCGCGGCGGAGGAGGACGTCTGCGTCTTCGTAGGTGATGTCGGTCACCATCACCAGGATGCGGCGGGCGCGGTCCTTCAGCTTTTCGGAGCCGGACCGCAGGTCCACCATCAGGTTGCCGTAGGTCTTGCCCACCTTGATCATCGAGATCGTCGTGAGCATGTTCAGCACCATCTTCGTGGCGGTGCCGGCCTTGAGGCGTGTGGAGCCGGCGACGATCTCGGGTCCGACCGCCGGTGCGATCTGGAGGTCAACGAAGTTCTGCAGCTCCGAGCCGGGCCAACAGGTGACGAAGATGATCTTCGCCCCGGCCTTGCGCGCGCGCGTGAGGCCGCCGCGCACGAAGGGCGTCATTCCGCTCGCCGACACGCCAACCACGACGTCTTTCTTGTTGAGCCGAAGACGCGCGATACTCCTCGCCCCTTCTTCGTAGTTGTCCTCGACCCCTTCCTTCGCGCGGAAGACCGCCTCCTGTCCGCCCGCCATGATCGCCTGGACGATGTTCGGCGAGGTCCCGAAGGTCGGCGGCATTTCAGAGGCCTCGACGACCCCGAGTCGGCCGCTGGTGCCGGCCCCGATGAAGATGATCCGGCCCCCCTTGCGCAGGGCCTGCGTGATGATTTCGACCCCGTGGGCGATGCGTTCGCGCTCCTTGTGGACGGCGGCGATGACCTTGCGGTCCTCATTCACCACCATGTCCACGATTTCGGGGACGGAGGCCTTGTCGACGGCGAGGCTGACAGGGTTGATGGCTTCGGTGGGCAGCGACTGCCATTTCGAGTGCGTGGTCATGTATGAGTCCGTCGGGAGCAGGCAACCGCGTAAGTTACTCCTCGATAGGCGGATAGTCAAACGCGGATTCGCGCGGATTGGGGCTGATTCGCGCGGTAGGCGATGAACACGGTTAGAATCCAATCGCACATGCACCGTGACGCCGGCTCCGCGCTCGAGCACGTTTCTGAAATCGCCAGTCGCCTGGAGGCCGAACTCGCCAAGGCCATCGTCGGGCAGCAGCGGGTCATCCGCGAGATCCTCATCGCCTTTCTGGCAGGGGGCCACTGCCTGGTGCGCGGGGTCCCCGGGCTGGCGAAAACCCTTCTGATCAAGACCCTCGCCGAGTGTGTGAACCTGAAGTTCAACCGCATCCAGTTCACGCCCGACCTGATGCCCTCCGACATCCTCGGCGCCGAGGTGATCGAGGAGGATCGGACGACCGGCAAACGCGTGATCCGGTTCATCCAGGGCCCGATCTTCGCCAACATCCTGCTCGCCGACGAGATCAACCGCACGCCGCCGAAGACCCAGGCGGCGCTCCTCGAGGCGATGCAGGAATACCAGGTGACCGTGAGCGGTCAACGGTTCGCGCTGGAGCGGCCGCTCTTCGTGCTGGCGACGCAGAACCCCATCGAGCAGGAGGGCACCTACCCGCTGCCCGAGGCGCAGCTCGATCGGTTCATGTTCAACATCGTGATCGAGTATCCGAGCGCGGAGGAGGAGCGGCGCATCCTCTCGACGACCACGGGCACCGCGCACGCCGCCGTCAAGGCCGTGGCGGACGGCGCCGAGATCGAACGGATGCACGCGCTCGTCCGCGAAGTGCCGGCGGCCGAGAACGTGATCGACTATGCGACGCGCCTCGTCAGGGCCACGCGCCCTGGAGACGAAGCCCCCGAGTACGTCGGTCGGTGGGTGCGCTGGGGCGCGGGGCCGCGCGCCGGCCAGGCGCTGCTGCTGGGTGCAAAGGCGCGTGCGCTGCTCGACGGCCGCAGCGTCGCCGCACCGGAAGACGTCACCGCGGTCGCTTCCCCGGTGCTGCGCCACCGGGTCCTCGTGAACTTCCAGGCCGAGGCCGACGCGATCGACGCCGACGCCATCGTGGGACGGCTGCTCGCCGATGTTCGTCCTTGATCCGGTGGCCCTGTCCGCGATCCACGACCTCGAGTTGGTCGCGCGGGTCACGGTAGAAGGCGCGCTGTCGGGGCTGCACCGCAGCCCGTTTCACGGGTACAGCGCCGAGTTCAGCCAGTACCGCCACTATCGTCCCGGCGACGACTTCAAATACATCGATTGGAAGCTCTTCGCGCGCACCGATCGCATCTACACGAAGCAATACCGCGAGACCACGAACGTTCGCGTGCAACTCGTGGTTGATGCCAGCGGCTCGATGGGCTATCGGGGGCGAACGGGATCGTCGAAGTTGGACTACGGTCGCCTCATCGCCGCGGCCTTCGCGCACCTCGTCATCGGACAGGGAGACGCCGCGGGGCTGGTCATTCACGACGACGGCATTCGAACCTACCTCGGCGCCCGTGGCGGGCGTACGCACCTGCGCTCGCTGCTGACGACGCTCACGGGCATGAGGCCGGGCGGAGGAACGTCCTCCGCCGCGGCTCTTCGTCGCGCCGTCGACTTGCTGCGAACGCGTGGCATTCTCGTATTCATCTCGGACCTGTACGACGACGAAGAGGGCGTGGACGCCGAGCTGAAACGGGCCGCCCGCATCGGCCACGAGGTCATCGTCTTCCACGTGCTGACGGCGGACGAGATGGTGCTCGAGGTTCGCGGCGCGACGGAGTTCGAAGACATGGAATCGGGGAACACGGTTCTCGCCGGTGACCCCACCGCGGTTGCGTACAACGCCAGGATGACCCAGTTCCTGCAACGGTGGCGCGATCGCACCGCGAACCGCGGGATTGACTACACGCTGGTGCGGACCGATACGCCGCTCGACGTCGCGCTGCGGGGATACCTGCTGCAGCGCGGGCGTGAGGCGAGACGGTGACAGCCTGGTTGAACCCGGCCGCCTTCTGGCTGCTGGCCGTCGCCGTCCTGCCAGTGCTCATTCACTTGTTGCTCAGGCGGCAATCCCTCCGCGTGCCCTTCCCTACGCTGCGTTTCATCGTGGCGAGCGACCAATCGGCGTTGCGGCTGCACCGGCCGTCGGACGTGACCCTCCTGATCGTGCGGGTCGGCCTCGTCCTGTGCGCGGCGCTGGCGGTCGCGCGGCCGCTGCACTTGACAGACGCGGGGAGGGACGCGTCGATGTCTCGTACCATCCGCGCGCTCGTGGTGGATACGAGCGCCAGCGTCAGCCAGTCGCAGGCGACCGAGGCGGCCGCCGCTGAAATCGCCGGCGCCAGCCTGACGCGGCGATTCGACGCGTCGTCGCTCCCTGACGGCGTCGCGCGCGCGTCGGCGTGGCTCACGCAAGCGGAGCCGGGCGTCAGGGAGATCGTCGCGGTTTCGGACTTCCAGCTGGGAGCGCTCACGCAGAACGACGTCGAGAGGGTTCCACCTGGTATCGGCATCCGCATGGTGCGGGTCGATACCGCCGCCATGGCCGGCGCGGAGATCGACGCCGGGCCCCTAATCCATCAGGGTCGCGCCTTCGCACGGATCGTTTCTCCGCAGGCCGAACAGACACGCGTGACGCTGCGCCCCCTGGCTGCGCCGGCGGGCCTCGAGATCGAGGGGCCACCAGAGGCCGCTGACAAAATCCGTGCGGCCGTTGCGGCCGCTGGGTCGATTGCTCCTTCACCCGATCAGCCAATGGTCATCCGCTTCGGGAAAGGTCGCGAAAGCCAGGGCGGTCGGTGGACCGAGGCATGGATGCGCGACGCGGCGGCCCGGCTGCTGGGCACGCCGTACGCGGACGTCATCGGGCTCCGCGTCTCGGCGCGGGATCGCACGCTGGTGGTTGACGTCGACGCCGCGGCCGATTCCCTCGCCGCCGCACAGATCACGCAGGCGGCGTTGAATGCCCGGCAGGATCCCGATGCGTTGACCGATCGAGAGCCGGCGCGGATCCCTGCCACGGTGCTGGCGTCATGGACGCGACAGCCGGGTCCGCCAGATGCGGAGGCCTGGCGCAACAGCACAGAGTCTGACGGACGCTGGTTGTGGCTTGCCGCACTCATCCTGATGACGCTGGAAGCGCTGTTGCGCAGCCAGCGCGCGCACCGGACGGTGCAGGCGGAGGCGCATGCCGCCTGACGTCGCTCGTCCGCGGATCATCAATCTCATCGACGGTGTGCGGCGGCGCCGCACCCTGGTGGCCATCACATCCGCGGCAGCGGTTGGCAGTGAACTGACCTCCATCGTCGCGTGGGTGTCCTGGGCGTCCCTTGACCCCGTGGCGACCCTGATCCTGTCGATGACCGTCGGTATCGTCGCCGCTGTGTTCCTGCTCTCGCGGCGGCGCGTGGGCCGCACAACCGCAGCGGCCGCGAGGGCGATCGAGCGCGCGCGCCCAGAAGTTCGCAACCTGGCCGTCACGGCGGAGGAACTCCGAAGGCATCCGGATCGGGCAAGTCCGTGGATGACGGCGCGAGTCATGGATGATGCGTCCCGCGCCGTGGAAGGCCTTACCGTACGCGATGTCGTCGCAGGGAAGAGCGCCATGTTGTCGACGGCCATTGCCCTTGCGGTAACGGTGGGCATCTGGTTCATTCCGAATGCCCGGCAGGTGAAGCGCTCGATCTCCGATGCCACGCAATCGGCCGCGTCTGGAGTCGCTGGCTCGAACCTCACGGTTGCCGTCCACCCGCCGGCGTACTCGGGACTCCAGGACCTGACTATCAACAATCCGGAACGGATCGACGTGCTCGAAGGCACCCGTCTCGAGTTTTCGCTCGCGGACGGCGGCGCGGCTCGCCTTCGTTTCGGGGCGACCAACATCGGCACGCTGTCGCCGCCGGCCGGGAAGGCCGAGGTTGTCGCGCGCGAGAGCGGCTATTTCGCGATCGAGGAACAGGAAGGCCCGGCGCGACTGATCGCTTTGTCGGTCACCCGCGATCACCGCCCGTCGGTCAAGATCGAGCAACCGGCGCGAGACCTCCTTCTGCCGGAGGCGAAGCGCTCCCTGCCCATCAAGATCACCGCGTCGGACGACCTCGCGCTCGCGTCGCTGGAATTGCGATACACCAAGGTTTCGGGATCTGGCGAGCAGTTCGAGTTCGTCGAAGGTGCGCTTCCGGTGCGCGTGACACGGGAATCTGGTCGCCAGTGGAGCGCGGATGCGCAGATGGCGCTGGCGACGCTCAATCTTGCGGCCGGCGATTCTCTCGTCTATCGCGCCGTCGCGCGTGATGGGCGGCCGGGGGATGCCGGCATCGGCTCGTCCGACACGTATTTCATCGAAATCGCCGGGCCAGGGCTCGTGCCGTTCGAGGGGGTGGAAATGCCGCCCGAAGAGGAGCGATACGCGCTCTCGCAGCAGATGGTGGTGCTCAAGATCGAGCGGTTGCGGGCGCGCGAAAAGACGATGACGCGCGAGGCCGTCGCGGAGGAGTCGGCGCTGCTCGCGGCCGAACAGCGCTCGGTACGCGCCAACTTCGTCTTCCTGCTTGGTGGCCACGTGGAGGATGAAGAGGTCGAGGCCGAGCAATCCAGCGAAATTGCGGAAGGCCGGTTGCAGAACACGGCGCGCCGAGACATCACGGTCGCCATCGGACACATGACCCGCGCCGAGCAGGGGCTGGTCGCGGCCAGCACCTCGGGTGCGCTGCCGCCGGCGCGCGCGGCGGTGGAGGCCCTGCAGCGCGCGTTCGGTCGCAGCCGCTACTTGCTCCGGTCGCTGGCGTCGCGCACGCCGCTCGACCCGGCACGCAGACTGACGGGGGACCTGGCGACGGTGGATACGTGGCGGCGCCCGTCTCCACCGGGGGAGCCGCGACAAGGGGAGGCGATCCGCACGCTGCTCGCCGAGCTGATCGCTGCCCACGACACACTGTCGGGTGGGGGAGCGTCAGGACCCGACCTGGGGCGCGTCGCCGAACGAGCGCTCGCCATCGATCCGGCCTCGTCGCGATGGCAGCAGATCGCTCGCGCACTGGAGGGTGCGCACCGCGCAGCTGGGCGCCCAGCCGACGTGAAGAAGATCCTCGACGAGGTGATTCAACACGTGGCGTCGGAGGCCGGCTCGGGGTTGGTGCCGGCTGCCGGCGTGGCCCTGCCGCAGTCCCCGCTCGAGCGCGCGTGGCGAGGGGGAACTCGCCGATGATGAGAGTTCTTCGCATCGCGGCAATTCTCATGGCGATCGCAGCGGTCATCGATCCGGTGTTCGCGGGTCGTCGTCAAGCACCGCTCGCTCTCGACGTTCACCTTCCACACTCCGGTGACACGAACTTCGGCGCGGCGTCAGGCATGCGCGATGCGTTCCTCGGGGCCCTGGGAAACGGCGTGCGCGTCAACGGTAGCGAACCTGCGCTGGCGGTGATTGCGATCGGCAACGCGGCGCTCGATCGGGTTCCTCGGGTCCCGGTGTTCTGGTTACGCGCGCCGGCCGAGATCGGGGTTACGGCCGTAGCCGCTCCGCCTGTCTCCGCGCTCTGGGGTCAACAGCCGCGCGTCAGCGCCAGCTTCCGGGCGCAGGGTGTCAGGGATCGAACCACGACTTTCAGGCTGGCCGGTCCGGCGGGCGCGGCGCTGGGTTCGGTGCAACATCGCTGGACGAAGGACGACGAGATGTTCGAGTCGTCGTTTTCCTACGCTCCTGCAGCTCCGGGCCTCGCGTTACTTCGTATCACTGCCGAGACCGATGGGATGGCGCCGGTGCGCGTGGATGTTCCCGTCACGACGACGGATCGACGCGTGCGCGTGCTGGTCTTCGAGCCCCGGCCCTCCTGGGCGTCCGGATTCGCTCGCCAGGCCATCGAGTCCGATCCGTTGTTCGACGTGCGTGCGCTGACGCGTACCTCGCGGGGAGTCACGGCGCAAACGCCCGGCGCGCCAGCGTCGCTGGCGGCATTGGCGCTCGACGACACAGACGCCATCCTCGTGGGGGGACTCGACGCGCTCACCGAACAGGATCTTGCGGTGTTGCGGCGATTCGCCGAGGAGCGGGGCGGCAGTGTTGTCCTCATTCCCGATGCGCGGGTTCCGGAGAACGTGCGCGCCGCGTTCGATCTGCCCGTCCTGTCGGAATCGCTCGTGGAGCGACCCGCGGAACTCCGCCAGGGGGATACGCGTGTGTTGGCCACCGAGCTCCTGCGCGTTCCCGGCCGTGAAGCGGCTTCCCCCCGAGACGCGTTCTTCGCGACGGCTCGCGGACGCGGTTCTATTCTCGTTTCCCTCGCGCTCGACGCGTGGCGGCATCGCGGGGAACCAGACGGGTTCACGAAGTTCTGGCGGGCCGTGGCCGCGGAGTCGGCCATAGCGGCGCCGGCCGCCGCAACGGTGGCGCTCGAGCCGGCAGTGGCGCGGCCTGGCGACGAGGTCGGCATCACGGTCCACGTGCGCGTCCCGGCCGAAGACGCCAATGGATCGGTGAGAGTGCCGAGTGCGCGCGGTGCGATCGTCGGCTCGAATGGCGAGATGCAACCGTTCCGTTTGTGGCCGGGAACCACGGCGGGCGAGTTTGTCGGGCGGCTCGTGGCCTCTGCGCCTGGCCGATACGACATCCGCGTCGATCTCGAGGGTCTACCGCGGCAGGACGCGGTCCTCGTGGTGAACACCGACGCGGCTCGCCCGGCGAGAAACCGGGATGCCCAGTTGGCCTTCCTCGCGGAAGCCACCGGTGGTGCGATGCTCGGCCCCGACGAGATCCCGCGGCTTCTCGAGACCCTGCGCGCGCTGCCGTCGGCGGAGGAATCGCGGCAGGTCCGGCCCACGCGCTCCGCCTGGTGGATGCTCGGCTTCGCCGCGCTCCTCAGTGCCGAATGGGCGATGCGGCGCCGGCAGGGCTTGCCATGATCGACGGCTACCTCACCTACCTGCGCGACGTGCGGCGCATGTCGCCGAACACACTCGAGAGCTACGCGCGTGACCTGTCGCAGCTGGCGGCGTTCGCCGAGAAGCGCGAGCGCGCGGTCGAGTCCCTGGACCGTCGAGACCTCGAGGCCTTCGTGCGCTCGTTGATGACCTCCGGCCTCTCACCGCGTTCGGTGGCGCGTTCGGTCGCCTGCGTCCGTGGCTTCTACAAGTTCATCACCGCCGAGCAGAAGCTCGCGCAGAACCCCGCCGACGATCTGCGATCGCCGCGCGCGTGGCAGACGCTGCCCAAGTTCCTGAGCCTCGAAGACGTGGATCGGCTGCTCGCGCAGCCGGATGTCTCGACGCCGCGCGGACTGCGCGACAAGGCGTTGATCGAGCTGCTCTACGCCACCGGCCTGCGCGTCACCGAGCTGATCTCGCTCCGTGCCGGAGACCTGCACATGGACGAGGGTTACCTGACCTGCGTGGGAAAGGGGGACAAGCAGCGCATGGTCCCCATGGGGCACGACGCGGCCACCTGGGTCAGCCGCTACATCCGTGAGGGGCGTCCCACGTTGTTGAAGAAGCGATCCTCCCCGTGGCTATTCGTCAACGCCCGCGACGGCGGCGCGCTGTCGCGGATCGGTTTCTGGAAGGTGCTCAAGGAGTACGGCAAGAAGGCGGGGCTCTCGGGAGACCTGAGCCCGCACGTGTTGCGCCACTCGTTCGCCACCCACCTGCTCGATCGTGGTGCCGACCTGCGCATGATCCAGGTCATGCTCGGCCACGCCGACCTGTCCACCACGCAGATCTACACCCACGTCCTCGAAGCGCGCCTGAAGGCGGTGTACGACCGGTTCCACCCGCGGTCGTAAAACGCCCCCCTAATCTGTTAAAGTTGTTGGGTTTACCTACCGTCGAAACTGCATTACAGGAGTTCGATCGACCATGAGCCGTAAGGGCCGATATTTCTTCACGTCCGAGTCCGTCACGGAGGGGCATCCGGACAAGATCGCCGACCAGATTTCCGACTCGATCCTCGACGCGATCCTCGCCAAGGACCCCGTGAGCCGCGTCGCCTGCGAAACGCTCGTCACCACGGGACTCGCCCTCGTCGCCGGGGAAATCACGACCAGCGCCTACGTCGACTTTCAGGAGGTCGTCCGCTCGACGATCAACGAGATCGGCTACAACCGCGGCAAGTACGGCTTCGACGCCGAGACCTGCGCGGTGCTCTCGTCCATCCATAGCCAGTCGCCCGACATCGCGATGGGTGTCGACACCGGCGGCGCCGGTGACCAGGGACTGATGTTCGGCTACGCCACCACCGAGACCGAAGAGCTCATGCCGCTGCCGATCATGCTGGCGCACAAGCTCGTGCGGGGACTCTCGGAGTGCCGCCGCGATGGCACCCTCGATTTCCTCCGGCCGGACGGCAAATCGCAAGTCAGCATCGAGTACGACGGCCCCAGGCCGGTTCGCGTCGACACGGTGGTCGTATCCACGCAACACAGTTCGACGGTCTCGAACGACACCCTGAAAGAGGGGATCACCGAGCGGATCGTCAACAGGGTCGTGCCGGCGGAGATGATGGACAGCAAGACCCGCATCCTCATCAACCCGACGGGCCGCTTTGTCGTCGGCGGTCCCCACGGCGACGCTGGCGTCACCGGCCGCAAGATCATCGTCGATACCTACGGCGGCGCGGCACCGCACGGCGGCGGCGCGTTCTCGGGTAAGGATCCGACGAAGGTCGACCGCTCGGCCGCCTACATGGCGCGCTACATCGCCAAGAACATCGTGGCTGCCGGCCTCGCCGAGCGCTGCACGGTGCAGCTGGCGTACGCGATTGGGGTCGCCGAGCCGGTCTCGGTCCTCATTGACACCGACAACACCGCGCAGATCCCGGAAGACAGGCTGAGCGACCTCGTCCGCGCGAATTTCAAGCTGACGCCGCGCGGCATCATCGAGAGCCTCGACCTGCGGCGTCCCATCTACAAGAAGACGGCGGCCTTCGGCCACTTCGGCCGCACCGAGCCGGAGTTCACCTGGGAGCGTACCGACAAGGCCAACGCGCTCCGCGCCGAGGCGGGGAAGGAAGCGGTTACCGCGAAACGGTAAACAGGCCGCGTCTTCGGTACCTTGCGTAAATTGACCATGGCGGCGGCAGGGCTTCTTGCCGCCGCCGTTCTTTTTCTGCTCGTCACGCTGCCGGCCAAGCCGGTCCGCCTGCCGCTCGATCACATCGATCCGGCGCTGCGGGCGCGCACGGTGGCCGGCGCCTACCACATCCACACCACCCGGTCCGATGGTGCCGCCGACAAGTCTGCGGTCGCCGCCGCCGCCGCACGAGCCGGGCTTCAGTTCGCCATCTTCACCGAGCACGGCGATGGCACGCGCGTGTTCGATCCCCCCGTTTATCTGCACGGCGTCCTCTGCATTGACGGCGTGGAGATCAGCACGAACGGCGGCCACTACGTCGCCCTGGGGCTGCGTCCGACGCGCGTATCCCCTCGGCGGGGAAGCGTCCGCGGTGGTCGAGGACGTCGCGCGCCTCGGCGGATTCGGGATCGCGGCGCACCCGTATCACCCGAAACAGGAGCTCGCCTGGACGGACTGGAACGCTCCCGTCGACGGCATCGAGTGGATCAACGCGGACTCGGAGTGGCGTGACGAGGGGAGGGGCGCGCTGGCCCTCGTGGCCACGGCGTACTTCGTGCGGCCAGGCGCGGCGCTGGCCTCCGTTTTCGACCGGCCTTCCGCGACGCTGGACCGCTGGGACGCGCTGTCGAAGCGGCGTCGCGTGGTTGCGCTCGCCGCCGCGGACGCCCACGGCGGGGCCCGCTCGCGTGCGCCGGACGAGAGTGCGCCGAGGGCCGGCCTCGGGTCATCCTACGACGCCAGCTTTGGCTCGCTGTCGAACCGCGTCCTGTTGGAGCGTCCATTCAACCGCGACGCGGCACACGATGCGCGGTTGCTGTTGGAAGCGATCCAACGGGGAGACGTCTACTCCGTGGTCGACGCGATCTCACCGGACGTTGTGTTGGGCATCGGCTCCCGCACCATGTCGTGGACGTCGTCGTCGGAGCTGCCGTCGACGCCGGAGTCGTTCGAGGATGGGGAGCGCCAGCGTCTCGAAGTCCACGCCGAGCGCGCGCCCGGGACTCCGCCCGTTCCCTGGATCCTCACGAACTGGCAGGGGCCGGCTCCTGTTCCGGCCCTGTCACCCGTGGCGGCCCTCTCGGACGCCGTCCCTTTCGCGCTCTCGTCGGCCTGGCGGATTGAAGGCGACCCCGAGTCGTCGGGGCGCGTCTCCGGGACAGAGACCCTCGTCAGTGTCGAGTACCGCCTGGCGGCAGGGGAGCGGCGCAGCCAGTTTGTCGCGGCGGCCGCGGATCTCGAGGGGCGCGCCCCGTTTGACACGATCGCCTTTCGTGGCCGGGCGGCGACCCCGATGCGGGTCTCCGTGCAGTTGCGGTTTCGGCCGGACGATCGTCGGTGGATGAAATCCGTCTACCTCGGTCCCGAAGAGCGCGACGTCACGATCAGGCTCGACGAGATGGTGGCGGCGGAGAAGCGGCCCGCCCCGATGCCGCCGGCAGGGACGGTACGCTCGCTGCTCCTGGTCGTGGACCTGGTGAACGCCGCTACCGGGTGCCACAGGTTCGTTCAGCGTCAGCGATCTTCGCGTGGCGAGATCTCCTTCAGCGCCGCGATGAGGTCGCTGGCGAGCAGCCCGTGCCGGAAGCCTTCGCGGAGCATCTTCTCCGCGATCCGCCGGGCGGTCATGGCTTGCCGGTTCTTCGGTTCCTTCGGAGTAGGGGAGACGAAGGTCCCCATCCCGCGCTTGATGTAGACCGTCCCCTCCCGCGCCAGCGCGCGATACGCGTGCTGGACCGTATTGATGTTGACCTTCAACTCAGCCGCGAGCGCCCTCGCGGCCGGCAACGCCTCGTCCGGCCGCATGATCCCCACCGCCACGCAGCGCTGAATTTCGTCCACGATTTGGCGGTAAACCGGCCGCGGGTCCCCCGGCTGGAGCTCCATCAGGTGCATAGCGCATGATAGCACTAGTGAACTAGTTATCTAGTAGTCTAGGCCGCCGGGTCTAAAGACCCGGCCTACTGAGGAGCTTGGCGATGGAGGTTGGGCAGTAGGCCGGGTCTTTAGACCCGGCAACTTATGTGCGGGTATTCAAAAGCAGGAAAGCCGCGGAGCCGGCGACGATGATGTTGGCGCTCCAACCGGCGAGGAATGGGGGCAGCAGGCCGGCGCCGCCGATGGCGAGAAAGACGTGGAGGAGGACCCAGTAGGCGAGGGCGATCGCGATGCCGATACCGATGCCGTAAAGGGCGCCGCGGCGGCCGGTCGTGACGCCGAAGGGCACCGCGAGCAAGGTCATCACCACCGTGACGAAGGGGAAGGCGATCTTCCGTTGGAGTTCGACCGCGAGATCGGTGGCGTCGAAGCCGGACGCCTTCAAGTCGGCCATGTGTTTCTGCAGTTCCGCCACCGTCATGAACTGCGCGATCGGCGTCTCGGATCCGAAGTAGTCGGGGTTCTCGAGCGGCAGCTGTCGGCGGTCGAACGGCCGGTAAGCCGGCGGCACCTGGGAGTAGTCGCGTTCCCAGCCCTTGACGCCATTCCACACGCCCCCCCGGTAGGACGCCGTCGCCACGTGGGTGTGCGACGCGAGACGCCAGGCATTCGCTTGCGGCTTGTAGATCGAGAGGGAGGTCAGGATGTGCTGCTGCGGATCGTAGAACGCGTAGTGGTAGATGCTGCCGTCCCGTCCGACGATCCACCTGCGGTTGATCGGGTTGAACGTCCTGGTCGGCAGCTTGCGGATCTCGTGGTCGATGGCCTCCGCGCGTCGTTTGCTCTGCGCCAGGACCTGCTGCTCGAGCGCCGAACAGCACCGCCGACGCCACGAGGGATAGCGCGAGCAGTGGCAAGGCGGTCCGATAGAGGCTGATCCCGCAGGCCTTGGTCACCGTCAATTCGCTCGTGCGCGACAGCATGCCGAACGTCACCAGCGTCCCGATCAGCACCGCCAGCGGGATGATGAAGTAGATGAACTCCGGCGTCGAATACGACATGAGCGTCAGCACCTGGCCGGTGGTTGCGTCTCCCTTGAAGACCTTCTCGGCCTTGTCGACGAACATCGAGATGTAGAAGAGGCTGAGGAGGCCGACGAACGAGAGGCCGAACACCCGGATGTACAGGCGGCTGACGTAGCGGTCGAGCACACCCATCCCTCCCGGGATGCGGAGGCGTGGGATGCGAACGACGATGACGACCCGCTGGCGCGAACCGGGCGTTCCCGTTGGAGCCGCCACGGGAGGCGTGTTGCGAGCATGCTGCCAGCCGGAGGGGAGTTGCGGCAGCTTCAGCGGCACGCTGACCGGCATCCCGCGCTGGGCAAAGCGGGCCCGCCAGATCAGCGCGGCGAGGCCGAAAATCCCCATGACGATGTTCGGCCACCAGCGAGCGAGGTACGCGAACGCCCAGTTGGCGTTGATCAGGAGCGAAGGATTCTTGGTCTGCCGCGCGGCGTCTTCGATCTCCCGATAATGGCCGCGCGTCTGCGCGGCGCCAATCTCGAGGATCGCGTAATACACGAACACCACCACCAGGCCGACGACGAAGCCGGCCATCTTGGTGTCGCGTGCCGAGGTCAGTCCGAGTGCGAGGCCGATGATCGCGAAGACGAGACACGCGGCTGGGATCGAGAACTTCTGCTGCGTGTACATGATTTCCGGGTGAGGGGAGTAGCCCTCCTTCAGAAGTTTCCGTTCGGCGTCGGCCCTGAGCTCTGCGATCGACTTCTCGGTCACGGTGCGCGGCAGTTCCGGGCGCTGGAAGACGGTCTTGGGATCGAGCGGCACCCGGACCTCGTTGGGGAACGAGTAGATACCTGACTCCCCCGGTTTGCCGACGGAATACTGAACGCCGCTCGCCAGGACGAGTTCCACGAGCTGCCGGTCGCGGTCGATGACGACGCGGCCGCGGTCCGCCATGAACACCGTCGGGGCCTCTGGCTTGGAGCTGTCGGCGACGAGGACACCCTTCCAGTCTCCGCCGTCGGCTTCCTGGTCCTGCATGTAAAGCACGAAGCCTGGAAACTCCTCGAAGAAGACGCGCGGCCGGATGTCGGTCGCCACTTTCTTGGAGACCAGGTCGAAGGTGATTTCCCGGAAGGTCTGATTGGCGTCCGGGATCGCCTGCAGCATCACGTAGGTGGTCGCGGCCGTGGTCACGAGCGCAAACGCCAGGACCGGCCGCAACAGCCGGTAGGGGCTGACGCCGCAGGCCAGCAGGGCCACCGCCTCGCGGTCACCCGACAGCCGGCCGAGCCCGATCAGGATGCCGGTCAGGGTAGCCATCGGGATCGTGAGCCCCAGCCCCTGCGGGACCAGCGTCAGCAGAATCAACGCCGCGGTACCCCAGGGCACCCCCTTGGCCACCAGCCGTTCGAGGTCCCGCATCACGGGTGGGATTTCGAGGATGAACGTGAAGATGACGAGGGACAGGAAGAACGGCGGCAGGATCTCGCGAATGACGTAACGGTCGAGCGTTCTCATTAATCCCTCGCGATTGTAGACCGTCGCTCGCTCCCGCTGATCGCGTTGTTCGCTGTTCGCTGTTCGGGACCCGCGGGCTCGGGAGCTCGGGGGCGGTTAGGGCAGATCACTGCCGGAACGTACCGCAAACCTTCCACAGGCGGGTTTTATTGGCGTAATCCCTAGCGTCTGATAATGAGTGTTATGTTAACTAACGTGGCTAAGAGAGGCGCGCGATTCGCAGCCAATCTGTGAGCCGCCAGCATCTCGAATCCCCGAGCCTCGAGCCCCGAGCCCCGAGCCTCCGGCCTCCGCGCTTCGCGCTTCGGCGAGATAGACCTCTTCGGCTATCGCGGGATCAGCTCCGAAGCAGCGAATCCGCTTTCACGCTCGAGAAAGCAGGCGCACCTGGGCTACGGACACGCGACCACGGAACAACGGACAACGGGAGGCCGCGCAGCGGCTTTACTGTCGGCGGAGGTCTTCGATGATGGCTTCGAGGGCTTCGATGACTTCGGACTTGTCGACGCGCGACTTGGTGAATTTGAGCTGCAGGTTGAACAGCTTCGTGGGGGCTTTGTAGCTGAAGACGTAGGCCTTCGGCCGGCCAGGCTTGGGTTTGGCGGTTTCTTTTCGGACCGCTTCGCGGGTGGCACCGCCGTCGCGGGCGATTTTCTCGATTAATGCGACCATTTTCTGGGGGTCGCCTTGCCTAACCACCTGTAAAAGCAGCGACTTAGAGTGAATGTCGGCCAGCCGACAAAGGTTTTTGACCTCTTCCGGCATGTTATTCAGCGACAGGGACTCCGTAATGGCGGTCCGCGACTTCCCTAGCCGCCGCGCCATGTCCTCGTGGGTGTAGCTGCAGCGCGTCGCCAGCGAGTGCAACGCTTCTGACTCTTCAAACGGCGTCAGATCCTTGCGTTGGATGTTCTCGATCAGCGCGATCTCGATGATCTCGTCGTCGTCGACATCGCGAATGACGACCGGGATCTCGCGGAGGCCGACCTGCACGGCGGCCTGGTAGCGGCGCTCGCCGGCGACGATTTGGAACCGCGTTCCGCGCTGCCGGACGATGATCGGTTCGATGATCCCTTTCTCGGCGATCGACGCCATCAACTCCGACAGATCGCCCATGACCTGGCGCGGCTGATTCGGGTTCGGGTCGATCGTATCGATGGGAACGATGCGGCCGACCGGCGTTCCTGCGGAACTGGTCAGGGCATCCACGTAGTGCTCGTCGTGGCGCATCCGCACCGTGGTCGGCAGGCCTCGCTTAGGCACGATCAATGACCTCCTCACAGAGCCGGTAGTACTCAGTCGCGCCGCTCGATTCCGGAGCGAACGCGAAGATGGATTCCTTGTAGGCGGGGCTCTCCTCGAGCCGCACGCTCTTGGTGATCACGGTCTTGAAGACCTTGCTGCCGAACACCTTGTCGATCTGCGAGCGGATGTCGCGCGCCAGCGCCGTGCGCTTGTCGTGCATGGTGATCACCACTCCCAGGATGCGCAGCGTCGGGTTCGCCCGCATGCGGACCTTCTCGATCGTCTCGAGCAGATCGTCGGTGCCTTCGAGCGCGAAGTACGACGACTGGATCGGGATCAGCAAGTGGGTCGCGGCGACCAGGGCATTCACCGTCAGCAGTCCCAGGGTCGGCGGGCAGTCGATCACGATGTTCGGGTAGTCCGCGAGGATCGGCTGCAGCTTGTCCTTCAGCCGGAAATGCGCATCGAGCTCCCCCACCAATTTCGATTCGAGCTTGGCGAGCGCGATGCGCGAGGGGGCGATCCACAGGTTCGGCTGCGTCGAAGGAACGATGATCTCCTTGAAGCCGACGTTCGGCTCGACGATCGCGTCGTAGACGCTGCGCGCGACCTGCGCGACATCGAGGTACGACATCGAGCTGTTCGCCTGGGGGTCGAGATCGACGAGGAGGGTCGGCTTGCCACGAAGGGACATCGCCGCTGCGAGGTTGATCGCGGTGGTGGTTTTCCCGACGCCACCCTTTTGATTTGCGATGGCGACGATCATGGCTGGGCGCCCCTGAAGGGGCTGACTACACCGGTGAGGACGTGCACTGCGTCGCCATTGTAGGAAGAGCGACGGCGGGAGTCAACGATATCTGCGGCTGAGCACCCTATATGTTGGGTGCCCTACCCGT
This sequence comes from uncultured Acidobacteriota bacterium, assembly GCA_963762995.1. Taxonomy (GTDB): domain Bacteria; phylum Acidobacteriota; class Vicinamibacteria; order Vicinamibacterales; family 2-12-FULL-66-21; genus JACDCA01. The sequence continues at coordinate 258,277 of CAVXMQ010000022.1, read as the reverse complement.
CCAGAGGCTTACATCTTGTATTTACCCATCTGATCCGTGTCGAGATTCTCGAGCCACTTTTGGAGCCGCTCGGAGTCCTGCTTCTCAGGGGCGAGATCGACGGACTTGGCGCTGTCGATCACCTTGTCTTCGACGAAGATCGGCGCGCGCGCCCGCAGCGCCAGGGCGATCGCATCGCTCGGGCGAGCGTCGATCGCGGTGATTTCTCCGGCGATGGTCAGGTAGATCAACGCGTAGAACGTGTTGTCCTTCAGGTCCGAGACCACGATCTTCTGGATGTCGGCGCGCAGGTCGTGGATCACGTTGTTGAGGAGGTCGTGCGTCATCGGCCGCTGCGGCGTGACGTTCTCGATCTGCAGCGCGATCGCGTTCGCCTCGAACACGCCGACCCAGATCGGCAGCACCCGCTGCCCGTCCTTGTCGCGCAGGATCACGATCGGCATGTTCGTGATCGGGTCCACCATCAACCCCTTGATCGTCATCTCGATTTGCATGGTTAGGCGACCTCGCCCCTCAGGCTATTGGGATTCGCTCCCGTAATGCGCACCGGCACGATCGTCCCGATCAGCGAGGGATCGCCCGAGAGATTGACGACAGTATTGCCGGACGTGCGACCCGATAATTCCCAGTCCCGCCGCCGGCTCTTCGAGTCGATCAGCACCTGCTCCACTCGGCCCACCGATGCTTCGTAGAGCTCCCCTTGAATCTGCCGTTGAAGCCCCTGGAGTGCCATGATCCGCCGCGTCTTCTCTTCCTCCGGCACATCGTCCGGCATCCGCTTCAGCGCCAGCGTATTCGGTCGCGGCGAATACTTGAACGAGAACATGCTGTGGTACCGCGCCGCGGCGGTCAACGACAGTGTGTCCTCGAAGTGCTCGTCTCGTTCTCCTGGGAAGCCAACGATCATATCGGTCGATAACGCGATGTCCGGCATGGCCTCGCGCAGCCGCGCCACGAGCTCCAGATATTCCTCTCTCGTATGACGCCGCCGCATCGCTCTCAGTATCTCGGTCGATCCGGACTGCACCGGCAGATGGAGATGGCGCGCAACTCTGGGCAGCGTGCGCATCGCTTCGATCATTCGTGGCGTGACATGACGCGGGTGCGGGCTCGCGAACCGAATCCGCTCGAGGCCGTCGATCGCGTTCAGCCGTTCGAGCAATCCTGCGAAGTCGCATGCAGGATCGTCCGGGGCCTGGTAATGGTTCACGATCTGTCCGAGGAGCTGGATCTCCTTCGCGCCGGTATCGGCGGCGTGCCGAGCGTCGGCGACGATCTCCTCCACCGGCCGCATCCGCTCCTTGCCGCGCGTGTACGGCACGACACAGAACGCGCAGAACTCGTTGCAGCCTTCGATGATCGTCACGTACGCCTTGTGCGGGTCCGTGCGGCGCGCGATGCCCAGCGGGAACGACACGTCCTCGAGCGGATCGAGATCGAGTTTTGGGATTGCGCGCTGATGCGCCTCGCGGCGCTCGACGGCGGAGTTCACCAGCATCGGGAGTCGCTTCAGATTCTGGGTCCCGATGATGACGTCGACGGCGCTCGAGCGCTTCAGGATCTGATCCCCTTCCTGTTGCGCGACGCAGCCCGTCACGGCGACGATCGGCCGCTCCCCGAGTTCCAGCCCCTGGTGATGGATCTCGCCGAGCCTCGTGAAGAGTTTCTCTTCTGCCTTTTCGCGGACGCTGCAGGTGTTGATCACGATGATGTCGGCATCGCGATCGTCTGCGGTGGATTCGTAGCCGGCCTGTTCGAGCAACCCCGCCATCCGCTCGGAGTCGTGGATGTTCATCTGGCAGCCGAACGTCTCGATCAGGAATTTCTTCGACAACTTTCGCTTTCGCTTTATATTTGCTTTCGCCTTCGCCTGTCGGCAGGGTCTGAAGACCCTGCCCTACGAGGAGGGGGCGCGACGGCGGGTCTGAGACCGTCGGAGCGACTCGGCGGCCGAGCATTTCGCGGGCGCTGGCGACGACGGCGGCGGAGATCTCGGCGCCGCCGATCATCCGCGCGAGCTCCTGCTCGCGGTCGGGGCCCATGACCCGCGCGACATCGGTGATCGTACGGTCGCGGCGCACCGCCTTCGAGATCCGGTAGTGCGCGTGCCCGTAGGCGGCGATCTGGGGCAGGTGCGTGATGCACAGCACCTGGAACTTCCCTCCCAGGGCCTGCAGGCGGCGTCCGACGACGTCGGCCACCGCGCCGCCGATGCCGGCGTCGACCTCGTCGAAGATCAATGTCTTACCAGGCGCGTCCGTGGTGGCCAGCGTCTTCAAGGCCAGCATGAGCCGCGACAGTTCGCCCCCCGAGGCGATCCGGGCCAACGGTCGCAGGTCCTCTCCCGGATTTGGCGAGATGTAGAACTCCCCTTGCTCCAGGCCACGCTCCGACCATTGCGACTCGTCGCTGGCGTCAGTAAACCTGACCTCGCACTGTGTGCGGCTCATGGCCAGGTCTCCGAGTGCGGATTCCAGGCGGCGGCAAAACGTCGGCGCCGCCTGCCGTCGCGCGGTGGAGAGTGCGACCGCGGCGGCCGCGAAGGCATCGTGTGCCTGCGAGAGCTCCGCGTCGAGTTGCGCGGCGCGCTCGGTGGCATTCTCGAGGTCGTCGAGCTCCCGGCGCAGGCGCTCGGCGGTGTCGGTGACGTCCGCCAGGCTGGGGCCGTGTTTTTTCTTGAGGCGCTCCAGCATCGCCAGCCGGTCCTCGATCTCCTGGAGGCGCGCCGGCGAGGCGTCGATGCCCGACGCATAGGAGCGCAGGAAGTAGGCGAGGTCCTCGAGCTGTGACTTCACCGCGTGCCGAGCGTCCGCGTAGGTCGCAAAGCGTGCGTCGAGCGCCGCGAGATCCCCTACCCGCTTCCACACGGTGCCGAGCGTGGGCAGCGCGGCGTTGTCCCCCTCGTAGAGCGCGTTGTAGGCCTCGTCGCAGAGTCGCTGGAGTTTGTCCGCGTTGGCGAGCACGACTCGCGTTGCCGCGAGCGCTTCGTCTTCGCCGGGCTTCGGCGCGACGCGATCGATCTCCGCCAGCTGGAATCTGAGGAACTCCGCGCGCGAGGCTTTCTCGCGCTCGCCCGTGAGCAGGCGTTCGCGTTCGGCGCGGACGCGCTGCCATTCCGCGAAGGTCTCCGCCGTCGTGCAGCGGATGTCGCCGAGCCCGGCGAACTCGTCGAGCAGGTCGAGGTGCGCGGCGGGATCGAGCAGGACTTGATGTTCGTGTTGTCCGTGCAGGTCGACGAGCCCGCCGCAGGCGTCGCGCAGCGCGGCGCTCGTCGTCAGTGCGCCGTCGATCAGCGCGCGGCTGCGTCCCTGGGAAGAGACTTCGCGCCGCACGATCAGCTCGCGCCCGTCCTGGGTTTCGAAGATTGCCTCGACGGTGGCCAGCTCTTCGCCGGTGCGCACGAGATCGGCGGAGGCGCGTCCGCCGACCAGCAATCCAACGGCCCCCATGAGAATGCTCTTGCCGGCACCGGTCTCCCCCGTCAAGACCGTGAAGCCGGGCTCGAATTCCAGCTCGAGCCGGTCGATGACCGCGAGGTGCTGGACGCGGAGGAAACGCAGCATAGGGTTGGTCTGGGTTGAGGCGGCCTGCCCGCCGGAGCCTTGGCGAAGGCGGGCAAGTGCAATCTTATCAGATGTTTGACAGCTAACTTCGCGCGGTGCTACGCTGCCTCTCACTGCGCTGTCCCAGCGGCGCGATCAGACTGATCGGGTGGCCTACTACGTCGTAGTAGGGCGGGCTTTATGCATCGCCGAGTAGTACCCGATTTTTGCGGAGGCATTGTTGCGCATCGATATCTCCGCCTTTGCGCTGATGGCGCAAACGGCGGAACAGCCGGCTGGGACCGGCGAAGTTCAAACCGACTTCTTTCAACTCATCACGCAGGGCGGCGCGATCGCGCAGATCGTGCTCGTCATCCTGCTCATCTTCTCCGCGATCTCGTGGGGAGTGATCTTTTACAAGTTCGTCCAGTTCCGCCGCGCCGCGCGGCACACGCGGACGTTCATCGACGTGTTTCGCAAGAGCAGCAAGTTCTCGGAAGTGCAGGCGGTGTGCCGCTCGCTCCCCGCGAGCCCACTCGTCGGCCTCTTCCAGTCGGGCTATGCCGAACTCAACACGCAGTTGCGCGGCGGTGGTCCCGAGAGCAAAACGGCGGCGGCGCCGCGTCCCACGCTCAAGAGCCTCGACGCGGTCGATCGCGCGTTGTTGCGCGCGACCACCGTCGAGATGACGAAGCTCGAACACTTCGTTGCCGTTCCTGGCGACGACCGCCAGCATCACGCCGTTCATCGGGCTCTTCGGCACCGTGTGGGGAATCATGGATTCCTTCCAGCGCATCGGCGTCGCCGGCTCGTCGAGCCTCGCGGTCGTGGCCCCCGGCATCGCACACGCGTTGATCGCCACCGCTGCCGGACTCTTCGCCGCGATCCCGGCGGTCTACTTCTACAACCACTTCACCAACCGCGTGAAGCACTTCTCGGCCGAGATGGACGACTTCTCGCTGGAGTTCCTGAACATCGCGGAGAGGAATTTCACGTGAGAACTCCCAACTCCTCAACTCCCAACTCCCAATTCCTCGAGGCGGCTCGCGCTGCGCGCTCGCCGCGTCTTTCAGTGGACATCTTCGAACACGGGATTTTCCCCTGCGCTACGACGACGAGAAACACTGAACGACGCGGCGGCCGCGCAGCGGCCGGCGCCACCGGTAAATTGGGAGTTGGGAGTTGTGAAGTTGGGAGTTCGCGAGCGTAGCGAGCGAACATGCCCAAGATCCACAGTCCTGAATCAGGCGGCGGCAACAGGAGATCGCGCGGACCACGTGTGGCTTCGTCTCTCTCCGAGATCAACGTCGTGCCGCTCGTGGACGTGATGCTCGTCTTGCTGATCATCTTCATGGTGACCGCGCCGATGATGCAGCAGGGCGTCACCGTCAATCTGCCGCAGTCACGCCGGGCCGATCCGATCAACTCGCAGCCGATTTACGTGACGATCCCGTCGACCTTCAACCGCACGAAGCGCCTGATGCTGGACAAGGACGAAATTGGCGTCGAGGCGTTGGGCGAGCGTCTCAAGCAGGCGCTGCTGACGCGCGAGGACAAGTCGATCTTCTTGCGCCTGGACGCGAGCGTGACCGCGCAGGAGATATTCACGGTCTACGACCGGTTAAAGGAAGCGGGCGTCCAAAAGATTGGAATGGTTTCGCAGCCACCCAAGCAATAAATGAGAGAAGCCGTCAGCGAGATTCTCACGGAACGGGCACAGGTCACCGGCGGCGTCAGCCGCATGGTGATCGTGTCGTTGATCGCTCACGGCGTGCTGTTGAGCACGATGATCGTGGCGCCGGCGCTCTGGCGGGCGGCGCCGAAGACGAATCAAAACGTCATGGAGATCTCGCTCGGTGGCGTGGAAGGACCGAAGACCGGCGGCATGACCCCTCCGTCGGCGCGCAAGGTCGATGAAGTGGCGGAGCGCGATCCACGCGCGCGCGCCGATACGCCTCCCCCACCGAAGCCCGAGATGGTCGAACCGACACCGACGACGAAGCCAGCGCCGAAGGCGACCGCGAAGCCCGTCGAGACGAAGCCGAAGGAGACCGGGAAGAAGCCGGCGGTCGGGGCCGAGATCAGCAAGGGCACCGCACGTGTCGAGACCAATTCACCGGCGCAAGTGCCGTTCGGTGGCTTGAGCACCGGCGGCGGCGGCTTCGGCGGCGCCACGATCAACGTGCAGGGATTCTGCTGTCCTGAGTACCTGGGCATCATGCGGAACATGATCCGCGCGAATTGGCAACAGAAACAGGGTGTGAATGGCAAAGTGATGATGTCCTTCGTCGTTCAACGCGACGGCAGAATCACCGACATCAAGGTCGAACAGTCCGGCGGCCAGTTCCTGGATCTCGTCTCGCAGCGCGCGCTGGTCGCGACGAAACAGATTCCGCCGCTGCCCCGCGAACATCAACAGCCCACGCTGCAGGTGCAGCTCATTTTTGAGTATCTGCGATGAACAAGACACCTTTGATCGCGACCACCTTGGCTCTCGGCGCCACCCTCGTGGTGGTCGCGCAGGATCCGCCGCCGTCGCAGCCCCCTAACCAGATCGTTCGGATCGAGTTGACGGGCGCCCCAGGGCTTCCGCCGAAGGTCGCCGTGCCTGACTTCATCGGCGATGCGGCGGCCGGAAAGACGATCGGGCAGGTGCTCTGGGACGATCTCGACTTCGAGGCGGAGTTCTACCTGATTGCGCGTGACACCTATCGCAGCGTGCCGCAGCCCGCCACGCTCGACGAGGTGCCACTCCAGCGCTGGAAGGAGCTCGGCGCCGACGGCGTCATCGTCGGATCGGTGCGACAGACCGGCGCCAACATGGTCGTGCAGGTTCGACTGATCCAGGTGGCCACGGGGCAGTCGCTGTTTGCCAAGGAGTACACCGGCGCGGCGAGCAAGGCGCGCTTCTTCGCGCATACGATTGCCGACGAGATCCATCAGCAGCAGCGTGCGCTGCGCGGCGTCGCCCGCACCAAGTTGACGTTTACGTCCGATCGTGACGGCGAACGCGTCAAGGGGCCGGACGGCCTCGCGCGACATCCAGAACATTTACATTTCCGATTACGACGGCGCCAACCAGACGCGCATCACGGTGCAGCCCTCGTTGCACATCACTCCCGCCTGGTCGCCCGATGCGCAGGCCATCGCCTATACCTCGTACGGCTCCGGTTATCCCGACATCATCGTGGCCGAGATCTACAAGGCCCGGAGCAGCCGACCTGCGAAAGGCACCGACCGCATCCACAACTTCCTCCCCGCCTGGTCCCCGGACGGGTCGAAGCTCGCGTTCATGTCGAACCGCGACGGTAATCCCGAGATCTACGTGGTCAACCGCGACGGCTCCGGGATGCGCCGTCTCACGTATCACCCTGAAAACGATGTGACGCCCACCTGGTCGCCGAGCGGCGCCCAGATCGCGTTCACGTCCAACCGCGCGGGGCGGCCGCAGATCTGGATGATGAACGCGGACGGCTCTCAGCAACAGAAGGTCACCAACGAATCCTGGTGCGATCGGCCGACGTGGTCCCCGGCGCCGTTCAACGAGATTGCCTACGCCTCACAGTCGGGCGGCGGTTACGACATCCGCATCTACGACGTCGGCACCGGCACCACCAAGACGATCACCGACGGCATCGGCAGCAACGAGAGCCCGGCGTTCTCGCCGACCGGCCGCCACCTCGCGTTCGTGTCGACGCGCGCCGGCAAAGCACAGGTTTTCACCGTGCGTCGGGACGGCACGAACCGCAAACAAATCACGAATTCCGGGGACAACCGGTTCCCCAATTGGTCTAATTGAGGAGACGATGCAGATGAAGCAGAGCGCAGCGATTCTCGTGATCCTGCTGATGACGGCGGGAGCGTGCGCGAAGAAGGCGCCGCCGGTGGCCCGACCGACGATCCCGCCGCCGCCCGCCGGCACTGGCACAAGCAACCGTCCGCCCGCACCGCCGCAGCCGGTCACCGAGCCGCAGCCGGTGCCGGTCGAGCCATCGAAGGCTGACGAGCTGGCGAGCCGCGACCTCGACGCGCTCAACAAGAACTCGCCGTTCCAGCCGCTCTTCTTCGGCTACGATCTGGCAGAGGTGAGCGTCGAGGGGCAGCAAGTGCTGCAGGCGAACGCCGAGCTCATGAAGAAGTATGCGACGTGGGTCATCACGATCGAGGGGCATGCCGACGAGCGCGGCACGGCGGAATACAACCTGGCGCTCGGCGAGCGCCGCGCCCTGGCGGCCCGCGACTACATGATCTCGCTCGGCATCGCGGCCGACCGATTGCGCACCGTCAGCTACGGCAAGGAATTCCCCTTCGATCCGGGCCACACCGAAGCGGCCTTCGAGAAGAACCGCCGCGCGCACTTTGTCGTGACCAGCAAATAGAGGGCAGATGATGAAACGCTTGGCTGTTTCGGTCGTGTGCGTTCTCCTGGCGGCTGCCACGCCGGCGGTTGCGGACGACAAAACCCACCAGCAGATCATGGCGGAGCTCCGCATGCTGCAGGAACAGCAGTCGCAGCTGGCGCAGACATTGGCAGGGCTCGCCGATACGTTGAAGACCGTCACCACGAGAATGGACGAGCAAACGTCGTCGAATCGGAAGACCTCAGCCGACCAGAAGCTGCTGATCGACGGTGTGGCGGAAGGCGTGCGCATCCTGCGGGAGAAGGCGGACGATACCAACGTGCGGCTGTCGTCGATGAACCAGGAGCTCGAGTCGATGCGGCAGACGATCGCGGCGACTCCGACGCAGCCCTCCCCGTCGGCGGGCGTCACCTCTCCGACGGGAGAGCCAGCGACTGGCGTTCCCGCAACGCCTCCCGCCGGTGTCACGCCTCCGCCGGGGGTCTCGCCCGACAAGGCGTATTCAGCCGCCTACGGCGACTTCACCGGCGGCCAGTACGACCTGGCGATCGCCGGGTTCGAGTTCTATCTGAAAACGTTTCCGAAGAGTATTCGCGCGCCCGAGGCGCAGCTGAACATCGGCAACTCCCACTACGCGTTGGGCAAGTTCCGTGAGGCGGTCGACGCATTCCAGAAAGTGATCAGCGACTACCCGCAAAGCGACAGCGTGCCGGCGGCCTACTACAAGCTTGGCTTGAGTTACGAAGGCCTGAAGCAGATCGATCTCGCCCGGCGGGCCTATGAGACGGCGATCAAGAACTTCCCGGACGCCTTCGACACGCAACTCATCAAGCAGCGCCTCGCCGCCCTGAACCGCAAATAAGAACTCCCAACTCCGCAACTCCCAACTCCCAAACGCGGATGAAGCCGGATTGACACGGATGCTCTTGAGCATCCGCGTCGCATCCGGCTCCATCCGCCTTGGGAGTTGGGAGTTGTGGAGTTGGGCCTTGTGAGCGTCTAGAACGGAATGTCGTCGTCGGTGAGGTCGGTCACCGGCTCGGGCATGTGGTCGTCCATGCCGCCGCCGCCAGCTGCGGCCCCGGTGCGTTGCGCCTGACGAGCGCCACCACCACCGCCGCCGCCGCCCAGCAGGACGACGCGGTCGCCGCGGATCTCGGTCGTGTAGCGCTTGTTGCCGTCCTTGTCGTCCCACTGCCGCGTCTGCAGACGGCCTTCGATGTAGATCTGTTTGCCTTTGACCAGGTACTCGTTCAGGCTCTCGGCGGTCTTGCCCCAGAGCACGACGCGGTGCCATTCGGTCTTTTCCTGCCGCTGCCCTCCCTTGTCGTTCCACACCTCGGTGGTGGCGAGATTCAACGTCGCCACCGGCGCGCCGCCCGGCGTGTAGCGCAGCTCCGCGTCACGTCCGAGGTTGCCGACCAGGATCACTTTGTTCACGCTTCCCATTGCTCTGTCCTTTCGTAAGCCCGCTCGCCCGCAAGCGGGTAATCAAGAGTGCCGCCATTGTGTGGTGCGCAGAATTGCGCGTCAATCGCAAAAACCATCCCACGGATGTTGCTGAAATTCCACGATATTCACCCACAGATGTACGCAGAAAACGCCATGCCTCCGGCAGGCGCGAAGCCGCGAAGCCACGAAGAGCTCGAAGATATGTTTTTAGGTAATCGCTTCGAGGCTTCGTGTCTTCGAGGCTTCGTGCGGGCGCGAAGCGCAATCGTAGCCAGTGGTGTCGTTGACTAGTACCGCTGCGGCCGTAGCGATCTTCGATCCTGACGACGTCGGTCAGTTCGGGCGTCGAGACCTCGAAGACGTCGCAATCTTCGATCGCGGTCATGCGATGAACCGTCGGCGGCGTCACGTGGACCGCGTCCCCCGGCTTCATCTCCCGCTTCACCAGTTCGTCGCCTTCCTTGATCTCGAACAGCATCCGTCCCGACCAGAGGAAGATCGTTTCGTCTTTCTGGTTGTGATACTGAAGGCTCAACGCGTGTCCCGCGTTGATGTGAATCAGCTTCCCGACATAGCGATCCGTCTTCGCCCAATGAAGCTCGTAGCCCCACGGCTTATCTACTCTGGTTGGCTCGTGCACGTTTTTCCCTTATCCCTTTTCCCTTTTCCCTTTTCCCTTGACCTAACCCTTCGACGCCTGCGGCGCCTGCGGCGCCAGGAAGTCCGTCATCTGCTTTTCCACTTCCTCCGCCGTGTGTGCTTTCAACGCTCTCGCGGCGACCCGCGCGGCCTCGCTGACCCGCAGCTCCCGCAGGACCTGCTTGGCCAGGGGGATGGCGCTTGGCGCCATGCTGAATTCACGCAACCCCAGGCCCACGAGGAGCGCCAACAACACCGGATCGGCCGCCATCTCTCCGCAGACCGCGACCCGGATCCCGCGCTGTCGGCCCGCCCGGGCGACGCCGCGCAACAGCCGGAGGATCGCAGGGTGCAGGGGCTGGTAGAGGCGCGACACGCGGTCGTCGGTGCGGTCGACGGCCAATGCGTACTGGATCAGGTCGTTCGTGCCGATGCTGAAGAAGTCGGCTTCCGAGGCCAGCAGGTCGGCGGTCAGGGCGGCCGAAGGCACTTCGATCATGACGCCGATCGGCACCGGCGGCGCCTGCTCCCCTCTCGCGCGCAACTCGTCGGACGCCCGCGCCACGATTCGGCGTGCGGCCCGCAACTGCTCCACCCCGTTGACGAACGGGAACATGATCCGCAACGGCCCGTGCACGGCGGCGCGCAAGAGCGCGCGGATCTGCGCCGCGAAAATATCCTCGAGCGCGAGGCTCAGGCGCACGCCGCGCAATCCGAGCGGCGCGCGCGTGCCGTCGAAGCCGGCGTGGTGGATCGGGAGCTGGGTTTCGCTCACGTCGAACGTGCGGATCGTCACCGGGTGGGACGCGGCACTGGCGACGAGACGACGGTAGGCCGCGTATTGCGCTTCCTCGGTAAGCCCCGCCTGGCCGGCGCCGGCCAGTAGGAACTCGGAGCGGAACAGGCCGATCCCCTCGGCCCCATGTTCCATCGCGCGCATGGCATCGTCGGGAGATTCGATGTTCGCTTCCAGGCGGATGTGGACGCCGTCGGCGGTGACGCCGGGAAGCCCACGGAACTCGTCGAGCGACTGCTCGTAGGCCGCGTGCTGGCGTCCACGCTGCTGGATTTGCAGCACGGTGTCGTTGTCGGGATCGACGAACACCTCGCCGGTGGAGCCGTCGACCGCGACGGTGACACCGGGCGCCACGATCGCGCTGGCGTTGCGCAGCCCGGCGACCGCGGGGATCCCGACGGACCGCGCCAGGATGGCGGAATGGTACGTCCAGCTGCCTTCGTCGCTGACCAGCGCGGCGATGCGATGCCATTCGAGCTGGGCGATCAGTGAGGGGGTCAGCTCGTGCGCCACCAGTACCAGCGGGCCCTCGAGGTGCTTGAAGGCGTCGGCGGGATCACCCGCGGCCCTGAGGTTGCCGCACAGCCGGGCGACGATGTCGGCGACGTCCCCCTTGCGCTCGCGAAGATACGGATCGTCTCCGCGATCGAAGAAGGACGAGATCTCGGCGAGCGTGCGTTGGAGTGCCGACTCCGCGTTGAGGCGCTCGCTGGTGATGATCTCGGCGGTGCGCTCGATCAGCATCCGGTCGTCGAGCATCAGCAGCTGTGCGTCGAAGAGATACGCGTGATCTTCTCCAGCGCTGCTGATCATGCGGGTCTTGATCTGCCGCAGTTGCTCGCGCGCCTGGTCGCGCGCGGCGTGCAACCGCTCGATCTCGGCCGCGACGCGACCCGGTGGAATGCCGAAGCCGACGTCGCCGACGCCCCTGCGCAATACGACGGCGCGGCCGATGCCGACGCCTGGTGACACTCCGAGGCCTTTTAATTGCATGATGACGTGCCTTGTGCCCCATCGGGGGGCGTGCTCTGGCTTGCGTCGAAGGAGCCTTCGTCGAAGCCACGCTCGACCAGCGCACAGAGCGCGGCAATCGCCTGCTGCTCGTCGGCGCCGTCGGCGGAAATGGTAATGGTGGTGCCGCGCGCCGCCGACAGCAGCAGGAGCCCCATGATGCTCTTGCCATCCATCTCGCGGATGCCGTGCGCGACGCGGATATTTGCCGAGAAGCCGCTCGCAATGTGGACGAACTTTGCCGCCGCGCGCGCGTGCAGGCCGAGGGCGTTCACGATGGTCACCGCGCAGGTTTTCACGCCTTCTCCTCGGCCCGGTCGCCGCGCAAGAGGTCGGAGGCGACCCAGATGGCGTGGCGCCCGTGTTCGCGCATCTCGCGAGCCAGCGTGAGCAGGTCCTTGCCGGTCTGCGGCCGCGCGAGCTTCAGCAGCATCGGGAGGTTGACGCCGGTGATGACTTCCACGTCTTCGTTGACGAACGTCACGGCGAGGTTCGCCGGCGTGCCCCCGAACATGTCGGTGAGCACGAGCACCGCCGGACGCTCTTCCTCCCCACCCGGGGCCATCGTCCCCACCCGATGAATCGCGCGTCCGATCTCCTCGCGTGCGTGGTCCACGTCCTCGTGCCAGCCGATCGAGACCGCGGTGAAGTGCGAAAGATCGCCGACGATCATCTCGGCGGAGTTCACGAGCTCGGTTGCGAGCTGTCCGTGCGTCACCACCACGACGCCTAAGCGCACGAGCGGCCTCGCCAGTCGGAATTAGTCATGCGCGATGTCCCGGTGTTTGACCCGTACTTGGACGCCGTCGAGTCCCGTCAGGCCTTTCTTCAGCGCTTCGGCAATCGCCACCGAGCGGTGACGACCACCCGTGCAGCCGATCCCGATGGTGAGGTACGACTTGCCTTCGTTCACGTACTGGGGCACCAGGAACTTCAGCAGGTTCAGCGTGTGCGTGAGGAATTCGTGGGTGGCGGTGGATTCGTTCAGATACTTCACCACCTGGGTATCCCGCCCGGTGTACGGCCGCAACCCGGGCACGAAATGCGGATTGGGCAAGAACCGAACGTCGAACAGCAGGTCCGAGTCGACCGGGATCCCGTGCTTGAAACCGAAGCTGAGGACGGTGACGACCAGCTGATTGTCTGGCGCGCGGCCGGCGCCGACCCCGGTGAACACGTGCCGCAGCTCGTGCACGGTCATTTCGGAGGTGTCGACCACGTGATCCGCCATCTTGCGGATGTGGGCGAGGGCGCGCCGTTCCTCGCGAATCCCCTCGAGCGCCGAGCGGTTCGGCGCCAGTGGATGCGGCCGGCGCGTTTCGCTGAAGCGGCGCACCAGCACCGGTTCCTTCGCCTCCAGGAAGATCAAGACCGGTTTCAACTGGGGTCGCTGCTTGAGCTCCTTGTAGATGCGCGGGAACTCCTCGAGCATCTTGCCTTCGCGGACGTCCACGACGACGGCGGCGCGCGTCATTTCGCTGCCGGCGCGCTGCGTCAGGTCGGCGAGCGTCGGCAGCAGCGCGACGGGCAGGTTGTCGACGCAGAAGTAGCCGAGGTCTTCGAGGGCCCTGATTGCCTGCGACTTGCCGGATCCCGCGAGTCCGGTCAGCACGACGAACTTCGACGTCACCGCCGTCCGCGCCGCGCGGCGGGCCGCGTGACGTTTCTCCCGAATCACAAATCGTCTCCGTGGTCGATCTCGGACTCCGGCACTGAGGCTGGATCGAGCTGCCGGTTGAGCCTATCGACGAGCCGGCGCGCCGCATGGTGGCCGCGGCTCCGCAGCAGCTGGTTCCGGGCCGCAATTTCCACCAGGATCGCGACGTTGCGGCCCGGCGCGACCGGCATCCGCACCATCGGTACGCGAACGCCCAGCTTCTCGTAGAACTCCTCGTCGATGCCGAGGCGATCGTATTCCCTGCCCGGCTCCCATCGCTCCAGTTGCACGACGAGCTCGACCCGTTTACTGGTACGCGTCGAAGCGACGCCGAACAGGTCCTGGACGTTGATCAGTCCCAGGCCGCGAATCTCCATGTGGTGCCGCGTCAGCTCCGGGCAGGATCCGATCAGGAACGACTGCGAGCGGCAGCGGAGCTCGACGAAGTCGTCGGCGACCAACCGATGTCCGCGGACGATCAGGTCGAGGGCGCACTCGCTCTTGCCGATGCCGCTTTCGCCGATGACGAGGACGCCGAGGCCGAGGATGTCCATCAGCACGCCGTGGACGGAACCGCGCGCCCCCAGGTAGCTGTCGAGGATCGCGGTCAGCCGCGTCATCGCGTCGGGGGTGGAGGCCGCTGTTCGCAACAGCGGCAGCGTGGCCGCGTCGGCTTCGGCGATCACCTCCGGCGGGGGCGTGAAGCCACCGGTCACCAGCACGCAGGGCAGGTCGTGCGCGAAGACGCGTTGCAACGTGGCGGTGCGCTCTGCCGGGGGCAGGGACTCGAGGTACCGCACTTCGCTCTCGCCAAACAGCAGCACGCGCCCGCCACGCAGGTAGGCGTCGAAACCAGACAGGGCGAGACCGGTCTTCTGCGGCTGGGGGATGCTGATGCGTCGGTCGAGCCCGCGGGTTCCGGCGACGACTTCGAGCAGGAGGTCGCGGGAATCCGCGAGGTCGCGGACGAGGGTGGCGACGGTGACGCCGATCGGCGGTGACACGCGAGCTATCTTATTCGGGCTCGATCAGTCCGATGTTGCCGTCCTTGCGGCGGTACAGGATGTTGACGGCGTCGTCATCCGCATTCCTGAAGACGACGAAGGCGTCGTCAACTTCGTCGAGCCGCAACGCGGCGTCTTCGAGCGACATCGGCTTGACGGCGTAGCGGGTGGCGCGGACGATGCGCGACGCGCCGGGCGCGGAGCGCTCCTGGTCGGTGGCCACCTTGCGACGGCGGACGACCTTCGCCGACTGGCGCTTGCGGTTATCCCACTTCCCTTTCAGCTTCTTCGCCTGCTGCTCGATTTTCTGGGACCCCTGCCGGATGGCGAGCGGCCAGCTGTTGCCCTCGCCGAGGCCGCTGAGCGTGTGGTCCCCCTTCGCGCGCACGACCATCTCGACCCGGCAGCGGTACTTCTCCTTCGACACGATGACGAGGGCGGAGACCGCGGCGTCGTTCAGCACGCGCTTCAACCCATCCAGGCGCTTCGTGATGAGCGTACGAAGCACCGGCGTGACTTCGACGTGACGACCAGTTATATCGACGCGCATGTTGTGTCCGGTGATAACTAGAACAGCACCTTGCGTTGGTTGGACGTTGGGATCTTGAGTTCCTCGCGGTACTTGGCGATGGTGCGGCGGGCCAGCATCAGCCCTTCCTTCTGCAGGATGCTGACGATCTTCGAGTCACTCAGCGGCTTTCGGGGGTCTTCGTTTTCGATGATCTTCCGGATCCGCTGCTTGATCGTGACCGACGACACGTTGTCGCCGTACGAGCTGCTGATCCCGCTGTGGAAGAAGAACTTCAGTTCGAACACGCCCTGCGGCGTGTGCATGTACTTGTTGTTCACCACGCGGCTGACCGTGGATTCGTGCATGCCGATGTCGTTGGCGACGTCGCGCAACACGAGCGGCCGCAGGTGTTCGATTCCGTGATCCAGGAACTCGCGCTGGAAGTTGATGATGCTCGTCGCGACCTTGTGGATCGTCTTCTGCCGCTGGTCCACAGACTTGATCAGCCACAGCGCCGAACGGAACTTGTCTTTGACGTAGGCGCGCGTTTCGTCGCTGTTCTCGCCGAGCGACTTGTCCAGAAGCCGCCGATAGACCGGGCTGATGCGCAGCTGCGGCAGCCCTTCCTCGTTCAGCATCGCGACGTACTGATCCTCGACCTTCATCACGTAGACGTCGGGGATGACGTACTGCGACTGCGACGGGTTGTAGCGGCTGCCGGGCTTCGGATCGAGGTTGCGGAT
Organism: uncultured Acidobacteriota bacterium; assembly: GCA_963762995.1. Lineage (GTDB taxonomy): Bacteria > Acidobacteriota > Vicinamibacteria > Vicinamibacterales > 2-12-FULL-66-21 > JACDCA01. The sequence goes on along the minus strand of CAVXMQ010000022.1, from coordinate 242,561 downwards.
GATCTCGACGTGCTCTTTCAGGTCATCGATCGTGCACGCCAGCTTCCGCGCAATCTCGGGGATCTGGTGGTTTTGCAGCAGACGTAAGTGCTCGGTGATGATCTTCTCGGTCGGCGTCCCTTCGAGGCCGATGTGGCGGATCTGGAGCCACAGGCACTCCTGGAGATCACGTGCCGCGACCCCGGTCGGGTCGAAGGTCTGAATGTGCTGGAGCGCCTTCTCGACTTCCGCGACCGGCCAATCCCCCATCGCCGCGATTTCCTCGACCGACGCCACAAGATACCCGTCGTCGTCGAGGTTCCCGATGATCGCCGTGCCAATCTCGCGCAGCTTTTCGTCGCTGGTCTGCATCGAGAGCTGCCAGAGCAAGTGATCGGACAGCGACCCGGCGGTCGAGAGCGTGTTCTCGATCGGCGGCAGTTCCTTCACTTCCTGCGGCGTCTTCGGACGATAGCCGTCGTCGAGGTAGTCGCCGAAGAAGTACTCGTAATCGGCGTCGTCCCAGGTATCGGGCTTTTCGGTGGCCGGTGCTTCGGGAGCTTTTTCCTGCTGCTGCTGTTCGGCCGGCTGGAGTTCCTCGGTGGGCACCTCTTCGAGGAGCGGGTTTTCCACCATCTCCTGGTTCAGCAGGTCGGCCAGCTCCAGGGTAGACATCGGCAGCAGCTTGATCGCTTGCTGGAGGGAGGGTGTGAGGATGAGCTTCTGAACGAGCTTTGTGTGCAGTTTCTGCGCGATCGCCATTGGTCCAGTAGGCCCTTCCGTCCCTTCAATCTTAGTCCAATCGGAAGTCAGTGCCGAGGTAAATCCTCTTCACTTCCTCATCATCTGCAAGGCTTTGCGGCGTTCCGCTCTTGAAAATCACCCCGTCGTGCACGATGTAGGCACGGTCGGTTATCCGGAGTGTTTCGCGGACGTTGTGGTCCGTGATGAGGACCCCGATCCCCCTCGACTTGAGGTGGAAGATGATCTTCTGGATGTCCGTGACGGCGATCGGATCGATGCCGGCAAACGGCTCATCCAGGAGGATGAACTTCGGGGAGATCACCAACGCTCGCGTGATCTCGACACGCCGTCGCTCTCCCCCGGAGAGGGTGTAGGCGGGAGACTTGGCCAGGGGGGTCAGGCCGAGCTCGGCTAACAGCTCCCTGAGCCGGGTTCGTCTTCCGGGCCCGTCGAGATCGATCGTCTCCAGGATGGCGGTGATGTTCTGTTCGACGGTGAGGCCGCGGAAGATCGACGCTTCCTGCGGCAGGTAGCCGATCCCCTTTCGCGCCCGCACATACATCGGGTCGTCGGTCACGTCCGTGCCGTTGAGCAGCACGCGTCCCGAGTCGGGACTGGTGAGGCCGACGACCATCGAAAACGTCGTCGTCTTCCCGGCGCCGTTCGGGCCGAGCAGCCCGACCACTTCGCCCGGACGCGATCTCGAGGTCCACGCCGCGGACGACGGTGCGACCGCTGTACGATTTGGTGAGCCCGTTGGTCTGGAGAGTCGCCGTCACCGCTTCACGCTCGAGCAAGCGCTTGACCTCCAGATCGCTCAGCGTGTTCCGGCCGCCCTTCATCTCGCCCATGGACTGCCCGCGGAAGAACTCATCGACGTGCCCTTCCCAACGCGGCAGTTTCCCCCCTGCTCCTCTTCGATGACTTCCACAGGCGTTCCGATCATCAGATATTTCTCGTCCTCAGCTGTGTACGTCAGGTGCGCACCGCGGGCCGTCCGCTTCGGTTCCCTCATCGTCACCACGCCACCCTGTGCAGGATAGGCCTCGAGACGCTCGATCTCGTTCGTATTCGGCTTGAGGAACACCTCGATCTTGTGGCCGGTGAGATTCCCTTGCGGCCCATCCAGTTGGGCGTTCCCGAGATACGTGGCGAGCCTCTGCTTGTCGTCGAATACGAAGGTGTCGGCCTTCCCCTCCGTCCGCGAGCGCTTCTTCTCGTTGGTCGTCTTGTCGGTTTCCTCGAGAAGGAAGTCCGTGATGGCGTGACCGTTGACCTCGAGGTTGCCGGTCTTGTCATCGAGCGTGAGCGTGTCTCCCTTGATCGTGGGGAATCCCACCCTCCTGCCACATGATCACGCTGCCGGAATAGACGGCCTTCCCCGCGGTCCCCTGGTATTGCAAGCGATTCGACGTGACGTTGATCGGTTGATTCGGCTTCAGCACCGACGGCACTTTCGACGCCTGTCCACGGCCGCCGGGCTTCGTCTGGAGAAGGCTCCGCACCTTGGTGTCGGCCGTGAGGTCGCGCGAGCCCATGGTGAACTCGATCGTTTTCGCGCCGACGTCGATCTTGCCATCGGTCACTCGCGGCGGCTTTCCGGGAACGCCGTCGGCCGGCATGAGCTCGATGCGATCGCGCTCGAGATGATAGACGCCCCGCGGCGCTTCCGCTTTCAGGTCCCCGTCCGTGAACGTCACGTTCCCTTTGAAATCCGCTTTCTGAACCGCGCCGAGCCCTGGCTTGGTGTCGATGATCAGCGACTCCGAGGTCGCGGTCCGCTCTGCTGCGGGCGCGCCACGAACAGCCGCGCGGGTTTCACGGTAGTCGACCTTGCCGCTGAAGGTCGCGCTCTGGAGGCCTGCCGCCGGGGCGCCGGTCGCGACCAGTGCCGCCGACCGAATCCGTTTGGCCGGAAGGTTGCCCTCGGCCGGCAGGTCTACCTGCGCATTCTCCGTGGCCGTGAGAAGGGTCACCGTCTTTCCATCGGGCGCCATGCCGATGTTGATGGTCTTGCCTGAGATTCGTTTACCGGGCGGCATGTCGACCACCGCGCGTTCCATCAGGTTGGCGTTCTGAACCGTGCGTCCGTCGTCGCCGTACGTCACGTCGATGTCCTGCGCGGACATCGACTGCGGACCCCCGGCGCTGCCGTCCATCCGGCTGTTGCCGCGCAACTGGAGCATCTGCACCCGTTCCTCGTCTTCGGTCAGGATCACGGTGATCTCGTCGGCGCGAATGTCGCGCCCGTCGCCGTTGATGCGCGCGTCTTTTGTCAGGCGGACGTAATGTTCTTTCCGCGCGAGGCCGATTGACGCCGCGCTGCCGGCGAGCGCTCCCTGGCCAGCCTTGTCGGGCGACACGTTGAAGGTCCCCTTGTCGAGGAGCCAGAGGACCTCGCGGTTCATGTCGTAGGTGGCACCGACGCCGTTCCCGCTCAGCCGCCCCTTCCTGAAGGTGACAGCGCCCGGCATCTTCACCATGCTCTCGGCCAGCGAGTACGTGGCCTCCCCGGCCTTCATCTCGACGCCGTCGTCACGCGTCATCGACACGTCGCCCTTGAAGACCGCCGTCTCGATCTGATTCCCCTTGACCTTGACGTCTGCTTCGCGCGAGGTGACGACGAAGTCCTTCCCGTCGCGAGGCAGGACCACGCGCACGCCGTCGGAGAACAACTGGCGCCCTTGCTCGTAGGCGATGTGCTTCCCGGACTTGATCTCGAAGACCTTCCGGTCCCCTTCGTACCAGGCGTATTCGCCGGGATTCGGATTGATGAACTCGGGGCGGCCGGGGCCCTTGGGTAACTCAGGGGGGGTGTCGTTTCCGTCTTGGGCACCACGTTGTGCCGCCGCATCGACACCGCGACGACGCCAATGAAGATGACCACGAAGCCCGCAATCAGGAGCTGCGCGGGTTTCTGCCATCTCATGGCTCGTCCATGGCCTTCACGTCCGCGACCGACAGCTCGAGGTAGGTCTCACCCTGGAACTCGTTCCGGTCGAGGGAGAAGGCGAGGTTGACCGCCGCCTTGTTCTTCTCGAGGAAGTCGGCCTTCTCGGCCGCACGCCACGCGATGGCCCGGAACCGGCGGCCATCCTGCGCGAACGTCATCTTGAGGTGTCGTTCCTTGATCGTTCGCGGACCATCGACGATCTCGACGCCCCTCGCATGGAACACGGGACGCGGGTTCGACATCCCAAACGGCCCCAGTTGATCGAGTCCGCTGACCAGGTCGTGCGTAATCGCCTTCAGTGAGAGAGGCGCGTCGATGCGAAGGCGTGGGCGCAGCTGATCGGGTTCGATCGTCTCGTCGGCAAACGCGTTGATGCGCGCGCGAAACTCTGGAACCCTCGCCGCCTCCATCGTCAATCCCGCGGCCTGCTTGTGGCCGCCGAACTTGATGAAAAGATCGGCGCAGTGTTCGAGCGCGCCGAGGATGTTGAAGTCAGGGATGCTGCGGCAGGACCCGTGCGCGACGTCCCCGTCGATCGACAACACGATCGACGGCTTGTGATAACTGTCCACCAGCTTCGATGCCGCGATGCCGATCACGCCGCGATGCCAGCCGAGGCCACCCACGACCAGGACGTTGTGGGCGCCCACCGCCGGATCGGTCTCGATCGCCTTCTTCGCCTGTGTGACCAGCTCCGCTTCTTCCTGCTGGCGTCGCGTGTTCTCGTCGCACAACTGCTGGGCCAGCGCGCGCGCTTCGTCGCCCATGGCTTCGTCGGTCGCCAGCAGCAGCCGGGCGGCGATGTCGGGCGTGCTCATGCGGCCGGCGGCGTTGACGCGCGGGGCCAGGAGGAAGCCGACGTGGTAGCTGTCGATCGTCTTACCGGTGAGCCCCGACGCGTCGAGCAGAGACCGCAGGCCGATCGCGTGCGGCCCCTTCGACAAGGCCGCCAGCCCGTATCGCGCGATCACCCGATTCTCACCAACCAGCGGGACGACGTCCGCGAGCGTGCCGATCGCCGCGATCTTCACGAACGCCGGAAGCCATTTGGTTTTTTCGGCACGCATGCACAGCGCCTGCACCACCTTCAGCGCGACCCCGACGCCGGCGAGGTTCTTGTCGGGATACGTGCAATCGTGCCGCTTGGGATTGATCACGGCGAAGGCGTCGGGCAGCGTGCCTTCGGGCTCGTGATGGTCGGTGATGATGAGATCGACGCCAAGCTCACGCGCCCGCCTGGCCGCGTCGCCGGCGCGGATGCCGCAATCCACCGACACGATCAGCCCGACGCCGTCGGCATGCAGGCGCTCGATCGTCCCGGGCTGCAGGCCGTAGCCGTCCCGCATGCGCTCCGGCAAGAAGTGGATGACGTTGCCTCCCATCATCTCCAGGGCGCGACGCAGGATCACGGTGGACGTGATGCCGTCCACGTCGTAGTCGCCGTGGATCGCGATCTTCTCGCGCTGCGCCAGTGCCCGTTCCAGTCGCGGCACGGCCTTGTCCATGTCGGCCAGCTTGAACGGATCGTGGAGGTGGTCGAGCGAGGGATTCAGGAAGCGCGTGGCGATTTCCGCGTCGCCGAATCCGCGCATGCACAGAAGCCGCGCGATGGTCGGGTGGACCCCCAACGCTGCGGCGAGCGCGGCGGACTGCTCGTCATCACACGGAAGATGTTGCCAGAGAAGAGGTTTCACGTCGTCGTCGGTGATGCGTCGGTGTCGATGAACGCGGTGCCCTCTTCGCCCATTTGACGGAACTTCTGGTAGCGGGCGTTCAACCGCTCCGGCACGCTGAGCGCGGAGACTTCCTGCAGGGCGTGCTGGAGCGCCTGGTCTACCAGTCCCGTTGCGCCCGCGTCGTCATTGTGGGCGCCGCCGCGCGGTTCCGGGATGATGGCGTCGATCAACCCCAACGCCAGGAGGTCCGGCGCGGTGATCTTCAGTGCCTCCGCGGCTTCCACTTTCTTGTTGGCATCGCGCCACAGGATGGCGGCGCAGCCTTCCGGCGGGATCACGCTGTAAACGGAAAACTCCTGCATGAGGACGCGGTCGCCGATCGCTATCCCGAGAGCTCCTCCGCTCCCCCCTTCGCCGCACACGATGACGATGATCGGCACTTCGATCATCATCATCTCCCGCAGGTTCATCGCGATGGCCTCGGCGACACCGCGTTCTTCCGATTCGACGCCGGGATACGCGGCCGGGGTGTCGATGAACACGACGATCGGCCGATCGAACTTCTGCGCCATCTCCATCACGCGGAGCGCCTTGCGATATCCCTCCGGCCGCGCATAGCCGAAGTTCCGGAAGATCTTCTGCTTGGTATCGCGGCCCTTCTGGTGGCCGACGACGCAGACCGGCTCGCCGCGGTACTGGGCGAAGCCCGCGACGATCGCAGGGTCGTCGGCGAAGCGGCGGTCGCCGTGAAGTTCCGTCCAGTCCGTGAAGAGGCGTTCGATGTAGTCGAGCGTGTTGGGCCGGTTGGGGTGACGGGCGACCAGCACCCGCTGCCAGGGGGTGAGGTTGGCGTAAAGCTCGCTCCGGATCTCGTCGGCCCGGTTCCGCAGGCTTTCAATCGAGCGAAGCCGCTCGGGGGTCTGCGGCAGCATGCTCAGCGCCTCGATCTCCTTCAGGAGCACGCCGACCGGTTCTTCGAAGTCCAGTAATTCTGTGGGCATAGGCAATCATTGGCAGGACTAAAGTCCTGCGCTACCTCAATTCTATAGAGCCCGACCCGCACAACTTCTCTACCTCGACGACCAGGCTCTCCGACGGCCTCACGCGCTGGGCGACCTCGCTCCGCACGCGCAGCGGACGTTCCTGGCCGTTGACGTCCAACTCCAGGAACAGCCGGCGGTCGCCGCGGTGGTGCGAGAGCAGCTCGGCCAGCTGTTCCAGCGTCGTTCGCTGCGCCTGGGCGGCCAGGTGAATCACGACCTCCCGGGTCGTCCGCTCCTTCAACGCGGCGATGGGCAGCAGCTCGGTCGCCACGATGCGCGCCGACTCTTCGTCCTTCTCGAACTTGCCGCGCACGAGCAGCATAGCGTCGGCCTCGATCAGCGAGCCGTGTTTGAAGAAGGTCTCCGGGAAGACCACCACTTCAACCGACCCCGCGTCGTCGTCGAGCATGAAGACCGCCATGCGGTCGCCCTTCTTCGTTTTCAGCGGACGCAGCCCGGCGACGATGCCGCAGGCCCAGAGATCGGCCTCCGGCTGCGTCAGGTCGGCGAACTCGTTTCGCGCCGAATGCCTTCAATTCGCCCCCGAAGCGATCGAGTGGATGCCCGCTGAAATAGAACCCGAGTGCCTCTTTTTCCCCGGCGAGCTGAAACGCCTCGCTCCAAGGAACGGCGTCCGCCAAGGGAACTGACGTCGCTTCCCCGTCGTCGGACGTGCCGCCGAACAGCTGATTCTGGCCCTGGTCGCGATCGCGCTGGTGTCGGCCGCCATGCTCGAGCGCCTTGTCCACCGCGGCAAAGAGCCGGGCGCGCGCGCGCCGCGCATCGGTCGCCGCCTCCGGCACGAGGGAATCGAGCGCCCCGGCCTTCACGAGGCTTTCCAGCACGCGCTTGTTCACCAGCCGCAGATCGATGTGCTCGCAGAGCGTAAAGAGCGAATCGATCTTGCCGAGTTCTTTGCGCGCCGCGAGGATCGACAGGATCGCGCCTTCGCCCACGTTCTTGACCGCGCACAGACCGAATTGAACCCCTTCCGCGGCTCACCGTGAACGGCAGCTCGCTCCGATTGACATCAGGGGGCAGGATCGGGACGTCGAGGTCGCGACACTCGCCGAGATACATGGCGAGCTTGTCGGTATTCGCCGCTTCGATCGTGAGCAGCGCCGCCATGAAGTGGCGCGGGTAGTTCGCCTTGAGGTACCCCGTCTGATACGCGACCCACGCGTAGGTCGTCGAGTGCGACTTGTTGAAGCCGTACCCGGCGAAGTACTCCATCAGGTCGAATATTTTGGTCGCCTTCTTCTCGTTGACCCCCTTGGCGCGCGCCCCTTCCATGAACGCTTCGCGCTGCTTCGCCATGACCTTGGGATCTTTCTTTCCCATGGCCTTTCGCAGCACGTCCGACTGTCCCATCGTGAACCCGGCCAGGACGGCGGCGATGCGCATGACCTGTTCCTGGTAGGCGATGACGCCGTAGGTGTCCTCGAGGATCGGCTTGAGCTGCTGCAGCTCGTACTTGACCTCGGTCTTCCCCTGCTTGCGGGCGACGTAATCGTCGACCATCCCGGACTTCAGCGGGCCGGGACGATAGAGCGCGTTCAACGCGATCAGGTCGTCGAGCCGTTCCGGTTTCGCCTTGCGCAGCAGCTCGCGCATGCCCGAGCTCTCGAACTGGAACACGCCGTAGGTCTGGCCTTCCGAAAAGAGCTGGAACGTCTTCGCGTCGTCGAGCGGGATCGCGTCGATGTCGATTTCCACCCCCGCGGTTCGCTTGATCTCGTCGATGCAGTCCTGGATGAGGGTCAGCGTGCTGAGGCCCAGGAAGTCCATCTTCAGGAGGCCGATGCGCTCGACCTCCTTCATCGCCCACTGCGTGACGATTTCGTCCTTCTGGCTCTTGTAGAGCGGCACGAACTCGGTCAGCGGCTTCGGTGCGATGACGACGCCGGCGGCATGGACCGAGGCGTGCCGCGTCATGCCTTCGAGGCGCTGTGCGACGGCGAGCAGCTCGCGGACGCGCTCGTCCTTCTGCTGCATTTCTTTCAGCGCCGGGCTTTCCTCGAGGGCCTTGGCGAGCGTCATATCGAGCGTCGACGGCACCGCCTTCGCCACACGGTCCGCGTCCGCGTACGAAATGTCCATCACGCGCGCCACGTCGCGGACGACGGCGCGCGCCTTCATGGTTCCGAAGGTGATGATCTGGGCGACGTTCTCACGCCCGTACTTCCGCGTGACGTACTCGATCACCTCGCCCCGGCGCCGCTCGCAGAAGTCGATGTCGATATCGGGCAGCGATACGCGCTCGGGGTTCAAGAAGCGCTCGAAGATCAGGTCGTACTCGATCGGGTCGACGTCGGTGATGCGCAGGCAGTAGGCGACGAAGCTGCCGGCCGCCGAGCCGCGGCCCGGCCCGACCGGGATGCCCTTCTCGCGCGCGTAACGGATGAAATCCCACACGATCAGGAAGTACCCGGGTACTTCATCTGCTTGATCATGTCGATTTCGTATTGCAGGCGGCGCTCGTACTCGTCAACGGTGTGCTTGAGGATGCCCTTCGCCTGGAGTTCCCGCAGGCGCGACAACCGCAGCTCGAAGCCCTGGCGGACGATGTGCTCGAAGTAATCGTCGAGGGTGAAGCCGCTGGGCACGTCGAAGTTCGGCAGGTGGTTCACCGTGCCCGAGAGATCGACGTTGCAGCGCTCGGCGATGCGAACCGTATTGCGCATCGCTTCCGGGAAGTCGCCGAAGACCAGCGCCATCTCCTCCGCGGTCTTCAGGTAGAACTGGTCGCCGTGGTACTTCAGGCGATCGGCGTCGTTGACGGTCTTTCCGGTGCCGATGCAGAGCAGGATGTCGTGCGGCTTGAAGTCGGAGTTCTGCAGGTAATGCACGTCGTTGGTGGCGACGAGCTGAAGGTTCAGGTCCTTCGCGATCGGCTGCAGGCCGACGTTGACGACCTTCTGTTCCTCGATCCCCTGGTACTGCATCTCGAGGAAGAAGTTGTTGGGGCCCAGGATGTCTCGATAGGCGGCCGCGGCCTCGATGGCCTTGCGCTGCTGCTCGGTGCGGATGCCGGTCGCGACTTCACCTTTGAGGCAGCTGCTCAGGCCGATGAGACCCTTCGAGTGCTGTGCCAGCAGCGCCTTGTCGATGCGCGGCTTGTAATAGAACCCTTCCGTGTAGCCGGACGACACGAGCTTGATGAGGTTGTGGTACCCCTCTTTCGTCTCGGCGAGCAGGACCAGGTGGTTCGCGGTTTCGCCGGGCGTGCCGCTCTTGGTGCGGCGGTCGCCGGGCGCGACGTACACCTCACAGCCGAGGATCGGATTCAGCCCGCGCTTGCGCGCCTGGTCGTGAAACACGATCGACGAGAACATGTTCCCGTGCTCGGTGATCGCCGCCCCCGGCATCCCGAGTTGCACGACCTTGTCGAGCAGCTCTTCGATCCGACAGGCGCCGTCGAGGAGCGAGAATTCCGAATGGAGGTGGAGGTGGACGAAATCACTCATCGCCTACTCCCACTCGATCGTCGACGGCGGCTTCGAGCTGATGTCGTAGACCACCCGGTTGATGCCTTTGACCTCGTTGACGATCCGCGAGGAGATCGTCGCGAGCAATTCGTGCGGCAGCCTGGCCCAATCGGCGGTCATGCCGTCCTTGCTTTCGACCGCTCTGATCGCAATCGTGTACTCGTAGGTGCGCGCATCCCCCATCACGCCGACGCTTTGCACCGGCAGCAGGACGGCGAACGACTGCCAGAGCCGCTTGTACCAGCCCGCCCTCTTCACTTCTTCCGCGACGATGTGGTCCGCGCGCCGCAAGAGCTCGAGTCGCGGGGCGGTCACTTCGCCGAGAATGCGGACGGCGAGACCGGGACCGGGGAATGGCTGGCGCCACACGAACTCGTCTTCGAGTCCCATCTCCTCGCCGACCTTGCGCACCTCGTCCTTGAACAGGAGCCGCAGCGGTTCGACCAGCTTGAACCGCATCCGCTCCGGTAGGCCGCCCACGTTGTGGTGGCTCTTGATGGCGGCGGAGGGGCCGACGACCGAGACGCTCTCGATCACGTCCGGGTACAAGGTCCCCTGCCCCAGGAAATCAAAGTCCCCGAGCTTCTTGGCCTCGCTCTCGAAGACTTCGATGAAAGCGGCGCCGATCGCCTTGCGCTTCGTCTCCGGGTCGGTCACCCCCGCGAGCCGGCCGAGGAACAGATCGACCGCGTCGGCAAAGACCAGCGGCAGATTCATCCGCTCGAACCGACGCTTGATTTGCTCGGCTTCGTCCTGCCGCATCACGCCGTTGTCGACGAAGATGCACGTCAGCCGGTCGCCGATCGCGCGATGGATGAGGACCGCCGCGACCGTCGAGTCCACGCCGCCGCTGAGGCCGCACACGACCCGCCCGTTGCCGACCTGCGCACGAATCCGATCGGTGGCCTCCTGGACGAACGACTTCATCGTCCAGTCGCCCGTGCAGCCGCAGACGTCGTAGGCGAAGTTTCGCAGGATCTCGAGACCGTAGTCGGTGTGCGCCACCTCGGGATGAAACAGCAGCGCGTAAAGGCCGCGGTCGGGTGAGGCCATGGCGGCGACCGGCGCGTTGGCGCTGGTGGCCGTGACGCTGAACCCCGCCGGCGCGGCCTTCACGAAATCGCCGTGGCTCGCCCACACGCGCAACTCGCGGGAGCTGGCCTGAGCGGAGCCGAAGGGTACAGACGCGAAGAGCGGCGCATCGCCGTCGATGCTGATGGTCGCCAGTCCGAATTCACGATGCGGCGCCGGCGCCACCTGCCCGCCGAGCGCGTGCGTCATCAGTTGCATCCCGTAACAGATCCCCAGCACCGGCACGCCCGCGTCGTACACGGCGGTGTCGCAGTGCGGCGCGCCGGTTTCGCGCACGCTCTTCGGCCCGCCGGACAGGATGATGCCGACCGGCGCCTTCGCCCGGATCTTCTCGAGCGGCGTATCGAATGGGAGGATCTCCGCGTAGACGGAGAGTTCGCGCAGTCGGCGCGCAATCAGCTGGGTGAATTGCGAACCGAAGTCCAGGACAACGATGGTCTGATGATTCACTGTGAGATCGAGCGGACGGGAAACCGAAACAGATGATCGGTGGCGCTATTATAAGTTGTGCCGTCGGCTTCCACCACCATATCTTGTAGGTTCGTTGCCCGAATGATCCCTGCGCTCGCGGTGGTGTGCACACTCGCGGCGCAGGATCCGGTGAAGCCGCTGCCCCCTCCGATTGCGCATGTATTGCCACCGGGAATCCTGTGGAGCGTTGCACTTCCTGCACCCCCGGCTCACCCGCCCCTGATCTCGGGCGACCGGGTGTTCGTCGCCGTTCTTCCCAGCCTGGTCGTTGCGTACGACCTGAAGGCGGGGACCGAGCTCTGGCGCGAGCCCATCGCTCCCGAGAAGCCCCTGGACGCGGACCTCGAGCACGTGTATATCGCCGCTGGCGAAGCCGTGCACGCGCTGCGCACGGCCGATCGCGCGGTCGCCTGGCGCACCCCGACCGGTGCGCTCGTCGCTCCGCTGCTGGCAAAGGACGGCTGGGTCATCGCCGCATCGGACTCGAAGCTGTTCGCCCTCCGTGCCGCTGACGGCACCGTGGTGTGGTCGCGCGACAGCACGGCACAACGCCAGCGCGCCGCTATCTCCGGGGATCTGCTGCTGGTACCGCTGGCGAGCGGCGGGATTCGCGCCCACGATCTCGCGACGGGCAACGTTCGCTGGGAACGCCCGCTCGCCGGCGCGCCGGCAGAACCCCTGATCGTCGGGGAGCGAGCGTACGTCGGGTGCCACCGACAAGACACTTCTACTCGATCAAAACGACGAACGGTGAAGTGGACTGGTCGTGGAAGGTCGGCGCGGTGGTGCGCGGCAAAGCGGCGAGCGACGGAGAGCGCGTGTTCTATTCGGGCCTCGACAACATCGTGCGGGCCGTGAGCCGCGACAGCGGCTCCCAGCGCTGGCAGCAGGGAGTGCCGTTTCGTCCCTTTGATGGACCGACCGTCCTCGGCCCGAGCGTCATGGTGGCGGGCCCCACCGTCGACGGGATGCTGCTCAACGTCCTCGATGGTCGCCCGGCCGGGAAAATTGCATTTCCCGAGGCGTTAGCTTTCGCGCCATCCATGGGCACGTCGAGTGACGCGCTGGTTGTTGCCGGCATCACGGGAGGCCTGACCGAAGCCTGGAAACTGTGGCTCGCTGCGCCTCAAACTTCCAATAAGCAATGATCATTTGACGAGGGCAGCGATTTCGTCTTTCACCGCGGCGCCCAGGCGCTTGACGCCTTCGCGGATCTTGTCGTGGGACGGTGCGGAGAACGCCAGGCGAATAAGGTTCTGGCCGCCGTCGTTCACGAAGAAGGCGGCGCCGGCGACGTAGATCACGCCGTGCTGTACCGCGCGATCGATCATGGCATCGGCGTCGATCTGTTCCGGCAGCGTCGCCCACAGGAAGAAGCCGCCGCGCGGCGCCGGCCACTGCACGGTGTCCCCGAACTCGGCGCGTAACGCTTCCACCATCACATCCCGCTTCGCCTGGTAGTGGCGGCGCAAAAGCGGCAGCTGCTTCTGGAGCACGCCTCGCTTGCCCGCCTCGTAAATCACGCGCTGGTCGAGCCCGCCCGTGCACAGGTCCGCCGCCTGCTTGGCGAGCTCGAACTTCGCGACGAGCGGGGCCGGTGCTTCGATCCACGCCACGCGATATCCAGGCGCCAGCGTCTTCGAGAAGCTGCTCAAATACACCACACGTCCGCTGGCATCGTCGGCACGAATCGGACGGACGTCGGCCTCGGTGGTCGAGTCTTCGAAATACAACTCCCGGTAGGGATCGTCCTCGACGATCAGGAGGTTCCGCCGCTCGGCCCAGTCGAGCAGCCGGCGTCTCTTCTCGAGCCCGATCAGCAAGCCGGTCGGATTCTGGAAGTTGGGGACCACGTACAGCATGCGGACGCGGCGTCCGTCGCGAATGAGGCGCTGCCAGGTTTCGTCGAGCGCGCCAAGATCGATCCCGTCGGCTTCCTGCGGGACCCCGACCATGCTCGCCTGCACGTTGCGAAAGGCCGTGATGGCCCCCGTGTAGGTGGGCAGCTCGACGAGCACGACGTCGCCTGGATCCAGGAGCACGCGGGCGACAAGGTCGAGACCTTGTTGCGATCCCGTGGTCACGATGAGGTTCTCGACGGCAGTCGTGACGCCCCGCGCTTTCATGATCCCGCCGATCGCTTCGAGCAGCGGCTTGAAGCCGCGCGTCGGACCGTACTGCAGGACGCTGCCGTCGGCGCCTGACAGCAGCTCGCGGCTGATCTCGGTGAACTCGTGCCAGGGAAAGGTGTCGGTCGCGGGATATCCGGGAGCGAACGAAATAATGTCGCGCGACTGCGCGAGGAGCGTTCCCATGCGGCGGATCGCCGACTCCTTCATCTGCTCGGCGGAGTGAGAAAAAAAGCTGTCGTAGTTGATCATGCGGAAAGTTTTCCCGTGTGCGCTGGCTGCGCGAACAATCGGTATTGGGCGAGATACCCACCGAGCGCCGTCAGCGCGAGATATTGAAAGACGAACCCTCGAAGTAGCCAGGCCGCGAACTGCAGCGGCACGACCGCCAGCCCCGCGAAGGGCACGAACGCAATGAGCCCGAGCCCTGCCGTCGCCAGGATGGAGCCCACCGTCGCCACGCCAACCAGCAGCAGGACCACGCCGAAGATGGCGGCGATCTCCCGCAGCGCGCTGCGGCTGAAGAGGATGACTCGTTTGGCCGCCGTTCGGACACTGACATCTTCCACGGCCATGATCATCTGCGTGAGCAGGTAGACGAGGTTGATGAGCGTGATCCACACCACCAGGGCGCTGGAAATCACGGCGGCAATCACCGTCCACCCCAGGAGGATGGGCGTGCCTTCCGCGAGCGCGTAGCCGCCGATCACCACCGCGAGATACACCACGGCGGTGACCGCGTAAGCGATGAGCAGGCAGCCACCCAGCCGAAGGTACCGACGCCAGAGGCGCCGGCACTCGTCGAGGAATGGATCGATGTGAACGCGATTCAGCCGCCGGAGCACCTCGAGCCGTACCGGCGGCCGCTCGATATTGCCGGCCGAGGCCTCGGCGGCCGCCAACAGCGAGACGGTGCCCCCCTTCACGACAAAGGTCAGCGCGGATCCGGCAAAAAGCACCAGGACGAAGGCCAACGCGAAGCACAGGAAGGCGACGGGATTCCCACGCAGGGCATGGAAAATCGTACCGGCGATGTCGCGCAGGCTTCCGGCCATGACGTTGTCGATGTCGGTTTCGACGAGCAGCATGACCAGGAAGAGCCCGCCGATGGTCGGCACGGCGAGCAGCAGCTTGAGCATCGACTCGGTGACGAACTGCACAGCCACGAGCGGCCAATTGGCGGCGGCGACGAGCGCGCCACGTTTGAGCGCGGCTTTCAGGGGCAACGAGTGTGTCACTGCCTCTAGCTTATCGAATGGCGGTTCGCTGCGGGGAGGCAGACATGCGGGTCCGCGGCTCCCGTTCGACGCCGGTCCGCGATCGGCGGCAGGCGAACGCGGCCGCTGCGCCGACGTCGGTACGCGGGGTAAATCGCGTCCTCCGGCGATGGCCTTACGATCCGGCGGCGCCATGGACCGTCCGAACGACAGCCCCGATCGGTTGGGCAACGATTTACTCCGATCGCCTGAGACGAATCCGCGGCGCCGCCACTCGAACCGCCTGCGGACGCGATTTAATTCCTGCGCTCTCCCGCTACTCCTACGGCGCGGCGGCCGCGTTCGCCTGCCGCCGCTCGCGATCCGTCGGTCCCCTACGTGGGACGCTGCGGAGTGGCAGGCATGCGGGTTCGCGGCGACCTGTGAGCGCCGTGAGAGCGAAGGGATTAAATCGGGGTCGGAGGCGGTCCGAGCGCGGCGCGGATCGTCTAAGGCCATCGCCGGAGGCCCCGATTTACCACGGCGTCGAACGGGAGCCGCGAACCCGCATGCCTGCCTCCCCGCAGCGTCCCACGCAGGTACCGCCGATCGCGGACCGGCGTCGGACTGAGGTTTAACCGTTGCGGTATTCTCGTGATCGCGTGTTCCCCGCTGATTCTTCACGGCATTCGGATTCTTCGCCTGTGCCGGAGTCGCACCTCTCGCGCGCGCTGCGCCCGCGGCACGTGAGCTGGCGGCGGCTGCTGGCCGCCGGTCTTATCGCGGCTGCGGTCGTGGCACTCGGCGGTCTGGCGCTCGAGTGGCAGCGGTTCGGCACCGGCACGGCGGGTGCGGTCGCGCGAGCGGCTGTCGACGTTCGGCAGGGATTCAACACGATGACGGCGTTGCTGGGAGGCGTCGCCTCGGCGATCGCCGCCGACCCCGCGTCAGCCGAGGCGTTGCGGGCGGGTCCGGACGCGGCCAAGTCGCTCTTCGATGTGGTCGATCGACACAGCGCATCGGCGGTTCGCAACAACGACATCGCCGTCACGGTGTACGACAAGTTTGGCAGTAACGCGTCGGCATGGGCAGGACGTCCGTCGGACTTGCCGAGCGAACGCGTCCGCGGACCGCGTGCGTGGTTCGTCACGCAGTCGGCCCTCGGCCTTCGCCTGGTCCACGTGCTCCCCATTGGCGGAGACGATCGGCGTCTCGGGGTCGTTGCCGTCGAGCATCCCCTCTCCCCTGCCCCGGCCGGCGGCACGATTGCGCTGTCTGGCTACGTGCTGCCAACGGCGATCGGACCGGCCGCGCTGCGGCTGCAGTACGAAGGCGCCGGCGACCAGCCGTCCGCGAATAGTTTCATCTTGAACGCGCCGGGCGGGGAGGCGCTGGTCGAGGCGTCGTTCACCACCGAGCAGATCGCGGCCGCCCGGCGGGAGTGGCGGCGGCGGGTTTTCGCCGTGGTGCTGGCCGTGCTGGCCATCACGGCCCTGCTGCTCGTCGGTCCGCTGCTCGACCGTCGATCGGCCGCCCAATCGCTGGCGAGCTATCGTCGAGCGACCGCCGCCGCGGGGGTGTTGGTGGCCGTGGTGGGGTTGCTGATCTGGGCGGCGCTCAGGTTCGGCTTCACGGCCGGCCCCGACCGTCACGAGCTTCTGCTGCTCGCGGGTGGAGCGACCGCCGGGCTCGTGGCGCTGCTCGCCGCACCCGCCTTGCAGCTTGCCGCGGCGATGCGCATCCGCCGCCGTGCTCCCGCCGCGTATCGCGCAACCTTTGTCTTCCAGCAGCTCTTCGCGGGAATGCTGGCCGCGGTCCCCGTCGCCGCGTTCGCCCGCGTCCTGCGGATGGTGCTCGAGGATTCGTCGGTGGACCTGCGCCACTTCTCGCTGCACCCGTGGAGCGAAGAGCGCCTCGCGCTGCTCGGTGGCATCCTCGTCTGCCACTTTGCCGCGCTGTGGAGCGCGTCGCTCGTGCTCGTCGCCGCCGCGGCACCCTGGCGGGTGCGGCGTGCCTGGCGTTCCGAGCGCGTCCTCGCATTGGCGTGCTGGGTCCTGCCGGCAGTCGTGCTGGCCGCGGTCGCGGTACCCCGCGGATGGCCGCTGCCATCGCTCGGGTTGTTGGTGTCGGTGACGACGTGCGCGATTGCGGCGCTGGTGGCGCCCCAGGTCTCGGCGTGGTTCCGCCACGCCACGGTCGCGGGACGCATCCTGTCGCTGTTTGTCGCCTTCCTGCTGCCCTCGCTCCTCCTGTACCCATCAGTCAACTTCTTCACCGACCGCAACCTCCGCAACATCATTTCGACTCGATACGCACCGCAGGCACAGACGCACGCGGTGACGCTGCAGGATCGGCTGGAAGTCACGCGGCGGGAAATCGATGCCATGCCGCTTGTCGACCAGCTGCGCGATATCAGCGCGGCCGAGTACGGCATGCCGCGCACGGAACCCGCGTTCGTCATCTGGCGGAAGACGGCGCTGGCGCGCGAGCGACTGACATCAGCGGTGGAACTCTATGACGCGTCCGGCGCGCTCCTGAGCCGGTTCCCCCTCAACCTCCCCGAATACGGCACCTCTGCACAGCCCGGCGGGGCGACGAGTACCTGCCGGCAATGGGATGTGTTCGGCGAGACGGCCCCGTTCGGTTCGCAGGAGCGGCGACTGTTGCACGCCCATCGCAGCATCTGTGACGGCGAAGGGGCCGACGCCCGAGTGCTCGGCACGATCGTCGTCCACGTGCAGCCGGATTACCGCACGCTGCCCTTCATCACGTCGCAAAGCCCGTACTTCGAGGTGTTTCGCTCGGGGGAAGGGACGCCCGGCGAGGGCACGGCGGGAAACGAAGTGAACGTCGTGATTTACGGATGGGGGCTGACGCCCCTCTACGCGTCCGGCTCGGTGGCCTGGCCCATCACCGACGAGTTGTTCGCCAGCGTTTATCGTTCGCGCGAGCCGTTTTGGACGACGATGGGCCGCGGTAATGCGCGCTGGCACGTCTTCTTCTCGAACGATCGCAGCGGCATCTACGCGATTGGATACCCGGCACTCACCCTGTTCGACCGCCTGGTGCATGTGGCGGAACTCACGACCCTGGCGGGCGCCGCGTTCGTGCTCATCTTGTTCGCGACAGCCATCTTTACGCGGGTCGCGCGCGAGCGTCCACGGGTCGGACGCGCGCTGTTGCGCGAGATCCGTTCCAGCTTTTACCGCAAGCTGTTCCTGGCGTTCGTGCTCGCGTCGATCATCCCGGTCGTCACGCTCGCGCTCGTCATGCGCGCCTACTTCGCGGGATTGCTCCTCGCCAAGGTCGAAGCTGAAGCCGCGCGATCCGCCTCGGTCGTGCAGCGGGTCATTGAGGAGTCCGCGGCGCTCCAGCAACGCACCGGTCAAGCGGTCGCGAAGCCAACCGACAACGACATGATCTGGATCAGCCAGGTCATCGACCAGGACGTGAACGTGTTCGAAGGCCCGCAGCTCATCGCCAGCAGCAAGCCGGACCTGTTCGCGTCAGGCCTGCTGCCGCGACGCACGCCCGACAAGGTGTATCGCGGGATCGTGTTGCAGCGGATGCCGAGCTTCGTCGGAGAGGACCGGATCGGCGCGTTTCCCTACATGATCGCGGGGGCGCCCGTGCGAGCCGGCGGTGATCTCATCCTGACGGTTCCGCTCGCGAACCAGCAGCGCGAGATCGAACGAGAGATCGACGAGATCGATCGCGGCGTCCATCTCGCGGCGCTGTTCTTCATCCTGCTCGGTGCCGCGATCGGCGTCTCGATGGCCGAGCGCATCGCCGATCCCGTGCGCCGACTGACGCGGGCGACACGGCGGATCGCACGCGGAGAGTTCGACGAACGCATCGCGGTGCGCTCCGCGGACGAACTGCGGCGCCTGGTGGACGCGTTCAACAGCATGGCGGCCGAACTGAAGGCGCAGCGCGGCCAGCTCGAACGCACCCATCGGCTCGAGGCGTGGGCCGAAATGGCGCGGCAGGTCGCCCACGAGATCAAGAACCCGTTGACCCCGATCCAACTCTCGGCCGAACACCTGCGGCGCGTGCACGCGGATCGCGGCGAGCCCCTCGGCGAGGTGCTCGACAGCTGCGTCACGTCGATCCTCGGGCAAGTCAGACTCCTCCGCCAGATCTCGTCGGAGTTCTCCAGCTTTGCGTCGTCTCCGACCGCGCGCCCTGCGCCGGTGGACCTCCCGGCACTCGTCGCCGAGGTCGTCGACCCCTATCGCCACGGTCTGCAGGGGCGCATCAACATCGACAACCAGATCGCGCCACCCCTGCCGCGTGTCTTCGTCGACCGCACCCTCATCGCGCGGGCGCTCTCGAACATCGTCGAGAACGCCCTGCACGCCATGCCCGGCCAGGGCGCCATCGTGCTCACCGCCGCCGCCGAACCCGACGCCATCGTCCTCCGCGCCCGCGACACCGGCGTCGGCATGGACGAAGCCGCCCTCGCCCGCGTCTTCGAACCCTACTTCTCCACTAAGGCCACCGGCACCGGCCTCGGCCTCCCCATCGCCCGCCGCAACATCGAACTCAGTGGTGGACAGATCACCGTCGACAGCGTGAAGGGGCAGGGCACGACCGTTACACTCCGTCTGCCCATCGCGCAATAAGAACTGCAGGCCCGCCATCAGCAGCTCTCGGCTAGCTAGTGGCACCGTTGTGAGCCGCGGATTGCGCGGATCAAACGGATTCGCGCTGATGCTGTCCGGGTCGCGGCGCCGGCCTGCGGCCGGCGCTGAGCACGGGCATGCGCATGCAAAAACAAGCCGCGTTTAATTCCTGGTCGGTTTGTTTTTGCATGCGCATACCCGTGCTGCCGCCCGAAGGGCGGCCGCGACCCTGCTCGATGCGGCCGTGAGCGGGATCAGCGTCCATCCGTCGTGATCCGCGTCATCCGCGGCCTATTCCGGGGGAACAACCGCTGGCTGTGGGATTTCGGTGTCCTGGTGCCGCCGGGTGCGCCCGATCACCCAGAAGACCAGTGCCGCGAGCGTGTAGGTGTACGCCATGACGACCAGGGCGATGCGCGGGTAGATGGCGACCAGCGCGAAGGCGACGGCGCCGAGGAACAGCGCCAGGTACGACCGTCGCCAACCGACATCGATCGCCTTCACGCTGCGGAAGCGGATCGTGCTGACCATCAGGAGCGCCGGCACGAGGACGAGCGGGAGACCGGCGAGCGCAATCCGCGCATCCTGGATGCCGCCCGGGAACAGGTACACGGTCGACACGATGACGCCCGCCGCCGCCGGGCTGGGCATGCCAGCGAAGTAGCGCTTGTCGGCGACGGTATTGGTCTGAATGTTGAAGCGTGCGAGGCGCATCGCGGCCGCCGTCACGTAGAGGAACCCAACCGCCCACCCGAGCCGCTGCAGCGGCCACAGTCCCCACAGGAACGCGAGGATCGCGGGCGCCAGGCCGAACGACACGACATCGGCGAGTGAATCCAGCTGGACGCCGAAGGCCGACGACGAGTTGGTGAGCCGCGCGAAGAATCCGTCGAGCGTATCGAGAATCATCGCGATCCCGATCAGCAGCGCGGCGGTATCGAAGTCGGCACGCGTCGCGTACACCACGCAGGCGTAGCCGCAGAAAAGGTTCGCGACCGTCAGGAGCGACGGCAGCAGGTAGACGCCGCGCCTGAAACGCTGCGGGCGATCCGTCTTGCGCCGCCGCAAAGGCAGGCTATCGAGCACCAGCGCTCCCTAACACCGCCAGCACCGTCTCGCCCCCGACGACCTGTTCGCCGACTCTGACGCGGAGCTCGGCGTGCGTCGGGAGAAAGACGTCCATGCGGGACCCGAACTTCATGAGGCCGATACGCTCGCCGCGCGCCAGCATCTGCCCTTCCGACACGCGGCAGACGATCCGGCGCGCGAGAATGCCGACCACCTGGCGCACCACCACCGTGTGCCCCTGGTGATCGATCCAGATCTCGTTCATCTCGTTATCGTTCGACCCTTCGTCGTAGGCCGGCAGGAACTTGCCCGGCTTGTAATCGATCTTCGTGACACGCCCGTCCACGGGAATGCGGTTCATGTGCACGTCCATCGGCGACAGGAAGATCGTGATCTGCTTCCAGTCGCCCGCCGGCGCCCAGCGGCCATCGCTTGGCCCCGCAATCATGACCGTGCCGTCGGCCGGCGAGACGACCAGGTCGGGATCCTGGGGGACGGTGCGGTCGGGATCGCGGAAGAAGTACGTCAGGAACCCGCCGAGCGCCGCGAACGAGGTGGCCAGCAGTGGACGCCGCGCCACGGCGGCGATGGCGGCCGGCACCAGCGCACCGGCGATGAACGGATACCCAGCTCGATCGATTTTCATGAACGCTCGGGACGAGGCCGAAAAAGGAAAGGGCCAGGCCGGGTGCACGCGTCAGGCGCTGCCGGCTCTGGCCCTGAATTTTATCGAGGAATGGTCAACTGCGCGCGGAGGCGGCGTGCTGGACGGTGCCGTAGCGCCGCAGGATGTCTTCCATCCGGTCTTTTAAATGCAGCTTTTGTTTCTTGAGGGTGACTTCTTCGACTTGTTCGGGCTCAGTGAGGTAGTTCCGAGTGGCGTAGGTGTGCAGCTTCTCGTCGAGATCGTGATGCTTGGTGGCGAGCTGGCGAAACTCCTCGTCTCTCTCCAGGAGTGATCGCTTCAGCTCTTCGAAGTCTGTCGGCATCTCCGCCTCCTTTTTGAAGGTTACCCTCAATTGCGGTGCTTCACATGTGTGACGACGGTAACACAAGATATCCCCGCCCTTCAAGGTTCTGAATCAGCAAATCCAACCTCATGGATGCCGCCACAGGACCAGGGCGTCTTCCTCGGGAGAGCTGTAATACCTCGGGCGCACGGCCGTGGTCGCAAACCCCAGCGATTCATAGAGTTTCAGCGCCGCGACATTTGACCGCCTCACTTCGAGGGTGGCCTTCTGTGCGCCCGTCGCCGCAAGGATTGCCTTCAATAACCTCGTGGCCACCCCCTGGCGACGCAGCGCCGGTTTGACGGCGACCGTGTTGATGTGGAGTTCGTCCTCGATCAGCCAGCACGCGCAGAACCCGATGACGCGCCGGTCGGCCTGACGCGCCACGTAGAGCCGCGTGACCGGTGAGGTGAGCATTTCGGCGAGCGCGGCCGCGGTCCACGGGTTGCTGAACGACTCCCCTTCCAACGCCATGATGGCGTCGAAGTCTACGGCGTCGGGCTGCGTGAGCCGCTCGACCGTGAGCGGGGTGGACTCGGTCATGCGGAGCTGGTCCGGCGGTCGCGGGCGAGCTCAGCGTCGGAGCGCCGCACGTAGATCGGGATGATCGCGTGTGGCAAGACCGCGCGTTCGGGCGCCTTCGCCGCGATGAGCCCGATGGACCCGGCGAGGAGCGGCACCGTCGTGGCGACACGCACGTATTTCCCCATCACCTTGTAGATCAGCTCGGCGTAGCGGACCGCGCCGTCGCCGTGGAACTCGATCCCGCGCAGATCGGTGACCGACAGCCATGAGGCGAGGATGTCTTCCGGCGTGTCTGCCGTGGCGTCGATCTCGCCCGGGATCGAGGCGAAAACTTCGTGGCGTTGCGCGTCCATCCACGAGGCGACGCGGGCGCCGCCGACCTGCGGCCAGGCAGCGATGGCATCCAAGGTCGAGACCGGCACCACCTTGCGCTGGAACGCGAAGGCCAGGCCCTGGATCGCTGCGATGCCGACCCGGAGACCGGTAAATGACCCGGGCCCTGCCGCCACGGCGAACAGATC
This sequence comes from uncultured Acidobacteriota bacterium, assembly GCA_963762995.1. GTDB lineage: Bacteria > Acidobacteriota > Vicinamibacteria > Vicinamibacterales > 2-12-FULL-66-21 > JACDCA01. Next base: position 220,041 of record CAVXMQ010000022.1, on the reverse strand, counting down.
GATGTCGGCGAGCGGCACGCCGACCTCGTCGCTGAGGCACTGGAAATCCGCCGGTAGCCGCTGGCCATGCGTGAGCGACGCGTCTCCGGTCATCTCCCCCAGGACCGTGCCATCCTGCACGATCGCGAGACTTCCCGCGCGCGTCGTCGTGTCGAGAGCGAGGATCAGCACGGCAACTCCAATTCGCTCAATGTTATACTCGCGCCTCCAACACGTTCCCACCCGATGGTTTCTTCAACCGAACCTGCCGGCGCAACTCCGGCGATGCGTCAGTACTTCGAAGCCAAGCGTCAGCACCGCGACGCCATCGTGTTCTTTCGCATGGGGGACTTCTACGAGATGTTCTACGAGGACGCGCTCACGGCGGCGCGGGCCCTCGAGCTCACCCTGACCTCGCGATCCAAGGATTCCACCGGTGGGGCGATCCCGATGTGCGGCGTGCCCTTTCATGCGGCCGACGGCTACATCGCGCGCCTGGTGAAAAAGGGCTTTCGCGTGGCCGTCTGCGAGCAGATGGAGGACCCCAAGAAGGCCAAGGGGCTCGTGCGGCGCGAAGTCGTCCGGGTCGTGTCGCCCGGCACGCTGACCGATGCCAGCTACCTGGACGCGCGGGAGCCGGCGTTCCTGATGGCCATCGCCCCTTCGACAGACGCCCCGGGCTTTGGTGTCGCGCTCATCGACCTCTCGACCGGAGAGTTCTCGGCCGCCGAATACCTCGGCACGGATGCGAAGCAAGCGCTCGCTGACGAACTGGCGGTCCTGCGGCCGCGCGAGATCGTGGCCTCGCCGGCGTTGGCGGACCTGCCGGCGCTGGTCGAGGGCCTTCGCATCGGGGCGCTGATCACCCGCGCCGACGACTGGACGTTCGAGTTCGAAGCGGCGCGCCGGTCGCTTCTCGATCAACTCAAAACCCAGAGCCTGCACGCTTTCGGCCTCGACGGCCACACCGCCGCCATCTGCGCCGCCGGTGCGCTCGTGCAATACCTGCGCGAGACGCAGAAGGCCGACCTGGCGCACCTGCGCGAGATCGGGTTCCGCGCCGGCGCCGATTGCCTGACGATCGATCCGACCACGCTGCGCAACCTCGAGGTGATCGAGGCCGCGACAGGCGGCCGTGCGGGATCGCTGCTCGACGAGATCGACCGCTCCGTCACGCCCATGGGCGGACGCTTGATTCGCGCGTGGCTCTTGCGTCCGCTGCTCGCGCTCGAGCGGATTCAGGATCGCCTCGACGCGGTGGAAGAGTTCGCGTTCCGGGCCACCGAGCGGGCCAAGGTGCGCGAGACGCTGAAGACGATCCACGACGTCGAGCGCCTGGTCGCGCGCGCGGCGCTCGGGACGGCCGGCCCCCGCGACCTCGTGTCGCTGCGGCAGTCGATCGCCGCCATCCCACGCGTGCGGATGTTGTTGGGGGAGATGCAGGCGCCGCTCGTGCGCAGCCTGCTCGCCGAGATCGACGATCTCGCCGACATCCGCGATGACCTCGCGCGCACCCTGCTCGACGAACCCCCGGCGGTGGCGCGCGACGGCGGCATGATCCGCGACGGCGTGGACGCGGAGCTCGACGAGCTGCGCACCATCAGCCGTTCCGGCAAGCAGCGCATCGCCGAGATGGAAGAAGCGGAGCGCGCGCGCACCGGAATCGGGTCCCTGAAGATTCGCTACAACCGGGTGTTCGGCTATTACATCGAGATCTCGAAGTCGAACCTGCCGAACGTGCCCCCCGACTACCACCGCAAGCAGACGATCGCCGGCGGTGAACGCTTCATCACACCGGCGCTGAAGGAGTACGAGGAAAAAATCCTCGGCGCCGACGAGCGCATCATCGAGCGCGAGGTGGGCATCTTCGAAGCGCTGCGCCTGAAGGTCGCGGCCGATGCGCCGCGCGTGCAGGACACGGCGCGCGGCCTCGCGGCGCTCGACGTGCTCTCCGCGCTGGCCGAGACCGCCGCGGTGTCGAACTACACCAAGCCGATGGTGCACGCTGGTGACGAACTGATCGCCACCGACGCGCGCCATCCGGTTGTCGAGCGCTTCGCGCCGGATGCGTTCGTGCCCAACGACGTCACGCTCGACGCCGCGAACCATCAGTTGATCATCCTGACCGGCCCGAACATGGGCGGCAAGTCGACCTACCTCCGGCAGACCGCGCTTCTCTGCCTGCTCGCACAGACGGGGTCGTTCGTGCCCGCGCGCACGGCGAAGCTGCCGGTCGTCGACCGCCTGTTTGCGCGTGTCGGGGCGTCGGACAACATCGCCCGCGGCCAGTCGACCTTCATGGTCGAGATGCAGGAGACCGCGAACATCCTGCATTGCGCGACCTCGCGCAGCCTCGTCATCCTCGACGAAATTGGGCGCGGCACGGCGACGTTTGACGGGCTGAGCCTCGCGTGGGCGGTCGCCGAGTACCTGGCCTCGAATCCCAAGGCGCGGCCCAAGACCATCTTCGCGACGCATTATCACGAGCTGACGGACCTGGCCGACGCGCTCCCCGGCGTCGCCAATTTCCACGTCGTTGTTCGGGAGTGGAAAGACGACATCGTGTTCCTGCGCAAGGTGGTGGCCGGTCGTTCCGATCGGAGTTACGGGATCCAGGTGGCGCGACTGGCAGGGCTTCCCGTCACCGTGGTCTCGCGCGCCCGGGAGATCCTGAATGGGCTCGAGCGAGACGAGCTGTCTCGCGGGGGGCGGCCGTCGTTGAGCGGTTCTGCGGTTGACCAGCAACAGCTCGGGCTGTTCCAGGCGCCCGCCGCGGGCGACGATCCTATCCACCGGCGGCTGCGCGAGGTGGACGTGAACCAGCTCACCCCGCTCGCGGCGCTCACGCTGCTGGCAGAATTGAAGCAGGAGGCCGACGGTTCCTGAGCTGCGCCCGATCGTTTGCCGGGTCCTCGCCGGTTGCGCGATGCTGCTGTGCCTGGCGGCCACGGCCGATGGCCGGCAGCGCTACGATCCGCGCCTGCGCTTCCACACCATTTCCACGCCGCGCTTCGAGATCTACTACCACCAGGGTGAGGAACGGATCGCGCAACGGGTCGCGCAGCTGGCCGAGCGCATCGCCGCCGATCTCGAGCCGCGCATCGGCCGGACGCGCGCGCGCGTGCACGTGGTCCTCGTGGACCAGACCGACGCGTCGAACGGCTGGGCGACCCCGCTTCCCTACAACCTCATCGAGATCGCCGCGGCATCGCCACGCCACGACAGCTCCATCGGCAACACGAACGACTGGTTGCGGCTCGTGCTCACGCACGAGTACACGCACGTGGTCCATCTGGAGCGCTCGCGCGGCTTTTTCGGCGCCGTCGGCCGCGTGTTCGGGCGCAATCCGTTCTTCTACCCGAACCTTTACACGCCCACTTGGCAGATCGAGGGGTTGGCCACCTACTACGAGAGCGCGACGGCACACGACGGACGCGTGTACGCCGGAGATTTCCGGCTGTGGATGACACGCGCGGCCGCCGCCCAACGATTCGAAGCGCTCGACCGCGCGAGCAACGCGCTCGTGGAGTGGCCCGACGGACACGTGCCGTATCTCTACGGCGCCTACTTCCATCAGTACCTGGCAGAAAAGTACGGCGAAGCGTCGTTGAAGCAGCTCGCGGACGCCACAGCGGGACGATTGCCGTTCTTCGGCTCGCGCGCCTTCAAGAAGGTGTTCGGCAAACCGCTCGGTGAGTTGTGGGAGGATTTCGAAGCCTCCACCACGGGCGCAGCAAAACCCGCGGCCTCGGCACGACAGCTCACTCGTCACGGGGACTTCGTGAACGACCCCTGGTTCACCTCGAGCGGCCAGCTCCTGTACTCGGTGTCGAATCCCCACGAGTTTCCCGCGCTCATGGCCTGGAAGGAAACCGGGACGGTCAAGCTCGCCAACCGCTTCGGCGGGCACCAGGTCAGCGCGCGCGGATCGCAGATCTTCTTCGATCAACTCGAGTACGTGCGCAGCGCGGGACTGCAATCCGACCTTTACGTCCGCGAGGCCAACGGCGACGTTCGCCGCCTCACGCGCGAAGCACGTGCGGCCGATCCAGACATCAGTCCCGACGGGACGAGGCTGGTGTGTGTCGTGCAGACGCCCGAGGGGCGCGCACTGGCAACGGTACCGGCGGCCGGCGGAGTGCCCACGATTCTGCTGTCGGAGCCCGGTGTCGACTACGCATCCCCGCGCTGGTCACCGGAAGGCAGCCGCATCGTCGCCGAGCGCCGGGCGCTCGGGAGAGAGTCGGAGGTCGTCGTGGTCAATGCGACGTCGACGTCTCCCCGAATCCTGAGCCGGATCGCCGCCTCGGCGCGCGGACGAAACGCCACGCCCATCTGGTCGCCAGACGGACGCCGCATCTATTTCGCCTCGGATCGCGATGGCGGACCATTTCGTCTCTTCGCGTTCGAGCTGCAGGGGGCGGTACTTCGGCGGCTGGCGGGAGTCGACTCGGCGCAGTCGCCGGCGCTCTCGCCCGACGGCGGCACCCTCGTGTTCGTTGGCTACACACCGGCAGGCTACGACCTCTTTTCGATGCCGCTCGCCGACGCGAAGTGGGAGGAGCCGGACAAGGAGGCCCCAGCGTTGTCGTCGCCCGCTGTGTCGGCTGCGATGCCACCCGTCGCTGGGCGCGGCTACTCGCCGCTCGCGACGCTGCTCCCCCGCTTCTGGACGCCGATCGTCGAGGAAGATGGCGACGATCTCGCGTTCGGTGGCGCCACCGCCGGCGGCGACGCCCTCGCGCGGCACGGGTATTACGCCAGCGCGGCGTGGTCCACGCGCGGACGTCCCGACTGGGCGGCTGGTTACGCGTACGCTCGCTGGCGGCCGACGTTCTTTGCCGACGTGTCGGACGACCAGGAACCGTTCCGGGAAGGCGATATTCGGATCCGCGAGTTCAACGCCGGTGCGCTGGTGAACTTCCGGCGCGTGCGGCAGTCGCAGACGCTCGCGGGAACGTTTCACGCGGCCAGCGAGCACCTCGAGTGCGAGGCATGCACCCCAGCGGTGACGGAAGATGCGACGCGTCGAGCTCTCCGCGCGGGCTGGACATTCGACGGTTCGCGCCGCTACGGCTACTCGATCAGCGACGAGGAAGGTCTCAGCGCGTCGCTGTCGGGCGAATGGACGGCGCGAGCGCTTGGCGCTGATGGTGATGCGGGTGCCGTCGTGGCCGACCTGCGAGGGTTCCTGCCTCTCGGGCCGCGGCACGGCGTGCTGGCCGGACGCGTGGCGGGGGCGCACGCGTGGGGCGACGAGCCGGTTCGCCGCGTCTTCGGCGCGGGAGGCAGCGCGGCGTCTGGGCCGCTCCTCAACTTCGACTTCGATGCGGTCGCGCTCCTGCGTGGATTCGATACCGCCGACCTCAACGGGCGCACGTCGGTCGTCGCGAACGTCGACTACCGGGTGCCCCTCGCGTGGGTCGAGCGCGGTGTCGGCACGTGGCCGGCGTTCCTCCGCTCGCTACACGCGGCGGTCTTCGCCGACGGCGCCACGGCCTGGGACGGTGCGCGTGGCGCCGACGACTGGCGCGCCTCGTTCGGCGCCGAGCTCTCGGCTGACGTCGTCATCGGCTATTCGCTGCCGTTCACATTCACGGGCGGCTTCGCGGCGCGTTACGACCCCAGCCATCGTTCCGGCGGTCCGACGATCTTCGGCCGCATCGGGCGAGCGTTCTAATAGAATCAAGCGCTGATGCCGCACAAGTCGCGCTTCCTGCGCGTTCCTGTCGAGCCTTTCGTCGTCGAGCCGGGTCTGGGAGCGGATGAGATCCTCGCGCGGATGGAGCGGATTTCGTTCCAGGGGCGCAGCGTCGCGACCGCGCGGCGCATCTGGGAAAAGATGCTGGCCGACGACTGCACGATCTTCCTCGGTGCGGCCGGCGCCCTCAGCGCGGGAGGGTTGCGACTGGTGATCGCTCACCTGCTCACCCACCGCTACGTCGACTGCCTGGTCTCCACCGGCGCCAACCTGTACCACGACCTGCACGAGACGCGCGGCCGTCGGCACTACGTCGGTTCCCCTCACGAAGACGACGCGGCGCTGCAGAAGGAACGGATCGACCGCGTCTACGACACCTATGCGAGCGAGCAGGAGTTCTGCGACAACGACGAGTGGATCGCGGAGTTCGTGATGACGCTCGAACGCCGTCCGTACACCTCGCGCGAGTTTCTCTATCGACTGGGCGAGTACCTGTGGAACCAGACCGGGGAGGACGGCATTCTGACGGCGGCGTACCGCGCCGGCGTTCCGATCTTCTGCCCGGCGATCGCTGACTCCTCGATCGGCATGGGGATCTCGCAGGCCAGGCATCGCGACTGCTCGGCCGGGCAGATCGACATAATCGGCGACATCATCGAATCGGCCAACCTCGTCATCCGTCACCCGAGGACCGCCTCGGTGGTGCTCGGCGGCGGCACGCCAAAAAACTTCATCAACCAGGCCAGCGTGCAGGCGGAGTTCTACGACGACCGCGTCGGGGGCCATCGTTTCGCGGTGCAGATCGTGACCGACGTGCCCCACTTCGGCGGCGCGTCCGGATCGAGCCTCGAAGAGGCGCGCAGCTGGGGCAAGCTGGCCACCGACGCCGAACAAGTCACCGTCCATGCCGATGCCACGATCGTGCTCCCCCTGCTGACGAGCGCGCTCGCCAGTACCGCGCAGTCAACGCTGGCCGCCCGGAAGCCGATGCGCTTCGATCTTTCGGGTCCGATCATGGCCGCCGACGGCCGCCCTTTCCCACAGGCACGTTACGAGGTACGTGAATGAGCTTCCCGATTGAATATGACTATGGCGCCCCACTCGTCTTCGGTGGCGCCCTCCCCGAACCTCGATCGTTCGATGACTCGAAGGTCGTGATCCTCCCCGTCCCCGTCGACCGCACGACCTCATACGTCCCGGGCACCCGCAACGGCCCGCGAGAGATCCTGCAAGCGTCGTCGCACATGGAACTCTGGGACGAGGAAGTGGGGGCCGATGTCCACACGGTCGGCATCTTTACGTTGCCGGAAATGGAGCTGCCGTTCGGCGAACTGCAGCCGTTGATGGACGAGATCCAGCGTGTGGCTTCAGAGATCCTGGCGCGCGACAAGTTCCTGGTCACGCTGGGCGGCGAGCATTCGATCACGCCTCCGCTGGTGGCGGCGGCCGCGAAGAAGTATCCCGGTCTGCACGTCCTGCAGGTAGACGCGCACGCCGACCTGCGCGACTGCTACATGGGTACTCCCAACAACCACGCGTGCGCGATGCGCCGCAGCCTGGAGCACGCCGATGTCACACAGGTCGGCATCCGTAGCATGTCGACGGAGGAAGCCCAGGCGGTCGGCGGGCTGAAGACGACGATCTTCTACGACGTCTCGATGCGCGAGGACCCACGCTGGATCGATGCCGTGGTCGATTCGCTCGGCGATCCGGTTTACATCACGATTGACGTCGACGCCTTCGATCCCGCGATCATGCCCGCCACCGGCACCCCCGAACCGGGCGGCCTGTCGTGGTACGAGATGCTCGCCTTGTTGCGAGCGACCTTCAAGAAGCGCCGCGTCGTTGCCTGCGACGTCGTCGAGCTCAGCCCGCTCCCCGGGGTCATGGCCCCCAATTTCCTCTGCGCCAAGCTCGTTTACAAGATGCTGGCGTACAAATTCCGCACCCAGTAGGCCCGACCTTCAGGTCGGGCGTCTAGCGGTATACCCCGGTAGCGCAAGGTCTTTAGTCCTGCACACTCTTGCAAATCCGCCTCGTCTGGCTGTATACGAGGTATACTCCTGCCGCCATGACGGAAGACCTCTACGCCACGGCGGTTCGGGCCCTCGAGCAGGGCCATGGGGCCGACGCCGTCGACCTCCTCGCCCGCGCCAGCCGGCGCCCCGACCTTTCCCGTGACGATCGCGCCCAGATCCGGTGCGCCCTGGCCGAGGCCTGGCTGCTTCAGGACGACATGGAGCAGGCGGTGGCCGCACTGGGCGCCGAACCGGAGGGACGCGAGCGGATCAATCCCGCCCGGCTGTCGGATCTGTGGCGCCTGCACGGTCGCATCGCGGTGCGGCGCGGCGAAGCGTCGCGAGGCATCGCGTTCCTGACCCGCGCGCTTCGGCAGGGGGAGCGCGCGCACGACTCCCGCGCCATCGGTCTCGCCCACTACGAGCTGGGTATCTGCTATCGCCAGGTCGGCGACACGGCGATCGTCCGCGAGCACATTACGGCGGCCGCCACGGCACTGCACGCGGCCGGCGACCGCCGGCATCTCGCGATGGTGCATTCGCTCTCGGGGATCACGCTCGCGCAGGAAGGGCGTCTCGACGAGGCCATGGCGTCCCTCCGCCAGGCGGAGCGATTGGCGCTGATGGTGGAAGCGGGCGACGTCCTCGGCACCGTGTGCGGGAACCAGGCGAACGTCGCCTTGATGCAGCACCGTCACGAGCAGGCCTTGACGCTCGCCGAACGGAGCGTCGAGCTCCAGGAGCAGGCGGGCACGCCGCACGGCCTGGCGATCGCGCTGGCCTCGCTCGGCCAGATCTGCGTGCGGCTGGGAAATCTCAAACGCGCCGACGAAGTCCTCCATCGCGCGCTCGACGTGCGCAGCCCGGTGCAATTCACCCGCGAAACGACCGGCGCGGTGTTCGACACCCTCGCGCAGATCCACCTCACTCGCGGCGCCCACGACGCCGCCAGCCGCAGCTTGCAGCGTGCGCGTGAGGCCTATGGAGAAACGCGTGCGAGCGGCTGGTACCAGTGGTCGGTGCGGGTGCTCGACGCTCGCATTGCGCTTCGTCGCGGCGATGCCGAAGGCGCGCTCGCCCGCTGCGAGGAAGTGATCGGCGCCCCGGACCCGCCGGCCGCGTACGTGCTGAGCGCCGAGCTCACCGCGATCGAGGCGCTGCTGGCGCTCTCGCGTCACGCGGATGCGCAGACGCGGCTCGATCGCATCAATCCCCGCATCGAGCCCGGCACCATGAGCGGCACCTGGGGCGAGTTCCTCCGCCTGCGCGGACGGCTGCATGCGTCGGCCGGTCGCGCCACCGAGGCGTACCACGACTTCGGCCAGAGCCTCAGTGTGTTCGAACTGCTCGGCGAGCGCTATCAAACGGCGCTTGGCTCGCTCGAGCTCGGACGTCTGTCGGCCGATGCCGGCGCACGCTCGCGGGCCTTGCGGTACCTCACGGAGGCCCGGCGGCTTTTCGAAGCGTTGGGGGCTGCCCCCGATGTTGACGAGACCGAAGCGGTGCTGGCGCGGCTCGGCACCTCCTCGACGGGCGAATACGTCGGCGTCCAGGCGGATGGCGACGATGCGCTCGTGCGCCGCCTGGTGGACGCGTCGGCGATGCCGGCGTTGTTGGAGCGAGAGGCGGCGACCGCTTTGCTCGAAGCCTGCGATGCCAACGCGGCGGCCCTCGTGGTGGAACTCCCCGCCGGGCGACTTCGAGTGCTCGCGGCGGCGGGATGCGATGCCGACAGCGCGCGGGCCCTCGCCTCGGCAGCGTTGCGCGGCACGACCGGACCGCACCGCATCGTTCATGCAGAGCCGATCGGGCGCGACGTCGACGGAGATCGGTATGCGGTGATCGCGGTGCCGAAGCCGTTGTCCACGGCGCTGCGGCAGCGATTCAGGACGCTGTGCGCCGTGCTCAGACAGGGCTTCGAGTTGTGCCAGGCGCGAGATCGAACGCCGGAAGCGCCGGCGGGCGCCCTGGAGCGACAGTTGGAGCCGCTCCTTCCCGGGTTTGTCTGCGCCAGCCCCCAGATGAACCGCGTCGCGGATCAGATTCAGCGGATGCAGGGGAACGACTTGACGGTGCTGATCACGGGAGAAAGCGGCACCGGTAAGGACCTCGTCGCCCGTGCCATCCACGCCGGTTCGCTCCGGCGCGGCAACATGTTCCTCCCCTACAACTGCACGAGCGCCACCCGCGAGCTGGCCGACAGCCAGTTGTTCGGTCACCGGCGCGGAAGTTTTACCGGCGCGGTCTCCGATCAACCGGGGGTGCTGCGTACCGCGATCGGCGGCACGCTGTTCCTCGACGAAGTCGGTGACCTACCGGTGGACGTCCAACCGAAGCTGCTGCGCTTCCTCGAGCAGGGAGAGGTTCTTCCCGTGGGAGAAACCCGGCCGCAGAAGGTGGATGTGCGCGTGGTCGCGGCCACCAACGCCGACCTCGAACAACGCGTCACCGAAGGAAAATTCCGCGAGGACCTGTTCTATCGCCTGAGCGTGATCCGCATCCACGTGCCGCCGCTTCGCGAACGCCGCGAGGAGATTTCCCACCTGACGACGTTCTTTCTGCGGGAGGCGTCGGAGCGGCTGAGCAAGCCCGGCGTGCGCTTGAGTCCCGAAACCCTGGATCTCTTTGACACCTTTGCGTGGCCCGGCAACGTTCGTCAGCTCCGCAACGAGGTGCAGCGTGCCGTCGCGCTGACGTCGGCCGGCGGGGTGGTCACGCCCGAGATGCTGTCGCCGGTTTTCGGCTCACCCGCTGCCCTGGATACCGGCGTAACAGTCCGTGGCCGTTCACGCCGCGTCACCCTCGCGTCCGCGGTCGAAAAGCTCGAACGGGAGATGATCGATGCGGCCCTGCAGCGGTCCGGCGGGAATATCTCGGCCACCGCGCGGGCCCTGGGGCTCACGCGGCGAGGTCTTTATCTGAAAATGCAGCGACTCAAGATCCAGTCGGCCTCGCTGACGGTTTGAATACCTGGTATCCAGCCAATCCCCTGCCTGCATACCACCTACTCAGAGCCCCTGCGTCGAATTTTCACTGAGAATCTCCTCTAAGTCTCTGCTCTAGCTCGAGTTGTCGGCCTTATTGACCAGCCGACGCTGCCGGTCCAGTTTCAGGCGTGCGACTTGATATAGCTCCGTGCGGGTCACCAACTCGGAGGATGAGATGACGGAACAGAAGCTGCGACTGGTTCAGGGTGGGGGCGGACGGTCCGACAAGCGGAGCGGGGATCGCCGGCTTCTGCAGGTGCCCGGGCAGATTGCCTGGAAGGACGGCCGCGGCCAGACGCGCATGGCGCCGGTCGTGACCCATGACGTGAGCGAGCACGGCGTGAAGATCGAATGCCGCGCCGGCCTCGCGATTCCCCTCTATCGTCTCGTTTACTTCCAGGTCGACAAGCACCTTCGCCACCGTCCCGACCTGCCGGAGAGCCTGCGCAAGCAGGGGGTGCTCTCGGCGATCTTCCGCGTCGGGCCGTGCAGCGACGTGACCGGCGCACCCACTGAGTACGCCCTGCGGCTTCTCGTCGAACCGCAGCAGGCTTCGGCGGTCGCCACCAAGTCTGCCTAACCACCGACGCCGTGGTTTTTTCACGCGCCACGGCGCACACCAGGGGCCGGGGGTCAGGGATGACATTGACGCGGATCGAGCGATGGGAAGCCCGCAGGGACGGTCCGCTCACCGAGGCGGCGCTTCAACGAAAAATCGAGCTGCTCGGTTACGAGGTGACCACCCGCACCTATCCGGCGGGAGTTGCGCTCACGACGACGGCGGACCCGCGTCAGGGCATTGAAGGCGTCGTGCGCGGGTTGGTGAAGTTGACGATCGATGGCGAGCCGGCGATTCTCACCGCCGGCGACATTGCCTTTGTTCCGCGCGGCGCGGTGCGCCGCGTCGAGGTGGTGGGAACCTCCCCCGCCTTGTGCCTCGAGGCCTTCCAGCCGCTCGAGACGTCGGTTTCTAATCCGGACGCCGACGAGCGGCCGATCTCCGACGACTAATTCGTCGCGGGCCCCTTGCGCGCTTCTTCGAGTTCCTTCCGCGCGTCTCCCGAATAAACCGACTCTGGAAACTCGTCCAGCACCCGCTGGAACGCGCGGGTCGCTTCTTCGGTGCGGCCCGCCCGAACGCTCGCGCGTCCGAGCGCCATCAGCACTCCGTCGGCCGGGATCTGATCCTTCGCGCTGGTCGCCAGTTCCTTATAGATCGCGATCGCGCTGTCGTACTTCCCTTGCGCCACCTGCGCGTCGGCCTGGCCAAGTTGTGCGGTGCGGCCGTAAATCTTCGAACCAGCCTTGTCCGCCACTTCCTTGAACCGCTGTTCGGCTTCCGGGTAGCGGCCGAGCGAGGCCAGCGCCGCCGCGGCGTAGTAACGCGCGGTGATCCCGGCGTCGGTGCCGCCGTACTGCTCCGCCGTCTCCATCAGCTTGGGAAGCGCGGCTTCGTACTTGGCCTTCTCCGTCTGATAGGTGCCGGCCTGTTGCACCGGCATCGGGCTCCCGGGGGCCGGTGCGGTCGGCACGACGACCGGCGCCTCGAAGACCGCCAGGCCCTGCGCCAGCGACGCGCTCGCCTTGGCGTTGCGGGACTGCCGCCACCAGGAATAGCCGAGTACCACCGCGCCAATGACCGCGATGGCGATCACGATCTGCGCGACATCGCGCCCGCGCGTTTCGACCACTTGACGCGCGTGGGCCATCGACCGCGCGAATTCGTTTTCTTTCAGCTTGTGACGTTCAGTGCTTTTCATGATCTTTCTCTATTGCCTGCCGAGCGAAGGTTCGCGCCCGGCAGGTCTCGAACCTGCGACCCCCGGTTTAGGAAACCGATGCTCTATCCTGCTGAGCTACGGGCGCACGTGGAAAACAGGACATTTTAACGTATAGTGCCGCCCCAATGACCCGCTCCCCCTCCACGTGGCAGGCGCAGGTCCGCCGCGAACTGATCGACGAGGAACTCGAGCGGCTCCGCGAAGTGCCCCACAGCCTCTGGCGCGACGTCGTCGGCCGTCCGATGCACAAAACGGCCAGGGCTCGCGATAATCGCGCTTACCGGATCCACACCATGGTGGACTGGGCTGACTCCACCCACGAGAACATCCGCGTGACCGTCGCGCTCGAAACCGGATCGCTGGGCCGCCGCGCTACTCAGCCAGAGCTTCGTACTCACCCCGGCAAACCAGTTCTTGTAGCGCAGGACTTTCGTCCTGCTTGGCCGTCAGTACTGCAACACCGCGCTGATCTTCTCTCCCTGCAACTTGCTGCGGCCGCCGAGGGCGACGAGTTCGATGAGGAACGACACACCCTCCACCTGGCCGCCGAGCTCCTTGACCAGTTTCACCGTGGCGCTGGCGGTGCCGCCGGTGGCCAGCAGGTCGTCCACGATCAGGACGCTCTGACCGGGCTCCACGGCGTCGCGGTGCATTTCGAGCGAGTCGCTGCCGTACTCCAGGTCGTAGGTGGCGCGAATCGTTTTCGACGGCAGCTTGCCCAGCTTGCGGACCGGTATGAAGCCGGCGCCAAGGCGATCCGCGACGGCGGCGCCGAAGATGAAGCCACGGCTCTCGATCCCGACGACCACGTCGATCTCCCGTCCCTCGAACGGCGTCGCCATGCTCTCGATGGCCAGCTTGAACCCTGCCGCGTCGCGCAGCAGCGTCGTCACGTCGTAGAACAGGATTCCCGCCTTGGGGAAATCGGGGACGTGGCGGATCTTCGACTTCAATGTGTCCATGTGGATCCTCAGCGAATGAAAAACCCGGTGGGCCGGTAGGACGGCGCCGCCGGTTCGACCTCGAACGTCTCGACCCGGGCCCCGGATGGACCGCGCCGGAGCGCGAGCTCCACCCGGTCAACAGCCGCCTGATCTCCTTCGACGAGCGCTTCCACGCGTCCGTCTTCCAGGTTGCATACGTAGCCGTGCACGCCTTCCCGCGCGGCCGCGGCTTCGGCGAACATCCGGAACCCGACCCCTTGCACACGTCCACCGATCACGAATCTGCGCGCGACAATCATGGTTGTTGAGCGGGACGATTATACGTTCGGACGCGGCGCCCGCTCGACCGTCACTTCAACGACTCCCAGCGGCTCGTCGATCGCCACGAACAGATCGTCGGGGTTCTCAGTTCCCGAGGCAAAGAGATCCGCCGGACGGTACGGAAACTCGTGGAAGGCCAGGGTCACATCGGCGATCTCTTCGTAACTCGAGAGGATCACGTCGGCGGCCGCGTAGAGGGCGTGCTGCACCGACCGGCTGGCGTGCCACGCGACCGTTTCGAGGAGCACGGCGCGCACGCCGTGGCGGTAGGGATCGAAGGTCACATCGCCGCTCGTGTACGTCCAGCTCGCGGACAACTCTCCCACGACGAGCCTCGGCAATCCATCGGCCGACCCGTCATCGGTGGCGTCGTGCCGATGAGGGGCGAACCCCGCGCTGCGCATGATCGTGAGGTTCTGGATGCCGGCGACCACCGAGACCTGTCGTCCGTTGCTGGTCACCACGGCGGTCCGGCGCTCACCGCTCCCTGCGAGGAACGTCTGGGTTTGCGCCTTGCCCCCGACTTCGAGTCGCTGCCAGGGCTGCTCGGAAATCTCGACCCGGACGCGTGTGATGCGGGGCTGGCGTTGCAGCACCTCGCGTGCGAGTGCGAGTCCGAGCGCTTCCACTTCTCGCGCGCCGTGCTCGCGCCCGGCGGCGTACACCATGTTCTTGATCGTTTCTCCCGGCAGCAGCCCCTCGGCATGACCGTCCGTGAAGGCGGAGGCAAACTCCCCTTCGAACCGGAACGAGACCGTCAGATCACGCGGATCGTGGCGGTCCCCCCGGCGAACGATCCGGAGCATGCGCAAGCGGGACTCGCCGTGGCTGCTCGCGGCGATCCGGCTCCCGGGCTGCGTCACTTGGTGTCTTTCAGCGGCGTGAGTCCGGCACCGCTCAGCGCGGCGTTGAACGCCGCCACGTCGGTCTTCACGACAGCCTCGAGCCGCGCCAGTTCCTTGTCGAGGCGTCCCGACAGTTCCTTGAACACCGTGTAGGACTGATCCGTCGGACGATAGTCACCGCTCTCGACCGTCCCTTGCAGCGCCGCGAGCTTGTTGTTCAATCGGATCGGAAAATTCAGCGGGTCCTGGCCGCTGCGCAGGCGATGTTGATAGATCTCCCCTTCGACGGCCGTCAGTTTGTCGATCAACGACTGGCCGGCGGTCTTGATCGCCTGGTCGGAACTCTTGCCCGTGCGGTCGACAATCTGCTGCTTCAGGTCACGGATGCGGATGACGGCGCCATTCGCTTCCGAGACTCGCTGGCTGATCTGCATCGCCAGCGTGAACTGCGCCTGAAGGTCCGCATCGGTGACCGTCTTCACGGCCGCGTTGCGCCGGACCTCGAAGTCCTGCGTCTTGGTGACTCCCGCGGCGGTCACGCGCGCCTGGTACCGTCCCGGAGGCGCGGCCGGGCCACGGGTGCTGGCCGACCACATGATCATGCCCGGAAAGTCGCGCGCGTTCGGGTAGCGCATGTCCCACGTGAATCGGTTCATGCCGCGCGCCGCGCCGACCCGTGGAGGGGCCCCCTGGAACCGGAAGCCGCCTTCTTCCGCTTCCTCCGCCGGCCGCGGCGCGGCCGGCGGCGCCGCCTCCGCGTTGCTGAAGCTGCGGATCACCTGTCCCTTGGGGTCCAGGATCTCGATCGTGATCTTCTCTGCGGGTTCCTTCAGGTAGTAGTCGATGACCACGCCGCGCGAGACCGAGCGCACGGCGTCGGATGGGTCGAAGAGCACGAGCGGCTCGCTGGTCATCGCGCGATCGGCCTGTCGCAGCACCGAAATGTTCTCGAGGATGTAGAACGATCGGCCGTGCGTGCCGATCACCAGATCATCGTTCTTGATCTCGATGCCGTGCACCGGCGTCACCGGCAGGTCGAGGCGCAACGACTGCCAGCGCGCGCCGTCGTCGAACGAGACGTAGATGCCGTTTTCCGTCCCGAGGAACAAGAGACCCTTTCGCTTCTTGTCTTCCCGGATCGCGCGTGCGAAGTCGCCGTTCGGAACGCCCGTGACGATCTTCGTCCACGTCTGCCCGAAGTCCGACGTCTTGTAGACGTACGGCGCGAGATCGGCACGCTGGTAGCGGTTCCCCGCGAGGTACGCGGTTCCTGGGGCGTGCGGCGAGGCTTCGATGAGGCTAATGCGCGTGAACTCGGGCAGATCGCGCGGGGTGACGTTTGCCCATTTCTTTCCGGCGTCCCGCGTGACGTGCACCACTCCATCATCCGATCCCGCCCAAATAACGTTGCCGTCGATGGCGCTCGGCGCGAGTGTAAAGACCGTCGCGTAGGTCTCGACGCCGGTCTGGTCCAGCGTGATCGGACCGCCCGAGGGCCCTAGCGTCGATGGATCGTGCCGCGTCAGGTCGGGGCTGATCTTCGTCCAGCTCTGTCCCTCGTTGGCCGAGCGCCAGACGTGTTGCGACGTCGCGTAGAGGATGTTGGGATTTGTGGGCGCGATGACGATCGGGAACGTCCACTGGAAGCGTTCGGCGATGTCGCCCGAGGAGTGCCCCATGGGATTGTCGGGCCAGATATTGATGTTGCGCCGCTCACCGGTGCGCCGGTTGATGCGTGTCAGCAGGCCGCCGTAGCTGCCCGCGTAGAACACGTCGGTGTCTTCAGGATCAGGGGCGATGTACCCGCTTTCACCGCCGCCCACGGCGTAAAACTCCCCGCCAGTGCTTGGCATGCAAAGGGTGCTGTTGTCCTGCTGTGCGCCACACACGTGATACGGCACGTGCGTCGTCGTGATCACGTTGTAGAACTGTGCGGTGGGAAAGTCCTGGTCGGTCCAGTTCTGGCCGCCATTGAGCGTCACATTCGCACCACCGTCGTTGCTCTGCACCATGCGCTGCGGATCGTTCGGCGCGATCCAGAGATCGTGGTTGTCGCCGTGCGGGACGCTGATGTTCCGCAGCGTCTTGCCACCGTCGGTCGACCGGTAGAACGAGACGTTCAGGAGGTAGACGGTGTCCTTCGCCTGTGGATCGGCGTAGACACGCGTGTAATAAAAGGCGCGCTGACGGATGTTCCGGTTGTCGTTCACCAGCTTCCAGGTCGCGCCCGCATCGTCGGACGCATAGAGGCCGCCGTCCGGGGCTTCGATCAGCGCATAAACGCGGTTGGAGTCCGCGCCTGAAACCGAGATACCGATCTTGCCCCACAGAGGTTTCGGCAATCCCGGGTTGGTTGTCGCCTCCGTCCACGTCTTACCGCCATCGGTGGTCTTGAACAGGCCGCCGCCGGGGCCGCCGCTCGACATCGAATGTGGTGTGCGGAAAACTTCCCACAGTCCGGCGTAAAGCGTGTCGGGCGCCTTCGGATCCATCACGAGGTCTACCGCGCCCGTCTTGTCGTTCCTGAACAGAACGCGGTTCCAGGTCTTGCCGCCATCGGTGGACTTGAACACGCCGCGGTCTGGAGTGGATCCGTACGGATCTCCAAGTGCCGCGACGTAGACGATGTCGGGATTCGTGGGATGAACGCGGACGCGGCCGATCGCGCGCGTCTTCTCGAGGCCAACGTGCGTCCAGCTCTTCCCCGCGTCGGTGGTCTTGTAGACGCCGTCTCCCTGGATGATGTTGCCGCGCAGTTGCGTCTCCCCCATCCCGACGTAGACCACGTCGGGATTCGACTCAGAGACCGCGATCGCGCCGACCGATGACGACTTGAAGAACCGGTCCGACACCGGCCGCCAATTCAGTCCACCATCGGTCGTCTTCCAGACGCCGCCGCCGGTGGCTCCGAAGTAATACTCCAGCGGACGCTTCGTGCTGCCCGCCGCAGCCTGCGAGCGTCCACCTCTTGCCGGACCGATCGATCGCCAGCGCAAGCCGGCCAGTAAGGACTCGTCGATGCCCGCCGCGGACGTAGATGACGGCGCTGGCGCTTGGGCGATCGGAATCGCGTCGGCAAAAAGGACCAAACCCGTCGCGATCAGATACAGCAGTGTCTTGGATAAGCGCATGTGTGATTTGCTCCTCACAGCAGGGCTCGAATGCTATTCCAAGCGCTACCGGAGTGGAAGCCGGCGCCATACTCGATTCCCGCGCTCTGAGCTGGTTTTCAATGGAATCAACAGCTTAGCGGGTCGGCATGCCTTGTGCTCAATAGCAGGGCAGGAGGCAACGATGCTTTTTACGATTGCGGTGATTTTGCTGGTCCTGTGGCTGCTCGGTATCGTGAGCGGTTACACCCTGGGCAACTTCATCTACGTGCTGCTGGTGATCGCGCTGGTGCTTTTCGTCGTCGGTCTGGTCAGCGGCCGTCGTACGGTCTGAATCGGGGCAGTCAAGTCGTTGGCGCTCGCTAACGGCTTGACTGCTGCTTCAGACGCTATCGGAGCAGTGCCGGGTAATCGCCGACGCCAGCCAACCGCTCCGGTATATGGGGGGTGCCTACGGACGGGAGTGCAATCCTGAACGTGGCGCCCTGGTTCGCGCCATCGCTCGCGACGTTCACGCGTCCCCCGTGCAGTTCCACGATGTGACGCACGATCGCCAGGCCGAGACCGAGGCCCGAATGCGCGCGAGCGGGCGTGCTGTCGGCCTGACGGAAGCGGTCGAAGACATACGGCAAGATGTCGGGGGGGATCCCCTCGCCCGTGTCCGTGACGGTGATGTGCACCTCGTTCGCTGTACGGGCGGTCATAACCGTCACCGTCCCACCCGCCGGCGTGAACTTGACCGCATTTGCCAGCACATTCCAGATAGCCTGTTGAATCCGATGCGGGTCGCCCTGCACCTGCAGCGGCATGTCCAGGCCTTCAAGTAAGACCGTGATCTCCTTCGCGGCTGCCGCGGGGCGAACGCCCTCCACGGCAGTTCTGACGGTCGCCGCGATGTCGCATTCTTCGATTTCGAGCCGGAACTTACCGGTCACGATCCTGGACACGTCGAGCAGTTCCTCGATCAGCCGAGTCTGGGCCATGCCGTTGCGCTCGATGGCCTCGAGCGCTAGCGCTGCCCGCGGACCAGTCACGATCCCCTTCCGCAGCATCTGAACCCAGCCGAGCACGGCGTTGATGGGCGTTCGCAGTTCGTGCGAGAGCGTCGCCAGGAATTCATCCTTGATCCGGTTCAGCCGTTGTGCGTGTTCGAGTAGGTGCTGCCGCTCCTCTTCGAGGTTCTTCCTCTCGGTAATGTCCATCGTCACGCCGCGCATCCCGACCGAGCGTCCCTGCTCGTCGCGCACGCCTCGGTACTGCGACTGGACCCAGACGATGCGGCCATCGCGCGTCACCCATCGGAACTCGCTCGTGCCCGTGCCCCCGCTCGCGAAGATTTCCTGCGCCTCGCGGGCAGCGCGTTCCTGATCGTCGGGATGGACGACCTGCCGCCAGAAGTCCGGCGTGCGGAGCCATTCCTCCGGTGAGTAGCCGAGTAGGCCCTCAACGTGGTCGCTGATGAATTCGAGCCGTCGGGATTCGCCGCCTGGCTCCACCCACGATTCCCACACGACGCCCGGCACGTCCGCGACGAGATCTTGAATACGTCGCTGGCCTCGCTCGAGATCGGCGGTCGCCGTCAGCAGCCGCGACTCGTCCATGTGGTGACGGCGCTCGGCGCGCCGCACGGACTCGTGGAGCCACGCGATCGCCGCGCCGATGGCGATGAACAGTACAAAGGAAATGCGATCGGCCGTCGAGTCGATCCTCGCCGAACCCAGTGGGTCAAGGAACACGAACGCTGAGAAGATCGCTGTCAGTGCGGTGGTGAGCACCCCGGGGCCGAAGCCGCCGCGCCAGGACGCGAGCATGATCGCGGGAAAAAAGAGAAGGTAGGGAAAGCCCGTTCCGAGCCAGGGCGTGAGCGACGTGCGGAGGACCACAGCCGCCGCGGCAATAACCAACGCGGATCCGTAACGATCGGTCCAGGACCGAAGTCCACCGGCGATCGGCATGCCCGTCGCACATTGGTACTCGGGCCTTCCGGCTGGGCTGGCGACCAGGCTCAGCGAGGCGGAGTCGCGGGACCGGAAAGAGCTCGGCGTGCGCGCACCGTGACGCCGCGGCGTTTGACCCGAACGTCGACTTCGCGAAGCGGCGCGCCACGGAACATCGGCGGGTCGCTGACGCCGAGGATGTAGTAGTTGGACGCTTCGTTCATGATCTGGTCGGCGACGGCCTTGACGTCGTTGGTGTTCAGGAAGGCGAACCCGCCACTCTCGCGTGCGAAGCCCGCATCACCGGCCGGCAGCCGCGTGCGTCCCACCCCTCCTGGATCGATCACGTAGAGCGTGACGTTCGCGGACGCCATCGACCGCATCGCTTCAATCCACTCGGGCCCCAGCTCTCGCCCCGCCATCGGCGGCGGCAGCGGGGTATCGAACACCCAGCCCGAGCCGATCCCGATGATCGTGCGACGGCGCCCACCGGATTCCGCGACCTGTTGTGAAACCTGCGACACCGTCTTCAAAACCTGTTCGCCAAGGTCGTCGGGCCTGAGGAACCCCGTCGCCCGCGGGTTGAACCGGTCGACCATCTGAAGCAGCGCGACCTTATCGTCGGTACTTTTCGTGACGTCACCGCTGAGCGCGATAACGGCCATTTGGTCCCCTGGCCGCAGGCGCTGCACCAGGTGGCGCCCCGCCTCACGTACCCGCGGCGCGATCGCCGGCTCGAGGGTGATGTCATCGAGCAGCAGAACGATCGATCGCCGGCTTCGTTCGACGTCTTCAGGCGTCACCGCCACGAATGTCTCGAGCGGGATCCGACGGCCCGCAATCCACACTTCCACCTCGTCGCGGTTGATGTCCCTGACGGGCGCGCCGTGCGTGTCGACGAAGACGGCGTCGATTTCGATCGGGGGCCTGGAGGGACCAGGAGCTGGGGATTGCGTGGCACGTGCGGAACTGGTGGCAGCGGATGCGAGCAGCGCGAGGACGGCGACGGTTCGTCTCATCAGTGCACGTTCTGATCGCGAAGGAGTCGAGCCACAGCCTCAATGAGGCGTGCCGCATCCACCGGCTTGGGCAAGTGGATCTGAAACCCCGCGGCGCGCGCGTCCTCGGCGTCCTGGCGTCGCGCGTAGGCCGTCAATGCGATCGCCGGCGTGTCGACGCCTGCGCCGCGCAGCGATCGCAGCAGTTCGTACCCATCTTCGTCGGGCATCCGGATGTCCGAGATCAGCACGTCCGGAGCGTCCTCGAGCATCTCGCGCCGCGCGTCGTGGCTGTTGCTCACCGCTTCGACAGACGCCCCGGCGCGCTCGAGGGTCATCTTGACCAGGTCCCGCGCCTCGTCATCGTCCTCGACGACGAGCACGCGCGCCGCATCGAGCCGCGGAGACGGCCGCGCCTCGAGCTGGAGCGGCGGGGCCGCCAGCATCGCCGGTTGGTGGAGCGGAAGCGTGACGATGAACGTCGCGCCCTTCCCCATTCCCCCGCTTTCCGCTCGCACGCGTCCCCCGTGCAATTGCACGATGTGGCGCACGATGCCCAGGCCGAGGCCGAGGCCGGCCTGGCTCCGCTGCCGCGCATCTTCCTGGCGGAACCATTCGAAGACGTACGGCAGGAATGCCGAGGAGATCCCGACGCCGGTATCGGTGACCGACAGGACCATTTCCTGGTTTACGCGCGTCAGCTTCACCGCGATGCGGCCCGACGACGCGGTGAACTTGATCGCGTTCCACAGCAGGTTCCACACGACTTGCTCGAGCCGATGCGGGTCTCCGAGCACGAGTGACGTTTCGGCGAAGCCAGACATCTCGACTTGCACCTGCTTCGCGGCCATCTGCGGCCGCAACGTTTCGACCGCCGCTTCGACGACCTGCGCGAGCACAACCGGCTCGCGAACCATGCGCAGACGATTGGAGACGATGCGCGAGACATCGAGCAGATCCTCGATCAATTGGCTTTGCGCGCGGGCGCTGCGCTCGATGACCCTCAGGCCGTGCAGCAGCCGTTCGCGCGGCACATCGTCGGCCTGCAGCATGTGCGCCCACCCAAGGACGGAGGTCAGCGGTGTTCTCAACTCGTGCGAGACCGTTGCCAGGAATTCGTCCTTGGCGTTGTTCGCGTCTTCGGCCTCGCGACGCGCGGCTTGCTCCTTGGCGACGAGGTCGGCGAGGTCGTCGCTCATTGCGTTGAAGGCGTCGCCGAGCGCTCGGACTTCCGAGGGACCGCCAACCGGGATCGGCCGCCCGAACCTGCCGCTCTGCAACTTGCGCGCGGACTGCGCGAGCCGCCGCACCGGTGCAGAAATCCACTGCGCCGCCACCAGCGACATCACCACGCCGATGACCGCGAACCAGGCGCCGTGCTGCATCAGGTGAGCGCGCAACCGCCCGGCTGGCTCGACGGCGGACGCGTAGGCGAGTGTGGCCCCGACACAGGCGTTGCCCAGCACACTCACGGGGCGGAAACTCTGGAAGCTCTTGATGCCGCGGTAGTCGATGTCCACGAAGGCATCGGTGTCGGAATGACAGTGCGCCAGGCGGCTGGTGGCCTGCGCCGGCGCTACGGCGGCCGGCTGAAACGACGAGGCGAGGAACTGCCCCTGCGAGTCCACCAGAAAGATCGCCGCATCGCGTCCGACGCCTGACGCATCGTCGAACATCGTGGCGACCTCTTCGTCGTCGAACTGGAGCGTGAGCGCGCCATCGCGGCGGGTCGTCGTGATCACGAACTCAACGGCTTGCTCGCCAACGCGGGCGATGGTCACCAGCCCGCTGCCGGGGGACGCCGGCGTTACGCGTTGACCCGAGCGGGCCACGCGACGGCCGCGGTAGGTGAACATCGCGCCGAGGGCACGTTCGCTCTTGCGGAAGTCATCGACCATCGGACGCGCGCAGGCGTCCACCCACCCCAGTCGTCCGGAGTCGAGCGGCTCGGCGCACAGGGATTCGAGGCTGCGGAGGAATCCTTCCGCGCGCTGATGACGGAGGTGGAACAGCTGCGAGATTCGCTCTTCACGCGAACGTGTGGCGTTGGCCACGCTGCGGCTCGCTTCCGATTCCACGGTGGCACGCAACGAGGTGTAGGCCGCACCGATCAACACGGCTGCCATCCCGACGAGGAGGCCGACGAATGTCAGCAGCAACTGCACTGACAGGGGCACTGCTCTGCGCATAGAAAACACAACCACCGCTTAACTGGGGAGGGTATCCCTTTGTGCTAGAGGTGTGCCACTTCTTTGCCCATATTTACGCGGTTTTTTGCGAATTCACCCGTCGCTGGACGTACAAAGGATGGGCTGGTGGGTAAGTTTTACAGGTAACGCGCAGCATCAGCCTGGCTTGTAAGGACGAATGCAGAACCGTCGCTCGGCGCGGTCCGTCGAATCGAATCTGTATTCCAGCGCGCGGTCGCGCTCGTGGCAGTGTCTTTGCCCTGCCCTGCGACCTATGCGAAAAGGGGTCCTGCTGGGTCTCATAGGCCTCGCACTCGGCGCCATCTTCGGTGGTCCTCTCCTTTCCGGTGCCCTCTTTCTCCTGCTACCGGTCGCCAGGGCGGCGGCACCGATCGAGCTGCCGTCCGACTACGAGCCGCTGCACAAGGGCGGGATCGACCTTTCCACCGGGCTCTATACGCGCGAGAACGAGGACCTCGTCGTCCCTGGCGCGCCGGCGCTGATCCTTCGGCGCACGTACCTCTCCGGATACCGCGTCTCGAAAGAATTCGGGATCGGGACGACGCATCCCGGTGAGGAATACCTGGTTGGCGACGGCGAACGATTTCAGTGGGCCTCGGTCATCCTTGCGTCGGGCGCCCGGATCAACTTCAGGCGCGTTTCGATGGGAACATCGCTCCGAAATGCGATGTTCGTGCACGAAGAGACGCCGACCGACTGGCAGGGCGCGCGGCTCGGATGGACTGGGCTCAACTGGGCGCTGCGCAAGCGCGACGGAAGTCTGTTCATCTATCAGGGCTGTGGCCCGACCACCAAGTGCTCGATCATCCTCGCGCGGGATGCCGCCGGTCAGACGACTCACTACCTTCGGGATTCCGCGGGTCGCTTGAAAACCATGAGTGCGGGCGGACGCTGGATCGCGTTCGAGTACGACGCCCACAGCCGCGTGGCGAGAGCGACGGCGAGCACCAATCAGGAGGTTCGCTACGAGTACGACGCACGCGGACGGCTGGAACGCGTGCTCGGCCGCGACGGGCCGCTGCGCCGCTACACCTATACGGATCTCGACGAGCTCGAGAGCATCGAAGAGCCTGGCACGTCCATCGAGCAGGTTTGGGAGAACAAGCGCTGCGTCCGGCAACTGAACCGGTTCGCAGACGGCGAACCCTTGCTCTTCACGTTCACCTACCAGATGCAGGGCGACCACGTGACGGGCACGGACGTCGCTCGTTCTGATGGGCATTGGACGCGCTACGTGTGGTCACCCGCCAGGTACGCGTTGCGCGAAACGCGCGGCTTTGGGATGACGTCGGCGGACTTCACCTACGAGCGGGACCAGCTCACGAACACCGTCACCGCGCTCACCGTCACCTGCCCCGACCGCCAGGGCTTGCCCCTCCGCCATTCCGCCGTGGTTCGACCGGGTGAGGAAGAGCGCGTGAAGGGGAACATCCTGCAGACGCACTGCCGTTGGACGGAGCCGCGGCAGCGTGCGGCGAATCAGTAGTCACCATGCCCTTCGCGCGATCACTTTTCTGCATCCTGCTTCTCGCAGGCTCGGTCGACACGGCGGCGCTGGCGGGCGCCCAGAGGCTACGACAGTGGGCGCGCGAACAAAACGTGCGTAACCCCGGCGAGCGCGTCGAGTTCCCCGCGCCGCCATGGGACTACACCCCGACGACCATTGAAGCGCTGACGGCGGATTCGGCGCTGGTCGTCGTGGCGCGGCTTTCGAGGATCAAGAGCTATCCCAGTCGGGACGAGGACTTTATCCTCACCGACTATGCGCTCCTCGAGCCGAGGATTCTGGCCGGCCGCGCGCCGATCGCGGCAGCCCGAGCGCCAGGCGCCGCGCCTCCACTCACGCTCACCGTGTGGGGAGGCGAGGTCGTCGTCGAAGGCGTCCCTATTCGCGGCACCGACAACAACCGCGAAGCGATCGTGGATGGTGGTGAGTATCTTCTCTTCCTGCGCGCTCCCCGTTCCGTGGATTCCGGCTATGAAATCTACAACGGCGCCATCTTTTTTGTGTCGGAAGGGCGCGCGAAGCCGCTCCTGAAGAACGCGGCGGATATCTTCGGCATGACGCACGCTCCGCTTCCTGACCTGATGGCTCGTGTCCAACGGGCCGCCAAGCGTCGATGACATCTGCGCGGCGCGGACTTTGTCGGGAGGCTGCAACGCCCAATTCGATTTCTCCGAATGCTTCGTTGGCTGCTGAGACCGCTTCGGCCGCTGCAGCGGCGCGTCTTGCTGCGCATTCCTGTCGACGACCCATGGGAGCGTATGTCGAGTCTGCTCGTCACGCCGCAGATCTTCGGCCACGGGTCGTTCCGCAAGTTCTCGTGGTACCTCGAGGGAGAGACCGCAGTACAGGTGCACGCGGTTCACGATCTCTGTCAATGGCTGACCGAATGTCAGTACTTGTCGGACCCGCAACTCTTCAACGAAAGGGATTTCTGGCAGCATCCCCGGACGTTCGAGCATTTGCGCAAGGGGGATTGCGAGGACCACGCGTTGTGGGCCTGGCGCAAGCTGATCGAACTGGGGTACCGGGCGCAGTTCTTCGTCGGTCAGTGGTGTGAAGGTCATCACGCGTGGGTCGTCTTCGAGCGCGACGGTGAGCTCTTCCTACTCGAGGCCATTTGTAAGGAGCACGAAGTCATGATCCGGCCGCTGGGCGACGTTCGCGCCGAGTACCGCCCGCATTTCTCCGTGGACCATCAGTTCACGATGCACTCATACGCCGGCTACCTGCTGTACCTGAAGGAACCGTGCGCGCCGTCAGGACGCCCGACCGGCCTGACTTCCTAAGGCGGATGAGGCGCTTGCGCTTCCGACCGACTAGGTGAGCACCCAGGCGATCATGTTGGCGAAGAGTATCCTCTGAGCCAACAAAGGAGACTAGTGCATGAATCGCAAGAAACGAGCGCTCACGCTGGCCGGCGCACTGGTGATGTCGATGGCGTTTCTCCCGCAGCAGCAGCCACAGACCCGGCGCGAGCCGCAGTTCGAAAACGCGCACGTCCGAGCGTGGAAGTCGATCATCCTGCCGAACCAGCCGCTGAATCTCCATCGCCACGACTTTGGCCGGACGATTGTGGCGCTGCGCGGCGGCACGCTCGACGTGATCGATGGCAGCGGCAAGACGACGAAGCAGGTGACGTGGGAGACGGGCAGCCGTCTGGCTCGATGCGGATCCGCCGGCGAGCAGCACGGCGACATGAACCGGGCACCACGCCGATCGAAGTGATCGTCGTCGAGATGCGGAAGTAAGTCTGCGAGCCTTACAGCGCCATGAGTTTAGCGCTCGCAGCCTTGAGCACCATCGTCGGTGGTTTTCTCGTCGCACTCGCGATCGTGCTCATTCGCTTCAACCGACAGCGGCTGCGTATCGCTCGCATTGCTGCGGCTGCGACCATCGAGGACCTCGAGTCTATCTACGGACTGATTCAAGAGACCACGCGCGAGCAGCCATGCGGTCGTGTCCTTGCGAGAACGAATCAGAAGGCGACCCACACCCGATGCATCGTCCGACTTCCGCAAGGCCTTGACGACTTCCCATGGTCGGGCCGCACCGTTGAAATCGAGAGCGCACGAGAAGTGGCGCTCCGATTTATCGAGGAGCCTGTGTCAGAGACGGCGTTCGTGGGAAGTGTGTTGAGGCCGGTTCTGGTGCCCAGAATCAAGTTGTCGTCCGGGAAGATCAGAAACGTCTTCTCTCCAAAACGCCTTGTCGCGTCAAGCGCACTCTGTCAGCCGCGCTCCGACGGCCGTGCGCAGCGGGTCCCGACGACCTGTTGTCGTACCTGTTGTGCGCTGGAAGGGAGAGTTTCGAGTTCGAACCGATTGACCAAGCAAGAATTGGCACGAGTCCAGCTTCAATCCAGAGACCCAGAATGGCCAACGGTCCGCGCCGCCATCGGCGACATAACCTCCTCCTGCAGATTCCAGCCACGCTGTTTTCGCCGCGCGCCAAGGACGTCGCTGGGCCGGCTGCAAGAAACACCCAGATGTCACGCATCTCGTCCACGTTCACGCTGACTTCCGTACGCATTTTTCGCTTGACCGCTTTCTGGAAGCAGCTCGTATCCGATCCAGGATCATCACCAGACTATCGCGCAAACCGACGACGTTACGCAGAGAGCTGGTTTCTTGCCACCGGCCGAAGAAAATCCATCGTCGCCAAAGGATCATGCATCCCCGTGCAACCGGCCGATCGAAAAAATGTCGTGTTACACAGGAGCATGACGACGCACGAATCTCTGTCCCAGCTCTCGAACGACCAACTGCTCATCGAAGTGAAGCGGCTCGCCGCCCAGGGACGCGCGGCGAGCGCCGCGTTGATCCGCGCGCTCTGTGAGGTCGAAGAGCGGCAGTTGCATCTCGCGGTTGGCTGTTCGTCGATATTTAGCTACTCAAGGACGTGCTCCACCTCTCGAGCATTCGGCTTATGCACGCATCGCAGCTGCTCGTACCTCGCGTCGATTCCCGACCGTCGTGGAGCTGCTCGAGGAAGGAGTGATCACTCTGACGACCGTGACCCTTCTCGGCCCGCATCCGACACGCGAGAATCACGCTTAGCCCCTCTAGTCGACGCGGCGCAAGATCAATCATGAGGTCGATGTCGTCGTCACTTTCTGCGATCCGGGGTGAACGGTGTGCCACCTGAGGATCAGCAGCCGGCATGGGTCGCCATCGTGCCCGATCTTTAGCCAGGAGATCATGTTAGCGAAGAGTATCCTTGAAATCGTCCAACAAAGGAGACTAGTGCGTATGAATCGCAAGAAACGAGCGCTCACGCTCATCGGCCGGCGCTCACGGTCCTGATCCAGCAGCTCGAGAAGGTAAAATTTGCCTAGACCGATAGGCCGCGGCAATGGTCGATGGCGTTTCTCCTCGCAGCACAATCACGCGGCCGCGAGCCGCACCGTTCGAAAACGCCATGGTTCAGATGCGTTCGATGGAAGTCGATCATCCTGCCGAACCAGCCGTTCTTGAATCTCCATCGCCACGATCCCTTTGGCGAGGGTGGGCCAACGACGGTGGAGAACATCGAACTTCGCTGTCGTGCCCATAACACCTTTGAGGCCACGCAGTGGTTTGGGGCGGTGTTTCTGCGGGAACAAGAAGTCAGCGAGTCGAGCTCGGTCTAGACCGAGTTGTTACGTCGTGTAATCAAGCTGTCGAAGCACCGCCTTGTGCTAGCCTTTGCAGCCGTCAGCACCGGCTCGGCAGCCGACAGCTGATCTATCACCCGCCGCTCGGTTCTTCCAATGATGATGATGACGACTGCGAGTTCCCGACGGAACGATTGGCATCTGCGCGGCGCTGGTCGCGATCCTGGCGTTGGCGCTTTGCGGCGCTCTGGTCGCTGGGCTCGTCCTGGTCGCCATGTCCTTCCGTTAGTGTTCGCGTGGCGCTGTCGAGGTCAGGCGATGGCCAACGCTCCGTGATCGATGGCTCAGCGGCAAAGATCGCCTACCACGGAAGCAAGCGGCCGCAGCGCGGTGACATCGGATGATGCGTTACCCGCTGGACCCCTCGCGACTGCTCGTATGCGTGATCGCGCAGTCGGCGAGCGGCTCCACATACGCGAAGCCGCGTGATGTGGGCGACCGGCCCGTACGATGATTCCTACGTATCGCCGGAGTTCCGGGCGCCTCCAGACTGGGGCCCCGCTCGTCGTTCCAGACGGTCGTCTTGTGCATGGGAGACCGGCGCAACACAGCTCCGACAGCCTCGCTGCGGCTTCGTGCCGGCCAGTTACATTGTCGGCAAGATGACTCTTCGCTTGGCCGTAGCCGATGCGCGCCGCTTTGAGGCCCTCCTCTGCGCGAGCAACCGCCGGACCGACGACGCCGACGAAGCGCGAGCCGCCTTCGTCGTGTTCGCTACGTCGCGCAGGTAAGCTACTTCGCTCGGCGTGGTAACGCCAGCCTGTGCGTCACGTCGAGATTCGTGACGTGCAGGTTCAGGTTGTCCCCGACCTTCAGGCCGACGATGCCGTCGAAGGTGGCTGCTGCGCGCGGCACTTCGGCAACCACGGCGCCGTTGACGCTGAAGCGGACGACGTCCGCTTCCCCGTCGATCCGTAGCACGTTCTTGACCGGTTCGCCGGTATCACTGCCGGGCAGCACCGCCGCTGCTTTTGTCCAGTTGGACAGCATCGTGCTGCGTCCGGCGACGACGGACTCGATCCCGGCACTGCCGTCACGCCTGATAACGAATGCCGCGTAGCGCGCTTTGCCCTCGAGGTCGGCGCCGCCGACGAAGATCCCGAACCCTGCGGGGCTCGCACCCGGGAAGAGGAAGACCTCGGATTCGACCGTGAAGCGACCGTGGCTCGCGTAGCGCGGCTCGAAGAGGATGACCGCTGGTCGCGTCGTGACGTGCCACCCGGGGGCCATGGTTCCAAAGAGCCACGAGCCTTCAGCCGGGTCGAGGGACTCGACCAGCTTCGCATCGCTCGCCGTGACCCACTTCCATCCAGGCGGCGCCTTGAACTGGCGCGCCGACAGATCGAGCATCCCGACTGTCACCAGGACCACCGCGCACGCCAGGGTCCTGAGCCATCGCCGAATCATCTGAGCCTCTCAATCGCGGGCGTTCGTGCCCTCGAAACTCTATTACGCAAAGCGGCCGTCCTCTGTACGGTTGTACGAGCGTGCCTACTATCGTATGTGAGCTAGAGCGTTCTGAGCGCGGTGACGGGATCGACGGCGCGGGCCCGGCACGCCGGCAGCGTCGTCGAGAACGCGTTCGTTCGATTTGAGGGACTGAGCATTGCGCACCGAAGTGTTCTGGGTTGAAGCGCCCTGGCGAGGTAGGCTCGGGATTGTTCCGCGTCCACGAGGAGGCGAGTGGCTTTCCGATGACGCGAGAGCGTGGCGTGACGCGCGAGTCGACTTGGTGGTGTCGCTGCTGGAGCCGGAAGAGGCCGCAGAACTAGCTTTGGAAGACGAAGCCGCGGCTGCCACGGCGAGCGGAATCTCTTTTCGACCATTCCCGATTCCGGATCGTGGCGTGCCTGCGTCCAAAGAAGCCGTTGCCGAACTTGCCGGTGAAGTCCTCGCTGCGCTTGAAGAAGGTAGAAGCGTTGCCGTGCACTGTCGCCAAGGAATCGGCCGATCGGGATTGATCGCTGGTGCAGTTCTCGTAGCCGGCGGCATCGATCCTGTCACGGCGTTGAGCGCTGTCTCCGAGGCTCGCGGACTCGAGGTCCCCGAGACCGAGGAACAGCGCCGGTGGCTGATGGGTTTTGCTTCGTGGCTGGCTTCGGTGCGCGGGCAGGAAAAAGGCCCGCGATAACGGCCTGAATTGCGATTGAATCGGTCGGGGCGTGTGGATTCGAATCTGCTTGCGGGGGCTATGGCGAGACAAGTCCGCCTTCAACTATGCGCGGCCGGCTGACTTGACGTGGCAGCCGGTGCAAAGGATGCCGACGCGTTTTCCGCTTGACAGCTTTTTGGAGACCTCTCGAATCCGATCCAGGATCATCACCAGACTATCGCGCAAACCGACGACGTTACGCAGAGAGCTGGTTTCTTGCCACCGGCCGAAGGAAATCCATCGTCGGCGAAGGATCGTGCATCCCCGTGCAACCGGCCGATCGAAAAATTGTCGTGTTACACAGGAGCATGACGACGCAAGACTCTCTCTCCCGGCTCCCGAACAACCAACTGCTCATCGAGGTGAAGCGGCTCGCCGCCCAGGAACGCGCGGCGACCGCCGCGTTGATCCGCGCGCTCTCTGAGGTCGAAGAGCGGCAGTTGCATCTTGCGGTTGGCTGTTCGTCGATGTTCAGCTACTGCAAGGACGTGCTCCACCTCTCGGAGCATGCGGCCTATGCACGCATCGCAGCCGCTCGCATCTCGCGTCGATTCCCGACCATCTTGGAGCTGCTCGAGGAAGGAGTCATCACTCTGACAACCGTGACCCTTCTCGGCTCGCATCTGACAGACGAGAATCACACTGCGCTCCTCGAATCGACGCGGCACAAGAGCAAGCAAGAGGTCGAAGTCATCGTCGCTTCGCTGCGATCCGGGGTGAACCGTGCGTCACCTGAGGATCCGCAGCCGGCAATCGTTCGCCTCGTGGCGCCTGATCTTTACAGCCTGCACGTAACCATTAGCGTGACTACCTTGGAGAAATTGCGGCTCGCCAAGGATCTACTGCGTCATGCGAATCCAAGCGGGGACGACGCGACGGTCATCGACCGCGCGCTCACGGTCCTCATCCAACGGCTCGAGAAGGGGAAGTTTGCTAAGACCGATCGGCCGCGGCCGCGGCAGTGCGTGACTGGTGATCCCTCGTCGCGCCACATTCCCGCGGCCGTGCGCCGCACCGTTAGCAAACGCGATGGGTTCAGGTGCGCGTTCGTCGGCGCCGAGGGTCGTTGCAACGAAACAGGCTTTCTTGAGTACCACCACCGCGTTCCCTTTGCCGAGGGCGGGCCAACGACGGTGGAGAACATCGAACTGCGCTGTCGCGCCCATAACACCTTCGAGGCGACGCAGTGGTTTGGGGCGGTGTTTGTGCGAGAACGAGGAGTCAGCGAGTCGGGCTCGGTCTAGACCGAGTTGTGGCTTGTCGACCGGCCAAAAAAGAAAGGTGTTGTTCGATGCGGGAATTACCAGGGGTCTGCGCGAATCAGTGGACGCCGAGCGAGAACGGATCGCTGTCGACGCCGATCCGACGCAGCCGGTCACGACCTCGGCGGGTGAGCTCAAACTCGACGCTATGTCGCCCCTAGTGGTCCCAACCCTGTTACACTGAGCCCCATGCCCACCGGTACGGACGTTCTCGTCTTCCTCGGGATGCTGTCGGTCACCGCGGTGCTGGTGTGCTTACTGCATTGGCTGAACGACTACCTGGAGACCCGCGTCCCCCACTACCGCCGCGAGCTTGAAGCGACCTACGCCAGCTTCTACCGGTTCCTGCTGGCGGTCCGGGCGGCTGCCGTCCGGGGCGTGCGCTCGTAAGTCCTCACCTACCCGTCCGCACGACAGCTGATGTTGACCGTGGTCGTCAACGCCATCGGTTCAAGAATGGCGGAAGGTCGCCCGCCTCAATTTCTTCTTCATTCAGCGCCACGGAAAGAGTATCGAGAAGCGCATTCGTCTTTGCATCCAGTAAGACCTTCGCCGTACCCGAGACGTCGTAGCCCCTCGTCACGGTCTCGCCGGTTGCTCCATTTCCCCTTCGGGACCACTCGGTTCAAACCAGCGCGCGTCATGAGGCACGCGAATGACCGCATCGGCAGCTTGACCGAGCTGAGCAAGGCGGGCACTGTGCTCAGATTGTGCTCAAAGGGGAACGACTGCGCACTTGAGCAACCGACAAAAACCTGAGTCGTGAGAGCGGTACAAGAAAAACGCCCGGAAAGCCGGGCGTCTTTTGAAGGTTTATGGTCGGGGCGAGTGGATTCGAACCACCGACCCCTCGGTCCCGAACCGAGTGCTCTACCAGGCTGAGCCACGCCCCGACTAAGGCGAAGGGGTATTCTACCACGCATGCGCATCCTCGCCATTGCCTTCGTCGTGGCGACAGTCACCCCGTTCGCGCAGGTCGGCACTCGACCGGCGAAGGAATGGATCGCCACGCTCGAGCGGCCCGACCGCGTCGCCGGCCTGAAAACGGCCGAAGTGATCGAGAAACTCGAACTCAAGCAAGGCGATGTCGTCGCGGATCTCGGCGCAGGCACCGGGGTCTTTGCGTGGCCCCTGGCGCGCGCCGTCGCGCCTGGCACCGTGTACGCCGTCGAGGTGGACGATGAGTTCGTCGCGCACCTGAAGCAGCGCGTGAAGGAGCAAGGCCTCACGAACGTCACGGTCGTGCGCGGCAAGTTCGAGGATCCGCTCCTGCCAGGCAAGATCGACCTCGCGTTCTTCAGCGACGTGCTCCACCACATCGCCAATCGCGATGCCTATCTGAAGACGGTGGCCGGATACCTGAAACCCGGCGGACGGATCGCGGTCATCGAACTCGACGTCACCCATCCACGATCACCCCATCGCGAGCAGCCGGACCTGCAGGTCACGAAGGCAAAGCTCGACGAGTGGATGACCGCCGCGGGCCTGACGAAGGAGAGCGAGCCCTCGCTCTTCGAAGACAAGTGGTTCGCCATCTACCGCAGGCGCTGACGCGATGCGCGTGATTGGCGCCTTCGCCCTCGCGGCCGCGATGCTCTCCCCCGCTGCGGCCCCGTTCGTCTTCGAGCCTGCGCAGGCGGATCTGTTTGCCGCCGCAACGCTCACCAACGCGTGGGCGGACTACGACCTCGATGGCGATCCAGATCTCTTCGTCGGCTTCAACGGTCCGCCGAATCGTTTGTATAGAAACGACAAGGGTGTGATGGTGGAGGTCGCCGGCGAGGCCGGTGTCGCCGACGCCCGCGCGACCCGGGCTGCTGCCTGGGGGGACTTCGACAGCGACGGCGATCCCGACCTGCTCGTCGGCTACGCACCGGGCACCGACTCGGTGCTGCGGCTCTACCGAAACACCGGCGGTCGCTTCACCGACGTCACCTTCGCGCTGGGACTCTCGGTGGCCACGGGCGCCGTGCGGCAGCCCGCCTTCGATCGACTTCGACGCGGACGGCGATCTCGACCTGTTCGTCGCCTTCCGCGATCGTCCGAACGCGCTCTTCCTGAACCAGGCCGGACGCTTCGAAGACGTTGCCTCGAAAGTTGGACTCGCCGATCCGCGCAAGAGCGTCGGCGCCGTGTGGTTCGACTACGACCAGGACGGCGACCTCGATCTCTACGTCGCCAACCAGGACGGCGATGCGAACGGCCTCTTCCGCCATGACTGGCGCAACGGCGGCGAGCGCATTCACAGACGTGGCCGCGGCAGTCGGCGCCGAATGGGCCGGACGCGCCGCGCGCGAAGCCACCAACGGCACCGTGCGGCCGTGCGCGTTCGACGCCAACGGCGACGGATGGTTCGACATCTTCGGAGCGAACTACGGCCCGAACGGTCTGCTGCTTCTCACCCGCGCTGAGAAAGCGCAGGATGCGTCCCGTCAGCGAGGGGTCGCGACGGAAGGCCGCTACGACACCTGCGCCCCGGCCGACATCGACAACGACGGCCGCATGGACTTCTACGTCAACGGCACGATC
The DNA here is from genome assembly GCA_963762995.1 of uncultured Acidobacteriota bacterium. GTDB lineage: Bacteria > Acidobacteriota > Vicinamibacteria > Vicinamibacterales > 2-12-FULL-66-21 > JACDCA01. The sequence continues at coordinate 186,108 of CAVXMQ010000022.1, read as the reverse complement.
ACGGGAGGCGTCGCCTACCGCGATTACCTGTTCCACAACACCGGCGACGTCTTCTCCGATGCGACCCCCGAGAACGTGCGCGCGCTGCCCGCCAGTCACGGCGCGTCGTGGGCGGACTTCGACGGTGACGGAGATCTCGACCTCGCGCTCGCAGGCACGACCGCCGAGCGGATGCCGCTGTTGCTGCGCAATCAGCTGCCGTCCTCGACGGCGGCGCGCTCGTTGAGCGTCCGCGTGCTCGACCGGAACGGACGCGCAACCCGCGCGGGGGCTGAAGTGCGCGTCTACCGGGCGGGCACTCAGCGGCTGATTGGCTCAGGTCTCGTGGATGCCGGATCGGGCTACAACTCGCAGAGCGACCTGCCCGTCCACATCGGGCTCGGCAACCTCGACCGCGTGGACGTCCAGGTGACGATTCCGGCCGGAGCCCGCCGCTCCGTCGTCTGGCAACGTGCCGTTTTCCCGGCACGCACGCGCGCCATCACCGTCCGCGTCCCTTGAGGTCACGAATTACAATAGAAGCATGATGACCCTGCTTCTCGCCCTACTTCTCGCTGGTCCTATCGATTTCGGTCAGGCTTCCTCCGCCCAGCGTCCTGCCCCCCCGAAGCCGGGGGCGGAGACGGTGACGGTGTACCGCTCGCGCACCTGCGGCTGCTGCGGCAAATGGGTGCAGCACATGAAGGACAACGGCTTCGACGTCGTCGAGCACATCGTCGAGCAGATTGAGAACGCACCTAACCGCAACCGCGTCCCCCAGAAACTGCAGTCGTGCCACATCGCCACCGTCCGCGGCTACCTCGTCGAAGGCCACGTGCCTGCCGATGTGGTGAAGGACATGCTGAAGAAGCGCCCCGAGATCGAAGGCATCGCGGTGCCCGGCATGCCCGCGGGTTCACCCGGAATGGAGAGTCCCTATCCTCAGCCTTATGACGTAGTCGCCTTTACCAAGCAAGGGAAGACCTTTGTTTTTGCGAAGAGATAGGTAGCTCGAAGCGGCTAGATCAAGGGAGAAGGGAAAAGGGAGAAGGGATAAGGCTAGGGGAAAGGCGAAGGGGAAAGTCCAAGCGGGAAGGTTCAGCCGTCGGCGTTTTCGCCGCGATTGGGGTTGGACTTGGCGTTCACGATGATCGTCGAGATGATCGCCACGTATCTCGGATGATTCCTGGATCAGGGGGTCGGCCTCTTTGCGCAACGATCGTTCGCGACCGTGGGCCAGGCGGAGCCAATGTCGTGACTCGCGCGCTTCCTTCAGGGCCAGCGAATTCTTGTGGATGAAGTCTTTCTTGGACTGGGCGTCCTTCGCTTCCTCCAGATTCGCACCGATTGAGCCCGCGGCATCGTTCAGCTGATCGATCAACGGAACGTGTCACTCACTCTTTGTCTTCAGGTGCTCGCAGAACACGAAGACCTCGTCCGAGAACAACCGCGATCTTTCCCGACTATCGTAGGGCCTCGCCATGCACCGGTGCGGTGCACATGTTGGTCCCCCCACCCCGGGCCAAATTCTCTTGGAAAAAACCGGGATCGGCTGCGACGCGTTGCAAATACTGCAAACTCAAACCGCACCTCAGCTAGCACTTTCTGCGACCCTGCCTTCAGCCTTCGCCTTCAGCCTTGCCTTCTCCCTTCTCCCTTTTCCCCTTCTCCCTTAATCTAATCCCCCCAAATCCCCCCACTGCTCGAGCGCAGCATAGTCCGTCAAGTCGGGCTGCAGAGGGGTGACCGACACGAACCCCTCTTTGACGGCCGCATAGTCAGAACGATCGTGGGACTCCCAGTCGTTCTGCCCTTCTTCGATCCAGTAGTACGCCTTGCCTCGTGGATCGAGGCGCTCGTCGACCACCGTCACGTGGTTGCGGCGGGCTTGCACGGTGGCGCGGTAGCCCTTGGGGCGGCCGGAGGGGACGTTGATGTTGATGAACGTTCTCGGTGAGAGGCCGCGGGCGAGCACGAGTTCGGCAATGTGCGCGGCGGCGTCTGCGGCCGGGCCGAAGTCGTAGGTGGCGCTGGTTCGCTCGAGCGACACGGCAATCCCCGGCAATCCGAGCAGCGCGGCTTCCATCGCGCCCGCCACGGTTCCCGAATACGTCACGTCGTCGCCGAGGTTGTAGCCCTTGTTGATGCCGGAGACGACGAGCTCGGGCGGGCCGTCCAGGATGCGCGCCAAGGCGACGTTCACGCAGTCGGTCGGGGTGCCGTCCACCTCGTACACGTCCGCGCGCAGCCGCTCGACGCGTAACGGTCGGCGCAGGGTGAGCGCATGACCGATCGCGCTCGCTTCGACGTGTGGGGCGACCACGGTGACCGGACCGAGCCGCTTCAGCGCCTCGGCCAGCGCATGAATGCCTTCCGAGTGCACGCCATCATCGTTTGTGACCAGTATTCGCGCCATTAGGAAACAAAAAGTATAGCAGCAGGGTCGCGAGCGTCGCGAGCGCGGCGCCGGTGAAAAACGCGCCGTCCGGCGACACGCGCGTCCAGATCACTCCGAAGATCAGGCTCGACAGCAGCGCGCCGATCCCCAGCGTCGCGTTGTAGTAACCGAACGCGCTTCCCCGTCCATCCGCCGGCGCGAGGTCGGCGATCCACGCTTTCTCCACGCCTTCGGTCAGTCCGAAGTAGAGACCGTAGGCGAGGAACACCGCGATCAGCATCGAGGACGACTCGATCGTCGCAAAGGCGGCATAGACGCCGGCATAAAACACCCACCCGATCCCGATCAGCGTTCGCCTGCCGAATCGATCCGACAACTCGCCGCCGGCGAGCGATGACGCCACTTTCACGACGTGGAGCGCTGACCACAAGAGAGGAATCCAGAAATCCGCGATGCCTGCCTCGCTCAGTCGAAGCAGCAGAAAAGCGTCCGAGGCGTTGCCCAGCGCGAACAGCAGAATGACGACAAGCGCCCGCCAGAACACGCGAGGCATCGGCACCGATCGCATGTGCGACGGACGCGTCGCAGCCGGCGGACGCGTGGTATCGGGGACAGCGAGGATGAATCCGATGACGATGAGTCCAGGCACGATCGTCAAAGCGAAGAGCGTGCGGTATTCGCCGGGATAGAAATAGAGGAAGGCCGCTGCGAGAAGTGGTCCGAGCACGGCGCCGGAGTGATCCATGGCGCGATGGAAGCCGTAGACGCGCCCGCGCTGTCCGTCCGGCGAGAAGTCCGCGAGCATCGCGTCGCGCGGCGCGCCGCGGATGCCTTTGCCGAGCCGGTCGGCGAACCGAATCCCGAGGACGTGCGTCCACGATCCCGCAAGCGCGATGAACGGCCGCACGGCCGACGAGATGCCGTAGCCGGCCAGCACCAGCCGCTTCGGTTTTCCGGTCGCGTCGGCCAAGCGTCCCGACACGATCTTGAGCACGCTGTTTGCGGCTTCGGCGATCCCTTCGACGATGCCCAGCGACATCGCGCCGGCGCCAAGCACACGCGTCAAGAACAGCGGCAGCAGCGGGTAGACCATCTCCGACGCGGTGTCGGTGAAGAAACTCACCCACCCGAGAAGCCAGATCGGTCTGGGGAGCCCCTGGCCGACTCACACGCGCAGGAATAGGCGGCGGCGGTACATCCACGCGAGGAGCACGAACAGGACGACGAGGTTGGCAAGGGCGTACATCAGCGACGCGTTCTTCGGCGAGGCGAGCGGGACGAACCACTGCACATACGCGTAGCGGCTGACGGCCACGTCACGGCCGTCGTCGGTCGTGACGCGAATGAGGTTCAGCGTCTTCACGAGCATTCCGGAAGCGACGAACAAGGTGATGGCGTTCGATCCCAGGATCACGAACGGCTTGGTCCAGCCGCGCCAGCCCTTCACGTCGATCGCCCAGTAACAGGCGGCCAGTAGGAGCGAGGCGAAGCCCGCAGTGAAGACGGCGTACGAGCTGGTCCAGAGGTTCTTGTTGATCGGAAACGCCAGGCTCCAGATCAGTCCTGCGATCATGCCGGCCGCGCCGCCAATCGCCAGCCACGCTGCCTTTCGTGATGCGGGAAGCGGCGACGCCAGGCACAGTCCGGCGAGCACGCCGAGCAGCGTCGTCGAAATCGCCGGGATCGTGCTGAGCAGACCTTCCGGATCCCACTTCGGTCTCCACAGGTGCCCCGACATCAGGGCGCGGTCGACCCATGCCGCGAGGTTGCCGTCCGGCGTCAGGTCGCCGGCGACGCCCCCCGGCGGCGCGACGAGCATCATCACGGCCCAGTACGCCAGCGCCAGCGCAACGGCCGCGCCGCCGATGATCCACGCCGGTTTGCCGGGTCTGAAGACCCGGCCTACAGTTCCGGCGCTCCCGTAGGCCGGGTCTTTAGACCCGGCAACACGACCTTGTACAACCCCGCCGCGAACAGGTAGCACAGCGCGATGCGCTGGAGCACGCCGGGGATCCGCCAGCGCTCCAGGTTGAAGCGAGGATAGCCGGCGAGGAAGAGGCCGAGCGCGAAGATGATGGCCGCCCGGCGGACGATCGTTCCCCAGCTCGCCGACTTGCGCGACAACGTGATCGAGACGCCGACGATGAAGAGGAAGAAAGGAAAGATGAGGTCGGTGGGCGTCCAGCCGTGCCAGGGGGCGTGCAGCAGCGGGGCGTAGACGTTGCCCCAGTCGCCGGGGTTATTGACGATGACCATCCCGGCCATCGTCAGTCCGCGGAAAACGTCGAGAGAAATCAACCGCGTGGCAGCGGCGGTTTTCGTCCCGATCGCGTCCAACGCCGTGGCCATAGGCCGATGACTATATCGTTAAAGGGTGACGCCTCCATTCGATGCCGTGCTCGTCGTGGCCTTCGGCGGTCCGCAGGGGCCCGACGACATCCGGCCGTTCCTTGCCAACGTGCTGCGCGGGCGGCGCGTCGCTCCGGAGCGGATTGAGGAGGTGGCGCACCATTACGAACTCTTCGGCGGCGTGTCGCCGTTGACCGAACTCACGCTCCGCCAGGCAGAAGGCCTTCGTCAGACGCTCGCATCGCGGGGCATGGCGCTCCCCGTTTACGTTGGGATGCGCAACTGGCAGCCGTACTTGCGCGACACGCTGGAACGGATGTCCAACGACGGCGTACGTCGCGCGATCGCGTTCGTCGCCGCTGCGCACCGGAGTTATTCGGGCTGCCTTCAATACAAGGAGAACGTCGCGGAAGCCCAGGCGGCGCTGGCGGAGCGAAGGCTCCCGCCGGTGCAGGTCACTTACGTGACCGACTGGCACCTGCACGAGGGTTTCATCGCGGCGAACGCCGCGCACGTCCGCGAGGCGCTGGAGCGTTTGCCATCAGCGGCGAGGACGTGTGCCGAGATCGTGTTCACCGCGCACAGCATCCCGGTGTCCATGGCGGAGCGCTATCCGTACGAGCACCAGGTGCGAGAAACCGCGGCCGCGGTGATGCGCCAGCTCTCACGAGTGGAGGATCCCGTCGTGGTGTTCCAATCGAGGAGCGGACGCCCCGAGGATCCCTGGCTCGGTCCCGACGTCTGCGACTACCTCAAAGACGCGAAGACGCGCGGCGTTCCAGGGGTCGTGCTCTGCCCCATCGGGTTCCTGTGCGATCACGTCGAGGTGCTGTACGATCTCGACGTGGAGGCGGCGCAGGTTTGTCGCGACCTCGACCTGCCGATGACGCGCGCCGCTGCCGTCAACGATCACCCGGCGTTTCTGGACGCGATGGCTGACGCCGTGATGGCGGTTTCAGGCCGATACGCCGGCGGCCGTCCCCTGGAAGTGGTGAAGTCATGAAATCGATCATCAGCGCGGCCGTAGTCGTCGGCACGTGGGCGGTCGTGGGAGCGCAGCCGACGACGGTGCGCGGATTAACCGCCATTCCCGACGTGAAGGTTGGGCACCACACGTTGAAGGAACGGCCGACGGGTTGCACCGTCGTGTTGATCGAGAAGGGAGCCGTGGCCGGCCTCGACGTGCGCGGCGGCGCGCCGGGCACGTTCGACACGGCGTTGCTCAGTCCTTTTGCGTCTAACGAGAGAATTCACGCCATCGTGCTGTCGGGCGGCAGCCTCTTTGGCCTCGATGCGGCACCAGGCGCACGACGTTATCTCGAGGAACGCGGCATCGGCATTCAATTCGGCGGTCAGACGATTCCGATCGTGGTCGCCGCCATCATCTTCGATCTCCAGATCGGCGACGGCAAGATTCGTCCGAACGCCGACTGCGGGTATGCCGCCGCCAAGTCAGCGAGTGCTGATCCGGTCGCGGAGGGGAACGTGGGCGCCGGCGCCGGCGCGACGCTTGGGAAGACGGGCGGCCGCGAGCGAGCCATGAAGTCGGGCCTTGGCAGCGCGGAGATCCGATTGCAGGATGGCGTCATCGTGTCCGCACTCGTGGCCGTCAATGCGGTCGGCGATGTCATCGATCCTTCGACCGGGAAGGTCGTCGCCGGCATGCGCACGCCAGACGGCAAGGGGCTGGCGGACGTGCGGACGCAGTTGACCGTGCGACCTGCGATCAGGCCCGCGGGCAGCGGCGATGATGACCAGAGCAGTGCGATGCTCAACACCACGCTGGGGATCATCGCCACCAACGCGACGTTGACGAAGACCCAGGTGAACCGCGTCGCGCAAATTGCCCACAACGGATTCGCGAAGGCCATCGTCCCCGTCCACACCGCCAGCGATGGCGACGCGATCTTCGCGTTTGCGACGGGAAGCGTCGGCGGCGCCGCCAACGTGGATCTCGTGGCCTGGGCGGCGTCGGAAGCGATGGCCCAGGCGATTGTCCGGGCGGCTCGAGCAGCCACCTCGATCCCCGGCTATCCCGCGGCGCGCGACATCAAGTAACGGGTGACCGCCGCACTCACGCTGCTCCTCGTCTACTCCATCCTGCAGGTGGCGCTCGGTCTGTGGATCGGGCGGCGCGTCCGGGCCGGCGGCGACTTCTTCGTTGCCGGCCGCGGGCTGTCTGCGGGACTCATCTTCTCCACCTTCCTCGCCGCCAACATCGGCGCCGGCTCCACCGTCGGCGCCACCGGCATCGGCTGGGCCCACGGCTTGAGCGCCTGGTGGTGGAATGGATCCGCGGGACTCGGTTCGCTGGCGCTCGCTTTCTGGATCGGCCCGCGCATCTGGCGCGAGGCGAAGGCGCACGGCGACCTCACCGTCGGCGATTTTCTCGAGCGCCACTACGGCCGGCCGCTGCGCGGACTGGTCGCTGGCTTGATCTGGCTGGGGACGCTCTCGATCCTCGCCGGTCAGTTGATCGGCATCTCCGCCGTGCTCCAGGTCGCCGGCGGTCTTCCGCCGTGGGCCGGCTACTGCGCCGGCGCGCTGGTGGCCGTCACCTACTTCGTCGCCGGCGGTTTGCTCAGTAGCGCCTGGGTCAATCGCGTGCAACTGATCCTGATCCTCGCGGGCTTTGCCGTCGTCACGCCGATCGTCCTGGGACTCGGCGGCGGCTTCGATCGGCTCTCGACGGCGCACGCGGAAGGATTCTTCGGCGGCGGTCAGGCCGTCGGATGGCGGTATCTCTTCATCCTCGGTCCCGCGTTCATCGTGTCGCCCGGCTTGCTGCAGAAGGCATTCGGCGCCGAGAGCGAATCCGCGCTCACGAAGGGCGTCGCGCTCAACGGTCTGGCCCTGCTCGTCTTCGCCTTTGCGCCTGCCATTCTCGGGACGGCGGCGTTCGTGTTGTATCCGAACCTCGAGTCACGGACGCTCGCGTTGCCGACGCTGATCAGTGACGCGATGCCGCTGTGGGCGGCGACGCTGGCGCTCGCGGCCGTCTTCTCCGCCGAGATCAGCACCGCCGACGCCGTGCTCTTCATGCTCGCGACGTCGGGCTCGCGCGACCTCTACGCGGGATTTGTGAATCGCACCGCCAGCGACGGTGAGGTCCTGCGTATGGCGCGCATTCTCGCGATCGTCGGCGCCATCGCGGGAGTCGGCTTAGCCTTCGTGTTCAGCTCCGTCGAAGCCGCGCTGCAGACGTTCTATTCGATCCTGACCGTCACGATGTTCGTGCCGGTGGTCGCCGCGCTTCACATGGGCGTGCGCGGACGCGACGGGTTTGCTTCTGTGACTGCGGGTCTGGCCACCTTCGCGGTCGTGTACCTCCTGACCGCTGGCGCCGGCTACGGCATCCTCTCCCCCACTCTGGCCGGCATCCTGGCGAGTGCGATCGCCTTCGCGGCATCAACGTTCTCGGGCGGCCGTTCGTCTGACTGACGGCGGAGACCGCGCCGATGTTAAGGATGTAAACGTTTGAGGCACGTGTCGTTGCGCCCCTCCGTCCGTGACAGAATCTGAAGCTTCAAGGCCAGGAACAATTTATGAGAATTACAGTTCGATCGGGCGCGCTCGCGCTTGCGTTGGTGACGCTCGCCGGTGCGATCCCGAGTGCCCAGCAACAGAGCATTCAAGTCATTCAAACCGGGCCGGGCGGCGACCTGGGGCCGATGCAGCTACCGGGACCGGGGCGTCAGCTCAAGACGGGCACCGGACGGATCAAGGGACGGTTGCTGACCGCCGATACCAACACGCCGGTGCGTCGCGCGCAGATCCGCATCTCGAGCACCGACATCATGCCGAAGACGGCGGTCACTGACGCCGAAGGACGCTACGAGTTCGGCGACCTGCCGGCCAGCCGCTACACGCTCACGGCCACGAAGGCCGGCTACGTGACGGTGAATTACGGCCAGACCCGCCCATTCGAGTCTGGCAAGCCGATCGAGCTCGGCGAAGCGCAGGTGCTCGACAAGGCCGATTTCACGATGCCGCGCGGGTCGGCCATCTCCGGTCGTATCGCGGATGAATTCGGTGAGCCCATCGCCGACGCGCAGGTCACCGCCATGCGTTCGACCTGGACGAACGGCCGTCGTCGTCTGCAATCGGCCGGGCGCGTGGCGCAGACCAACGACCTCGGTCAATACCGCATCTTCGGACTGCCTCCAGGGGAGTACTTCGTCAGCGCGACCGTCCGCGCCGGCGGCGACATGATCATGGTGGACAGCGTGGCGGCGACGTTCGTGACCGCCGGTGGCGGGGGCCGCCGGCGGACCGTCGGCCTCCGAGCCGCGCTCGGGGTACGCGCCGACCTACTATCCCGGCACTCCGAATGGCGGCGAGGCCCAGAAGATCAGCCTCGCGGTTGGCCAGGAGATGACCAGCGCCGACTTCGCGCTCTTGCCGGTACGTCTGGCGAAGGTTACCGGCATGGTGACGGGTTCGGACGGCCGGCCACTCGAAGGCGCGATGATCTCGACAGCGTCCCGCAACAGCGCCGACGCTGCCGGCGGGATGATGATGTTTCCCATGGCCGGGTCGAGCCGCACCGACAAGAACGGCCAGTTCACGTTGAACAACGTCGCGCCCGGCGAGTACACGCTCAACGCGCGCGGCATGCAGATCACGATGTCGTCGGACGGCAGCGGCGAGCGCATGGTCTTCACCACCATGCGGGTAGACGGCGGCGGCGGCAACACGGAGTTTGGGTCAGTGCCCCTCTCGGTTGGCGGCGACGACGTGTCCAACGTCATGATCGTGACCGCCAAGGGCACGAGCGTGAGTGGCCGCGTCACGTTCGAAGGCGCGAAGCCCACGAACACCGCCCCGCTGCGCGTGATGGCGGGGGCGATCGACGCCGATGGCCCGATGTCCATGCCTGGAGGCTCGACGTCGATCACGGCTGAGGGCACATTCGAAATGAAAGGCATGATGGGCCCGCGGCTGTTCCGCGTGAACGGCCTGCCTGCCGGCTGGGTGCTGAAGTCAGTGAGTGTGAACGGCACCGATGTGACCGACACCGGCATCGACATCAAGGCGAACGAGCCGGTGACCGGCATGGAGATCGTGCTCTCGCAGAAGGGCACCGAGATCAACGGCTCGGTCACAGGTTCCGACAGCCGCCCCGCCACCGACTACACGCTCGTGCTCTTCTCCGAGGACGAAGAGAAGTGGTCGGTCCCGATGACTCGTCACGTCACCGGCGTCCGCCCGAACCAGGACGGCCGCTTCCAGGTCAAGAACATGCCCGCGGGGAACTACTACGCCATCGCGGTGGACTACATCGCGTCCGGTGACTGGAATGACCCGGAAGTCCTCCAACGCTTGAAGGGGAAGGCTTCGCGGTTTAGGCTCGACGAAGGAGCCGTTAAGACATTGGATTTGAAGCTGACGGGTTCTTAGCGGCGATTAGGTCAAGGGAAAAGGGAGAAGGGAAAGGGATAAGGGAGAAGGGAAAATAGGTTCGCTCTTCTTATCCCTTTTCCCTTCTCCCTTTTCCCTTAACCCAGCCCTCCCGCACACCCCCACTCTCCGCCTCCCCCTAGTTCTTCCGCTCCCGATCATGCTTCTCTAACAAAGCGGTCGCCTGGTCCTCTTCGTCGTCTTCGACGGGGCCCTGGCGGCGGGCGTAGAAGTAGGCGGCGGTGAAGATCACCGCGATCAGGCCGAACGAAATCCACTTGTTGATGTGCCACGTCGTGTAGCCGGCGGAGTTGAGGAATTCGACCAGCAGCTTGAGCGCGACCCACGCGATGATGACGAAGGCGGCGTCGACCAGCGCCGGGTAGCGGCGCACGACACGCAGCAGTTGGCCGATGACCATCCGCATGGCGATGATGCCGAGCACGCCGCCGGTGATGATCACCCACGTCTTCGGCGACATCGCGACCGCGACGAGGATCGAGTCGACGGCGAACACGATATCGGTCAGCTCGACCTTCACCACCGTCGCCCAGAAGGCTGACAGCCCCCAGAAGCCGGTCGCCGGTTTGATGGCGCGCCGGTCCTCCCCTTCCGACCTTCCGAAGAAGTGGCTGTACGACAGCCAGAGCAGATAGGCCGCCCCGATGAGCTTCACGACGGTCATCTGGATCAAGTGCACGGCGAGCAGGATCGCCGCGATCCTGAACACAAACGCGCCGGCGATGCCGTAGCGGAGCGCCTTGCGCTGGTCCTTCTTGGGAAGACCGAGCACGAGGATCGCCAGCACCAGCGCGTTGTCGGCGCTGAGCAGCCCCTCGAGGATCACCAGCAGGGCGATCGTTAAAAAGTCGGAAGCCTGAACGTCCATTGAGCGGTGGCTGACCTTGACACGCCGTGTGTCAAGTCCTATCGTTGAATTAACGCAAGTTTGAAGGCGACGGCGTCACGCCAGGGACCGAACATGCAGCAGCACGATCTGTACTTTATCAGCATGGCCGCCCGTCTGCTGGACATGCATCCGCAAACGCTTCGAAAGTACGAGCGTCTGGGGCTGGTACGTCCGACGCGGACGATCGGCAGCATGCGGGTCTACACGCAGGACGAGCTGGAACGCCTGCGCCTCATCAAGCACCTGGTCGACGAGGTGGGTGTCAACCTGGCCGGCGTGCATCGGCTGCTGGAGATCGCGGAGGCCGTGCAGCGGCTCCGGCCGCTGATCAAGGAAGGGCGCCCCGAGGCGCGCCGGCGTATCGCGTCGGAAGTGCAGCGCATCGCCGAGATGGCCGGGCTGTGATGGATTTCAAGGACTATTACCAGACCCTCGGCGTCTCCAAGACGGCCTCCGACAAGGAGTTGAAGCAGGCGTACCGGAAGCTGGCGCGCAAGCACCATCCGGACGTCAATCCGGGGGACAAGGGGGCGGAAGGCAAATTCAAGGAGATCAACGAAGCCTACGAGGTGCTCGGGGATCCGGAGAAGCGGCGCAAGTACGACGAGTTGGGCGCCAACTGGCGGATGTACGAGCAGGCGCAGCAGCAAGGCGGCGCCTGGCCGGGCGGCAGTCCCTTCGGCGGCGGCGGTGGCGCCTGGACGATCAACATGGGGGGTGGCCCGTCCGGTGGGTACCGCACCATGTCGGAAGAAGAAATGCACGAGATCTTCGGCAACGAAGATCCGTTCTCCGACTTCTTCAAGACGTTCTTCGGCGGTGGCGGCGGTCAGCCGCGCGAGACCGGTCGCGGCGGGCGCGCGCGGGCCCGGCAACAAAAGGGGCGCGACATCGAGCACGAGGTGGAGCTGACGCTCGAGGAAGCGTTCCACGGCGCGACGCGCCGCATCTCGATCAAGCAGGGAGGGCACGCGCGAAGTGTGGACGTGCGGATCCCCTCCGGGCGTCAAGGACAGCTCGCGCGTGCGGGCCGCGGGCGAAGGTGAATCGGGAGCCAACGGAGGCGCAGCCGGCGACCTCTACCTGCGCGTCAAGCTGCGGCCCCACGCCGTCTTCGAGCGCGACGGCAACGACCTCCGCGCCAGGGTGGCGGTGCCGGTCACCACCGCCGTCCTCGGCGGCGAGGCGAACGTGCCGACGATCACCGGCAGCGTCCGCTTGAAGATCCCGGAGACGACGCAGAACGGCCAGATCTTTCGGCTGAAGGGGCACGGGATGCCGTCGCTGGCCAAGAACGGCGAGCGTGGCGACCTTTATGCAGCGGTCGAGATCCAGTTGCCGCGGTCGCTGAGTAAGGATCAGAAGCAGCACTGGGAAACGTTACAGAAATTGGAGCGGTAGGCCGGGTCTTTAGACCCGGCAAGAACCAGCACGACGATGAATATCAACAAGTACACCGAAAAATCCCGCGAAGCCGTGTTGGCCGCGCAGCAGCTGGCCGACCGCGAAGGGCATCCGGAGATCACGCCGGAGCATCTGCTGCTGACGCTGCTCGAGCAGCGCGAGGGGATCGTTCCCTCGATCGTGACGAAGGTGAACGCCGATCCCGCGGCGCTGGCGGCCGCAGTGCGTACGGAGCTGGGCCGCGCGCCGCGCGCGCACGGTGGCGCCCAGGCGTCGCTCTCGCCGCGCCTGCGAGTCGTGTCGGATGCCGCGGAGCAGGAAGCCGAGCGCCTCAAGGACGAGTACGTCAGCACGGAACACCTGTTCGTCGCGATCGCCAGCGAAGGGGGCAAGTCCCCGGCCGCGAAGATCCTGCAGCAGCGTGGGATTACGCGCGACGCCGTCCTCCAGGCGATGACGTCGGTGCGCGGATCGCAGCGCGTCACCAATCCCAACCCGGAGGCGACCTACGAGTCGCTCGCGAAGTACGGCCGCGACCTCACCGAACTGGCCAAGAAGGGCAAATTGGATCCGGTCATCGGGCGTGACGAGGAGATCCGCCGTGTGATCCAGGTGCTGTCGCGGCGCACCAAGAACAACCCGGTGCTCATCGGTGAACCTGGCGTTGGCAAGACCGCCGTCGTCGAAGGCCTCGCCCAGCGCATCATCCGTGAAGACGTGCCGGAAGGCCTCAAAGGGAAGAAAGTCGTGGCGCTCGACATGGGCGCGCTCGTCGCCGGCGCGAAGTATCGCGGCGAGTTCGAGGAGCGTCTGAAGGCCGTGCTCAAGGAAGTCACCGACGCCGCGGGACAGATCGTCCTCTTCGTCGACGAGTTGCACACGGTGGTCGGCGCCGGCGCCGCCGAAGGAGCCATGGACGCCGCCAACATGCTCAAGCCGATGCTGGCGCGCGGCGAGCTGCACATGATCGGCGCGACCACGCTCGACGAGTATCGCAAGCACATCGAGAAGGACGCGGCGCTCGAGCGACGCTTCCAACCCGTGATGGTTGGCGAACCCAACGTGGAAGACACGATCAGCATTCTTCGCGGGCTGCGCGAGCGCTACGAGATCCATCACGGCGTGAAGTTCAAGGACTCGGCGCTCGTCGCCGCCGCGGTTCTGTCGCATCGCTACATCACCGACCGGTTCCTGCCCGACAAGGCCATCGACCTGATCGACGAGGCAGCGTCCCGGCTGCGCATGGAGATCGATTCCATGCCGGCCGAGATCGACGAAGTGCACCGGCGCATCATGCAGCTCGAGATCGAGCGCGAGGCGCTGCGCAAGGAAAAGGATCCGGCGTCGAAGGAGCGGTTGCAGAAGCTCGAGAAAGAGCTGGCGGACCTGAAGGAAGAAAAGAATCGCCTGTCGTCGCACTGGCAGCAGGAAAAGGAAGCGATCCAGGGCGCGCGCAAGTTGAAGGAGGAGCTCGAGCAGCTGCGCCTCGAGATGCAGCGGGCGCAGCAGGCCGGCGACTACGCGAAGGCGTCCGAACTGCAGTACGGACGGCTGCCGCAGCTCGAACAGCAGATCCGCGACGAGGAAACCCGCCTGGCGGACCTCCAGAAGGGTCAGCGGATGCTGAAGGAGGAAGTGGACGAGGAAGACATCGCCGAGGTGGTCAGCCGCTGGACCGGTGTGCCGGTCAGCCGGTTGATGGAGGGAGAAATCCAGAAGCTCCTCCGGATGGAAGAACGACTGCACGAACGGGTGATCGGCCAGGACGAAGCCATCCGCGCGGTGGCCAACGCGATCCGGCGCGCCCGCGCCGGCCTGCAGGATCCCAACCGGCCGCTCGGCAGCTTCATCTTCCTGGGGCCGACCGGCGTCGGCAAAACAGAACTTGCGCGAGCGCTCGCCGAATTCCTGTTCGACGACGAGCACTCGATGATCCGCATCGACATGTCGGAGTACCAGGAGAAGCATACGGTGTCGCGCCTGATGGGTGCGCCTCCCGGATACGTGGGCTACGAGGAGGCGGGCCAGCTGACCGAGGCCGTGCGCCGGCGCCCCTACTCTGTCGTCCTGTTCGACGAGATCGAAAAGGCGCACCCCGAGGTGCTCAACGTCCTGTTGCAGCTCCTCGACGACGGCCGCCTGACCGACTCGAAGGGACGGACGGTGGACTTCAAGAACACCGTGGTGATCATGACGTCCAACGTGGGCAGCCATGTCATCGCCGAGCAGGTCAGCTCCGGCCAGACCACGCTGGACGAAGGCATTCGCCGAGAGGTCATGGAGGCGCTGCGCGCGCACTTCCGGCCGGAGTTCCTGAACCGGGTGGACGAGATCATCGTGTTCCATCCGCTGAGCCGGGAAGAGATGCGCAAGATCATCGACGTGCAGCTACGCTCGCTGATGAAGCGGCTCGAAGACCGCAAGATCCACGTGGAGGTCTCCGAGCGTGCCAAGGACCTGCTGATTGCCGAGGGCTACGACCCGACCTATGGCGCCCGGCCGCTGAAGCGGACGATCCAGCGGCGGGTGCTGGATCCGCTGGCCATCAAAGTTCTCGAAGGAGACTTCCGGGAGGGAGATACTGTAAGAATTGACGCGCCCGCGGGCGACCTCACGTTCGAGGCGGCGCAACTGACCCATGGCTGACGAGACTCCTAACGCTCCCCCGAACCCCCGAGGCCGCCGCAAGGGGGACCGCCGACTTGGCTCGCGCCCGGGCACCAGCCAGACGGTGTGGCTGGTGCTCGGCTTTCTGCTGATGCTGGCGCTCGGCCAGGCGTTCTTCTTTTCCATGCAGGCCGGGGAGACGATCGCCTACAGCGACTTCAAGGCCGCGGTGCGCGCCGGCAAGGTCGAGCAGGTGGCGGTCGCGGAGGATCGCGTCCGCGGCGTGTTGAAGGCCGAGGGGGACAAGAAGGCGCGGCCGTTTACGGCCGTCCGGATCGAAGACCCGAAGCTCGTCGAGGAACTGGAGAAGTACGGCGTGGCCCATCGCGGTGAGGTCGCCAGCCGCTGGATGGGTGAAGTGCTCGGCTGGGTCATTCCCGTCATCTTCTTCGTCGCGCTGTGGAGCTTCTTCTTCCGACGCATGGGAGGCGCGGAAGGGGGCGTGATGTCGTTCGCCCGCAGCAAGGCCAAGGTGTATGCCGAAGACGACGTCAAGGTGCGCTTCGTGGACGTGGCCGGCGTGGACGAAGCCGAAGAGGAGCTGAAGGAGATCGTCGAGTTCCTCAAGACGCCGAAGAAGTACACGAGCATCGGCGGCCGCATTCCCAAGGGTGTTTTGCTGGTCGGTCCGCCCGGAACGGGCAAGACGCTGCTGGCGCGCGCGGTGGCGGGCGAAGCCAAGGTCCCGTTTTTCAGCCTGAGCGGGTCCGAGTTCGTCGAGATGTTCGTTGGCGTCGGCGCCTCGCGCGTCCGCGATCTCTTTGCCCAGGCGGACGCCAAGGCCCCCTGCATCGTCTTCATCGACGAGCTGGACGCGCTCGGCAAGGTGCGTATCCAGTCGCCGATGGGCAGTCACGAAGAGCGCGAGCAGACGCTGAACCAGTTGCTCGCCGAGATGGATGGCTTCGACGCGCGCAAGGGCGTCATCATCATGGGGGCGACCAACCGGCCGGAAGTGCTCGATCCTGCCCTGCTCCGCCCCGGCCGCTTCGATCGGCAGGTGCTCGTCGACAAGCCGGACATCCGCGGCCGCGAAGAGATCCTCCGCATCCATGTCAAGACCGTCAAGATTGCGGAGGGCGTGGACCTCAAGGTGATCGCCGCGCGCACGGCCGGCTTCGCGGGGGCGGACCTCGCGAACCTCGTGAACGAGGCGGCGCTGCTGGCCGCGCGCAAGGACAAGCTCGCGGTCGAAATGAAGGACTTCGATGCCGCCATCGACCGGATCATCGCGGGCCTCGAGAAGAAGCGCGTGATGAACGACAAGGAGCGGCGGATCGTTGCCTACCACGAGTCGGGGCACGCGATTGTCGCCAGCACGCTGCCCGGGCTCGACCCCGTCCACAAGATCTCGATCGTCGCGCGCGGCTTCGGCGCGCTCGGCTACACCATGCAGCTGCCGCTCGAGGATCGCTACCTGCTGACACGTGCCGACCTGCTCAACCAGTTGTCGGTGCTGCTCGGCGGGCGCAGCGCCGAAGAGATCGCGTTTGGCGAGATCACCACCGGCGCGCAGAACGATCTGCAGCGTGCGACCGACATCGCTCGCGCGATGGTGACCGAGTTCGGCATGAGCGAAGCGCTCGGGGCGGTGAACTACAACGGCCACAAGCGCGCGCAGTTCCTCGACATGCCCTTCACGCAGGAAGGCGGGAACTACGCCGAGGAAACGGCGCTGAAGATCGACACCGAGATCAAGGCGATCCTTCATGAGGCGCACGAGACGGCCCGTCGCATCCTGCGCGAGCGGCGCGAAGCACTCGACCGCGTCTCCGTCAGGCTGCTCGAGAAGGAAGTGATCGAGTCCGAGGAGCTCAAGGAACTCCTGCAGGAACCCTCGCCGTCCGTTTAACGAATTCCGGAGTCTAATCCGGCATGTCCGCCGTTTTCCTGCTGGGCCTTGTCATGGCCTTGCAAGTGAGCGCGCTGCCGGATGCCCCTCAACGTGACACCCGGCCGACCTCCCCAACCGGCACTGGTGTTATCGCCGGCCGGGTGCTCGCCGCCGACTCCGGTCTTCCCCTTCGGCGCGCCGTCGTTCATCTCGGCGGTTCCGGACGCTCCGTGCAGACCGACGCCGAGGGCCGATATGCGGTGACCAGGCTCCTTCCCGGCACTTACCAGGTAATGGTCACTGCCGGGCCGCACCGGGCGAACTACCTCTCGATGCCATACGGCGCGACCCTGCCGCATGGCAGCACCTTCTGGCTGCATTCCAGTTCCCGATCGATCACGCTGGACGCCGGTCAGATCCTCGACAACATCGACATCCGTCTTCCGCGCGCCGCTGCGATCAGCGGCCATGTGGTCGATAGTTTCGGCGAGCCTGTGGCGCGTGTCTATGTGCGCGCGTTGCGCGTTCAGCGCGGGCAACCCGTGTCGCAGACCGGGTCGGGCGCGACGACCGACGATCTCGGGCACTATCGCCTGTTTGGGTTGGCGCCCGGGGATTACGCGGTGTTGGTTGCCGGTAGCCAGGGGGACGGGGTGAACGACGGTGAAGCCTCCGGCTTTGGCTTGACCTACGCGCCGGGCACGGGGAATCTCGCCCAGGCCACTCGAATACGGCTGAGCGCCGGGGCCGTCGCCACGGCGGACCTGCAGATGGTCGAGACCCGGCTCTTTACGATCACGGGTTTCGCGATGACGTCGGGCGGAGAGCCTCCGCGGAACGCGAGTGTGTCGGCCACGCGCGCCGACACCGAGCATGACGGCCCGAGCTTTGGGTCCAGCATCTCTTCCGACGGCGCGTTTACGATCCGCAACGTGGCGCCGGGAACCTACGATCTCCACGTCCGTCATTCTCCCGAGCCCACCAAGCCCATGTCGTACGAACTGGCGATGCTTCGCGTCGAGGTCACGGGAGATCTGGAAGGGGTGGTGCTGGCGACGCGCCCCGGCGAAACGGTCGAGGGAGAGATCGTCTTCGACGATGGAGTGACCGAAGGGCGGCGGGTCTTCCTGTCGGCGCCGACCAGGCGGCGGATGTTCGGTGCCCCTCCGGCAATCGAGGTCAACGGTACGCGGTTCACGATGAAAGGTGTCTTCTCCCCTGTTCTTCTCCGGGGTAGTGTCCAGGCGTCCGGTACGCCCCTGTGGCTCAAAGCCGTCCTCCTGGACGGACGGGATGTGACCGAGGTGCCAACGGCGTTCACGTCGCGAGACAGCGGCCGCCTTCAGGTCGTCTTCACGTCGCGTGCGTCGATGCTCGACGGGCAGGTCACCGACGAGGCAGGGGCGGCCGTGCAGGAATGCACGGTCATCGCCTTCAACGAAGACCCCGCGAGCTGGATACCCAATTCCCTCTCCATCAGGACGACGCGTCCGTCCGACAAGGGAAGGTATGCGCTGCCAGGGCTACGTGAAGGACGCTACCGCGTCGTCGCGCTCCCGGTCGACATGCACATTTCGATGGATCAGCCGGACGTGGAACTGCTGGAAGCCCTGAAAAAGGTGGCGACCCCGGTGCTCGTCAATGCCGGCGAGACGCGGACCGTGGATCTGCGCGTCGTGCGATTCGACCAATGAGATAATCCCCGCGATTTACGAACCCGGGAGGTCTCCTTGGTCCTCGTGCTCGTGCTGCTGCTGACGCAGGCGGCGCAACAGGCGCCGCCACGGGACGCGAAACCAACGGCCAGTTCCGGCACCGCCGTCATCGCGGGACGCGTCGTGGATGCGGAAACCGGCGCGCCGATTGGCGGGGCCACGCTGCAGATCGGCCCTATCAAGATCGGGGAACGGCCGACCCAGGTCGAAGCCGGGCCGCGTGGAGAGTTCAGGCTCACCGGCCTCGCCGCCGGCGACTACATGATCGTTGCGTCTCCCCCCGAGTTTCGCGCGACCCACCTGCCCCAGATCTACAACGCCGATTTCGCGCAGCTCATGTCGGGTGGCCGCCCTGTCTCGGTGCAGCTGGCGGACGGACAGAAACGAGAAGACCTGGTCATCCGGCTCCCGCGGGCGCTTGCCGTTGACGGCATGGTGGTGGACGAGCTCGGCGAGCCGATGGCGAACATCAGGGTAACTCCTGAAGTTGTCCAGTTGGCGGGCGCGAGCATTCCGACGGGGATGTGGCGCGAAGAACCGACCGATGACCGCGGCGCCTTCCGCCTGTTCGGCCTCGCCCCCGGAATCTACCGAATGTGTGCGATGCCGGGACCCGACTTTCAAACCGGCAGCCTCACCGGCGGCAACGTGCTCGAACGTCGGTACGTCAAGACGTGCTATCCATCGTCGCCCGCCGGAGGTGGGGAACGCGTGACCATCAGCGGCAACGCCACCCCCGTCCTCACGATCGTGATGCAACACTCGGCGGGTTACACAATCGCCGGTCGGGCGACGAGCGAGTCTGGCACCAAGTACCTGCGCGTGGCCATTCAACGCATCGGGGACACCGGTTCATCGAACCTGCCCGTGGAGAAGCAGGAAGACGGACGATTTGTCGCGCGCGGGGCAACGCCGGGGAAGTACCGTGTGTCCGCGTACGCTGGAGAAGGGGCGGCACTGTTCGAGTCGAGCGCGCCGGAACAGGCCAAAGCCATCGTGGAAGTGGGCGCGTCGGACGTTACTGGCATCGAGCTGGTGACCACCAAAGGTGCGTCGCTGGCCGGTCGGATCGTCCCGGCGGAGCCGCTGCCGGCAGGCACCAAGCTGAGGGTCGCGCAGTCAGTGGGGCTGGCAGCCATGGCCGAGGGCGGGTCCAGCTCCTTCAAGCCCGCTCCCGTTCGCGAAGACCTCAGCTTCGAGCTGGCTGACATTCGCGGCGAGGTGTTGTTCGACGTGTCAGGACTCCCCGATCGCTGGGTCGTCACCTCCATGCGCTACCGAGGGGCTGACGTGACGGACACATCGGTGGCGGTGACGACCAGCACCGACCCACGGGATTTCGAGATCCATGTCAGCCCTCGCTCCGGGCAAATCATGGCCCGCCCGCTCGACGCCGAAGGGCGGTCGCGTGTCCGGCGTGTTCGTTCTGGTGTTTCCAGCGAAAGGGGATCGTCTCTCCTTCCGGCCGGGCATGGACGCCGCCAAAGATCCGGGACGGAGTGCACGATCTTGGACACGTTCGTCCTGGAGAACATCGTGTGGTGGCGTTCGTGGCGACCGACATGATGCAGCCTTACGTGAACCCGCGCGCTTTGCCGCGCTGCGCGAGCTGGGACAACTGGTAACCGTCACTGCGGGGCAACTGTCTGACGGTCGACGTGGTCGTGCGTCCGCTGCCGGAGGTGCGGTGATGTTCGTCCTCATCACCGCTCCTGCTTTGTTGCCGGACTCATCCAGCAGCGCAGCGCCACAGACCCCAGTCGGCACCGCCACTATCAAAGGCAGGTGATCGACAAGCAGACGGGTACGCCGCTTCCCCGGGCGGTCGTGACGCTGCGCTCCACGCGCGGCCGCATGACGCTGCAGAACTCCACGGACCAACGAGGCGCGGTTCGAGTTCACTGGACTGAGCGCTGGGCCGTACGACTTGCGCGCCTCGGCCGGGGAATACCGATCCACTCACGTACCGACGGGATACTCGGCTAGGCCCCGGCCAGATCGGATCCCTCTCTCGAATTGAAGGATGGCGAAGAGCGATCGAACATCGTCATCGCCCTGCCGCGCGCGCGCGCGATCTCGGGTCGTGTGACCGATGAAGATGGCAATCCGCTGGCGAATGTCGAGGTCATCCTGCCAAACGCCTCAGGGCGGAATGACGATGTGTCGGGCTCCGGAGGAGGCCGCGAACGACCGACGACCGCGGCATGTTTCGCCTGCACGGGCTTGCGGCGGGCGCTATGTCGTCTGCGCGTCTCGCGCGGCAAGGCCCAAGCTTCGATCCGCAGGGCAGCGGCGGCCGCAGTTTCTCGAGACCTGTTATCCATCGGCCACTGATGCCGTTCAGGACGCCAACGAATCACCCTCGCGGATCAGGACGTCGCCGGCCTCGAGATTCGCCTGCAGCGGCGGCCCACGTATGTCTTGCGCGGACAGGTGATTGGCGCCGACGGGGGCCCCCGGAAAACGCCAGCCTGACATTGACCCGCTTCGAGGGAAACGGCAGTTCCGGAACAGGGACGCGCCTGCGACCGGGCGGTGCCTTCACGATCTCGAACGTGACGCCTGGCACCTACGAGGTCTCCGCGCAACTCGGGCGCGAACGGTATTCCCCTCAGCCGGACGAGCGTGAGCCCCAGTGGGGCGCCGTCCGCCTCGAGGTGACGACCGCCGACGTCGAAGGTCTGGTGATCCAGCTGAAAGGAGGCAGCCACACTCAAGGGCACGGTGGCCTTCGAGGATCTGCCCGAGAAGCCCGGCACGGCACCGATGGAAGTGGCGCCGCAGCCCCTGGATTCCTCCGGCGGAAACCGTCCCTTCCCGGCACCGGCGAAAGTTGCCGAGGATGGCGCTTTCGAACTGCGCGGGCTATTCGGACCAGCTGGTGCTGCAAATCGTCTACGGCATGCCGCCCGGTTATTCGCTCAAGTCGATCCGCTATCGCGGCCGGGACATCGCCGACACCGCGGTGGAATTCGATGGCGACCCGGCCCACCAGGTTGAAGTCCTGCTCACTAATCGCACCGCCGAGTTGTCGGGGCAGGTTGTTGACGACGCCGGAGCGCCAATGGCGGGCGTGCGGATCATTCCCTTTCCCGTCGATGCCGCGCGATGGAAGGCATTCCAGGGACCGCGCAGCATGACGTCGGCCAAGGGCCTTTACCGCATCCCGCAGCTGGTCGCCGGCGAGTATTTCGTCGCTGCGGTCAGCGCGGCCGACCAGCGTTTGTTGAATCTGCCCGATGACTTCGATCGCTTGGCCGCGGTTGCGGAGCGCATTACGGTGTTGGAGAGAGAACGCCGCACGGCCGACCTGCGAGTCACGGCTGTTCCCGCTCGGAGAAAGCAACCGTGATCCTGTGGCTGATGCTCCTGCTCTTGCAGGTGCCGTCGGCGGTGCCGCCCAGGGATGCGAGTCCAGGATCCAGCATTCGAGGCCGTGTGCTCGACACTGTCACTGGCGCACCCGTCGCCGGCGCCATCGTCGAGATCCACGTGACAGGAGGCGAAGCACTGAAACGCGTGGAGGCCGCGGCCAACGGCGAGTTCCAGCTTACGGACATGCCGCGCGGCGCATGGCTGGCCGTCACTCCCCCGCCGCTGCAGGCGACGCACGTTCCGCAGGTCTTCCAGCCGGAGTTGTCAGGCGACAGAACCGAGGTTGTCGTTCACCTCGATCCGGCGCTGGCTCTCGACGGGCGCGTCGTCGACGAGTACGACGAGCCGATGGCCAATGTGCGCGTGCTGGCCGAGCCGCTCGACGCCGCGCACAACGCGCGTGTCTCGCGCGAGCATTTCTCGGACGACCGTGGAACGTTTCGCGTGTTCGGCCTCGCGGCGGGACGATACCGGGTCTGCGCAGTTCCCGAGCGGCGTGGTGGTGTCTCGACGTATGTAAAGACTTGCCATCCGACCGAAGCCGCGTCCGTGCGCGCGATCGAGTTGCGACACGGTGTCGCGCCTCCCAGCGTCACGATCGCATTGCGGCGCTCGCGTCCCGGTCCGCTGCAACAGCCGGAAACCCACGCTGACAATCCGGTAGCGGTTCGAGGGCGAGTGTCCGACGAGCAGAGCCGCGCCGGTATGCCCCGCGCACTCGTCTCGCTCGAGCCCGAGTCGGGTGGGGAACGCTCGGAGGTGATTGCCGACGAGCGTGGTCAGTTCGAGATCCGAGTTCCACTCGGTCCATATAACCTGCGGGCAACCGCCGGCGAGTTCAAGAGCACCCACACCGCGCATCGACGCGAGCTGCTGATCATGCCCGGTGATACGTTCGGCGATTTCGAGATCAGTTTGTCCCGCGCGGGCACACTCCGCGGCGTTGTGGTCAACAGCCTGAATGTTCCGTTGGCTGATGTCGTGCTGGAGCTCATCCCGCAGGCAACGGACAAACCGATTCCCTTCGAGCATTTGCCGACTACCGACGACCGAGGTCAGTTCAGGATCCACGGGATCCCTCCAGGACGGTGCACACACTCTGCGCACGTCCGCGGTCGGCACGCGATGGTGCCGCGCCCGATTGGGTGTACGCACGCGGCTGTTTTCCCTTCCCGATGGATTCGCGAGGCAGCGACAGCCAGGTGTCGCCCATACGCCTCGAACGGCAGGGGAGCTACTCGATCGCTGGAAGGATCATCGGACTTGAAGGCAATCTTCCTCCCGGGACTGCTGCGTGCACTCGCACGTATTGGCGAAAGCCAATTCCGCGTGACAGGGCTGCCAGTCGCTGAAGATGGTTCGTTTGTGGCCGCACGACTCGTTCCCGGGGATCTACGAAGTCGCGGCCTTTACGAAGCCTCAAGGGGGTAACTCGGCAGTCCGGCCTGGCGCCTCAATGGGCGGGGGCTCGAGTGGAGATTCTGGACCGCGACGTCACCGATGTCGTCCTGCAGCTTTCCGAGGGGGCGTCAGTGCGCGGCCGTGTGGCCATTGACGACCCAGGGAACGACCGATTCGCTGAGGGGAATTGAAGTCCGCGCGGTGCCGATGGGCGCCGCCGCACAGGTCCCTTCCCCGACCCCAGTCGAAACCGACGATGATGGCGCGTTTGTCCTGCGTGGAGTATTTGGCACGAGCGTCGTTCGTCTTCGCACCCCGCACGGATATGCCGTCCGGTCGATTCGTTACTGCCGGTCGTGACATCACCGACGTGCCCACGTCGTTTGACGGAAATGCGGCCTTCACTGTGGAGATCCTGCTCTCGCAGAGCACCGCGGAGCTCACAGGTCGGGTTCTCGATGACCTCGGCCGACCGACGGAAGATGCTGGGGTCCTCTACTTCCCGGCGGATCCGGCGCGGTGGAAGGCGTACCGAGGGTGGACTTCGCCAGCAGTCGATCGGCGGGCGGTATCGTATTGACCGGATCACCGGCGGTGACTACCTGGTGATTGCGGTCAGGGGGCCACGTCCCGGCTGGACGGAAAAAGACTACGCGGCGCTCGCGCCGCTGGCCGAGCCGTGTCACGCTTGCAGGATGGTGAACGGCGCGCTGTTGGACTTGCGCGTCGTAACGCTCGTGAGGAAAGAGTGATTGCAGCGCCAGCTGTCGTGTTGCTTCTCGCGGTGAGTCCCGCAGCAGGCGCCTCCCCCACCGCCTCCTCCACCGCCGATTTTTACGCAGCAGCGTGACGCCACCGGTGAAGCGAAGGGCAAAGCCGTGATTCGTGGCCGCGTGTTCACGGCGGATGGACGCCCGCTGCGTCGCGTGCAGGTCATTCTGCGCAGCTCCTCGATCAGCGAGCGCATCGTCGGCACCGGCCTCGAGGGGGAATACGAGATCCTCGACCTGCCGGCCGGCCGATTTACGTTGGTCGCTCGGCGTGGCGGTTACCTGCCGGCGGATTATGGCCAGCGCCGCTACGGCGAACCCGCAAAGCCCATCGATCTGGCAGCCGGCGCGACGCTCGAAGACATCAACTTCACGATGGAACGCGCGGGCGTGATCAGCGGCCGCCTCACCGACGAGACCGGAGAACCGGTGGCGCGCGCATCGATCTATGCGATGCAGTCGCAGTTCTTTCGCGGGCGGCGCCAGGTCGTGCCAGTCGGCACCGGCCACGGCACGAGCGACGACAGCGGCTCCTATCGGCTGCCGTCTCTCCCACCAGGCGACTATGTCGTCGTTGCCTACTTCCGCGAGACGTGGATGTCGGACGGACGCGACAAACAACTGCTCTCGTATGCGCCTTCGTACTTCCCGGGGACGGCGTCGATCGCCGAGGCGGCGCGCGTGAAGGTCGCGGCAGCGCAGGAAGCGGCCGCGATTGATTTCAGCCTGGTGCCGGGGCGCGCCGCCACGATCTCGGGCACCGCTGATGGCGTCCGACGGCTCGCCGCTGGCGCGGCGCGATGGTGCGGGCTCGAGCAGGAGATCATGGGGCCTGCCGGAGGGACGTTTTCAAGCGCCGGCTCGACCCAGGCCAATGCCGATGGAACGTGGAGAATTCGCCAGCGTGCCGCCCGGTGCCTACACGCTACGAGCGAGTGGCAACAGCGGCGACCGTGGAAGTGAGTCCGCGTCGATGCCGTTGATCGTCACCGGCGAAGACATTCGGGGGCTCGCGCTACAGGCCGATGCCGGCGGATTGATCGCGGGACGTATCGTGGCGGAAGGTGAGCCGGCGTTGCCCGGCGGGGTGATGACGGTCTTCGCGCAAAGCGCCACGTTCGAGCGCACGTTCGCTGCGGCCGCCTCCCGGCCCCGGCGACGGCCGGGCGACCGCCGACGGTACGTTCTCGCGTCGCGCCGCCAGCGGAGCCACCCTCGTGCGAGCGACACTGCCCTCCGGCTGGTACCTCAAGCGCGTCATCCTCGGCGATCGCGACGTCACCGATGTGCCGCAACCGGTGCGCGCCGGCGAAGAGGTCGCGCCGTTCACCATCGTGATCACGCGCACACTCGCTCGCGTGTCGGGACGTGTCCTCGACAGCGAGGGAACCGCCGATGGAGCACATCGTCGTGCTCTTCCCTGTCGATGCCAACGGATGGCACGAGGCGGCCGCCAGTGTTCGCACGACGCGATCAGACCGCACCGGACAATTTCGACTGGACAACGTGCGACCCGGTGAGTACCTGGTGGCCGCCGTCGATCACGTCGTTCAATCGAGCATCTACGATCCCGAAGGTCTCACTGCGCTGCGTGAGCGCGCGGTGAAGCTCACCGTGGGCGATGCCCCGGTGTCGATCGATCTAGTGGTGCGCAAATGACCGCGCGGGTCTGCCTCACGGTTCTGTGCTGCGCGTTGTCGTGTTTTCCGGCGTTGGCGCAGCCGCCCACAGGTGCGGCCGACAAGAACACTGCAGTCGTCCGTGGTCGCGTCGTGACCCTCGAAAAGGGCCGGCCGCTGCGCCGGGCCCAGGTCAGCCTGTCGTCCCCTGATCTCCGCGAACGGAAAAGCACGGGTACCAACCTGCGCGGCGAATTCGAGTTCGCCGGCCTTCCCGCCGGCCGCTACACCATCAACGTCACACGCAGCGGGTATCTCAGCTCGCAGTATGGGCAGCGACGTCCCGGGGGCCAGGGCAAGGTCCTGGAATTGGCCGCGGGACAGACGCTCGAGAAGCTCGAGATCGCTCTTCAGCGTGCCGGGGTGATCAGCGGCCGTGTCGCCGACGAGACTGGTGACCCGGTGCCGAACGTGAACGTGTGGGCGATGCGGCCGCAGTTCTACCAGGGACGACGAGAGCTGGCGCGCGTGGGGTCTGCGCGGACCGACGACACCGGGACAATACCGCATCCTCGGGCTGGCTCCGGGTACCTACACGGTGTTGGCCAGAATCCGGGAGACGTGGTCGGTTCCTGGTCCGCCAAAGCGGATGCTTGGGTACTCTCCTACGTTCTTCCCATCCACAGCCCGCATGAGCGACACATTGCGCGTCACACTTGCACCCGGGGAAGAAGCGCCATCGACGGATATCACGCTGGTCTTTGCCCCAGCCGCCTCGATCTCAGGAACGGCGACGCGCTCGGATGGCACACCGCTGGCCGGCCGCCGCGTCGGGTTGAACGAGAACTATCGCGGTCCGTTTGGCGCGTCGTTCGAAGGTATTACCGACGCGATTGTCGCGGCGGATGGATCTTGGCAGCTGCGCGGGATCGCGCCGGGTGAGTACGAGCTGAGTGTTTCCACGGAGAGCCGTGACGGGCGAGGGGAATCCGCAAGGATGCCGATCTCCCTGCAGGGAGCAGACATCGACGGGGCGCTGCTCACCACCAGCGCCGGCGGGACTATTGCGGGCGAGGTGACGACTGACGATGGTCAGCCGCTGCCTTCACCAACCGGCGCTGCCAAATTACGCGTCATCGCCGAGGCCATCGGTCCTGGAGCGTTGCCTACGCAGATCGTCGTCGGCGATGACAACGGCATTGTGGCCGCCGATGGGCGCTTCACGTTCCGTGCGGCAAGCGGACGAGCACTGGTCAGAGTCTGGGGCTTGCCGCGCGGGTGGGCCGTGAAGAGCATGACCTCCGCAGATCGCGACGACGGCAGCCGCGAGATCACCGTGAGTCCTGGGCAGACTCACGCGGTGAAAGTGGTATTGACGTCGAAGTTCCCCACAGTCAGCGGCGCGGTGCTCGACGACCGTGGCGCGCCAGCGAACGCGTCCATCATTATCTTTCCTGCCGACGAAGCCCGATGGCTGGGAACCATCGACGATATCCATACGAGCGCCGTGGACCAGGCGGGCGCGTTCCGCTTCGACACCGTGCGTCCGGGAGATTACGTCGCGTTGGCGTTGGAGGACTTCGAACAATCAGACGCAGCCGATCCGGCCTTCCTACGTGAGCTGCTCGACAGGGGGACGCGGATCACCGTCCGCGAAGGCGAACCGATTCAGCTATCGTTGAAACTCGCCAAATAACCGAACAGCGAGGAGCGAACAGCGAACAGCGGCGAGCGTCAGGAGGTCTTCTGCATCGCCGAGAGGAAGTCGGCGTTGGACTTCGTCTTCGCCATCTTGTCGAGCAGCAACTCCATCGCCTCGACCGGCGACAGCGGGTTGAGCACCTTGCGCAGCACCCAGACGCGATTGAGATCCTCGCGCGACAGCAGCAGCTCCTCTTTGCGCGTGCCGCTCTTCAGGATGTCGATCGCCGGGAACACGCGCTTGTCGGAGAGCTTCCGATCGAGGTGGATCTCCATGTTGCCGGTGCCCTTGAACTCCTCGAAGATCACGTCGTCCATGCGCGAGCCGGTGTCGATGAGCGCGGTCGCCATGATCGTCAGCGAGCCTCCCTCTTCGACGTTGCGGGCCGCGCCGAAGAACCGCTTCGGCTTCTGGAGCGCGTTCGAATCGAGACCGCCCGAGAGGACCTTGCCGGACGGCGGGCTCACCGAGTTGTAGGCGCGCGCCAGGCGCGTGATCGAATCGAGCAGGATCAAGACGTCCTTCTTGTGCTCGACCAGGCGCTTCGCCTTCTCGATCACCATCTCGGCCACCTGGACGTGGCGTTGCGCGGGCTCGTCGAAGGTGGACGAAATCACCTCGCCGTCCACCGAGCGCTGCATGTCGGTGACTTCTTCCGGACGCTCGTCGATGAGCAGCACGATCAGGTAGACCTCAGGGTGGTTCTTGGCGACCGACTGCGCAATGGCCTGCAACAACATCGTCTTGCCGGTGCGCGGCGGCGAGACGATCAGTCCGCGCTGGCCGCGGCCCATCGGCGCCATGAGGTCGAGCACGCGGCCGGAGAGGTTGTCGGAGGCCGTCTCGAGAACGAACCGGTTCTCCGGGTACAGCGGCGTGAGGTTTTCGAAGAACAGCTTCTCGCGCGCGCGATCGGGCGCTTCGAAATTGACCGCTTCGACCTTCACGAGCGCGAAGTAGCGCTCCCCTTCTTTCGGCGAGCGGATCTGGCCGCTCACCGTGTCGCCCGTCTGCAGGTCGAACTTGCGGATCTGCGAAGGAGAGACGTAGATGTCGTCGGGGCCCGGCAGGTAGTTGTAGTCGGGCGCGCGCAGGAAGCCGAAGTTGTCGGGGAGCACCTCGAGGACACCTTCGGAGAAGATCAAGCCGCTCTGTTCGGTCTGCGCCTTGAGAATCTGGAAGATCAGGTCCTGCTTGCGCATGCCCGAGGCGCCAGGCACGTTGAGGTCCTTGGCGACCTGGGTCAGCTTCTGGATCGACATCTCCTTCATTTCGGAGATGTTCAATCGCGGCGGGCTGTCACCGCCGGCGCCGGGGGCTGGTCCTGGAGGCGGTCCTGGAGGTGGCTCGCCGCTGTCTGGCGGGAGACCGTCTGGACGGCGAGGTCCCTGGCGATCGGGTCCTCCCCCTCCTCCTCGTCTTCGGTGTGGTGACATGAAGAATGTCAGGTGGCGCGCGAGATTCTATCAGTAACGCGAGGGGCTTTCACCGATCGCGATGATGCTGCACGTTTGTACCGTCTTCAGCCCCAACTCGCGGGCGCGCGTGACCACCGAGGGATCGTCGGCGCCGGGATTCAGCCAGACCTCGGCGATCCCCTTCTTCGCGAGATCGTCCATCACCCCCACGCCGACGCGCGCCGGAACGTAGATGGTCGCGAGATCGATCTCGCCAGGGACGTCGAGCACCGACTTGAACGTCTGGTGCCCCTCGACCTCCCCCTCGGTGGGATTGATGGGAATCACGCGATAGCCCCGCCGCGCGAACGCGCGTAACGCCTTGTTGCCGAACTTGTCCCGATTGCTGGATGCGCCGATCACGGCGACGGTTTTCATGGGTTCATTGTAGGCTTTGAATCATGGCGACGCTGGCGGAAGTGCTCGAGGTTCGAACCGCTGAGGCTGCGCCGGAACTGGTCGAGCCGATCAGCAATAACCGGCTCCGCTGCCACGCCTGCGGCCACCTCTGCCCCATCCCCGACGGCGCCGTCGGCGTTTGCAAGGTGCGCTTCAACCGCGGCGGCACGTTAATGGTGCCGTGGGGCTACGTCGGCGCGCTGCAGTGCGATCCGATCGAGAAGAAGCCGTTCTTTCACGCGCGGCCCGGCGCGCTCGCCTTCAGCGTGGGGATGCTCGGCTGCGATCTCCACTGCTCGTACTGCCAGAACTGGGTCACCTCCCAGGCGCTGCGCGACCCAGAGGCGGTCGCGCCGCCGATCGACACCGATCCGGCGTCGCTCGTCGAGGAAGCCGTGCGGCTCAACGCGCGCGCTGTCGTGAGCACCTACAACGAGCCGTTGATCACCAGCGAGTGGGCGGTCGCGATCTTCAAGGAAGCGCGCGCCGCCGGCCTCATGACCGGCTACGTCTCGAACGGCAACGGCACGCCGCGCGTCCTCGAATACATCCGCCCCTGGATCGATCTCTACAAGGTCGATCTGAAAAGCTTCAACGACAAGCACTATCGACAACTGGGTGGTCGGCTCGAACCCATCCTCGAAACGATCCGCGCGTTGCACGCCATGGACGTGTGGCTCGAGATCGTCACGCTCCTCATTCCGGGCTTCAACAACTCCGACGAGGAGATCTCCGCGCTGACGTCGTTCCTCGCCGGCGTGTCACCAGACATCCCGTGGCACGTCACCGCGTTCCACAAGGACTACCGGATGAACGACCCGGAGAACACGACGCCCGAGATGCTGTTGCGAGCGGCGGAGATCGGCCAGAGGAACGGCCTTCGCTACGTGTATGCCGGCAACATCCCGGGGCGGGTCGGCGACCTCGAGCACACCCGCTGCCACAACTGCCGCGCGATGCTCGTCGAGCGGTATGGCTACTTCATCCAGTCGTACCGCCTGACGCCCGACGGCACCTGCCCGGAATGCCACACCGTCATCCCCGGTCGCTGGGGCCGCCAGTTCGAGGGACAGATTTCCTCGATGCCGTTCCTGCCCGGCCGACGCCGGTTGCGGGTGTTCTGAACGCCGGGCCAAGGCGGCCTACTGCAACAACGATTGAATCGCGTCCTTGAATTCGGAGTACGGCTTCGCGCCGTAGATGTATTTCACGATTTTCATCGGCTGTCCGGGCGCGGGGGTCAGGCCGATCAGCGTCATCGGCGTGCCGGCGATGCCGAGTTGCTCCATGCGCGACACGCTGGCCTTGATGGCGCCGGCGTGGCGGCCGCTCGACAGGCAGGACGAGAACTTCGTCATGTCCAGCCCCAGGCTGTTCGCCTGGCCGGTCAGGTCGCTGTCGCTCTTGCTCGGTGGCTGCGCGAAGAGGCTGGCGTGCATCTCCCAGAACTTGCCCTGGTCGCC
This sequence comes from uncultured Acidobacteriota bacterium, assembly GCA_963762995.1. Lineage (GTDB taxonomy): Bacteria > Acidobacteriota > Vicinamibacteria > Vicinamibacterales > 2-12-FULL-66-21 > JACDCA01. The sequence continues at coordinate 155,266 of CAVXMQ010000022.1, read as the reverse complement.
GGCACACGCGGCGGCCTCATGGGCGCGGTGCGCGATCGGGTGCAGCTGGGCGATCGGGTAGTCGACAAACACATACCGCACTTTGCCTGTGTTGATGAACTCGTCGCGCATCGGCGGGAAGGTCTGTTGCGTTTGCCGCTTGCAGAACGGACAGTGATAGTCCGAGACCTCCATGACGGTGACCTTGGCGGTCGCGGATCCCAGCGCGGGCTCCCCTTCGGTCGGCACCATCACACCGACGATGCCCGGCAACTCGTTGCCGGCCTGCTGGCGTGGCTGGATGAGCGACTGCAGGAAGTTCTTGATGGCCACCAGTTCGCGCTGCATCTGCGCCTGCTGCTCTTTCAGCGCCTGCACTTCGCGCCGCAGCGCGGCGACTTCGTCCTGCGGGCTCTGGGGCGGCGACAGCGAAAACAGCGCGACGAGCGAGATCGTGGCGAGCTTGGTGATCATGGGTTGCATTATGCCCCCGCGCGGCGCGCGCGGACGATGAGGATGGGGGGACGCAACGTCTGCTGTTCGGCCGCGGCCGCGTGGATCTTGCGCACCACGTCCATGCCGCGGACGACGCGGCCGAAGGCCGCGAATCCCTGTCCATCCGCCTGGCGCTTGCCGCCAAAGTCCAGCTCAGGTTGGTTCCCGATGCAGATGAAGAATCCATCGCGTGCCGTGTTCGGCCCGCTGCGAGCCATCGACACGGCGCCGTCGCCGTGCGTCACCTTCGTGACGCTGGTGCGTTCCAGTTCGATGGCTGGAAGAAAGTCACGAATCCGCGACGCGCTCGCTCCCGCCTGGATCACTTCGATCTTCACGTCGTTCTGAGGCTGATTATCCATCCGGACGGTGCGATGGAAGCGCCCACCGTCGTACATCCCGCCGTCCACGTACTTGAGGAAATTGGTCGCGGTAATCGGGGCGCGCACGGTGTCGACCTCGATCTCGATCTCGCCGAGCTCTGTTTCGACGATCACGCGGGGGAGTTGAGCGGAACGCGGAAGCAGGACTGAAGTCCTGCGCTACCAGGAGGGCACACACAAGCAGCCACATGTCAGGACTCCGGGAAAATCTTGCCGGGGTTCAACAGGCCTTTGGGGTCGAACGCGGCCTTGACGCGCTTCATCAGCGCGATCTCGTCGGGCGAGAGTTCGATGGGCAGGAACGGCGCCTTCGAGAAGCCGATGCCGTGTTCCCCGCTGATCGAGCCTTCCAGAGCCACCACCCCCTCGAACAATACCCTCTCCGCGTCGTGCGCCCGCTGGATCTCGTCGGCGTCGTCGGGCGACACCATGATGTTGACGTGGATGTTGCCGTCTCCGGCATGACCGAAGCACGGGATGCGCAGCCGGTAGGCGTCGCGGATACGCCCTACGAGCGCGAAGAGATCCGGGATGCGCCCCTTGGGGACGACCATGTCGTGATTGAACTTGAGCGGCGTGATCATCTTGAGGGAGAGCGAGATCTCGCGGCGCACGCGCCAGAACTCCTGGCGCTCGGCTTCGTCGCGCGCTCGGAGCACTTCGGTCGCCGCGGCGGCGCGGCAGGCGTCCTCGACCCGGCTGGCCTCCTCCTCCACCGCGTTCGGCGTGCCGTCCACTTCCAGCAGCAGGATCGCGGCCGTCCCTTCGGGCGCCAGCGAGTGGACCTGGAGATTGCGCGCGACCGCGTCGAGCGATTCGCCGTCGATCAATTCGAGCGCCGCCGGAACAACTCGCCGGCGGATGATCTCGGAGACGGCATTGACCGCGGCTTCGACGCTGGCGAAGGACGCGCGCAGCGTCGCCTGGACGGGCGGTTTCGGCACGAGCCTGAGAATGATCTTGGTAATGACCGCGAGTGTCCCCTCTGATCCCACCAGCAAATGCGTCAGGTCGTAACCGACGACGTTCTTCACGACCTTCCCGCCGGTTTCGATGATCTCGCCAGTCGGCAGCACGGCTTCGAGCCCGAGCACGTATTGCTTGGTCGTGCCGTACTTGAACGCGCGCGGGCCGCCGGCGCACTCGGCCACGTTCCCACCGATCGCCGATTGCTTCAAGGATGCAGGATCGGGTGGATAGAACAAGCCGACCTGCTCCACTGCCGCCTGGAGGTCCCCGGTGATGACGTTCGGTTCGACGACGGCGAGCAGGTTGGCTTCGTCGATCTCGAGAATCCGGTTCATCCGCTCCAGCGAAATCACCACACCGCCATGGAGGGGCACGGCGCCGCCGGTGTAGCCGGTGCCGGCGCCACGGGGCACGAACGGCACGCCGTGCGCGTAACAGAGGCGCACGACGCCGGCAACTTCGCTGGTGTTCGCGGGGGTGACGACGGCATCCGCCGCATGGCCGCGTTTCAGGGCATCGACGCCGTACGACACCCGCGATTCTGCGTCGGCGCGCACGTGGTCGCCGCCGACGACTTCAGCGAGCAGCGGCAGGAGTTCGTCGATACGCATCCGGTGGAAGCGGGCGCGGGTCGATGGATCGCACGAACGAGATGATGCGATCGACGCCGCGCTCGAGTTCCGTCAGCGACGTCGCGTACGAGATCCGCAAGAAGCCCGGGGCGTCGAACGCCTCGCCGGGAGTGATCGCCACCCGGGATTTGTCGAGCAACGCCTGTGCGAGCTCCGCGGTCGTACGAATGCCGTCGGGTGAGAGGAAATCCGAGACGTCAACGAACAGGTAGAAGGCGCCCGCCGGCTTCTGCACGCGCAGCCGCGGCTCCTGGGCGATCCATTCGCAGAGTTGGTCGCGACGCTGACGGTATTCGTCGAGCATCTCCGTGACGCACTCCTGGGGACCCGAGAGCGCCGCCACGACGGCCTTCTGCGTGATCGAGCAGACGTTGGACGTCGAGTGGCTTTGCAGCGCGTTCGCCGCGGCGACCACCGCGGCGGGCGCCAGCGCCCAGCCGCAGCGCCAGCCCGTCATCGCATAAGCCTTCGACGCCGATCCGCACAGCACCGTGCGGTCGCGCAGGCGTGAGCCGAGCACGCCGGGAAGATTGTGCGGCACGGCGTCGTAGATCAGCCGCTCGTAACACAGGTCGAGCACGACCCAGATCCCGCGGCGGGCGGCTTCGTCCGCGATCGCGCCCAGGTCCTCCTCGGCGATCAACGCGCCGGTGGGATTGCACGGCGAGTTGATGATGATGCCGCGCGTCCGCGGCGTGATCGCCGACACCACGGCCTCGGCGCGCACCTGGAACCCATCCTCGGCATGCGTTCGGACGATGACCGGTGTCGCTTCGGCGAGCTTGATCTGCTCGGTCAGCGTCGGCCACCCCGGCATGTGGGTGATGACTTCGTCACCCGAGCCAAACAGGCACAGGGCAGCGTTGAAGAGCGCCTGCTTGCCACCGGCGGTGATGATGGTCTCGGCCGGCGAATACTCCACGCCGTAGTCCGCACGGTAGCGCGCGCAGACCGCCTTCTTCAGTTCGTCGGTCCCGGAGTTCGTCGTGTACTTGGTGAAGTTGGCGTCGATGGCGTCGTGCGCCGCCCCGGAGACATGTTTCGGCGTTGGGAAGTCAGGCTCCCCTGCGCCGAGATCCACCACGTCCACGCCCTGCGCCTTCAGCCGCATCGCCTCCGCGGCGACCTTCATCGTCGGGGAAACGCCAATCCGGTGAGTACGGTCCGCCAGCATGTCTCAGGCCTTCAATGTTTCGCGTGCGAGTTTTTTGTCGCGCAACCGTTCTTCGACGAGGCGCGGCACGAGTCCCGTCACCGTGCCACCCAGCGCCACCACTTCCTTCACCAGCCGGGAGCTGACGTAGGTATACGGCTCCGCCGGCATCATGAAGACGGTTTCGACGTCGTGGTTCAGACGGCGGTTCATCAACGCCATCTGCATTTCGTATTCGAAGTCGGAGATGGCGCGCAGGCCGCGCACGATCACGGTCGCATGTTTCCGTCGAGCGTAGTCGACCAGGAGGCCGTCGAAGGTGTCCACTTCGACGTTGGTCCACTCGCGGAACACCGTGCGCGCGATGTCGACGCGCTCGGGCACGGTGAACAGCGGGGCTTTTTCGAGGTTGATGAGCACGCCGACGATGATGCGATCGAAGAGGCGGGCGCCGCGCTCGATGATGTCCACGTGACCGTTGGTCAGCGGATCGAACGAGCCGGGATAGATGGCGATCACTTCAGACATCAGCCCCTCGACTGCCGATTGGCGATTGGCGATTGGCGATTGGGCGATCGGGCGATTGGCGATTGTAGAAGGTCAGCGTGCTGTCCCCCTGCTTCACTTCCCGTGTTCGCACCAGCGTCGCGGTCGCGTCGGGCGCCGCGTCGCGGGTGGCGTGTTCGACGACGAGCAACGTTTCTTCTGTCACGAGCGGTGCGGCCGCATCGAGCGCCGCGCGCAGCTCGTCCGCGCCATACGGCGGGTCCAGGATGACGACCTGGAAAGGCCCGGAAAGGTCCCGCGCCGTGCCCGCAAATCCCGCGCGGATAATAGCATAGCGGTTCGTGACCCCCAGCGCGCGCAGGTTGGTTTCTATGAGCTGAACGGCGCGGCGATCCTGCTCGACGAAGGTCACGTGCGCGGCCCCCCGGCTGAGCGCTTCGATCCCCACGGCCCCGGTCCCGGCGTAGCCGTCCAGCACGCGAGCCCCCTCGATCCGCGGGGCGAGAATGTTGAACAGGGTCTCACGCAGCCGGTCCGATGTCGGCCGCAACCCGGGCCAGTCCGGCGTCTTGAGCCGTCGTCCTTTCAGCTCGCCAGCGATGATCCGCACGGTTAGCCGACCCCCACCAGGCCGAACCGCTGTGCCCAGCTTTCGCGAACGAAGCTGGCGAGCAGGTCGTACTGCGCGGGATCGTCGAGGGCCACTGTCGCTTCGCGCCGCGCTTCCTCCATCAGTTGGTGGTCGCGGAGGAGGTCGCCGACTCGCAGCGTCGGCAAGCCTGACTGCCGCGTGCCGAAGAAGTCTCCGGGGCCACGCAGTTCGAGGTCGCGTTCGGCGATGACAAAGCCGTCCGTGGTGTCGGTGAGAGCCTTGAGCCGCTCGCGCCCCTGGTCGGTCAGCGGTTCCTGATACAGCAGCACGCAGTACCAGAGGTGCGGGCCGCGCCCCACGCGGCCGCGCAACTGGTGCAGCTGCGACAGCCCGAACCGTTCGGCATGTTCGACGACCATCAGCGATGCGTTCGCGACGTCGACCCCGACTTCGATGACCGTCGTGGAGACGAGGATCTGGAACTCGCCGCGGGCGAAGGCGTGCATCACCCGGTCCTTGGCGTCCTGCTTCATCCGTCCGTGCAGCAGCGCGACGCGGTACTCCGGGAAGACGTCCTGCGCGAGATGGTCCGCCATTTCGGTCGCGGCCTTGAGGTCAACCTTCTCGGACTCTTCCACGAGCGGGTACACGATGTAGGCCTGCCGCCCCGCGTTGATTTGCTCGCGCACGAAGTCGTAGATCTCGTCGCGCCGGGCCTCGGGCCTGGCGGTGGTCTTGATCGGGTGCCGGCCGGGCGGCATCTCGCGCATGATCGAGACGTCGAGGTCGCCGTACGTCGTCAGCGCCAGCGTTCGCGGAATCGGCGTGGCGGTCATCACGAGCACGTCGGGATGTTGTCCCTTCGACGCGCAGCGTCGCGCGTTGCATGACGCCGAAGCGGTGCTGCTCGTCGATGACCACGAGACCCAGCTCGCGGAAGCCCACGTCTTCTTCGACCAGCGCGTGCGTTCCGATCACCATGTGGAGCGAGCCTCCACTCAGCTCCGCCTGCATCTCGCGGCGCTTCTTGGCCGTCGTGCCGCCGGTGAGCAGCGCCATGCGGAACCGCGACGCCTCGAGCAGCCGCCGGATGTTGATGTAGTGCTGCTCGGCGAGGATTTCGGTCGGGGCCATGAAGGCCACCTGGAACCCGTTTTCCATGGCGACGATGGCGGCCATCAGCGCCACGATCGTCTTGCCGGATCCGACGTCCCCCTGCAGGAGCCGGTTCATCGGCGAGGGGCGTTTCATGTCGGCGACGATCTCGGCGATGACCTTCTTCTGGTCGTTGGTGAGCCGGAACGGCAGGACGCTGCGCACCGACGCGCGGATCTCGTCGGTGATCTCCACCGAACGAGGCTTCAAATCGGCTTCCGCGCGCCGCTTGCGCAGGATCAGCCCGAGCTGGAAGAGGAAGAACTCCTCGAAGATCATCCGCCGCTGCGCGGGAGATCTGAACGCGTTGAGCTGTTCGACCGGCGTGCCCTCGGGGGGAAAGTGCACGTCGTGCAGCGCCGTGCGGCGGTCCACGAGCTGCAGTTCGGAGCGCATGCTCGCGGGGAGCGGATCGGTGATGTCGCCGGGCAACTGCTCCAGCGCGTGATGCACGAGCGTACGCTGCACCTTCGCGGTGAGGTGGCCGGTCTTCTCGTAGACCGGCACGATGCGCCCGGTGTGGAGCGTATCTTCGCCGGAGGCAGGACTAAAGTCCTGGCGTCTACCAGGGTCTGCCTGGCGCCTCCGCTCTCCGCCTGCAGAATCTCGTACTGCGGGTTCTGCATCTGCAGCCCGTGCGAGGTCAGCTCCAACTTGCCGAACAGGATCACCCGCTGGTGCGGGTGGAAGACGTCGTTCAGAAACGGCTGGTTGAACCAGATGGCGCGCAACGAGCCCGTGTGATCGCGCAGGAGCAACTCGAAGATCTTGAATCGAGGACGCCGGGTCGGACGGATGCCGGAGCCGATGACTTCGGCCGCCACTGATGCGGAGGTCCCAGGGCGGAGCGAGGCAATGGTTTGAAAGGAGCCGCGGTCCTCGTAGCGGAGGGGAAATCGGTAGAGGAGGTCTTCGACCGTTGAGAGCCCGACGCGCTGGAGGTCGGCGGCCCGCCTCGGCCCCACGCCTTTCAGGTATTGGAGCGGTGTTTCGAGATTCAAGCCCGACTCGGCGCTTCAGGCAGGGCTGGCTTACTGAACGATCGTCGCGGCGCCGGTGGCGACCTTGATCTCGCGGATCTGGGCGGGCAGCGGGAAGGGATCGTCCATGTTGATGCCGTTGGGCTTTTCCGGCGTGCGCGAGTAGAAGCTGAGAAGCTCCTGCACGAACACCTTCGGCACGGTCACGCCGTTGATCTCCGCCCCTTCGAGCTGGAATCGCCCGATCCCCTCCTGCGTCACGAGACGGCCGCGCGCGGTGATCGGGAGGCGTCCGCTCAGGTATCCCATCGGATCCAGCCAGCCGCGCTTCTGCTGCTTGCGGACCGCGTCGAGATCCACGATCGCGCGGCCACCGACCCGGCCATCCCCCAATGCCTGCAGCGAGGGATCGACGATGCCTGTGGGGATTTCGTCTTTCATGTGGAAGCGCAGGTAGGCATTGAGTTCGGCGTCAGTGACCTGCGTCGACTGCGGCGCGCGAGGCTTGGCCTTCGTTCGAGGGGTGTTGCCGACCTGGACGATCTTCGAGAGCTTTGCCTGGAAGCGATCCCCCTGCGCCTTGCTCAGCGGCAGCTGATCAGGCGCCTGCGAGGAGAACAACAAGGTGCCGAGTGTGAGCCAAGCCAGTGCGCGCATGGGTTCATTTTAGCGCGTCAGCGGTTCTCCCGCCGCGCGGCTCCCTGCCGGGCTCGCATGAGGAGGTCCATCTTCCGGAGCTCCAGGCGCTCCTCGAAGATCCGGAAGCGCGCCTGCTGCTTTGCGTCGAGCACTTCGTCGAGCGCATCGTACGCCTTGCGGATCTCGGCCGCCGTTCGCTCCTCATGATCGCGCAGCGCCTTGATTTGCTGCCGGATCGTGGCGTCATCACTCTGCGCGGCCTGGGCGGCCTGTGGGCCCGCCAGCCTCCGGAGCTCCTGGAGGATGCGCTGGCGGCCCTGCTGGTTGGCGCGCCGGGTTTCCTGCAGCTTCTTCAACCGCGTCACAAACGACGAGTACTGCTCATCACTCAGCTGGAGCGTCTCCTGGGCCTGCACGATGGCATAGCCGTCGAGCACCCGCATGACGTCCGCGGCCCGGAATTCCCCGGACGCGGCGGGGTCTGCCGCGCGGCCTGTCGCACGCCCGCGCTGGTTCCGCGCCGCGGCGTCTTGCGCGTTCAGCGGTCCCGCGACCGCGACACCCAGCAGTACCGACCAACGACAACGTCTTCAGCATCGTTCCCTCACGCACCCGTCTTGATTTCACGTTGTATGAGCCGCAGCAATTCTGCGCGCTCTGCTTCGGTCAATTCCATCGCGATCCGATCGGCGGTGCCCGGTTTCGCCGTGAGCCCTTCCGCCTGCGCGTCTTCGACATCGAGGCCGTCGGCCGCGGCTCGCACGATGGCCCAGTCGGGATCGGCGTCGAGGTCGTCGAGTTCCGGAGCGACCAGCGGCAGATCGGCGACGATCGCCGTCGGCGCCGAAACCGACGTGTCACGTGCGCCCGGTGCCAGGAAGAAGGTGAATCCCACCAGCACGGCCAACGCTCCGACGGTGACGAACGCCAGACGTGGGATGCCCAACCAGCCGCTGCGGTCGGGCGGCGCGTCGATCCGTTCGTTGACGCGCGTGGCGAAATGGTCCCAGAACAGCGGTGAGGGGTCCGTCGCTTCAGTGGAAACGACCGAGGCCAGCGAGGCGCGCAGGACGTCGGCCTGCGCGCGGCAGGCATCACAGGCGGCCAGGTGCGCCGCGCGCGCCGGCGGCAACGTGCCGTCGAGCGCGTCGATGAATTCCGTGTCCTGCAGGTGCGTCATCTCGGTTCCGTCATCAACTTCTTCAGGTTCGCGAGCGCGTGAAAGAAGTTCGCCTTCACCGCGCCGACCGAACTTCCCAGGATCTTCGCGATCTCGTCGTGCGGCAGCTCGTGATACGTCCGCAGGATCAAGGTCGCCCGCTGCTTGTTGGGCAGGCGCGCGATGGCGGCTCGCACTTCCCTGGCCCGTTCCCCGCGCAGGACCGCGGCGTCTGCCCGCTCCGTCCGCATGTCCGGCGGCTCGAGGAGCGGCATCGGGTCGACCGGCAGCGTCTTGAGCGCCTTCCGATTCAGACACACGTTGACGCCGATTCGATAGAGCCAGGTCGTCAGCGCCGACTCCCCCTTGAATCCCTTCAGGGCCTTGTAGGCTCTGACGAAGACGTCCTGCGCGAGATCGCTGGCATCTTCGTGGCTGCCGGCGAACCGATAGCAGAGCTGATAGACCTGCCGCTGATGGCGACGCACGATCTCGTCGAATGCCTCCCGGCTGCCGGACTGTGCGAGGCGCACGAGCTCTGCATCGCCGGCCGCTGGGTCCACGCGGTGCACTCTAACCTCTTAGACCGAAAACCCGGGCGAAAGTCACATCGCTCAGCCCGGCGTTTGTTGACTTTTGCTTTTTGTTTGCCTATAGTGCGCGCATGTTGCCACTGACCAAACGTCAGCGTGAGATTCTCGATTATCTGAACGACTTCATCCAGCAGCACGGCTATGCGCCGAGCCTGGAAGAAATCGGCCGCCGATTCGGCCTGTCCTCGTTGGCGACGGTCCACAAGCACCTCACGAACCTGCAGGAAAAGGGGTTCATCAAGCGCGCGTGGAACCGGAGCCGCTCGGTCGAGATGGTGCCGACCCGTGGCGCGGGGCGCGCGGTCGAGTTGCCTTTACTGGGGTACGTCGCCGCCGGCTCCCCGATCGAGGCGGTGGTAGGGAGCGAAACGTTGGCCGTGCCGGAAGACCTCGTCGGCAAGCGCGACTCCTACGTCCTCCGCGTCCGTGGCGATTCGATGATCGACGAGCAGATTCGCGACGGCGATTTCGTGATCGTCGAAGACCGCCGCACCGCCGACAACGGCGAGATGGTGATCGCGCTGCTCAACGGCAGCGACGTCACCTTGAAGAAGTTGTATCGGGAACAGGGACGCATCAGGCTGCAGCCGGCCAATCCCGCGATGCAGCCGATCTTCGCGCAACCGGATCAAGTCCAGGTCCAGGGAGTAGTCGTGGGGGTTCTCAGGCGATACTCGAGGGCATGAACGAACGCAAACAGATCAACTTCACGATCGTGCCCGACGATCGCGGTGACCTTGAGCGAACCTACGCAAACTTCTGCGCGATCTCCCATACTCCCTTCGATTTCACGCTCGCGTTCTGCGAGGTGCTGCCGCTCTCCGACAAAGACATCCAGGCCGCCGAAGCCGACCACGTCGTCAAAGCTCCCGTCCGCGCCAAGATCGTCGTCCCCCTCCAGGTCGTCCCCAACCTGATCGCCGCCCTCCAGGAACACATGCGCGTGTTCTCTGAATCGACCGGCGCCACCTGGGACAAAGGACCCGTTCACTAACTCGCTTCGCTCGCTCTCGGTTCCAGGTTCCCGGTTCCAAGTTCCCGGTTCTAGGTTCGGGTTCATGGGTCTGTTCTTCGAGCCCCGAGCCCCGAGCCCCGAGCCCCGAACCCGAGAACCCTGAACCCTGAACCCTGGAACCTGAACCGAGACGGCGAAGCCGCGAACCCGGAGCGGGGCCAACATTTCCATGGCCCCGGCCGTTTTACAGTCATGACCGGGGAGGTCATCGCGTTCGAGGGGACGATCGGAGCGCGTCGAGGGTGACGCTGGCGAGCGGCTGGCGGCATTGTTCGATGCGCATCACCGGCGGCTGTATTCGCTCGCGTGCCGGATGTGCCGGACTCGAGAGGATGCCAGGGATTGCGTGCAGGAGACGTTTCTGCGCGCGGCCCGCCACCCGCAGTCCGTGCCCGAAGGCGGCAGCTCCGAGGAAGCGTGGCTGGTGCGCGTCCTCATCAACATCTGCCGCGACGGCTGGCGGCGGCAGGCCGTGCGGGATCGGCTCCCGCTCGAGACCCCGCCGGATGTCGTCGATCACGAGTCGGCCGTCATCGCGCGGTCGCTGGTGCGCGGCGCGCTCGAGCAGTTGCCTCCCCGGCGACGCGCGATTCTGATCCTTTACGAACTCGAGGGCACCGGTATTCCGGAGATCTCTTCCCTGCTGGGGGTCGCCCCTGTCACCGTCCGCTGGCACCTGTCGCGCGGACGCAAGCAGATGGCGGCGATCCTCAAAGGACGGGCACGATGACCTGGCAACAGATCCTTCGCAATCACGATCCGATCGAGCCGCTGACGGCCGATGAGACCGCGGCCATTCGTCGCCGCATCGTCGCGGAAGCGATTCGCACGAAGACGTCGCACGCGCCGGTGCGTCGGCTGGCGCCGGTGTGGGCACTAGGCGGCGCGCTGACAGCGGCGGCAGTCGCGGGCGTGTTCGTGGCGCGCACGCACCCGCAGGCGCCAGTCGCGGCTCCGGCGGCGACGGCCTCGGGCGACATGCGTCAGCTGCAGTTCTCGACCCCGGGCGGCACCCGCATCATCTGGCAGTTCAATCCGGACTTTTCTCTTCAAGGAATGACTCCATGACGATCATCTCCGCGGCCCTCGTGGCCGCGCCTCGCGCAGACGGTCGCGACTCCGGGTCAACCGCCGGCCGCAGCCACTACCCAAGTTCCGGTGCAGCCGACGCCGGCGCCGGTGCCGGCGCAAGGCCAGCAGCCGCAAGCCCATGCCGTTCAAGGCTCCCGGCGAGGCGATGAACAGCCTCCAGGGTTTCAACATCGTGCTGCTCGTCGGCGAGTCGCAGTCGAGCGGCGCCTCGATCGAGGACGTGCCGCCGGCAGCGCGCAAGGCCCTGGCCGACATGAAGGACTTCCTGCCGTTCAAGCACTACCGCGTGCTCGACTCGCAATGGACCATCCTGCTGCGCGAACTCGCGCGGCAGCTGGGTTTCAGGGCGGTTGCAGGGCGTCACGGCGGCACAGTCGGGAGTCGAGATGCGGCTGGTGTCTCGCTCTTATAGCTTTCAGCCTGCAGGTGCAGGCCGACTCGCGGCTGGGTGTGGGTTTCACGTTGACGCCCGACGGAATGTCCTCGAGAGCCGAACAATCCCCGATCAGCTCGGCGCGCGAAGAGGAACTGCAGAAGCAGCTGGTGCAACTGCGCCGGGAGCTGAATACGTTGCAGGACGAAATCAGCCTCCGCGCGGAAAAGCAGACGCCCAGCCACCCCGAAGTTCAGGCACTGCGGGCGCAGCATCGCCGTGTCGAGCAGCGCGCCGCCGAGATCACAAACCAGATCGCCGGCGCCCGCGCCCACGGCCCTGAAGTCGATCGTTCGAATCGCGCGCTGATCGACAGCAGCTTCACGATGGACGTCGGCGAAACCGTCGTCGTCGGCACCTCGCGCCTGGGTGGCGACAAGGCGCTGATAGCCATCGTCACCGCTGTGCGGAAGGGCGCGCGGTGAGGCAATGCTGAATGCTGAATGCTGAATGCTGAATTTGAAGGTTAAAGGATGAAGTAATAGGCGGCGACAGGCAATCAATATCGCGGTAGTGACTTTCGCGAGCGACGCTCTGGCAGTGATCTGGGACTGGGTGAAGATGGCGACGAGCTCTCCGGATTCGATTCGGAGGGCTCGTTCTGTTTGTGGTCTCAGCAGCTTCGCCTCCGCGGCGAACTCCAGCCAGAAGTCGCACTCGTCGGCCTCCTCGATCACGGTTCCAAGTTTCGCGATGAAGTCAGGTTTTGACTTGCCGCGACACGCCGCTCGGTAGTTCGCGGCCACGGCAGTTCCGGCCCGAAACAACTGGCCCGCGACGTGTCTCCCCTTGATCGTGTTCGGCAGCCGCTCACAGAGATCGCTCACCGCCGAGCGCAAATTTCATAGTCCGTCTTCTTGAGATCGCGCTCTTTGCCCATGCGCTCGGCGTAGAGCACGCGGCATGCCGCGCCAGAAACACGCGACATTCAGGACTAACCTGCGAGAGTACGCACGATTCCTGCGATCTCCAGTCTGTGAACACCATCGCAAGTTTTACGAACCTCGCCGTTCCTCCTCGAACCCTTCAGCTTCTCCAAGCCATTCAATTCAGCATTCAGACATTCAGCATTCAGCATTGCTAGAATGCTCCGAATGCCCGGCGCTCCGAAGAAGCCCCCCAAGCCGCTCAAAACCGCCCTCGAGAGCCGCGCGATCATCGACAAGCTCGCGAAACAGCATCCCAAACGCCGACACCGAACTCAATTACACGCAACGCGTACGAACTCCTCGTCGCGACTATCCTCTCCGCGCAGTGCACCGACGAGCGCGTCAACCAGGTGACGCCGGCGCTCTTCAAGCGCTACCCGAATGCGCGGAAGCTGGCGGTGGCGACGACCGACGAACTCGAGCCGCAGATCCAGTCCACCGGCTTCTTTCGCGCGAAATCCAAGTCGTTGGTCGGGATGGCGAATGCGCTCGTGGACGAGCATCGCGGCGACGTGCCCAACACGATGGACGCGCTGGTCAAGCTGCCGGGAGTCGGCCGCAAGACCGCGAACGTCGTCCTTGGCCATGCGCTCGGCGTGCCCGGATTGCCGGTTGACCGCCACGTGCTGCGCGTCTCGAATCGGATCGGGATTGCACGGTCTGAGGATCCTGAGGTGGTCGAGCAGCAGCTGTGTGCCGCAATGCCGCCCGAGCGGTGGACCAACACGTCCGACACGCTCATCCTGCACGGCCGGCGGATCTGCAAACCGAAACCGCTCTGCGAGAAGTGCGCGGTGCGTCCCGATTGCCACTACTACAAGACCGTCGTCTCGAAGCTCCGGTAGGCGACCTCGCAAGCGACGTCGAAGTGACGAATCGACAGCGAGTTCAACCGCCTCGTCGAGGAAGCGCTCGACGACATCCCGCCTCGCTTTCGCCAGGCGATGAAGAACATCGCGATCGTGCTCGAAGATGAGCCCGGTCCAGAGCTGCTCGCCGACCTGGAGATCGAGCCACCGGATTCGCTCTACGGTCTGTATCAGGGAACGCCGCTGACCGAACGCAGCTGGGGATACGGCAATGCCCTCCCCGACCGCATCTCGCTCTTCCAGCGAACCATCGAGGAAGACTCCGAAGATGCCGAGGACGTCATCGTGTGCATCGCCGAAACGCTGATCCACGAGATCGGCCATTACTTCGGCCTGAGCGAGGAACAGATCGAAGAGATCGAAGACAAGTACTGGCGCGGGGAACCTCTCGACGACGTCTGATGAAGGCGAAGAAGCGTTACGGACAGCACTTCCTGCAGGGCGTGTGGGCCGACAAGCTGGTGGACGCGATCCAGCCGTCGCCCGACGATCGCTTCCTCGAGATCGGTCCCGGTCCCGGCGCGCTGACGCTGCGACTCGCGCCGCGGGTGGCCCATCTGACCGCGATCGAAGTGGATCGCGACATGGTCGCGGCGTTGCGTCCCCAGCTTCCTGCCAACGTGACGCTCGTCGAGCAGGACTTTCTGGAAACCGATCTCCGCGCGCTGGCGGGCGATGGAGCGGTGCGAATCGCCGGCAACCTTCCCTATAACGTCTCCTCCCCCATCCTGTTCAGAGTCCTCGACCTGCATCGCACGCGTGGGGGCGTGGTGGATGCGAGCTTCATGCTCCAGCGGGAAGTGGCCGAGCGCATCGAGTCCGGGCCGGGAACGAAGGACTACGGGGTGCTGTCGATCTTCGTCCAACTCCACGCTGACGTGCGGCGGTTGCTCACCCTGCCGCCAGGGGCGTTCAGGCCCCAGCCGAAAGTGCACTCGGCGGTCGTGCGGCTGAGTTTCCGGCCGCCGGCGGTCGCGGTGGCGAACGAACCGGTCTTCGAGGGGATGGTCCGGTCGATGTTCACCCAGCGCCGGAAGACCCTCTCGAACGCCCTCAAGCCCTTCGCCGAGTCGCGGGAACGCTCCGCCGTCGCGGCTTTGGCGGCCGCCGGGATCGATCCCTCGCGAAGGCCTGAGACGCTGCAACTTACAGAACTAGCACGGCTTGCGGACGCATTTAGCTGAGCCTGTGCTATAGTCGGCTCCGTTCTTGGCGTGCTGTCCCAGCGGCGCGTCGAGTGGGTGCCCTGCAACGCGGCTCCCCGCCGCATACCGTCCGGTTCCACCCGCCAGGGTGGCTCTCCTGACGTGGCGTGCCCTTCAACAACAACCTCAACGACTGGGGATACGTGTCTAGACAACCGACGGATGTACCCCCGCTCGAACTGATCCCTCTTGGAGGGCTGGGCGAGTTCGGGATGAACATGATGCTCATCGCGTGCGGCGAGACGGCGATTCTCGTCGATGCGGGCGTGTTGTTTCCCGAGCCTGAACTGCTCGGGGTGGATCTTGTGATCCCCGACTTGCGGCAGCTGGAAAAGTACCGGATCGCCGCGCTCGTGCTGACCCACGGCCACGAGGATCACATCGGGGCGGTGCCACACGTTGCGAAGTACGTGCACGGGCCGATCTACGGGACGGCGCTGACGCTCGCGCTGGTGGAATCGAAGCTCGAAGAATTCGAGGGGGACGCTCGCAGCAAGCTGCAGGTCGTCACGCCGCGCGAACGGGTGACGGTCGGCGCGTTTACGATCGAGTTCCTGCGCGTCACCCATAGCATTCCCGACTGCGTGGCGCTCGCCATCCACACGCCGCGCGGCGTCGTGATTCACACCGGCGACTTCAAGATCGATCAAACGCCGCTCGATGGCGAGCACTTCGATTTCCACCGGTTCGCCGAGCTCGGCACGGCCGGGGTGCTGGCGC
Source organism: uncultured Acidobacteriota bacterium (assembly GCA_963762995.1). GTDB lineage: Bacteria > Acidobacteriota > Vicinamibacteria > Vicinamibacterales > 2-12-FULL-66-21 > JACDCA01. Next base: position 139,767 of record CAVXMQ010000022.1, on the reverse strand, counting down.
TGCTCGCCGACAGCACGAACGTGGAGCGCAAGGGCTTCACCGGCTCCGAGCTCGAGGTCGTGGATGCGTTCGAGGAGATCTTCACCAGCGCGGCGGGCAAGATCGTGGTCGCGATGTTCGCGTCCAGCATCTTCCGGATGCAGATCATCGTGGATCTCGCCGCACAGTTCGACCGCCGGGTCGCGTTCGTCGGACGGGGCGTGATCGACAACGCCGAGATCGCGCAGCGCCTGAAGTACCTGCGGGTTCCGGCCGGCGTGCAGATCGCCGATAGCGACGTGCGCAACTATCCGTCGCCGGACGTCGTGTGCATCTGCACCGGGTCGCAGGGGGAACCGCGCGCGGCGCTGTCGCGCATCGCGATCGACGACCACCGCCACGTCAAGCTCGATACGGACGACACGGTCATCTTCTCGGCCCGCGAGATCCCAGGCAACGAAAAGGCCATCGGGCGGGTCATGAACCACATCGCCCGCCGAGGCGTGGACATCATCAACGACAGCATGAAACATGTCCACGTTTCAGGGCACGGAAGCGAGGAAGAGCTGAAGCTCGTCCTTTCCCTGGTAAAGCCAAAGTTTTTCGTCCCGATACACGGGGAGTACCGCCAGCTGGCGCGGCACGCCAAGATTGCCGCGCGCGTCTCCCGGGGCACCAAAGTGATTCTTGCGGAAAACGGCGACATTGTGCGGTTTGACGCCGAGGGGGCAGCCCTGGCCGGCAAGGCTCCGGCCGGGCGGATCCTGATCGACGGCACCCGGAACGGCGAGGTCGGTGACGAGGTCCTGCGGGACCGGCGGCACCTCGCCGGCGACGGGCTCGTCGTGCCGGTGGTCGCCATCGACCGCCAGTCGGGAACGCTCGAGGAAACGCCGGATGTCATCACGCGCGGGTTCGTGCTGGACGCGCGCACAGAGGCCTTGCTGAAAGAGATTCCGTCCCTGCTGGCGGCGACGCTCGAAGCCGCCAGCGTTGAAGAGCGCACCGATCCCGGGTTGATCAAGGAGAAGATTCGCGTGGACCTGCAACGGTTCTTCAGAAAGCGCTCGGGCCTGCGGCCCCTGGTGTTGCCCGTGGTCATGGAGATCTAAGGTGACAGCACGGACCTTCATCTCGCGTCGGCTCAGCGAATTCGTCGGCGTCACGCTGTTTGCGCTGGCGCTCTTCTGGATCGTCGCGCTTTCGACCTACAGCGCCGCCGACCCGGTCTGGTTCTTCAAAATCGGCGGCGACGGGCCTCCCTCGAACCTCGCCGGCCGCGTCGGCGCCTTTATCGCGGAGCTCTCCTACCAGCTCCTCGGCTACTCGGCGTTCCTCGTCCCGATCGTGCTGATCGTCGTCGCCTGGCATTACTTCTGGTGCAAGAAGATGGACGCCGCGTATACGAAGGCGTTCGGGGCGGCACTCCTGTTCGGGTGCGTGTCGTCGTTCCTCTATCTCGGGTTCGAAACCCCGACGTCGCCGTCGCGGCCGGGGGGCTATCTCGGCGAATGGATCGGCGCGGTGCTCATGGATTACTTCAACCGCACCGGCGCGATCATCCTGATCCTCACGCTGCTCTTCCTGGCGGTGATCCTCTCGACCCAGTTCTCGTTCGGACGGCTCTTCGCCGTGGTTGGCGAAATGGCGCGCGACCGCTGGGCCGCGTTGCTCGGCGCCGTGCACACCTGGCGCGAAGAACGACGGCGCGAGAAGCAGCGCCAGGAGGTGTTGAAGAAGCACCTCGACAAGGCGCCTTCCGACGCCAAGGAGAAGCTCGCCGCGCGCGTGAAGAAGGACCCGGTCATCAAGGAGACGCCTCCCGAACCCGCCCCGGCGGCCAAGCCTTCTCGCACGGCGGCCATGGTTGGTGCCGCGGCAGCCGCTCTGAAGGCGGCGTCCTCGCGTCCGACGCCGCCACCGCCGATCAAGCGACGCCTCGATCCACCGACCGAACCTGTGCTGCCGCTCGCGGACTCGGAGAAGGTCCCGGCCGACCGCAAGAAGGGCACCTATGTCCTGCCGCCGCTGGCGCTGCTGGACGCGCCGCGCAGCGAACGCAAGATCGACGAGCGCGAACTGATGGAAGGCGCGCGGCTCCTCGAGGAGAAGTGCCGCGAGTTCTCGGTCGAAGGGACGGTCGTCCAGATCCATCCCGGCCCGGTGGTCACCACCTACGAGTTCAAGCCTGACGCCGGCGTGAAGTACAGCAAGATCACCGGTCTGGCCGACGACCTCTGCCTCGCCATGCAGGCGGAGTCCGTCCTGATCGACCGCATCCCGGGCAAGAGCACGGTCGGCATTCAGATTCCCAACTCGCACCGCGACATCATCTCGATGCGGGAGCTCCTCGAATCCGACGCCTACAAGCGTTCCGGATCCAGGCTGACGCTCGCGCTCGGCAAGACGATCCACGGCGAGCCGTTCGTCAGCGACCTCGCGACGATGCCCCACCTGCTGATCGCGGGTTCGACCGGCCAGGGCAAGTCGGTCAGCGTCAACGCCATGCTGTCGAGCATCCTCTTCCGCGCGACGCCGGACGACGTCCGCCTGATCATGGTGGACCCGAAGCGCCTGGAGCTCGGGATGTACGAAGAGATCCCGCACCTGCTGACGCCGGTCGTGGTCGATCCGAAGCTCGCCGCCAATGCGCTTCGCTGGGCCGTGCGCGAGATGGAAGAACGCTACAAGACGCTGGCGGCGGTCGGCGTGCGCAACATCGAGCAGTACAACCGCAACATCAAGGCGATGCAGGCGGAGAACAAAGGGCCGGTGCTCGACGAGAAGGGCAACGAGGTCAAGACGCTTCCCTCCATCGTGGTCCTCATCGACGAATTAGCCGACCTGATGATGGTCGCCGGCAACGAGGTCGAGGAATCGATCTGCCGCCTGGCGCAAATGGCGCGCGCGGTCGGCATCCACTTGATCCTCGCGACGCAGCGCCCCTCGGTGGACGTCATCACCGGCCTGATCAAGGCCAACTTGCCGGCGCGCATCTCGTTCCGCGTCTCGTCGAAGATCGACTCCCGCACGATCCTCGACTCGAACGGTGCCGAGCAGTTGCTCGGCAAGGGGGACATGCTCTACCTGCCGCCCGCGTCGTCGCGTCACGTCCGGCTGCACGGTCCGTACATCTCCGAGCAAGAGAGCGCACGGCTCGCCAGCTTCCTCCGCAAGCAGGGGAAGCCGACCTACGACACGACGATTACCGAGGACGACAAGAAGGCGGCGGGATCCGACGCCGATTTCGAGAAGGACGATCTCTACGACGAGGCGGCGCGGATCGTCGTCACCAGCGGACAAGCCTCGATCTCCTACTTGCAGCGCCGGCTGCGCATCGGCTTCAGCCGTGCCGCACGCCTGGTGGACATGATGGAAGCCGACGGACTGGTGTCGGCCGCCATCGGGGGCAAGGCGCGGGAGGTCCTGGTGAAGAAGGACTACTTCGAAGAAGTGGACGCACAGGTCCGCTGACGAGAGGAATCATGAAGCCCACTATCGCCGCTGTCGTGCTCGCGTCGGGCCTGGCGTTCGCGCCGAGCAGCGTCGCGGCTCAAACGCCGCCGAGGCTGCTCTACGAGCGGGCGCTGGCCCAGGAGCAGACGGTCCGCGAGACGACCGATCCCACGCTCCCGCAGGTGCGCAGCGCGGTCGCCCGATACGAAGCGCTGGTGCACAAGTACCCGGTGAGCGGCTACACCGACAACGCGCTCTGGCAAGCGGCCAACCTCGCGCTGCTCGCGTTCGATACCCACGGCCAGGCGGCCGACAAGCGAACCGCGCTGCGATTGCTCCACCAGCTGGTGGCCTCGTATCCCAGCAGCTCGCTCGTCGTGCACGCGAAAGAGGTCATCCGCCTTCGAGAGGCGTCTGCGCCCGTGCCGACGACGTCCGCGCCGGTTGCGGCAAAGCCTGCTGCGGGCAGTCCGGTCATGATCCGTGATGTGAAGCGGACGACGCTCCCGGATGGCATCCGCGTGAGCATCGAGATGGATGCCGAGCTGCCCTATCAATCCGAGCGCCTCGAGAATCCGCGGCGCGTCTTCTTCGACATCAAGGGTGCACGCGCGGCCTCGACGCTGCAGGAGTCATCCTTGAAGTTCCAGGAAGACATCGTTCGCGAGATTCGCCTCGGGCGTCATCCGACCGCCACGCGAGTCGTGATGGACATGGAAGGGGCGGAAAGCTACAGCGTCTTCACGCTCTACGATCCGTTCCGGATCGTCGTGGACTTCAAGCGTGCGGAGGGTGTCGCCGCGCCGCCGCCAGTTCTTGCGCCTCCGACGGTCATCACTCCGCCGCCGCCCCTGGCGTTGCCGCCGGCAAACCGGGAAACGCCGGCCCAGGCCGCGGATTCCGCGGCACCGGCAGACGCGAAGCCGATCCCGTCGCGCCCGATTACGGCGCCCTCCCCCGCCCTGCCGTCCGCGAACAAGGACGGGACCTTCTCGCTGGCTCGCCAGCTCGGGCTCGGCGTGTCGCGCATCGTCATCGACGCCGGGCACGGTGGCCACGATCCCGGGGCGCAAGGCAACGGCCTCTCGGAGGCGGAGCTGACGCTCGATGTCGCCCACCGCCTGTCTCGCCTGCTGCAGAAGCAGCCGGGAGTCGAGGTCGTGATGACACGCAGCACGGATGTGTTCATCCCGCTCGAAGAGCGAACCGCGATCGCGAACCGCGAGGGCGCGGACCTGTTCCTGTCGATCCACGCCAACGCCAGCCGCAGCGCCAAGGCGCACGGGGTCGAAACCTATTACCTGAACTTCGCGAGCAACCCGGAAGCCGAGGCCACCGCGGCGCGCGAAAACTCCGGCTCCGCGCAGACGATGCACCGTCTGCCCGAGATCGTGAAGGCGATTGCGCTGAACAACAAGATGGACGAGTCGCGCGACTTCGCCGCGATCGTGCAGCGCGCCATGGTGCGGCGCCTCGCCACGCGCAACAAGAACCTGCGCGACCTCGGCGTCAAGCAAGCCCCCTTCGTCGTCCTCATCGGCGCCGCGATGCCGAGCGTCCTCGCCGAGATCTCGTTCGTAACCAACAAGCAGGAAGGCGCGCTCCTCAAGACCCCCGCGTACCGCCAGCAGATCGCGGAAGCGCTACTCGACGCCGTCGTCCGGTACCAGGCATCGCTGAAGAAGATGCGCGGCGCCGCCACCGAGCAGAGCTTGCGGTGACGACAGCGATTGGATAGCTAGCGGCGTTGGTGTTAGCCGCGGATTTCGCGGATTAAGCGGATCGTCGCTGATTCTGATCGGGTCGCGGCGCCGGCCTGCGGCCGGCGCTACGAACGGCGCCGAGCACGCAAAAACAAACCGCGCACGCATTCCACCGCGGCTTGTTTTTGCGTGCTCGACGCCGTTCTGCCGCCCGAAGGGCGGCCGCGACCCGGACCCGCTGGATGTCGACGGTGGAGTCGGCATCAGCGTGAATCCGTCGTCATCCGCGTCATCCGCGGCAAAAGTTTTTATCGCCCGCGGATCGCGAACAACGTCTTCTCGCCACGGACGAACATCATGCCGCCGGCGAGAGCCGGGGTGGACATCAGCGGCTCGCCCATCGAGTTGGTTCCCAGCACCTCGAACTTCGGGCCGGTGCTGATCGTCCACATCTCGCCGTCCTCCCCCGAGAGGTACATCTTCCCGCCGGCGATGACGGGTGACGCGCTGAAGCCGCTGCCCTTGTGCGGGATCCGCTGGCGGTAGACCTCTTTGCCGGTCTGCAGCTCGTAGGCGTCGAAGATACCGTCGTTGTTCAGCACGTAGACGATGCCCTCGTGAATGATCGGCGTCGGCATGTAGGACCCGCGGCCGGTCTTGCGCCAGGCGACGACGTCGCTGCTCTCCTGGCCCGGCCTTCAAGGTGATGTCGCCGTTGGCGCCCGGACGGATGGCGAAGATCGGTTTCTCGGGACGACGGCCGCTGGCGACGATGATGATGCCGTCGGCGAAGATCGGGGTTGGGGCCGTGATCATCGAGCTGCCCCCGAGGCGCCAGAGTTCCTTGCCCGTTGCTGGATCGTAGCCACGGATGAAGTACGGCGAGTTCGTGATCAGCTCGGGCCGGCCGCCATTCGCAGGAACGTAGACGTTCGGTGTGGACCAGGACGACAGCTCCTTGCGCGGCGTCTTCCACAGCTCCTTGCCCGTCTTCAGGTCGAGCGCCATCAGGAACGAGTCGAGCTGCATGTCGCACTGAACGAAGACCGTGTCGCCGTGGATGAACGGCGAGCTTGCGGTGCCCCATTCGAAATCGGGCGCGTCGTAGGCGCCGGTATTCAGGACGCCGAGGTCCTTGCTCCAGAGCAGCTTTCCGTTCATGTCGAGCGCGTGCACCCCCTGCGAACCGAAGAAGGCCACGACGTAGCGGCCGTCGGTGGCGGGCGTTGCGCTTGCGTAGGTGGACTTGATGTGACGCTTTTCGCGGGGCACGCCTTCGTGCGCCGTTCGCTCCCACGCCTTCTTGCCGGTCGCGCGGTCGTACGCGATCACGACCCACTTATGGGGCGACCGGTCGTCCGATGCGGTCCCGTCTCCGTAGAGCCCGGGCTTGAACGTGGCATCGCTGCGGCTGCTGATCGCCGACGTGACGAAGACGCGGTTCCCCCACACCATGGGGCTCGAATGCGCCAGGCCCGGGACGCTGGTCTTCCAGGCGATGTTCTGGCCGCTGGGCCCGTCCCATTTGTCCGGCAGCCGGATCGACGGCGCATTACCGGCGGCAAACGCCCCGCGGAACGAGGGCCAGTTGGTCCCGATCGAGGGACCCTGCGCCGCGAGTGCGGCGGAAATGGTGATGGCGGTGGAAAGGACGACCCAGGGCATGCGGATGAGCATGCCCGGATTCTAGGTGATCTTGAAGGCTTCCGAGTCGGGGATCGACTCGAGGTTGTAGCGCGTCCGCAGCTTCTTGATGCCGATCAGCGCACACCCGAGCAGCGCGCCGAGCACCACGGCGACGAGCACCAGCACGCCGGTCAAGCCAATCGAGCCGACGAGGACGTCGGCGACAGAGGTCTCCTCCACTGTCGGCTGGATGACCCGGACCATGACGGGGTCCGCCTGAAACGCAAAAAGCATCTCTTCTTTAGACCCGAATTCCGAGGTTTAGGTCCATTCGCTCGACGTGAACGCCAGTTCGGCGAGCGTTCGGACCGCCACGCCGGTGGATCCCTTGGCTTGCCAGGGCTTCGCTTCCTCCGCCCAGGCCGTGCCGGCAATGTCGAGGTGCGCCCACGGCATGTCGCCGACGAATTCTTTCAAGAATGCCGCCGCCGTGCAGGCGCCTCCGGGACGCCCACCGGAATTGACCATGTCGGCGATATCGCTCTTGATCTGCTCGCGGAACTCTTCGTAGAGCGGCATCGGCCAGCAACGGTCGCCGGCCCGCAGCGCGGTCCGCATCACGACGTCTGACCACGACTCGGGCTGGGCGAAAAGCCCGCTCGCGACCTTCCCAAGAGCGACGACGCAGGCGCCCGTCAGCGTGGCGACGTCGACGAGGTGCGTGGCGCCGAGCTCTCGCGCGTACCAGATCCCGTCGCCGAGGATCAGGCGTCCCTCAGCGTCGGTGTTGACGACTTCCACTGTCGTGCCTGAGGCCCCCTTGAGCACATCGCTCGGGCGGGTCGCTCGGCCCCCCGGCATGTTCTCGGCCGCCGGTACGACCCCCACCACTTTGATCGGCGCCTTGAGGAGCGAGATGGCCCGCATCGCGGTGATCACCGCGGCGGCGCCGGACATGTCGGTTTTCATCCGTTCCATGCCGTCCGCAGGCTTGATCGAGATGCCCCCCGTGTCGAAGGTGATGCCCTTTCCAACGAGGCCGAGGACCGGGGAATCCGGGGCCCCTGGAGGAATGTGCTTGAGTGCGATCAGCCGCGCCGGCTCGGCGCTGCCTTGCGCGACCCCGAGCAGGAGGCCCATGTTCAGCGCTTCGATGCCTTTCTGGTCGAGGACCTCGACGGTCAGGCCGGCGGCCTTCCCAATCACCGCGGCGCGCTGCGCGAGCACGGTCGGCGTCAGCACATTGGGCGGCTCGTTGCAGAGCTCGCGGGCGATATTGCACGACTCGCCGAGGATCCGTCCCCGCCGCGTCGCGGCGTCGATCGACGCCTGGTCCCCTTCCGGCACGACGACCACGATTTCTTCCGCCGGCGGGCCGCTCTTGTCTCCACTCTTGTAGATGTCCCCGTTGAAGGCGGCGAGCATCAGTCCTTCGACCGCCGCCTGGATCGCGGCGGCCCCCGGAGCGTTCCCGCGCACGGCGAACGCGATCCGCTTCACGCGCCGCTGCTTGGCAGCGAGCGCGCCGGTCGTGGCCACCTTGCGAAGCCGTTCGGTGGTGAACGCGCTCCGCGGGCCGGCGCCGACCAGCGAGCACGCGTGAGGCGGTCCATCCGTTAAGCCCGGTAAGGAAGAGGTCGAAGAGCCGGGTCCGAAACTCACCGTTCGCCATCGCCCGTTGAATGGCGCCGCCCGCGGCCTCCCCTAATCCCGAGATGTCGTCCAGGGAATCCCCGTCGAAAACGGGGACGATCAGAAGGTCTGTTTTGATGGTGGAGAGTCGATCGGTTGTGGCGGTCACGGCCGGCGTAGGCATCTGATCGGGATTATAATGTCGCCCAACCTGCCCCGGGGAGAAGTCGCCATGAGAAACACGCTTTCGATCCCGCGCGTCGCATCGGCGCTGGTGTGCGCGTTCACCATCGCTGCAGGCGCCGCGGTTGCCGCCGACAAGACGAAGCCGAGCATTTCGCTCAAAGCCAGCCCGACGACCGGCTTCGCGCCCACGCGCGTGGTCATGACCGCCGAAATCAAAGGCGGGGCGGACGACTTCGCCGAGTTCTACTGCCCGTCGGTTGAATGGGTGTGGGGGGACGACACGAAGGCCGAGTCCAAGGTGGATTGCGATCCGTACGAAGCGGGCAAGAGCGAGATCAAGCGCCGCTATGTCTTCGATCGCGTCTTCCAAACGCCTGGCAACTTCCGCGTCGAGTTCCGGTTGAAGCAGAAGGACAAAGTCGTCGGTTCCGGCTCGACGACGGTCACCATCCGCCCCGGCATCAGGGACGGCGGGATCCAGTAACCGTCAGCGCCTGGCTTTCAGGTCCCGTCCGAGGAGGACGGGGCCGTGGGCTTCTGCCGACATGCTCTGCAGGTAGTCGTTGACCTGCAAGACCGTATTCAGGATCACCTTGCCCATGCGGGCGACGCTCACCGCGCTCTCGCCGCGGCCGAAGACGGCCGCGCCCGTATCCTGGATTTCCTTCTCTTCGATCGTTCCTACCGTTGCGGTCAGCCGCAGGTAGTACTTCCGGTTGTCGTCCACCGCATCGGTTGGCGCCACGTCAACCCGGAGTCCGAGTGCGTTTGCCGTCCACGGCAGCGACGTGACCATCCCGACGGTGTCGGAAACGGTTATCTGGCTGTTGGGATCGCGGATGATCCGGAACACGCTGATGATCGCCGGACGAACCAGCTTGTCCCACAGCGGCCGGTCTTCCCAGAGTTCCGCTTGTACGCGCACGTGCAGGCGTCCGCCATCCTGGAGGATCGATCGGAACTTCTCGCTTAACAGGTCGCGCAGATCGATGGACGCACGGATGGATGGGCCCACCGCGCGCACCTCGTTCAGCTGGAGGCTCATGTCCGCCGCGGTCGCCGGCATTGCAAGGAGCCAGACCGCGACGGCCATCACGCACACGCGGAGCATCAGAAGGTTCGTCCCACGCGCACGAGCACCTGCGCGGAGTTTGGAATGTCGTCGGTGCGGAATCCCCACTCGACGCGCACGCCGCCGGCCTGCACGCCAACGCCGACGGATGTCAGCCAGTCATCGGAACCGCGGATGGGACCGCCGACCCGTCCGGCGTCGAAGAACACCAGCAACCGAAGCGGGCTGAGATCAGGGTCGGGGTCCGACTTTCCGAAGATCCGGAAGCCGGTACTCGGCGTTGAACAGCGCGAGTTCTTTCCCGACCGCTTCCTTGAACTTGTAGGCGCGCACGGAGCCGATGCCGCCCACGGCAAACTGGCGTTCGAGAGGCAGCTCGCCGTCCGACCACCCGAACAGCCCGCGGACGGCGACTGTCTGGCGAGAGCCCAGTCGCGTGGCGCCGCGCGCATTCAGAATGTGACGGGTGAACTCGTAGTCCCCCTTCATCGCGTGGCCGGCGATCTCCGACGTCCAGTCGATACGCCACCCCGACCGGTTACGCCATCCGGACCGGAAGAGGTCGTCCACCAGGTGGCGGGCGAACCGTTGCGCGATCGATTCGTCGTCCAGGTCCCCGCTGTCGAAGCTGTAGGCGAGAACGAGCGCGCCCAGTTCGGCGTCGGCAACCAGCGGATTGGCGCGGTACTCCCGGTCGGTGCGCCAGAGACTGAAATCGCTCTCGTTCGCCAGCGGCTCGTGACGGTCCCATCGCCACGACGCCACGAACTCGTTGTGGCGGTTCGGCCGCACGCCGGCGTGCACCTGCCCGCCGCGCCGCCGGTAGTAGTCGCGGAAGGTGTTTTTGAATCCGGCCGCCGCCACGGTCTGTTCGAGATCGACCAGCCGCCACATGTCGTCGGTGGCCGTGAGGTCGTGCGTTTCACCACCGAGGAACAGGCGCGTGTTCGACAACAGCGGTCGCTCCACTCCGACCGAATAGCCCGCAGCGTCGCGCGCGAACTTCCAGGAGGCGAACCCGCCGATGAAGGTGTAGTTGAAGCCGCTGCGATCGAAGATGACCGCATTCAGGCTTACGGGAAATGCCACGCCGTCTACGGGATTGAAGAAGTCTTCGCGACCGTTTGCGCCCGCACTGAACGCAACGTCCCCTTCCTTGCGACGGACCGCGATGCGAAGCAGCCGACGGCCGGCCCGCTCGACGACCTCGATCTCCCTCAGCGAGAGGCCACCTACCGATGGCGCGAGGACGCGGCGGACGGCGCGACGAGCGACAGGTTCGTTGAAGGGTTCCCCGGGACGAACGCCTGCCGTCTCCAGCGATTGCTCGAGGCGGGCGCGCAGTTCGTCACTGGCGCCCTCGATGTCGACGGCGGTAAAGGTCCCTTCATCGACGGTGAGGGTGAGCTTCCCGGCATCGAAGGCGGCCGTCACCTTTGCCGCGGTGAAGCCTTCCTTCGCGTAGAGTCGCTCGAGGCGTTTGGCGATCTCATCGGGATCGGCCGGCAGCGGTTCGCCCCGCCGGAGGTGCAGGAGCCAGCTGATGTCGTCGCTGGTGAAGATGGTCGCGCCGGTGAGGACGATCTCCGACAACTGCGGCTGCGGCGGTGACGGCGGGTCCTGCGCGGCGGCTGTCGAGCAGACCGCGGTGAGGATCAGCGCGCAGAAGAGCCGGAGGAGCAAGGGCGACCTATCTCGCAGTTGCTACGGAGTCAGAGGGTCACTTGGTTCCGCGCCGGGTCTAAAGACCCGGCCTACGCTTCAATGATCATCGCCGTGCCCATGCCGCCGCCGACGCACAACGCGGCGGCGCCGCGGCCGCCGCCGCGGGCGCGCAGCGAATGGACGAGCGTCGTCAGGATGCGCGCGCCGCTCGCGCCGATCGGGTGGCCGAGGGCAATCGCCCCGCCGTGGACGTTGACCTTCGACGCGTCGAGCTGCAGCTCGCGAACGACGGCGAGCGACTGAGAGGCGAAGGCCTCGTTCAGCTCGAAGAGGTCGAGGTCCTTCAGCGCGATCCCGGCGCGGTCCGCGGCCTTGCGCAGAGCTTCGACCGGCCCCATTCCCATGATCATTGGGTCCACCCCGGTCGTGCAGTACGACAGGATGCGCGCCAGCGGACGCTTGCCCGCCTTGGTGGCCCGTTCTTCCGCCGCCACCACCACCGCCGCGGCGCCGTCGTTGATGCCCGACGAATTCCCGGCCGTGACGGTGCCGTCTTTCGCAAATGCGGGACGCAACGCCGCCAGCTTCTCAGCCGTGGTTCCCGCTCGCGGATACTCGTCGCGATCGACCTTCACGGCCGCCCCCTTCTTCTGCGGGATCTCGACCGGCACGATCTCGTCGGTGAACACGCCGCTCTTGATCGCCTGCTCGGCCCGCCGCTGGCTCTCCGCCGCGAACGCATCCTGGTCTTGCCGTGAGACGTTGTAGCGCTTCACGATCTCTTCGGCGGTGTTCCCCATGTGGCAACCCTTGATCGCGCACGTGAGCCCCTCGGCCAGCATCGAGTCCACGAGCTCGGCGTTCCCCATGCGATAGCCCCAGCGCGCGCCCTTCATGATGTAGGGCGCATTGCTCATCGATTCGGTGCCGCCCGCCACGACGAGGTCGATGTATCCCGCCTTCACGGCCTCCACCGCATGCACCACTGCCGTGAGGCCGGATCCGCAGACCCGGTTGACGGTTTCGGCAGGCACTTCGACTGGCACACCCGCCTTGAGCGACGCCTGGCGCGCGACGTTCATGCCGCTGCCGGCCTGCAGCACGCATCCCATGATCACGTCGCCGATCTCGGCGGCATTGATGCCGGCGCGGGCGATCGCTTCACGGATCACGATGGCGCCGAGATCGGCGGCGGAAAGGTCCTTGAGCGAGCCGCCGAACGACCCGATGGGGGTCCGGCAGGCCGAGAGAATCACGGCATTGGTCATGTCAGTTCGATTCTGTTCCTGAAATACTCGAGCGCCTCGGGGTTGGCGAGCGCTTCCTTGTTTTTCACTTCGCGTCCGTGGACGACGTCGCGGACCGCGAGCTCCACGATTTTTCCGCTCTTGGTGCGAGGGATCTCCGGCACCTGGAGGATCTTTGCCGGGACGTGCCGTGGCGTGGCGTGCTCGCGAATCCTCCGCCGAATGCGGTCCTCGAGAGCCGGCGTCAGCTGCTGTTCCTCGCGCAGCCTGACGAACAGCACGACCCGCTCATCGTTCTCCCATTGCTGACCGACGACGAGGCTCTCGACGATCTCGTCGAGCTGCTCCACCTGTCGATAGATCTCGGCCGTGCCGATGCGGACACCGCCGGGGTTCAGCACCGCGTCGGAGCGGCCGTAGATGATGATCCCATCGTGCTCGGTGACCTCGGCCCAATCGCCGTGACGCCACACCCCGGGAAACCTGTCGAAGTAGGCGGCGTGGTACTTCCGCCCATCCGGGTCGTTCCAGAATCCAACGGGCATCGAGGGGAACGGCATCGTGCACACCAACTCCCCTTTCTCCCCCTGGAGCGGACGTCCGTGCTCGTCGAACACTTCCACCTTCATGCCGAGCGCGCGAACCTGAATCTCGCCTCGCCAGACTGGCCCGGTTGGATTCCCGCCGACGAAGCAGCTCACGATGTCGGTGCCGCCGGAGATCGAGGCCAGGTGGATGTCGCGCTTCACCTTCTCGTAAACGAAGTCGAAGCTCTCCGGCGCCAGCGGTGATCCCGTGGACGTCATCGTCCGGACCGAAGCCAGCGCGTGCGATTGGATCGGCGCCAGGCCGGCCTTGTTCACCGCGTCGATGAACTTGGCGGACGTGCCGAAGAGCGTCATGCCGGTCGCGTCAGCGAAATCGAAGAGGACGTTGCCGTCCGGGTGGAACGGCGACCCGTCGTAGAGCAGGAGCGTGGCGTCCGAGGCGAGCGCCGTGACCAGCCAGTTCCACATCATCCAGCCGCACGTCGTGAAGTAGAAGACCCGATCGCCTGGCTGAATGTCGCAGTGCAGCTGATGCTCTTTCAGGTGCTGGATCAGCGTGCCGCCGGCGCCGTGGACGATGCACTTCGGGATGCCGGTGGTGCCCGACGAATACAGGATGTAGAGCGGGTGGTTGAACGGCAGCGGCTCGCAACGCAGCTCCGTCGAGTGGTGGCCGATGAACTCGTCCCAGAGGGTGCAGCCCTCGAGGGCGTCGAGCGGAGGCTGCGCGTCCACGTAGGGAATCACCACAACCCACTCGAGCGTTGGCAGGCTCGGCACCACCTGCGCCAGCTTCGGTTTCAGGTCGTGGGTCTTGCCGCCGTAGAAGTAGCCGTCCGCCGTCACCAGCACGCGCGGCTCGATCTGGCCGAAGCGGTCGAGCACACCCTGCACGCCGAAGTCTGGCGAGCACGACGACCAGACCGCGCCGATCGCCGCCGCCCCGAGCGCCGCGACGATGGCTTCGGGCATGTTCGGCAGGTAGCCGGCCACGCGGTCGCCGGCGCGAATGCCGGCCGCGCGCAGCGCGTTGGCGAACTGCGCGACCTGCCGCCGCAATTCCGCGTGGGTGACCGTGCTGTGCCGCTGCCCTTCGCCATTGAAGATCAGCGCCGGCCCGTCGTCTGAGCGCCGCAGGACGTTTTCGGTGAAGTTCAGGCGCGCGTCGGGAAAGAAGCGCGCGCCGGGCATCTTGTCGAGATCGACGACGACCCGTTCGCCCGGTTCGCCGACGATGCCGCAGAAGTCCCACACGCTCCGCCAGAACGCGTCGGGCCGGGAGATCGAGAACGCGTACAGAGGAAGGATAGTCAGCGACGGGACGTTCCACTGCGCTTCGACGTGACGCTGAAACTGCGTGAGGCGTGCGCGCGCGATCCGATCGGGCGAAGGGGTCCACAGAGGCGCCGACATCACAGTCGTCGTCCAATCCGCGTTTCCAGCGCGCGGCGTCGGCGAAGATGCGTTCCACGGCGTCGCCGTCGCCGCGCTCCTTCAGGTCCTGGAGCGCCGCGATCAGGGCATCGAGCGCGCGGTCGATGTTCTGCCGATTCGATCCCACGACGTCGTGCCAGATCGGCGCCGGGCTGGTGGCCAGCCGTGTCGAGTCGCGCAAGCCGCTGCCGGCGAACTCGAGTCCCCGCTTCCCCACCGCCTGCCCGGCGACATGCATCAGGGCGCTGACGGCGAGCTGCGGGAGGTGACTCGTGTAGGCGAGCAGGCGATCGTGGTCGGCGGCGTCCATGAGGTGTGGGGTGGCGCCCAGCATCTCCACGAACGTCCGCAGGCGCGTAAGGTCCTCGGCGTGCGTGCGCGTGGTGGGTGTCAGGATCCAGCGCGCACCCTGGAAGAGGTCGGCAGTGGCGGCATCGCGCCCGCTCGTCGCGCCGCCGGCGACCGGATGCCCCCCGACGAAACGCAAGCGAGCCGGCAGCCGTTCCGCCGCCGCCAGCGTCGTGGACTTGGTGCTGCCGGTGTCGGTGATGAGCGCTTCCCCGGTCACCGAGCGATCGATCGTCTCGAGGATTCGGATGTTTTGCGAAATCGGCGCCGCCAGGACGATCAGGTCTGCCCCGGTCGCTTTCGCCAGCGAGTCCTCCGCATCGATCGCGACGACCTCGACGTCCGGCGCCCGCTCGCGGAGCGCAAGACCAATCGATCCCCCGATCAACCCATAGCCAACGATGGCGACCCGCCGCATTCAGCCCTTGGTCCTTACTTCAGCATTCAGCATTCAGCATTCAGCATTGCCTACCGGCTCCAGCCGCGCCGCGCAACGGGTTCGACGCAGATGCTGCGGCCGATGGCCGGCGCGATGATGCGAAGTTCGGCCATGAGGCGATCGAACTGGGCCGGGAAGAGCGACTGCGCGCCATCGCTCAGCGCGTGATCGGGATCGCAGTGCACTTCGATGAGCAGGCCGTCGGCGCCCGCCGCCACCGCGGCGCGCGCCATCGGCGCCACCTTGTCTCGCCGTCCCGTGCCATGGCTCGGATCCACGAGGATCGGCAAATGGCTCAACTGCTTCACGACCGGGATCGCGGAGATGTCGAGCGTGTTGCGCGTGTAGCTCTCGAACGTGCGAATGCCGCGCTCGCAGAGCATCACGTCCGTGTTCCCGCCGGCGAGGATGTATTCCGCCGAGAGCAGCCATTCCTCGATCGTCGCGGAGATGCCGCGCTTGAGGAGCATGGGGGTGCGTGCCTTGCCCAGTTCGCGCAGCAGCGTGAAGTTCTGCATGTTGCGCGCGCCCACCTGCAGGATGTGCGAGTACTTGACGATCAGCTCCAGCTGGCTGATGTCCATGACCTCGGAGACCAGCGCGAGATTGTGGCGGTCGGCCGCGGAACGCAGCAGCCGCAGCCCTTCTTCGCCGAGCC
Source organism: uncultured Acidobacteriota bacterium (assembly GCA_963762995.1). Classification (GTDB taxonomy): domain Bacteria; phylum Acidobacteriota; class Vicinamibacteria; order Vicinamibacterales; family 2-12-FULL-66-21; genus JACDCA01. Next base: position 123,774 of record CAVXMQ010000022.1, on the reverse strand, counting down.
CCTGGAAGCTGTAGGGAGAGCTGCGCGGCTTGAAGGCGCCGCCGCGCAGGACCTTGGCGCCGGCCCGCTTGACGGCGGCGGCGCTGGCTTCGACCTGCTCTTCGTTTTCCGCCGAGCACGGCCCCGCCATCACCACGACTTCGTCCCCGCCTATTCGCAGGTCGCCGATCGTGATGACGGTGTTCTCCTGCCGGAACGTTCGGCTGGCCAACTTGTACGGCTCGGTGATCCGCAGCACTTCCTGCACGCCTTCCAGCACCTCGAGCAGCCGCGGGTCCCCGGCACGATTGCCCCCTACCGCCCCGATCACGGTCCTCAGCGCCCCGGTTGACCGGTGCACGTCGAACCCCATTTCCACTAATTGCGCGACGACCCGTGCCACTTGCGCCTCGGTCGCGCGCTCCTGCATGACTACAACCATTGGTGTTCACCTGGCATGCCGGGTCTGAAGACCCGGCCTACGTACGTTTGTTTTAGTTTAGTCCGCCACCCGCTCCAGCCGCCGCGCCTCGTCGATCACGCGCTCGAACAACCGTCGGATCGCGCCGTCGTCCAACGGGCCCGTGTTGAGTCGCTGGACGTTGTCCAGGACCTCGCGCTCGCGCGCGGGTTGATAGATGTCCATCCCCTGCGCCTTCTTCAGGTGCCCGAGCTGCAGCGCGCACTCGGCGCGCGCGTTGAGCAGCCGCACGAGCTGCTCGTCGATCCAGTCGATCCGTTGCCGGAGGTCGTCGATGTCCTTCACAGTTCGCTCTTCAGCCAGCGCACGTACTCCCCCGCGCGCTCCGCTACTCCGTTGCCACGATGTTCGGCGATGACGTTGACGAGCGCGCTCCCCACCACTGCCGCATCCGCGTGGCGGCACGCCTCGGCCACATGTTCGGGTCGCGAGATCCCGAACCCGACGGCCACAGGCAGTGAGGACAGCTTCTTCACACGATCCAACAACGCCCCGGCGTCCTGCGCCATTTCGTCGCGGGCGCCGGTGACGCCAAGCCGCGAGATCACGTACAGAAACCCGCGACCGAGCTCGGACGACCGGCGGATCCGCTCGTCGGTCGTCGTGGGACTGATGAGGAAGATGGGATCGAGGCCAGCCTCGACAAGCGGCGCTCGCAGCGGCTCCGCCTCTTCGACCGGATAATCGAGGATCAGCACGCCGTCCACACCAGCGTCCGTTGCCGTCCGCGCGAACGTCGCGGTATCCATGCGCACGACGGGGTTGGCATAGGTGAACAGCACGATCGGCGTATCGACTTGCTGCCTGACGTCTCGAACGAGATCCAACGTGCCACGCAAGGTCATACCTGCCGCAAGCGCACGCTCGCTGGCGCGCTGGATCACCGGGCCGTCGGCGAGCGGATCGGAGAACGGCACGCCAACTTCCAGCACGTCCGCTCCCGCCTTCGCCAGGCTCACGAGGATGCGCGCCGAGGTGTCGCGGTCGGGATCGCCGGCGGTCACGTAGGTCACCAGGCCACCGCGGCCGGCCTCACGCAGGCGCTCGAAGGTGGCGGCGAGACGTCCTCCCGGTGCCATCACTTTCCCTCCAGCGCCTTCTGCACGCTGATGACGTCCTTGTCACCGCGTCCCGAGAGGTTCACGAGCAGGATCGCGTCGCGCGGCATTGTCGGAGCGAGGCGGCAGACGTGCGCGATGGCGTGCGAGGACTCCAACGCGGGCAGGATCCCTTCCTCGCGCCCGAGCCGCTGAAACGCCTCCAGGGCCGCGGTGTCGTCGATCCACGTGTACTCGGCGCGGCCCGCATCATGTAAAGCCGCGTGCTCCGGCCCGATGGCGGCGTAGTCGAGCCCGGCCGAGATCGAGTGCGTCAGTTCGATGTTGCCGTCGGCGTCCTGCAGCACGAAACTCCGCGTGCCCTGAAGCACGCCGGCGCTGCCCCCCGCGAAGCGAGCTGCATGCTGTCCCGGTGAGATGCCCCGCCCACCGGCCTCGACGCCGATGAGACGCACATCGGCGGTCGCCGACGAACGCATCGAAGATCCCCATCGCGTTGCTGCCGCCGCCGATGCAGGCGACGATGGCGTTCGGCAGCCGGCCGTTGCTCTCGAGCATCTGCGCGCGTGCCTCTTCGCCGATCACCGATTGGAACTCACGCACCATCAGCGGATAGGGATGCGGGCCGAGCACGGAGCCGAGCAGGTAGTAACTGTCGGACACGTTCGTGACCCAGTCGCGCATCGCCTCGTTGATGGCGTCCTTGAGCGTGCGGCTGCCGCTGTCCACGCTGCGAACGGTTGCGCCCAGGAGGCGCATTCGGAAGACGTTGAGCGACTGCCGCTCCATGTCTTCGGCGCCCATGTAGACGTGGCATTCGAGGCCGAGCAGCGCGCATACGGTGGCGGTCGCGACGCCGTGCTGGCCGGCGCCGGTCTCGGCAACGATCCGGCGTTTGCCCATCCGCTGGGCCAGCAGCGCCTGGCCGAGCGCGTTGTTGATCTTGTGGGCGCCGGTGTGCGCGAGATCCTCGCGCTTGAGGAAGATGCGCGCGCCGCCGAGCGAGCCCGACAGCCGCGTCGCCTCGTAGAGCGGCGTGGGCCGCCCGACGTAGTCGTGGAGCAGCCGGTGGAGCGTGGCTCGAAACGACGGATCCTCGCGCGCCTCGAGGTAGGCGCGCTGCAGTTCCTCGACCGGGGCGACGAGCGTCTCGGGGACGAAGCGCCCGCCGTACTGACCGTAGTAGCCGCGCGCATCGGGGTCGCGGCGTCCGAATGAAGGACCGATGTTAAGCAACATGTTCGAACAACGCCCGCAGCTTCGCCGGGTCCTTGATCCCGGGCGACACCTCGACACCTGAAGACAAGTCAATCGCGTACGGTCGCACCTTCTCGATGGCTTCGCGCACGTTGCCGGGGTGCAAGCCTCCCGACAACATGACCGGCCGGCGCCGCGCGGCGACGGCGGCCAGCGACCAATCGATCGGACGACCGGTTCCGCCGCGCTTCACCGGATCGTGCGCATCGAGCAACACGGTCACCGACGACGGCCATTCGTCGAGCGAGTCCGGATCGAACCCGTCTACCACCGGAACGGCCTTGATGACCGGTTGCAGCAGCGCGGCGGCGATGTCGGGCGCCTCGCCACCGTGGAGCTGCACCGCGCCGAGCGGCACGCGTGAGGCGATCTCCTGCATCTCGGAGACCGGCTGGTCAACGAAGACGCCGACGCAGACGATCGAGCGCGGCACCGCAGACGCAATCTCGCAGGCGCGCTCGGGCTCGACGAACCGCGGACTCTTCGGCCAGAAGATGAACCCGATCGCCGACGCCCCTAGCTCCGCGGCCAGCATCGCGTCTTCGGCCCTCGTCACCCCGCACACTTTGACCCGGGTGGTCATCGCCCCCTCAGCTCTCGAAGCGCGGCACCGGGGTCAGGCGTGGCGATCAGTCGTTCGCCCACGAGGAAGGCGTCGTAGCCCGCACGCGAGAGTCGCGCGATGTCCTCCGAGGACTTGATCCCGCTTTCAGCGACCTTGACGACATGTGAAGGGATGTCGGCGACGACCCGGTCCAGGACATCCTGGTCGACGCTGAGCGTCCGCAGGTTGCGACTGTTGACGCCGATGACCTCCGCGCCAGCCTCGACGGCGCGCGCCAACTCGTTCGAGTCATGCACTTCGACGAGCGCCGCCAGTCCCCGGCGCCGTGAAGCGTCCAGCAGCCGCGCCAACGTGCCGTCGTCGAGGGCACCGACGATCAAGAGAATGGCATCGGCGCCCAGCCACGCCGCCTCAGCGATCTGATACTCCGACACGATGAAGTCCTTGCGCAGGACCGGGAGGCTCACCGCCGCTCGCACCGCGCGCAGGTGCTCGGGGGCGCCGTCGAAAAAGGTCGGTTCGGTCAGGACCGAGATCGCGGCGGCGCCGGCCGCGGCGTACTGGCGAGCGTGCGCGGCCGCATCGTAGTCGGCGCGCAGAATGCCCCGGGACGGCGATCGCCGCTTGCATTCGGCAATGACGCGCGGCGCCTCGCCGCCGCGCAGCGCGTCCACGAATCGCCGCCCCTCCGGCAGGCGTGATGTCTCGCGCTCCAGTTGCGCGAGAGACCGCTCGCCCTCGCGGAACTCGGTACCGCGCCGCGTTGCGGCCACGATCGTGGCGAGCAGGTCGGCGACCGGAGTCGTGCTCACGCGGGAGCTCCTGCGTTGGAAGCGGTGACGAGCCGATCCAGCACCCCAGCCGTGCTCCCGTCGTCGAGCGCCGCAGCCGCGCGGGCGATTCCATCCGCGACCGATGGCACCACGCCGGCGATGAGCAGCGACACGCCGGCGTTGAGCAGGACGATGTCGCGAGGGGCGCCGCGCTCGCCGGCGAGGATGCGGCGGGCGATTGTCGCGTTCTCCGCCGCGTCTCCCCCCTTGAGAGCGCTGGGTTGCGCCTTCGGCAGCTTGAAGTCCGCAGGGTGCACGTAGAAGGTGTTCACCGCACCGCCTCGGCATTCGGACACTTTCGTATAGCCGGTCGTCGAGATCTCGTCGAGGCCATCCGCACCGTGAACCACCCAGGCGCGCTCGGCACCCAGCATGGCGAGCGACCGTGCGACCAGCTCGGTCAGCTCGGGGCGCGGCACACCCACGAGTTGCCGGGACGCCCCGGCGGGATTCGTCAGCGGACCGAGCAGATTGAAGGCCGTGCGGATCCCGAGGTCCTTCCGGGCCGGGGCGGCATGGCGCATCGACGGATGGAACGTTGGGGCGAAGAAGAACGCGATACCCGCCTGTTCAAGACATTGCTCCACCACCGGCGGCGGCGCGGCGATATTCACGCCGAGCGCTTCGAACAGGTCTGCGCTCCCGCAACGGCTGGAGACCGATCGGTTCCCATGCTTGGCGACCCGCACGCCGCACGCCGCGAGCACGAGCGCCGCGACGGTCGAAACGTTGAACGTATGCGCGCGATCCCCGCCGGTGCCGCAGGTGTCGAAGAGCGGTTCGAACGACCGCGACAGCTTCGTCGAGCGGTCGCGCATCGTCCTGGCGAGGCCGACGATCTCGGATGGGCGCTCCCCTTTCATGCCGAGGGCGACGAGGAACCCGGCGATCTGGGCCGGCTGCGCGCGGCCGTCCATGATCTCGGTCATCGCGCCCGCCGCCTCCTCAACGGTGAGGTCCTCGCGGCGATGGAGCTTTTCGAGCAGCGGAGCAAACATCACAACTCCAGGAAGTTCTTGAGTAACTGTTTCCCCTCGCCGGTGAGCACCGACTCGGGATGAAACTGCACGCCGTGGATCGGGAGCGTCTTGTGGCGCACGGCCATCAGCGTGCCGTCTTCCGTCCGTGCCGCTGCCTCGAGATCGGCAGGCAGCGGATCGGCGACGACCAGCGAGTGATAACGCCCCGCGGTGAACGGCTGCGACACACCGCGAAAGACTCCCTTCCCGTCGTGCATGACCGAGGAGGTCTTGCCGTGCATCAACTGCGGCGCACGAATGACCTCGCCGCCAAACGCCACGCCGATGCCCTGATGGCCGAGGCAGACGCCGAGCAGCGGCGTCTGCGGGCCGAACCGGCGAATGACCTCCACCGAGATACCCGCGTCCTCCGGCCGCCCGGGGCCCGGCGAAATCACGATGCGTTCCGGGCGCATCGCGGCAATGTCGTCCAGCGTGATCTCGTCGTTGCGCTTCACGAGCGGCGGCGCCCCCAGCTCGCCGAAGTACTGGGCGAGGTTCCACGTGAACGAGTCGTAGTTATCGATGAGCAGGATCACGCGCGCCTCAGAGCCCCGCTTCCGCCATCCCCAGCGCCTGCACCATCGCGCGCGCCTTGTCGCGCGTCTCTTCGTATTCCGCCGCGGCGTTCGAGTCGGCGACGATGCCGGCGCCGGCCTGGATTCGTGCGCGGCCGTCGCGGATCGTGATCGTGCGGATCGCAATACAGAAATCGAGGTTGCCGGCAAAGTCGATATAGCCGACGGCGCCGGCGTAGATATCGCGGCGCGTCGGTTCCAACTCCGTGAGGATCTGCATCGCCCGGATCTTCGGCGCGCCCGAGACCGTGCCGGCGGGAAAGCACGCAACCAGGGCGTCGAGGTGATCGTGGTCCTCTGCCAGCTTTCCTTCGACGGTCGAGACCAGGTGCATAACGTGCGAATACCGCTCGAGCGCCATGTACTGCGGGACGCGAACGGTGCCGAACTCGCAGACGCGGCCGACATCGTTCCTTCCGAGATCGACCAGCATCACGTGCTCGGCGCGTTCCTTCTCGTTGCGTTTCAACTCTTCGGCGAGACGCAGATCCTCCTCCTCGTTGGTGCCGCGGGGCCGCGTGCCGGCGATGGGGTGCGTCTCGACGGCGCGTCCTTCGACTCGCACCAGCATCTCCGGGCTCGAGCCGACGATGGCGAGCTTCCCCATCCGGATGAAATACATGTAGGGGGATGGGTTGACGTGCCGAAGCGCGCGGTAGACCGTGAAGGGATCCGCGGTGACGTCTGCCTCGAACCGCTGCGAGAGCACGGCCTGGTAGATGTCGCCGGCGGCGATGTGCTCCTGGATCGCGCGGACGCCCGCTTCGAACTTCTCTTTCGTCAGGTTCGAGCGCACGTCCGGCTCGGCGCCGCGTGCGGCGTTCCGGATGCGAGAGCCCACGCTCCAGTTCCCGCTCGAGGAAGTCCAGCTTGGCGCACGCGAACTGATACAGCGCGGCGAGGTCTTCGTCCGGCGTCACGCGGGCGTTCGCGATGATCAGGATGCGGTGTTTCACGTGGTCGAATGCGAGCACGGTATCGAACAGCATGAAGCCGGCATCGTCTTCGGTCGCCGCGTCACTCGAGGCCCAGGGGGCCTTCCGCCACGCCTCTTCGAGCGTCGGCTCGAAGATCGCCGAGGCGTCGTAGCCAATGAAGCCGACCGCGCCGCCGGTGAAACGCGGGAGGCCCGCCACAAAGGGGGACTGGAAGTCGGTCATCATGCCGCCGCAGCACGGGGATGAAACCGTCTTCGTTTCGCTGGTCACGCCGGACCGGTCGATCGTGGTCTTGCCGTCCTGCGATCGGAGCACGAGAAAGGGATCCTTGCCGAGGAAGGAATAGCGCGCGACCTGTTCGCCTCCTTCCACGCTCTCGAAGAGGAACGCGTAGTCGGAGTGCTCGGCGATTTTGAGAAACGCGGACACCGGCGTGAGCAGGTCCGCCATGATCTCCCGCACGACCGGCACGAAGGTGCCGCGGCGCGTCAGGTCTACGAATTCTTCGAACGTCGTTTGCTTCACGAACGAACCCCTTGTGCGAAAGCGGAGTGGGCGGCGTGGCGGAACAACTCGGCAGGAGGCGGCGCTCCCGTCCAGATCTCGAACTGCCGTTCGGCCTGGCGGATCAGCATCTCGATGCCGCCGATCGTCCAGCACCCGGCGGCGCGGGCTTGTGCGACGAGCGGCGTGTCGGCGGGCGCATAAACCAGGTCGAAGACGATCTCTCCGTCGAGCGCCACCCCCTCCATCGGCGAGGAATCGCCGGCCTTGGTTCCAGCGGAGGTGGCGTTCACGAGCACATCCCACGTGCCCGGGCGGGGTGGATACTCGCCGGTCTGCACGCCGACGAGGGTGGCCACTTCCCGCGCCTGCTGGCTGCGCCGCGCGCAGACCCGCACCTTGGCCCCCTCGCGCTTCAGGGCCACCGCCACCGCGCGTGCCGCTCCACCGGCGCCGAGCACCGCGGCGCGCGTCCCTTTGAGCTTCATCCGTCCCTTGAGTGGCGTGACGAAGCCGTGGACGTCGGTGTTGGACCCGATCCACTGCCCGTTCTTGACGTGCACCGTGTTGATCGCGCCGACCTCCGCGGCCAGCGCGTCCACGTGATCGACGCGGTCCATCATCGCGACCTTGAAGGGGGCCGTGATGCTCGCGCCTCGCATGCCCATCGCGCGCCCGAACCGGGCGAAGTCGTCCGCATCTCGCGCCTGCAGGGGCACGTAGACGGCGTTCAGGCTTCGATGGGCGAACCCGGCGTTGTGCATCGCCGGTGACAAGGAGTGCATCACCGGGTTGCCGACCACGCCGTACAGATCCGCGTCGGGCCGGATGCGCCGGTAGTGGAATTCATCCAGCATCCGGCACACGGTCAACTGTCCCGGCGCCACGCCGTCTCCCGCGTACGTCCAGCGGTTGCGCAGGCGCGCCGCCAGCACCCGGGTGGCCACGCCGGCCGGACCCATCGCGATCAGCACGTGGCCGGATGGCCCGGCGGTTTGAAACTCGGCCTGTTGCGTCAACTCGAACAACGGCAGCGTGTCGCCAAGGGAGTGCGCCTCGTAGGCCAGCTTGACGACTTCGGCTCCGGTGGCTCGGAGAGCGCGCAAGGCGTCCGCGAGGTCGGGGACGTCCCCACCGAAGACATGCATGGACGCGATGACGCCGTGTCCCCGACGCGCCCGGATGATGTCGGCGGCGAAGGTGGCCGTCAGCTCGACGTCCACGAACTCGGCACCCGCGGTGACAGCGTCCTGGAGGATGGTGCGCCGCTCCTCCTCGCTGCCCAGGAACTGCCCCCCCTCGCACTTCGGGCGGCAGGTCACGATGACCGGCCGCAGCCGTCCCTCGATGGCGGCGACCGGGTCAGGCCGGTCCACGCCGTCCAGGCGGAGCTCGACGAGGTCGGCGCCGGCCGCGGCGTCTCGCGCCCGGCGCAGCTCGTCCATCGTTCGTCCCGTGACCGTGACGCACAATTGCGGCATAAAACACAAAAAGCCTCCGCAGCCAGTGGCTGGGAGGCTTTGAATCGGGGCCCGCGTTCAGTCGCGGACTAGCAGACAGCCTCCTCAGCGCAGACGTACCACCACCAATAGGATTGGAAGGTGCGGTGCGGCTGACCGAGGGCGATCTGCGTCAAAACGAAGTGACCATACCAGAGCGCCTCGAGCGTTGTCAAAAAGAACGTTGATTTACCGGCACATGGTCCGTATAACTAAGTCACTAGCTATCATGAACATGCGAATTATTGCCGGGGTGTTCGCGCTCACGGCTGTCGGCCTGGTCTCGGTGAAGGGTTCCACGCCGATCATGCCGCTCAGCGAGGTCAAGCCGGGCATGGTCGGGGTCGGCCGCACGGTCTTCGAAGGCACCGAGCTCAGGGATTTCAAAGTCCAGATCATCGGCGTCCTGAAAAACATCCAGGGACCGAAGCGCGACCTGATCCTGGCGCGGCTCGAAGGTGGTCCGCTCGCGGAAACCGGCGTCGCGGCCGGCATGAGCGGCAGCCCGGTCTTCATCGACAACCGCCTGGTGGGCGCTGTCAGCTACTCGATCGGGTCCTTTCCCGAAGGAAGCGATCGCCGGGATCACGCCAATCGAAGAGATGAAAGACGCGACGCAGATGTCCACGCGCCGCGCCACGCAGCAGGCCCGGATCGACTTGCCGCTCACCCCCGAAAAGTTCGCATCGGTCCTGCGGGCGGCCTATTCGCAGATCGCGCCCTTTGCCGCGCGCGGTGGCGACGTCCGCGGGATCGGCATTACCGACGCGGAAGCCTCGCAGCTCGCCGTCATGCTGCGCCCGATTTCGACCCCGCTCGTGATGAGCGGCGCCGAACCCGAGGCGTTCGATCTCGTCTCCCGGATGTTCCGGGACTTCGGCTTCTCCCCTGTCGCCTCGGGCGCCGGCGGCGGCACGCTCTCCCCCGAGATGCGCGCCGCCATGGCGGGCGCGCTGCGTGAGGGGGACGCCGTCGGCGTGTCGCTGGTCAGCGGCGACTTCGAAATGGGCGCGACCGGCACGATCACCCACATCGACGGGAACAAGGTCTACGGCTTCGGCCATCCATTCTTCAATCTCGGCCCCTCGCAGCTTCCGATGACGCGCGCCTACGTCCACATGATGCTGCCCAGCCTCTCGTCGTCGTTCAAGATTTCGAGCATGGGAGAGGTGATCGGGACGATGCAGCAGGATCGCCCGACGGCCATAGCGGGCACGATCGGCGCCATGCCGACCACCGTGCCGATGACCATCCTGCTGCGTTCGACCCGCGACGGCGTCATGACGCCGCGCACCATGAAATTCGACGTCGGCGTCGATCAGACCTTCACGCCGCTGATCGCTTACATCACGCTCTACAACGCCCTGACCTCCTACGAGCGGCAGTTCGGCACGGCGACCTTCTCGCTGAAGGGGCGCGCGACGGTCAAGGGGCACTCGCCCGTGGACTTCGAGGACGTGTTCGCCGGCGAGGCGCCGGCGCTGGCGACCGCCACCTCGATCGCGGGTCCGCTGACGATGGTCCTGGCGAACGACCGGGAGACGGTGGCGTTCGAGAAGCTCGACTTCACGATCGAAGCCACCGAGACACCGCTGAGCGCCACGATCGAACGCGTGTGGATCGATGAACTGAAGCCCCGCTCGGGCCGCGTCGTCCCGCTCAAGATCCTGACGCGCAGTTATCGCGGCGAAGAAAAAATCTCGACGGTGCCGATCGCGATTCCCGCCAACGCCAGCGGACCGTTGTCGATCATGGTCACCGACGGACGCCAACTCAACGTCATCGAGCAGCGCGAGTTGCGGCGCTCGGTGCAGCCGCAGAGCGTGGCGCAAATGATCAAGCTGCTGAACAACACGCGCCGCAACAACCGCATCTACGTGCGGCTGCTCACCGGCGCGGCCGGCGCCGTGGTGAACGGCGAAGCGATGACGGCGCTTCCCCCGTCGGTCCTCGCGGTGCTCGAAGGGGATCGCAACGGCGGCAGCTTCAACCCGATCCGCAGCGCGACGCTCGGCGAGTACGAAGTGCCGATGTCAATGGCCGTCGTCGGGTCGCGCACACTGACGATCGAAGTCGAGTCCCGGTAAACTGCCACCCATGATGAGAGTTTTCCGTGCGCTCGCCTGTGCGGGCGTCGTTGTTGTTTGCCTGTGGACGGCCGTCCGCGCCGCATCTCCCACCTTCTGGACCGTGGCGACGCAGTCGGAGTTTCTGAAGGGAGACGTGGAGGATCTGTCGATCGACAGCGACGGCCGTGTCGTGCTGGGGCCGTCGACGACGGTGATCGGCGAGACCGCGGCGCCCTTCCTCTGGACGGTGCTGCCGGCGGCGGACGGCACGATCTGGGCCGGGAGCGGCAACGAAGGCAAGGTGCTTCGAGTCGCGAAAGACGGGCGCGTCACGACGTTCTTCGATAGCGGCGAACTGGAAGTGCACGCGCTCGCCCCGGCGCCACAGGGCGGGCTCTACGTCGGCACCTCCCCCGACGGACGCATCTATCAGGTGGCGGCAGACGGTTCGTCGAAGACGTTCTTCGATCCCGAGGACAAGTACATCTGGTCGCTCGCGGTGGATAAGGCCGGGAATCTCTTCGCGGCGACGGGCGACAAGGGCACGATCTACAAAATCACGCCGGACGGCAAAGGTGCGCCGTTCTACAAAACCAACGCCACCAACGTCGTCACCTTGGCCATGTCGCGCAGTGGCGAGTTGCTCGCCGGCACGGAGTCGCCCGGGCGTCTGTTCCGGATCGACGCCTCCGGCAAGGCCTTCGTCCTGCTCGACTCGCCCTACCGCGAGATCCACGCGATCCGCGTGGCTGACAACGGCACGATCTACGCCGCGGCCGTGAGTGCCGGCGCTGGGGTCGAGCGGCCGCAGGAGCCGACCGCCTCGGAGCCACCGCGGCCGCCGGGCGGCAACGTGTCGGCCGAGATTACCGGTGTCTCCGTGATCGAGAGCCCTGTCGTGAGCGCCGCTCCCCAGCCGCCGCGCGGGCCGCGGCGCGCAGGTCGCGGCGGGATCTATCGCATTCAGACCGATGGGCTGTGGGATCTGATGTGGGATAGCGGCGAGGATTCCCCGTACGACCTGGTGCTCGAGCCTGGTGGCAGCCTGCTGGTTGGCACAGGCACAGAAGGCAAGATCTTTCGTGTTGCCGGCGAGCCGGCGCGCGCGACGCTGCTGGCGCGCGTTGGCGCGCGACAGATCACCGCGCTGCTGCGCGAGCCTGGCGGGCGCGTGATCGGCACGAGCAGCAATCCCGGCAAACTCTTCGCCCTCGCCTCGGAAACGGCTCGGCGCGGAACCTACGAGTCCGAGGTCCGTGACGCTGTCACGGTCGCGACGTGGGGTGTCATCCGCTGGCGGGCGACGCTCAACGGCGGGCAGGTCGAGATCCAGACCCGCAGCGGCAACACGGCAACGCCCGACGAAACCTGGAGCGCCTGGTCGAAGACGTATGCCACGGCGTCTGGCGAGCAGATCTCGAGCCCCAACGCTCGATACCTCCAGTGGCGGGCGCAACTCTCGTCGGGGAGTGGCAGTCCCGTCCTGACGTCCGTCACCGCGGCCTATCTGCCGCGCAATCTACGTCCGTCGATCTCGTCGATCACCGTGCACCCCCCGGGCACGGTGTTCCAGAAGCCGTTCTCGAGCGGCGAACCGGAGATCGCCGGCTTCCAGGACAACACCGCCGACGGCCGGCAGGCTCCAGGAGCCCCGGCGCCACCGGCCTCTCCCCGCCCTCGGACGGCGGCAGTACACCAAGGGGCTGCAGACGTTCGTGTGGAAGGCCGAGGACGGAAACGACGACCGACTCCAGTACGACGTGTCGTACCGCCGCGAGGGGGACACGACCTGGCGACCGCTGCAGCGCGGTCTGTGGGACCCGATCTTCGTGTGGGACACGTCGTCGGTCCCCGACGGCACCTACTTCATCAAGATCGCCGCAGGCGATGCGCCCTCGAACTCGCCCGCCACGGCGCTGGTCGGTGAACTCGAGAGCACGAATTTCGACATCGACAACACGCCCCCGCGCGTGGAGGCGCAGCTGGCGACTCGCGCGGGCACGCGGACCGCGGTCGTCTTCACCGTTCGCGACGACCAGTCCGCGGTTCAGCGCGTCGAGTACTCGCTCGACGCGAGCCGCTGGCGCATCCTCCACCCGAAAGACGGCATCCCCGATTCGCGCCGGGAAGACTTTGAGCTGGGATTGGATGAGAGCGAAGCCGGCCGCAACGTGATCATTCGCGCCACCGACGCGATGAACAACGTCTCGACGGCGGTTGTGGAAACGAAGAAGTAGGCCGGCGTCCTTGGTCCCGGCGTGCCGGACCTGAAGGTCGGGCCTACGTCTTTCCCTTGACGGTGGTGTGCGCGACGACCCAGATGTAGTTGACGGCAACGGGATCGCCGCCGTACTGCGCGGGTTCGAGGCGGCCGGCCGAGAGTTTCGAGGATCAGGTCGCGAACCGCCTCGTCGTCAATGTCCTCGCCCGACAGCGACCGCAACTCCGAGACGTGACCCTCACTCGTCACGCTCGCCGACATCGGCAGCAGGCGTTCTTCGTCGCTCGACAACGCATTCTCGAGCGTGGCGTACACGACGCCGTCGTGCGGAACGCTGGGAGCCTGAACGCGCATCGGCCCACCGAAGAGCGGATTGCGCCCATCGAGGGATGCCGGGTTGAGATCAGATCCGCCCGGCGCTCCCATCACCGCCAGCATGGTCGCCAGCGAGTCGGCCCGGACCGGCTCCGGGTGCGACCTGCAGCATGCTCAGCACGGTGCCGGCGCACACGACCGTCGCCGCGGCTGACGCAAACCCGATCCAGACCAGATGCACGTCGTCCACGAAGCGTCGAGCGCGAGCGGCCCACGACTGGTTCGCTTCCGCACGCATGCGGCTGATGACCCCGGCCTGCACGCCGGCCCAATCGTCGGACGGGCAAGGGGCTGCGGCGAGCCGAAGCGCGTCGCCGACCCGCTGCACCTGGCGCAGATCGCGGGCACACGGCGGGCATGTCGCGATGTGATGTTCGACCGCGATGGTTTCGCCGACCTGGAGTTCGCGGTCGTGGAACGACTGCAAGCGGCGCTGAACTGCGGAGCACGTCATGATGGTCATGCGTCCCTCAGTTCGCCGCGGAGCGCTTCCCGCGCGCGGGCCAGTCGTGATTTCACGGTGCCGACCGCGATGCCCAGCGAGAAACCGATTTCCTCGTAGCTGAGCCCATCGATCTCGCGCAGGACGAGCGCCGTTTTCTGGTCGAACGGCAGCCGGTCGAGTGCTTCCCGGATGCGATCCGCCAGGAGCTTCTGGCCAAGCAGCCGGTCCGGCGATCCGCCGTTGTTCGATTCCGGCAGCTCGCCGTGATCGCGAATGTGATCGTCGAGGGAAACCTGCTGCGACCGATGACGGCGCCTCCACCAGCGCTGGCGGTTGCGCGCCTGGTTGATGACGATCCGATAGATCCAGGTTCGGAGCGCGGCGTGACCGCGGAAGGTATGGATGGTGCGGAAGACGCGCAGGAAGACTTCCTGCGACAGGTCGAGCGCCTCGTTGTGGTCGCCCAGCAGGTTCAGAGACAGCTGGTACACCATCCGCTGGTGTTCGCTGACCAATTCCGCACAGGCATCTTCGTCGCGGGCGGCACAACGCTGGACCAGCGCCGCTTCGCGGCCGCCAACTTCCGCCCAAGTTATGGATGGCACTGGCTTCACGGAGAATCCTTCAGCCATTTTACACCCGCGGTCGAGGTAGACCGCTCGCCCTTACACACTTAGAACCCGGAGGTGGGAAAAGGTTCCCACCTCCGCTCGCTGACGCGAGCTACGGTGGGCAAGCCCCCCTTCGCTTACCATAGGCCGGTGAAGCGCTTTGCCGTCCTGCTCCTCGTCCTTGTCGTCGTGGGGGCGGTGTCGTACGGGATCGGGGTGGCGCGGGAACAGGCGATCTACGAGGCGTTCGTCGAAGACGGGGACGCCGCGCTGTCGCGGGACGACAATTTCGCCGCCATCCAGGCGTTCAGCGTCGCGATCTCCCACAGGAGCGACTCGATGGCGGCGCACCTCAAACGGGGTGAGGCCTACCGCCGGCGCGGCGAGTTCGAGCCCGCGATGCGCGATCTGGGCCAGGCGGTCGCGCTCGACCCGCTGGCGCCCCATCCTCGCGAGATCCTGGGGGACGTGAACTACGCGATGGGCCGCTACCCGCTGGCCATCGAGCGTTATCGCGAGTACCTGCGGCTGGACGATCGTTCCCCTCGCGTGCTCTACAAGCTCGCGTTGACGCAGGTGAAACTCGGCCAGATCCCCCAGGCGGTGGCGTCGCTGCGCCAGGCGCTGAATATCGACAATCGCTTCGCCGAGGCGCACTACCTTCTGGGTGTGTGCCTGGGGGAGCTGCAGCGCCCGGCAGAGGCGATCGCGGCCCTGGAGAAATCGGTCGGCCTCAACACCGGGCTGCTCCAGGCGCGCGAAGAGCTCGCGGAAACCTACGGACGCCTGGAGCGGTTCGCCGAACGCAACCGCCAACTCGAAGCGCTCGCCGCCCTCGATCCCAGCGGCCGCCGCGAGGTGGCCCTGGCGCTTGGCTACGCGCGCGACGGCCAGGTCGAACGCGCGCTGTTGCGCCTCGGCAACGCTGCCCGCCATTTCCCTGACGAGTCGCAGACGTACGTGGCGCTCGGCCGACTGTGGCTGGAACGGGCCGAACACGGCGGGCGGATCGAGGTGAGCAAGGCGATCGGCGCGCTCGAGGGCGCGGTCGGGAACGACAGCCCGAGCGAAGCCCTGACGCTCTACGGTCGCGCGCTGATGATGGCCGGCGAATTCAGCCGCGCCGAGCGAACGTTCGAACAGGCAGTCTCGCGTTTCCCCGTCGACCCGCTCGCCCACTACTACCTGTCCGAAGTCGCGGAGCGCCGCGGCCACCTCGCCGTCGCACAGCGAGCGTTGCTCGACTTCGCCGCCCTCGAAGGACTCGACTCTCCCCACTTCGACGCCAGGGTGCTCGCCCGGCTCACCGAAGCGCACCTTCGCGCGGGCGACCTCGCCGCCGCCCGCAAGACTCTCGCGCGCGCGCAGCAGAAGGACCCCTTGCATCCATTCGTGCTCGCGCTCACGCTGCGGATCCAATAAATCAGCGACAGCCGCTCGGCGAAACTTAGAGTCGTAGTCTCTTAATGATTTTTGCGAGTCCCTGTCGAGTGACGCCGAGCGCGGCGGCGGCCTTTGCGCGTTGACCGTTGGCGGTGGCCAGCGCGGCGCGGATGAAGCGGCGTTCGAACTCTTCGCGCGCGGCTTCGAAGGTGCAGGCGGCGGGAGCGGCCGAGCGGGCGACGTGGGCGGGAAGTGACGATGGGCCGATCCGGCCGCGGCGTGGGGAGTGGACGGCGATCCAGGCGATGACGTTCTGCAGCTCGCGGACGTTGCCGGGCCAGTCGTAACGCGCGAGCGCGGCGAGCGTGTCGGGCGTCAGGGTGGCCTGCGAGCCGACGCTCTTCGAGGCGCTGCTCCAGAAGTGGGTCGCGAGCATCGGGATGTCTCCGGGGCGATTGCGCAGCGGGGGCACCGGGATGCGGACGACATCGAGACGGAAGCGCAGGTCGGATCGAAAGCGTCCGGCGGCCACTTCCGCTTCCAGTTCGCGATTGGTCGCGGCGACGACACGCGTATCCACGCGGCGCGAGAAGTTTTCGCCGACGCGCCGCACTTCTCCTTCCTGCAGTACGCGA
The DNA here is from genome assembly GCA_963762995.1 of uncultured Acidobacteriota bacterium. GTDB lineage: Bacteria > Acidobacteriota > Vicinamibacteria > Vicinamibacterales > 2-12-FULL-66-21 > JACDCA01. The sequence goes on along the minus strand of CAVXMQ010000022.1, from coordinate 107,324 downwards.
AGCAGCTTCGCCTGGGCGCGGGCCGAGAGCTCCCCTACCTCGTCGAGAAAGAGCGTGCCGCCGTCGGCCTCCTCGAAGAGGCCGGCGCGTTCGGTGGCCGCACCGGTGAAGGCGCCGCGTGCGTGTCCGAACAGCTCCGCTTCGACGAGTTCGTCGGTCAGCGCGGCACAGTTCAACGGACAGAACTTGCGGTCGCGGCGCGGGCCGAGCCGATGGATGGCGCGCGCGACGAGTTCCTTGCCGCAGCCGCTCTCCCCTTCAATCAGCACGGAGAACGGCGCGCGCGCGGCGCGGACGACGGCGTCGCGAAGGGTCGTGGCGGCAGGGCTGTCCCCTAGCAGATCGGCCCACGCCGTCGCGGGAGGTGCGGGCACCCCGCGGTCGAGCACCGCGCGCATCGGCGCTGCGAGCGCGAGCGCGGCCGCATGGAGGACCGCCGTCGAGCCGAGCGCGTCCACTGTTGCGCCGGCTGTCCAGCGGCACGCGACCACGCCGATGATTTCGCCGCCGTAACGCACGGCATCAGCCGCCTCGCGAGGCTCGACGCCCTGGTCGGACGCCGCTGGCATGCCCACGGCAAGCGCCTGCGCCACCACAGTCGAGTGCGCGACCCAGGGGCGGCCCTCGCAGGCCAGTATGCGGTGGTCCGCTGCCGCCAGGGCCATGACGCTGGCGGCGCCGAGCCGTTCACGCACGGCGGCGCAGGCTGCAACGATCGCGGATGTATCGTCCGCCGCTTGTTGGCAGACCTGCAGCAGCAGTTCGAGCGCGTCCGTTGCTTCGCGGTGGACCTCATCCTGTCTCCCGCGTGCCGGTGCCTCTCGAATCGTCGCAGGCTCTTCGAGCGAACTCGCGACGCTTGCCACCTGTTCGCGCAGCCTGCGCGGGAGCGGGAGTCGCGCAATGGCGCGCAGCCGGCGTCGTGCGCGGTCACGCGCATCCGGGTCGAGCGTGCTCGTCGCCTGCTCGTATCCGGCGAGCTCGGCATCGAGGGCGATCATCGGAAGATGGGCGCCGGCGGGCCGTGGAGATCACCCCCGCGAGCCGTTCCTGCATCCCTGATGCGTCGCCGGCGGCGCCGATGGCTTCCGCGAATGCCAGGTCGGCGGTGGCCAATGCGCGCGGTGTGCCAGAGACGCGCGCCAATTCCTGCGCCCGCCGCGCGAGCCGGATTGCCGATGCCGTTCGACCGATGGCCACGTGGCTGCGTGAGAGCGCCGCGAGCAGCGGCACCGCGCCCGGCCGGTCGTCGTCGCGCCAGTCGGTCGCCGCCGCCGTGGCGACGGCATCGCTGGCGCGGTCCTGGTGCACGAGGCTGCGAACCAGTCCGGCAAGCGCGAGCGACACGCTGGTGGAGTCTCCGACGGTTTCCGCGGCCGTCAGTGCGCCCCGCAGTACCGCCTCCGCTTCGATGAGCCGAAGGTCGTCGATCCAGGCTTCGCCGAGGCCGGCGGCCGCTCGCAAGGCAACCGGACCCGACGGCGCCAGGCGCTGCGCCTCTGCGAAGCAGTTGGCGGCATCGCTGCACCGTCCGCGGTCGAGCGACAGGTGTCCGGCGTTGACCAGGCAGTCCGCCGCTTCGCCGGGCCGGCCGCGCCCCGCAAGAACGCGGGTCCCCCGCTCGAGCGCGCGGCGCGCCGCGGCGTGACGTCCGCGCGCGGCGAGCGCGTGGGCGCGAGCGCTGGCACGGAGCGCCGCCGATACCGCGCGTCCAGGGGCCGGTGCCGGAGGTGACGTCGCATCCTCGCACCTCGACGGAGTACTCCTGCGGCGTCTCGTGGACGACCATCGCGCCGTCTGCCGGCGTGGCTGCGGTGGCCGCGAGATACGTGAGGAAAGCGCCGGGGCGGCCCTCCGCGATTCGCGCCGCATCGAACAGCTCCTGCTCCGCCGGGCCGTGTCCCGGCTCGACGAACACCATGCCCACCAACGCTCGGATCGACAACGGGTCGAGCACGATCGCCCGGCGCTGGGCGCGGGTGCGCGTGAGGCGAACGATGACGTGGCGCCGCGCGCTGGCCGACGCGAGACGCACCAGGATCGTGGCCAGCGCTTCGCGGCTGGCCACGTCCTCTTCGGCAAACACACAGAGATGGCGATCCCGGAGCCCGTCCGCCACCTCCGGCTTGCGCGCCAGCAGCGCGGAACACACGGGCACGAACCCCAGCAGCCGCGCCGTGCGGGCGACGAGGGTCCGCGCGGTCCGCAGCCCCGCGAACGGCGGGCCTACCAGGTTGATGATCGACGGCGCGGCCGTGGGAGTCTCGAGTGTTTCGCGCGCCGCGTCGAGCGCGCGTCGAGGTTGCAGCGTGATCGCCAACGGTCGAAGAGCGGGTGCGACGCCGGCGACGACCGGCCGGATGGCATACCGGCTCCGTGCGGCAGGCAGGGTGATGCCCGCCGTCGTCAGGAACGCGATCAGGTGGAGCATCAACCGCTCGCCAGCGATCGTCGGCGCCACGATCGCGCCGTTGTTTTCGTACGCTTCGAACCGGCGGCCGTCGGGCGCGGGGCCGTAATCGATCAAGGAGTTGAGGAGCGGATGCCTGGCGTTGAACAGCCGTCCACATTGCTCGTCCCAGTCGAACGCGTCGACAGGTGATGCCGCCTCGAAGTGCAGCCGTACGGGCGCCCCCGTGGCCGCGTCGATCCACCGTTTGTCGTCGAGCAAGAACCGGTCTGCCAGGCATTCCATTCCGCACCTCCGTTCATGCGGGGGTGCAAGCAGGCCACCGCGACGCGACGCGCGTGTTTTCGAGGGAAACGCGCGGCGGCGCCGCCGGAGTGCGCAGTTTCTTCGTTATACAATCCGCCCGTATGCTGCGATTTCGCACCACGGCGTTTTCTGCGTTGTTCCTGTTGGTCGCCAACTCTGCGTCGGCGACCTGGTCGGTGATCGCTCTCGACCGCTCGACCGGCACGATCGTGGTCGCGTCCGCGACGTGCGTGCCGCAGGCGGGTTTCGCGAGGTTCCCGGCTACCGGCCTCCGTGACGTGCAGGCGATCGTGGTGCCTGGAAAAGGCGTCGCGGCGGCGCAGGCACGGGTGGACAACACGCGCGCGAACCAGAACCTGATCTATGCGGAGCTGCAAAAGGGCACCCCGCCCGCCGAGATCATCGAGAAGCTGAAACAGGACCCGAACATTGCCGGCCGGCAGTTCGGCATCGTGGACGCGTCAGGACGGATGGTCGGGTTTTCTGGCGCGTCGAACGGCAAGGTCTCGCTCGATCGCCAGGGACAGGTCGCCGGTACCCAGATCGTCTATTCGATCCAGGGAAATATTCTCACCAGCGAAGACGTGGTCACCGACGCCGTCCGGGCCTTCGTCGCGGCGAAGGGTTCGCTGGCGGATCGCGTGATGGCGGCCATGGAAGCCGCCGACGCCAAGGGGGGCGACAGCCGTTGCTCGTGCGACCGTGGCCCGAAACTCGCGGCGCCCTGTACGGCAAAAACCGCGCACGTCGCATACCTGTTGCAATCCGAGAAGACCGAACCCATTGGCGAGTCCTACAGCGGGGCGAACCCGGCGTTTTACATCAACGTCACCGACGAGAACATCGCCCCCAGCGAAGACGCGAACCCAGTGAAGACGCTGCGGATGCGATACGACGCGTGGATAAAAAGCCGCGCCGGTTCGCCGAAATAAGATGCTGCGCTTTCTTACCGCGGGCGAGTCTCACGGCCGCGCGCTCGTCGTCATCCTTGAAGGCATTCCTGCCGGACTGACCCTCGACTTCGACGCACTCGATCGGGAGCTGACCCGTCGCCAGGGCGGCTACGGGCGTGGCCGCCGCATGGCGATCGAGTCCGACAAGGCGCAGATCCTCTCCGGCGTTCGCCGGGGTGAGACGATCGGCGGGCCGATCGCGATGACGATCGAGAATCGCGACTGGGTGAACTGGCAGTACACGATGAGCCTCGACGCCGATCCGCCCGCCGATGCCGGCGGCGCCCACCGGGCGCCGGTGACGCGTCCGCGGCCCGGCCACGCGGACCTCGCCGGGGTCGCCAAGTTCGGGCGCGACGATGTGCGCGATGTGCTGGAACGGGCGAGCGCGCGGGAGACCGCCGCGCGCGTGGCGGCAGGAGCCGTGGCACGCCAGCTCCTCGGCGCGGCTGGCATTCGCGTGACCAGCCACGTCTTTCGGATCGGAAGTGCCGCACTCCCCTCCGGCCAACAGGTCTCGTTCGAGGACGCCGCCGCAATCCCCGACGACTCGCCGCTCCGCTGTGTGGATACCGGGACCGAGGCGCGCATGATCGCCGAAATCGATGCCGCCCGCGAGGCCGGCGACACGCGCGGCGGCGCCTTCGAAGTGATCGCAACCGGCGTCCCGGTCGGGCTCGGCAGCTACACGCAATGGGATCGCAAACTCGACGGGCGCCTCGCGCAGGCGCTCATGTCCATCCCGGCCATCAAGGCGGTCGGCGTTGGGATCGGTCCTGAAGTGGCCGAGCGCCCCGGGTCGCGCGTCCACGACGAGATCGTGAAGGATGATTCCGGCTCGCGGGCTACCAACGTGGCGCGTCCCACCAATAACGCTGGCGGCCTCGAAGGGGGCGTCACCAACGGTGAAGACCTGCGCGTCTCTGCGTGGATGAAACCGATTTCGACGTTGATGAAGCCGCTGCGATCGGTGGACCTCACCACGATGACCGAAGCCGGCGCCGCGATCGAGCGCAGCGACGTGTGCGCCGTCACGGCCGCGGCGGTGGTCGGCGAGGCGATGGTCTCGCTGGCGCTCGCCGACGCGCTGGTCGAGAAGTTCGGCGGCGATTCCATGGACGAACTGCTGCGCGCCCTCGCGGCGGCGGCCGGCGCGACGCGCACGCGATTCCAGCCGCGGGCGCGATGATCCGCCCGATCCTGCGGTACGGGGACCGCGGATTGACGGCCCCCGCCCTCCCGGTCACGCGGTTCGACGACGAACTGCACCGCCTGATCGACGACATGGTCGAAACGATGTACGCGGCGCCGGGGGTCGGCCTGGCCGCCACGCAGATCGGGGTCCCGCAGCGGATCTTCGTGATCGACCTGTCCATCGGACAGAAAAGCGGTGAGCTGATCGCCCTCGTCAATCCCGAGTTCGTGCAGCGCGACGGCATGCAGATCGAAGAAGAGGGATGCCTCAGCATCCCCGGCTTCAATGCCACCGTGGTGCGCCCGTCGCGTGTCGTGGTCAAGGGCAGCGACCGCGATGGCAACGAGCGCACGATCGATGGCAGCGGACTGCTCGCCCGCGCCTTTCAGCACGAGATGGATCACCTCGACGGCAAGCTGTTCGTCGACCGCCTGCGCGGCGTGAAGCGCGACATGATCGTGCGGAAGATCCAAAAGATGCGGCGCGACGGTAAGTGGTGATGCGAATTGTCTATTTCGGTACGCCGCAGTTTGCGGTCCCCGCGCTGCAGGCGCTGATCGACTCTCGCCACGAGGTCGTCGCGCTCGTTTCCCAACCGGATCGTCCGAAGGGGCGCGGGCAGCATCTGCAGCCGACACCGACGAAGATCCTGGCGGAGTCCCGCGGCGTGCCGGTGCTGCAGCCGACGCGCTTGAAGGATCCCGCGCTCTTCGACGCACTTCGGGCCCTCGCTCCCGACCTCGGCGTCGTCGCCGCCTACGGACGCATCCTGCCCGATCCGCTGCTGGCGCTACCGCGGCTCGGCATGATCAACATCCATGCGTCGTTGCTGCCGAAGTATCGCGGCGCGGCGCCGGTGCATCGCGCGGTCATCGACGGTGAGCCGGAAACCGGCGTGACGATCATGCGTGTCGTCTCCGAGCTGGACGCGGGACCGATGTTGATCGTCGAGCGGCGCGGCATTGGACCCGACGAGCGGACGCCGGAGGTCGAAGCCGCGCTGGCCGACCTGGGGGCCAGGATGGTCGTCGAAGCGGCGGACCGTCTCGTTGAGGGACCAATCGCGGAGACGCCGCAGGACCACGCGCGCGCCACCTACGCGCCGAAGATCGAGAAACACGAAGGGGCGATTGCGTGGGACCAGCCGGCGCGGCAGATCCACAACCTCGTTCGTGGCCTTCAGCCGTGGCCGCTCGTCTCTGCCCTGCTCGACGGAAAGCGGTATCTGATCCATCGCACGGAATTGACCGGGCGACACACGAACGAGCCGGCGGGGGCGGTGCTGCCGAGTGACGATCGCACCCTCGAGGTTGCGACCGGGGATGGCGGCGTGTTGCGCATCCTCGAGATCCAGCCCGAAGGCAAGCGCGCCATGGCGGCGCGCGAGTTCCTCGTGGGCCACCGGCTCCCGGCGGGCGCCCGGTTCGAGCGGCCGTGATTGCTCCCGCGCGTGTAGCGGCATTCGAAGTCCTGCGCGCGGTTTCGACCGGACGTGTGGACCTCGGCACCGCGCTGGCGCAGGTGCGCTCCCGGCTCAGCGACGATCGCGACCGCGCGCTGGCAGGAGAAATTGCGACAGGCACGCTGCGATGGCAGGGGGCGTTCGACCATGTGATCGGCGCGTTCGCGAATCGTCCGCTGCCCAGGCTCGATCCTGAAGTGCTGGACATTCTGCGCCTGTCGATCTTCCAGCTGCTGTATCTCGATCGCATTCCCGCCTCGGCCGCCGTGAAAGACGCGGTGGATCTGACCGGCAAGGCGGGAAAGCGCAGCGCCTCGGGACTCGTGAATGCGGTGCTGCGGCGCGTCAGCCGCGAGCGCGAGCACTTGCCGCTTCCTGTGCGTCCGGAGAACGTCACGCTGCGTGACGCGGCTATCGCCTATCTCTCGACCACGCTTTCGCACCCCGCCTGGCTCGTGTCCCGTTGGATGGACCGCTACGGCTTCGAGGCAGCGGAGGCGTGGGCGCGGTTCAACAACGCGCCGGCCGCCTTGACCATCCGCGCCAACCCGTTCAAGACGACCCGCGACGCGCTCCGCGCCACGCCTGGCGGAACAGGGCGTCGAAACGAAACCTGGCGCGCGCGCGCCCGATGCCCTCGTCGTCCTCGCCGGCAATCCGCTGGCGAGCACGCTCGACGAGGACGGATGGTTCGTCGTCCAGGACGAAGCGTCACAGCTCGTGGGCGCGTTCGCCGGCGCGCGCCCCGGTGAACGAGTGCTGGATGTGTGCGCGTCGCCGGGGGGAAAGACCACCGCGATGGCTGCGGCGATGGAAGGTCAGGGGCAGCTGGTGGCGAGCGACGTGCGCGGACGGCGCGTCAGGCTGCTCGCGCGGACCGTGCACCGTTCGGGCGCGCCGAACATAAGGATGGTCCAGGCGGACGCCACCTCCCCGCTGCCGTTCGGAGCGATTTTCGACCGCGTCCTCCTCGATGCGCCCTGTTCCGGTCTCGGCACGATTCGGCGCGACCCCGACATCAAGTGGCGGCGCCGGGAACAGGATCTGGAGGCGCTCGCCCGTGCGCAGCTCGTCATGGCGACGCATGCCGCGGCAGCCCTCAAACCGGGGGGCGCACTCATCTATTCCACCTGCTCGAGCGAACCCGAAGAGAACGAAGGGGTCGTCGAGGCGTTTCTCTCGGCACACCCGGCGTTCCGGCTTGTCGCTGAACCGCTGCGCACGCGTCCGGACCGCGACCATCTCGAGGCGTTCTTTGCCGCCATGCTGGTGAAAACTAAGGACTTGCGCTAATATTTCGTTATTCATGGCCTTGAAGACGCGCGTCTGGAGCGCAGGCAAGTTGCTGCTCCTCGGCGGGGCCCTGCTTCTCACATACGTCCTGTTTTTTGCCGTCTCGATGCGCTTCGCGTTGAAGACACGCGAAGTGGAAGTGCCGCAACTTGCCGGCAAGACGGTGAACGACGCGCGGACGCAGCTCGCTGAGTCCGGTTTGAACCTGAAAGTCGAGGAAGGCCGGCGGGTCGATCCCAAAGTGCCGCCAGGACAGATCTTGATGCAGGATCCGCAGGCAGGATTGCGTACGCGCCGCGAACGGAGCGTCAAGGTCTGGGTCAGCTCGGGACCGCGGGCGACCATCGTTCCGGCGCTGACTGGCGAATCGGAGCGTACCGCGCAGCTGCGGCTCCAACAGGAAGGGCTCGAACTCGCAGTGGTTTCTGAAATCCGGGCGCCCGAGTACCCGACCGGTACCGTGGTGGCGCAATCCCCGCCGCCGAAGACCAACGCGGTGCAATTGTCGCTGCTGGTGAACCGTGGTGAAGGGGGAACGACGTATCTGATGCCGGACCTGATCGGCATCAATGGCGAGCGGGCCGCCGACGTGTTGCGCACGCGCGGTTTCCGTGTGGCGCTGGTCGGCGACCAGCCCTATCCGGGGGTGCCGGCCGGCGTGGTGTTGCGACAGCAGCCGCAGGCGGGATTCCAGATCTCGCCCGGAGAACCGATTTCGTTGGAGGTGAGCCGGTGATTCAGATCGCGCCATCCATTCTCGCGGCCGATTTTGCCGCCCTGGGGCAGGCAATTGCCGCGGCGGAAGCGGGAGGGGCCGACCTGATTCACGTGGACGTCATGGACGGACACTTCGTCCCCAACATCACTATTGGAGTCCCCGTGGTTCGTTCGCTGAAGAAAGTCGCGAAGGTGCCGCTCGACGTCCACCTGATGATCGAGGAACCGGATCGCTTCGTCGAGGACTTCGTGCGCGCGGGAGCGGCGATGCTGTCGGTGCACGTCGAGGTGCTCCCCCACCTTCACCGGACGATCCACTACATCAAGTCGCTGGGCGCCCGTGCCGGGGTGGCGCTGAACCCCGCGACCCCGGTTTCGGCGATCGAGGAAATTGCCGCCGACGTCGATCACGTGCTGGTGATGTCGGTGAACCCTGGCTTCGGGGGGCAGACCTTCATCCCGCGAAGCGAGTCTAAGATCCAGGCGATCCGTGCGCTGCTCGACCGGGCTGGCAACCGGGCGCCGATCGAGGTGGACGGCGGTGTGGATGCCTCCAACGCCGCTCGCCTGGTCGCGGCAGGGGCCTCGATCCTGGTCGCCGGCAATGCGATCTTCTCGAGCCCGGACCCGGCCGCCGCCACGCGGGAACTGCGGGCCGCTGCCGCCGCGGCGATCGCGGCGCGTTGACCGTGCCTTCGTCGGTCACACACCTGCGGGTGCGGTACGCGGAAACTGACAAGATGGGGGTTGTCTACTACGCGAACTACCTCGTCTGGTTCGAGGTGGCGCGTGCCGACCTCCTGCGTTCGCTCGGCTGGAGCTACAAGGAAATGGAAGCCGCGGGAATCGTGCTGCCGGTCATCGAAGCGCACTGCGAGTACCAGCGGCCCGCACGGTATGACGACGAGATCGAGGTGAGGACCGAAGGGGTAATGCTGTCGCCAGTGCGGATGAAGTTCAATTACACGATCGTGCGTCGCGAAGATCAGTCGGTGGCGGCCTCCGGCCACACCGTCCACGCGGCGGTGTCACCCGAAGGCCGGCCGCGCCGCTTGCCCGAACGCGTCAGGCAGGTGTTCGCATGAAAGCGCTCGTGACCGGCGCCGCCGGATTCATCGGCTCCCACCTGACCGGCGCCTTGCTCGATCGCGGAAGCGAGGTGGTGGGGATCGACTGCTTCACCGACTACTACCCTCGCGCGCTCAAGGAGGCGAACCTCGACGCCAATCGTGATCGCTCGGGATTCACGTTCGTCGAACGCCGCATCCAGGACGCGGACTTGCCGGCGCTCCTCGAGGGGGTGACCCATGTCTTCCACCTGGCCGCGCAGGCCGGCGTGCGAAAGAGCTGGGGACGCGACTTCCGGATCTACACCGAAAACAACGTCGACGCGTCGCAGCAGTTGCTGGAGGCGTGCGTCGGCCGCCCGCTGCATCGTTTCGTCTACGCCTCGAGCTCGTCGCTCTACGGCGACAACGTCCAGATCCCGATGCGAGAGAGCGCGCTGCCGCAGCCGGTTTCCCCATACGGCGTCACGAAGCTGGCCGCCGAGCAGCTGTGTTATCTCTATTTCGCGAATCACGCGGTGCCGACGACGTCGGTGCGTTACTTCACGGTGTACGGGCCGCGCCAGCGTCCCGACATGGCGTTCCACCGGTTCATCAAGGCCTCGCTCGACGGCCAGCCGATCACCTTGTACGGCGACGGCGAGCAGACGCGAGACTTCACGTTCGTGGCCGACGCCGTCGCCGCGACTGTCGCGGCGGGAGACCAGGGCGTGCCGGGACGGGCTTACAACGTCGGCGGCGGCTCTCGCGTCTCAATGAATCAGGTGATCGACATCATCGGCCGCATTGCCGGCCGGCCCCTCGACGTGCGGCGTGAGCCGACGCAGAAGGGGGACATGCGAGACACGTACGCCGACACCACGATGGCGCGTGCGGATTTAGGTTTTTCACCGAGCGTGACGCTCGAACAGGGAATTGAAGCGGAGTATCGATGGCTTTCAGCACTACCCGTGCGCGCATGAGCGTCGCGCGTTATCTGTTTCTTCTGCCGCTCTTGATCGCGGTCGCCTGTGGCGCGTCAACGTCGAAGCGTCCGCCCGAGGGGTCGCTCGACCCTGACAAGTTCCTCTACGAGAACGGCAGCAAGGCCCTGACCGACAAGCGGTGGTTCGTCGCGCGCGAATACTTCCGGCAGCTGGTGGACAACTATCCGCAGAGCATCTATCGCGCCGATGCGAAGCTCGGGATCGCCGATACGTACAGCGGCGAGAAGACGGCGGAATCGTCAGTGCTGGCGGTGAACGAATACCGGGAGTTCCTGGCCCTCTATCCGACGAGCAAGCGGTCCTTCGAAGCCCAGTTGAAGCTCGGCATGGTCTACCACGCCGACATGCGGGCCCCGGAACGGGACCAGACCGAGACGAAGGAGGCTGTCAACGAACTGACAACCTTTGTGCAACGGTGTGCAGCGGCAGCCGAGTGCCAGGCCAGTCCCCTGGCGGAAGAGGGCCGAAAACGCTTGCGAGAGGCCAGGGACCGGCTGAGCATGTCGGAATACCGGGTCGGGGTCTTCTATTACCGGCAGGCGTGGTATCCGGGGGCCATCGAGCGGTTCGCGGGGATCCTGAAGAACGATCCGGACTTTACGAACAGGGACGGAGTCTATTATCATCTAGCTCAGATATTTCTGAAGGCCGGGCGGCCGGCAGAAGCGCTCCCCTATCTAGACAAGCTCGTGAAAGAGTTCGAGAAGAGTGAATTTCTCGAACCCGCTCAAAAGCTGATCGACCAGATCAAGACCGGTACGGTCAAAGAGGGGAAGACGCTATGAGAATGCTCTCGTTCGCCGCCACGGCACTGGCCGTCGCCACAGTGGTTCCTGTGGCAAGCACAGGCACCGGTCAGTCGCCCCGCCGCCGCACTCTCCATTCCACTTGAACAACTCTGCGGTCCGCGTGCCGAGCTGACGCGCCCGGCAATGAAGATCCGCGTGGCCGCCGGCGCGCGAGCGCGTGAAGGTGACGTACGGACCCAGCGAACGGGTGATCCTGAACGCTGGATCGAACCAGGGCGTCCGTGCCGGCCAGCGCTATCTCGTGCGCCGCGTGGTGGACGACCAGTTTGCCGTCGAGGCGATCGGGGAAAAGTCGTTCAGCGTCCACACCGCCGGGTGGATCACCGTCCTCGACGTGCAGGCGGACACGTCGGTGGCCGTCATCTCCGAGGCCTGTGACTCGGTGAACATCGACGACTACGTGGAACCCTTCGTGATTCCGCCGCCCGCACCCGCGCCGCCGGTGGTGACGCAGCCCGACTTCGCGAGGCCGGCGCGCGTGATCCTGGGTGACGAGCGCCGTCAGCTCGGCGGCGAAGGCACGATCATGGTCATGGATCGCGGCAGCGACCACGGCCTCCGCATCGGCCAGCCGCTCACGGTGTTCCGCCAGACGATGAACGGCCAGGGCCCGAACGCCCCGCTGGGTGACGCCCTGATCGTCGAAGTGCACCCCGAAACGTCGTTGATCCGCATCCTCCGCTCGCGCGAAGCGATCGAAGTCGGCGATCTCGTCGCGATCCATAGATAGAGCGGATCGCTGTCAGGCGCCGAACTTCGAGGCCAACGTCGCAACTCCAAACGCTCGACTCGCTATCGGGCTGCTGGCTTCTTGGGAGTTGGCGAGTCTGCGGGCAGTGCTGGCGAAGTCTGAGCCTGACCCCGAAGCGGCGCAGCGTCAGCGCGCGCCGCACGACAGCAGACCCGTTGAAGCGGCGGTAGTAGTCGATCCCGGAGACGACCGCCGTTATGACGGCGGCCCACAGCGCAATCCTTCCAATCACGAAGAACTGCTGCAGGTGGTCGTGTCCCAGGATCAGGGCGAGGATCGCCGTGACCTGTGCCGCCATCTTGACCTTGCCGAGGGGTGAAGCGGGGATGATGACTCCCCTCGCCCACGCGATGCTGCGCAGCACCGTGACCGCAAACTCCCGGCCGAGGATCACCGCCACCATCCATGCGGGAGCCTCGTCCATCTGGACCAGCGAGACCAGCGCCGCCGTGACCAGGAGCTTGTCGGCCACCGGGTCCATCAGCTGGCCCAGGGTGGTGACCTGCTTGCGGCGTCGCGCCAGATAGCCGTCCAGCCAGTCGGTCAGCGACGCGATGCCGAAGATCGCCGCGCCGACCAGTTCCTTGCGGATGCCGAAGACCAGGCGGCCTTCGAACTTCGTCAGCAGCACCACGACCAGCAAAGGCACGAGGAAGATCCGCGCCAGCGTGAGCGCATTCGGGAGATTCATTCGGACCTTCGAACTTTACTTCAGCATTCAGAATTCAGCATTCAGCATTCAGCATTGCCCTGAGGTAACATCGAAGGCTGCATGAAGGCCATTCTTCTTGCCGGGGGCAAAGGCACGCGTCTCCGGCCCATGACCGTCCACACCCCGAAGCCGATCGTGCCGATTTTCAATCGGCCGTTCCTTCACTACCAGATCGACCAGCTCCGGCAGGTGCCGGAAATCGACGAGGTGATCCTCAGCCTGAACTACCAGCCCCGCCGTATCGAGGAGATCCTCGGCGAGGGTGAGGGCCTCGGCGTGCGCATCCGCTACGTCGTCGAGCCCATCCCGCTCGGCACCGGCGGCGCGATTCGCTACGCGGGGGACCAGCTCACCGAGTCGGTCGTGGTCTTCAATGGCGACGTGCTGACGCAGGTGGACGTCAACGCCGTGCTCAAGCTGCACCGGGAGCGGAAGGCGAAGGCCACCATCGTGTTGACGCCGGTGGAGAATCCCCGGGCCTACGGCCTGGTCGAGACCGACGCGCGCGGCAACATCCTGCGCTTCCTCGAGAAGCCGGGGGAAGACGAGATCACCTGCAACACGATCAACGCCGGGATCTACGTGCTCGAGCCGGACACCTTCGACCGCATTCCGAAGGAGACCGCCTGGTCGATCGAGCGCAGCTTCTTTCCGTCGCTCATCGAGCGCGGGGAAACCTTCGTGGCGTACATCGACAAGGGGTACTGGATCGACATCGGGACTCCGGCGAAGTACCTGCAAGTGCACCGCGACATCATGGACGGCCGGTATTCCGCGCCACCGTTCGCAGGGCTCGCGCCGGGCGCGCCGTGGATTTCTCCTGACGCCAAGGTGGACGAGGGTGTCGAGATCCACGGCCCGTGTTTCGTGGACGAAGGGGTCGTGATCAAGACGGGGGCACGCGTGATGCCCTACTCGGTGATCGGCCGCCAGACGCACATCGAGGAAGGCGCGGTCATCGACGGATCCATCATCTGGCCGAACGGGTGGATCTCGCCGGAAGCGCACGTCCACGGCTCCATCCTCGGCCGCAATTGCCACGTCGGCCGCAGCGTCACCGTCGAGACGACGTCGGTGCTCGGCGACAAAACCGTCCTTACCGATTACAGCAGGCTATGAAGATCAACCGTTCCATCTTCAAGGCATACGACGTTCGCGGTCTCTACCCCTCGGAGGTCAACGAAGACGCCGCCCGCCTGATCGGGCGCGGCTTCGTCAGCTTTCTCGGCGCGAAGAGGATCGCCGTGACCCGCGACATGCGGCTCTCCTCCCCCACGATGGCGGCCGCCTTCATCGACGGCGCGACCGCGCAGGGGGCCGACGTCGTGGACTACGGGATGTGCGCGACCGACATGATGTATTTCGCGGTGGCCCGCGACGGCCTCGACGGCGGCGTGCAGATCACCGCGTCGCACAATCCGAAGGAATACAACGGCATCAAGATGGTGCGCCGCGAAGCCTTCCCGCTGAGCGGCGAGTCAGGCATCGGCGACATCCGCGACATGATCGACGCCGACAAGCTGCCGCCGCCGGCGGCGGCGCGCGGCACGGTGAGACGAAGGCGATCCTCGACGACTACGTCAACAAGGTGATGTCGTTCGTGGACGTGTCGATCATGAAGCCGTTCAACGTCGTGCTGGACGGCGGCAGCGGCATGGCAGGGCTCGTGGCACCCAAGCTGTTCGAGCGGCTGCCGGTGAAGACGACGCGGCTGTGCTTCACAATCGACGGAACCTTCCCCACTCACGAGGCCAACCCGCTCATCGAAGAGAACCGCCGCGACATCGTCGAACGGGTGATCGCCGAGAAGGCCGACATCGGGATCGCGTGGGACGGCGACGCCGACCGCTGCTTCTTCATCGACGGCAGCGGCGAGTTCATCGCCGGAGATTTCGTCACGGCGCTGCTGGCCGAGGCGTTCCTGATCAAGAACCCGGGCGCCAAGGTCGTGTACGACGTGCGCGCCAGCTACGCGGTGAAGGACACCGTCGCCAAGTACGGCGGCGCCGCGCTGATGAACCGCGTCGGGCACGCGTTCTTCAAGCAGCGCATGCGCGAGGAGCAGGCGATCTTCGGCGGCGAAGTCACCGGCCACTACTACTTCCGGGACTACTACTACGCCGACAACGGCTTCATCCCCGCGTTGCTCATCCTCGAGCTGATGTCGCGCAAGGGCATGACGCTCCGCGACCTGCTCGCGCCCCTGAGGGAGAAGTACTTCATCTCGGGGGAGATCAATACCAAGCTGAGCGACATGAGCCTGATCCCGGCGAAGCTGGATGGCCTGTCGCGCACGTACACCGACGGCCGCGTCTACTCGCTCGACGGCGTCTCGGTGGAGTATCCCGACTGGCATTTCAACGTCCGCGCGTCGAACACGGAGCCGATGCTCCGGCTCAACCTGGAGGCGACGACGGCGGAGCTCATGGAGAAGAAGCGCGACGAGGTGCTGGCGTTCATCCGCGGCTAACGCTCGGTGGTAAAATCGGCTGGACTTCCTGTAGCGCAGGACTTCAGTCCTGCGATCCGTGCGCGGGCTTAGCATAGTGGTAATGCTCTGGCTTCCCAAGCCAGCTAGACGGGTTCGATCCCCGTAGCCCGCTTTTAACTCCCCCTTACACGCGACAGCCACTCCCCCTCTCACAGAAGATCAGAAGACCAGAAGAAAAAAGGGGTTTTGCTCAGCGCGGAGGTCGATGACTATGTATGGATTGCCGGACGACTTCGACGCCGGGGCGTTCGTTGGGCGAACGCTCGAGCAGGTCTGCTTCACCGAGAACCAGGTGACGTTGCATTTCGACGGCATGATCGACATCACCGTGGAGAGTGCATTCGTACACGGAGACCGGAAGAGCGAGTCCTCGCATCCGGTCATCGGATGCCGTACAATCTCGCTTGATGCGACTGCTCGGGTCCTCGATCATCGAGTCGTCCGGTAACCAGGATGGCATGCGGTACACTACGCGCGTGACCTTCACGATCGAGCTCGAGCGCGAAGAAGACGGTCGCTGGATCGCCGAGGTTCCCGCTCTTCCCGGCGTTCTGTGCTATGGGCAAGATCGTGATGAAGCAGTGGCCGGCGTCCAGGCGCTTGCGCTCCGCGTTATTGCAGAACGCCTCGAGAAGCGGGAAGCGCCCGCCGAGTTCCTCAACGTCACCTTTCAAGCGGCGTGAGCCCCTGGCCCGCCACCAAAGCGCGGCGGGTTCTTGCCGCCTTGCAGCGAATCGGCTGGGTGGTCAAGCGTCAATCGGGCTCGCACCGCACGCTCTCTCGACCTGATCGGCCGGACTTCGTGTTCGCGTTTCATGACGATGAGGAGCTAGGCCCGCGCATCCTCGCCCGAATCGCCAAGCACACCGGTCTGACACCCAGCGACCTGTAGCTGAGGAATGGTACGGAGAGCCGCGTCGCGAGTGGACGCGCGCACCCGCCGAAAGCGAGCGCACCTACCAGCGCCACCAGTTTCGATGCATCAGCGCTGCGGCGGCAAGCAGATCGTGGGTTTCACGACCTGGCTCGACGCCAAAGAGGCAGATTCGCTTCGATGGACCAACATGACCGATAAGCCGTACCACGCCAGCGACGGTCCCGGTCAGATGCTGCCACAGTAGAAAGGGGGTATCGAACGTCCACGTCACCCTCCGGCGGGATGAACACGCTGACGGGTCCGTGGCCCCTTCATCAATCCTGGAGTAGAAGACGCGCGCGGCCTGCAGCCAAGCTGGCCGATCAGATTCTGGAAGTGCTGACAACGGCGTTACCCGACGAAAGCTCCGACGATGGCGGTCAGTCGGATCGGGCGAGGCGCCTTTACGGTGGTCCCAGCCGTGTTCCGCAATACCACATTGCTCAGTGTCACCGTCGCGCGCCGCAGGTGAGGAGCGCGTGCCCGCACACCGGGTGCCGACAGCTCGATGGTGACGGTGCCGGCGACGGCGCGCCAGGTCTCCGGTGCGCGACGAATCCGACCGGCCTGCCCACGTCGGTACAAAACTCGAACCGATGCTGCGGCGTGGCGTAAACGCGGGTCTCAACGGTGATGTTCACGAGGTCACGTGCGAGGTCGTAGGTAAATGACTGCGCAGAGCGTGCCGCGTCCGGGGCAGTCGCGCGCACGAAGATGACCTCGTTGCGGTCTGCAGTCCATCCGTAGACCGCAACGTGGCCACATCCGTCGGCGTCGGTGTAGGTCAACGCCGGTTGGCGGTTCACGTCGTCTCGCCGGTTCCAGTCCGTATTCTTCAAGGCAGCGTCTCGCGCGAGTTCTGCTGCGCGCACCTCGCGTCGTTCGGCGTCTGATTCAATCCGCTCGCTCTCGGGATGTGGCCCCTTCAGCGCCGCCCACTCCGGATATCCCTCGTCGTCTACACGCAGCACGCCGTATTCCCGGACGTCGAAGCTCTCCTTGGAGGGCGGGTTCTCCCCCTCGACCGTCACCAGCGGCTCTGAAGCGCCGACGCGGATGACGTCATCACGAACGATCTCGAAGATGTGCCACTGCAGCTGCCACGGGCCCGACCGGGTCGAAGGTGACCACAGGAACACCTCGACGAAGTGACGCGTGACCGCGCGCGCCGGTCCAGTGCCGAGCTCCGTGTACCGCAACGGCAGGAAACGCGCCCCGGGCTGCGCGTATGGCATCTCGTGGCGCCTGGTCCGGCCCTCGTAGGTCACGGTAGCCGTTGACAGTGTCCACTCGACTGAATTTCCAGGCCCGAGTTGGAACAAGGCGGGCTCGAACCCGTGTTCGAATCCGACTATGGCCAACAGTTGACAGTCCTTGTTGAACTCTTCCCCTCGTCCGACCAGCGCGCCGAGCAGCGCATTGGCTTGGCGACCGAACGGATGTTCGAGGCGGCTCCCCGCGCGCATGTACAGCGCGCATGCGCGAAGCTGGTCTACGGGTACCCCGCGCCCTGCCTCGTAGAGTCCGGCCATGAAGAACTGCGCGGCGATGTCGTCGGATCGCCAGTCATCCGCGATCGGCTTGAGGATCTCGATGGCGCGCTGATAATCGCCGCGCGCCAGGGCGAGCACTCCGTCGGTGGACGACGCCTGAGCGCCAACGCTGTGGATGGCGGTAGCGATGACGGCTACCGTGAGGAGGAGACGCGCCAACATCATCGGCTCCCCTGCCATCGAATGATTTCGGTGCGCGGCGAGGCCCCGGCAGGGATCGAAAACTCTGCTTCGCCATTCGCATTGACGCGCAGGCGGACGAGGTCCGCCACTTCACCCAATGTGGGTGGCGTGAGGCCTTGCGACCCCAGGAGACTCTTCTCGCCGGTGATCACGACCCATTGGCCGCCGACGACCTCACTCAGCGTCCAGGTGAGCGTCCATGACGACGGGTTGAGGGCCGGTTCCGGTTTCCACCAGAACCACTGGAAGAAATGCCGGCGTGTGTCCTTGGGACGGCTGACGTCCAGCGGCGTGTACTGGATGGGCAGGAAGACACCGTCAGACGGCAGCAGAAGGCTGGTGTGCTGCTTCCCGCTCGCCATACGTGACCCGGATGCTGGTATCCGCGAAAACGATCCGATGGTCGGGACCGAGGGCAAAGGACTGCGAGGGGCCACCTCGCCAACGATTGTCCGTGACACAGAGCGGCGAAGCCGCGCCGCCTAGTTGGTCACGAATGATTGCAGCGACCGCGGCGGATTGTTCCGAAAACGGATGCTCGCGCGTGCTGGATCGCTGGAACAAGCGGCATGCGCGCCCCATATCGGCTGGCACACCCTGACCGGTTTCATAGAGGATGGCCAGAAAGAACTGCGCTACGGGATCCGGCCTGGCCTCGTCGTCGGCCAATGGTCGCAGCACGCGAGCAGCGGCCTGGTAATCGCCTCGCAGCACCGCGCGGATGCCGTCCTCCGTCGTTGACTGGCCAGCGGCCGCCGGGGCGAACAGCGCAAGGACGCATAGGACACCGGCACAGGTACGCACACTCACGCGCATCGGGGACTCGGAGCAAGAGAAGAGCCAGAGCCCTGCGGGGCAAAACGCGATGGCATCCTGGGTTGCGAACCTCCGGACGATTCGAACCAGTGCTGGCAATTACAGAAGTGACTGTGAAGGCTTGCGTCGACGAGCCGATAAGACAGACAGTCGCGCCAACGAGGGACCTCAGCAGTTCACTCACGTCCCAGCTGTCCGGGTGTCTGCGTGGCAACTCGTGCTACTATTGCCGAGCTCCCGCAAATCTTCGCGACTCCCGACGCAGGCGAATCCTGCTCATGGCGCCAGCTTTTCGAGCGCGGTGTCAGAACTCGCACCTTAGGGGACGATCCATGAAATCTTGGTGGAATCGACTGTTCACGTCGCTCGCGGTAGCGGTCATGGTCGGTGGCGCGCCACTGGGCGCGCAGGCGCCGGCGGACCAACCTCCGCCAACATTTAAGAGCGCGGCGGACCTCGTCAGTATCCAGGCGTCGGTGCGCGACAAGAAGGGTCGCCCGATGAAGGGTCTCACGAGGACTGATTTCGAAGTGCTCGACAACGGTCAGCTCAGACCCATCGTGTCGCTTCGCTCGGATCGTGAGTCGCCGGTGAGCCTGGCGATCCTTGTGGACATGAGCGGAAGCATGAGCGTCGGCCCCAGGGTCGCGATGGCGCGCAAAGCGTTCCAGTCCCTCCTTTCGCAGCTCCACGACGGGGAAGACGAACTCGCGGTTTTTACGTTCGACTCGAGCCTCCACGAGCGTCAGCCCTTCACGAAGAACCTCACGGCTCTCGCCGGCGCTTTGGACGACTTCCAGCCCTTCGGGTCGACATCGCTGTATGACGCCACGGCGGCGACGGCGCGGCGACTCGCCGATCGTTCCGCCACTCACAAAGCGATCGTCGTCCTGACAGATGGAAACGATACGAGCAGTAAGCTCACGGCAGCCGAGGTATCCGGACTGGCGAGCTCGATCGACGTGCCCGTCTATATCGTGGCAACCGTACAGTCCGTCGATCAGACTGCGCTCATGGAA
The DNA here is from genome assembly GCA_963762995.1 of uncultured Acidobacteriota bacterium. Classification (GTDB taxonomy): domain Bacteria; phylum Acidobacteriota; class Vicinamibacteria; order Vicinamibacterales; family 2-12-FULL-66-21; genus JACDCA01. Next base: position 87,685 of record CAVXMQ010000022.1, on the reverse strand, counting down.
GGGATCGAGCGACCGAGTCCATCAACCGGCGCCGATCTTCGCGACCTTGCGGAATGGACCGGCGGGCAGTTCGTATTCGCGGCCAACTTCATGCAGACCGTCGTGGTCGCTTCCACTCTCGTCGCGGAACTCCGCCAGCAGTACGTCCTCGCCATTGAGGCGGCGAATACCCCCGAGTGGCGCCGCCTCGAGGTTCGCGTCAGACAGCCGTCGGCAACGGTCAAGGCACGCAGCGGCTATTTCGGCGGCTAGCTAGGCGGTTCGCTCGCGCCGACGAATGGGGACCCGGGCGACGATCCGGGTGCCCGCGCCGCTCCGTGAACTGATCGTGCACTCGCCGCCCACCGCCAGCAGCCGCTCCCGCATGCCGATCAATCCGAGGCCCTGACCTTTCAGGGCGACGTCTGGATCGAACCCAACGCCGTCGTCAGACACGTCGAGTCGAATCTCGTCTTCGTTCCCAGCGAGTGAGACTGACACCTGTCGTGCAGCCGCATGCGTCATCGCGTTGGTGACCGCCTCCTGCAGCACGCGAAACAGGGCCAGCGCCACATCGTTGCTCAGATCGTTCGGCACATCGCCATCCTGAAAGTCGATCGCGACATCACGTTCCGCCGAGAGGTGGTCGCAGAACCGCCTGGCGACGGTCGCGAGCCCGAGCAATTCGAGCCTGGCGTGGATCCGGTCCGAGATGGAGAGAATCTCCCCCGTCAGATCCATGAACCGGCCGCACAGCTCGGCGACACGGATTCGCATCTCGCCAGGTTCGCTGCCCGGCAACTCGCTCAGGCTGTGCAGGCGCATCGTCAGCGCCATCATCCGCTGGCAGAGATCCTCGTGGAGTTCTCGGGCGATCCACGCGCGCTCCTTCTCGTACGCCTGCATCAAGCCGCGGCTCAGGCTGGAGAGGGCATGGATGGCGACTTTGTGGTCCGTCACGTCTACCGCGGACCCTACGTAACCTTCAAAGATCGCCGACGCAAACCGGGGTGCGCCGGTGTCGAGGATCCATCGGTACTCGCCGTCGTTCCGGCGCAGACGGTACTCCGCCTGGAACGTCTCGCGGCGGTCGAATGCCTGCGTGTAGGTTTCGAGGCAACGCGCGAGATCGTCGGGATGAATGGCGTGGGTCCAATCGTTTTCCGATCCAGGGTCGGCCGCCTGCCCGGTGTAGTCGAGCCGACAGGGATTGATGTCGATGCGCACCTTGTCGGGCCCTGCGGTCCACATCATGATCGGGGCGGCGCGCGACAAGAGGCGAAAGCGCTCGTCGCTGCGCCGGAGCGACCGCTCCAGGCGGCGGCGCTTGACGAGACTGACCGTCAGCGCGATCACGACCAGCGCCTGGACGCTGGCCAGCGCCCCGGCGGCCATGATCGGGTTCCGGTAGGCCTGCCACATTGTGGGCTCGCGAAACTGCACCGTGCTTCCCGGGGCCAGTCGATCCTCGTCGATGCCCCACCGCTCCAATTCGCGCCAATCCAACGTCGGTAGGCCCGCCACCTGGGTTGGCGTGACGATGCTTCGGGGCGCCTCGCCGCGTAGCACGCGCACTGCCGCGGTCGCTGCGTTGTGGCTCAACTCTTCGATGGACAGGAGTGGGCCGCCGACGATGCCGAGGCCCAACTGCGTGCTGTGCAAGCCGAACATGGGAGCGTTGGCCACGGCATGCAGCTCGCGCAACGTCCGCTCCTCGACCTGTGGAACGCCCTTCGCGTCCAGGGAGAAAACGCCAAAGAAGATCGCCGAATGGGCAGGCAGCGTGGCGCTTCGCTGAAGCAGTTCCGCGAACGACCAGTCATTCGTCCAGACGAAGGTCAGCCGTCCTTCGAACTCCTTGAATGCGCGCTGGGTCTCTTTGAGCCAGAACTGCTCCAGCTGCGACGCTCCGATGACGACCACGACCGTCTTTGTCTCGGGAAGCAGCGTCAGGATCTGCTCGATCATCTGCGGCGGATGATGCGCGACCGCGACGGCGGTGTCGTTGTCGGCCATCGGCCCCTTCTCGATGAAGCGACGATCCACGGCAGCAAACAGCAGAGGTGTGGTCGGAAAGAGCTGCTCGCGGTGCTTTTGCGCGAAGGCTGCCGCGGGCCCGCCGATCGCCACGACGAGATCCAGCCGGGTGTCTGCGAACGTGGAGGTCAGGCGAGTGACGATCGAGGCATCGGGCGCGCGGGCGCTCTCGCCGGCCGTCTGAAGCGCCACCTCGATGTAGTCAACGGGCTCGGTCGAGGATCGGGCCAGCTCGGGTCGGAACATGCCGGCGAACGCCGTGTGCGTGTACTCGCGCTCGTACGAATACAGCAGCAAGACATGACGCCGGTGGGTCTGGGCCTTCGCAGCAGGAGCCAGGCCCAAGAGCAGCAGCAACGCGCAGAGCGACCAGAGAGTACGACTACGAATCATCGATGGGGCTTTCCAACGTGCGTCGATTCTATGCAATAGACCGTGCGCGAGGGAAGGGCCGATGCTACAATTCCCCCTCCTCTAACAGATGTTTACGCGCGTGTTCCAGCGCGCCACGACCCAACCGGATTCCTGGAAATTCGACGTCGATATCCAGGACGCGGAACGGCGGAAACGTGAGCGTGTCGTACGGCTCAACACCGTCGTCATCCCGAAACTCCGGGTCGTCGGCTACGTGCTGGTGTCGCTCGCCGTCCTCTTCCACAACTACTCTGGTCTTTGGCGACCCCGGCTGGGGCGCGTGGCTCAGGCTCACGGTCGCGATGGGCGTGTACTCCGCCGTGTCGTGGTACCTGCTGCACCTCTTTTACGCCGACCTTCGGAAGTACCTCGACCTCGGACTGCTCTTCCTGATCCTCGACCTCTGGATGTATTCGCTGGCGGTCTACGCGAGCGGCGGGGAAAAGAGCTGGATGTTTTTCCTCGCGGTGTTTCGGGTCGTCGATCAGACGCCGGTGTCGACGCGGCGATCCCTGGTGTTCGCGCATCTTGCGCCGCTCAGTTACCTGAGCGTGGTGCTGGGTATTCTCTACATCGACCAGCGGACGATTCCGCTGGCGCCGGAGGTCGCGAAGCTCGTGATCATCTACACGGGCAGCCTTTATACGGCGCTGGTGGCAAAGGCCGTCGATCGCCGCACGACGCGCATGACACAGGTCATTCGTGTCGCGAGGCAGTTCGTGACCGAGCTTGGGCAGAAGTCCGACGCCCTGGAAGAGTCGTCGCGCGAGCTCCGGCAATCGCTCGACACGCAGTCGAGGCTGGCGAACGAGAACGCGACGCTCTACGCGAACGCCCAGCGCGATCGCACCCGGCAGCAGCAGATTTTCAACTCCACGTCGGACGGCATTCTCTTCGTGCGCCGCGACGGCCGCATCGAAGCGGCCAACATCCGGGCCGGTGACCTGCTCGGCTTCGACGCGTCGACGATCATCAACACGGAGTTGGCGCGCTTGGTGTCGCGCCTCTACTCGATCGGCGATGGCGACAGCTTCCTGCCGACGCTTCACACGCTGCTCGCCGACCCCTACGCGGGTGGCCATGGTGACCTTCAGCAGCCTTCCACCGGCCGCGTGTTGCACTGGGTGGCACAGGCGGCGCGCGACGTCGCTGGCGAGATCTCCGGCCTGACCTTCACGGTGCAGGACGTCACCCAACAGCGCGACCTGATGCGGCAGCTCGAAGACAAGTCCAAGCTGCTCGAAGACGCCCGCGAGCGGTCAGAGGATGCCAACCGCGCCAAGGGGGAGTTCCTCGCCAATGTCAGCCACGAGGTTCGCACGCCGCTGAGCGCGATCATCGGCATGGCGCAGCACATGCTCGAGAACGGTCCCCGCGAGGACATGGTGCGGCGGGTTGGCACGTCAGCCGAATCGCTGATGGTGATCATCAACGACATCCTCGACTTCTCGAAGATCGAGTCGCGCAAGCTGACCCTCGAGCAGCGTCCCTTCTCCCTCCGCGATGTGTTGAAGGACACTGCCGAGACCCTCCGAATGGCGGCGGCCGAGAAAGGGCTCGCGCTCGAGGTTGACGTTCCCGAGGACACGCCCGACGCGCTCGTGGGTGATGCGCTGCGGCTGCGGCAGGTGCTGCTCAATCTGATCGGCAACGCCCTGAAGTTCACCGAGCGCGGAGAGATCCGGCTGCGGGTCGGCGTGGCCAGCGACCTCGGCGACGAGGTGTGCCTGCATTTCGGCGTCATCGACACCGGCATCGGCATCCCGCGCGACAAGCAGGAGGTGGTCTTCGACGCCTTCTCTCAGGCCGACGGCTCCGTGGCGCGCAAGCATGGCGGCACGGGCCTCGGCCTCTCGATTTCCACGCGGCTCGTCGAGATGATGCGCGGGGACATCTGGGTCGAGAGCGAAGCCGGTGAAGGCTCGACCTTCCGCTTCACCGCGACCTTCGCCCGACATACCGGCGAACTGCCTGAGGTCCCCTCCTCCCAACCCACGGCGACCGAACGCGCTTCGACCGGTCCCCTGACCGTGCTCATCGTCGAAGACGATGAAGTGCATCGGGAGTTGCTGGCCGCGACGGTCAAGGTGGCGGGTCATGAGGTCATCACCACGTGCAACGGCCACGAGGCGCTGCAGGAACTCGCCCGCCGCCGCGTGGACATCGTGCTGATGGATCTTCAGATGCCGCAGGTTGACGGCTTCAAAGCGGCCAACGCGATCCGCACCTGGGAACGCGCCGCGGGCGGGCACCTGCCGATCATCGCGATGAGCGCATCGGCGCTGGGAGAGGACCAGGAGCGCTGCCGGGCCGCCGGCATGGACCGCTTCATCACGAAGCCCGTTCTGCGCGACGTCCTTTTCAGCGCGATCGAGGAGTTGCGCGGGCTCGAAGGGCCGGCACAACTGCCGCCTGAACTCGCAGGCCGCCCGGCCTTCCTGTCGGGACTGGGGGACGACATCGAGCTGGCGCGCAAGCTCGTGTCGATTTTCCTCGAGCAGAGCCCGCGGCTGGTGGCCGAGATCCGCAGCGCGATCGCCGCGGGGGACGCCGCGTCGTTGCGACGCTCGGCGCATGCCCTCAAGGGCACGATCAGCAATTTCCCGCTCGGCGCCGCACGCGGCGTCGCCGCCGAGATGGAAACGTTCGGCTACGACGGCAACATCGACGCGGCGCGCGAAGCGTTCCCGGTCCTGGAGCAGGAAGTCGAACGCCTGCAGTCGCTGCTGCCGTCGATGATCTGAACTTCCGTCTATCGCGCACCACGCGAAACGCCGCCAGCACCTTCTGCTCTGCCCCCGCCACGCTTCCTGACAACTCGACGAGGTAATCGCCTGGCGCCAACGCGGCCAGCGTGATCTCCGCCGAGACCCAGCCCTCGCGTTCCGCCTGCGTGACCGGCACCTCCACCGGATTTCCATTGCGATCGAGCACCCGCACGCCGGTCAGCGTGAGGTTCCCGACGCGCGGGACGTCGAAGCGCGCGCGCTCGGTGCGGCTGAACTGCGGCTGCCCCGCCGGCTCGTAGCGATTGCCGGTGGACGGCCCGCGCCGGAACATCATCGGCAGCGCCAGACCCGTGACGACGTCGATACGCGTGCCGTCGGTAAACGGAATCTCTCCAGGCGGCGCGACGCGGACCCGCACGTCAACGGGTCCGGCCGGGATGTCTTTCAAGGGAAGCGATCCCGCGAACGACCGCTGCCCCGCCGCAATCGGTGCTTCGACCGTCGTCATCGCGGCTCCGGAGCCAATGCTGATCGCGGCCGTGGTCGCCGCGGCAACCGGCTTCGCCAGTTCGCCCGCGAACCACACGGTCACGCCAGCGTCGCGAACGGCGATCGCGTGGGTGTGGAGCTTCGCTTCGGGACGAAGCCGGGCGAGGGTACCGAGCGCCGATTGCGCTTTGGCTGTTGCCTCTGGAACGGCCGGCGCGGCGACGGCCGTGCGTTCTTTCGCGAGTTCTTCCGCCGATGCCGCCTTGTAGCCGCGCCTCGCGCGCACGTCCACCCCGGGGCGTTTGATCTTGACCTGCAAGCGTGCGAAAGCGCCCGTCCAGCTTGGTGTTCGACGAGTAGTAACCGAGCAGGTAATACGAGGTCAGATCGTCGGCGATGCGGCGGAGCCCAGGTTCGAGGTTGTTGTTGCCGATCACGGCGAGGCCGTCGGTGTTGTCTGCCAGCACGCGCAGGTTGTCGGTGCGGCTCTTCAGATGATTCGCGTCAGTGATGACGCCCGGTGGCGGCTTCGGGCCCGACCGGATAATCGAAAACGGCGAGTCCGCGCGGATCCACCGTGTAGAAGCTCGCGTTGGCGCGATTCGCCGTGTCGAGGATGTCCCTGAACAGCAGGCTGATTGTCCATCGCTGCCAGCGCCTGGCGCTTCGCCCAGCAGTCCTGCATGTCCCCTAGGGGCGCGTAGGCGTCCCGCGGGCCGACGCGAATCCGGCCATCCGGTCCGACACCTATCGGTTCGGCGTTTCGGAATCGGTTCGAGGTTGCCGCTCCTGAGCTTCTGCGGCTCCATCAACTGTCTGTTCGGCCTGTAGAGCAGCCACCCCTCCGAGATCGTGACGATCGCCTTGCGTTCCTCCCGCTGATCCCTGAGCCATCCGACCAGATCCTGCATCGCGTCGAGCGTCATCCGCTCCCGTCGCCGGCGCTTCAACTCGATGACTAGAGCCTCCTGCTCCTTGAACGGGAAGCACGTGTGCAAGAGCTGCTCGACCTCGTCTTGTGCGAGCGTGTGTCGCGTGCCCCACGGCGGCGGACTGCAGGAGCGCTCGTTCGATGACCTCAGTTTTTCGGGCAAAGACGATCTGTCGCAGGCGTCATCGTGGGGGTCATGATGCCGATCAGGTCGTCGTCGCCCGAGCATGCGGCCGATCAGCCGGATCACCGCCTCGCGCGAATGCCAGGTGCCTTCGACCGAGGTGTGGAGCGACGTCGAGGAAAAGGACGAAGACCCGCGCGCGCGGATTTTTCAAGGCGTCGCGGGATTCCTGGATCGTGTTCGGCTCGACGCGCGCATCCTGTGGCCCGCCCGTGCGGATCTGGACGTGCTCGAACGTGGAGAGCTGCTGCGGCACCCCGTCTTCGAACACCTCGAAGTCTTCACGCGTCAGGTCGGGGACCGGTCGCTGCTGTTGCGTGGCGTAGACGTCCACGCGCACGAAGTTGGCCTCGGTGCGGAACGTCGGCGGTCGCTGCGGATCCTGTGGCTTGGCTTGCTGGCGCGCCGGCGAGCGTGCCCGCGCACAGCACCGTGGCGGCTGCGACGGCGGCGAGGCGGACCGTCATCGTGTCACCCGGAACGCGCGCCAGTACCTTCTGCTCTGCCCCCGCCACGCTTCCTGACAACTCGACGAGGTAATCGCCGGGCGCCAACGCGGCCAGCGTGATCTCCGCCGAGACCCAGCCCTCGCGTTCCGCCTGTGTGACCGGCACCTCCACCGGATTTCCATTGCGATCGAGCACCCGCACGCCGCGTCAGCGTGAGGTTCCCGACGCGCGGGACGTCGAAGCGCGCGCGCTCGGTGCGGCTGAACTGCGGGCTGCCCGCCGGCTCGTAGCGATTGCCGGTGGACGGCCCGCGCCGGAACATCATCGGCAGCGCCAGTACCCGTGACGACGTCGATACGCGTGCCGTCGGTAAACGGAATCTCTCCAGGCGGCGCGACGCGCACCCGCACGTCAACGGGTCCGGCCGGGATGTCTTTCAAGGCAAGCGATCCCGCGAACGACCGCTGCCCCGCCGCAATCGGTGCTTCGACCGTCGTCATCGCGGCTCCGGAGCCGATGCTGATCGCGGCCGTGGTCGCCGCGGCAACCGGCTTCGCCAGTTCTCCCGCGAACCACACGGTCACGCCAGCGTCGCGAACGGCGATCGCGTGGGTGTGGAGCTTCGCTTCGGGACGAAGCCGGGCGAGGGTGCCGAGCGCCGATTGCGCTTTGGCCGTCGCCTCTGGAACGGCCGGCGCGGCGACGGCCGTGCGTTCCTTCGCGAGTTCTTCCGCCGATGCCGCCTTGTAGCCGCGCCTGGCGCGCACGTCCACGCCGGGGCGCTTGATCTTGACGCTCAGCTTGCGAAACCGTCCGTCGAACTTCGTGTTCGACGAGTAGTAACCGAGCAGGTAATACGAGGTCAGATCGTCGGCGATGCGGCGCAACCCGGGATCGAGATTGTTGTTGCCCATCACCGCGAAGCCGTCGGTGTTGTCTGCCAGCACGCGCAGGTTGTCGGTGCGGTTCTTCAGGTGATTCGCGTCGGTGATGAGACCCGGGGGCTTCGCCGGTCCCAGGGGATAGTCGAAGACCGGCAACCCGCGGGGATCGACCGTATAGAAGCTGGCATTCGCGCGGTTGGCCGAGTCGATGATGTCGCGGAAGTGGCGGTCGTTGTCCATCTGCGAGAGCATGACGCGAGTGGTCCAGCACTCCTTCAAGTCGCCGGGCGCGTTGTAGGTATCGCGGGACCCGACGCGCAGGCGACCGTCCGGCCCGACGCCGATTGGCTCCGCGCTGGGCACGGGTTCCCGGCGACCACTCCTGGAGCATCCTGGGTTCCGCCAGTTGCGGGTTCGGACGATAAAGCAACCACCCTTCCGAGATCGTCAGAATAGCCTTCCGCTCCTCCCGCTGATCGCGAAGCCAGGTGACGAGCTCGTGCAACGAATCCAGCGTCATCCGCTCTCGCCGCCGGATCTTCATCTCGGCGACGACTTCTTTCAGTTCCCGGTACGGGAAGCACGAGTCGAAGAGATGATCGACCTCGTCCTCCGCGAGCGTGTGACGTTCGCCCCATGGCCAGCGGTCTCGGAGACCGCTCTCGACCATCTCGGTCTTGCGGGCAAAGACGATGTCGGTCGCCGCCATGCGCGGCGTCATCACGCCCACGAGATCGTCCGGCCCGAGCGCTCGATCGATCAAGCGGACCAACGGTTCGCGAGCGTGCCAGGTACCGTCGATCGTGACGTGCGGCACGTCGAGGAAGAGCACGAAAACCCGGACGCGCGGATCCCGCATCGCATCGCGGGACTCCTGGATCGAGTTCGGGTCGCGTCGCGTGTCCTGCGGGTCGCCCGTCCTCACCTGCACGTACTCGAACGTCGAGAGTTTTTGCGGCACCCCCTCTTCGAGGACGTCGAAGTCTTCCAGCTTGAGGTCCCTGACGGGCGTTCCTCCCTTCGTCGCGTACACATCCACGCGGACGAAGTTGGCCTCGGTGCGGAATGTCGGCGGCCGTTGCGGATCCTGTGGCTTGGTCTGCTGGCCGACGGCGAGCGTGCCGGCACACAGCACCGTGGCGGCTGCGATGGCGGCCAGGCGGACCGTCATCGCGTCACCCGGAACGGCGCCAGGACTTTCTGCTCCGCACTGCCACTCCGCGCCGACAGTTCGATGAGGAAATCCCCAGGCCCGAGCGCCGCGAGCGTCACCTCTGCCGACAGCCAGCCTTCACGTTCCGACGTGGCGACCGGCACCTCGAGAGGGCTCCCGTTGCGATCGAGCACACGCGCACCGCTGAGCGAGTCGATTCCGGCACGCGGCACGTCGAAGCGCGCACGTTCCGTGCGGCTGAACTGGGGCTGCCCTGCCGGCTCGTAGCGGTTGCCTGTCGTCGGCCCTCGGCGGAACATCAGGGGCATCGAGAGGCCCGACACCGGTTCGATGCGCAACGTGTCCGTGAAGGGGATCTCACCCGGAGGCGCCACGCGCATGCGCACGTCAATGGGGTCCGAAGCGCTCGCGGACACAATCGCGGAGCCGCTGAACGAACGCTGACCGGCGGCTATTGGGACCTCCACCGCGACTTGCCCCGGTGCCGTCCCGACGGTGACCGTCGCCGTCGTTGCGCCCGCGACAGGTTTGGCGAGTTCACCGGCAAACCAGACGGTGACTCCCTGCTGGCGGACCGCGATGGCGGACAGGTGCAGTTTGGCCTCGGGCCGCAGCCGCGCCAACGAGCTCAGCGCCACCTGTGCCGACTTCAGTGTCTCGGGCACGGGCGCAGTCGTGGCTGCTCGAGCCGTCTCGACTTCTTCCTTGGTGGCGGCACGATAACCGCGTCGCGCGCGCACATCGACGCCAGGCCGCTTGACCTTTACCGTCAGTCGCCGGAAGCGACCGTCCAGTTTTGGATTCGACGAGTAGTAGCCGAGCAGGTAGTACGCCGTGAGGTCATCGGACATGCGCTTCAAGCCGGGCTCGAGATTGTTGTTGCCGATCACCGCGAGACCGTCGGTGTTTTCCGCCAGCGTGCGCAACGCGTCGGTGCGGTTCTTCAGATGCGCGGCGTCCACCAGGAGTCCGGGATGCTTGGCCGGACCGATCGGGATGTCGAACACCGCAAGACCTCTTGGATCGACCGTGTAGAAGCTCGCGTTGGCGCGGTTGGCGAGCTCCATGATGTCGCGGAAGTACTGCGGATTGTCGATCAACGAGAGGTGGATGCGCTCCCGATCGCATTCCGACTTGGTCCCCTCGAAGGGCCTCCCATCCCGGAGGTCTATCTGTTGGGGCGGGTTCATGGTGATCTTGCCGCCGGGTCCCACGCCGATCGGCTCCGGACCTGGGATCGGTTCCTTCTCTCCGGTGGCGTAGTTGATGATGCGCGGTCGCGTCAGGTCCGTATTCGGCCGGTACAGCAGCCACCCCTCGGAGATCGTAATGACCGCCTTTCGCTCCTCACGCTGCTCACGCAGCCACCGCACCAGATCTGCGAACGCGTCGAGCGTTGCGCGCTCTTTGCGCCGCTCGATCATTTCGGCGACGACCTCCTGCATTTCGCGTGTGGGCCACGCGTAACACGATTTGTAAAGCCTGTCTTGATCGTCCTCGGCGATCGTATGGCGCTCGCCCCACGGCCACTTATTGAGCAGTCCCCCCTCGATGACGTCGGTCTTTCGCGCAAAGACGATGTCGGACGGCGCCATGGCCGGCGTCATGATGCCGATCAGATCTTCAGCTCCCATCAGGCGGTCCACCATGCGCACGAGCGCCTGTCGCGAATTCCACGTGCCATCGATGGTCACGTGCGGAACGTCGAGGAACAGCACGAACACCCGCGCGCGCGGGTTCTTGAGCGCGTCGTTGGACTGCTGGATGGTGTTGGGCTCGTTGCGCAGTTCCCCCGGTATGCCGGTTCTCACCAGCACGTATTCGAACGTCGAGAGCTTCTGCGGTACACCCTCCTCGAGGACCTGGAAGTCCTCCACCGACAGGTCCTTGATGGGAACACCGTTCGCCGTCGCGAACACGTCGACCCGGACGAAGTTCGCCTCCGTGCGAAACGTCGGCGGTCGCTGGGGATCCTGCGGTGGCTTTTGCGGAGGTTGCGGGGACGCCAGCAGCGTGACGCTGCAGACGGCGAGCAACAGAGGGATGAGCGATCGGCTGACCATGAAGTGTCCCACCGGGCGATCCGCCCGACAGCAGGCTGGCAGCCGCAGTCTAGCGCTTTAGATTCGGTTCCGGGGCGGCTAAAGAGTTCGAGGTTTCCCGCCAGCCCTGTTGCTTCAGGCGGTCGCCGTAGAGGCGCGCCCAACCGATCGCCAACCGCTCTTCGGGAAAGAGCTCCCGCACCACGATGTCGCGGTCCTGGAAGACCTGTACTTCGATCGGCAGGCCTTCGGCGTACATCACGCAACGGATGTCGGACAGGCGCCGCTTGAGACACCAGAGCACGCGTGCTCCAGGCTGAACAAATGGCATCGGCACGTAAAGCCCCCAGCCCATCCGGGACTGAGAGTCAGATTAGGGAGATACGTCAGTGTAAGCCAAGATCCGCCGACGTCAAGACCGATCCTGTCTGAGCCATTCGGCGCGGTCGTTGCAGTCACCCCCGCCCGGAGGCTTTCGGATGAACAAAGTTGCCACGGTGTCGTGGTGGTCTGTGGCGGTGCTCATCGCGATCGTTGTGGTCGCCTTGATGCTGGCGCGCCAGTAAATCCACGGATTCTCACCCTGTGTAACGGCCTTCTCACCTCTTCCGGCCGGCCTCCTTGGCTCATCCGTAGCGCACTGTTGTGTTCGAACGGAAGTGTTAAGGTTGTGGTTTCCGGCCGATAAGTTTCTCGCGCCGGTGCGCCGGTCCTTATCTTTAATGTCACGAATTGTCATCGTCGACGACTCGCCCACTATTCGCCGCATGGTCCGGACGTCCCTGGCCTCGCTGCCGCAGGCGAGCTTCGTCGAGGCCGGGAGCGGCCTGGAGGCCATTGAACAGCTGACGCTGGGGCCGGTCACGCTGATGGTTCTCGACCTGAACATGCCCGACATGCACGGCCTGGAAGTCTTGAACTTCGTACGGCGGCATCCGATGTACCGCGCCCTGCCGGTGATCGTGCTCACCACCCGGGGGGATGACGCGAGCCGCACCGCGGCGGTTGAAGCCGGCGCGACGGTGTACATGACCAAGCCCTTTGTGCCGCAGGCTCTCGCCGAACGTGCGCGCGCGCTGCTCGGCGGCACCGCAGCCGCGCTGGAAACGCAGACCCGTGTCGACTGACCGTCCCGGCGAGTTCATCGCCGGCTTCATGGACGACTACTTCGCCGAGTGCGACGAGCACCTGACCGAAGTGCGCGGCATTCTTCTCGCAGCCGACCCCAGCCGCGGCGCGGAACTCGACGGGCGCGGGTTGGAAAACCTCTTCCGCAGCTTCCATTCGCTCAAGGGGCTCTCGGGGATGGTGGAACTCCGCGATGCCGAGTTGCTCGCCCACGAGATGGAGGAGTACCTGCGGCTGCTTCGCGCCGGTGAACTGCGCTTCACCGCCGCGGGACACGACGCGCTGATGAAGGGTACCCGAGCCCTGGAGCTCGTGATCGCGGCGAGGCGCGAACAGGCTGAACCTCCATCGGTGCACGAAACGCTCGTGCTCCTTGACACGATCGCTTCCGGCGTCGTCGCCGGGCCGCCAGGCACGGTCGGTGAGACGGCAGACGAGACGACAACTGCCCGGAGATGGCGAGCGACGTTTACGCCCTCCCCCGGCCTGGCCGCGAAGGGCGTGAACGTGGATCACGTTCGGCGCCGCTTGCGCGAGTCGGCCCGGCTCGTCGAAGCGTCGCCAAAGGTCGGCACCGACGGCACCATCTCGTTCGAGTTCGTGCTCGAGGACTTGCACGACGCCGTCGTGCCCGAGTCGTGGGAATCGGAAGGGATCCACGCCACGGAAGCCATAGCGTCGCCGGGCGCGGATTCGTCATCCGCATCCGACGGGGCGACCCATGCTGGTGTGCTCAATCCCTCTCACTACGTTCGGGTGGACCTCGCGAAGCTCGACGATCTGATGCGCATGATCGGCGACCTCGTGATCGGCCGCGCCCGTTTGGGTGAATCGCTTACGCAGGTCGAGCCGCACGTCCCACCCCGCGAGTGGCGCACCGTTCAGGAGAACAGCCTGGCGATCGAACGGCTACTGCGCGACCTTCGTGAGGGGGTCATGCGCCTGCGGCTCGTGCCGGTCGGCGAGATCTTCCGGCGGATGTCGTTTGTGGTGCGTGACCTGGCCCGCGAGTCGGGCAAGAAAATCGACCTCCAGCTTCGCGGCCAGGACACCGAGATCGATAAGTACCTGGTGGAGCGGATGACGGACCCGGTGCTCCACCTGGTGCGCAACGCGGTCACCCACGGGATCGAGCCGGCCGGCCGTGCGCCTCGCCCGCGGCAAGCCGGAGGCCGGCCAACTCACGCTTGCGGCCTACAGCGTTGGCGACATCGTGACGATCGAGGTCGCCGACGATGGCGCCGGGGTCGAGAGTGGCGCGGTGGCGGCGCGTGCACGGACGATGGGCATGCCGGTGACTGATGACGCGCTCGAAGGCGCGGCGCTGCTCGACGTTCTCTGTGCACCCGGGTTTTCGACTCGCGACGCGGCCGACCGTGGCGCCGGGCCGTGGCGTGGGGATGAACGTGGTGCAAAGCACCATCCGCGAGCTCGGCGGTACGCTGTCGATCGATACTGCTCCGGGCGAAGGCACTCGTTTTATCATCGAGCTGCCGGTGTCGCTGGCGATCGCGGACGCGATCATCGCGACGGTGGGTGCGCAGACCTTTGCGATTCCGCAATCGTCTATCCGTGAGGTCATCGAGGTCGAGCCGGCGTCGCTGCGGGCTATCGAGAACCACGAGATCGCTCCCTATCGCGGCGGAGTGCTCCCGATCGTTCGCCTGGCGAAGGTGTTCCAGATGAGCCCGCGGCCGCGGCGCGCGCTCCACGTGTTTGTCGTGGGTCAGGGGCCGGCGGCCGTGGGGATCGCCGTGGATCGGATCATCGGTCAACGCGAAGTCGTGGTGCGGCCGATGCTCGATCCGCTGGTGCGTGTTGAAGGCGTGACGGGAGCGACCGACCTCGGTGATGGCCGGGTCGTGCTCATCCTCGATGCCCTGCGGCTCGCCCGGGCCGGGGGAACGGCGGGCGCGCGCGCGGTCGTGGAGTCGTGATGATCAAAGACAACTACATCGTATTCACCGTCGCGGGCACCACCTATGCCCTGCCCAGCCACGAAGTCGGGCACGTGGAGCTCGTCGAGAACGTGACGCGGGTGCCGAACGCGCCGCCGTGGGTTGATGGCGTGGTGTTTTCACGCGGCGCCGTGGTGCCGGCCCTCAACCTGCGGGGGCGGTTCGGATTCGATCCGGCGCCGTACGATGCGCGCACCCGGTTGATCGTCGTGCACCGCGACTCGCGGCACGTCGGGCTGGTGGTCGATAGCGCGCGCGAGTTCGTGCGGATTCCTGACGACGTCGTGCAGCCGCCGGGCGACGGGCTCACCGCGTTGAGCGGCCGCTATCTGCGCGGCATCGCGACCATCGGCGAGCGCATGATCTTCATCCTCGACCTCAACGAACTGCTCGATACGACGACTCTTTCCGCCGGCGATGGGCCGGCCGTCCCCCGCAGCTTCCAGGAGACATGACCATGGCGACTCACACCACACCAGCGAATGGCCGGGAGCGAGCGGTCGGCGGGCCGACGGCGGCCGCCGCGGCCGCAGCGTCGCGCGAGGCCGGACGCGGCGCCGCCGTGCAGATTGCCGCTCTCGACGCCGCCGTGAGCGGGGTCAACCAGATGGCGGCGTCCTTGCGCGAGACCGCCGGGCAGGCCGAGTCGGTCACTACGTCGAGCGAGGAACTCGTGTCGTCGGTCAACGAGGTGGCCGCCTCGATCGAACAGGTCACCGCCAACACCGCCAACATGGCGACCGGTGTCAAAGAAACGGCCTCAGCCATCCAGGAGACCGCGGCGTCGATTCAGAGCGTCACCGCGACAGCGCAGGACATGGCGACCGCCTCGCAGCAAGTAACGACGTCGATCAATGAGGTGACGGCGTCGATCAAGAGCGTTAACCGCGAGACAGAAAACCTGGCGTCGATGGTGACCGAGACCGCGGCGGCGATCGAAGAAATTTCGGTCTCGGTCCGCAGCGTTTCGGGCAACGCGGACGATCTCGCGGCCGCCGCCGAGGAGACCTCTTCGGCCATCAACGAGATGGCGGCGTCCATCGAGGAGGTGGGCGCGATGAGCGAAAGCCTGGCGACCGCGGTCGAGCAGAACTCGACGTCGATGGAACAGATGTCGCGTTCGGTCCAGGCCGTCGCCGACGAACGGGCGGCGCATCACCGAAGTCGCGACGAGCTCGGCCGCCAGCGCGGCGCAGATGGAGCGCAGCACCGAGGCCGTCGTCGCGCTCGCGCGCCGCGCGGACGAACTGACGGCGCGCTCGTCGCGCGACGCCGAAGAAGGGGGCGCCGTCGTGCAGCGCGCCATCCAGGGGATCACGCGGCTGCGGGATTCGATGGCGCAGTCGGCGACGGTCATGCGTGAAATGAGCAAGCGGACGGCCGACATCACGTCCATCGTCGACACGATCAACCTCATTGCGGAGCGGACGAACCTCCTCTCGCTGAACGCCTCGATCGAAGCGGCGCGGGCCGGCGATGCCGGACGCGGCTTCGCGGTCGTCGCCGAAGAGATCCGCAACCTCGCGGATCGCTCCGCGAAGGCGACGGCGGACATCGCCGGGCATCATCCGCGCCCTCCAGGAGGTGTCGCAGGACGCGGTGGCGGCCTCGAACGAGGGGCTGCGCATCGCCGACGAGAGCAATACGCTCGCGGAAGGCGGCGCGACGGGCTTGCGGAAGATCCTCGCCGGTCTCGGCGAGACGACCGGGCTCGTCGGTCAGATCGCGCGTGCGACCGAAGAACAGAAACGGGCCGCGCAGGACGTGGCCGGTGCGGTCAGCGCCACCGTCGATCAGGCACGCCAGGTATCGTCGGCGACCTCGGAGCAGGTGACCACGGCCAACACGATCGTGCAGGCCACCGCGCAGATGCGAAAGGTCGCGCAGGAAGTCTCGAAAGCGGTCGGCGAACAGGGACGCGCGGCGCGCGACATCATCAAGGCCTCGCAGAATACGACCAAGCTCGCCGTGCAGGTGCGAAAGGCCACGGCCGAGCAGAGCCGGAGCGCCGCCGAAGTCACGCAGTCGGTCGAGGCGATGCGGCGCGGCGCCACCACGACGGCGCGTGCGGTCGCGGAACAAGTGACGGCCGCGGAACAGATTTCGCGGTCAGCCGAAGCGCTCGCGCGGCAGACGGCGCAGGTGTCGCGGGCGATGACCGAACAGTCGGCCGCAGTCTCCGAACTGACGAAGGTGTCGGGCACCATGCGACAGGAGGCCGAGCAGTCGGCCCGCGGGCTCGCGGAACAGACACGGGCCATGCGCGACATCTCCACCGCGACCTCGAACACCGCCAAGCAGATCCGGTTGATCCACGCGGCCAATCGCGAACACTCCATCGTCGCGGCCGACATTCTGGAACGCATCGCCCAGGTGCGTGCAGTGGCGGACCGCAACGCGGCCCACGAGGGCGCCCCCGCGCCCGTCGTGCCCTCCGGGAACGGTGGCGGTGCGGCGCGCCCGGCCGGCCGCGCGCGTCGCCCGGCCAATGGGTCGCCCCGGCGTTCGTCGCCATCGAACGGCTCCCGCTGAGCGCACCGTTGAAGTCGGAGTCGGCTGACATCGGCATCCTGATCACGGACACCGCGCTCGTGGTCCGTTCCTGGGATGGCTGGCTCGAGACCGCCACCGGCATGTCGTCCGACGTGGCGTGCGGGCGGCCCCTGGCCGAGCTGGCGCCCGACTTCGAAGCGCCGTGGGTTCGAGGCGCGGTTCAAGGAGACGCTCGCGTCCGGCGTCGTCCACGTGCTCTCCCCCGCTTTCCATCGCTGCCTGATTCCCTGCCCGCCGCGGCAGTCCGTCTCCCGTACTTCACGCAGATGCAGCAGCGTGTCCACGTCGGACCGCTGATGGACGGCTCCCAGATCGAAGGCGTCATCGTCACCATCGCCGATGTGACGCCGCAGCTCGATGCCGAGCGGCGGCTCGCGGCGCAACTCGAAAGCGCCGATCCCAACGAACGCCAGGCCGCGTCGGCGTCACTCGATTCGTTCGCGCCCGCCCTGCAGACGGAGAACTGGAAGGTCCGGCGTGCCGCGGTGCGCACGCTCGCCGAGTCGGCGGATCGCGAACTGCTCCACGCACTCGTCGAGGCCCTGCGCCGCGATCACCGGAGCTTCAGCACGCTGAGCAGCGCGTTGAAAGTGCTGGCCCTGAGCGACGTGCTCCATGACGGCGCCACTCGTGGAACTCCTGCAGGATGCCGATCCCGACCTCCGCATCCAGGCGGCGCTCGCGCTTGGCGAGCAGCAGGACCCGGCGGCCGTGGAACCGCTCGTGCGCGCGCTCGACGATCCCGACGCGAACGTGCGCTTTCATGCGATCGAAGCCCTCGGCCGTCTTCGCGCCAGCGACGCCGTGGACGCGCTGGCCGCGATTGTCGAAGGCGGTGACTTCTACCTGGCCTTCGCCGCCATCGACGCGCTCGCCTTGATCAACGACCGCCGGGTCGCTCCCCGCCTGGCGCCGCTGCTGGCGCGCGCCGAGCTGCGCGACGCCGTGGCCGCGGCCCTCGGATCGCTCGGCGACGACGACGCGGTAGACCCGCTCGTGGCGGCGCTGAATGCCGAGCCCGAGGCGGCGCCGGCGGTGGCGTCGGCGCTCGCGGCGATCGAACAACGGGACCTGCGGGAACTGGGAGAAGGCGCCCACGTGGCCGATGCCGTCCGCGCGCGGCTCGAACCGGATGGGCTCCGCCACCTCCTGGCCGCGATCGACACGGTGTCCCCTGAGGTCCTCGCCCGCCGTTACGCGTGTCGTCGGATGGGTGCGCAGCGACGCCGCGGTCGCGACGCTCGTCGGCCTGCTCTCGCGCCCCCATGTCCGTGACCTGGCCGTCGACGCGCTGGTCGCGCGCGGAGAAGCCGTCGTGGATCGGCTGCGAGAACCGGCAGACTCCGACGACGGGGCCGTGGCACTGGCCGCCGTGACGACGCTCGGGCGCATCGGGAGCCGGCGTTCGACCGGGATCCTGGTGCCGCTTGCTCGACGCCAGCACCGACGTCGCGATCGCCGCGGCCGGCGCGCTCGCGCGCATCGGCGACCCGGATGCGTTCGACGCGTTGCTCGAGCACGCCGGGCATCCGCATGCGGCGGTTCGACAGGCCGTCGTCGGTGCGCTCAATGCGATCGGCCACGCCAGCATGCCGCAACGAATCGCCGCGCTGATCGACGATCCCGACCCCTTCGTGCGCGAATCGGCGGTGCGGATCGCGGGGTACTTCGGATACGACACGATCATCGACACGCTCATCTCGAGAACCACGGACGGCGAAGAAGCCATCCGCGCCGCCGCGGTCGAGCACATGCCGTTTGTCGACGACGAGCGTATCTTCGAGACCGTGCAGCGCGCGCTCGGCGACACCTCGCCGCGGGTCCGCTCGGCGGCGGCCCGCGCGCTCGCGCGCATCGATCATCCCGGCGCGCACGATGCGCTGCTGTGGGCGTTGCGTGACGCAGACCTCTGGGTGCGCTACTACGCCGCACGCGCGCTCGGGGAACGATGTGAGGAGGCCGCGGTCACCGCGCTGTCGGCGAGCGCCATGTCGGACGCGGCCCCCCACGTGCGCATCGCGGCGCTGGACGCCCTGGGATTGATTGGAGAGACGGAAGCGCTCTCCACGCTGGTCGCCTGCGCCGAGGAGCCCGAAGAGGACATCGCCGCCGCGGCCCTGCGCGCGCTCGGGGCGCTCGGCACTCCTGATGCCCTGCCGCTCCTTCAACGCGGCACCCGGGCGCAGTCCATCAAGACTCGCCTCTCCGCCATCGCCGGCCTCGCGGCGGACGGCAGCGAGGGGGCCGTCGGCCTGCTCGCCTGGGTGGCCGGCGCGGAGGATCAACCAGCCGTGTTCGGGGCGGCGATCGCCGCGCTGGGCGAGGTCGCCGCGCTCATCGGCCCCCGGCGCGGCTGCGGCGGTGAATGCCCTGCTCGACCTGCAGGGCGATCCCTTGCGGGCCGAGGCGGCCTCGACGGCGTTCGCGCGCCTCGGTGCGGCGCGCACGGACGATCTCTCGCGCGGCCTCGAGCACCCGCAGGTGGACGTCCGACGCAAGACGATCGAGACGCTGGCCCGCATGCGAACGCCGGAGGCGACCCAGTTCGTCGCGAGAGCGCTCGACGACGAGGTCGCGGCGGTGCGAGAGACCGCGGTGCTCGCGTTGATGCGGCTCGGCGCGCGAGGGGTCGAGGCACGACTCCAGGACCTTGCCCGGCGGGATCCGTCGAAGGCCGTCCGCCGCGTGGCGGCCGACGCCGCGGCGCGTCTGCGCCGGGAGTAACGCGTGGGCTTCGATGCGGACAGCCTTGGGCTCCAGCGCGCCGCCGTTACGCTCGTCCGGGATCTCGTGCACGAGCGGACGGGTCTCTATTACGACGAGGGGCGTGTGGACAACATGGCCGATCGGCTCGCACCGCTCGTGACGGCCAGGGGCTTCGGCTCTTTCCTGGATTACTACTACCTGCTCAAGTACGACGCCGGCGGCGCGGCCGAATGGGACCGTGTGCTCGATGCCCTCAGCGTTCCCGAGACGTACTTCTGGCGGGAAACGGACCAGTTGCGTGCCATTGTGGATGTGATGATTCCCGAGCTGGCCGCGCGGCTTGCGCGGCCCATTCGGATCTGGTGCGTGCCATGTGCCACCGGCGAAGAACCGCTCAGCCTCGCGATGATGCTCGACATGGCCGGGTGGTTCGACCGGGTCCGCATCGAACTGCGGGCGAGCGACGCCAGCCCCGCGCTGCTGGAGCTGGCGCGGCGAGGTCTCTATCGGGAACGCGTCGCTGCGCAATCTGTCCGAGGACGTTCGCGCGCGCTACTTCACCCGCCAGGGGGAGCGCTGGCGGATCAGCGAGACGCTGCACGCGCGGGTGCATGTCCTGGATGCGAGTGAACCTGCTGGCCATCGACGAGATGGCGCCGTTTGCGTCCGCCGACGTGATCCTCTGCCGCAACGTTTTCATCTACTTCTCGGAGTCGGCGATACGACAGGTCGCCGACGCCTTCGCCGACCGGATGCCGATTCCCGGCTATCTGTGCATCGGCGCGGCGGAATCCTTGCTTCGAATCACCGACCGCTTCGAGCTGGAGCGGATTGGGGAGGCATTTGTGTACGTGAAACGCGCGGGTTCCCTGGAAGGACGCGGATGACCAACATCGTGCGCGTCCTCATCGTCGACGACTCCGCCTACGTGCGGAAGGTCATTCGGCAGATGCTGTCGCGAAGTCCGTTCTTGGAGGTCGTGGGCGCGGCGCGCAACGGCGAAGAAGCGCTGGAGCTGGTCGCCGAGCTCGACCCCGACGTGGTGACCTGTGACCTCAACATGCCGGCCATGGACGGCGTGGCGTTTGTTCGTGAGCAAATGGCCCGGCGGCCGCTGCCGATCATCATCATCAGCGTCGCCAGCCAGGCGGCCGAGCCGGTCCTGCCGGCACTCGAGGCGGGCGCGATCGATTTCGTTCAGAAGCCGACCGCTCTGGCGACCGACAAGCTCCTCGATATCGCCGACGAGCTCGATCGACAAAGTGAAGGCGGCCGCGGGGACGCCGCGCTCGACGTTTCGACGGATCGCGACACTCCCGGCGGTCGTGTCCCCCATCCGCCTGCCGCGCACCGGCGCCGCCGCGGTGGACATCGTGGTCATCGGCACCTCGACCGGCGGTCCGCAGGCGCTCAAGGTGCTGATGCCGGCCTTCGCCGCCGACTTCCCTGTTCCGGTCGCGATGGTGCTTCATATGCCTCCCGGCTACACGGCGGCGTACGCGCAAAAGCTGGACGAGCTCTGCCCCTTACACGTCATCGAGGCGCAGGGCGGCGAGCGGGTCGAGGGAGGCATAGCGTTTCTCGCCCCGGCCGGCCGCCATCTGACGTTCGTGCGTCACGCGGACGGCGTCGTGACCACGCGGCTCGATCTGCGCCCGCTCGATACGCCTCACCGTCCGGCCGTGGACGTGCTGTTCCAGTCCGCCGCCCACGTCTACCGCTCGCGAGTGCTCGGGGTGGTCATGACCGGCATGGGCGCGGATGGCCGCGAGGGAGCGGCGTGGATCAAGGCTGAAGGGGGCAGGATGATTACCGAGGCGGAGGAATCCTGCGTCGTGTATGGTATGCCCCGATCCGTCGTGGAGGCTGGACTCAGCGACACGTCGGTCCCCCTCGACGGCATCGCGCAGGCCATAATGGATAACCTGTGACCGCGAAGATCCTCATCGTGGACGATTCGGGCCTGGCGAGGCGCGGCACACGCCGCATCCTCGAGGAGGCGGGATACGAGGTCGTCGAGGCCGAGGACGGTCTGGGCGGGCTCGAACAGTACTTTGTCCAGAAGCCTGATGTCGTCGTGCTCGATCTCGTGATGAAGGGCATGTATGGACACGATGTGCTGACCAAGCTCCGGGAGATGGACGCAGGGGCACGGGTCATTGTCGTCACTGCCGATGTCCAGCACTCCTCGCGCGCGCTGGTGGAGTCGAGCGGCGCGGCGGGTTTCCTGACCAAGCCGGTGAAGGGGGACGAACTGCTCGCCGCCGTCCGCAACGCTTTAGGGGACACCCGCTGATGGAACTCACCGCCACTCAGCAGGACGCCCTCATCGAGCTGCTCAACATCGGCTTCGGCCGCGCCGCGGCGTCGCTCTCCCAGCTGACCGGCCACCGCGTCGTGCTCGAGGTGCCACAGGTCTCCATTCATCCGATCTCGGCGGTCAAGAACGTCCTCAAGGCCGTCGTGGCCGATGACGTGGCGAGTGTGCATCAGATCTTTTCCGGTCCGGTCGGCGGCGATGCGCTGCTCATCTTGAACCACCAGGCGGCCGGGATCCTGAAAGAGCTGCTCACCGACGAGCCTCCCCTGCCGCTCCCGTTGGACGCCTCCGCGCGCGAAGTGCTGATGGAGGTCGGCAACATCCTCTTGAACGCGTGCCTCGGCACGTTCGGCAACCTTCTCAACGTGCAGGTGTCGTTCTCGGTGCCGCGGCTGGACTCTGGACACGCTCGACGGCGTCTTGCAGTCGCTGATCGTGAATCGCGAAGGCATGCGGTACGCGCTGCTCGTCCATGCCGGGTTCAAGCTGCGCGATGCCGAAGTCACCGGCTACCTGGTGATCGTGCTGAGCGTCGCCTCACTCGATCGACTTCTCAAGGCCGTGGAGGCCTGGGAGAACGGGCACTAACGTGCCGACCACGCCTCCCCTCCTGCACGCCGCGATGCTCCGCTGGCTCGACGAGCTGTCGAACCAGGGAATCTTCACGACCGATTACGACCTGGTGATTCGTAGCTGGAATCGCTGGCTGCAGCGCCATACCGGCCGCGCCGCCGACGACGTCATCGGCCGCCCGCTCTTCGAGGTCTATCCCGAGCTGCTCTTGCGCGGCGTCGAAGGCTTCTACAACGCCGCGCTGGCCGGCGAGGTCAGCGTGCTGGCGCATTCCCTGCACCGGTATCTCGTCCCGATCCCCGTCCGGGGGGAGGGCGCGCAGGGCGCGGGGACCCTCATGCCGCAAAGCGCGCGCATCGCCCCGCTCGTAGAGGCAGGAGCCATCGTCGGCACCATCACGTCCATCGACGATGTAGGCGAACGCGTGGCGCGTGAAGCGGAGATGCGGCGGCAGATCGCGGCCGCCGAGCACGCCCGCGAGACCGCCGAAGACGCCCTGCGCACGAAGGACGAGTTCCTCGCGACGCTGTCACATGAAATCCGCACGCCGTTGAACGCCGTCATCGGCTGGACGAAGATCCTGCTCGGCCGCAAGACCGACCCGGAAACCGTTCAGCGCGCGCTCACCATCATCGACCGCAACGCCATCATGCAGGCGCGCTTGATCGAAGACATGCTCGACATGGCGCGGATCATGAGCGGCAAGCTGCGAATGGAGTTCGGCCCGGTCGATCTCGTCGCATCGACGGCTGCCGCCATCGATGTCGTCTCCCCGGCCGCCGCCGCCAAGGGGGTGGCGATCCATGCGGACCTCGGAAGCGAGCCGCACCCGATCGTCGCCGACGCCGGCCGCGTGCAGCAGGTCGCGTGGAACATCCTCTCCAACGCCGTGAAGTTCACCAACGCCGGCGGTTCCGTGAGCGTGAAGATCGAGCCGGGCACTGACCTCGTGCGCCTGGTCGTGCGCGACACCGGCGAAGGCATCGCGCCGGAGTTCCTGCCCTTCGTCTTCGAACGTTTCCGGCAGGCGAACGCCTCGGCGAGCCGCACGGAAGGTGGTCTGGGCCTGGGATTGGCACTCGTGCGCGAGGTGGTCGAGCTGCACGGCGGCACGATCGCCGTCGACAGTCCCGGCCGTGGAAAAGGCACGGTCGTGACCGTGATGTTTCCCCGGCCGCGGATGCCCATTCGAAGCGAGCCCGTCGAGGAACTGGTGGGCCGACCGCTCGAATCGGTGAGCCTGCTGGTCGTCGATGACGATCTCGACTGGTGCGAGGCGCTGGCCGTTTCCCTCGGAGAGCATGGCGCCGCGATCGTGACCGCTTCCTCTACACGGGAGGCGCTCGAGTGGCTCGCGAATCCCAAGAACGAGCCGCCCAACGCGCTGATCGCCGACATTGGGATGCCCGGCGCCGACGGCTACGCGCTCATCTCGCGGCTGCGCTCGCTCGGTGGCCCGGTCAGTCAGATCCCCGCCATCGCGGTAACGGCGTACAGCGGTCCCGACAATGTCCGCAAGGCGTACGAGGCGGGATTCCAAATGCACCGCGCCAAGCCGCTGGCTCCGAACGACGTCGCGGACGCGGTGATCGAGGTGCTGCACCTGCCGCGCGCACGCCGGCAAGCTACGCCCTAACGGCTCGCTCAAACGGTCTAGCCGCGCAGCTTGGCCGCCGCAAACAGCACGATCCCGACGATGGCCACTACCATAAGGATGCCGACCCACATCCCGGCTTTGAAGATCCCCTCGGCCAGCTCGCAGCCGGCGCTGGCGAGCGCGGCCAGAACGACCGCATAGAGTCGTAGCGCCATTGAACGATCCATACATGCGCCTCCCGGGAGCCGTTTCGCGGCGCCCGGCGTCTATACAGCAAAGCTGGCGCCAGTCGGAGTGTCGATCATGAAGAACCTGTCTGCCCTGGTCCTCGTCGCTGTTTTCTCTCCTCTTGCGCCTGCCACTGTGGTGGCTCAAAGTCCTGGCCCTGTAGAGGTTGGCGGTCACGTGTCCATCCTTCAGCTGGAGGACTCGACCACGACCAATACGGGTTTCGGCGGTCGCGTCGCCTGGCACCTCGCGCCATGGGGGGCGTTGGAAGCCGAGGCCAACTATTTCCCCGACGACCGCTTCGTACACGATTCCTCGCCGGCCGCGTTCAGCCTTCGGTACGAGCGACGCCGGACTGATCTGTTTGCCGGGCCGAAGCTCGGGTTTCGTGGCGAGCGTTTCGGTGTCTTTGGAAAAGTGCGTCCGGGTCTGACCTGGTTGACGAACAAAGGCGTGGGGTGCGCGGGAGAGGTCTGCGCGTTGATCCTCATCGCCGAGCCGGAGTACCGCACCGAGTTCGCGCTGGATCTTGGTGGCGTGTTCGAGTTCTACCCGTCGTCGCGCAGCGTGCTGCGCGGGGACGTCGGCACACGCTTGATCTGGAACCGGAGCTCGGCGCCTCCCTGCGACGATTGCACCACCCAGAACTTCGCGTCCTCGATCGGAGTGGGCTACCGTTTCTAGTCGCTAGGTCGTGCTCGCGCTTTGCAGCCTCCGCCGCTGACCGCCGCTGTGGCGGTTCTCGAGGTTGTCTACGCCGTCCACGGTGATGGTCAAACTTGACTGGTCGTCACGCGTCACGAACTTCTTCTGAATCAAATACCAGATCGTGAACTCCAGGTGCTCGCGCGGCTGACCGGTGAGCTGCGAGAGATCGTAGGTGGAGATCGACGGCTTTTCCGGTTCCGTGCGGCGGCGCGTGTAGAGGATCTCCAGGAGGATGGCGCGGAGCTGCTGCTCCATGTCGAAGTCGCTTTCGGCCGGCGGCCCGCTCGAGGCCAGGCGCCAGCGCTCCTGCTTCAGTGCCTGGTAGTGGATGTCGGTCCTGCGCCCGCCGTGCCGGATCGTTGAGCACTTCGTACGCCTCGGCGAGTTCGCGGAATCGTGCCGCGTTGCCGGTGTCCTGGTTGTCGGGGTGGAACCGCTGGGCGAGTAACCGAAACACGCGCTGGATGGTGTCGACGTCAGCGTTGGGACTGATTTGTAGCGTCTCGTAGTGGTCGACCTGATCCGACATAGCGGCAAGGTTCTCCGGGGACAGCTAAGTACTGGTAGGCACGGATGATACCGCGGATCAGCTTCGGGGGCGATGTCGGGCTGCCCCCCGTCCGGCTTCCTCCCCAATTCTGTTACCGTAGAGGCGTTCCCCTCAGGAGGCATCTGTGCGTACATCGTTGAAGGTCCTGTTCCTTGCGCTCGTGGCGATCACGTCGGCGGCGACACTCGTCGCCACGCAGCATCCTCAGAAACCCGGCAAGTGGCAGATCAAGATGGAAGTCGATATGCCGGGCATGAAGATGCCGCCGATGACGCAGGAAATCTGCATGACCGAAGCGGATCTTGCCGACCCCAAGAAGGCCGCGATGAGCGATCCCAAATCGGGCTGCTCGGTTACCGACTACAAAGTGAAGGGAAACACCGCGACCTGGAAGCTGGACTGCCCGCAACAGGGCATGAAGGGGTCAGGAGAATCTACGTTCTCCGGCGACACGATGAGCGGCACCGTGAAGGTGACGGCGTCGGGCCAGGAGATCAACACGAAGTACACGGGCACCTGGCTCGGCACGTGTTCGAAGTAAGCGCGGATGGTCTGGTTTTACAGTCGCGGGGCTGACACGCGCACCTGCGAGACGCGCCTCGCGGTGGACAGTCAAGGTTACGAACTGATTGTCACCGACGCGGAAGGCGTGCGCGTGGAACGCTTCGACGAGTTGGCCAACCTGCTCGCCCGCGAGCACGAACTGCTCGCCGCCTGGCGCGCCCAGGGGTGGCGCGAGACGCCGCCCCAGCGCTGAGCCGTTTCAGTCGGGAATGACACATGATCGATCGGGGAGATCGATCATGTGTGATTCCTTCTAGGCGTCGCGACGTTGGTAGCGGCGAGCGCCCCTCCCCTGACTCCGGCGCTGCGAGTGGTGCCGACCACATTCCAGCTCCCCATCGAACGGCCCGTGTTGAGTGCTGATCTGCTGCGCCAGGGAACGCGGCAGCAGGTTGCCCGCCGTAGCACGCGCTCCTCCGGCAGGATGGCCAGACTCGAGAAGATCGCAGGGGGCGCGATCGCCGGGATGGTGATCGGCGGATTCGTCGGCAAGGAACTGACGAAAGACTATGTCTGCGATTCCCCCGGCCTGCTCTCATCGACGATCTCAACCGCTACGGGCGAATATCCGGTTTGTGCAACTGGCTGGTTTCGGACGGGATGCTGACAGTCTGCCTGAGCAGGAGCCGAACCGATGACTCCCACTTGTCATAGGCTGCTTCGAGCCGCGTGTTGGCGGGTATCGACGGCCAAAGCCCCTTCAGAAGTACCCACCAAGCCTCGACTTTGCGGGACCGGGCTTCCCAGAGACGGAGCATTTTCAAAAGCCCCGGAGGTTCGCCTCCTAGCTGCCCAGCCACCGCGAGGGCCTCGACAATCTCAAGTTCTTCGATTGTGAGAACGGCCAATGGAGCGAGTGGCCAAGGCAGTTCTCGAGGGACTGCTTTGGTGAGTTCATCGTCGAGATAAAGCCACAATCCCGGAGTCTGAAACCGTCGGTCAAATGTGAGAAGGACGGGATGAACTCGAATCGGATCCGGAAGTCCCTTTTCCTGAAGCTGGCCTTCTTGGAGCAGCCGGACGTCACGGGCCAGTTGCAAGACACCTTCAGCCTTGCGTTTCCCTGCGTTTTCCGATTGCACACACATCCTGTGCAGTCCCTCTCGGAGATGCTCGGGATCAGCGGACGCTGAAGCGGCATCGCTCAGGCCGCCAGCGGTAATCTCAAATAGGGCCACACGATTGTCGCGCGACCAGAGAGCGGCATCGACTTGCCAGGCGCCGGGTTGGTCAACATCCGTGTGGAACGCACAATCAGTTGCGGATGCAATTCGCTCGAGCACGACAGCAGCATATGCCTCGGCGACCTTCCCCCAATCGGCCCTCCAGTGACGACGTTGCTTTACGGCCGGCTCCGTGGACCACCAGAATATGGAAGGCGTCAGCTTATCCAAGAGAAGTTCTGGGTAAATGGGGGCGATAGTCTCATCGTTAAAGCGAAGAAGAGGCCGATCTCGGAACGGTATCAAGCTGGTCGCCCCACCTGGCAGATCGTCGTCGAAGGGGTCGTCAAGACCTCTCGCCGTTCTCGCCAAGAAAGCATCGATGGCGCGTGACGAGATCGTCAGCTCGTTCGCCAATGATTGCGGCTGAAACGTGACGACAGATGGGCGAGCGATTACATCCTCCAGTTTCAAGCGGAGTGGCCATATCGCCAGGACGCGAACGAGGGTCGTCGCTTCGTCCCACGTCATATCAAGAGAGCGCGCCAAGTTGTCTTTCAGCCGATCCACCGCATCTGCGACGTCGGGTCGAACGCGTGGAAGCGTTTCAAACATCTCTATGAAACGAGCGATGGAGTAATACGGGTTTACCGGGTGAGTGATCCAGAACCTGTTCATTACGCCGGCAGCGATCCTCAGCCAGGCGGGCTGTACCGGTTACATCCGCCCTGAACGGCGGAGACGGAATAATGTCTGCCGCCATTCGACATGCGTCGAAATACAGTTGAACTCCTTCCTCTGACGACAGAGACACTTCCCCCTCATTTGGACAGACAGCTAAAGCACGCCTGAGAATGATTAGTTGCTGGAGAGGCTCAAGAAAGATTGACTCTCCCGTAGATGCTCTCTTGAGCCGCTCTTGAAGGTGGCGCGGCAAGCCTTCCGCATACAACCGATTGACATTCCTGAAGACCTGAGTGCGATCGACGGCTAGACTGGCCAACAGTGCAACACACCAACGAGCCACTGAGTCCTTGGGCAGCCTCCGAAGGGCGCCGTCCAACATGGAGAGCGAGCCTCGCGGCAGGCCAAGATCGGTACCCTCAATCACTACGCCCATCTGAACAGGAAACCGACCCGGCGGGATTGGGAGTTTGAAGAGCCGCTTGAGGGCTTTTAGCGATCGATTCTTGGGCTGCAACCTGATTTCACTCCGCCTTTGATACTCGTCGCCAGCCGTCACGCTCTAAAGATCTAGGGTCTGCCCATGCTCGCAGTCACACCCGGGGCGTTCTCAATGTTCGGCGACTGCAGCCCGGACGGTACTCCAGAAGCTGTCGCCATGATTCGGGTGAATCAGCTGAGCCAGCTCGTGCACGATGAACCGAAAAGCGTCAGAACCACCACCCTCCCTATTACTGCTGCCCGCCTTCCGAGTCCTCCCGACGCGTTCCGAGCGTTACCTGTTTGCTACCTCCCAAAGAAAAAGCTCTTTCATCAGCGCTGAGGTAAACGCGCTGATAAAGAGCTGTCAATGCTTGTATTTAAAGCGTTTAAAAGATTGGTCGGGATGACTGGATTCGAACCAGCGACCCCCTGACCCCCAGTCAGGTGCGCTACCAGGCTGCGCTACATCCCGAAAATTACTCGGCGCCTGCGGCGCCAGTAATTCTCGTCTCGCCGAAGCCGCGAAGGGCGAAGGCGGACGCTTACTGACGCCGAAGATGGCCTTGCCGGGTCTAAAGACCCGGCCTACACGTATCTTACGACGCGCGCTTCTTCTTCGTCGCGCGCGCCTTCGGGGCTTCCACTTCCCGCTGCAACTCGAAGGCTTCGGAGCGCACCGTCCCCGGCGACCCCGACAGCATCGACTTCAGCTCGCGCAGCCCGCGCTTGAGGTACTGCAACCGCTCGCGAACGTCGCTGCCGAGCAGCGCATCGACATCGCTCGGTTCGGGAGCCGACTGCCCCTCTTCCGCAAGCTTTCGTCTCGCCCCCGCCAGGGTCAGCCCCTCGACAAACAGTAGATGCTTCAGGTGCAGCACGCGCTCGACGTCTGCGCGTCGGTACACGCGCGGGCCATCCTTCTTGGAAACGCCGAGATCGGGGAACTCAGCTTCCCACGAGCGCAAAACGTACGGCTGGACCTGCGCGATCTCGCAGACCTCAGGCTGCCGGAACAGCGAGCGGTTCGGGATCTCCACTGTGGGAAGAGACATCAGGACGCACCGGAAGTATAGCAGAGACTTCGGCTAGAATGCCCCGAACCTTTTGACCACCTACGCTTTAGCGTGACGAAGATTTTCGATCCCCATCGCCAGGACGACGGTTCGGAAGAGACCGTGCTCGACGAGACCCGCCTGGCAGCGGCGACGCCCACCCCCACGCCGACAAGCGGTTGGTTGACGTCCTCTGGGGCGATCGATCACGGACGCTTCGCGCCCGGCACGATCCTCGGCGGACGCTACCGCCTCATCGGGCGGCTCGGCAAGGGGGGCATGGGCGAGGTCTATCGCGCCGATGACCTCAAGCTTGGCCAGCCAGTCGCGCTGAAGTTCCTGCCCCCCGACGTGGACCGGGATCCGGCGCGATTGACGCAACTGCACACCGAAGTGCGCATGGCGCGGCAGGTGTCGCATCCCAACGTCTGCCGCGTCTACGACATCGACGAGATCGACGGACACACCTTCCTCTCGATGGAGTACGTGGACGGCGAGGATCTCGGGTCGCTGCTGCGCCGGATCGGCCACTTCACGCAGGAGCGCGGCCTCGAGATCGCGCGGCAGATTTGCGCTGGCCTGGCCGCGGCCCACGAGCGCGGCGTGGTCCATCGCGACCTCAAGCCGGCCAACGTCATGCTCGATGGCGCGGGTCGAGTGCGGATCACCGATTTCGGCCTCGCAGGGCTGACCGGTGAATCGCTTCGCGCCGGGACGCCGGCCTACATGGCGCCCGAGCAACTCGCCGGTGGCGAGATCACCACGCGCAGCGACATCTACGCGCTCGGTCTCGTGCTCTACGAGCTGTTCACCGGCAAGCGCGCGATCGAGGGCAGTACGCTCGCCGAACTGATCAACCGCCGCGCGCACGGCGAGATCGCGCTGCCATCGTCCTTGACGCGCGACCTCAGCCCGGACGTCGATCGCGCGATCATGCGCTGCCTCGAGCCGGTCCCCGAGTCGCGTCCAGCTTCAGCGCTTTCGGTATCGGCGTCGCTTCCGGGCGGCGATCCGCTCGCCGCCGCCCTCGCGGCAGGCGAAACGCCGTCCCCCGAGATGGTGGCGGCGGCGGGCAAAGAAGGTGCCCTGGCGCGCGCACCCGGAGTCGCGTTGCTCGCGTTCGCGTTGCTTGGGCTCGCCGCGATTGCGGTGATCAGCGACCGTGTGCTGCTGATTGCGCGGGTGCCCTTCACGAAGTCGGCCGACGTGCTGCAGGACCGGGCGCGCGAGATCGTCGCGCGGGCCGGCTACTCGGATCCCGGGGCCTACAGCGCGCGCGGCGCCGCGCTCACCACCGAGTACATCGGGTGGGCGGCACAAAAGGACGGGGGGACCAACCGCTGGACCGCCGCCGCGAGCGGGAATGCGTCCGTCCTGCGCTTCTGGTACCGCGAGAGTCCGCGGCCGCTCTTTCCACGCGCGCCCGAGTGGACGCCGTCGGTCAACGATCCGCCGTTGACGCTCGCTGGCATGACGACCGTCATTGTGGACGAACACGGGCGGCTCGTGGAGTTCGTCCGAGTACCGCCGCAGACGGAATCGTCGGTCGCGCCATCCGCCACGTTTTCTTCTTCTTCATCGGGGCCTGACTGGGGATCGCTCTTCGCGGCTGCCCAACTGCCGATGGCGGAGTTCACTGCCGTGACGGCGCTGTGGACGCCGCGCGTCTACGCCGATCAGCGGATGGCGTGGGAAGGGCCAATGCGTGGACATGCCGACACCAAGCTGCGCGTCGAAGCGGCCTCCTTCCGCGGCCGGCCCGTGTCGTTCCAGATCGTGTGGCCGTGGACGCGCCCGCTGCGCGTCGAGGAACCGACGCCCCCGGCGAGCGCTCGAGCCCTGGCCCTCGCGGGAACGGTGTTCGCCATGGCCCTGCTGGCCGGTGCGATCGCCATCGCGCGGTACAACTTGAAGAGCGGGCGCGCCGATCGACGCGGCGCGGCGCGCGTCGCCCTCTTCCTGATCGGGGTCTGGATCGTGTCGTGGGCCTTTGGCGCAAAACACTGGTTCTCGTTGAACGACGAGTTCGAATCGTTCTTCGGCTCCTTTGCGTTCGTCCTGCTGAACGTGGGCTTCACCTGGCTCTTCTACCTCGGGCTGGAACCCTTCGTGCGAAAGTTCTGTCCCGACATGCTGATTGGCTGGACGCGTCTGTTGAGCGGACAGCTGCGCGATCCGCGCGTCGGCCGCGACCTGTTGATTGGCATTGCGCTCGGCGTCTTCATGGGACTGATCACGGTGGCAGATTCCCTCGTGATGCCTCTGCTCTTCAAGGCCCCTGAACAGCCCCAACCGTCGAACGTGCAATTCCTGCTGGGAGCTCGCTATGCGATCTCGGGCCTACTCCGCACGTTCCCGAACTCTCTGCAAGCCGCAATGACGGGTACCTTCGCCTACGTCATGCTGCTGGCGCTCGTGCGGCGACGCTGGGTGGCGGCCGTCGGCATTGTGACGCTGCTGACGCTGGTCATTCTCGTAGAGGATGGAGGGTCGATCCAATCGCTCAGCGTGCTCGTCCTCGCTTTGCTCCTCGCGGCGCCGGTGATCTACGTGTTCCTCCGGTTCGGCCTGCTGGCGATCGCGGCCGCCCTGATGACCAACCAGGCGTTCTACATCGTGCCGCTCACCGCTGACCTCACCAAACCGCACGCCGTGGTCTCAGCGCTCACGATCGTGACGTTGATGGCTGTCGCCGCCTACGCGTTCTATATCTCGAAGGCCGGCGACGGACTTCTCAAGAGGCTCGTACCCGCCTGATGTCGCAGGATGAAACGCATCTCGACGCGGACGCTACGCGGCTCGCGCCGGGCGACACTCCCGCGCGTTCCCCTTCGAGCCGCTCGGGGGTGACGTCGAGCGGATGGCTCTCGTCATCCGGTGAGATCGATCACGGCCGATTCGAGCCGGGCACGCTCCTCGGAGGGCGTTACCGCATCATCGGCCGGCTCGGGCGCGGCGGCATGGGTGAGGTCTATCGCGCCGACGATCTCAAGCTCGGTCAGCCGGTCGCGCTGAAGTTTCTGCCGCCCGATGTGGATCGCGATCCCGCGAGACTCACGCAGCTGCACACCGAAGTGCGGATGGCGCGCCAGGTCTCGCATCCCAACGTCTGCCGCGTGTACGACATCGACGAGATCGAGGGGCACACCTTCCTCTCGATGGAATACGTGGACGGCGAGGACCTGGCATCGCTGCTCCGCCGCATCGGCCGCTTTCCTGAAGATCGCGGCCTCGAGATCGCCCGTCAGATCTGCGCGGGGCTCAGCGCGGCGCATGAGCGCGGCGTCATCCACCGTGATTTCAAGCCCGCGAACGTCATGCTCGACGCCTCCGGCCGGGTGCGGATCACCGACTTCGGCCTCGCCGGTCTGTCGGGCGAGTCGATCCGCGCGGGCACGCCCGCCTACATGGCGCCCGAGCAGCTCGCTGGTTCAGAGGTCACGGCGCGCAGCGACATCTACGCGCTCGGCCTGGTGCTCTACGAGCTCTTCACCGGGAAGCGCGCGCTCGAGGGGGCCAACCTCGCTGAACTGATTCACAAGCGCGAGCAATCAGACATCACGCTCCCGTCCGAGATCGTTCGCGATCTCACTCAGGAGATCGAGAGCGCGATCATGCGCTGCCTGCGGCCGCGCCCGGAGGATCGTCCGTCTTCGGCGCTTGTCGTCGCGGGGCTCCTGCCCGGAGGCGATCCGCTCGCTGCCGCGCTGGCCGCTGGCGAAACCCCGTCACCCGAGATGGTCGCGGCCGCAGGATCGAATGAGGCGATCTCGCTCCGAACGGCCGTTGCGGCCGCCGTCTTCGTGGTTATCTCCCTGGCCGCCATCACGTTCATGTTCGAGCGCGTGATGCTGGCGAATCGCAGCCCCCTCGCGAAACCACCGGTGGCGCTCCAGGACCGCGCCGACGAAGCGTTGCGTCGCCTGGGATACGGCGATCAGGTGCAGTCGCGCGCGCACGGCCTGGGCACGTCTCTCGACTTCGCGCGCTACATCGACCGAACGATTCAGACGCCGGATCGCTGGAGCCTGCTCCGCCAGGGAAGGCCCGAGACGTTCTATCTCTGGTATCGCACCAGCCCGCGCCCGCTCGTCCCGCTCGGGCGACGAAAACGTGGTGAGCGGGACAAACCCGCCGCTTGACCATCGGCGGCATGACGCTGCTCGTGGTGGATGGATCGGGACGGTTGTCCGAGTTCGTCGCGGTCCCCAGCCGCGCAGTGCACGACAACGTTCCGGCGCAGAAGATCGACTGGAATGTCGTCTTTACGGCCGCCGGTCTCGATCTCGCGACGTTCAAGGAAGTCGCCGGCGGAATGGGTGCCGACCGTGTATGCCGACGAGCGCCGCGCGTGGGAAGGTCCGCTGCCCGAACATCCCGATCAGACGTTCCGCGTCGAAGCGTCGGCGCTGGCCGGGCGGCCCGTTTCCTTCACGCTCGTCGGGCCGTGGAGCCGGTCGGCGCGCGAGCCGCACAACCGCTGCCGGTCTCGCGGTTCGTCGTCGTTCCTGAGTGTCCGCCGAGAGCCTGATCATGCCGGCGCTCATGCTGGCGGCGGTCGTTCTCGCGTGGCGCAACCACAGGGCCGGCCGCGGCGATCGCAAGGGCGCCTTCCGCGCCGCGTCCGTCTTGTTCGCGCTGGAGTTCTTCGCCTGGGTCATCGGCGGCCGCTTCATCGGAGCGTTCGAGCACGGACTTCTGGCGGATGACAGGAGCCATCGGCCGCGCGCTGTTCGATGCCGGCCTCCTCTGGTTCACGTATCTCGGACTGGAGCCCTACATCCGCCGCTTCTCGCCCGACAGCCTCATCGGCTGGACGCGCTTGCTGAACGGCCGCTGGCGCGACACGCAGGTCGCCGCAGACATCCTGCTCGGTGTGTGCGCCGGCCTGGGGATGACGCTCTTCTACGCGGTCCACAACCTGATCCCGCCGCTCTTCGGCCGGCCCGAACCGATGCCGCTCCGGCCGGGAGACCTGAACTCGATGCTCGGCGTCCGTTTCGTGATCGCCGGGATGCTGTCCTCCATGGGGAACGCCATTGGATCCGGCATGCTCGCCGTGGCTGGCGTCGTGACGCTGTTGATCTTCCTGAAGCACAAGACGCGCACGCATGCGGCGAGCAGTGCCATCTTCGTGTGGGTGGTCATCAACGGCATGTTCAACCCGGGCACGCCGATACTCGACGTCGCGATCGGCTTGGGGATCATCGCCGTCTGGACCGGCGTCATCCTGTATGGCGGACTGTTGGCAACGGTGGCGGCGCTCGCCACCCATTTCATTCTGCTCAGGAGCCCGATCACGACGGACTTCTCCAGCTGGCGCGCGACGCCGGGGCTCACGCACCTGCTGGTGATTGGTGGGGCGGGATTGGTGGCGGCGTACCTGGCGCGGACGGCGGCGGGTCTAAAGACCCGGCCTACAGCGTCCGTACGTAGGCCGGGTCTTTAGACCCGGCATCCTTAGGCGCGGCGTCCGTCCGCCTTCTTCGTTCGCCTCCGCACGTGGATTCGGATCGGCGTGCCTTCCAATTTGAACTGCTCGCGCAGCCGATTCACCAGGTAGCGCTGGTAGGAGAAATGAAACTCCGTCGCGACGTTGGTGAAGAACACGAACGTCGGCGGCTCGACGGAGATCTGCGCGCAGTACAGGATCTTCACCGCGCGGCGCCCGGGGCTTGCGGGCGGATGCTCAGCCGACACCTCCCGGACGAACCGATTCAGCTCCCCCGTCGGCACACGCCGTGAACGGGCGTCGGCGACCCGGTCCACCATCTCCAGGACCTTCGTGGCGCGCTCCCCCGTCATCGCCGAGATGTGGAGGATCGGCGCGTAGTCCAGGAACTTCAACTGCCGCCTCAGTTCGTCGTCGAACTTCTTATAGAAGTCGGGTCCCTGGTCTTTGACGAGGTCCCATTTGTTGGCGACGATGACGATGCCGCAGCCGGACTTCTCCGCTATGCCAGCGATCGCCCCATCCTGGTCGGCCGCGCCGAGCGTGGCGTCGATTATCAGGACGGCCACATCCGCCTGGTCGATGGCGCGTTTGGCGAGGATGACGCTCAGCGACTCGAGGGGGCCGCTCTTGCCGACGCGCCCCGGACGCCGAATCCCCGCGGTGTCCACGATGCGGAAGTTCCGCTTGTGCCAGCGGAGCATGGCGTCCACGGTGTCCCGCGTCGTGCCGGGCATGTCGTTGACGATGGAGCGCTCCTCCTTCAGCAATCTGTTGAGCAGCGACGACTTACCCACGTTCGGGCGGCCCACGATCGCGATCGCGGTCTCCTCGGGGTTGTCGAGCGACTTGCCGGCGTCACGTCCCATCGGCAGGCGCCTGGCGACTTCGTCCAGCAGGTCGCCGATCCCCTCACCGTGCTCGGCGGCGATTTCGACGACGGGATCGAACCCGAGCTCGTAGAACTCCAGAATCCGGCCGCGTGTGCGCTTGTCGTCGGTCTTATTGACGGCCATGATGACCGGCGCTTTCGAGTCCCTGCAGCGCCTGGGCGATCTCCTGGTCGCCGGGCACCAGGCCTTCGCGTCCGTCGACGACAAACACAATCACATCAGCGGCTTCGAGCGCCCGACGCCCCTGGATCATCACGAGTTCGTGGAGCGGATCCGTGCTCGCGCCGAACATTCCGCCGGTGTCGATCACCGATGAACGGCGTGTTCTGCCACTCGGCCGGCTGCTGAATGACGTCACGCGTCGTCCCGGCGATCGGGGTGACGATCGAGCGCCGCGTTTTCGTGATGCGGTTGAAGAGGGTGGACTTGCCGACGTTGGGACGGCCGACCAGCACGACCGTGGGGCCGTGGAAATGGCGCTTAAGGGGCATTCGAAATATCAGTTAGCCGGATGTTTGACTTCGTAAGTGGCTTAAAATATGATAGTTACAATTCTTCAGGAGCCCCTAAGCATGATCAAGGTCGACATCGTCAACGAGGTGTCCAAGATCGCCGACATCACCAAGGTCAAGGCCGAGGTGGCGGTGGACGCCGTGTTCGAGGCGATGCGGCTCTCGATGCAGCGTGGCGAGCGGATCGAGTTGCGCGGCTTCGGCGTTTTCCAGGTGAAGCCTCGTAAGCGCGGTATCGGCCGTAACCCCCGGACCGGCAAGGAGGTCCGCATCCCCCCTGGTCGCACGATTCGGTTCAAGCCGGGCAAAGATCTTCAGAACATCGGAGGTTAGTTGCCGCTGCCGCCCGACGCCGATCTAGGCACCGTCCGTTTCCGTCCCCCTACTCCCATCCGCAAGTTCCAGGGCCGTAAGTGGCTGCACGCCCTGCTCTTCTTGCTGACGCTGTTCACGACGACCTACGTCGGCGCGTTTCATTATCTCTCGTATGCTTCCGACTTCGGGCGACGGACCGCCCAGGCGACCCTGAGCGACGGCCTCTGGTACAGCCTGACGATCATCGCCATTCTCGGGGCGCACGAGATGGGGCACTACATCATGTGCCGGCGCTACAACGTGGATTCGTCGTATCCCTACTTCATCCCGCTGCTCTTCCCCACGGGGGTGCCCATTCAAACGGGCACGCTGGGCGCGGTGATCCGTATCCGCGAGGCGTTTCCGAACCGCAAGATCCTCTTCGACATCGGAGTCGGGGGTCCGATCGCCGGGTTCCTCGTGCTGGTCCCCGCGCTGTTCATCGGGCTTGCGATGTCGCAGGTGGTGACGGTTCCCAAAAACATCCCGCTCATAAGCCTGGGTGAGCCATTGCTCTTCCAGGCAGGCGTGAAGCTGATGTTCGGCACCGTCGCCGCGGGATCGTCGGTGAACATGCATCCGATGGTGTTTGCCTCGTGGTTCGGGATGCTGGCGACGGCGCTCAACCTGCTGCCCTTCGGCCAGCTCGATGGCGGCCATCTCACCTACGCCACCCTGCGGAAGTGGGCAACGCCCATCTCGATGGCGACGGTGGCGACGGGTGTCGTGATGACGCTCTTCACGAGGAGCTGGATGGTCTTCACGCTGATGATGGTGGTGATGCTGGTGATGTTCGGCCCGCGCCACCCGTCCGTCATCTACGAAGACGAGCCACTGCCAGCGAACCGCTACTGGATCGCCGCGTTCGCGCTCGTGATGTTGATCGTGTGCGTGAGCCCGGTGCCGATGGAGCTGATCTTCCCGACTCCCGCCCGCCCCGCCGCCACGCCTGCGCCTCCACGCTAATTCAACGACAGCCAGTCACTCCGCATAGAGCTTTTGCCGCGGATGACGCTGATGCCGACGGATGCGCACGGATCCTGCGCTGTCGACAGACAAGAGGGTCGCGGCCGCCCTTCGGGCGGCAGAACGGGCGTGCGCATGCAAAAACAAGCCGCGTCGGAATGCACACGCGGCTTGTTTTTGCACGCGCATGCCCGTTCTGCCGGCCGCAGGCCGGCGCCGCGACCCGATCAGGAATCCGTCGAGCCGCGCAGGAATCCGCGACGATCCGTCCCATCCGCGTAATCCGCGGCCAATACGGACGCCGCTAACCAGCCGATCCTGCCGATGGATCAGGCGAAGACATCAAAGCACGCTCATCGGATCGACGTCCACGATCGTGCGGCGGCGGATCTCGGGGCGGCTTTCGAGCGCGGCGACGAGGGCCTTGCGCATTGCGGCCCGGTGCGTCCCCTTGATGAAGAACTGCGCGCGGTATTCGCCTTTGAGGCGGCCCAATGGTGCCGGCGCCGGGCCGAGCACGCGGTAAGGCTCTCCTCCCCACCGCAGGGCGCGCACCAGCTCGCCGGCATCGCCGAGCGCTCCTTCGCGAGTCTGCGATCTTGACGACGCTGTTGATCAGGGCGACCGATGGCGGGTATTTCATCCGCTGACGAAACTCGAGCTCGTCGGCGAAGAAGGCGTGATAGTCCTGCCGGCAGGCGTGCCGGATGCTGTAGTGGTTGGGGTACAGCGTCTGGATGATCGCTTCTCCCGGTAGCTCGCCGCGGCCGGAGCGTCCAGCGACCTGCGTGAGCAATTGGAACGTGCGCTCCCCCGCTCTGAAATCCGCGAGCCCCAGGCCGACGTCCGCCGAAATGACTCCGACGAGGGTGACGCGAGGAAAATCGTGCCCCTTCGCGATCATCTGCGTGCCGACGAGCACGTCGAGGTCGCCTGCGGCGAACCGCGAGAGCAGTCCGCTGATCGCGCCGCGGCGGCGGATCGTGTCGCGATCCACGCGCGCCACCCGTGCGTCCGGATAGAGCGCCTTGACCTCTGCCTCCACCCGCTCCGTGCCGAATCCTGCCTGCTCGAGGTACTTCCCACTGCACTTCACGCACGTCGTCGGCAGCGTCATCGAGTAATTGCAGTAGTGGCACCGCGCACGCCGGATGGCCTTGTGCACCGTGAGCGACACGCTGCAGTTCGGGCATTCGAGCGTGTGCGCGCATTCGCGGCAGAAGATCACCGTCGCGAACCCGCGCCGGTTGAGCAACACGATCGACTGTTCCCTGCGCTCCAGGCGTGCGCCGAGCGCGGCGATCAGTGCGGAGCTGAGGATGACATCCGGTCCGTTGGCGGCGAACTCCTCCCGCATGTCGACGATCTTGACGTCGGCCAGCGGGCGATCGAGCACGCGCCGCGCGAGCGTGACGAGCTGATACCGCTGCGTCGTTGCGTTGTGAAAGCTCTCCATCGAAGGGGTCGCGGACCCCAGCACGACGAGCGCCCCTGCCTGCTGCGCACGGACGACCGCGACATCGCGGCCGTGGTAGCGCGGGCTCTCTTCCTGCTTGTAGGAGCCGTCGTGCTCTTCGTCCACGATGATCAGGCCAAGCGCCTGTAGGGGTGCGAAAACCGCCGAACGGGTCCCCACAACGACGTCGACGTCGCCTCGCCGGATGCGGTGCCACTGGTCGTGGCGCTCGCCGTCTGACAGGCCGCTGTGCTGGATCGCGACCCGCTCGCCGAAGGCGCCGCGGAAGAGCGCCGCGACCGACGGGGTCAGCGCGATCTCGGGCACGAGCAGCAAGACCCCGCGTCCGCCGCGCCGCACGGTGTCGGCGAGGCGCAAGTAGATCTCCGTCTTGCCGCTGCCGGTGACGCCGTGAAGCAGCGCCGCGGCGAAGGCACGCGACTCCGACGACTCGCGCAATCGCGCCAGGGCCGCGGTTTGCTCCTCGGTCAGCACCACGGCCTTGCGAGGCACGGCGTCGAGCGCGGCGCCCTGTTCGAAGGGATCGCGTTCCACCGTGCGACGCGAAATCGTGATGAGACCCACCTCCGCGAGCCGCTTCAACGTCGCGGCACTGATCCCGCGTGCCGCCAGTTCCGAGGTGTCGAGCCCCTGCGGTGCACCGCGCAGCAGGTCGAGCGCTTCGCGTTGACGCTCCCCCGCCGGCGTGTCTTCGTGACCCTGGGCGGTCAGCGTGGCCACGCGCACGGTGCGAAATGCGGAGGCCTTGCCCTGTAACGGCCGCGTGATTTCGACCAGGCCGTCCCGCTCGAGCCCCGCCAGTGCCGCGTAGGCTCCGCTTCGCGTGGCGAGAGTGTCAACGCGTTTCGGCTTGCCGTTCTCGAGGGAGGCGATGATCTCGCCGCGGAGTCCGCGCTCCTGCAGGCTTCGCAGCAGGCCCTGCTCGGTGATCTGCGCGTGCCGTTCACTCTCGATCCACGCGCGCGGAGGCATGGCGGCGGCGAGGGCTTCGCCAATGCCGCACGCGTAGTAATCGGCCACCCATTCGATCAGCTTGATCACGTCGGCCTGGAAGGAACGCCGTTTCGTCGAGAACGTCGATGATCTCGCGCAGCTCGGGACTCGGGGCTCGGGGCTCGGGGCTCGACGCGGATTCGACGGATGCGAACGGATGTCGACAAGACGACGCCGGTCATCACCCGGTGTGCCGAGCGGCACGAGGACGCGCGCGCCGAGCGCGACGGCTGAAGTTGTCTGGAGGGAGGCGATACGTCAGGGCGCCGATCGCCGGAACGGGGACGGCGACGGAAACGAGGCGCATGGGCGCCTTACTCGGAATCCGCCGGGGCGGCCGCGGCGCCTGGAGGGACGCGGCCCATTTCGGCGAGCGCTCGCTTCAGATCCTCCCACGCATATTTCTTCTGATTCGGGCTGCGCAGCAGGAATGAGGGATGGAACGTGGGAATGAGCTTGGCGCCGTGGTACGCGTAGACGCGGCCGCGCAGGCGCGAGATCGGATCCTGCGTCTTGAGGAGCGTCTTCGCCGCGAACGATCCGAGGGCGACGATGACCTTGGGTTGGATCGTCTCGATCTGCTTGAAGAGAAACGGCTCGCAGGTGGCCACTTCGTCGGGATCCGGATTGCGGTTCTCCGGCGGGCGGCACTTGATGACGTTCGCGATGTAGACCTCGTCGCGTTTGAAGCCCATCGCCTCGATCATCTTGGTGAGCAGCTGTCCCGCACGTCCGACAAACGGCACGCCCTGCACGTCCTCGTCGGCCCCCGGCGCCTCGCCGACGAACATCAGGTCGGCGTTCGGGTTCCCCACTCCGAAGACGATCTGCTTGCGCCCCTGCGTGTGGAGCTTGCAGCGTGTGCAGTCGCCGATTTCCTCGCGAATCTCCGTCAGCGTGAGAACGCGCGCGGCAGGACTGAAGTCCGTGCGCTACCGGGGTCGGCGGCTGCAGAGAGTTGGCGAGTTCGGAGTCTGCAGTCGTCGGGCGTCAGCGCCGGCGCCGGCACGTTCGCGCCAGCGCGCGTCTCGCGAGACGCCGGTGACACCGAGCTCGCTGTAGAACCTGAGATGTTCGGCTAGCTGACGCGGGTCCACGAGGAGAGCTTCTCTGCGCGATCGAGGATAACAGACGCGATCTCGGTTTTGGGCGCCAGCGCGACCGGTTCGGCCCCTTCGGGGGTGACGAGCATGACGGCGTTGGTGTCCACGTCGAACCCGGTGTCGGCGCGACTGATGTCGTTGGCGACGATCATGTCGGCATTCTTGGCGCGCAGCTTCCCGCGCGCCGCCTCTACGGGGTCACCGCTCTGTGCCGCGAAACCGATGAGGAGGGGCCCACGCCCGCCCTCTGCGTTGCGCGCGCGGCCGAGATCCGCCAGGATGTCGGGCGTGCGCACGAGATCGAGCGAAAGCGAGGCGTCCGACTTCTCGATCTTGCCGTCGGCGCGCGTGCGCGGCATGTAATCGGCCACGGCGGCCGCCATGATGACCATGTTGGCGGCCTTGGCCTCCGACATGACGGCGGCGTGCATTTCGGCAGCGCTGCGCACGCGCACGATCTCCACGTTGATGGGCACTTCCAGGGTTGTCGGGCCGGAGACGAGCACCACGC
This sequence comes from uncultured Acidobacteriota bacterium, assembly GCA_963762995.1. Taxonomy (GTDB): domain Bacteria; phylum Acidobacteriota; class Vicinamibacteria; order Vicinamibacterales; family 2-12-FULL-66-21; genus JACDCA01. Next base: position 45,845 of record CAVXMQ010000022.1, on the reverse strand, counting down.
GGGCGCCGCGACGAGACGCTTCCGCGGCCAGCGCATAGCCCATCTTGCCGCTGGAACGATTGCCGATGTAACGGACGGCGTCGATGTCCTCGTAGGTGGGGCCGGCCGTCACCACGACGAGCTTCCCGAGGAGCGAGCCTCTCGGCGCCAGCATGGCCTCCGCCGCGGCGACGACATCGTCTGGTTCGGCGAGGCGGCCCTTGCCGATCCACCCGCACGCGAGATAGCCGGCGCCGGGATCGACGAACCGCACGCCGCGCGCGCGCAAGGTCTCGAGGTTGGCCTTCACCGCCTCGTGCTCCCACATGTTCGTGTTCATCGCGGGAGCCATGAGCACGGGCGCACGGGTCGCCAGATACAACGACGTCAGGAAGTCGTCGGCAATCCCATGCGCGAACTTGCCGATGATGTTGGCCGTCGCCGGGGTCACCAGGAGCAAGGCGATGTCACTCGCCAGCTGGATGTGCTCGATATCGGAGTTGGCGCCCGGCTCGAACTGGTCGGTGATCACGCGACGCCGGGTGATCGCTTCGAATGTGACCGGACCCACAAACTTCCGGGCGGACCGCGTCATCACCGCGGCCACGTCGTGGCCGAGTTTCTGCAGTCCGCGGGCGATCTCGACCGCCTTGTAGGCGCCGATACCGCCGGTCACGCCCAATGCGACAAGCGCCATAGTTACTACTCGGTCTTGGGGACCCTTTGGATCTTGCCTTCGCGCACTTCCTTCTGCGCGAGTTTCGCCGGCTTGTTGCTCCCCTCGGTCTTTGGCGTGCAGCCGCGCAGCAACTGGCGCGCCCGCGCGCCCGCCATTGTGACGAATTCAAACGCGTTACCGGTAATTGCTCGATCGTTGACTTTCACGCTGTGCCCTTTCAAATGACTCCACGATGCTTTCTGCTTCAGTACGGACCGCGCGGAGTCGCGCGCGTTCCGCCAGGACGATGGCGCGGAGGCGATCCACGCACGCTTCGAGTTCGTCGTTGACGATCACGTAGTCGTATTCGGCGAAGGCGGCCACCTCGTTGCGCGCCGTCAGGAGGCGGCGTTGCATGGCCTCTTCCGCGTCTTTGCTGCGGCCGCGCAAGCGATGCTCGAGCACCTCGAACGAGGGGGGCATGACGAACACCCCGACGGTCCGGTGATAGCGCTTCCGCACCTGCCGGGCCCCCTGCACATCGATCACCAACACGAGATCCTGCCCGCTTTCGAGGAACTTCTCAGTATCGGTGGCGCAGGTACCGTAGAGGTTGCCGAAGACGTCCGCCCACTCGAGAAACTCCTCGGCGGCGATCATCTCTTCGAAACGTGAGCGGGTCACAAAATTATAGTCGACGCCGTCGGTTTCCCCCGTCCGGGCGGCCCTGGAGGTGTAGGAACGCGACAGCGCGAGGTCAGGGACGAGCTGGACCAGGCGCTCGACAACGGTCGTTTTGCCCGTTCCCGAGGGCGCGGACACGACGAACAACTGCCCCCTTTGAGGGGATTTACTCGACATTCTGAACCTGCTCGCGCATCTTCTCGAGCTCGGCCTTGAGGTTGACGACCAGCTCCGACACGGTCGGGCCTTCGGCTTTCGACCCCACGGTATTGATCTCGCGGTTCATTTCCTGGAGCAGGAAGTCGAGCTTCCGGCCGCACGCTTCGGGGGAGTCCGACAGGGCCTTCCAGTGCTCCAGGTGACCCCGGAACCGCACCACCTCTTCCGTTATATCGGACCTTCCGACGAACTTCGCAATTTCCTGCGCCACCAGCGACTCGTCGGCCAGGGCGTCGGCCCGCAGGTCGCGCACCCGCTCCTCGAGGCGGAGCCGCAGACCCGCCATGCCGGCTTCCGACGCGGTGTGGAGACGCTCGAAAAGGTCCCCGAGCAACTGGCGCCGGGCATCAAGATCGGTCCGCAAAAACTCCCCTTCTTTCGACCGCATGACGTCGAGGTCGCTGACCGCCGACGCGATCGCTTCCTCGACGCGGGCGACCAGTTGTTCGTCGGCCCCCTCCGCTGTCTCCTGCTTCTCGCGAATCGCCAGCGCCTGCGGAAAGCGTAAGAGATCGCCCGGGGTCATCGCCCCCGAGATGTGCCCTCGCTCGCGGGCGCGCTCCAGCGCGGCGCCGAGCGCGTCGAGAAAGGGCTCGTTCAGCTCGACATCGAGCGACGGCACGCGCCGCTGCTGCAGCGAGACGCTCACTTCCACCCGTCCTCGTGACACCCGCTGCTGCACGAGACCGCGCACCTTCGACTCGACGCCGCCGAGAGAGGGCGGGATGCGGAGCTGCAGGTCGAGGAACCGATGGTTCACCGACTTCACCGTCACCGTGATCGTCGCGACCTCGTCATCGCGCGTCAGCGAGGCGAAGCCCGTCATGCTCTTGATCATTGAATCGTTGGATGCGGGGGAATCTGTCCCGGGCGTCCCCCCTCGAAGATCTGGAGCGAGTAGAGCTTCGCGTAGGTGCCACCGGGATTGGCGAGCAGGTCGTCGTGGCGGCCAACCTCCACGATCCGTCCCTTCTCGAGCACGATGATCTTGTCGGCGCGGCGCACGGTCGAGAGCCGATGGGCGATCACGAACGACGTGCGGTCGCGCATCAGGTTCTGCAGCGCTTCCTGCACGAGCAGCTCCGACTGGGCGTCGAGCGACGACGTGGCTTCGTCGAGGATCAGGATCGGCGAGTTCTTCAGGAGCGCGCGCGCGATCGCCAGGCGCTGGCGCTGGCCGCCCGAGAGCGTCTGGCCGCGCTCCCCGATCCGCGTGTCGTACTTCGACGGCAAGGCCACGATGAACTCGTGCGCGTGGGCCGCTCGTGCCGCGGCTTCGATCTCCTCCATCGAGACGCCAGGCGAGCCGTAGGCGATGTTGCTGGCAATCGCTTCGTCGAAGAGCACCGTCTCCTGGGTGACGATCCCGATGTTGGCGCGCAGCGACGTCAACGTGACGTCTCGGATGTCCACGCCGTCGATGCGAATCGCGCCGCCGGTCACGTCGTAGAACCGCGGCAGCAGGTTGACCAGCGTGGTCTTGCCGGCACCGCTCAAGCCGACGATGGCCACCATCTCGCCCGCTTCGACCGAGAACGAGACATCGCGCAGGATGAACTTGCCGGGACGGTCGTCGTACGCGAAGGCGACGTTCTGGAACTCGATGGCATGCCGCAAGGAACGCATGGTTTGGGCGTCGGGGCGTTCGCGCACCTCGGAGTGCGTATCGAGTACCTGGAAGATCCGCTCCGAGGCCGCCATCGCCTGCTGCAGGTTGGCATTCACGCGGCTCAGTTTCTTGACCGGCGTGTACATCATGAACGCCGCCACGACGAAGGTCGTGAACTCGCCGACATCCAGGTCGCCGCCGATGATCTGCTGCCGCCCGTACCAGATCAGCATCACGACCGCCAGCCCGCCGAGCAGCTCCATCAACGATGGCAGGATGGCCAGCGTCCGCGTGACGCGCAGGTTCGTGCGATAGACCTGGTGCGCCGCCTGCCGGAAACGGTTCTCCTCGTGCGCTTCGGCGCCGAAGGCCTTCACGATTCTGTGCCCGGCGAAGGCTTCCGCGGCCACGTGCGTCAGATGCTCGAGTTCCTCCTGGCTGCGCCGGGTGGTGCTGCGAATGCGCTTCCCGAACCGCACCAGCGGGTGCACTGCCAGTGGCCCGATCAGGATGGCGACCAGGGCGAGGTGCCAATCCAGCCAGAACAACAGCGCGCCGAATCCCAGGAGCGACAACCCCTCGCGCAGCAGGTCGCCGAGCGTCTCCGAGACCGCCTGCTGGATCTGGTTCACGTCGTTGGTGATCCGGGAGATCAGCTGGCCGGTCGATCGCCGGCTGAAGAAACCCGCGGACTGGTCGATGGTGTGGCGGAACAGTTGATTACGGATGTCGCGGACGACGCGCTGGCCGACGTCGGTCATCAGGTAGGTCGAGGAGTACGCCCCGATCCCCTTGATGATGTAGCCGACGATGATGATCGAGGCGAACAGGCTGAACGCCATGCGGCCGTTCAGCACGTCGTTCATGAGCGGCTTGATCTGGGCGACGATCCCCGCGTTCGCGGCGGCATAAATGATCATCGCGGCGAGCGCCGCGATGAAGCGGCCACGATAGGGCCGCGCATACGCGATGAGGCGAGGAAGTGGATTCACTCGGTAAAGCGATACTTCAGCAACACCCACAGCGCGACGATGCCGTCACGCCACGTGATCTTCTTGCCTTCGTCGTAGCCGCGGCCGTCGTAAGTGATCGGTACCTCGTAGACGCGATACCCGCGCTTGAAGATCTTCGCGGTCATCTCCGGCTCGATGCCGAACCCGTCGGATTCGAGCGTGAACGACCGCAGGACCTCGGTGCGCATCACCTTGTAACACGTCTCCATGTCGGTCAGCATCGTGTTGTAGAGCACGTTGGTGAGCAAGGTCACGATGCGATTGCCGATGTAGTGCGTGAACATGAACACGCGATGGCGGCCGAGGAAACGGGAGCCGTACACCACGTCCGCGCGCCCCTCGCAGATCAGTTCGATCAGCTCGGGAAATTCTTCCGGTGAGTACTCCAGGTCGGCGTCCTGGATCACGACCAGGTCCCCGGTGACCTCCTGGAAGCCGCGCCGCAAGGCGGCCCCCTTCCCCGCGTTCTGCGGCTGGAAGATCAGCTTGAAGTTCAGCTCCCGCGCGAGCTCCGTCAGGATGTCGCGCGTCCCATCCTTCGAGCCATCGTCGACCACGATCAGCTCGGTGCGGATCGGCACCGCGAGGACGCGACGGATGATCTCTTCGATCGTGGTGCGCTCGTTGTAACAGGGTACGACGACCGACAGGAGCGGGTCAGGGAGGGGGTTTTGGATTCTCGACATCAGTCCGGCGCGCCCGTTCGGTAGCCTGAAGGGTGACGCTCCCGCCAGCGCCAGGCCGTGGCCACGATGGTGTCCAGGTCTTCGAGCTGCGGACGCCAGCCAAGCTCTCGCTTGATCCGGTCGCTCGAGGCGAAAAGCACGGCCGGGTCCCCTTCACGCCGGGGCCCTGGCGTCACCGGCACGGCCTTCCCCACCACTCGCGATACGGCATCGACGACCTCCTTTACAGATGTCGGCTTCCCGTTGCCGAGGTTGTAGTAGGTCGTCGCGCCGCCGTCCTGGAGGGCGCCGAGCGCCAGAAGATGAGCTTCCGCAAGGTCGGTGACGTGGATGTAGTCCCGCAGGCAGGTGCCGTCGGGGGTGTCGTAGTCCTGGCCGAATATCTGGAAGGCGCCCCGGCCGGCCGCCGCATCGAGCGCGCGTGGGATCAGGTGGAGCTCGGGGTCGTGATCCTCCCCGAGGTCGCCATCGGGATCGGCCCCGGCGGCGTTGAAATAGCGCAGGGCAATCGAACGGATCCCATAGGCTCGTTCGAAATGCGGCAGGGCTCGCTCGACGGCCAGTTTCGTCTCCCCATACGGGTTGATCGGTTGCGTGGGGTGGTCCTCGGCAATGGGGGTTTTCAGAGGATTGCCGAACACCGCCGCGGTGGACGAGAACACCAGCATCTCCACCCGCTCGGCCGCCATCGCGTTCAGGACCGACATCGATCCGCCAACATTGTTGCGATAGTAGCCGAGAGGATCGGTCACCGACAGGCCCACCGACGTCCAGGCGGCAAAATGCATCACCGAGTCGACGTCGAAACGGCGAATGGTCTCGCGGATCCGCTCGGTATCCTGGATGTCTCCTTCGACCAGGCCGGTCGCAAAGCGCGCCGCGGCACGATGACCGGCCGATAGGTTGTCGTAGACGACGACGGCGGTGCCGCGGGCGCGCAGCGCCTTGACGGCGTGGCTGCCGATGTAGCCGGCGCCGCCGATGACGAGCACGCTGCCCATGCTACGGCCGGCCGATCGAGAAATACGTGAACCCCTGCGCCTTGATCTGCTCCGGGTTGTAGATGTTGCGGCCGTCGAAAATGATCGGCGCGCGCATTAGCTTCCGCATGCGGCCGTAGTCCGGCTCGCGGAACTCGTTCCACTCGGTGACCAGCACCAGCGCATCAGCGCCGGTGAGCGCGTCGTAGCCGTTCTCGGCAAATTGCAACTTCGAGCCGAAGATCTTCTTCGCGACCGCCATCGCTTCGGGATCGTAGGCGTGCACCTCCGCGCCGGCCGCCAGCAGGCCGTTGATGAGCGGCACTGAGGGGGCTTCACGCATGTCGTCGGTTCGCGGCTTGAACGACAAACCCCACACCGCGATGCGCTTGCCCTTCAGCGATCCGAAGTGCTTCTTCAGCTTCTCCAGGAGGCGGAGCTTCTGCTTCTCGTTGACGGCCTCAACCGACTTGAGGATCTGGAAGTCGTAGTCGGCGGTGTGCGCGAATCGCAGCATGGCCTTGACGTCCTTCGGGAAGCAACTGCCGCCATAGCCGACGCCGGGAAACAGAAACGACGGGCCGATGCGGCGATCCGCGGCCACCGCCTTGCGCACCTGGTCGACGTCGGCCCCCATGGCCTCGCACACATTGGCGACCTCGTTCATGAACGAGATCCGGGTGGCCAGCATGGCGTTCGCCGCGTACTTGCACAACTCGGCGCTCGCGTTGTCCATCATCATGATGGGCGCGCCGGTCCGGGTGAACGGCGAGTAGAGTTCCTTCATGAGTTCGGCAGCGCGCGCGTCTTCGGCGCCGATGACCACGCGATCTGGTTTCATGAAGTCGTCGATCGCGGCCCCCTGCTTGAGGAACTCGGGGTTGCTGACCACGCTGAAGGGGTGCGTCGTTTCCTTGCGCAGGATGTCGCGGACCTTGGCGGCGGTTCCGACGGGGACGGTGCTCTTGTTGACGACCACCTTGTAGCCGTTCATCGCCTTGGCCGTGTCACGCGCCACGTCGAGCACGTGTTGGAGGTCGGCGGAACCGTCTTCCCCGGTTGGGGTGCCGACGGCGATGAAGATGATCTCGGAGGCGCGGACCCCCTTGGCCAGGTCGGTCGTGAACGTCAGTCGCTTGAGGCCGCGGTTGCGGCGAACCATTTCTTCCAGGCCCGGCTCGTAAATGGGAATCTGCCCGCGCTGGAGGGCCCGAACCTTGGCCGGATCCTTATCGATGCAACAGACTTCGTTTCCGTTCTCGGCAAAGCAAGCGCCCGCGACGAGCCCCACGTAGCCACTTCCGACGACCGCAATCTTCATCCCGCAGATTCTCCGATAGATACAAAACCTTTACGCTAGCACAGCCGTCAAAACGCTGTCAATCTATTGAGCGACAAGGATTTGCCGTCCTCCCTCTGGTCGGAGATCGGTGTGGTACCATCCGCCCGCATTGCGGATCCTTGTCGACTACCGGCCCGCGCTGCGCCAACGCACGGGCGTGGGGGAGTACGCGCACCAGATGGCAGCCGCCCTCGCCCGCCAGGCCATTCCCGGCGACCGGGTCGTGCTCTTTTCGAGTTCGTGGAAAGACCGTCTGCCCTCGAACGTCATTCCCGGCACCGAAAGCGTGGACCGGCGCGTGCCAGTGACGTTGCTCAACGCGGCCTGGCATCGGCTGGAGTGGCCGGCGATCGAAACGCTGGCCGGCGATGTTGACGTTGCCTGGTCGATGCACCCCCTGCTGATGCCGTCCGCCAGGGCCGCGCAGGTCGTGACGATCCACGACTTCTTCTTCCTCGACCATCCCGATGCCACGGCGCGCGAAGTCCGTCGCGACTACGCGCCGCTCGCCGCACGGCATGCCACGCGCGCCGATGGCGTGATTGCCATCTCGGAATACACGAAGGCGCAGGCCGTGTCACGGCTGTCGGTGTCGCCGGACAGAATTACCGTCTGTTATCCGGGCGCACCCGCACTGGCGGCTCGCAGCGAGCCGCCGGCGGGCGGCCCGATCCTCCACGTGGGAACGGTGGAACCACGCAAGAACGTTCACGCCTTGATCGACGCCTACCAGGAGTTGTCCAGGTCGCGCCCCACAGTCCCGCCCCTGGTTTTCGCAGGCCGCGTCGAGGGCGCCGCTCCCCCGTCGCCGCCGGGAGTTCGGTATCTCGGGTACGTCAGCGACGACGCCCGCGAGCAGCTGTATCGGGAGGCGTCGCTGCTGGTGGTGCCATCCCTGGACGAGGGTTTCGGCATAACCGTGCTCGAGGCGATGACGGCCGGAGTCCCCGTCGTGGCGGCGGATCGTGGTGCCCTTCCCGAAGTGCTCGGCGACGCCGGCCTGCTCGTCTCAGGCGAAGGGCCTGAATTCACCCGGTCGCTGGCCACGGCCATTGCGCGGGTGCTCGACGACGGCGGTCTTCGTCGTGAGTTCGCGTCCCGCGGAGTCGCGCGCGCGCGCAGCTTCAACTGGGATCATTCCGCGAAGCGGGCCCGCGAAGCCCTGGCCGAGGCCGTCGCACGGCGGACGGCTCGGCGATGAAGCCGTTGACCGTGGGCGTCGACGCCCGTGAGCTGCTGGGTGCGAAAACCGGTGTCGGGCGATACCTGGGCGAGCTGCTGCGACGCTGGACCTCGCGACCGGACGCCGAGCGACGCCGGTTTCTTCTCTACTCGCCCGAGCCGCTGCACGCTGATCTCCTGGTGCCCGGGCGAACCGAGCCGAGGGTTCTGCCGGGCGGACGAGGGACGCTCTGGGAGCAAACCACGCTCCGGCGCGCGGCGAACAACGATCGGCCGGATGTGTTCTTCGCTCCGGCGTATACCGCGCCGATGGGCCTCCGCATGCCGTTTGTCGTCACCATCCATGACATTTCGTTTTCGGCGCATCCCGAATGGTTTCGGTGGCGCGAAGGCACGAGACGCCGCCTGCTCACGCGGCGCGCCGCCCGGCGTGCGGCGCGGGTGCTCACGGATTCCGAGTTCTCGCGCGGGGAAATCGAACGCCACTACCTGGTGCCGGCCGACCGGATCGATGTCATTCCGCCCGGCGTGACATCACGCCACGCCGGCCGAGCACGCCGCGAGCCGCTCGTCCTTTACGCCGGCTCGTTATTCAACCGGCGTCGGTTGCCCGACCTCATCGCCGCGTTCGCGCGCGCGAGCCAGGGGCTCCCCGACGCCCGCCTCGTCATCGTCGGCGACAACCGCACGTGGCCGCATGAAGACCTCGAGGCCGTCGCACGGGCGTGCGGAGTTGCCGATCGGACCGATCTGCGCAGTTACGTCAGCGATGACGAACTGTCCTCCCTGTACGATCGAGCCGCTGTGTTCGCCTTCCTCTCGCAGTACGAAGGCTTTGGCCTGACGCCACTCGAAGCGCTATCGGCTGGTATTCCAGCCGTGGTCCTCGACACGCCGGTGGCGCGAGAGGTGTACGGTGACGCGGCGATCTACGTCGCGCGTGGTGATATCGATGGCGCGGCTGCGGCGCTGCGCCGGTTCATCGCCGCGCCGGGAGCGCCCGCCATCGAGCTGGCCGCGGCCCCAGCGATCCTGGCGCGGTACTCGTGGGACGACGCCGCCGGCCGAACGCTCGCTCGTCTCGAAGAAGCCGCTCGATGACCCCGCGCCTCTCGATCATCATCGTCAACTACAACGGGCGCGAGCATCTCGAGAATTGCCTGTCGTCTCTCGCCCAGCATCCCCCCGCGACGCCGCACGAGATCGTGGTCGTGGACAACGCGTCCACCGACGGCAGCGTGGAGGCCGTGCACAGATCCCCTGGCGTGCGCCTCGTCGCCCTCGACGAGAACGTGGGGTTCTCGCGCGGCAACAACGCCGGCATTCGCGCCAGCGGCGGCGAGCTCGTGTTGCTGTTGAACAACGACACGCTCGTTCGCCCTGGTGCGCTCGACACGCTGGTGGCCAGGCTCGACGCGCACCCGAAGGCAGCGGCCGCAGGTCCGCGGCTCGTCGATGCCAATGGCGATCCCGAGTTGTCGTTCGGCCCAATGATCTCGCCGCTCGGAGAGCTACGGCAGAAACTCCTCATGTCGCTCCACGCCCGCGGCGTCGGTCCCGTGTCGCGGTGGGTCGAGCGAGCGACTCGCCAGGAGCGTTACGTCGACTGGGTCACCGGCGCCTGCCTCCTCGTACGCCGCCCCGTCGCTGAACAGGTCGGCCTGCTGGACGAACGCTTCTTCCTGTACACCGAGGACGTAGATTTCTGCGCCTCGATTCGCGCCGCCGGCTGGAAGATCCTCTTCACGCCAGCCGCCGAGATCGTCCACCTGCGAGGCCGCGCGCGCCTCGCCGCGCCTAAGGCCATCAACAAGGCCTACCGCCGCAGCCACCTCGCGTTCTACGAAAAGCACCACCCCCGCTACGCCTGGCTCCTCCGCCTCTACTTGCGCCTGAAGCACCAGCTCCCCGAGGACTAGCCGCCGCTGCCTTTCGTCGCGCATTCTGGTGCGCGCGGCAGCAGGCAAGCGGGTCCGCGGCGCCGACGTCGGTACGCGGGGTAAATCGCGGTCCTCCGGCGATAGCCTTACGATCCAGGCCGCGCCTTTGACGGTATCCGAGCCGACAGCCCCGATCATTTGGGCAACCGAGCTGTTCGCAAGGGCCAGTGGCGAAACAGCGGCGCCGCCACTCGGACCGCCTGCGGACCGCGATTTAATTCCTTCGCTCTCCCGCTACTGCTCAGAATCTCTTCGAGGCAGGCCGCGGGCCCGCTTGCCTGCTGCCGCGCGCACTCCGCTACCGCAGTTGGCGTCGAGGCGGTGGTTCATCGCGGGTGGCGGGCATGCGCGGTCTCGCGGCGCCCGTTCGACGCACGGCGCGCGATCGCCGCCAGGCGAACGCGCGCTGCGCCGACGTCGGTACGCGGGGTAAATCGCGTCCTCCGGCCATAGCCTTACGCGCAGGCAGCGCCTTTGATCGGTTCCGTACGGCGCTCGCGGTGCCGTGTCCCTCGCCTGGCGTCGCTCGCCGCACGGGCCGTGCGGACGCGTTCAAGCGTCCACGCGAGCCACTGTGTGCCGTGCCACCGCGCCGCAGGTGTCGCGCGAGCCGACCTGAAGTCGACCTCGCGCGCGGCCAGCACCGATGCGATGCCGAGGCGGGCGGTTCGAGCGGGGTGGCAGGCATGCGGGTCTGCGGCGACCTGTGAGCGCCGTGAGAGCGAAGGAATTAAATCGGGGTCGCAGGCGGTCCGAGCGGACGCGGCGCTGTTTCGCCACTGCCCTTCAGAACAGCCGGACATCCAAATGATCGCGCACCGGCGTTGTGATAACCCGAGCCGCGGCCGGGTCGTCAGGCCATCGCCGGAGGCCCCGATTTACCACGGCGTCGAACGGGAGCCGCGGACCCGCATGCCTGCCACCCCGCGAGTAGAGCGCCCGGACACGACGGCGAAACGGCGGGAGTTGATAGACTCACCGCGAGTGCGAATAGCGATTGACGCGCGGAAGTTGCGCGACTACGGGATCGGGACCTACGTCAGGAACCTTCTGCGGCACCTGGCGCGGATCGATCAGACGACCGAGTACGTGCTGCTCTGTCGGCCTGTCGATGAGGACCTGGGGCGGCGGCTTGGCGAGAACTTTCGCACGGTGCCGGAGCAGGCGGGCACTTACAGCATCAGGGAGCAGTGGACCGTGCCGCTCGACTTGAGGCGCGAGGGGATCGACCTGTTTCACGCGCCGCACTACGTGCTGCCGCCGTTGACACCCTGCAAGTCGGTGGTCACCATCCACGACTGCATTCACCTGCGGTTTCCGCAATATCTGCCGAATCGACTGGCCTACGCGTACGCGTGGTCCTCGCTGTGGGTCGCGACGCATCGCTCGACGCGGGTGTTGACGGTATCGGAGGCGTCCAAGCGGGACATCCTGCGCTATTTCAGCGTGCCCGAATCGAAGATCGACGTCATTTACAACGCCATCGACGAGCAGTTCGATGAGAGCCCGACCGACGCGGAGATCGGGCGGGTCCGCGAGCGATATCAACTCGAGGATCCGTTCGTCCTGTATGCGGGGAACATCAAGCCGCACAAGAATCTCGAGCGGTTGATCGAAGCGTTTTCGATGCTGCGCAAGAACGGGTTCGAGCAGGTGAAGCTGCTGATCATCGGTGACGAGATCTCGAAGTACGCGACGCTGCGCCGCGCCGTGCATCGGCACAAGCTGCACCATCAGGTTCGGTTCCTGGGCTTCGTGTCGGATAAGACGCTGGCGTGTCTCTATCGCCTCGCCGGCGTCTTCGTGTTTCCGTCGCTCTACGAAGGGTTTGGCCTGCCACCGCTCGAGGCCATGGCGAGCGGCACACCGGTCATTACCTCGAACGTGTCGTCGCTTCCCGAGGTGGTCGGCGACGCCGCCTTGCTCATCGATCCGAACAAGCCAGACGCGATTTTCGACGCCATGCGCCGCGTGCTCACCGAACCCGAGCTCGCGCAGTCGCTTCGGGATCGCGGGCTCGAGCGCGTGCGGCACTTTTCGTGGGAGCGCTCGATCCGCCGGGTCCGCGAGATCTACGACGAGGTGCTCGCGACGTGAACGGGTCTCGGGGTTCGGGGCTCGGGGCTCGGGAAACGGAGGGGACGGAGTTATTTCGGGGATTGCGGGTTGCCATTGCGCACGACTGGCTGACGGGAATGCGCGGCGGCGAAAAGGTACTCGAAGCCATCTGCGAGCTGTTTCCCGACGCCACCCTTTACACGCTCGTCCACGTCAAAGGATCGGTGTCTCCGACGATCGAACGGCATCGGATCGAGACCTCCTGGGTGCAGCGGCTTCCCCGCGCCGGCCGCTGGTATCGCCACTACCTGCCGCTCTTCCCGGCGGCGGTCGAAGGCTTCGACCTCGACGGATACGACCTCGTCATCAGCAGTAGCCACTGCGCGGTCAAGTCGGTCGTCGCCCGTGGGGGCGCACCGCATGTGTGTTACTGCCACTCCCCCATGCGTTACGCCTGGGATCAGTTCCCGGCCTACTTCGGACCTCAACAGGTGGGTCATGTGGCGAGTGCTGCGCTGAGGCCGGTGATGGCGGCGATGGCCCGATGGGATGCCAGAACGGCGGGGCGCGTAAACCGCTTTCTCGCGAACTCTCAATATGTTGCGGGCAGAATACGCCGATACTATAATCGCGGGTCGACCGTTGTGTATCCTCCAGTAGACACTCACTTTTACCAGCCTGCTTCCGGCAAGTCCGATCGCGACCCATCTCTTCTGGTCGTGTCGGCTCTCGTGCCCTATAAGCGCCTCGACCTGGCGGTCGAGGCATCCAAGCTCTCAGGTCTTCCATTGCGGGTGGTTGGGCAAGGCCCAGAAGAGGCGCGGCTTCGACAGCTCGCGGATGGCGCGAACGTCGAGTTCCTTGGCTGGAGGAGCAACGAGGAAATCCGGGCGCTCTACCAGCAAGCCACGGCAGTCCTGCTTCCCGGCGTCGAGGACTTCGGAATCGTACCCGTGGAGGCGCAGGCCTGCGGGACGCCGGTGGTGGCACTCGCCGAAGGCGGCGCGTGCGAGACCGTTGTCCACGGGACAACAGGCGTCCTCGTCCGCGAAGCGACCGCCCAGGCCTTCGCCGATGGAATCCGGCACGTCGTGAGCGATCCCCCCAACCGCGATGCGGTGCGCAGCCACGCCGAACGCTTCTCGCGCGAGGCCTTCAAGCAGGCGTTTACGTCGGCCCTCGCCGAGAGCCTTCCGTCATGATGCGGCGGTTCAACCGCCTGCTCGTCGCCTTCTACGTGCTCAGCGATGCCCTGTTCGGCGTCGTCGCACTCGTCCTGGCCTACCTGTTGCGGTTCGAGAGCGGGCTGATTCCAGTCACCAAAGGCTACCCGCCCTTCGAGCAGTACGTGAACCTGCTGCCGTTCCTGGCCGTGCTGGTTCCGGTGTCGTTCCACGTTCAGGGCCTCTACCGGCTCCGGCGCGGACGCTCGCGAGTAGACGACTTCTTTGGCGTGTTCGTCGGCACGATCCTCGCGGGCATCCTCGGACTGTTCGCGCTCCTCTGGGTTCAGGCGTATTACCCGGACCGCTACACGGAACCCTCGCGGATCCTGCTTCCCCTGTTCCTCGGGATCAACGTGATCCTGACCTACGGCTCGCGCGAGCTGGTGCGCGAAGCGCTGGAGCGCCGGTGGAAAGCGGGTATCGGCCTCAAGCGCGTGCTGATCGCCGGCGCCGGCGATCTCGGGCGGCTGGTCGCCGACAAGGTGCTCGAGCACCGCGAACTCGGGTTCAAGGTGGTTGGGTTCCTCGACGATCGCGCCGCCGGGGATCACATTGGCTATCGGGGGCTGCCGCTGCTCGGCACGCTGGCGGATGCCGATGAAGTGATCCGGAACGAACGCATCGACCACGTCTACGTGGCGCTCCCTCTCGAAGAGCACGTGAAGATGCTCGGCATCGTCGAAGCCGTGAACCGCGAGGGTATCGACATTCACGTGGTGCCGGACCTTCTGCAGTTCATCGCCCTTCGCGCCCGGCTCGAGAACCTCGACGGCGTTCCGATCATCAGCCTCAACGACGTGCCGCTGCGGGGGATCAACAGCGTCCTGAAGCGTGCGATCGACGCGGCGATCTCGGGGTCGGCGCTCCTCGTCCTGTCCATTCCGCTCGCGATCATCGCGTTCATCATCAAGCGGTCGTCGAACGGGCCGGTCTTCTACACCCAGGAACGCATGGGCCTCGACGGCAAGGCGTTCCTCGTCTACAAGTTCCGATCGATGTACCTCGGCGCCGAGGACGATACCGGTCCCGTGTGGGCGCGAGACGATGACCCGCGGTGCACGCCCGTTGGCCGCTGGTTGCGAAAGCTGGACCTCGACGAGTTGCCGCAGCTCTTTAATGTGCTCCGCGGCGACATGTCGCTGGTCGGACCGCGCCCCGAGCGTCCCTACTTCGTCGAGCAGTTCAAGCACCGCATCCCGCTAGTACATGCTGCGCCACAAGGTCAAGGCCGGCATCACTGGATGGGCGCAGGTCAACGGCTGGCGCGGCAACACGTCGCTCGAAAAACGCATCGAGTACGACCTGTACTACATCGAGAATTGGTCCGTTGGCCTGGATCTGAAGATCCTCTGGCTGACCCTGGTCAGAGGATTCCATCGGCATGCCTTCTAAGCGGATCGTCATCACCGGCGCGGCCGGCTTCATCGGATCGCACCTGTCGGAGGCATTGCTCGATCGGGGCCATTCGGTCATCGGCATCGACAACCTGCTCACCGGGGATACGGCGAACATCGCCCACCTCGCGAACCGGGACTTCACCTTCATCAAGCACGACGTCACCAACTACATCTACGTCGAAGGGCCGGTGGATGCCGTCCTGCACTGGGCCAGCCCGGCCAGCCCGATCGATTACCTCGAGCTGCCGATTCCGACGCTGAAAGTCGGCGCGCTCGGCACGCACAAGGCGCTCGGCCTGGCGAAAGCGAAGAACTCCCGTTTCGTGCTCGCCTCGACCTCCGAGGTCTACGGCGATCCGCTCGAGCATCCGCAGAAGGAAACGTATTGGGGCAACGTCAACCCCATCGGTCCGCGTGGCGTCTACGACGAGGCCAAGCGGTTCGCCGAGGCGATGACGACGGCGTACCGGCGCTATCACGGTGTCGATACCAAGATCGTCCGGATCTTCAATACGTACGGCCCGCGCATGCGCGTCAACGACGGCCGCGCCGTCCCGGCGTTCATGAGCCAGGCGCTCCGCAACGAAGACGTCACCATCTTCGGCAGCGGCGAACAGACGCGCAGCTTCTGCTATGTCAGTGACCTCGTGGACGGGATCATCCGGCTGATGGAGTCGGACCTCAACGACCCGGTGAACATCGGCAACCCGCACGAGATGACGATCGAGCAGATCGCGCACGCGATCATCGACATCTCCGGGTCGAAGAGCAAGATCGTCTACCGACCGCTGCCTGAAGACGATCCCAAGGTGCGGAAGCCCGATATCACGCGCGCCCGTACGCTTCTCGGGTGGGAACCCAAGGTGCCGCTCCAAGAGGGGCTCGTGAAGACCCTCGACTACTTCAAGACCAAAGTGGTGTAGTAAGCCCCTTCAGGGGCGCCTCAACGAACCATGCCCAAACTTCTCTTCCTGTGTTTCTTCTGTGTCTCTTCTGTGGCCGTCTCTTGACGGTGGCTGCCGCTCAAGGCCCCGTGGCCGGACCGCTGGCGCCCGCGACTGTCGTGCCTGTGTCCGTCAACGGCGACCCAGCCGCTCGCTTCTCCCTCGTAATCATGAGCGACGGCTACACGGCCGCCGACATGCCCAAGTACCGCCGGCATCTCGACAAGCACCTCAACGTGATGTGGAGCATCGAGCCGTTCCGCAGCTACCGGAACTACATCAACGTCTACTCGGTCGAGATCGTGTCGCCGGATTCCGGGATCACCTGCGATCCCGAGGTGCGCGAGAAGAAGAACACGCCGCTCAGCGCGATCTTCGGCGGTGGCTGCACGAACCCCAACGCGCGCGGCATCACCGTCAACCAGAACGCCGCGCGCGAGTATGCGAAGCAGGCGACGCCGCACTTCGACCAGATCCTGGTCATCACCAATACCGACACCTACGGCGGCATCGGCGGCGCGGTGGCGACCACCTCCGGAGGGAATTCGCTTGGCGTGCTGATCACGCCGCATGAGATCGGCCACTCGCTCGGCCGGCTGCAGGACGAGTACACCTACAGCGCGCGAGGCGTGCCCGGCGGCGAATACAAGGGGCAGGAGCCGAACTCGATCCATCACACGGTGATGACCGAGGAGCAAATGAAGGCCGAGCAGAAGAAGTGGTGGCGGTGGCTCGGCGAGGAGAGCGAGTCGGGCGGTAAGATCGGCCGCTTCGAAGGCGGCCAGCAGAACACCAAGGGCATCTGGCGCCCCAGCAAGCACTCGATGATGATCTCGATCGGGTATCCGTTCGACCAGGTGAGCCGCGAGCGCATGGTGCAGCGGATCTCCGAGCAGGTGCAGCTGATCGCGAACGCGCAGCCCGACCGAAACGCCTGTCGGCTCGAACGACGTGCTCTGGATCGAGACCGCGCACCCGAACGATCCACGAGCTCGACGATCACCTGGAGCCATCGACGGCAAGGAGTACGCCGGCGGCGAAGAACATCTCCCTCGCTGAACGTGAACGCGATGGATTTCCCAAAGGGCGCCCAACCCGCGTATCACCGTCACCGTCACCGACCCGACGCCGTGGGTACGCGACCCGGAGATTCGCGACAAGGCGCTGACCAGCACACGAACGTGGACGCTACGGCGCGGGCTACGGCGACCCGACGCCGCATCGGACGTAAAGTTCACGGTCTCGACGCCGACGGACCGTCCCGTTGGAGCGCGCGACGTCGTGTACGTCGAAACCACGCAACCCGGCGATCGTGCCGTCGACGTCACGTGGCGGTTGAATGGTTCGCGTGATCAAGACTCCGCCCGGGAGCCGTACGCTCCGCCTTGCGGACCAGCAGCTTCGGCCCGGCACGCACAAGCTCACGGCGACCGTCACCGATCCTCGTGACCGGGCCAAGGCGTCCGACACCCGCGAGTGGACCGTCGACAACACGATGCCGACGGTGAAGTACACGCTGGCGACAGCCGACCGCGACTTCGAAGAAGGACGGCCTCCCCCACTTCACCTTCACCGAAGAATTCACGATGAAGCTGGAGCCCTCCGACGACCAGAAGGGCTACGTCGTCGCGGAGTTCCGCGTGAACGGTGACGGCTGGCACCACTACTACGGCTGGCCCGACGCGCCCGAAGGCACGCCCTACAAGTTCACGCCGCGCGGGACGACGATCAAAGAGCTGGTGTACGGAAGCCTGAGCAGCGAAGGGCTCTCGCCGCAGCCCTGGGAAGAACGCAAACCCGGATACGGCACGCACAAGATCGAGGTGCGCGCAATCGATGCAGCGGGAAACATCGGTCCGGTCCAGGCGTTCTACGTGACGGTGACGCCGAAGTAGCCGCGGGGTGACAGGCATGCGGGTCGCGGCTCCGTTCGACGCGGGTAAATCGGGGCCTCCGGCGATGCCTTACGAGCCGGCCGCGGCGGGGTTTTCGCGGAGCCTGAACGATCAGTTGGAGCCCGAGGTCTGCAGAGCAGTGGCGAAACAGCGGCGCCGCCCGGACCGCCTCGACGCGATTTAATTCCTTCGCTCTCACGCGCTCACGGCGCCGCGACCGCATGCCTGCCCCCTAGCGACCGACTGGCCCGACGGACGCGAGCGGCGGCAGGCATGCGGTTCGCAGCGCCGTGAGTGCGGGCGAGCGAAGGATTAAATCGGTCCGAGGCGGTCCGTGGCGGCGCCGCTGTTCGTCTCAGGCATCGGACTACTCGTTCCCAACCGATCGGAGCTGTCGTCAGATCATCAGGCGCTGCCTGACCGAGGCCATCGCCGGAGGACCGATTTACCCGCGTGACGCGACGTCGGCGCATCGGACGCGTACGCCTGCCGCCGCTCGAGCGGCGGCAGCCTGCGCTACGACTGTCTAGCCGGGAAAACCCGCGTCAGATAGTGGCCGGCGGAAACGAAGGTGAGCGCGAGCGACGTGTAGATGAACGCGGTCACCAGGGCGGATCGCTCTTCCAGGTAGTTGAAATACAGCGTCACGACCCCCGTCATGATGTAGACCGCGGTCGCCACCTTCCCCACAAACGACGGACGGAACGTGCGGGGGCCCACCGCCAGGTTGATCACGGCGGCGGTCGCCACAATGGCGACGTCCCGGCTGATGACCAGGATCGTGAACCAGAGCGGCAGACGGTTCGCCGAGCCGATGTTCGGCAACGTCAGCACGATGAACATCGTCACGAGCAGGAGCTTGTCGGCCATCGGATCCAGCCAGGCCCCGAGGTCGGTCTTCTGCCCCGCCTTTCGTGCGATGAGGCCGTCGAGCATATCGGTGACGCCGGCGGTGAAGAACGTGACGAGCGCCCAGCCGCGATATCCGTACAGCAGCAGGATGACGAAGGCGGGAATCAGCAGCATGCGCAGGATCGTGAGCTGATTCGCCGCGGTGAGGTACTTCATCACCGCCGCTTGCTCCCGGCGAGATCCTGCAGCTTCCGAATGGCGCTGCCCGCTTCCGCGCCGGTGACCGGCCGCGTGAATTGGAAACTCCCCTCGGCGGCTGGCGCCATCACGCCGGCCCCTACCGCGAGCGCAACGGCCGGGTAGCGCAAATGCCCGGGCGGTACGTCGGTGAATTTGGGCCGTGCGTTTCGCCAGCCGGTGGCCAGTTGTGGACGGGTTGCGGCGATCGCGTTCAGGATGCGGCTGACGGTGAAGGCGAGATCCCCGCGCGTCACGGTCGCGCTCGGCTGGAACGCGTGATTGGCGAAGGGCTCCATGAAGCCCGCCCGTGTCACCGAGAGAATCCAGGGTTGCGCCCAGTGGGACCGGATGTCGGTCATGACCGCCCCCGACTGGCTGGGGACTCGCGTGACGATCTCTTCGAGCTGGACGCCAATCAACGCGGCGAGTTGCGCCCGCGTGATGGTGCTGGCCTTCTCGATGGCTCGGTACTCGGCCGGCATCGCTTCGAGCGCGGCGCGCTCGCGCAGCGCCTCCACCCGGCGTGCGAGGGCGTCGTTCGGTTCGAGCGCCAACGCCGCGGCGATCGCGTCGGCGGCCTGGGCAAACCGTCCCTGGCTTTCGAGCACGTCGCCTTGGACGACGTGGTTGCGTGCGTCGTTCGGCTCGAGCTCGACGGCCTTCTGGGCGTGCTGCCAGTGCTTCGGCGAGCTTGTTGTCGCGGCGCTCGACCATCGCCAGCTCGCGGTAGAGAAACGGACTGTCCGGCGTGGCGGCGATCGCTTTCCGGTAGGCGGCGATCGCTTCCGCGAGCCGTCCCGCTTCGGCGGCTTGCCGCGCGGCGGCGACGTTGCCCTGCAGCCCCTTGAAGCGCAACACGTCGGCCACGCTCCGGATCGCCGCCAGGCTCGGGTCGGCGGCCAGCGCGGCGTCGAAACTGGCCAGGGCCTTCTCCGCGTCGTTCATCGCCAGGAGCGTCTGTCCGCGCCCGGCGTGCGCCGGGGCGTACGCCTTCTGGAGGGAAATCGCCTTGTCGAAATGCGCGAGCGCCGCTTTGTGGTCCTTGCCGGCGAGCGCGACGTATCCCAGTCCAGTCTCCGCCGGGTAGAACTCCGGCGCTTGCTTGAGGATGGCGTTGAATTCGCGCTCCGCACCGCGCAGGTCCGCGGCCTGCAGCAGCTGCCAGGCGAACTCATGCTGCGACAGCATCGCCGGCGACGGCGTCGAGGTCGCGGCGGGAAACACGAAGTCGGGAAATCGCGGGGCGCTCGCGACCGTGGCAGGCGGCACCTTGGGCGCGCACGCCGAGAGCGCGAAACCGACGGCGAGTACTACCGTCAGGACCCTGGCCGGCGTCATGCGCGGCGCTCCTCCCGTCGCGCGGCCGGCTGGAACCGCGGAAGCACGCGCCGTGGCACCTCCGCCTCGATCGAGACGTGTCCGTTCGTCGCCACGTGGCTCAGAATGTGGGCGACCCGATAGAGTTGCGCGATCCGCTGCCCGGTCCCCTTCGTCGTTGGAGTCGAACTCGAGCTTGACCGTCGTCGTGTCGAGGGCGAGGCGGCCTTCCATCGCCGCGATCAATTCATCGCGGCCTTCTCCCTTGAGCGCCGAGACGGAGAGGGCGCCGGGATAGAGCGCGGCGACGCGCGCCCGCTCCTCGGCGCTGAGGCGATCGCACTTGTTGAACACCTCGAGGGCGGGGACCTTATCGGCGCCGACCTCGGTGAGCACGGTGCGGACGGCTTCGATGTGGCGCTCGCGGTCCGGGCTCGAGGCGTCGATGACATGCAGCAGGAGGTCGGCGGATGCGACTTCCTCGAGGGTGGCCCGAAAGGCCGCCACCAGCGAGTGCGGCAGCCGATCGATGAAGCCGACCGTGTCGGAGATCAGGAGCTCGCGACGATCCGGCAGCTTCACCTTGCGGACGAGCGGATCGAGCGTGACGAACAGCGCGTTCGACGCCACCGCATCATCACCGGTCATCTGGTTGAAGAGCGTGGTCTTGCCGGCGTTCGTGTAGCCCACGAGGGCGACGGTTGGGACGGCGGCTTTGTGGCGGCGCTCTCGCAATTGCGCGCGGCGCTTGCGCACGTTCTCGATGTCGTCGCCGAGGATGCTGATGCGATGCCGGATGCGGCGGCGGTCGGTTTCGAGCTTCGTTTCGCCGGGCCCCCTCGTGCCGATGCCGCCGCCGAGTCGCGAGAGCGCGACGCCGTGCCCGACCAGTCGCGGCATCAGGTACTTCAACTGCGCGAGCTCGACCTGCAGCTTGCCTTCACGCGTGCTCGCCCGCCTGGCGAAAATGTCGAGGATCAACTGGGTGCGATCGAGCACCTTCACGCTCGAGCGCTTCCTCGATGTTGCGCAACTGCGCGGGAGACAGTTCGTTATCGAAGAGCACGACATCGACGCGTGCTTCGGCGCAGGCGGCCGCCAGCGCGGCGATCTTGCCGCTGCCGAGGAACGTCGCCGGATCGGGCTTCGACCGTTCCTGGAGCACGCGCAGGACCACGTCAGCACCCGCCGCATCAGCGAGGCCGGCGAGTTCGTCGAGCGCGTGTTCGGGATCGAACTGGCGGCGGGAGGATCCGCTGAGAAGGCCCACGAGCGCGGCCCGCTCGCGCGTGCCGTTCGCTTGAGAGCGTGAAACCGCAGACCGCATTACTGCAGCGATTCTAGCACGCGCTCCCACGCGACGGCTCCGCTGCGCACGAGGCGTGGCGGGCTAGCTGGTGACGTCAACAATGGTCGACGGTTCCCCACCTGGACAGGCGCCGTCGATCACGAGATCGACACGCGCGAGTACTTCGGCGTCGATGTCGCCGGGCGCACGCGCGGGTGCGTGGCCCGAGACGTTCGCGCTCGTCGCGGTGATGCAGTACCCAAGCGCGAGGGCGAGTGCGCGCGCGGTGTCGTTGTTCGGTACTCTGATCGCCGCCGTGCACGCGCCGGCGAGGACCGCCCGGCATAGCGCCTTGTTGGCTGGCAGCACCAGTGAGAGTGGTCCCGGCCAGAATTCGGCGGCAAGCCGGCGTCCCGGTTCATTGAAGTCCACAGCCAGCTGGGCCTGGTCGAGCGAGGCGGCGATGAGCGGGCTGGCCTTCCCCGCGTCGCGGCCTTTCAGCGCGAAGAGGTGGGCGACAGCGGAGGCGTTTCGAGGATCGACCGCCAGCGCGTACAGGGTGTCGGTGGGATAGGCCACGACCCCGCCGCCGCGCAAGACGTCCGCCGCGTGTTGAATCCGGTCGTCGTTGTCGGTGAATGCCACCTGGTGTCCTTGGTTAGATCTCCTCCGGCGCCGGCGCGGACACCTTCGGAAGCGGCGACGTGATCATCAGCCGCTTCACGATGATCGCCAGCGCCCCGAGGATCACTGCATCCACGACGAACACGGCGCGAATACTAGCGGATCCCACCAGGCCATTGAAAATCGGGCTGAGCGCCAGGCCGGCGAGCGACGCGGTGGTGAGGAGGCCAAACCCTGCCCCGGTGGCGCCGCTGGGGAGGACGGCGCTTGCGGCCGTATACGCGGTCGTCATGCCGGCGCCGACCGCCAGGCCGAACGGCAGCGTCGGCAATACCAGCCACCAGGCGCTACGGGTCAGGAGATACCCGCAAACGCCGATCGCGGCAACGCCGCACGAGCCAGCAATCACAAACCGCGGGGAATGGTGACGGAGCATCCGCGCGCACAGGTTGTTCCCCACCGCCGCAGATCCTGCCATGACCGAGAACAGCACCCCCGAAATCAGCGGGACGCTGGCTGGTGAGGTCGTGAGTTCCCCGACGAACAGCGGGAGGACCGGTCCGAAGCTGCGGTCGACGAACTGAATGCCGAAGATGACGAGCATCAACAGGAGGAAGTTCTCGAACGCCAGGACGTTCCTGAACGTCACGCGCTCCTGCGAGTGCTGTGTCGCCGGCGAGCGCACGGCCGCCTTTTCGTCGTAGACGAACATGACCAGCGCCAACGCGAAGGCGTAGAACGCGGCGGTGACGAAGAACGCGCGCCGCAAGCCGACCGCTTGCGCGACGACGCCGCCGATGACCGGGCCGAGCGCCGGGCCGAGCCGCTGCGCGCTCTGCACGAAGCCGATCGCGTACGCCGTCTGGTTCTTGGGCGCCGAATCCGCCGCCATCGTCAATGCCAGGGCGCCGTAGCCGGCGAACAGTCCCTGCACCGCGCGAAGCGCCAGGACGTGCCAGGGGCGCGTGACGAACGCCATGGCGGCCATCACGATGACAAAGCTGAGGAGCGACCGCTCGATCATGACCTTGCGGCCGTAGCGGTCGCCGAGGCGTCCCCAGAACGGCGACATGACCGCCGTGACGGCCGGCGTCACGCCAAGGCACAGACCCGACCAGAGCGAGATTTCCCCGACGTCCGTGAGCCCGAGCGCTTCGAGGTAGAGAGGCAGGAAGGGCATCACCAGCGTGAAGCCGGTGAAGCCGATGGAACTCGCCGCGGCGACCGCGTAGAGATTCCTGCGCCAGGTCAGAAGTGCACTCTCACCATGCGCGTTTGTTCGACGTGGATCGTGTCGATGAACCGGATGCGGGCCGGGTGGCTCTGCATGATCAACGAGCTGGTACGAATGCCGTCGCCGAAGAAGCGGACGCCTTTCATCAGCGTGCCGTCGGTGACGCCCGTCGCCGCGAAGATGAGGTTCTGACCGGAGGCGAGGTCGGCGGACTTGTAGACCTTCTTGAAGTCTTTGATTCCCATCGCGCGGCAGCGCTCCTCGTGTTCCGGTTTGTTCACCACGAGCCGCGCAAAGATCTCGCCGTTGAGGCACCGCATGGCCGCCGCGGTCAGCACGCCCTCGGGTGCGCCGCCGGTGCCCATCACGGCGTGGACGCCGCTGCCGACGACGGCGGCCGCGATGCCCGCCGAAAGATCGCCGTCGCCGATCAGCCGGATGCGGGCGCCCGTCGCCCGGATCTCCTCGATGAGCTGTTCGTGCCGCGGACGGTCGAGCACGATGACGACCAGGTCTTCGACGTCGCGGTTCGAGACACCGCGCGATCGCCCGCAGGTTCTCCGCCACGGTCGCGTCAAGGCTGACCGCATGCTTGGAGCTTGGCCCGACGACCAGCTTCTCCATGTAGAGGTCCGGTGCGTGCAGCAGGCCGCCGTTCTCGGAGGCGGCCAGCACCGCGAGCGCGTTGGCCGCGCCGGTGGCGCACAGGTTCGTCCCCTCGAGCGGATCCACCGCGATGTCGACCTTGGGGAATTCGACGTCTTTCGGTGGAGCCTTGGCGGCGAGCGCCCACCTTCTCGCCGATGAAGAGCATCGGCGCTTCATCGCGCTCCCCTTCCCCGATGACGATGGTGCCGTCGATCGGCACCGTGTCGAGGCACTTCCGCATCGCCTCGACGGCGACCTGGTCGGACTTGTGACGGTCCCCCTGCCCCATGGTGTGCGCGCAGGCGATGGCGGCCTGTTCGACGACCGTCAGGAAGTGGAGCGAGAGATCCGAATTCGAAATCACGACTTGATCGGCGGCAGTTCGCATCGCGTGGCCTTGTCCTGTCGGAAGCCGAGCACGTAGTCGGCCTGCATCAGTTTATGGATTTCGCGGGTGCCCTCGTAGATCACCGCGCCCTTGCAGTTGCGATAGAAGCGTCCAACCGGGTACTCGTCAGAATAGCCGTTCGCGCCGTGGATCTGCACCGCGTCCCCGGCCGCGCGCTCGGACGCCACGGTGGAAAACCACTTGGCGAGACCGGTCTCGCGCGTATTGCGCCGCCCGTGGTTCTTGAGGAACCCGGCGCGCAGCCAGAGCAGACGCGACGCCTGGTAGTCGGACTCCATGTGCGCGATCATTTCCTTCACGAGCTGGTGCTCGGCGATCCGCTGGCCGAAGGTCTTTCGCTCGAGCGCGTATTTCGCGCTGGCGTCACGGCAGGCCTTGATCAACCCGGTGGCGCCGGCCGCGACGGTGTAGCGTCCCTGGTCGAGCGCGAACATCGCGATCTTGAATCCCTCACCTTCACGGCCGACGAGGTTCTCGGCCGGGACCTCCATGTCTTCCATCTTGAAGAAACCGGTGTTGCCGGCGAGGATCCCCCACTTTTCCTTGAGCGTCCCGCTCGTGAAGCCCTTGAAGGCGCGCTCGACGATGAAGGCGCTGATGCCGGACGTGTCGCGCTGTTTCTTCTTCTCGAGATCCGTCCAGGCAAAGACGAGGAAGTTGTCGGCGACGTCGGCGAGCGAGATCCACATCTTCTCGCCGGTGATGAAGTACCGGTCGCCTTTCTTGATGGCCACGGTCTGGATGCCGCGCACGTCGCTGCCGGCCGCCGGCTCGGTCAGGCCGTAGGTGGCGATTTTCTTCCCCTGTGCTTGCGGCACCAGGTAGCGCTGCTTCTGGTCTTCCGTGCCCCAGGTCAAGAGCGACAGGCAGTTGAGCCCTGCGTGTACGGAGATGATCACGCGCAGCGAGGTATCGACGTATTCCAGTTCCTCGCTGATGATCCCGAGGCTGATGTAGTCCATGCCCGCGCCGCCGTATTCGACCGGCACCGAGCATCCGAGCAGTCCCAGCTCCGCCATTTGCGGCAGGATGTTCTTGTCGAAGCGGTGCTCCCGGTCCAGGTCACGGATCTTTGGGGCGACGGCCTTGGCCCCCCACTCCCGGACGCTCTGCTCGAGCAATCGATGCTCTTCGTTCAAATCGAAATCCATCATGACAACGCCCTTCGTATGAAGTCGAACGTTCAATTCTACCGGAGAAGGTCCGGGGGTCCGAAGTCCGGGGGTCCGAGGGTCCTGAGGTCCCAAGGGGGGTCCGCAGGTCCAAGGGGTCCCCAGGTCCGACCTTCGGACCTTCGCAGCGGTATGCTTGCGTATGCGACCCGTCATTGCGCTTCTCAGCGACTTCGGCACCCGGGACCATTACGTCGGAACCATGAAGGCCGTCATCGTGGGCATTTGCCCGGATGCCACCCTTGTCGATATCACCCACGAGATCCCTCCTCACGACGTCGTAGACGGCGCGCTGCAACTGGCCGCGGCCTACAAGTACTTCCCCGCCGGCACTATCTTCGTGGCCGTGGTCGATCCCGGCGTGGGGTCGGCTCGCCGGGGCCTGGCGGTCGACACGGGGGATTTTCGGTTTGTCTGCCCCGACAACGGGTTGCTGACTGTTGTGTTGCGCGAAGCGCCCGCCAAGAAAGTGGTGGAGCTCACCGAGCGCCGGTATGCCCGTCCGACGGTCAGCCGCACGTTCGAGGGGCGCGACCGGTTCGCGCCCGCCGCCGCGTGGCTGGCCAAAGGCATCCAGCTCGCCGCGCTCGGCCGCGGGGTCACCGACTGCTACCGCCTCGACATTCCGTTGCCACGGATCGAGGACGACCGCATCCACGGCGCCGTGCTGCGCATCGACCGGTTCGGCAACCTCGTCACCAACGTCGATCGCAAGACCTTCGAGAAGTTCGGTCGCGAAGGGGTCCAGATTGCCGCCGGCGGCGCGACGGTAGGACGTCTCGTGGCCACCTACGCCGAGATTCAGCCCGGTGAAGTCTGCGCGCTTTTCGGCAGCACGGACCACCTCGAGCTGGCGGCCAATTCCGGCAGCGCCGCCGACATGCTTGGATTGGCGCGAGGAGCGAACATCGAAGTCCGCCGCGCTTAGTTATCGCTTGCGGAGCAGGATTTCGCGGGTGTTGTTTTTCAGCAGGAATGAATCAGACACGATCAGCCCGTCGAACATCTTGATGATGTCGCGGTTTTGAAGGGTGAGCTTCGCGCCGCCGGCGCCCGGATGGTGGCGGTGACGAAGCGACTGATCGTCCACGATTTCGTACTTCGTGAATGGAGACCGCTCCACGTTGGACGTGCAGAAGAACCCCATGATGGCGCCGCCAGGCTTGATGATGCGGGTGAGAAGGCGCGCCATGCTTTGCGCCGTCGCTTTATCGAGATAGTCGAAGAAGTCCCAGCACAGGACGCCGTCCACGCTCGCCTCTGTCTGCCCGAGCCGCGCTTCGAGCGAGGCGCCGAGGCCTTCGGTAGTCCCCGATTTGCGGTGCCGGTCGAACTCCCCCACCAGGTCCTGGATGAACAGCTTGCATCCCAGGCGCTCGCCGAGAAACTGCACGTTGCTCCCGATGACCGGACCGAAGTCGATCACCGTGGTCGGTTCCGACTGGTGAGAGAGCGCTGCCAGGAACTTTGGAAAAGCTTTGCTCGGTACAACGAGCTCGCCTCCCTTGGGAGCAGGGAGATCGCCCGGTGCGGATGGTTGACCGGGGCGCTTGCCGCCCCACTTCAGCAGATCGGAAAGCATCGGGTCTACGGCATCGGCTCACCGAGGGTGTCGATGAGCCGATGACGGATCTGATGGGAGTCGAACTTAACGGGACGCGCCCGCAGGCGTCGCGGTTCCGGTGGCTGGCGCGGAAGCCGTTGCTGGCGCAGCCGCCGGCTTGGCCTCGCCGCTCGTCACCTTCGTCTCGGGCTTCGCGACGCCGCTGCGCTGCATGTCGATGCTGCCGCGGAAATGGGCTCCCTCCGCGATCGCCACGCGAGGCGCCGCGATGTCGCCATCGACCGATCCGTTGTCGCGGATGTCGACCTTTTCCGTAGCGGTCACGTTGCCCGTGACTTCACCGAGGATGATGACGGACTTGGCGAAGACCTGAGCCTTGATCTTGCCGTTCGGTCCGATCGTCAACACGTTCTGACGCAGCTCGATCTTCCCTTCGACCTGGCCTTCGATGGTGAGATCCTCGCTGCCGTTCAGCTCACCCTTGATGACTACCGATTTACCAATGTTCACAGCGGTTCTCTCCAGTCCTTGCTGCGTGTTGCCGGCCGTTGGCCGAGTTGACGGTGTGTCGACACCGGAAGATGCCGGCGCCGGCGTCGGTGCGGCTCCGGTAGCCGCCGGCGTCGCCGGCTTTGCCGCATCATCACGTTTCCACATGGGTCACTCTCCACCAGTCCGTAAGCGTGCTCGCAGGGTGTCGCTGTCGCTGTGTGTCAGGGCAGCTGGTCCGGCCAGTATAAGGGCACGTTATCGGCGCTGTCTAGTCCCCGCTAGTCCTTGTATTGCTGAGACTTAGCGTGAAATGTTATCATTTGCGACTCGCATGCGGATTTATTTCGACCATAACGCGACGACACCAGTCGATACGGCCGTGGCAGAGGCCGTCAGCCGCGTGCTTGTTTCTATTTTCGGCAATGCATCGAGTGTTCATTACTTTGGGCAACAGGCCAAAGCGGTTTTAGACGAGGCGCGGTCGGCGGTGGCGGAATTGATCGGGGGCGAACCGTCCGAGGTGGTGTTCACGAGCGGCGGCACCGAGGCGGATAATTTCGCGCTCCGAGGGGTGGCCGAGGCGCTCGAACCCACCGGCCGAAAGCACCTGGTGTCGAGCACGATCGAACACGAGGCGATCCTGAACACGCTGAAGGCCCTCGCCAAGCGCGGCTGGAAGGTCACCCTGCTCCCCGTCGACGCGTCGGGGATCGTTTCGCCGGACGCGCTTCAGGCGGCGATCACGGACGACACCGCGCTTGTCTCGATCATGCACGCCAACAACGAGATCGGCACCATTCAGCCGATCCGCGAGCTGGCGCAGATTGCCCGCGGGCGTGGCGCGGTCTTCCACACCGACGCCGTGCAATCAGCCGGGAAGATCGGCGTCGACGTGAAGGCGCTCGGCGTTGACCTGCTTTCGCTATCGGCCCACAAGTTCTACGGACCGAAAGGGGCTGGGGCGCTGTGGATCCGGCGCGGGACGCGCGTCGCGTCGATCCTGACGGGGGGGAAACACGAGCGCAACCGCCGCGCCGGCACGGAGAACGTGCCGGCGGTTGCCGGCTTCGGTGCCGCCGCTCGGCTCGCCGCCTGCGAAGCTGGCCACAGAGAGCCCTCGCCTTGCGGCCCTCAGGGATCGCCTCGAGACGTCAGTGTTGGCCAGCGTCAAGGGAACGGCGGTGAACGGCGCGCGCGA
This sequence comes from uncultured Acidobacteriota bacterium, assembly GCA_963762995.1. GTDB lineage: Bacteria > Acidobacteriota > Vicinamibacteria > Vicinamibacterales > 2-12-FULL-66-21 > JACDCA01. The sequence continues at coordinate 16,995 of CAVXMQ010000022.1, read as the reverse complement.
TCCGCGCGTACCGAACACGACGAACATCAGTTTCGAGAACATCGAGGCGGAATCGCTGCTGATCGCCCTGGACCTTGAAGGCATCGCGGTGTCGACCGGGTCGGCCTGCTCTTCCGGCACGCTCGAGCCGTCGCACGTGCTGCGCGCGATGGGGTTGCCGACACACAGGACCCAGAATTCGATCCGTGTCAGCCTGGGCGGCGGCAACACGGACGCCGAGGTCGACTATTTCCTGGAGAAGCTGCCAAAGGTCGTGGAGAAACTTCGCACGGTGACCGGGGTGCGCCGGTAATGCGCGTCGTCGTCGCCATGTCGGGCGGCGTCGATTCGTCGGTGGCTGCCGCGCTGCTCGCGCGGCAGGGCCATGATGTCATCGGTCTGTCGATGCAGCTCTATGACCAGTCAGGCGCTCGCGGGCAGAGCTTCGGGACCTGCTGCACGATCGACGACCTCTACGACGCGCGACGCGTCGCGGCGCAGCTCGGATTCCCCCACTACATTGTCAACTTCGAGGAGAAGTTCGCCGAGACGGTGGTGTCGGATTTCGTGCGCGAGTACGCCGCCGGACGCACGCCGATCCCCTGCGTGCATTGCAACGGCGACTTGAAGTTCGCGACCCTCGTGGAGCGCGCCGCAGGCTTCGATGCGACATGCGTGGCGACGGGCCACTACGCGCGCGTGGAGCGTGAGGGCACGAGCGGGCGTTACCGCTTGCTGCGCGGTGTCGATCCAAACAAGGACCAGTCGTACTTCCTCTTCACGCTGACGCAGGCACAGCTCGCCCATGCCCTGTTCCCTGTTGGGTCGCTCGAGAAGCCCGCGGTCCGCGAGGTCGCGCGCGAGCTGGGGTTGCAGGTCGCCGACAAACCAGACAGCCACGAGATCTGCTTCGTTCCTGACGGCGATCACGCGGCCTTCCTGGCCCGCCACGGCGCCGCGCACGGCGAGGGCACGATCCGTGACGTCGAGGGAAAGGTCCTTGGCAGCCACGGCGGCGTCCATCGCTACACGGTTGGCCAGCGCAAGGGACTCGGACTCTCCTCCCCCATCCCTCTCTACGTCGTCGGCCTCGACGCCTCGGCCAACGCCGTCACCGTCGGGCCCCGCGAAGCACTCGACCGTCACGAGCTGTCAGCCTCGGGCGTGAACTGGATTGCCGGGACGCCGCCGGACGATGGGATCCGCGTGACCGCGCAGATTCGTCACCGGCACAAAGAGGCGGCGGCGACGATCCAGCCGATCGGAGACGACCGCGTGAGCCTCAGCTTCGACACGCCGCAGGCCGCAATTGCCCCAGGGCAGGCGCTGGTGATGTATCAGGGAGAAGAAGTTCTGGGCGGCGGCTGGATCGATTGAATGCTGAATGTTCAGACTTCAGCATTCAGCATTGCCAGTTCCTCCGGCACGCCCTCGAGGTATTTCTCGGCGTCGATCGCGGCCATGCACCCTGTGCCGGCGGCGGTGATCGCCTGGCGATAGACGTGGTCCTGGACGTCGCCGCACGCGAACACGCCGGGAACGGTCGTCTTCGTTCCTGAGTGCGTGATCAGGTAGCCGTTCGCATCCATTTCCAGCTGACCCTTCAGGAGCGACGTGTTCGGCGTATGGCCGATCGCGACGAAGACACCGTCCACCGGAATCGTCTTCCGTTCCCCGGTGAGGAAATTGCGCATCACCACGCCGTTCACTTCCCCCTTGGAGACGTCGGTCATCTCTTCGACTTCCGCGTTCCATTCGAAGGAAATCTTTGGATTGGCGAACGCCTTGTCCTGCATGACCTTCGAGGCGCGTAGCGTGTCGCGGCGGTGGATCACCGTGACGTGCGAGGCGAAGCGCGTCAGGAAGATCGCCTCCTCCATCGCCGTATCTCCCCCGCCGACGACGGCGATCGGGCGGCCGCGGAAGAAGTAGCCGTCGCAGGTCGCGCACGTCGAGACGCCGTGGCCGAGCAGCCTGCGTTCCGACGGCAGGCCAAGCAGCCGCGCGGAGGCGCCGGTGGCGATGATCAGGGTGCGCGCGAGGTGCTCGCCGTCGGAGGTGGTGATCTTGAACGGGCGGTTCTGAATGTCGATGCCGGTCACGTGGCCGCGGATGATCTCGGCGCCGAAGCGCTCGGCCTGCGCCCGCATCTCCGTCATCAATTCGGGACCCATGATGCCGTCGCGATGGCCGGGCCAATTCTCGACCAGTGTCGTGAGCATCAACTGGCCGCCGGCTTCGAGCCCCTCGATCACCAGGGGCTTCAGGTTGGCACGTGCGCTGTAGAGGGCCGCCGTCAATCCGGCCGGGCCGGACCCGATGATGACAACGTTACGCAACATGCTTGTCGATCATGCGCTTGAGCGTGTCCTTGTCGGCAAGGCCCACGACCTGTTCGACGAGCTGCCCCTTCTTGAACAGCAGGAGTGTCGGGATGCCGCGAATGCTGAAGCGCATCGGCGTGGACGGGTTCTCGTCGACGTTCATCTTGGCGATGACGACTTTGCCGTTGTAATCGTTGGCCAGCTCGTCCACGGTCGGCGCGAGGCGGCGGCACGGGCCACACCATTCCGCCCAGAAATCGACGAGCACGGGCGTTTCGCCGTTGATCGTCTGCTCGAACGTACCGTCGGTGAGAATCGCGACCTTGTCAGATGCCATTGACGTCCCCTGCTATTGTCGACCTATACACTTTGACATACTCCCGAGCGGAAACGTCCCAGGAGAAGTCCTGCCCCATGCCGGCACGTTGCAACGCGGTCCAGCGGCCCTTGTCGGCGAACGTGTCGAGCGCCCGCCTGAGTGCTGCAACCATCGCACCCGGCGTGTAATCGCTGAACTTGAACCCCGTCCCGCCCGGCTCCGCGGCATCGACGACCGTGTCCTGCAACCCGCCGGTGGCCCTCACGACCGGCACGGTGCCGTAGCGAAGGCTGTACATCTGGTTGAGGCCGCAGGGCTCGAACCGCGACGGCATCAGGAAGGTATCGGCCCCCGCCTCGATGAGGTGCGCCAGGCGCTCGTCGAAGCCGATGGTGGCCGACACTCGGTCCGGGTGGTACGCGGCCAGCGTGCGCCACAGGTGCTCGTAGTGCGGCTCGCCGCTGCCGAGCATCGTCCACGTGGCGTCCAGCTCCATCAGGTGCTCCGCTGCCGCGCCGATAAGATCGAATCCCTTCTGATCGGTGAGCCGGGAGATCAGGCCGATCACCGGCCGCTTCACGCTCTCTTCGGAGACCGTCAGGCCCAGGTCTGCGAGCAACTGCGCTTTCGCGTCGCGCTTTCCGGACAGGTCCGACGCCGAGAACCGCGCCGTGACGAACTCATCGCTGGCCGGATTCCAACGCTCGATGTCGATGCCGTTGAGTATTCCCGACAGGTCGCCGGCGCGTCGTTGAAGCGCGCCCTGCATGCCGAAGCCGTACTCCGGGGTCAGGATCTCCCCCGCGTAGGTTGGGCTCACCGTCGTCAGCTTCTCGCTGAAGTTGATGCCCCCTTTGAGGAAACTGATCTGCCCCCAGTACTCGAGCGCGTTGACTTGCAATAGCTCTGGCCCAAAGCCAAGCGCCGGCAAGGCGGACGCACCGAAGACCCCCTGGAAGGCGAGGTTGTGGATCGTGAAGATGCTGGGCACGCCGCCGACGTGCGGGTCGTTCGAGAAAAACATCTTCTGGTACACGGGCAGGAGTCCCGCCTGCCAGTCATGGAGGTGAAAGACGGAAGGCCTGACTTGCTTCACCCGAGCGTATTCGAGCGCCGCGCGACCCAGGACCGCGAACCGCCAGCCGTTGTCCGGGAAATCGCGACCTCCCGCGCCGTACAGGCCGTCGCGGTCGTAGAGCTCGGGAACGTCGAGCAGCACAGCGGTGACGCCGTTCGGCAATCGCTTCTCGACAAACGAAACGGGAACGGATCGACCCGCGAGCGCGAAGACGTGATCGACGGTCGTGCCGCCCGACACATCGACGCCCCGGTACCGCGGCAGGATCACGGTCACGTCGTGCCCGAGCCGCACGAGCGCTCCCGGCAGCGCCCCGAGCACTTCCGCGAGCCCCCCCGTCTTGGCGAACGGGTGCGCCTCCGACGCCACCATCACGATCCGCAGACCCGGACCCGCGGGCGTGGCCGGCGCCGCGCGCTTCCCCCGCGGCTTCGGGGGCGCCTTCGGTTTTGCCGGCGCCTTTGGCTTCGGCGCGGCCTTAGGCTTCGCTGGAGCTTTTGGCTTCGGGAGCGCTGCGGGTTTGTCTGCCGGCTTTGCGGGGGCCTTGGGATCCGGCTTCTCTGTGGGTGACGCGGGGCTTTTCTTCGGCGGCATCTACTCTACGAACGCGAACGATGACTCCCTGCGAGTTTACCCTTCACGGTCCGTTCGTGCCTGCCTCGCCGTAGCGCGACAGCGCGTAGGCGGGACCATTAGAATCTCTGTGTGTCCGATCGCCCTGCCCCCCCACAACGCGCCGAATCCCGCGAGATTCTCGAACTTCGCCGATTGAAGGAGGAACAGCCCGACCTCGGGCCAGCTGTCGATCTGCAAATCGAGCTCCTCCAGATTCACCGCCGGATGCAGACGCGGGTGCCACTCCCCTCGATCAACCTGGACGCGAACCACCTGAACGCGCTGTTGGCGAAGGGACCGATCCTGCAGTTCGAGCACTTACCCATCGACTGGAGCGACGTGCGTTTCCTGCTGCGCGCGACGGCGTCCGCCATGCGCACGCACGAGGCGCTCGAGGATCGGGACGTGCGACGGATCGACGGGCTCTGCCGGGATGCGTCACGCCTCCCGACGGTATTGCGTTCGTGGTACGACTCGGTGCGGCCGGGAGGCACGACGATCGATCCGGACGCCGCCGGTCTCGAGACCGTCTTGCAACAGGCGATGCGGCCGGTGCTGACGCGGTCCGCGGAAGCCATCATGGCGCGCACGGACTTCGCCGGGTGGCGGCACCATATCTGTCCGCTCTGTTCGGGAGAACCGGACCTGGCGGTGATTACCCCGGCCGCCGAGCGATTCCTGATCTGCGGCCGTTGCGCGGCGCGCTGGCGCTTCGACCAGATCTCCTGCCCGTTCTGCCTCAATGACGAGCGGTCGAAGATCACGTCCTTCACCAGCCGGGACGGCACCTACCGGTTGAATGCCTGCGACGTGTGCCGCCGCTACATCAAGGCGTACGACGCCCGGCGCGGAGCGCGCAAGGACGTCATGCCGATCGTGGATTCAGTGGCGACGCTACCGCTGGATGCGGCCGCGATACAGAGGGGCTATCAATAAAAGAACTCCACAAACACCAACTCCCAACTCCCAAAGAACTCAGAGGTCTTTGGAGGTTGGGAGTTGGGCGTTGTGAAGTTGGGAGTTATTCCTGCTGGTCCTTGCGGAACAGGTCGCTGGCTTTCTGCGACATCCAGTTGATCAGGTGCTTGGTTTCCCAGAAGCGTCCGGGATTCGACTTCGCGCCGAGGACCACCACCGCCACGGGACTGCCCTGCGGGAGTTTCAGCAGGGTTGCGAGGCAGTAGCCAGCCTTGCTGATGAATCCGGTCTTGCCCCCCATCACTTCCACGTCGGTGCCGCCGAGGAGGCGGTTGGTGTTGTGGATCGCGACCTGGCGTCGGCCAACGGTCGCCGTGTAGTTCTGGGTCCGCATGATCGGCGAGATGATCTCGTTGCTCGAGGCGTACGAGATGAGCCGCGACAGATCGTAGGCCGATGAGATGTTGGCGGCGTTCAGCCCGGACGGATCGGCGAACGTCGTGCTCTCGAGGCCGAGCTGTACGGCCTTTTCGTTCATCCGCTCGACGAAGGCGGCGGCGCCACCGTGCGACACCCGCGCCAGGGCCCGCGCCGCGGCGTTGTCGGACGCGATCAGCGTCAAGTGCAGCAGGTCATTCAGCGTCACGCGCTCATTGCGCCGCAGGTAGGTCGTCGAGGCGGCATAGGTATCGACCCGCTCGATCGTGACGCTCTGCGAGAGATCGGGCGTGCCCTCGAGGAAAACGACCGCGGTCATGACTTTCGTGATGCTGGCGATCGACCGCTTGTCCTGGGCGTTTTCCTGCCAGAGGACCTCCCCGGTTTCGGGGTTGAAAATGATGGCGGCGGCGGCGCGAACGTCGGGGACCAGCGAGCCGGTCACCGCATCGGTCTTGAACCGCGGCGTCATCGCCTCCTGGAGCTGCCGCATCCGGGCGGCTTCGCGAGCGCGGGCGGCAGCCTGCGCGCGGGCAAGGCGGGCCTTTCGGGCGCGCGCAGACGAGGCCGAGTAGGTTCGCTTGACCGGCTTCTTGACTGTCGAAGTCGTCGTTTTGGAAGACTTTGGTCGGGTTTGTGCGGCCGCTTCAGGTGCCGTGACAGGCAGAGAAATGGCGAGACCCAGCAAAAGGGCACACATCCGAGCGACGTTCAGAGGGTAAAACAAACGCACGAATCCTCCGATACGACAGCGGTTGGCTGGGAAATCAACCGGTGTTGTGATTATGGGACATGCGAAGTGTAACAGCAAAGTCCCTCCCGTGCAACCACTTGTATAAATCTACCACCATGTTGTGGCAGACTTGACACACCTCGGCTGGGGTCTGTTCCCGCTGGGGTGGCATACAAGACAGCCGCCAACTACCCGTCTTGTAGTTTTCGGAATCTGGGGCCGATTCGATTAGGTCAGCAATGGATCACAGAATCACCGAGTACGAAGCCCTCCGCGAAACCATCCGGCAGCGAGGCACCGTTCGGATGATGCTCGTTCCGGTGATCTTCATCGGCTGGGCCGCGACGGCCGTGGCGACGGCGGCGGTGATCACGGTCGCGGTCAGCACGCTGGTGCCTCTGCTCGTCCTGGTCGCCGGCTTCGAATCGATTTTCGCGCTGCACATCAACGTCGAGCGGATCGGTCGCTATCTTCAGGTGTTCCACGAGCAGGAGGGCGGCTGGGAAAACGTTGCCATGGCGTTCGGCAAGCGGTTCCCGGGATCGGGCCCCGATCCCCTGTTCGCACAAACGTTCGTCTTCGCCATCTCAGTCAACTTCCTTCCGGTCGCCCTGGGGTTCGAGCATCCGATCGAGTTGGTCCTGCTGCTCGTGCCCCACCTGCTCGCCGTCTATCGCATTCGAATGGCTCGAGGCGCCGCGGCGAAACAGCGGGGTGAGGACCTCGAACGATTCCGGGCGCTGCGCGACACCCCCTGAACGCGAGATCCAATTCTTTGATCCATTCGATTCAATCCAAGGCACGTTCTTGACACCATAGCGGGCGCTCGAAGCGCCGGATCCGGTTCCGCAGGCGTGGGCGAATGACAGAAGTCCGCTGTTTGGGCGACTTTATTCCCATGAAACGCAGAAACGACCCTTCCCTTGGCGGCGTCTTACTCGATGAGGTCGCCGGTACAGTCAATTGCTGAGCGTCGGTCTACGGGGGTCGTCATGATGAGTCTCGTTCGTCTTCTCGGCTTCAGAACGCTCGGATGTGGATGCGTGACGGGGCACTATCGCGAAGTCGCCACCAGCCGCGAAGTGACCTACGTCGAAGAGAAGGGCTTGAATTGCGAGCATTCTTCGCATCGCCGCAACCACACCGTCGCGTCGCCGCGCGCCGAGTTCGTCAGCCTCGCCGCACGCGCCTCCTAGAGCTGCCTGACATCGTGGCTCCCCTGCGGGCCGTCGTTCTCGTTTCCCGAGATTGGCGGCCCACAATTCTGTACGGCGGGGCTAAACTTGGAACACTTCTGACGCGCCCATTACCGAAACTGAGATTCTGATTTGCCACGCTCCCGGGAGTCAGTCCGACTTCCCCGCCCCCATACGACTCTCGAGATCGGCCGCGCCACCCTGCGTTTCTTTCTCGGCGACTGCGTCGAGGTCATGAACGGTCTCGAGCCGGGCTCGATCTCCGCCATCGCCACCTCTCCACCGTACAACCTCGGGATCCAGTACCGAAGCTACGCCGACACGCTCTCGCGAGAGGACTACCTGAAATGGACGTCGGCGTGGATCGCCGCCGCGCGGCAGGCGCTGGCCGAGGACGCGTCCCTGTTCCTGAATGTCGGGGCCAAGCCGACCGATCCCTGGACCGCGCTCGACGTCGCTCAGGCCGCCCGCCAGCACCTGCATCTCCAGAACACGATTCACTGGGTCAAGTCGATTGCGATCGACCGGGAATTCGCGGCCGGCCACTACAAGCCAATCAACAGCGACCGATTCGTCAACGACTGCCACGAATTCATTTTTCATTTCACGCCGACCGGCCGAACGCCGCTGGATCGGAAGGCGATCGGGGTTCCCTACCAGGATCAGTCGAACGTCACCCGCTGGCGAACGGCCGCGGCCAACGTCCGCTGCCGTGGCAATACCTGGTTCATTCCGTACGAAACGATCCAGAGCCGCGACAAGGATCGCCCGCACCCGGCGACGTTCCCATCACAGCTGCCCGAGTACTGCTTCCGGTTACACGGCGTAACGCGCATCCGCACCGCCCTGGATCCGTTCCTCGGTCTCGGCAGCAGCGCCATTGCCGCCGCCAGCCTTGGCCTCGACTTCATCGGCATCGAAATCGATCCTCATTACCTCGAGCGAAGCCATTGCTCGCGTGAAGAAACTGCTCGCCTGACGGCTTCGCCTCTCAACTCCAAACTCCCAAACTCCAAATTCCAAAGCGGACCTCGTCCGGGAAATCCGCTGCTGGAAGCTATGGAGTTTGAGAGTTTGGGAGTTTGGAGGTTGGGAATTGAGGGCGAGGGACCTTCTAGCGCGTACAAACCAAAGGCCCGGCCGTCCGTCAGGACGCCGGGCCTTTGAAGTTTAGAGCGCGCTAGAAGCGAACCCGAGCGCCAAACTGCATCTGCCAGCGCGAAAGCAGGTCGTTGCGCGTGAACTGGTCTTCCGGATCCTGGCGAACGCCGTTCACGAACAGGTTCTGCAGGTTGTAGTTGATCTGGTTGCTGCCGGCCGGGATCACCGGGCGCACGATCAACAGGTCGTTGAAGTTCGGGTACTTCAACACACCCCAATCCGCATCGACCAGGTTGAGGACGTTCAGGACGTCCCACGTGAACTCGACGCGGGCGCGCCCGACCGGCAGGCCGAGGTTGAACTTCATGTCGAGCGTGTTCATCCACGGCGAGCGGCAGGCGTTGCGCTCGTGGATCTTGCCGATGAATTTCGCGAGGCACTCTTCCGCGTTCACGTATGCGAGCAGGTCACCATACGGGTGCCGTTCGTGTAAGTGATCTGGTCGGTCGCGGTCGGGATGTACAGCAGGTCGTTGGTCGTCGTGCCGTCGTTGTTGACGTCGCCGTTGAAGTTCGCGGACCACGGACGACCCGACTGCCCGCTGTAGTAGACCGCGAGGCGTCCGGAGAGGCCCCCCGGCATCGGCAGTTCGTACGAGCCCGACATGGTGATGCGGTGACCCGGATCGAAGTTGGACCGCGTCAGCGCCGGGTTGTTGATGTCCCCCGAGTTGTAGACGTTCTGCCAGTTCGACGTCGCCTGTGACGACGTGCCGTCCAGGATCGAGGTCGACTCGCCGTACAGGTACGACACGTTCGCGTAGAAGCGATTGCGGAAGGGGCGCTCGAGCTTGAACGCGATTGTCCACGCGTCTCCCTGGTCGCTATTGGTCAGGTCGATGACGTTAGTGAACTGCGGGTTCACCGTGCGCTGGAACAACATCCGGCCATCGGGTGTGCGAGTCGCCCGCCGGCGTGATGTTCAGGTTCTGGTACTTCACATCGTTGATGTTTTGCGAGTAGAGGAACTCGGCGCTGCCGACCAGGCCCATGATCCCGAGCTCGCGGTCGTAGGCGAGATTCATCCGCATCAGCGACGGGTACTTGTAATCCGGATCGATCAGGTTGATCTCGTTCGCGGCGACGCCGCCGACCGTCTTCGGCTGATTGCTCGCGTCGGGAACGAACGGCAGTCGCTTGGTGGCGCCGAACGTCTCGGCCAGGCGCTGGAACTCCATGCCCGTGCTGCCGTACTGATTCGACAGCCAGACATATGGGGTGCGGCCGGCAAAGATGCCGATGCCGCCGCGGATCTGTTCACGGTTGGCTTCGGATAGGGAGTAGTTGAAGCCAACACGCGGTGACCATAAGATGCCGCTCGGCGCTTCGTCCGTATTCCGGCCGAACACCTGCTCGACCGTTGGGTTGTGCGTCGGCTTGTCGGGGAACGTCGGGATGTCTGCCCGCAGGCCCGAGGTGAGCGTGAAGTTCGAGGCCGCGCGCCACTGGTCGCCGATATAGAAACCGTACTGGCGCACCTTGAAACGCGCCGGCTGCAAGGGATCGCCGGTCAGCGAGAAGTCGTGGTCGTACTGCTGCGCAAACCCCTGTTCGAACAGGTCGAGGCTGGCGAACCGATAGGTGCCGAAGGCGTTCCGGATGAAGAGGTTCCGGAACTTGAAGAACTCGTTCTTCGTGCCGATCGTGAGCGTGTGGTTGCCGCGCAGCCACGTGAAGTCGTCGCTCAGCTCGTAGACGTCCTGGTCGAGCTCGTTGGCAGTCGAGAAGTTTTCGCGGCCGGCGCGCACTTGGCCGCTGGGCTGTAGGTCGACCACGACGAACGGAAACGGACCATCTTCGAACGGCTGGCCGGCGCGGACGTCGCGGATGCGCTGGAACGTGAAGCGCGCTTCATTCACGGCGCTCCCCATCGTGCTGTTCAACTGGACGACCGACGAGTTCGTGTTGTTCTTGATCCGATAGAAGTTGTCCGGGAGGTAGTAGAGGCTTGCGGTGGGCCGACCGATGTCATTCAGCGAGTCGTTGAAATTGTGCCGGGTCACCAACTGGTGGTTCTGCGAGAGGTTGAAATCGGCGCGGCCGAAGAACTTGTTGCTGTTCACCGTGCGGATGAACTCTTCCGTGCCGCCGGGGTCGTAGCCGTATTGGTTCTGCAGAATGCTGATGAACCGGTTGATTTCCGCCTCGTGGCCGAACGTCTGCCCGGTCGAGTTCACCGAGAACCCCGAGGGATTGTCCCGGCGATCGAAGTCGCCGTTGCCAAAGAAGAACGCCTTGTTTTGCACGATCGGTCCGCCCACGCTCGCGCCGTACTGCTGCTGCTTGAACTGTGCGATCGCGGTGCGGCTCACGCCGTCGCCGACGAGGTCCTGGTTGCGGCCGTAGTAGTAGCCGGTGCCGTTGAAGCGGTTGCTCCCGCTCTTGGTGATCGCGTTGATCCCACCCCCGGAGAAGCCCCCCTGCCGCACGTCGTACGGTGAGACCACGAGCTGCAGCTCCTGGATCGCATCGAGGCTGATCGGCTGTGTCTCCGTCTGTCCGCCGGGCGTGCCGGAGGCTGCGAGGCCGAACACGTCGTTGTTCACCGCGCCGTCGATCTGCACGTTGTTGTAGCGGTTGTTGCGGCCGGCGACTGAGACCGCGAGTGGATCTTCGTTCAGCCCGATGGGATTGAAGTACGGCGACACGCGCGCCATGTCGGTAAGGCTACGCGTGATCGTCGGCAGCGCCTCGATCGTGTCCTTGCCGACGCGGTCGGCCGCGCCCGCGCGTGTCAGATCGATCAGGGAGGTATCGCCCACGACGTCCACGGTCTCGGTGATCGTGGCCACTATGAGCTTGAAGGTGACCGCGGTGTTTTCACCCAGCCTGACGTCGATCGCCTTGAGCGTCTCCTCGCGGAACCCGCTCATCACGACCTTGATGTCGTACGGGCCGACGCGGATGTTCAGGATGTTGAAGCGGCCTTCGGCATCCGTCACAGCCTCGTAGCTCGTGCCGGTGGGCTGTGTGGACGGCCGTCACGGTGGCGCCAGGCAGCACGCCTCCCTGTTGGTCGCTCACGACGCCGCCGACACTGCCAGTCGTGAGGGTCTGTGCCGCAGCCGGCGTGCCGCCGATCAGCAGTACGCACAGCACCGCCGCGAGGCTGGTGAAAGCCTTGCTAAAAAATCTCATTGCGTAATTTCTCCAGAGAACTGTGTTTCAGAGACTTGGGCTTGAAGATCGATGAAAGCGGCCGGGCCCTCGAGGCCCGGCACGACGTTCGGAAGTATAACAAACGGGGAATGACGGCCGGGTAAAAAACCCTCCGGCATTACTTCGGTTTTGTGTCGTTCGGACGCAGGCGGTACTCCGACCGATGGAAGACGTTTAGCCCCTGGCGCGTCGTTTTCACCTCGATGCGCCGCCGTTTCTTCAGCGGATCCGGATTGTTGGAGTAGTACCCCAGGACGTAGTAGTCGCTGGTCTCCGCGTCAATCTTCTTCAGCGCCTTCGCGAAGTCGTTCTGATTGATGACCGCGGTACCCCCGGTGAGTTCCGCGAGCGTCCGCAAGCTGCTTTGGGTTGACGACACGTGGGTCTGCCACTCCGCCATGTCGATCTTTTGATCGAGATCGGGACCGCCCACCAGGCCGCGCGGATCGATCGTGTAGATCGTGGTGTTGGAGCGGTTGGCCTGGCGTGTAAGCTCCGCCAGTTCCCCGACCAGGTCGGCTTCCGCGAACCGATTCGTCGTGGGGATGTTGAACGGATTCACATCGCTGTTCTCCGTGTCCTCTCCACGACTCAGACGCTGGTAGCGTTCCTGGACCGCCTTCTGCCGGCTGTCGGCGAACGGGTTGAAGTCGTACCCGTTGCTGATATAGATGAACGCCTTGCGCCGGTGGTGCACCGCTTCCAGCGACTTCAACATGTCGTAGGCGGTGCTGAATGCCACGTGCGCGCGATAGCGCAACTCCGCCGGACCTTCTGCCCCTTCCGGCGCCTCGAGGATCTCGTCCGGCTTGAGCCCGCCGCCGGTGATCTTGTTGCGCGCTTCGTCGAGCCGTCGCCGATCGTAGGTCGGCTGGATCTCGATCGACGAGGGGCCGGTCGAGAGAATGGAGAACATGTCCCCTTCGTGCACGAGTTCCGTCGAGATCTTCTTGAACAGATCCCTGATGCGCCCGGTGTTGCGGAAGTCGAGGTGAAGGTCGTCCACGAAGATGATGAAGATGCGACCGGCGGCGTCATTGGTCGGCCGCGCCGGCGGCAGGATGATGCCTTCGCGTTGGCGCGCCGGTTCCGGCAGCGTCTGGTTGAAGACGCGACCGCCGTGCGTGAGGACGAACGACACGACCTCCTGCTTGACGCCGTCCTCGTAGACCTCGAACTCGTTCTTCTTCAGGTCTGCGGCAAAGAGCCCCGAGTTGTCGCGCACGACCACGTCAGTCGTGACGAGGTCGAGGCGGAGGGTGATCCTGCCGGGGGCCTGGGCGGGCTTCTGTTGTGGGTCTTGTTGTGGAGGCTGCGCGGGAGGCGCCTGCGGAGCGGCCGAGGGCGCTGACGCCGCCAGTGCCACCAGCATGACCAGCAGACAGAGCATTCGCCGGGAGAAGAAATGGTGCATGGGTTGATTATACAAGGCTTACTCCGATTCAGGCCTGCGCCGCCGCCGGCGCCGCCGGTGCCCGACGACACTCCGCAGCGATTCGAAGGTCGCTTCGTATCCGTCCAGTCCGGTCAGGACATCCTCCTCGGTAACCCAGGCGTCCGGATTTAGACGCTCGGCGAGGGTTTTCAGCTCCGTTTGCCGCTCCTGGTCCTGGATCCGCTCGGAAATCCGGGCCAGCATCTCCGCGTACCGCCCCCGGAGGCGCGAAAGCCCTTCAGATCCGAGCCGCGCCTCGGCGGGCGTGACCGGCTGATCGGGCATCACGGTCGGTGCCCCCTCCGTTGCGACGATCTCGGGGACCGCAGTCTCGGTCTCCAGTATCTCCCGAGGGACCGCCGGGGCGGGCATTCGATCTTGCCGCGGCGGCCGCTGTTCCTGTCGCCGTTCGGCCGACGGTTCGGGACCACCTTTCAGGATGCGCGTCCAGTCGAATTCGATCTCCGGATTGTGCTCTTCGATCATCCGGATGGCTTCCTCGTCGAGTGCCGCTCGGCCGACCTTGACACCCGGGGGTGTGCGGAACCAATAAAGGATCCGGGATCGGGACCGGCCGCGCCGCTTGTCGGCGTGGACGACGAACGTGTTTTCGTAGCCGCGCTTGTCGCGGCTGAAGCGCAGGTACGGCAGGGCTTACTTCCCCCTGGACTTCGAGACCGTCTTCTTGACTGGCTTCTTCGCCGCCGCGGCTTTGACCGGTTTCTTGGCCGCCGGGGTCGCCTTTGCCTTCACCGGTGCCGGCTTCGGCTTGGCCTCTGTTTTCGGCTTCGGCTCGGCTCGACGTTTCGCGGCGGGCTCGGGTGGTGTCGCCTTTTGCACCAGCGTGAAACGGGTCTGATCGCCGATGGTGTGATAGCTCCAGAGCTCGCCGATAGAAACGTGGTTTTCGGTCGCCAGGCGGCGCGCGATCTCGACACAGCTCGCGGGGACGTACAAGTGAAACGGGACGCGCGCCCGGCCGAGGTGGGCCCACTGGGCCATGGCCTCGAGATGATTCACCGACTCCGCGGTTTCAACCTCGACCGTTCCCTCCAGTCTCCGGCCGCGGTCCGTCGTCGTCAGCACGAGATCCGGAAAGATCTGAACCGGACCGATTTTGACTGGCACCGTTTGATCGGGACCAATATTGATGGCCACTTCGTGGCGCCGCTTCAGACGGACCTGCAGCAGCCGGATGATGCGGTCATGCTCGAGCTGCTCGCGCACCGGCCGGACGAGGATCGGACTCACTGGACCTCCCGCAGGAGAGAAGCAATCACAGACAAATAGATGAGAGAACCCGGCATTCTAGCGCGTTTGCCCCATAAAAAAGTACGAAAGCTTGACGCCCTTAGAATCCCCCCTCAGAATGCTAGCCGTGATTGCCGCGGCTGAAGGCTGCTCGACTGATTCCCTGACCCGCACGATCCTGATCGTTGACGACGATCGCTCCGTGACCGACACGTTTGCGCGGATGTTGAAGCTCGAGGGTTTCACCGTCGCGACGGCGCTGAATGCCAATGCCGGGCTCGAGCTGGCCGACAATATCCGCCCGCACGCCATCATCCTCGACATGCGGATGCCGATCACCAACGGTCTCCAATTCCTGAGACAGGTCCGCGCCCGGCCGCACCTGGTGGACGTGCCAGTCGCCATCGTGACCGGGGACTACTTCCTGCCCGAGACGATCCAGCAGGAGGTCAAACATCTGGGCGCCTCCCTGAAATTCAAGCCGCTCTGGCTCGAGGAGCTGATCACGCTCGCCAAGGCCCTGGTTACGAGGTGAATGATCGGTTCCTGCGCGCCTGTCGGCGCGAACCCGTAGACGCCACCCCGGTCTGGTTCATGCGTCAGGCCGGCCGATACATGGCGGACTACCGGGCCCTTCGCAAACGCTATTCATTGCTGGAAATCTGCCGCGAACCCGAGCTCGCGGTGGCCGTCACGATGCAGCCGGTGGACGTCATCGAGGTCGACGCGGCGATCCTCTTTTCCGACCTGTTGGTGCCCTTCACGCCTCTCGGGCTTCATTTCGATTTCGTGAAAGGTGAAGGGCCGTCGATCGAACGCCCAATCCGGACCACGGCTGACGTGGACCGCCTGCGTCGTTTCGATCCGCGCGAGGAGCTCTCCTACGTGTTCGACACCATCCGGTTGCTTCGCCAGGAGTTGGCGGGCAAGGTTCCCCTGATCGGCTTTGCCGGCGCGCCGTTTACGCTGGCGGCGTACGCGATCGAAGGCGGTCCGTCCACGAACTACCTGCAGACGAAGACCTTCATGTACTCGCAGCCCGACGCGTGGCACCGGCTCTGCGAACGGCTCGCCACCACCGTTTCGGAGTTCCTGCTCGCGCAGGTGGAGGCCGGCGCGCAGGCGTTGCAGATCTTCGACTCCTGGGCCGGCGCGCTCGGTCGTGACGATTACCGGGAATTCGCGCAGCCGCACACGAAGTCGGTCTTCGATCGCGTGAAAAGCGCGGGCGTACCGATGATCCACTTTGGAGTGGGCGCCACCGCGATCCTCGGCGATCTCGCGGAGGCCGGGGGGACGTCATCGGACTCGACTGGCGCGAGCCGCTCGACGAGGGATGGGCACGCGTGCCTGACCGCGCGGTGCAGGGCAACCTGGATCCAGCGATGCTGCTCGGCCCGCCCGACCGCATGATGGCCGCCGCTCGCGAGGTACTGCGCCGCGCGGGCGGACGTTCGGGACACATTTTCAATCTCGGGCACGGGGTCCAGCCGCAGACCCCGCTCGAGCACGTGCAGGAGCTCGCGCGCTTCGTCCACCAGGAGACTCGCGCGACGACACCGCAATGATCGCGATCGTCGGAGGCGGGATCTCGGGTCTCGCGGCGGCCTACGAACTCGCAGCCCATGGCGTTCCTCTCACAGTCTTCGAAGCGTCATCGCGCCTCGGCGGTCTCATCTGCACCGAACGCGTGGACGGCTACCTCATCGAGGGGGGCGCCGACTCGATGCTCGCGCAGAAACGATCCGGACTCGCCCTGTGCACCGAGTTGGGATTGGCCTCCGACCTGATCGCGGCCAAACTCCGCGCACCGCGTACGTGCTTCACCGCGGGCGCCTCTTCCCACTCCCCTCCCCTTCGGTTTTCGGATTCCGATCACCCGGCGGGGCTGCTGCGCTTCGGCTGCTCTCGCCGCTGGGCCGCGCGCGTGTCGCGCTGGAGCCGCTCAGTCCGCGGACGCGAGCCGGGACGAGTCGATCGGGGCCTTCTTCCGCCGCCGGTTTGGACGCAGGCGGCCGAACGCCTCGCGCAGCCGTTGCTCGGCGGCATCCACGCCGGTGATATCGATACGCTCTCACTGCGGAAACTGGCCCCGCGCCGGCGTCGGTCGAAGGGCGCGGCAGCGTGCTGTCGTGGCTGCGGAGATCCGCGGTGGTGGACCCGCAGGGCGCCTTTCGTTCCCTGGCGTCGGGTATGAGTCAGCTCGTCGAGGCCATCCAGCAACGGCTGCCGGCCAACTCGGTGCAGCTCAATTGCGAGGTCACTGGCCTGGCGCCCGGCTGGCGGCTGCAAACGACGCGCGGCACGGTCGACTGTTCGGCCGTGATTCTTGCGGTGCCGGCGCACGTGGCGGCGCGCCTGCTCCTCGAGGTTGATCGCGAGGCCGCGGC